>NZ_JAHWFK010000019.1 GCF_019710575.1 Paractinoplanes polyasparticus | reverse complement strand
GGTATCAACATCCCCGCCATCGCCGCCTCGGTCGTGCTCACGACCGTCCCGATCGTCCTGCTCTACGCGATCGGCCGGCGCCAGCTGCTGAGTGGTCTAACGGCGGGATTCGGCAAGTAGGACGGTGCTCTCCCGGACGACGAGCTCGGTCGCCAGCTCCACCCGGGGGGTTTCGATGGGCTCGCCGCGAGACAGTCGCAAGACGGTTCGCGCGGCGAGCCCGCCCATGTCGGCCAGCGGCTGACGGACGGTCGTCAGCGGCGGCGACGACCAGCGGGCCTCGGGCAGGTCGTCGAAGCCGACCACGCTCAGGTCGTTGGGCACCCGGATGCCCTTGAGCCGGGCCGCCTCGTAGACGCCCAGCGCCATCTGGTCGCTCGACGCGAAGATCGCGGTCGGCGGGTCGTCGCGGTCGAGCAGCCGCTGGGCGGCCGCGAAACCGCCCTCGTGGCTGAAGTCGCCCGGCTCGATCAGCCGCCGGTCGACCCGCAGGCCGGCGGATTCGAGAGCGGCGCGGTAGCCGTCAAGACGAGCACGGCTGCACAGCAGATTGCGCGGCCCCTCGACCAGGCCGATGCGGCGGTGGCCGAGCGAGATCAGATGCTCGGTGGCGCTGCGACCGCCCGACCAGTTCGTGGCGCCGATCGTCGGCACGTCGGACGCGGCCCCGCCGGCCGGGTCGATGATCACCATCGGGACGTTCAGCCGGTGGAGCTCGGTGTAGACCGGGCCGGCCCCGTCCGAGATGACCAGGACCACGCCGTCGGACTGGCGCGACCGCAGATTCTGCAGCCACTGCCGGGTCGACGCGGTGCGCCGGTGCACGGCCGACACCACGGTGCCGACCCCGGCGGCGTGGGTGACCTCTTCGACGCCGCGGATCAGCTCGACCGCCCACGGGCTGTCGAGATCGTGAAAAACGAGGTCGATCAATCCGGCGCGCAGCGGCTGCCGAGAGTTACGAGGCCGATAATCGTGCTCCCGCAGCAGATGCTCGATGCGGTCGCGCGTCTCCGGGGAGACATCCGTACGCCCATTGAGCACCCGCGACACCGTGGGCACACTCACCCCGGCGGCCTCGGCAATGGTCGCGATAGTGACGCGTCTTCCGGTCGCGGCCATGGACTCTCCTCGCCTGCCCCACGAACTCCGGCGAAACTTTCGATTCGGAGTTCCGGAAGTATTGCACATTCCGCGACCGATAAGGACACGTGCACAGGTCTGATCTCGGCCACAGCCGGGTAAGGGGCCTCACATGCCTCTCATCGCCGGTCGTTACCGCTTGGGTGAAACCCTGGGCGTGGGTGGCATGGGCAAGGTCTGGCAGGCCCGCGACGAGGTGCTGCAACGCGAAGTGGCGATCAAGGAGGTGCTGCTTCCCGCCGACCTGCAGGCCTCGGACCGGAACGCCGTCCACCGCCGCACCCTCCGCGAGGCCCGCGCCGCGGCCCGGCTCGGCCACCCCAACGTGGTGCAGGTCTTCGACGTGCTCGATGTGGACGGCCGCGCCTGGATCGTCATGGCGTACGTGCCGTCCAGCTCCCTGCAGGAGGTGCTGCGCACCTCGGGCCCGCTCGACCCGCGCCGCGCCGCCCGGGTCGGCCTCGACCTGCTGGCTGCGCTCCGAGCCGCCCACGCCGCCGGCGTGGACCACCGCGACGTGAAGCCGGCCAACGTCCTGCTCGCCGACGACGGCCGGGTGCTGCTGACCGACTTCGGCATCGCCACCATCGAGGGCGACAGCCAGATCAGCAGCTCGGACATGCTGATCGGGTCCCCCGAATACATGTCACCGGAACGGGCCCGCGACGGCACAGCCGGCATGGCCTCGGACCTGTGGTCGCTGGGGGCGACGCTGTACGCCGCCGTCGAGGGCCATTCCCCGTTCCACCGTGCGTCGGCGCTGGCCAGCCTGACCGCGCTGGCCGCCGACGAACCCGACCCGCCGCGCCGGGCCGGCCCGCTGGAGCCGGTGCTGAAAGGTCTGCTGCGCAAGAACCCCGCCGAGCGGATCAACGCCGCCGAGGCCGAGCACCTGCTGCGCGAGGCCGCCTCCGGCGCGTACGGGCACGCGCTGGTTCCCGCCCACCCCGAGGCCGCCACCACCGACGCCCTCCCCGCAGTCCTCAACCCCCACCCGGCAACCGGCGACCCGGTGCCATCCCCCGAGAATCCGGCCGCCCCTCGTATCCCAGCGCAGCGGCCGGCCCCGGAATCGACTCCAGCCGGCGCTGCCGCAACGCCATCCGGCGCCCCCGCCGCGATGCGCGCCGATGCAGCGCCGGTCGCCATCCCCACCAGCCGCGACGGCGCACCGCCGGCCGCCGCCCCCGCCTCAACGGGCGACGGTGCGGCGTCGCCTGACGTCTCTGCCGGAACACGCGACGGCACAGCGCCGGCCGCCGGGCCCGCGTCAACGGGCGACGACGCTGTTTCGCCTGACGTGTCTGCCGGAACGCGCGACGGCACAGCGCCGGCTGCCGCGCCCGCGTCAACGGGCGACGACGCTGTGTCGGCTGGCGTCCCGGTCGGCAATGCCTCCGAGCGTGATGTCGTTGGGCGGTCCGGCGTCCCCGCCTCAACGGGCGACGGCACAGTGCCGGCCGGCACCCCCGGCTCAACGGGCGACGGTGCAGGGTCGGCTGGCGGCTCCGGCTCAACGGGCGACGGTGCGGGGTCGGCTGGCGGCTCCGGCTCAACGGGCGACGGTGCGGGGTCGGCTGGCGTCTCTGCGGGTACTGCCGCGCCGCACGACGGCACACCGCCGGCCAGTGCCCCGGGGTCAACGCGCGATGGGGCGGCGTCCGCCGTCCGCGCAGCGAGGGCCGGCGCCTCCGAGTCAACGCGCGACGCTCCGCCAGTGGCCGGCGTTTCTGGCGGCATCGCCTCAGCGCGAGACGACGCAGCGCCGGCCGGCGCCCCCGGGTCAACGCGCGACGGTGCGGCGTCCCCCGACCGCGCGGCGCGGTCCGGCATCCCCGCGTCAACGCAAGACGACGCAGCGCCGGCCAGTGCCTCCGAGTCAACGCGCGACGCTCCGCCAGTGGCCGGTGCTTCTGGCGGCATCGCCTCAACGCGCGACGACGCAGTGTCGCCCAACACCCCCTCCACGCCGACCCACGTCACGCCGGCGACCGAAGCCGCCTCGCCCGGCGACCGCATCGCGCAGCGTTCGTCGTCCGAGGCCGGTTCGGCGGTGCCCGGGCCGGCCCCGGCCTATCGCGGCCGTGCGACTCCGGTCCCGCTCGATTCCGACACACGACCGGACAGGTCGCCGACCCGGCGCTGGCTCCTGGCCGCCGCCGCGGCCGTGGTCGCCGTGATCGCGGGCGTGGTCGTCTGGAACGTCACAGGGTCCGGCCCGGACGGCGAAGCGAACACCCGCGCCGGCGCGCCGGCCGTCTCGGCGCCCGGCCAGCCGTCGTCCTCACCCAGCACCTCGGATCCCGCCGCGGCCCCCGCCACCTCCGCGTCTTCCCCGGCCTCGGCGACGCCGTCACCCACCGGCGCCGACGACGACAGCGGCGCCGGCTCGGGATCCGGCCTGCCCGAACTTCCCGACGGGTGGCGCGACTACCAGGACCGGACCGGCTTCGCCGTCTACGTCCCTGAGGGCTGGACCCGTTCGCGGGAGGGGACCATGGTGTACTTCCGCGACAGCAGGACCGGCCGCGTCCTCGGCATCGACCAGACGAGGAAGCCCGCGCCCAACCCCGTGGCCGACTGGCGAGGCAAGGCCGACTACCGCGTGGCCCGCGGCGACTTCCCCTCCTACCGCGAGATCCACATCCGCGAGGTCGACTACTTCCAGAAGGCCGCCGACTGGGAGTTCACCTTCACCCGCAACGGCACTCGCCAGCACGTCAACAACCGTGGCGTCATCACCTCCAAGACTCAGGCCTACGGCTTCTATTGGCAGACCCCGGACAGTTCCTGGGCGCGCTACCGGGACGACCTGCAGCTCGTCTTCGACAGCTTCCGCCCCCGCTCCTGACCGAGGGCAGAACCCGACGCTACTGCCTCGGAGGGGCCCGAATCCGGTTGTCCACAACGCTCTGCCGGACGGTGCCATGGTTATCCACAGGCAACTCGACGAGGCGTCCGCGAGTGGCAGACTTCGGCCTCTCATCGGTTGTCCTGCGAGGTGGTTGCCGTGCGGTTGCCCCGTTTCCTGCTGGCCGGCATCCTGCTGGCCGGCACAGTCCTGCTGCTGACTGAGCTGTTCGCCCGCGAGGCGCCCGGCGCGGTCACGTTCGGCGTCTTCGCCCCGCTCTGGCTGGCGCTGTCGGTCGTCAACGCGGGCATAGGCGTCTTCTCCGCCGGCTACCGGCCGTCCGAAGAAGCGATGGCTCTGCTGCCGGTCTTCGGCGTCCCCACCGCCGTGGCCGGCGCCGCGTGGTGGGCCTGGCCCGACGGCCCGCCGCTGGGCGGCGTCCGCCTGTTCTGGTTCACCGTGGCCGGCGTGACCCTGTGGGCCGCGATCGCGTTACTGGCCGGCTTGCTGGTCCCGCACGCCACCCGGGAAACCGCCCTCCGCACGGCCGCCGCCGTCTTCGTCCCGCTCTGGCTGGCCCTCCAGGTCGTCAACCTGCTCCTGGGCGTCCTCGTCGAGCACTACTCGGTGGCCGAGGAACTGCTGGTCCTGTTGCTCAACTTCGTGCTCCCGGCCGCCACGTCCGTAACGGCGTCTCGAGCAGCGCAGAGGGGGTGATCACTCCGGTCCTCCGGGGGTGGCGCCCCCCGACTCGACTCCCGGCTGTCGGCAGAGGGCAAATGTTCCCCTCGGCCACTGGGGCAAGGACCCATGACCCAGGATGAGCGCTGAGATGAGCAAGCCGATCGATTCGGCTTCGGCGGCGAGGAGCCGTGACCCGGGAATTGGTGTCGCTGCCGGTGGAACCCGCACTCGGAGGTCGTGTCAGAACACGACCAGGTCTGTGGTTCGGATGCGGAAGGGAAACGGCTCTTTGGCGACCAGGATCTGGCCGGGGGAGGCCGACGTGTGTTCGAGGTAGCGGCCGCCGCTGAGGTGGAAGAGCCGGAGGCTGACGGCCTTGTGCTCGGCCGATTCGGGTTGTGTCAACAGAAACCACGGGATCCCGGCTGCCGCGTAGTGCTCGATCCGGTTGGGGGTTCCGGCGGGGTCGGCGCCGGGCCGGGTGATCTCACCGACGAGAGCCGTATCGGCGGCCTCGGCGAAGGCGGCGAGCCGGTCGACCCGGGCAACCACGAGGTCAGGCACGAGCAGGCGGCCGGGGCCGAGCCGCATCAGCACCGCACCGTGGGCGCCCAGGCCGGCCCGGCGAGCCGTGCTGCGGAGGGACCGCACCAGCAAGTGGGCCACGCTCTGGTGAGGCACGGTCGGCGTGAGGCTGGGCAGCACCTCGCCCTCTACCCCTTCCAACCGATAGCCCACGTCGCCCGCAGTCATCGGGCCCAAGTCTTCCCAGGGCTCACCACGTCGCTGCAGCCTGCCCTCCGTCACCCGTAAATTGTCGGACGACTAGGTGACTCATGTCAACGGCTGCCGTTCGGCTTGTCCGGGCTCTCAGGGGAGGCTGATGTTCGCGGCGATCCGGGACGCCTCGATGACGGCAGCGATGACCCGGGACGCGCCGGCCGGCAGGGCCAGCTGGATCGCGGCCGGGCCGACCATCCGAGGGGGTCCGAGCACGACGATCCCGGGCATGCGAAGCGATTCGCCGCATACCCCGGAGCCGTAAGTAAAGCGGCTCGCCTCACCCGTTGTCGCGGATCCGCCGCGACTGCGCCGGCCAGTTTCGGGGCCGGCCTCCGTGGGGATCAGAAGTTCACTAGTTCGTTCGTGTCGAGCTCGATGCGGAAGGGTGAATCCGCGATCAGGACCTCGCCCGGCTTTGCCGTGGCTACCTCGACGTAGCGGTTACGCCGCTGACGGAACAGGCGAAGCGTGACCTCGTCGTAGTCGGGCATGTGCGGCTCGATCAGCAGGTAGCAGTCGATCTTTGCGGCCTCGTAGAACTCCCGCTTCTGGCCGCTGTCCATCGCTTTGCTACTCGGCGAGACGACCTCCGCGACGAGGGTGACGTCGGCGGCCCCGACCACTGTCGTGACCCTGATCTCCGGACTCACCACCGCGAGGTCGGGGATCAGCAGCCGGTTCGGGCCCAGCTGAACGTTGATGCCGTCGAAGACCTTCAGGTTCGCGGCGCGCGCGGTGGGGTGCAGCGCTGCGTGAACGACGTGCAATATGCCCTGGTGAGCCAAGCTCGGTCCCGGGCTTACCCAGAGGCCGCCGTCTATCAGCTCAATTCGATTCGTCGTCTCGCCGAGCGCAAGATACTCCTCCTCGGTCCATGGGCCCGGGTGGTTGAAGTTCGCCTCGGTCGTCGGCACGTTGTCGCGTGCGCTCATGTCCTGGATGGTCACGCGCCCAGTTGTCATATGTCAAGATGACGATCGTCAACCAGTTGCGGCCAGTGCGGGGGCATGCGGATCGCCCGCGTCGGCAGCTGGGGCGAAGCTATGGTGCGGCACAGGCAGGCGCTGAAGGTCAGTCGGGCGAGGTGGCGCTGCCCGCGCGCCCTGGTCGGTCAGACGAGTGCCGCGGTGGGGATCACGATGGGGAAGGGCTGGTCGTGGTGCAGCGTCTCGCCCTGCTTGGCCACGGCGACCTCTTCGTAGTCGTCGCCCTCGCGCCGCAGCAGGCGCAGCGTGACGGACTCGTAGGCGCTCATGTCAGGCTCGACCGTCAGATACCAGTCGACCTTCGCCATGGCGTAGAGCTGCCTCTTGAGGCTTCGGTCGACGGATGCCGTGCTCGGCGACAGGATCTCGCCGATCAGCACCACCTCGGACGCGTCGCACACGCCTCCATGGCGGCTCATGTGCCCGATGATCAGGTCGGGAATGAGGATCTGGTTCGAGGCCAGCCGGACGTTCGACTCGTGAAACGTGCGCAGGCCCGCAGCTTCGGCCGGTTCGAACAGGATCCGCATGAGCTGGAAATTGATGCCCTGGTGGGCTCTGTCCGGCGCCGGGCTCACCAGCAGTCCCCCGTTTACCAACTCGATCCGGCTCTTCGTCTCGCCGAGCGCCAGATACTCCGTCTCCGTCCACGGATCGGGTTGGTCGAGCCTTGCCTCCGTCATGGGCAAAGTGTCGCATGCGCTCATGTGCGGAATCGTCGCATGACTAGTTGTCGGACGTCAATGTCGTCAGCGGGGTGCGGCCAGGGCGGGGGAGTGGGCTGCCTCGGCCAGGTGGGCGGCTATGGCCTCGTGGCCGGTGGTGATCAGGCCTACGGTCACGCGCAGGTGGGGGTCGGTGGGGGTGACCGTGAAGGCGGTGCCGGCGGCGGCCGCTATGCCGTTGCTGGCCAGGGAGATCAGGGCGGCCGGCTCGTCGCGCACGGGCAGCCACAGGTTCAGGCCGTCGCCGGCGGGCTGGGGCAGGCCCTGGCGGCGCAGGGCGGACACGATCAGGTGGCGGCGGCGGGCGTACTCGTCGCGGGCGGCCCGGACGGCGGCTACCGAGGCGGGGTCGGTCAGCAGGGTCAGCAGCACGTGTTGGAGCAGGCGGCTCGTCCAGCCCTGGCCCAGCAGGCGGCGCTCGAGGACGGGGTCCAGCGCGGCGGCGGGCCCCGCGACCGCGGCCAGGCGCAGGTCGGGGCCGTGGGACTTGGCGAAGCTTCGCACGTGGATCGTCTGCCGGGGCAAGTGGGCGCCCAATGAGTGCAGGGGAGCCGAGGAGACGTCGCCGGCCGAGTCGTCCTCCACGGCGTACACCTGGGGGCTCGCGGCCAGCGCGGCGGCCAGAGCGGCAGCCCGGGGCGCGGACCACGACGCGCCGGTGGGGTTGTGCGCGCGCGGCTGCAGGAAGACCGCGGCGGGGCGGTGATCCAGCGCGGCCGCCAGGGAGTCGGGGAGCATGCCCTCGGCGTCGGTGGCGGCCGCGATCGGCTGGACGCCGAGGAATTCGAGCAGGTCCAGCAGCGGTGGGAAGCACGGGTTCTCGACCACGGCCCGGTCGCCGATGCGGAGCAGGGAGCACGCGACGTGGTCGACGGCGTCCATCGCGCCGTCGAAGATGGCCAGGCGGTCGGGGAGGTAGGGCCACCGGTCGCGCAGCAGCGCCGCCAGTTCCGGGAGCACGGGCTCGTCCAGATAGCTGGTCGGTGCGGGGGAGGGACCGGCCAGCGCCGGCAGGGCGGGCAGCAACTGCGGGTCCGGTACGCCGGTCGACAGGTCCAGCGCGAAGCCGGAACGCCCGCGGAGAGCCGCGCGGTAGCGGCCCGGTCCGTCGGCCCGCGACGTGGCGACGACGGTGCCGCGACGTCCGTCGGTCTGGATGGTTCCCGAGCGGCGCAGCAATTGCCAGGCTGCGCTGACCGTGGTGGGCGACATGTGCAGCTCGGCGGCCACCCGGCGTACCGGCGGAAGTCTGCTGCCCGGCGGCAGCGCGCCGTCGCCCACCGCCCGTCCCACGGCTTCGGCCAGGCCGCGCGCGGAGACATCGGCCAGTCTGGATCTTATCTCCGCGAACATTTTGTGACAGTACGTTTCCTGCATTGTTCGGTCCAGAGGTGGTACGTAATCTCGGGCCATGAATCGAATCGCGCACTGGATCGGCGGCTCTGAGCGCGCCGGCGCCTCGGGCCGCGTCGGCCCCGTCTTCAACCCCGCGACCGGCGAGCAGACCGCGGAAGTGGATCTCGCCTCGGCCGAGGAGGTCGGCCGGGCCGTCGCCGTCGCGAAGGAGGCCGCGAAGTCGTGGCGTTCCGCGTCGTTGTCGAAGCGGGCCGCGGTGCTGTTCAAGTTTCGTGAGTTGCTGGCCGCGAAGAGCGGTGAGCTCGCCGCGATCATCACCAGCGAGCACGGCAAGGTCCTGTCCGACGCGGCGGGCGAGGTGGCCCGCGGCCTCGAGAACGCCGAGTTCGCCACCGGCATCCCGCACCTGATGAAGGGCGGCTTCTCGGAGCAGGCGGCCACCGGGGTCGACGTCTATTCGATCAAGCAGCCGCTGGGCGTGGTCGCCGGCATCACCCCGTTCAACTTCCCGGCCATGGTGCCGCTGTGGATGTGCACCACGGCCATCGCGGCCGGCAACGCCTTCGTCCTCAAGCCCAGCGAGAAGGACCCGTCGTCGGCGCTCTTCCTGGCCCGGCTCTGGCAGGAGGCCGGCCTGCCCGAGGGCGTGTTCACCGTCGTCAACGGCGACAAGGAGGCCGTCGACGCCCTGCTGACCCACCCGGACATCGCCGCGGTCAGCTTCGTCGGCTCGACCCCGATCGCCCGGTACATCTACGAGACGGGCACCGCGCACGGCAAGCGCGTGCAGGCCCTCGGCGGCGCCAAGAACCACATGGTCGTGCTGCCCGACGCCGAGCTCGACGCGGCCGCCGACGCCGCGGTCAGCGCCGCCTACGGCTCGGCCGGCGAGCGCTGCATGGCCGTCTCGGTCGTGGTGGCCGTGGGCGACGTGGCCGGCCCGCTGGTCGACGCGATCGCGGCCCGCCTGCCCAAGTTGAAGATCGGCGACGGCACCGACCCCGAATCGCAGATGGGCCCGCTCATCACCGCCCAGCACCGCGAGAAGGTCGCCGGCTACATCGCCAAGGGCTCGGCGGAGGGCGCCACGGTCGTCGCCGACGGCCGCGAGGCCGACCTGCCGGGCAACGGCTACTTCCTCGGCGTCACGCTGCTCGACAACGTCAAGCCGGACATGGACGTCTACGTCGACGAGATCTTCGGGCCCGTGCTGTCCGTGGTGCGCGTCCAGACGTACGCCGAAGCCCTGCAGCTCGTCAACGACAACGAGTACGGCAACGGCACCGCCATCTTCACCCGCGACGGCGGCGCGGCCCGGCAGTTCCAGTTCGACGTGAACGCGGGCATGGTCGGCGTCAACGTGCCGATCCCGGTGCCGGTCGCCTACTACTCGTTCGGCGGCTGGAAGGCCTCGCTGTTCGGCGACACCCACATGTACGGGCCGGACGGCATCCACTTCTTCACGCGCTCCAAGGTCGTCACCTCGCGCTGGCCCGACCCGGGCACCTCCAGCGTCGACCTCGGCTTCCCCACAAACCGATGAGCGACGCGCAGGTGAGAGAAGACGACCGCGCCCACGTCTTCCACAGCTGGTCAGCCCAGGGCCTGATCAACCCGCTCCCGATCGCAGGGGCGAGCGGCAGCTACTTCTGGGACTACGAGAACACGAAATATCTGGACTTCTCGTCACAGCTGGTCAACGTCAACATCGGACACCAGCACCCGCGGCTCGTCCAGGCGATCCAGGAGCAAGCGGCCAGACTCTGCACCATCCAACCGGCCTTCGCCAACGACAAGCGCGGGGAGGCAGCCCGGCTGATCAGCGAGCTCGCGCCGGAGAAGTTGAACAAGGTCTTCTTCACCAACGGCGGCGCCGAGGCCAACGAGAACGCGATCCGGATGGCCCGCGGTCACACCGGCCGCCACAAGGTGCTCTCCACCTACCGCAGCTACCACGGCTCGACGTCGACCGCGATCACCGCCACCGGCGACCCGCGCCGCTGGGCCAACGAGCCGACCGCGGTCGGCGTGGTGCACTTCTGGGGTCCGTACCCGTACCGGTCGCCGTTCTACTCGCAGACGCCCGAGCAGGAGACCGAGCGGGCCCTGCAGCACCTGCGCGACACGATCGTCTTCGAGGGCGCCGGCACGATCGCCGCCGTGCTGATCGAGACCGTCGTGGGCACCAACGGCATCCTCGTCCCGCCGCCGGGCTACCTGCGGGGCGTGCGGGAGATCTGCGACGCGTACGGCATCGTGTTCATCGCCGACGAGGTGATGGCCGGCTTCGGGCGGTGCGGGGAGTGGTTCGCCGTCGACCGCTGGGGCGTGGCGCCCGACCTGATCACCTTCGCCAAGGGCGTCAACTCGGGGTACCTGCCGCTGGGCGGCGTGATCATCTCGGACGAGATCGCGGAGACGTTCCGGGAGCGGCCGTTCCCGGGCGGCCTCACCTACTCGGGCCACCCGCTCGCGTGCGCCTCGGCCGTCGCGTCCATCCAGATCTTCAAGGAGGAGGGGATCGTCGAGCACGCCCGCATGATCGGCGACGACGTGATCGCGCCCGGCCTGGCCGAACTGGCCGCCCGGCATCCGAGCGTCGGCGAGGTGCGGGGTCTCGGCGTGTTCTGGGCGGTCGAGCTCGTCCGCGACCGCGCCACCCGCGAGCCGTTGGTACCGTTCAACGCCTCCGGGGCGGCCGCCGGACCGATGAACGAGCTGGCCGCGGCGTGCAAGGAGCAGGGCCTCTGGCCCTTCACCCACTTCAACCGGGTGCACGTCGCGCCGCCCTGCACGGTCACCGCCGCCGAGGTGCGCGAGGGGCTCGACATCCTCGACCGGGCACTGGACGTGGCCGACAGGTATTACACAGGCGAACGCGCGATTGCGTAGCTCGGACGCCTCCTGAGCGCCGATTCCGTTTCAGGTTTGGAAATTAGTTTCGGATTCCCTTGTCTTCTGTCCTTCGTCTGTGTCAAGGTCTCGCAGTCGTTCGTGTGGGAGCTGTCACAGGCCCGCTACGGGAGGTCTTATTTCGTGAGCACCGCGCTGCCCGTTCTGCGCAACTTCGTCGGTGGGGACTACACCGGCACGGTCGACGGGGTCACCTCCGAGGTGATCGACCCCAGCACCGGGGAGGCCTACGCGCTGGCCCCGGTCTCGTCCGAGCAGGACGTGGACGCGGCGATGGCCGCGGCCGACGCCGGCTTCGAGGCCTGGCGCGACGCCACTCCGGCCGAGCGGCAGCGGGCCCTGCTGCGGCTGGCCGACGCGGTCGAGGCGCGGGCCGACGAGATCATCGACGCCGAGTGCCGCAACACGGGCAAGCCGGTCGAGGCCACGCGGGCCGAGGAGATGGGTCCGCTCCTCGACGAGTTGCGCTTCTTCGCGGGCGCGGCGCGCATCCTGGAAGGCAAGTCCGCGGGGGAGTACCTGCGCGACCACACGTCGTACGTGCGGCGCGAGCCGATCGGCGTCTGCGCGCAGATCACCCCGTGGAACTATCCGATGGTCATGGCGGTCTGGAAGTTCGCCCCCGCCGTCGCGGCCGGCAACGCGGTCGTCCTCAAGCCGTCCGACACCACCCCGGTCTCCACCCTGCTGCTGGCCGAGATCGCCGCCGAGTTCCTGCCGCCGGGCGTCCTCAACGTCGTCTGCGGCAACCGCGGCACCGGCCGGGCCCTGGTCGCCCACCCGGCGCCGCAGCTCGTCTCGATCACCGGGTCGACCCGGGCCGGCACGGAGGTGGCGGTCTCGGCCGCCGCCGACCTCAAGCGGGCCCACCTGGAGCTGGGCGGCAAGGCGCCGGTGATCGTCTTCGACGACGCCGACATCGCCGCCACGGCCGCGGCGATCGCGGGCGCAGGCTACTTCAACGCCGGTCAGGACTGCACGGCGGCGACCCGGGTGCTGGTGCACGGCCGGGTGGCCGCCGACTTCACCGACGCCCTGGCCGAGGCGGCCCGGAACACCAGGGTCGGCGCGCCGGCCGACACCGATGCCTACTTCGGGCCGGTCAACAACGCCGCGCAGCTCGCCCGGGTGCAGGGCTTCCTCGACCGCACGCCCGACCACGCGAGCATCGTGGCCGGCGGCAAGCGGATCGGCGAGCGCGGCTACTTCCTCGAGCCGACCGTCGTGGCCGGTCTCCAGCAGCGCGACGAGATGGTCCAGGACGAGGTGTTCGGCCCGGTCATCACCGTTCAGCAGTTCGACGACGAGGCCGAGGCGGTCCGCTGGGCCAACGACGTCCGCTTCGGACTGAGCGCGAGCGTGTGGACCCAGAACCACGGGCGTGCGATGCGGGTCTCCCGCCGGCTCGACTTCGGGGCCGTCTGGATCAATACTCATCTGCCGTTCGTGTCGGAAATGCCGCATGGCGGCTTCGGTCACTCCGGGTACGGCAAGGACCTTTCGATGTACGGGTTCGAGGAGTACACCCGGATCAAGCACGTCATGAGCTACCTCGGCTGACATATACCCCCCACCGCGAAGAGGAAGCCCTCGATGACCACCCCCCAGCACAGCGCGGTACGCGCCCGGTCGGCGCCGCCGGCCGGCGGCACCCCGGCGATCGAGTTCGTCGGCGTGAACAAGAACTACCTGTCGCACGGCGAGACGGTGCCCGCCGTCAAGCGCACCGACCTGGCGATCGGGCAGGGTGAGTTCTTCTCGCTGCTGGGCCCGTCGGGCTGCGGCAAGACCACGACGATGCGGATGATCGCGGGCTTCGAGGAGCCCACCGCGGGCAAGGTCTTCCTGGACGGCAACGACGTCACGAACGTCTCGGCCAACAAGCGCGACGTCAACATGGTGTTCCAGTCGTACGCGTTGTTCCCCCACCTCAACACGTACCAGAACGTCGCCTTCGGCCTGGAGCGCAAGAAGGTCGCCAAGAGCGAGATCAGCCGCCGGGTCGCCGAGATCCTCGAGATCGTGTCGCTGACCGGCATGGAGAAGCGCTCGCCGCGGGAGATGTCGGGCGGTCAGCAGCAGCGGGTCGCGCTGGCCCGGGCGCTGGTCAACCGCCCGCGGGCGCTGCTGCTGGACGAGCCGCTGGGCGCGCTCGACCTCAAGCTGCGCCAGCAGATGCAGATCGAGCTCAAGCGGATCCAGCGCGAGGTCGGGATCACGTTCGTCTACGTCACCCACGACCAGGGCGAGGCGCTGACGATGTCGGACCGGATCGCGGTCATGAACGCCGGCGTGATCGAGCAGCTGGGCTCGCCGCGCGAGATCTACGAGCGCCCGGCGTCGCGGTTCGTGGCCGGCTTCATCGGCACGTCGAACATCGTCGACGGCCACGTGGACCGGGTCGAGGGCGGGCTGGCCGTGCTCAGCTACACCGCGCAGGACAGGGTGGTGGTGCCGGCGGCCCCGTCGGTGCGCCAGGGAGACAGGCTCGAGGTGTCGATCCGTCCCGAGAAGATCGATATGCACCGCGGCGTTCCCCCCGTGCAGGCGACCGGCGGCAGCGTCCTCTCCGGGACAGTGACGGAGGTCGTTTATCACGGAACCTCAACGAATTACACGGTGGCGACGGCGGCAGGCGCGGATTTCACAGTGTTCGATCAAAATGCTTCGAACGCCGACGATCTTGCGGATCGCGGCGACCGGGTGTACCTGACCTGGGCCCCCCAGCACTCATACATGATCGGAGACTGAGATGCCTGCGTCGAACATGTCCGACCCCACCCTGCTCCGCGGCCTGACCCAGCGCCGCTTCGGCCGTCGGGACGCGCTCCGGCTCTCCGGCCTGGCCGGCATGGGCGCCGCCCTGGCCGCCTGCGGCGTGCAGGGTCAGGGCACGCAGGCACCGGCCAGCGCCGAGCCCGACGCCGTGGCCAAGTTCTGGAACGGCAAGGTCAAGAACGGCACGCTGAACTTCGCCGGCTGGCCGCTCTACATGGACCCGAAGCGGCCCGAGCTCAAGAAGTTCACCGCCAAGACGGGCATCAAGGTGAACTACCAGGAAGTCATCCAGGAGATGGGCCCCTGGTTCGCCAAGGTGCAGCCGCAGCTGTCGGCCGGTCAGTCCATCGGGTACGACCTGATGGTCATCACCAACAGCTTCCAGTTCACGCAGTTCCGCGACTCGGGCTTCCTGGCCCCGCTCGACCACTCGAAGCTGCCGAACTACGCCAAGAACGCCGGCGAGGCGTACAAGAAAGAGGCCTTCGACCCGGGTAACGCCTACAGCATCCCGTACGCCTCGGGCATGACCGGCATCGCCTACGACGAGAGCAAGACCGGCCCGATCACCGGCCTGGCCGACCTGTGGACCAACCCGAAGCTCAAGGGCAAGGTCGGCATGTTCTCCGACATCCAGGAGCTGGCCAACTTCGGCCTGCTGAAGAGCGGTGTCAAGCCGGCCGACTCCACCGAGGACGACTGGGAGAAGGCGGCCCAGGAGCTCAAGAAGCAGAAGGCCGACGGCTTCGTCCGCAACTACTACGACCAGAGCTACATCGAGGCGCTCGGCAGCGGTGAGGTGTGGGCGACCCAGGCCTGGTCGGGGGACATCTTCCAGAAGAACCTCTCCGACAACACGAACTTCAAGTTCATCATCCCGGCCGAGGGCGGGACGATCTGGACCGACAACTTCACGATCCCGGTCACGGCCAAGAACCCGGTCGACGCCATCATGGCGATGGACTTCTTCTACGAGGTCGCGAACGCGTCGACGCTCGCCGAGTACATCAACTACGTGTGCCCCGTGCCCGCGGCCCAGGCCGACATGCGCGCGCGAGCGGCCAAGTTGAGCGGCGACGACAAGGACGCGCTGCTCGACGTCGCGGACAGCAAGCTCGTCTATCCCACTGCCGCCGAGTACGCCAAGCTGCACTACTACGTGTCGTTCGAGGCCACGAGCGAGCAGCAGAAGTTCCAGAAGACCTTCGAACCTATCGTGCTGGGATGATATGAGCCGCGTCAGACGAAAGATCGCTCCCTATCTGCTGGTTCTGCCCGGCGGGATCTGGTTGCTGATCTTCTTCGCGGTGCCGATGTTCACGATGCTGTCGCTCTCCCTCCAGGAGGGCGACATCGTCACCGGCTACCGCTTCACCGGGCACTGGCAGACGTACACGGAAGCGATCTCGGCCTATCAGACCCAGCTCGTCCGGTCGCTGATCTACGGCGTGATCGCCACGATCCTGCTGATCGCCATCGCGTTCCCCATGGCCTACTGGATCGCCTTCTACGGCGGGCGCCGCAAGCAGACGTACCTCTTTCTGGTCCTGCTGCCGTTCTTCGTGTCGTTCGTGCTGCGAACTATCTCGTGGAAGCAGATCCTCACCGACGAGGGCCCGCTGCTGCAGCCGCTGCGGGACGCCGGCCTGATCTCGCAGGCGTTCCACATCCTCGGCACGCCGTACGCGGTGATCCTCGGGCTGGTCTACAACTTCCTGCCGTTCATGGTGCTGCCGATCTACGTGGCGCTCGAGCGCATCGACCCGCGCGTGGTCGAGGCGGCGCGGGACCTGTACGCCAACCCGGCCACCACGTTCCGCCGGGTGATCTTCCCGCTGGCCCTGCCCGGTGTGTTCGCCGGCGTGCTCATGACCTTCATCCCGGCCAGCTCCGACTTCGTCAACTCCGAGGTGCTGGGCAGTTCGGACACGACCATGATCGGCCAGGTCATCCAGACGCAGTTCCTCGAGAACTCCGACTATCCGACGGCCTCGGCGCTCTCGTTCGTGCTGATGGCCGTGCTGCTGGTCGGCGTGTTCTCGTACGCCCGGATCCTCGGCACCGAGGACGTCATGAAGGTGGCCGCGCGATGACAGCGTCGACCCTGCAGCGGCCGCCCGCCTCCACCGAGGACCCGGCCGCGCTCAAGCCCAAGCGGCGGATCACCGGCGCCGGCCTGCTCCACGTGTACACCTGGGTGATCATCGGCTGGCTCATCCTGCCGATC
The DNA here is from genome assembly GCF_019710575.1 of Paractinoplanes polyasparticus. Lineage (GTDB taxonomy): Bacteria > Actinomycetota > Actinomycetes > Mycobacteriales > Micromonosporaceae > Actinoplanes > Actinoplanes polyasparticus. Next base: position 239,017 of record NZ_JAHWFK010000019.1, on the reverse strand, counting down.
GCCGTCATGATCGCGTTCGGCTTCAACGACACGCCGGGCCGCTACAACCAGACCTGGAACGGCTTCACCCTCAAGTGGTACGGGCGCCTGTTCGAATACCCGGACCTGACCAGCGCCCTGATCACGTCGATCGTGATCGCCGTCGTGTCCAGCCTGCTGGCGGCCGCGCTCGGCACCGGCATCGGCTACGCGCTGGGCCGCTACCGGTTCACCGGCTCTGGCTCGCTCAACCTGGTCATGTTCGCGACGATGTCCTCGCCCGAACTGATCATGGGCGCGTCGCTGCTGAGCCTGTTCGTCTCGGCCGGCACCGGCCTGGGCCCGGTAACGATCACGATCGCGCACGTCATGTTCTCGATCTCGTTCGTCGCCGTCGTCGTGCGGTCGCGGGTGCTGACCCTGGACCGTTCGATCGAGGAGGCCGCGTACGACCTGGGCGCGACCGCGTGGACCACGTTCTGGAAGGTCACCTTCCCGATCATCCTGCCCGCCGTCTTCTCCGGCGTGCTGCTCGCGTTCGCGCTCTCCATCGACGACTTCATCGTCACCGCCTTCACGGCGGGCACCACCAAGACGTTCCCGCTGTGGATCTGGGGAGCGACCCGCGTCGGCATTCCGCCGCAGGTCAACGTCATGGGCACGCTCATCTTCGCGGTCGGCGTCCTGGGCGCCGTCATCGCGAACGTCCGGTCGCGACAGCGTAAGCGGGATTGATCACTCGTGCGTTCTTCGCTGAAGGATGCTGTTTCCGAACCGTACTGGCTGACCCAGGCGGGTGCTCCGGCTCCCGCGGCCCCGCTCGACGGCGCCGACACCGCGGATCTCGCGGTGGTCGGCGCCGGGTACAGCGGGCTGTGGACAGCGCTGATGGCCAAGGAGCGCGACCCCGCCCGCGACGTGGTGGTGGTCGAGGCGGGCACGGCGGGCTGGGCCGCGTCCGGTCGCAACGGCGGGTTCTGCGCCGCCTCGCTCACCCACGGCCACGAGAACGGCCTGAGCCGCTTCCCGGACGAGATGCCCCGCCTGGTCAAGATGGGCCTGGACAACCTCGACGGCATCGAGGCCACGGTTGCGCGCTACGGCATCGACTGCGACTTCTCCCGTACGGGCGAGTTGCAGGTCGCCACGGCCGAGTGGCAGCTTCGTGAGCTCCAGCGGGGCCCCGGCTTCCTGGACCGTGAGCAGGTCCGGGCCGAGGTCGACTCACCCACGTACCTCGGTGGGGTGTGGGACCGCGACGGCTGCGCGATGGTCGACCCGGCCCGCCTGGTGTGGGGCCTGCGCGAGGCCTGTCTGTCGCTGGGCGTGCGGTTCTACGAGCAGTCCCCGGTCGAGCGGATCAAACCGCACGGCGCCGGCCTGCGGCTGCACACCTGGCGCGGGCGGATCGACGCGGCCCGGGTCGCGCTGGCGACCGGCGCGCACGGCAGGCTGCTGCGACGGCTCGGGCACTTCGTGGTTCCCGTGTACGACTACGTGCTCATGACCGAGCCGTTGTCCCCGGCCCGGCTGGCCTCGATCGGCTGGCGCAACCGGCAGGGCGTCGGCGACGCCGGCAACCAGTTCCACTACTACCGGCTCACTGCGGACAATCGCATCCTGTGGGGCGGGTACGACGCCGTCTATTACAACGGCGGACGGATCGACCCCTCGCACGATCAGCGCGAGGCGACGTTCGCGGTGCTGGCGGATCATTTCGCTGAGACGTTCCCGCAGCTGTCCGAGGTGCGCTTCACCCACAAATGGGGCGGCGTGATCGACACCTGCAGCCGTTTCAGCAGTTTCTTCGGCACGGCCTACGGCGGCCGGCTGGCGTACGCGGTCGGCTACACCGGACTCGGTGTCGGGGCGACCCGCTTCGGCGCCGACGTGATGCTCGACCTGCTCAGCGGCGCCCGGACCGAGCGCACCGCGCTGAAAATGGTGCGCAGCAAGCCGATCCCGTTCCCGCCCGAACCGGTGCGTTCCGGCGTCATCCAGCTCACCCGCTGGTCCATCGCGCAGGCGGACCGCAACGAGGGCCGCCGCAACCTGTGGCTGCGCACCCTCGACAGGGTCGGCCTGGGCTTCGACTCCTGACCGGCGGCGCGGAAGACCCGTAGCGGCGCGGAAGACCCGTAGCGGCGCGGAAGACCCGTCGCGATGCGGAAATAGTTGTCGGGCCTCTTGCGTGCGACGGAATCAGTGAAATGATCGGGTCCTGGAGCCTGAAGGAGTTGAGTGATGGCCTCGTCGGCCGAGTTGCACCAGCGTCGGTCCGCGGCCGTCGCGCGCGGGGTCAGCAGCATGATCCCGTCCTACGTGAGCACCGCCGGCGGCGGCACCATGACCGATGTGGACGGCCGCGAGTGGATCGACTTCGCCGCCGGCATCGCCGTCACCAACGTCGGCAACGCCGCGCCCCGGGTCGTCGAGGCGGTGAAGGCGCAGGCCGAGCGGTTCACCCACACCTGCTTCATGATCGCCCCGTACGAGCAGTACGTGGCGGTCTGCGAACAGCTGGCCGCGCTCACCCCCGGCGACTTCGACAAGCGGTCGGCGCTGTTCAGTTCGGGCGCCGAGGCGGTCGAGAACGCCGTGAAGATCGCCCGGCACGCCACCGGGCGGCCCGCCGTCGTCGTGTTCGACCACGCGTACCACGGCCGAACCAACCTGACGATGGCGCTGACGGCCAAGGTCATGCCGTACAAGCAGGGCTTCGGCCCGTTCGCCGGCGAGATCTACCGCGTCGCGATGTCGTACCCGCTGCGCGACGGCCGCAGCGGGGCCGAGGCCGCCGCGTACGCCATCAGCCAGATCGAGAAGACGGTCGGCGCCGTCAACGTGGCGGCCGTGCTGATCGAGCCGATCCAGGGCGAGGGCGGATTCGTCGTGCCGGCCGAGGGCTTCCTGCCGGCCATCGCGGCCTGGTCCAAGGCGGCCGGCGCGGTGTTCATCGCCGACGAGATCCAGACCGGCTTCTGCCGTACGGGCTCGTGGTTCGCCTCCGAGCACGAAGGCGTCGAGCCCGACCTGATCACGACGGCCAAGGGCATCGCCGGCGGCTTGCCGCTGGCCGCGGTGACCGGGCGGGCCGAGATCATGGACTCCGTCCACCCCGGTGGCCTCGGGGGAACGTACGGCGGAAACCCGATCGCCTGTGCCGCCGCGTTGGCCACCATCGAGACGATGCGGGAGCTCGACCTCGCGGCGGCCGCCCGCCACATCGAGTCGGTGGCGCGGCCCCGGCTCGAGGCGCTGGCCGCCAAGCACCCGTCGATCGGCGAGGTCCGGGGCCGCGGCGCGATGCTGGCCCTCGAGGTCGTGATACCCGGCGAAGACACGGCGGCCGGCCCCGCGCCCGACGCCGTGCTCACCGCAGCGGTGGCCAAGGCGGCGCACGAGCTGGGTCTGCTGCTTCTCACCTGCGGCACCTACGGCAACGTGATCCGGCTGCTGCCGCCACTGATCATCTCGGACGACGAGCTCGATCGTGGCCTCAGCCTCCTCGAACAAGCCTTCGCCTCTTCTCTGTAACGGAGCCCCCCTTGAGCGACCTCCAGTCACCCGACTACGAAAAGCTGGCCGGCGACGCCCGCGACCACCTGTGGATGCACTTCACCCGGCTGTCGTCCTACAAGAAGGCCGACATCCCGATGATCGTGCGCGGCGACGGCTGCTACATCTGGGATTCCACCGGCCGGCGCTACCTCGACGGTCTGTCCGCGCTGTTCGTCGTGCAGACCGGTCACGGCCGCCAGGAACTGGCCGAGGCCGCGGCCAAGCAGGCCGGCGAGCTGGCGTACTTCCCGATCTGGTCGTACGCCCACCCCAAGGCCGTCGAGCTGGCCGACCGCCTGGCCGAGCTCACCCCGGGCGACCTCAACCGGGTCTTCTTCACCACCGGCGGCTCCGAGGCCGTCGAGTCGGCCTGGAAGCTGGCCCGCTCCTACTTCAAGCACACGGGCAAGCCCACCAAGACCAAGGTGCTGTCCCGCTCGATCGCCTACCACGGCACCTCGATGGGCGCCCTGTCGATCACCGGCATCCCCGCCCTCAAGCAGGACTTCGAGCCGCTGGTGCCGTCGACGTTCCGGGTGCCCAACACCAACTACTACCGCCGCCCCGACGAGCGCATGTCGCTCGAGGAGTTCGGCGTGTGGGCCGCCGACCGCATCGCCGAGGCCATCGAGTTCGAGGGCCCCGACACGGTGGCCGCTGTCTTCCTCGAGCCGGTGCAGAACGCGGGCGGCTGCTTCCCGCCCCCGCCCGGCTACTTCCAGCGGGTCCGCGAGATCTGCGACCGCTACGACGTGCTCATGGTCTCGGACGACGTGATCAGCGGCTTCGGCCGCCTCGGCGAGTACTTCGGCGGCCAGCGCTACGGCTACACGCCCGACATCATCACCGTCGCCAAGGGCCTGACCAGCGGCTACGTGCCGCTCGGGGCAATGATCGCCTCGGAGCGCCTGGCCGAGCCGTTCCTCGAGGGCACCAACTGGTTCGCCCACGGCATCACCTACGGCGGTCACCCCGTCGGCTCCGCGGTGGCCCTGGCCAACCTCGACATCATGGAGCGGGAAGACCTCAACAAGCACGTCCGGGACAACAGCGACCTGTTCCGCTCGTACCTCGACCGCCTCTCGGACCTGCCCATCGTGGGCGACGTCCGCGGCGACGGCTACTTCTTCGGCATCGAGCTGGTCAAGGACAAGGCCACCAAGGAGACCTTCAACGAGGACGAGTCGGAGCGCCTGCTGCGCGGCTTCCTCTCCAGCGCCCTGTTCGAGGCCGGCCTCTACTGCCGCGCCGACGACCGCGGCGACCCGGTCATCCAGCTCGCGCCCCCGCTGATCGCGGGGGAGGAGCAGTTCATCGAGATCGAGCAGATCCTGCGCTCGGTCCTCACCGAGGCCGCCAACCGCCTCTGATCACGACGAAACGCCCGGCATTCCGAGGGGATGCCGGGCGTTCGGCTTCGTTCGCGATGTCGGCGCCACCGGCCAGGAGGCGCCGTAGCGGTGATCATGGTTGAGGCGCCGCGGGGCAGGGCTCGCACGATCGACCCGGCTCGGTAGGCCGTCGCATACGCCCGTCACACCGGGTAGACGCGGTACTGCAGCTTCTCGTCGTACCGGAGACCGGTGACCGCCGTGATGATCGACCAGAGGAAGTCCTCGTCCGGGCCCCAGGACGGCAGGGCGATCTCCGCCTCGACCGGCAGCGGCGTGCCTTCGTCCTCGACGGCCACACCATCGGCGTAGACGTAATGCCGCGTGCGTTCGCCCTTCGTGAACAGCGTGAAGCCGTACGTGCTCGAAACGCTGCTGAAGAAGACCACCAGAGCGTCGGCCGGCTCGGTCGGCTCCCAGCCCATCACCACATCCATCATCGGGTTCCAGACCTGCACCCAGCCACCCGACTCGGCGGCATAGAGGGCGTCGGGCTTGAGGGCGCTCGTAGCCTGGTCGGCTCCGACCAGTTCGCCGCTGAAATCGGTGATGGCGAGGTCGTCCACAGCCTCGTCCGCCGTCACGTCCTGACGGAAAAGCACCGAGGTGTTCCAACCCATGATCAAGACCTTTCCTCGTACGGCGGGACCGCCGCCCATTGTCCAGGGCTGCACTCCAGGACAACGTGGGAGGGCACTGTTGTGAGGTGCCTCGACGGCCGGCGGTGAGCCGTCACGCCGCGTGCCGTACGCCGGCGCTGCAGGACGCACGCTCGTACCGATGTAAGTGCAACCGGGTCGGATCGCTTACTAGTCGGCTCATGCGAGTTCTTGCAACGTCTCGCCGCGATTCTTCAACTCCAGTTAGTCCGGTGCCGCTACAGACCCCCGCGCGCGGCACGGGCGTACTGATCTGCCGCCGACCGAGCGCGTGGCGGCCGACTGTTCGCGGGTACCTGTGCCGGACTCCAGCTAGCCGACGAAAGGCCGGTAGCGCAGTGCCTCGTCGGTAACTTCATCAGCAGTCAACTCGGGTGTGCGCCAGAACAGAAGATCGCTCACCCTCGGGTACAGCAGCATCCCCTCCAGAGCGTTCAACAGCTCATCGGCAGCCTCATCAGGCAGCTTTGGCACCCTGAGGCGCGAGATGAGATCGCGCGCTCGCCGACGTTGCGCGTCGTCAAATGGTCGAGTTGGTGAGTGCCGGTCAAAGGGCATGTGGGCAAGGTAGCGGCAGAGATCGTCCGCGAACGTAATTGGTGTGGCTCGTCGGCATCCGGATCTGCCGCGATCCGACGGCTACGCCGCGTCACGTTGACCGGCCGGGTCGAGATCGATCCCACCGAGCGAGGTACACGGAGCGGCGGGTGCTAGTGGATGGTTCGCTGCTCCAAGTAGGGTCGCCGTCTAGCAAGTTGAGATGCCCGGACGTGGGAGCCACTACGATCCTGGACGTGACTGAGGCGTCGTATATAACTGCCACTCGAGCGGCCTACGACATCGTCGCTGTTGACTATGCCAGGCTCTTGAGCACTGAAAGTCCGGAGACACCGGTGGACCTTGCGATGATTGAAGCGTTCGCAAGTCTCGTGCGGTCGGCCGGTGCCGGACCGGTCGCGGACCTCGGCTGCGGCCCGGGCCGGATCACTGCACACCTGCACGCACTCGGGCTGCCTGCCTTCGGTATCGATCTGTCGCCGGCGATGGTGGCTACGGCCCGCAAGGCCTACCCTGACCTGCAATTCGACGTCGGTTCCATGACCGCCCTGAGCCTGGCGGACGACTCCGTCGCAGGCGTCGTCGCCTGGTATTCGATCATCCATACTCCGCCGGCGCTATTGCCGATGGTGTTCGCCGAGTTTCGGCGGGTACTAGCTCCCGGCGGTCACCTGCTGCTCGCGTTCCAGGTGGGCAACGAGCGGCTTCACATCGAGCACGGATACGGGCACAGCGTTTCGCTCGATGCCTATCGGCTCCTGCCTGACGACATCGCCGAGTTGTTGACCCAGGCTGGCCTGTTGGTCCAGGCCCGGATGATTCGGGAGCCGCAGGCGCGCGAGAAGGCCCGGCAGGCCTGCCTTCTCGGCCGCAAACCAGCTGTGCCGTAGCGCCGACCAAGGCGAGCACGGCCCGTGAATCGACTCGGCCTGGCTCAACGGCCGGAAGATGCGGAAATCCGTCGGGAAGCGCGACGGATTTGTTGTCCGGACACCGAGGTCGTGGGCGCCGGCTCGAGCGCATACAGACGCGAGCCGATGAGAGCGCGTGGCCAATCGCGGTTCCGATCGGGTGCCAAGAATCTGACAGCCACCATCGATACAGGCCATGATGCCGTAGATTTATGCCTGGAGGGCTCCCGCACGAAACTGCATGGAGGTCGCCTAGTGAATCTTGCAGCTCCAATCCTTGCACTCGCGGGTGTAATCGTGGGTGCCATTTTGTCTTTCCTGTTTACCTCGGTTGGCGAAAAGCGACGCGAGCAGTGGGCAGTTGGTCGGGAATGGCGGCAGAGAAGGCTCGACGCGTATGGTAAGTACGTTTCGGACATCAAACGGATGAGAGACTTGGCGCAGCGCATTGCCGCAGCCGTCGGACTTGATGATCAGGCGCCGCAGCTATCGAGGGATGCTGGCCTGGACTTGCTAACGGAAGCCAACATGGCACGCAGTAACTCCTTCGAGGCCATCAACCTGATCGCTGGCAACGAAGTGATCTTGGCAGGGCGTCAGCTCAACCTGGCGGTGTGGCGAATGGAGTGGTTTGCTCGTGGCTTTCTCGACGACTCGGATCGCGAAGGGTGGTCTTTAGCGTTTCGCGACTATTTCGAGGCGGTCAACAGTTTTCACGAGGCCGCTCGCATGGACCTTGGAATCGACGGCGGATTCTCGCCCAGGTCAGCGGAGGTGTCGCCACGCGTCCGATACGAATTGGACCGACAGAAACGGTCACTCAACGAAAATGAGTGATCCGTCGCGCCAATCGAACAAGGATACCGCTTCCGCCGCGAGGCTCTCCAGGGCGCACTGATTTGCTGCAGACAAGGCGCCGTGTGTTCTGCGCCCGTTACCGCGCGTGAGCGGTTAACTCGTCGACGACACAGGAGCCGGGCCCTCGCTGAGGGGCGGCGCGTCATGCTTGACTTCTTCCGGCCCTGGCAGGACGAATTCCCCGGGCGGGTGGTGTGGCCGCACGTCAGCATGGCCCCGGCGGAAGGGGCCGGCCGGTTACGAGTTGGTCGAGGCGTGATGCGCCACCCGGGCCGGTGGAGGTAGCGGCCCGGTCGTGGGGGAGGCGCGGAGCGAGTCGAGGATGAGGGCTGCGAACCGCCGGGCCGCCGCGGCCCGCAGGGTGGGCGGGCCCGGCGGCAGGCCGCGGCCTGCCATGATCATGAGGATGAGGTCGTCGACGACGGTGTCGGGGCGCAGGGCGCCCGCCTGTTGGGCGCGGCGCCACAGGCCGGTCAGCGCGCGCAGCATGCCCGAGCGGTGGGCGGCGAAGTCGACCGCGCCCGGGTACGACGAGACGAAGGCGTCGACGAAACCCTGGTTGGTCGCGTTCAGCTCGGTGATGTCGCGGACGATCGTGCTGAGGCCCCGCCATGGGTCGGGGTCGGCGCAGCCGTCGCGCACGATGCCGCTGCACGCGCGCAGCTCGTCGGTGAACGCGGCGTCGATCAGGGCCTGTTTCGTCGGGAAGCGGCGGTAGAGCGTGGCCGGCCCCACCTCGGCCCGGCGGGCGATCTCGCGCATCGGCACGCCGAGGCCCTGTTCGGAGAAGAGACGGCGCGCGGCCTCGAGCACCCGGTCGCGGTTGTCGCGGGCGTCCGAGCGCAGCATCTGAGGCAATTGGTCGTCCATGACCTCTCACTTTAGCGAAGTGGACGGGGGCGTCCGTTAACGTCGCCGGCATGAAGGCAATCAGCATCCAGACGTACGGCGACCCCAGCGGCATGAAGGTGATCGACGCGCCCGAGCCCGAGCCGGGGCCGGGTCAACTGCTCATCGCGACCGAGGCGATCGGGGTCGGCGGCGTCGACGCGGTCATCCGGCGCGGCACGATCGGCAGCCTTGGCTTTCCCGAGGGGCTCGTCCCGGGCAGCGAGGTCGCGGGGCGGGTCATCGCGGCGGGCGACCCGGCCGACGAGTCGTGGGTCGGGCGAACCGTGTGGGCGTTCACCGGTCGCGGCGGCGGTTACGCCGAGCGGGCGGTCGCCGGGCTCGACGACGTGACCCCGTTGCCCGAGGGGCTCACGCCGGTGGACGCGGTGACGATCGGCAGTTCCGGGCCGGTCGCGCACTTCGGCCTGGCCCACGCCCGCTTCGCCCGCGGTGAGTCGGTGCTGGTGCGGGGCGCGGCGGGCAGCATCGGCATCCTGGCTGTCCAACTGGCGGCGCTCGGCGGCGCGCGGCAGATCGCGGTGACGACGTCGTCGCCGGACCGCGGCAAACGGCTGCGGGAGCTGGGGGCCACGGTCGTGCTCGACCGTGCCGGCGAGGGCGACGTCAGCGACGGGTTCGACGTCATCCTCGACCTCGTGGGCGGGGCCGGGATGCCGTCGTTCCTCGAGCGGCTCGCCGACAACGGCCGCATGGTGTCGCTCGGCGTCGTCGGTGGCTTTCCGCCCGCGGACTTCGGCTCGGCGCTGCTGCGCTCGTTCCGGCGGTCCCTCTCGTACGGAACCCTGAGCCTCGACACTGTGCCTGTCGACCAGCGGAATCGCGTACGGGCGGAGAACCTGGCCGCTACCGCCCACGGGACACTGAAGGCGGTGGTGCACGACGTGCTCACCCTGGACGAGGCGGCCGACGCGCATCGGCGGATGGACGCCGGCGAGGTCTTCGGCCGCATCGTGCTGACCGTCGGCTGATCAGGCCTCGGTCGTCCGCAAGGCTCCTCGCCGCTGAGCGCGGATGCCGGCCAGCACCGTGCCCACCAGGATCACCGTGAGGAGGATGACCGACACCATGGGCGCCAGGAACTCCGGCAGGCCCAGCAACGCGACCAGCGGGATGACGACGACCGGCCACGGCCAGGCCGAGAGCCAGCGGCCCGAGGTGCCCATCATGACCATCGCCACGCCGGCCAGATAGAGGGCCGTCCCGCCGTGCAACGCCCAGCGGGCGGTGTCGCTCAGCTCGCCCGCCGGGTGCACGACGAACTGCTCGACGCCGACCGCCGCGACGGCCAGGCCGACGACCAGCGGCAGGTGGCCGTAGATGTAGGCGTCGGCGACACCGGTCTCCTGGTCGTCGTCGTCCTCGACGAGCTCCCGCTTGCCGGCCGCGCCACCGAGGTCGAAGTAGATCCACCAGAGCGCGGCCACGGCGGCGAACGCGATCGCGGCCGACACCACCGAGGCGGCGACCCAGTGCTGCTCGTGCACGCCGACCACGATCGACCGCACCGACTCGCCCAGCACCAGGATGACGAACAGCCCGAACCGATCGGGCAGATGGTCGAGGTGCAGCGGGGTCTTGTCGCCGAGCCGGGTGGCCAGGATGGGGGCGGCCGCCTCGACCAGGATGCCGGCGCCCCACAGCACGTACCGGGCCGTGCCGTGCACCGGGAGGGAAGCCGTCCAGAGCAGCGTCGCAGCCACGGCGCCGCCGATGTAGATGCCGATGGTGTGCCGCGCCTCGGGCACGTGGCGCCACGCCCGCACATAGAGCAGGAGCAGGATCACGCGGGTGGCCAGATAGCAGAGGGCGAACTGCGTGCCCTCGCTGCCGGTCGCGCCCAGCGCCGCGGCCGCCAGGCCGATGACCGAGCCCGTGGCGGCCAGTTTGGCCAGGCGGTAGAGCACGTCGTTGGTGTCGAACCGGTTGGCGTACAGGGTGATCGTCACCCACGACCACCACGTCACGATGATGAGCCCGACGAACGTGACGGCGCCGTTCAGATCCAGATGCTCGGCGAAACCGATGGCCAGCTGGTCGATGACCAGGACGTAGGCCAGGTCGAAGAAGAGCTCCAGCCGCGATGCGCCCCGATCCTCGGAGGTACGCAGGCGGGGTGGCCGGATGAGTGGGGCGGGCCGGTCGTCAGTGGTCACCGGCCCGCTGTTCCCGTTTACGCGACGGGCCACACCCCTGGCAGGAGTGTGGCCCGTCGGGGACTCAGGTCAGCGGCGGAAGATGATCGTGTTGTGCCCGCCGCGGTACCAACCGTAGTCGCCACCCCGGTAGCCGTTGTACCAACCGCCGTACCAGTTGTGGTTGTCCCAGTCGTCGTTCCAGTCGTCGACGCGCAGGACGTAGCCACGACGGTGGTGGCCGAAGCCGACCCGGTCGCAGTCGTAGTCGTCCCAGCGGTCCCGCCACTCGCCGAGCCGGCCGACCCGCTCGCAGGCGCTGCGCGTGCGGAAGTAGCCGACCACCTCGTCGTCGTCGTACCCGTAGTAACCGCCGGTGGCGGTCTGCGCGGCACCCTGCGCGGTGGCGGGGGCGGCCTGGGCCGGACCCGCACCGATCGCGACAGCGGTGCCGAGCCCGAGGCCGGCGACGGCGAGAAGCCGAGTAATGCGGTTCATAACAAACCCCTTTCGTCATGACGTCTTGCGAAATGAGTTGATCATCCCGGTCCGGGGGCCGATGGGTGTTTCGCTTTTTCGTAACCCGTTAGTGTCACGGTGGGTCGTCGAGAGGTGGGAAGATGCGGCTGCACGTGGGCTGTGCGATGTGGACACACAAGGCCTGGTCGGGTCGGGTCGCCGGGCCCGGGCAGCCGAAACTGCAGGCGTACGCGGGCTGGTGCAACGCCGTCGAGGGCAACACGACGTTCTATGCGACGCCGTCCCGTGACACGGTCGCCGGCTGGGCCGGCCAGACGCCGCCCGACTTCCGCTTCGTGCTCAAGCTCCCGCGGGTGGTCACCCACGACCAGCGACTCACCGGCGGCGACGAGGCTCTGCGGGCCTTCCTCGACGCCATCGAGCCGCTCGGCCCCCGCGTGCACGCGCTGTGGATCCAGCTGCCCGCCTCGTTCGGCCCCACCGACCTGCCGGCGCTGGCCGGCTTCCTGCGCCGCCGCCCCAAGGGCTACCGCTACGCGGTCGAGGTCCGTCACCCGTCCTTCGCCGAGGACCCGGCCCCGCTGGAGTCGATCCTGGCCGGAGCCGGCGCCGAACTGGTGCCGTTCGACACGAGCGTCATGTTCGCCACCCCGCCCACCAGCGACGCCGAGCGCGACGCCTGGGCCAAGAAACCCCGGCTTCCCGTACGCCCGCACGCGCTCACCGACCGACCGGTGATCCGCTACCTGGGCCGCGACGACCCGGCCCGCACCGTCGAGGGCTGGCAGCGCTGGCTGCCGGTGGTGGCCCGCTGGCTGCGCGAGGGCCGATCACCCACGGTCTTCATCCACACCCCCGACAACGCCGACGCCCCCGCGCTGGCGCGCCGCTTCCACACCGAGGTGGCCGCCCTTGTGCCCGGCCTGGACCCTTTGCCGGAACCGGAGCCGGTCGGCCCGCTGACGCTGTTCTGAGAGGTGCCGCTCCATTCGACATCACGCCGTTCGGCTTCCAGCTCGATAGGAGTCACACCGCTCGTTCTGGCAAGCCCTGCCGTGGACGCATACCTCCATCGGCGGCCAGTCCGGCCAGAAGCCGCAGGGCGTCCGCGGACGGGCTGCCCGGAGTCGCCGAAAGCACGAGCAACTCCATGCCCGATCCATCCGTCATAGCAAAGTTTTCCTGATGAAGCTCGATCTCTCCGACCAGCGGGTGCCGGAAGTCTTTGCGCCCGTGTGTTCGGGCGCGTACGTCCGCGCGGGCCCACAGGCGCCGAAAGCGCTCGCTTCCCATTGCCAGCTCTCCGATCAGCGCAGCCAGGCGCGGGTCCTCGGGGTACTTCCCGGTCGCCAGGCGCAGATGCCCGACCACGGCGAGGGTGCACTCGTCCCAGCCGGCGTACAGGCCGCGCTCCGTTTCCTCCAGGAAGATGTGCCGGGCCGTGTTCAGGCCTTTCATGGGGCGGCCGTACAGCAGCTCGGCGAGGCGATTACCGGCGGCTACGTTGAGGCGGTGGTCGACGAGGTACGCAGGAGCGTCGGTGATCAGATCCAAGATCCGCGGCGATTCCGGACGCAGCCGCCCGCTGGGCGACTTCGCACGTCGGCGTCTCTGCCGGGCCAGCCGGAACAAATGCCCGCGTTCGGTGTCATCGAGCCCGAGGACTCGCGCCAGCGCTTCGAGAACCTGTTCCGATGGCTGGGTGGCGCGCCCCTGCTCGAGGCGGACGTAGTAGTCGACGCTCACCCCGGACAGGTGCGCTATCTCTTCGCGGCGCAACCCGCGGACCCGACGGCGGCTCTCGACCGAGATGCCCGCCCCGGCCGGGTCGACCCGGGACCGGCGGGTGCGGAGGAAACCTGCGAGATCGTCCATCGGTCGAGTATTGCTCGGGCGTCGGCGGCGAAGGTGGTCTCGCCAATACCAGGAAGCCGTGTCCTAGGGAAGAAGCGTCCCTGAATGGCGGCCGCCTGTGTGTGGAGGCTGGGCGGTACCCGATTCGAAGGAGCCAGCATGAAGGCGCTGATCGTCTACGCCCACCCGGAGCCGAGATCACTCAACGGCTCGCTCAAGGACCTGGCGGTGATGACGCTGGAGAAGGCGGGGCATCAGGTACAGGTCAGTGACCTGTACGCGATGAATTGGAAGGCGGTCGCGGACGCCGCGGATTTTGGCCCGTCCGCCTCGAACCCGCTGAAGGTCGCCCCGAACTCCGGGCGCGCCTTCGACACCGGGACCCTCACTCCCGACATCGTCGCCGAGCAGCAGAAGCTCCTCTGGGCGGATGCGGTCGTCTTCCAGTTCCCGTTGTGGTGGTACACGATGCCGGCCATCCTCAAGGGCTGGGTCGACCGCGTCTTCACGGCACAGTTCGCGCACGGCATCGGTGAGTTCAGTGATGTCAGGTACGGCGACCGATTCGGCGAGGGAACCCTTGCCGGTCGACGAGCGCTACTTTCCGTGACTGTTGGCGGGCCGGAGTCGCACTACGCCGAGCGCGGGATCAACGGCCCGATCGACGACGTGCTGTTCCCCATGAACCACGGCATTCTGTACTTCCCGGGGATGGCGGTTTTGCCGCCGTTTGTGCTGTACAACGCGGACCGGACCACCGACGAGGACTTCGAGGACATCGCCAAGACCTGGGAGCAGCGGCTGCTGACCCTGGAGTCGACCGAGCCGATCGCCTTCCGGCGGCAGAACTTCGGTGACTACGAGATCCCGTCGTTGAACCTGAAGAAGGGACTGGAGCCCGCGGGTCGCACAGGTTTCGGGCTGCACGTTCGGCACTGAGGAACGTCTCGTGACGTTGGCAATTCCCACAATGGCGCCCAGCAGCACGTGCACTGGGACATCGATCCCGGCTCGTTCACTGCCGATAGCGGAGGTCCTCTTCATGTCATTGCTTCATCTCGATCCCGAGGGTCTTCATCCCCTCCCAGGCCTTCTCAGCCACGCCGTCGTTCTCCCGGAGGCCGGTCTCGTGTACCTGTCCGGGCAGGTCGCCATGAACAGCTCTGGAGATCTGGTCGGTGCGGGCGATCACGGACAGCAGGCCGAGCAGATCGTCCACAACATCGACACAGCGCTTGCCGCTGCGGGTACCAACCGGTCGCGCGTGGTGAAGGAAGTCATTTATATCGCCGACTACCGACTGGAAGTTGTAGCGCCGATCATAGCCGCCCTCCGGCAGGGGAGCACGACGCCGCCACCGGCGCAAACTATCGTGGGCGTCGCCGCCCTCTATGCGCCCGAGTTCCTCGTCGAAGTAGACATCGTCGCCGCCATCTGAGCCTCGATCGATCCACCGATGAAGGCGCAGTTAATGGGCTCGGGAAATAATAAGCGCCCTTTGCACCGCACAGTCGGATCGGGGCAGAGTCCGCATGATCGGATCGGGCCACGATGGTCGGGCGGTGGGGCGCCGGGGACCGGCAGAGTCGGTGGCGGAAGGGGGTCCGATGATCGCGGTGCTCAACCGGCTCGTCGACCTCGTCGAGCAGCACGTCGGCGAGGACGTGGACGTGGCCGCGGTGGCCCGGTCCGCGGGCAGCAGCGAGTACCACCTGCGGCGGATGTTCTCGTCGCTGGCCGGGATGCCGCTGTCGGAGTACGTGCGACGGCGGCGGATGACCGTGGCGGCGGCCGAGGTCGTCCGGGGCGAGGGCGACCTGCTCGGGATCGCGGTGCGGTACGGGTACGGGTCGGCCGAGGCCTTCGGGCGGGCGTTCAAGGCCGTGCACGGGGCCGGGCCGGGCGACGTGCGCCGGGACGGTGGACCCCTTCGGGCACAACCGCAGGTCAGGTTCCGCCTGACCGTCGAAGGGAGCGAACCGATGGACACCCGCATCGTCGAACGGCCGGAGTTCCGGCTGGTGGGACACGCGGCCCGAGTGCCGTTGATCTACGAGGGGATCAATCCGCACATCCAGGCGCACGTGGCGCGGCTGCCGGTCGAGGAGCACGCGCGGCTGAAGGAACTGGCCGACACCGAGCCGGCCGGGCTGCTGGCCGTCAGCGACTCCGAACCGGAGGCCGCGGAGGGCAGCGACCTGACCTACCTGCACGGCGTGGCCGTCACCGCGGACAGCCCGGTGTCGGCGGATCTCGACAGCATCCCGGTGGCGGCCGGCACGTGGGCTGTCTTCCGCAGCACCGGAAACTACCCGGACGCGTTGCAGAGGACGTGGGCCGCCACGGCCGCCGAGTGGTTCCCGTCGAACCCGTGGCGGCTGCGGCCGGGCCCGTCGATCGTGTCGGTGGTGGACCGGGCGGACGACTTCAGCACGGCGGTCACCGACCTGTGGCTGCCGATCGAGGCTCAGTAGATCAGGGTCTGGCGAGGGGAGCGGCCGTAGGCGGCACGGTAGTCGGCCGCGAACCGGCTCAGGCTGAGGTAGCCCCAGCGGCGGGCGATGGCGGCCACCGTGTCGCCGCGGGTCGGGTCGGCGTCCACCAGGTCGCGGTGGGCCCGGCTCAACCGCACTTTTCGCAGATAGGCCATCGGTGTGGTGTCCAGATGCCGCCGGAAGGCCGCCTGCAACCCGCGCGGGGATATCCGGGCGGCCTCGGCGATCCAGGCGGCCGTGATCGGTTCGCCGGCGTGCGACTCGATGTACGAGACGGCCCGGCGCACCGAGGCCGGCGCGGGCGGCCCGCCGGGGGGACGGCCGGGGGCCACCATCGCCGTGTTCGGGAAGACGATCAGGGCGGCCGCGGCGGCGAGGTCGGCGGCGGCCCTGATCGCCAGGGAACTCCCCACCGGCTCCGGCGGGCCGGTGAGAAAGCAGTGCAGGTACGCCATGGTGTCCCACCAGTAGCGGCCGAGTTCGGCCGAGACGGGCGCCGGCCCGTCGAACCGGAAGTCGTGCGGCGCGATGCCCGTCCGGGCGCCGGCCAGGTCGGCCGCCACGGCCGGGTCCAGGTTGATGCTGAACATGTCGAAGTCGCGGCAGTGGTTGGTCAACTGCCGTCCGAGCCGGTGCAACTGCACGTCGCCCGGCCCGGTGCGGCCCACGTCGCGCCCGTCGTGGGTGTCGACGTGGCCGCCGGCCAGGGCCACGAAGATCAGGCTGTCGAGCGGCTCGAACTGCACGGTCACGTCCATCGTGTACGTGACCCGGACCGCCCGGATCGGGCCGGCGTCCACGACCAGGTGCCGATAGCTGAACTCGTGCGCCGCCCGGTGGATCCGGAACGTGTACCCGGCGTAGATCCGTCGCAGGACGTCGTGCGCCGCTCCCACATCGCGGGTGGCGAACTCGAACCGGGAGACCGGGCCCGGAACTGGTTGCTGTAGCCGCATCGCGTCCCTTCTGACCGCAAACGGAAGTGACTACCCGGAAACCGTAACCCGGTCCGAGCGGACAGCGGTGACAACAGCATCAGAACGGGGGACAGCAGCATGCCGGCGGCAAAGGTGCAGCCGATGTCATCCGTTCGCCGGGAACCGTGGTCTTTCGGCGCCGAACCACCGGGCGAGGTGCTCGTTCAGGTCGATCTGGTGCTCGCCGAGCCAGGCCACATGGCCGTCGGGGCGCAGCAGGACGGACGGGGGCGTCGGGGGCCGGATCCGGAAGGCGATCGACACGGTCCGACCAGCCGCCTGTGGTCAGGTCGCCGGTCCGGTCCAGCAGCAACCCGCGGCCGCGGTGCAGCCGGGCGTACAGGGGGCCCTGTCCGGTGGTGATGGCGGGCAGGCGGCGGCCCAGCAGCTCGGGGCCCTCGCCGAAGTCGTAGCGGATGTCGATCGCGGTGATCTTTCCGAGCAGGTGGCGGTTGACCGCGTCGATGCCCCGAAGTCGGTTCCGGCGGGGGCGCGCAGCGAGCGCCGGAAGTCCTCGATGGTGGGCGGCTGCGCACGGTCGCCGACCTCCGCGGCCGGCACCACGACGCGATGGACGCCGGCGCCCGCGGGCCGGAAGCTGACACGCGAGCCGTGCCGAACCCGCGCGCCCAGCTCGACGGCGTGGTCCTCGAGCAGGCGGACGACGACCGGTTGCGGGATGCCGAGCAGATAGGCGTACGGGGTGTCGAGACCCTCGGGCGCGGGCCGGTCGATGGCGGCGAAGTAGGCGCCGGCCGGTCGCCGCCGTCCGTGTTCGAGCATGCGTTCCAGCAGCCCGCGCATGGCCATCAGCTCGATACTGCGGATGTGCAGCCCGACGGTGCGGGCGAACGACGCGGGCTCGGTCTCCTGTTCGAGAACAAGGACGCGTACGTCGTGCAGCCCCAGCTCGGCGGCCAGCATGGCGCCGGTCGGCCCGCAGCCGGCGATGATCACGTCGAAGTCGGTGTCGGTGTGCGCAGAACGCATGGTCTGGCCCCTCGGAGTGCCTTCGTGGCGAGGCGCTCCGGCGACAGCTACGTCAATCGCCCGCCGTGACAGCAAGGGGGAGCACCCACATCGATACAACGTTCACGGGGCTCACCTCCTCGGGCAGCGTGACAGTCGGCGAGAAAGCTACAAGACCGCAGATCGTCGCGTCCAGTCCGATCCGCCCGGGCGGTACGCGGACGGAACAAGGCGGGCCGGGGATGGCCCTACGGTGGTGGCACTGCGGCGGGAGGAGGGGTCGGGATGACCATCGGGGAGCGGATCAAGCGGCGGCGCCAGCTTCGGGGGTGGAGTGTCCGGCTCGCGGCGGATCGGGCGGGGATCTCGCACGCGTCGTGGAGCCGGATCGAGCGCGGGTTGCAGGCGGCGGACAACCGGTTCGTCCTGGGCGGCATCGCCGCGGCGCTGCAGTGTTCGATCGTCGAGCTGACCGGGGCGGTGATGCCGGCGGGGGACCGGCGGGCGGCCGCTGCCCAGCTGGGGGTGCACGCGATCCGGGTCGCCCTCGTGGAGATCGACCCCGATCAGGACGACACGGGGCCGGGCCGGCCGGTGGCCGAGCTGAACGAGGAGCTGGCGCTGGTGCGGCGGCTGCGGCACGAATGTGACTACGCGCGGGCGGTCGCTCTGATGCCGGGGCTGTTGCGGGATCTGCAGGCTGCCGGCCGCGGGCCCGAGCGGCGGGCCGCGTTGCGCATGTTGTGCGAGGCGAGCTTCCTGGCCTCGTCGCTGCTGCGGTCCCTGGGGCATCCCGCCGACGCCTGGCTGGGCGCCGAGAGATGCCGGGACGTGGCGGCCGAGACCGAGGATCCGGTGCTGCTCGGGCTGGCCGCCTTCGCCCGGGCGTGCGCGGCCAGTGCCTGCGGCTCCTACGATCGCGAGCTCGCTCTGGCCGAAGGCGGGATCGTCGCCCTGGACCCGCACGCAGGGGCGCCGGGCGTGCTCGAGATGCTCGGCGTGCTGCACCTGATCGGCGCGTCGGCCAGCCGGTCCGGCGGCAACGGGTCGTGGCTGACCGAGGCCGGGACCATCGCGCGGCGGACGGGGGAGACCACGACTTTCGCGCTGTACTTCGGGCCGGCCAACGTGAACCTGTGGCGGCTGGGCTTCGAGGCGGACGCGGGCGAGCCGGGCCGGGCGGTGGAGATCGCGACGACGGCCGACGTCAGCGCGGCCCGGGTCAACTCGCGGGTGGTCTTCTTCCAC
The DNA here is from genome assembly GCF_019710575.1 of Paractinoplanes polyasparticus. Lineage (GTDB taxonomy): Bacteria > Actinomycetota > Actinomycetes > Mycobacteriales > Micromonosporaceae > Actinoplanes > Actinoplanes polyasparticus. The sequence goes on along the minus strand of NZ_JAHWFK010000019.1, from coordinate 220,033 downwards.
ACGGATCTGGCCCGGGCGTACGCGGGGCTTCGCGGTCGCGACCAGGACGCGGTGAAGCATCTGCTGGCGGCCGAGCGGGTCGCGCCGCAGCACGTGCATTCGTCGCCGCTGGTGCAGGAGACGGCGCGGAGTCTGCTCGACCGCGTGCAACGCCGGTCCGGGGGCACCGCCCTGCGCGGGCTGTGCGAGCGGATGCGGGTCGCGGGCTGACAGACGGTGGCGGCACGGCCCTGCGCGGGCTGTGCGAGCGGATGCGGGTGGCCCGCTGACAGACTGCGGCGGGCCGCTCAGCGGGCCGGGGCGGGGTGTTTCTCCAGCGCGTCGCGCAGGTTGGTGGCGCGCAGGGCGGCGTTGATGCCCAGCCAGCGCAGCGGTTCCGGTTCCCAGCGGCGGGAGCGGTGGCCCACCCAGGGCAGGGCGGTCCGGCTCGACTCGGCGCCGGTGATGAGGTCGGCCAGGGTGCGGCCGGCCAGGTTGGCCGCGGCCACGCCGTCGCCCACGTAGCCGCCGGCCCAGGCGACGCCGTCGGCCAGGCCCACGCTGGGCATCCAGTCGCGGGGGATGCCGAGCGGGCCACCCCAGCGGTAGGCGATCTCGGGCCGGATGCCGAACATGTCGGTCAGGGTGTGGCGCAGGCTGTCGAAGACCTCGGGCACCTGGTCGTACGAGGGTTCGATGCGGGAGCCGAAGTGGTACGGGGCGCCGCGGCCGCCGAAGGCCAGGCGGTCGTCGGCGGTGCGCTGGCCGTAGATGATCATGTGGCGCTCGTCGGTGAAGGTCTCGCGGCGGGCCAGGCCGATGCGCTCCCAGTCGGCCGCGGGCAGTGGCTCGGTGGCGATCATCAGCGAGTAGACCGGGGCGAGGGCGCGGCGGTGGCCGGGCAACTGAGCCGTGTAGCCCTCCAGCGCCCGCACGACTGTGCCGGCGGTGACGGTGCCGTGGTCGGTCACGACCGTGCCACGGTTGAGTGACAGCACGCGGGTGCCCTCGAAGATGTCGACGCCGCGATTTTCCACCGCGGAGGCCAGACCGCGCACGAGCCGCGCGGGGTGCAGGGCCGCACAGTCCGGGCTGTAGACGCCGCCGAGCACGTCGGTGGCGTTGCAGATGGCCCGGGCGGCGTCCCTTTCCAGGAAGGCCGCCGACTTGCGCGCGCGGCGCAGCTGGGCGGGCGAGCGGGCCAGCGAGATGGTGCCACCCTTGGCGTAGTGGCAGTCGATGCCCTCGGCGGACGCGACCCGGCCCACCTCGTCGACCGCGTCCGCGAGCCCGGCGTGCATCGCCCGCGCACGGTCGGGACCGTACCGCCGGGCCAGTTTGGCCTCGCTGACCGGGAACAGGCCCGATGCCCAGCCGCCGTTCCGGCCGGAGGCGCCGAACCCGCAGTACGAAGCCTCGAGCACGACGATCGACAGTTCCGGCGCGAGGTGCGAGAGGTAGTAGGCCGTCCACAGTCCGGTGTAGCCACCCCCGGCGATCGCGACGTCGTACGACCGGTCGCCGGGCAGCGGCGGCCGGGGTGTCACGGGGTCGAGGGTGCTCAGCCAGAAGGACGGCGTCATCGGGTGCCCCACGCGTACGTCTGTTTGGCCAGCTTCAGGTACATGAAGGTCTCGCACGCGATGACGCCCTTGACCGCGCGCACCTTCTCGTTGAGCAGGTCGAGCAGGTGCTCGTCGTCGGTGCAGACGAGCTCGACCAGCAGGTCGAAGCCGCCGGCGCAGATCACCACGTAGTCGACCTCGGGGATTGCGGCGATCTCGTCGGCGATGGCCCGCAGGTCGCCGTTCACCTTGAGGCCGACCATCGCCTGCCGGGCGAAGCCGAGGGTGAGCGGGTCGGTCACCGCCACGATCTGCATGAGGCCGCCGTCGAGCAGGCGCTGCACGCGCTGGCGCACGGCTGCCTCGGAGAGCCCGATCGTCTTCGCCAGCGTCGCGTACGACATCCGCCCGTCGCGCTGCAGGTGCTCGATGATCTGCTTGTTGATGTCGTCCAGTGCCAGGTCCGCCGTCACGCCGCGATTCTTCCTTTCACGCTCCTGGACGGCAATGGAATCACTCGTCCGGTTCGCGCTGATCAAGGGAATCCGTTCCGGTGGCGGCGACCCGGGCCGGGCCGCGTAGATGCGTTTATCGCAGAGTTGATCGCTCTTGACAAGCTTTTCCGTGGCATCGAGGCTCGTGGGGCACGGTTTCAGTGATCCACCATCCTAAATGCCCGAAAGGTACGGTCATCATGCGCATCCTCGCCGTCGGAGCGGGTGGTGTCGGATCCGCCGCCGCTGCCATCGCGGCCCGTCGCACCTTCTTCGATCTGTTCGTGATCGCCGACTACGACTTGGCCCGCGCCGAGAAGGCGGCCGGCGACGACCCCCGCTTCGTCGCCGCGAAGATCGACGCGTCGTCCGCGGAGGCGGTGGCCGAGCTCTGCCGGGAGCACGGCATCACGCACGTCTTCAACGCCGTCGACCCGCGCTTCGTCATGCCGGTCTTCGAGGGGGCTGCCGCGGCCGGCGCCCACTACCTCGACATGGCCATGTCGTTGTCGCACCCCCACCCGACCGACCCCTACCGGCAGACCGGCGTGAAGCTGGGCGACGAGCAGTTCGCGGCCGCGCCCGCCTGGGAGCGGGACGGGCGGCTGGCGCTGGTCGGCATCGGTGTCGAACCGGGGCTGTCCGACATCTTCGCCAAGTACGCCGCCGAGCACCTGTTCGACCGGATCGACGAGATCGGCGTGCGCGACGGGGCGAACCTGGTGGTCGAGGGCTACGACTTCGCGCCGTCGTTCTCGGTGTGGACGACCATCGAGGAGTGCCTGAACCCGCCGGTCATCTTCTCCCAGGAGCGCGGCTGGTACACGACCGAGCCGTTCGCCGAACCCGAGATCTTCGACTTCCCCGGCGGCATCGGCCCGGTCGAGTGCGTCCACGTCGAACACGAGGAGGTGCTGCTGATCCCGCGCTGGGTCGAGGCCGGCAAGGTCACCTTCAAGTACGGCCTGGGCGCCGAGTTCATCGACGTGCTGAAGACACTGCGCAGGCTCGGCCTCGACAGGACGGAACCCGTACGCGTCAAGGGCGTCGAGGTCTCGCCCCGGGACGTCGTGGCGGCGGTGCTGCCCGACCCGGCCACCCTGGGCGACCGGATGACCGGCAAGACCTGCGCCGGCACGTGGGTGAAGGGCGCCGGCAAGGACGGCAACCCGCGCGAGGTCTACCTGTACCACCTGGTCGACAACGAGTGGTCGATGCGCGAGTACGGGGCCCAGGCCGTGGTCTGGCAGACGGCCGTGAACCCGGTCGTCGCCCTCGAGCTGCTCGCCACCGGCGTCTGGGCGGGCGCCGGCGTGCTGGGACCCGAGGCCTTCGATCCCGTCCCGTTCCTCGACCTGCTCACGGCGTACGGAAGCCCCTGGGAACTGCAGGAGCGGTGAAAGACATGGGGGCGGCCCGCCAGCCGCCCCCATGTGCCTGTGGGCTCAGCCGAGACTGTGCATGACGTGCTTGAGCCGGGTGTAGTCCTCGAGGCCGTAGACCGACAGGTCCTTGCCGTGGCCGGAGTGCTTGAAGCCGCCGTGCGGCATCTCGGCCACCAGCGGGATGTGGCAGTTGACCCACACACAGCCGAAATCGAGCCGCTGGGTCATGCGCATCGCGCGGCCGTGGTCCTTCGTCCACACCGAGGAGGCCAGGCCGTACTCGACGCCGTTGGCCCAGGCGACCGCCTCGTCCTCGTCGCTGAACTGCTGGACGGTGATGACCGGGCCGAAGATCTCGTCCTGAACGGCCTCGTCGGTCTGCTTCAGGCCGGAGACCACGGTGGGGGAGTAGAAGTAGCCCCGGTCGCCCACGCGCGAACCGCCGGCGCCCAGCACCGCGTGATCGGGCAGACGGTCGACGAAGCCGGCCACCCGCTCGAGCTGGCGCGCGTTGTTGAGCGGGCCGTAGAGCACGTCCTCGTCGTCGGCCGCGCCGGTCTTGGTGCCCTGGGCGGCCTCGCTGAGCGCCGCCACGAAGTCGGAGTAGACCCGCGGCGAGGCGAGCACGCGGGTGGCCGCGGTGCAGTCCTGGCCGGCGTTGAAGTAGCCCGCCTCGGCGATCGACGCGGCGGCGGCCGCGATGTCGGCGTCGTCGAACACCACGACCGGGGCCTTGCCGCCCAGTTCGAGGTGGGTGCGCTTGAGGTCGGCCGAGGCGGCCGAGGCGACCTCCATGCCGGCGCGGACCGAGCCGGTGATCGACACCATCTGCGGGGTCTTGTGGGTGACCAGCTCGCGGCCGGTGTCGCGGTCGCCGACGATCACGTTGAAGACGCCCGCGGGCAGGAACTCGGCGGCGATCTCGGCCAGCATGACCGACGTGACCGGGGTGGTGTCGGACGGCTTGAGGACGACCGTGTTGCCGGCGGCGAGCGCGGGCGCGATCTTCCACACGGCCATCATCAGCGGGTAGTTCCACGGTGTGACCTGCGCGCAGACGCCGATCGGCTCGCGCCGCACGTAGCTCTCGAAGCCCTGCATGTACTGACCGGCCGAGCGGCCCTCGAGCAGCCGGGCGGCCCCCGCGAAGAAGCGGATCTGGTCGATCGCCGGCGGCAGCTCCTCGCTGGCGGTCAGGCCCAGCGGCTTGCCGGTGTTCTGCGACTCGGCCTTGACCAGCTCGTCGGCCCGCGCCTCGACCGCGTCGGCGAACTTCAGCAGCGCCTGCTGCCGCTCGCTCGGCGTGGTGTTGCGCCAGCCCTCGAACGCCGTGGAGGCCGCTTGCATCGCCTTGTCGACGTCCGGCCGGCCGGAAACCGGGGCGGACGCGAACACCTCGCCGGTGGCCGGGTCGATCAGGTCCTCGTATCGGCCCTCGGCGGGCGCGGCCGGGGCGCCGCCGATGAAGTTGTGCAGCACGGTCTTGGCGGTCACGCGATCTCCAGACGCAGGATCTCCATTGTTTGGCAGCCATCCTCCCACTGATTCCGTAGCTGACAAGAGGGCTGAGCGACGACTTCCGTTTTCCGGCTCAGGCCCGCCCCGGTGCGGCCGAATCGGAGGGAGTGGGGCCGACAGCGGGCACGACCGGTGCGGACGGCCGGCTGAGCGACGCCGTCCGGTTGAGTCGCCTGCGCGATACCGGCATGCTCGGGCACCCGCCCTACCCGTCGCTGGACCGGCTGGCCCACGCCGCCGCGCACCAACTGCGGGCCGCCCGGGCTGTCGTCTCGCTCGTCGGCGCGGACGACCGTACGGTGGCCGGGCAGTCCGGCCCGCCGCCCGAGCACACGTTCTGCCGGCTGGTGGTCGACTCCGACGCGCCCCTGCTGGTGTGCGACGCGCGGACCGACGAGCGCGTCGCCGGGCACCCGGCCGTCGCCGGCGGCATCATCGCGTACGCCGGGTTCCCCGTCCGCAGCCCCGACGGCTACCCGCTGGGCGCGTTCGGCGTGCTCGACAACCGGCCCCGCGACTGGGAACCGCGCGAGCTGCTGCTCATCGAGGACCTGGCGGCCGCGGCCGAGAGCGAGATCGCGCTGCGGGCGAGCGAACACGAGCAGGCCGCCACCGTGCGCCGGCTGCGGGGGATGCTCGACAACGCGCCCGACGCGCACGTCGCGGTCGACGCCTACGGGGTGGTGACGGGCTGGAACGCGGCGGCCGAGCGCCTCTTCGGTTACCCCGCGGGCGAGGCCGAGGGCCGGCCGGTGGCCGACCTCATCATTCCGGACCGGTTCGCTTCCGCGCACGCCGCCGGGCTGGCCCGGATGCACAGCGGCGGCATGTCGACGCTGGTCGGCAAGCGGGTGGAGCTGTGTGCCCGCAAGCGCGACGGCGCCGAGTTCCCGATCGAGATGAGCCTGCTGCAGCACGACGGCGGCTTCCACGCCTTCCTGCACGACATCAGCGACCGGCGGACCGGGCAACGCCAGCTCGAACACGAGCGCGCCTTCCTGCAGGCCCTTCTGGACAGCCTGGACACCGGGGTCGGCGCCTGTGACGAGGACGGGCGGCTGACCCTCTTCAACCAGGCGTTGCGCGACATCCACGGCTGCTCGGCCCGGGAGCTGCCGCCGGACGACTGGCCCCGCGCCTACGACCTCTACCACCCCGACGGGCGTACGCCGCTCCGGCCGGACGAGGTCCCGCTGGCCAGGGCGTACGCAGGCGAAAGGGTCGACCACGCCGAACTGATGATCGCCCCGCCCGGCCAATCGGCCCGCCGCTTCACCGTGAACGCGCGCCCGCTGGAGACGCCCGACGGCCACCGCCTCGGCGCGGTGGTCGCCATGCACGACATCACCGAGCAGCGGCAGGCCGAGGTGTTCCGCGAGGTGCTCCTGGCCGTTGCCCGCGGGCTGGCCGACGCGCACAGCGCCGGTGAGGCGGCCGACTGCACGGTGGCCGCCGTGTGCGCCGGGCTGGAATGGGCCCTGGGCGAGTTCTGGCAGGTCAACGGCGATCGAATCGACCGCGTGGGTTCCTGGGCGGCGCCCGGGCACGCCGTCCCGGACCGGCCGGCGCACGTGCGGTGGGGCGAGGGGCTGGCCGGGCACATCTGGGCCGGCGACAGCGAGCTGTGGCTGCCGGAAGTGCTCGACGATCCCCGTACGGTGTTACGCGCGGCCCAGGTGCGGGCGGCCGGCCTGCACAGCGCGATCGGGGTGCCGGTGCGCTCCGACGACCGGGTGCTCGGCGTGCTGCTGTTCTTCACCGCCGTACCCCAGGAACCCGACCCCGACGTGCTCGACCTGCTCGACGGCGTCTGCGCCCACCTGGGCCGGCACATGGAACGCCGCCGCGCCGAGGACCTGGCGCTGGAGCTCGCGCGGGTCAAGGACGAGCTGGTCGGCATGGTCAGCCACGAGCTGCGCAACCCGCTCAGCGCGATCCGCAGCTACAGCGAGACGCTGCTGGACGACCCGCAGCTCTCCGACGAGCAGCGGAACCTGGCCGAGGTGATCGACCGCCGGTCCACCCACATGCAGCACCTCGTGGACGACCTGCTCGACCTGGCCCGCCTGGAGGCCGGTCAGCTGCACATCGACCCGCAGCCGCTCTCGGCCGCCCGCCTGATCCGCGAGACCCTGCAGGCCCAGGAGCCGGCCGCGCAGGCCAAGGGCCTGACCGTCACCGCGGGCGTGCCGCGCCACCTGCCCGTGCTGGCCGACCCGGTCCGGCTGCGCCAGGTGCTCGACAACCTGGTGAGCAACGCCGTGAAGTACACGCCCGACGGCGGCGCCGTCACGGTCACGGCCCGGCTGGCCGGCGACGTCGTCATCGAGGTGGCCGACACCGGCATCGGCGTGCCCGCCGACGAGTACGACCGGCTGTTCGAGCGCTTCTTCCGCGCCAGCAACGCCGTCCGCCAGGGCACCAAGGGCACCGGCCTGGGCCTGGCCATCACCAAGGCCATCGTGGACGCCCACGGCGGCCGCATCACCGCTGCCCCGGCCGCCGGCGCCGACGCGGGCAGCGTCTTCACCGTCGTCCTCCCCGCATCCCACGACTGACCATGATCGTTGGTTCCGATGGATCCCCGCAGCCCAGGAGTCGCACAATGAACGCACTGCTCCGCCTCGCCACCGCCGGCGCGACCCTCGTGGCCACCGTCGCCGCGGCCGCCCCGGCCTCGGCCGCGGTGACCTACGACTCGCGGACGATGAAGGGCTACGTGGCGCGGGCCGACCTGCAGAAGGCGTTCGGGTGGAGCGACTCCAAGCTGTCGGCCCAGGCGTCGACCCTGGTCTTCAACCACGACTTCTGGACCAACGACACCTACACCGTCGCCTGCGGCGGGCAACCCTTCCCGGTGACGCACTACCGCGAGTTCGGCCGCTACGAGCTGCGCAACGCCGCGGTGCTCGACAAGGGCCGCGGCACAGCCAAGGGCTACCGCGGCAAGCTGGTCGGCTTCTGGATCACCGGCGCCAGCTTCGGCATCTCGGGCACCACGGTCCCGCCCGACGCCGGCCAGCCCTGCCCCGACGCCACCAAGGGCAGAACCATCACGTCCTCCCGCCGGGTGTCGTCGGTCAAGGGCTGGGCCCTCTCGGTCAGCGCGGGCGAGGAGAGCCGCCGCCTGGTGACGAAGGAGACGCCGGCCTGAGGGGTCCAGAGGTCGATCATGCGGCGGATCCCGGCCACCTCGGTGTGCCCGTCGTCGTCGAGCCGGCACCGGCTCAGCCGTTCCAGGTTGGTCAGTCCGTCGGCCGCGTCGTCGGCGGTCGTCACCCGGCCGCGTCGTGCCGACACCATGGTCAGTGCGGGCGCTGACCGGAAGAGACCGACGGGGATGCCGTCCGGGTCCCCCGGCCGGCGGCCACAGGTCTTGAAGGCCGGTCGGATCGCCGAGTTCGTCCAGCACGACCAGCCACTGCCGGGAGTGCGGCTCGCCCAGCCAGCTAGGAGATCCGGCGCAGGGTGCGGCGGCCGGCCAGGACGGCGGCGCCGGCCAGCAGGAGGGCCGTGGCGGCGGCGGTCAGCAGCATGGTGAGCAGGCGGGGCCAGGCGGCCAGGGGCAGGGCCGGCGGGTCGAGCCCGGCCAGTGGCAGGGCCCAGCCCGTCAGCCACCAGCCCAGGGTGGCCACACCCATGCCGGCCACGACCGCGGCCACGACCAGCACCGGGTACGTCCACAGGGTGGCCTGGCGCAGCGCGGAGCGGCTCAGTCCCTGTCCGCGCAGCGCCGACAGGTCTTCCACCCGCCGTTCCCGGTCGACGGCGGCGGCCAGCACCAGGGCGCCCGCGGCCAAGGCCGTGGCCAGGGCGGCGACGATCACGTAGAACCAGAGGGCGATCGCCGGGCCCTGCTTGTCCAGGCGCTTCCGGACGTCGTCCGCCCGGACGTCGGCGGTCACGGTGAGGTTGTGGGCGGAGAGGGCCGCGACGGCGTCCTTCGGGGCCTTGTCGTTGAGCCAGACCATCGCGTTGCTGCTGGCGGCGCCGTCGGTGGCGAGGCGGTCGGCGTAGTCGAGGTCGGTCAGCACGGCCGGGGAGCCCGCGCCAGGGATGGCCGGCAGCGACGCCCGCACGTCGACCGGGGTCGAGCGGGCGTCCAGGTTGTCGATCGCGGGCAGCGCGGTGACGCCGGAGACGGCCACCGGCAGCGGGTACGGGGCGGACGCGGGGTGCACGAACATGCCGTCGGGCAGGCCGTTGAGCGAGGTCACCTCGATCTCGAGGCCGCCCGACGCCGAGGCCCCGATCCGGCCGCCCTCGGAGGCCCGCCACGGCGCCGGGTCGTTGAGGACGTCGGACGGCGCGTCGTTGATGCTGTGCACGGTCAGCACGCCGGCCACGTCGAGGGTGCCCTGGCCGCCCACGATCCGCAGCGAGTTCAGCGTGCAGCCCCGGGCACAGGCCTGAACGCTCTGCCCGTACGCGTGCCGGCCGTTGCGCAACACGCCGAGTTCGACCACCTCGTCGTTCCCGCCCTCGCGGGGTGACAGCACAGCGGTCACGGCCACCGCCTTGCCCTGCGCGAACCGGGCGCTGATGTCGAACGTCACCTGGGCCCCGTCCACCTTCACCGGGGGCGCGGCCGCCGGGTGCAGCTGCTGGGCGATCCGCGTGGCGGCCGGCCCGCCCGAGGGCCACGCGGCCACCGCGCTCAGGCGGGTGGTGTCGACCGCGACGGCGGACGGGGCGCCGGGCTCGGACGGCAGCGTCACGGCCGCCATCGCGAACGTCCCCTGCGGGTCGACCGCGCGCACCGCCGCGAGCAGGTTCTGCCGGCCGGTCGGGCCCAGGTGGAGCACCCGGGTGGCGCCGGTGCCGAGCACGGCCTGGGCGCTGCGGCCGCTCGCGGCCACGTCGACCGCCGCCGCCGCGTACCCGATGACCGCGACCGCCGCCGTGAGCAGCGCGAACAACCGCACCGCGCCGGGCCGCCGGGACAGCTGCAGGCCGGCCAGGGCGACGCCCAGCCGCCCGCGCCGCAACGCGCGACGGCCCAGCACGGTCACCAGCGGCACGAGCAGCCGCGCCGCGACCAGCGACCCGGCCAGCAGCACCAGGGCCGCCGCCGCCGTCCCGACCCCGCGCAGCGTCGAGCTGAGCTGAACGACAGCCACCACGGCCAGGATCACCACCACCAGCTCGGCGGCGACGGCCCGGGCGCTGTTGGGCACGGACGGCGCCCGGCGCAACAACTCGGCGACGGGGGTGGCGATCTGCCGGCGCTCGGCCAGCAGCGCGGTCAGCACCGCCGCTCCGGCCGCCACCGGCGCCCAGCGCAGCGATTCCAGACCGGGGTCGGCCCCGACGCCGGGGAAGCGGTAGGCCGCGAACGCGTTGACGAGCAGCTGACCGGCCAGGCAGCCCGCTGTCGCGCCGATCAGGATCGCCACCAGGTTCTCGCCGGTGGCCAGCCACCAGCGCTGACCCCAGCGGGCGCCGCGCAGCGCCACCACGGCCAGCTCGGGCCGGCGCCCCTCGGTGCCGTAGCCGACGGCCAGGAAGATGGTCAGGCAGGCCAGCAGCACGAGCGCGACGGCCAGGACGGGAACGATGCGGTGGCCGGCGGCGCGGCCCGAGTCGATCCGGGCCAGCAGGTCGGGCAGCTGGCTGTGCAGTTCGACCCCGCCCTGGAAGGCGGTCACCCCGGCCTGCACGTCGGCCAGACCGTCGCGTACGGCGGGAAGCTTGTCGACGTCGAGAGCGCCGGGCCCCGGGAAGGCGTCGAGTCCGGTGTCGACGGCCCCCCGGTCCATGGCATGAATGGTGGCGTTGTTGACGAAAGCCGGCAGCCCCGCGCCCGCCGGCAGGCTCGCTCCCGGATTGATGAAGCCGCGGGATCCCCAGTAGACGTCGCCCGGGTCGGGCACCCGGTAGAGGCCGGCGACCAGGAAACGCTTGGCCGCGCCGTTCTTCACGTAGAACGGGGGCTCGCCGCGCGGGACGATGCGCAGGGCGAAGCTGAGCGAGACCGAGTCGCCCGCGCCGATCTCGAGGCGCCGTCCGATCTGCTCGGGCAGCACGATGTCCGACTCGCCGACCAGGCAGCGCCCGGCGGTCATCTCGAGGTGATCGCAGACGTCCTGGCGGTAGGCGAACCTGGTCGCGTACGCGATCGACGGCTCCATCCCGATCGTCGGGAACTCCATCGAGTAGACGTAGTCGAAGCCGGGCAGCCCGGCCAGCGCGGTGCCGCTGCGCTCCAGGTCGGGGCCGCGCGGATCCGCCCCCGGTTTGTCCTCCCGGACGTCCTGCTGATACGCGCGGACCGCGACGGCCAGCTCGTTCGGAGTGGCCGTCTCGACCTGGCCGGCGGCCACCGCGCGGTCGGCCGCGCGCAGGTACGCCGGCGCCGCCACGGCCGCCGCCACCCCGAACAGCGCCAGCAGCGCCACCACCAGCGTCTGGCCGCGGCGCGCCCACACCATCGCGAGCACCAGGGCGATCATGAAAGTTCCCCGTTCAGCCGCCGCACCGACAGCCAGGTCGTCACGCCGAGGACGACCACGGCCACCGCGGCCGCGATGCCCAGCGCGGCGGGCCCGAGCGCACCGGGCGGCGGGATCACCCGCCAGCCGTCCGGGAACGGGGGTGCGGTGACTTCGGCGATCGGACGGGCGGCCAGCGCCGCCGCGAGCCCGCCGAGCAGCCCGGCCAGCGCGACCGAGCCGGCCCCGGCGTATGCGGTGGTCAGGGCGGTTCGCCGGGGCAGGCCCTGATGGCGCAGCGCGCGCAGATGGTCGAGCTGAGGTTCGCGGTCGACGGCGGCCGCCACCGCGAGCAGGCCGGCCGCGATCAGGGCGGCCAGGACGGCGGCGAACAGGCCGAACGAGGCGGTGACGACCGAGCTGTCGGCGGCCAGTTCGGCCACCCGCCCGTCGGCCGTGCGGTCGTCGAGCACGGGCAGGCCGATCGCGTCGACCACCGGCGCGGGCGCGTCGCCGGTCAGCCAGACCTGCAGGGTGCCGCCCTGGTCGCTGTCGCCGGCGACCCGGCGGGCGGCGTCGAGGTCGGTCAGCACACCGTCGGCGCCGATGACCGGCAGCACCCGTGCCACGGCGGCCACGTGGACGGGCGTGGCCACGTCCCCGAACCGGCCCAGCGCCGCGTCGTCGAAGAACCAGGTGCCCGGGGCCTTGCCGGCCAGCACGATCGGCAGCGGGAGCGGCGAGTCGACGACCGCCACCTTGGTTCCGCCGGCCTGCCCCGCGCTGAGGGTGAGGCCGCCGGGACCAGCCGCGACGTGGACGGCCGGGGTGGTGAAGTCGCCGCGCCAGCGGGTCACGTCGCCGAGCCCGGCGGCGTCGACAACGGTGGCCGGCGGGTTCTGCTGGCTGAGCGAGCGGATGGTGACCGCGCCGGTGTCCGAGCCCTCGGGGGTGAACAGTTCCCACCCGACGAGGCGACAGCCGGGGGCGACGGCGCAGGCCGGCACGGCGGCCGATACCGACTGGGCGCCCCGCCGGATGCCCCTGGACTCCAGGCGTACGCCCTCGCCGGTGCCCTCGTGCTGCAGGATGACGCCGAGCAGGGTGGTGGTGCGCCGCCCGCTGGTCACGTCCACGGTCAGCCGGTTGCCGGTGATCAGCGGCAGCAGCTGTGGGGCCTTCGCGGTGGTCAGGGCGGTGACCGGACCGTACTCGGGACGCCAGGTCGCCACGGTGGCGAGCCGGCTGCTGTCGACGGCCAGCACGGGTGGGGTGCCGCCGGAGTCCACGACGACGGCCATCGCGTAGCGGCCCTCGGGATCGGCCTGGCGCACGGCGTGCAGCAGCTGGGTGCGGGAGGCCGCCGAGACGGTCAGCACCCGGGCCGCGCCCAGCTCGACGTCGGCCCGCTCGACCCGCTCCGCGCGGCCGGCCGCGAAGGTGCCCAGCGTCAGCGCCAGCACGGCGACGGCCACCACGACCAGGGCGAAGACCCGGTCGGTGCCGGGCTGGCGCGAGACCCGTACGGCGGTCAGCCCGAGCCGCACCCGGCCGGCGCGCAGAGCCACCGCGCCCACCCTGTCGGCCAGCCGCCGCAACAGCCGGGCCAGCAGCAGCCCGACGGCCAGCGCGACCAGCGCGGGCGCGACCACGCCGAGGCCGCTGCCGCCCGACCGGGCCTGGTAGACCGCCCCGGCGGCCAGCGCGATCAGGGCCAGGTCGACGACCCCCGAACGCCAGTCCCGCCGGGCCGTGGGCACCCGCCGCAACAGGGCCGCGACCGGCGCCCGTTGCTGCAGCGCGTCCACGGCGAGCAGCACGAGCAGGGCGATGCCGAGCGTGACGACGACGAGGCCCAGCGACAGCAGCAGCGCCACCCACAGCTCGACGCGCACCGGCAGGCCGCGGGACAGCGGCCAGGCGACCAGGAATCCGGCGACCCACCCGGCCAGGCCGCCGCCGGCCAGCGGGAGCAGATGCTGGCTCAGGGCCAGGCGCAGGATGCCGCGGGCGGTGCTGCCGCGCAGCTTGAGCAGGCCGGCGTCGGCGCGGCGGTCGCGACCGGTGAAGCGGCCGGCCAGCGCGATCGCGAACCAGGCGAGGACGGCGACCTGGCCCAGGGCGATCGCCACGCCGCCGGCCACGGCCAGCCGTTCGGCGCGCACCCGGTCGACCAGCTTGCCGGTGGGGGCGACCAGCTCGAGCTGCTGGGCCGCGAAGCGGGGCGCCGCATGGTTCACCAGCCCGTTCAGGTCGTACCCGCCATCGCCGCGCAGCAGCGGGAGCGGCACCTCGAGGTCCCACGCGTGGACCGGGCGGGTCAGGCCGGGGTCGCGGAACGTGTCGAGCGAGGTGAACAGCGGGTCGAGCGAGCCCTGGGCGCGGAAGAGCTTGTCGCTCCAGTACGGACCGCCCGGGTCGATCGGCTGGTAGACGGCGGTGACACGGAACGTCATCGGGTTCACCGTGGTCGCCGGCCGCACCCGGAACGTGTCGCCCGGCTTCAGCTTGAGCCGGGTGGCGGAGTCGCTGCTGACGGCCGCCTCGTTCGCGGCCGCCGGACAGGTTCCGGTGAGCCGGGCGTGCTCGCAGAACCCGTCGCGGTAGGCGATCGGCAGCCCGGTGGACGCCCCGACCGCCCCGGGATAGACGAAGCTGGCGTCGGCCACAGCCCCCAGCACCGGCTCGGCGCCGGGCACCGGCAGCAGGCCTCGCGCGGTGGCGCCGAAGTCGTCGAGCGCGCCCCGCGGGTCGTCGGTGCCCTCACCGGCCTGGCGCACCAGGATGACGCGTTCCTCGACCGGGGCCGAGGTCACCACATTGCCCGCCGAGCGCGACGAGACGGTCAGCCCGTACCACGCGGCCCCGCCGGCAGCCGTCGCGAGCAGGGCCGCGAGCAGGCCGACCAGCAACGCCGGACCGGAGCGCCGGCGGACGGCGCCCAGGGCTATGTAGTACATCCGTTCCGATCCCCCGTCTTACTCGATCCACGGACACTCTGGTACCGCCGATCGTTTTTGCCAAGCGTCGATTAGGTTGAGGTCCATGAGCGTACGTTTCGGGGTGTTCGTGCCCCAGGGCTGGAAGATGGACCTGGTCGAGATCGCCGACCCGGTCGAGCAGTACGAGGCGATGACCCAGGTGGCCCGCGTGGCCGACGCCGGTCCGTGGGACGCGATCTGGCTCTACGACCACTTCCACACCGTGCCCGAGCCGACGGACAACTCGGTCTTCGAGTGCTGGACGGCCACATCGACGCTGGCCCGCGACACCAGCCGGGTCAGGATCGGCCAGATGGTGGGCTGCAACGGCTACCGCCAGCCCTCCCTCTACGCCAAGATCGCGTCGACGGTCGACGTGGCCAGCAACGGCCGGCTCATCGCCGGTCTGGGCGCCGGCTGGTACGAGCACGAGTGGAAGGCGTACGGCTACGAGTGGAAGGACGTGCCGCAGCGGATGAGCGAGTTCCGCGAGGCCGTCCAGGTCGTGCACAAGCTGTGGACCGAGGACCGCCCGGTCTTCGAGGGCAAGCACTACCGCCTCGACGGCGCGATCAACCAGCCGCGCCGCAAGCCCCAGTTCTGGCTGGGCGGCGGCGGCGAGAAGATCACGCTGAAGCTGGTCGCCCAGTACGCCGACGGCTGCAACGTCGGCGGCGGCAACCCCGAGATGATCGCGCACAAGCTGAGAGTGCTGCGCGCCCACTGCGACACCGTCGGCCGCGACTTCGCCGACATCACCAAGTCGACGACGATCGAGCTCGACCTCACGGAGTCGACGGCCGACACCATGGCCCGCGTCGAGAAGGTCGTCGAGGCCGGCGCCGACTACGTCATCTTCTACATCCCGCGTGTCGCCTACGACCACGCCCCGCTGCTCCGCCTGGCCGAAGACCTGGTCCCGCAGTTCAGATAGCAAAAAGCCATTGGTACGGCCGTGACCGTCCATACCTGATCAGGCAGCGACGGTCACGGCGCCGAGCGGTGCGCTTCCTCGGCGCGGCGAGCCGGTGATCGCGGGTCGGGATCAGGGTGCCGTCGACGATCGCGACCTGGTCTTGGGATCGGCGGCGCACCGGTGCCAGCGCGAGTGACGGTCCGCAATGGCGTCGAGGCACTCGGGGGCAACCGGGAGTCTCTCGGCCGTGGTAGCGACGGTCCACTTTATTGCGTGGTGGGCCACCAGCACCTCGGGCGCCGCGTTGTTTGACGGCAGGCAGGAGCGCGCCGAAGGACACAGCCTTCTCTCCAGCTCACCCGAGCAGCGCGATGCCTCACTCGTTGGCCCGACGTGGCGTCCCGCGGCCGTCAGCCGTCAAGGAAGGGCTGCACGTGGGCCGACGGGGTCAGCAGAATCAGGTACGAGCCGTCGGTGAAGTCGAGGCGCAGGTGCCCGGACTCCTCGGTGGCCTTGGTCAGGTCGGTGCGAGGCGATTCCCAGCGCAGGCGTAAGGGGGACAGCGTGCCGGCGGGGCGGGGGAGCAGGTCGCGCCACGACCCGAGGCCCTGGGACAGCAGCAGGAGCCGGCGGTCGGTGAGAGCCAGGACGCGGGGGTCGTTGACGGTGCGGACGTGTTCGTCCAGGGCGACGGCATGGCTGCTCGGCCGGCCGTTGACGCCCCGGCGCGACTCGGGGGTGGCCCGGCGCAGGCGCCACGGGGACATCTCGCTTCGGGACATGCGGAGCGCCTCGACCCCGGCGGGGCGGCTGACCCAGATGGCGGCGACCAGGCCCTCGCCGGGCTGCAGGTGCTCGGCCACCCGCGCCGGCAACGGGGCGTCGCCCTCGGCGGCCGGATTCATGCTTGCCCTCTCGTCACGCAGGTCGGTCGATGTGTCACGCCGATCAGTCGATCATGTTGACGGCCGTGGGTTGTGCCGGGTGGGCTCAGGCCGCGACGAGCTCTTCGCGGGCGGCGGCGCGGGAGCGGCCGCAGTTGGTGCAGGTCACGAAGTGGCGGGCGGCTCGCACCGGGAACAGCGGCACGAAGAAGAGGCTGAACTTCGTCGTACGCCGCACGAGGGTCTGGGCCGCGGTGGCGCCGCAGACCTCGCACCGGCCGAGGCGCGAACCGACGATCTTGTCTTTGCTGCGGATGCCGAAGATGAGGAACACCCCACCAACGGTAGCGGCCGTTCGCGAATCACGCCGTGGAGCGGATCGCGGCCGCCATCACGTCGGCGGTGACGGTCCGCAGGTGCTCGAGGTCGACGGGGGCTTTCCGCTCGCCCGTGGCCAGGGCGATCACGGCGTCCCCGTCGTAGCGGGTGTGGGCGGGGTGCAGGGCCCGGGCGAAGCCGGTGTGGGCGCTCTGGGCCAGCCAGTTGCAAGCCACCTTGTCGAGCCGGGCGTCGGTCAGGACCACGGCGATCGTGGTGTTGGCCGTGGGGAAGGGCGGCGGGGCGGGCGCGGCGCCGGGCGTGACGGGCGGGGCGGTCAGCGGCCGGCCGTCGGGGCCGATGACGTCGCCCCAGGCGTTGACCGCGGCCAGGGCCACCACGGACGCCTCGCCGGCCCGGCCCTCGGCCACGCCCAGGCCGCCGGGGTCGAGGCGTTCACGCCACTTGCCGGTGGTGGCGCCGGTGCCCGCGCCGACCCGGCCGGTCTCGAAGGGAGCGCCGTCCAGAGCGGCCTGGGCGGCCCGCCGGCCGCCCTCGGCGAAGTCGGGGCGGACCGGCGCTGCCACCGAGGCGTCGAAGAGCGACAGGCCCACCACGATCGGGACCGGGCCGGCGGGGGTGGGCAGACCCAGCCCCCGGGCGCGCATCAGTGACATCACGCCGTCGCCGGCGGCCAGACCGAACGCCGACCCGCCCGACAGCACCACCGCGTCCACGCGGTCGACCAGACGGGTGGGTTCGAGCAGGGCGAACTCGCGGGTGGCGGGCGCGCCGCCCCTGATCTCGCCCGAGCCGACCGTGCCCGGCGGCGGCAGGATCACGGTGACCCCGGTGCCGTCGGACGTCCAGTGGCCGGCGCGGGCCGAGAGCAGGTTCATGCGACCAGTATGCCCAGGTCAGCTCGGCGCCTCCTGGCCGGTGTAGAACGCGTAGGTGCGCTCGCCGGCGGCCTTGGCGGCCACCGGGTCGGCGCCGTCGGCGATCGAGGCCTCGACCCAGGCGTCGCTGGACTGGCGGTAGAAGGACCGTCCCTCGGGGGTCTCGTGCCAGGTCGCCATCGACTCCGGGTTGACGGCGGTCGCCGGGTCGGCCAGATAGTTGGCCAGGCCGTAGAAGCCGCCGTCCCAGCCCACGCCGGTGGCGCCGGGGCCGAACTGGTCCCACCACTCGTCGGCGACGTGGGCGACGTGCTCGAGTTCGAAGCGGGTGCTGTCACCCTCGGGGGTCAGGCGCACCTCGATCCAGCTCACCTGGTCGGCGAACTCCCACGTGGCCGAGTAGCCGCTGGGGCGGTCGCAGCGGGTGACCGTGCCGCCCGCGTTGCCGGTGAGCTGATACCGGCCGCCCTCCTTGAGCTCACCCTCGACCGGCAGGAACCAGCGGGCGATGCGCTCGGGGTTGGTCACCACGTCCCACAGGTCCTCGATGTCGGTGTCGTAGACCTGGCTGATCGTCTGGACGCGTGCCTCGCCCGCCTCGAGCGTGCGGCGGCCCTGCTGCCGGCGCACCTGGCTGATCTGGTGGTTGACGTCAATCATCGTGTTTCTCCTCGTCGTGTTGTAGGCGTCGCTGCCGCTTGCCCCGAGCCACCTCGGTCTCCATGGCGGCCAGGCGGGGCACCCAGAACCGGCGAAACTTCGCCAGCCAGGCGTCGGCCTCGCGCAGGGCCGTGTCGTCGACGGCGTAGAGGCGGCGGGCGCCCTCGGGGCGCACGGTCGCGAAGCCGTTGTCGCGCAGGACGCGCAGGTGCTGCGACACGGCCGGTTGCGAGATGCCGAACTCGGCCCGGATCACGCCGGTGACGGAACCGGAGCTCTGCTCACCCTCGGCGAGCAGCTCCAGGATCCGCCGCCGCACGGGATCTCCGAGAACATCGAACGCATGCACAGCCGTACGTTATCAGCTCGTCCTTATATAAGCCAAGGCTGAAACAGGTGGTTCTGCCGATGGCGTGTCCGGGGCGATGCGGCATGCTGATCGTGAAGGCGCGAGGAAGGGGAGTCGCGGTGCCGGATGTGCGGGCCAACGGGATCGATCTGAGGTACGAGACGACGGGCAACCCGGATGATCCCGGGTTGCTGCTGATCATGGGGCTGGGCGCGCAGCTCGTCGACTGGCCGGCGGGATTCGTCGGCGAGCTGGCCGCACGCGGCTTCCACGTGGTGCGCTTCGACAACCGGGACGCCGGGCTGTCGACCGCGTTCGACGACCTGCCCGCGCCCGACCTCGCCGCGATCTTCGGCGGCGACCCGGCCGGCGCGCCCTACCTGCTCAGCGACATGGCGTCCGACGCGGCGGGCCTGATCAAGGAGCTCGGCCTGGAACCGGTGCACGTCGTCGGGGCCTCGATGGGCGGCATGATCGCCCAGCAGCTGACCCTCGACCACCCCGACCTGGTGGCCAGCCTGTGCTCCATCATGTCGATGACCGGCGACCGGGCGGTCGGCCGCCCGACGCCGGAGGCCGCGGCCGCGCTGATGCGCCCGCCCGCCACGACCCGCGACGAGATCATCAATGGAGCGGTCGCGGCGTCGCGGGTCATCGGCTCGCCCGGCTACCCGACGGCCGAGGCCGAACTGCGCCGGCGGGCCACGGCCAAGTTCGAGCGCAGCTACCGCCCGGCCGGGGGCCAGCGCCAGTACGCGGCGATCGTCGCCTCGCCGGACCGGACGGAAGCCCTGCAGTCGGTCGCCGTGCCGACGGTGGTCATTCACGGTGCGGACGACCCGCTGATCAACGTGAGCGGCGGGCGGGCCACCGCGGCCGCCGTCCCCGGCGCGGAGCTCCTGGTCATCCCCGGCATGGGCCACGACCTGCCCGAAGCGCTGTGGCCGCAGATCATCGACGCGATCGTCGCCAACGCCCGGCGTTAGGCTCCGTCTCCGGTTGCCGCCCCGGACCGGAGGGTCGATCATGAAGATCGATACCCTCCACCGGGGTTGGGAGGCGCTACCTTGTCCCTGCTCACCAGGCTCGACCGCGAACACTCCGTGGCGCCGCCCGGCTTCAGCCGCTGGCTGATCCCGCCCGCCGCCCTGTCGGTGCACCTCTGTATCGGCCAGGTCTACGCGACGAGTGTCTACAAGAACTCCTTCGTCTCGCACTTCGAGGCCAGCCAGACCTCCATCGGCATCATCTTCAGCATCGCCATCGTGATGCTGGGTCTGTCGGCGGCGGTCGGCGGCACCTGGGTCGAACGCAACGGACCGCGCAAGGCGATGTTCGTGTCGGCCAGCTTCTGGGCGGCCGGCTTCCTGGTCAGCGCGCTCGGCATCAGCACGAGTCAGCTGTGGCTGGTCTACCTGGGCTACGGCGTGCTGGGCGGCATCGGCCTCGGCATCGGCTACATCTCGCCGGTGTCGACACTGATCAAGTGGTTCCCCGACCGGCCCGGCCTGGCCACCGGCCTCGCCATCATGGGCTTCGGCGGCGGGGCGCTGATCGCCAGCCCGGCCTCGCGCCAGCTGCTCTCGTTCTACGACGACAACTACGACCCGAGCGTGGCCACCTCGGTCGCCTCGGGCGGGTCGCTGGTGGCGCTGTTCCTGACGCTGGGCATCGCCTACTTCGTCATCATGATGTTCGGCGTGGCCAACATGCGCGTGCCGGCCGACGACTGGAAGCCCGACGGCTGGGACCCGGCCTCGGTCAAGGCGAAGCCGCTGGTCACCACCGCGAGCGTGTCGGCCGCCAACGCGATCCGCACGCGTGCTTTCTGGCTGCTGTGGATCGTGCTGTTCTGCAACGTGACCGCCGGCATCGGCATCCTCGAGCAGGCCAGCCCGATGATTCAGGACTTCTTCCGGTCGGACGGCGTCTCCAGCGTCAGCGTGGCCGCGGCCGGCGGCTTCGTGGGCGTGCTGTCGCTGTTCAACATGGCCGGCCGTTTCGCCTGGTCGTCGACGTCGGACGTGATCGGCCGCAAGCCCATCTACATGGTCTACCTGGGCGTCGGCGTGATCCTCTACCTGCTGCTGGCCACGGTCGGCGACGCCGCGACCTGGCTGTTCGTCATCCTTGCGGGCATCATCCTGTCGTTCTACGGCGGCGGGTTCGCCACGGTCCCGGCCTACCTGCGGGACCTGTTCGGCACGTTCCAGGTCGGCGCGATCCACGGCCGCCTGCTGACCGCCTGGTCGGCCGCCGGCGTGGCCGGGCCGCTGATCATCAACGGCTTCCTCGACGCCGAGGGCAAGCCGGGCACGCTGACCAGCGCGGCCTATCAGCCGGCCCTGTTCACCATGGTCGGCGTCCTGGTCGTCGGCTTCGTCGCCAACCTGCTGGTCCGGCCGGTGCCGGAGCGCTACCACGAGCCGGCCCAGCCGCTCGAGAAGGAGGCCGCGGCATGAGCGCCCGTCTGGTTCTGTCCTGGCTGCTGGTCGCCGTCCTGCTGGGCTACGGCATCATCCAGACGGTGATGACCGCGGCCAAGCTGTTCCAGTAGCTTCGTCGTCCCGCCCGGCCCGGGTCGCTCGTCCGAGCGGCCCGGGCCGCGTCACGTCCGCGTTCCACTTTTGAGGTAGGCGGATCGACGGGCGGGCCCGGTGGGTCGGGGGATTCCGCGGAGTGGCGCGTTGTTCGTAGCGTGAGGGCGTCGCGGCGGAACGCTACGGGGAGGCCCGGGTGGTGAACAGGCTCACATGGGGCCGAGTCGGCTCGGTCGGACTGGCCGCCTTCGTCGCTTGGGCCATGACCGGGCAGGCCTCGGCGATCGTCGGCGCCCAGGCCATGGCGACCGAGGTGGCCGGTGACGCGGGTGTCGCGGCCGTCGTGCGGGTCGAGGCCGACCGGGGTCTGCTCGACGACGGGCTCGCCTGCACCGGCACGCTGATCGCGCCGCGCTGGGTCGTCACGGCGCAGCACTGCACGAATGTGGGCCGGCAGCCCGGCCACGGCTACCGGGCGAAGGACATGGTGGTCCGGCCGTCGGCCCCCGACGACGCGCAGTGGGCGGTCGCGGCCGTGTGGCGCATGGACGGCTACGACAGCCGGAGCCTGGCCAACGACATCGCGCTGCTCGAGCTGACCGACCCGGTCACCACCGTGACGCCGGCCCGGATAGCGGCCCGGGGCGCGCCGAACGGCGCCACGGCGGAGGTGTACGGCTTCGCCGGCCGGCCGTCCCAGCACGTGGGGCGGGTGCGGGTCACCAGCCTGGCCGCGGTCAACAACGGGCCCTGCGTGTTTCCCGATCGCGAGATGACGTTCGTGACGTCCGTCCACGGTGGCTCCTCGCGGGGCGACAGTGGCGGGCCCATGTTCGTACGGCGTGACGGCGCTCTGGAACTGCAGACCGTCACCGCCGGGGCCGCCGACCGCGAGACCTGCGACGCGCCGGACCTCAGCGGGCGCCCGCAGTCGTGGGTCGGGATCTACAACCGGGTCGACCGGGCCAGCGCGGCCTGGGAGTTCCTGTCGGCGCACGTGCCGGCCGTCCCGGCGGGGTAGGCGGATCGGTCCGATCGGGACCCCCAACGCGAGGGGGTGCCGGGGTGGGACGGCCGATTCCGGAGCGACCGGAAACCTCCATAGCGTGGTAACGGCACATCGAACGTCATGATGAGCCGGCCGACGACACCGCGGGAACCGGGTCGCGGCCGGCCGGCCGGGGTGACCGCCGCCGGGGGAACGCTTGTCCAGGCGCGCGGCGGCGGTCACGTGCCGGGGTGGGCGGGCAGCGGGGCGGCGGCCCGCCCACCAACGGCCGGGCGCGATACTGGCCCGCGCCGGAGATGATGGACGGCATGGACTACCAGACCGCGCTCGGTTCGCTGTTCTCCCCGGAGGGCCGTCACGACCCCTACCCGGCCTACGACGTCCTGCGGGCGCACGCACCCGCGTTCCTGGCGCCCGATGAGCGCTGGTATGTCACCACCCACGCCTTGACCAACCGCCTCCTGCGGGACCCGGCCGTCCGCCTGGCCGACAGCCGCGACTACGACCAGTTCTGGCCCGAGTGGCGGCAGAACCGCGGGGTCGCGTCCGTCGTGCTGTCGATGTTGCAGATGAACCCGCCCGACCACACCCGCGTACGCCGGGTCGCCGCGGCCACGTTCACCGCGCGCCGCATCGCCGCCGTGCGCGACGTGATCGCCGGGCAGGCCGAAGAGCTGATCAAGGCGATGCCCGCGACGGCCGACTTCATGACCTCGTTCGCCTATCCGCTGCCGATCGGCGTGATCTGCGCGCTGCTCGGCGTGCCGGACAGCGACCGCGCCTGGTTCCGGCAGCGGGCGGCCGACCTGACCGTGGTGCTCGAGCCGATCAGCACGGTCGCCGAGATGGAGCTGGCCGACGCGGCCGGACGCGACCTCGAGGACTATTTCGTCGGCCTGATCGCCGAGCGCCGGCGCCACCCGCAGGAGGATCTGACCAGCGCCCTGGCCGCCTCGGGGGACACGCTGACCGGCGAGGAGATGCTGGCCAACCTGGTGCTGCTGCTCGTGGCCGGCTTCGAGACCACGGCCAACCTGCTCGGCCTGGGCCTGCACCTGCTGCTGAGCCGCCCGGCCGAGGCCGAGCGGTTGCGCGCGCACCCCGACCGGGCGCCCGCCTTCGTCGAGGAGATCCTGCGGTACGACTCACCGGTGCAACTCACGTCCCGCTTCACCACCGAGCCGCTCGACCTCGGCGACGGCCTCAGCGTTCCCGCCGGCGCAGGCCTCACGATGCTGCTCGGCTCGGCCAACCGCGACCCGGCCCGCTACGACGACCCGCACCGCTTCGACCCCGCCCGCCCGAACATCCAGCCCGTCTCGTTCGGCGGCGGTGCCCACTACTGCCTGGGCGCTCCGCTGGCCCGGCTCGAGGCCCAGGTCGCCTTCCCGCTGCTGCTGACCACGCTGCCGGGTCTGGCCCTGACCGGCGAGGCCGAGCGCCGCGACCGCCTGGTGCTGCGCGGTTTCTCGGCGCTGCCGGTCACGACCGGGTGAGCCGCACCTCGCGATAGCCGCGCAGCACGAACGTGGGCCGGTTGACCGGCTCCGCCGCCAGCTCGAACTGGTGCGACAGCAGCGCCCGTAGTCCGGCCTGCAGCTCGATGCGGGCCAGGGGCGCTCCGAGACAGAAGTGCAGCCCCGCGCCGAAACCCAGGTGCGGGTTGGGATCCCGGCCGATGTCGAAGCTGTCGGGCGACGCGAAGACGGCCGGATCCCGGTTGGCCGCCCCGAGCAGGGCGGCGATCTTCGCTCCGGCCGGAACCCGTACGCCCGCGACCGTGACGTCCGCGGCGGCCGTCCGCACGAACATGTGCAGCGGGGAGTCGTACCGGATCATCTCCTCACCCGCCGGGACGAGCAGCGCCGGATCGCTCCGCAGCCGCGCCAGCTCGGCCGGGTGCCGCAGCAGCGCCACCACACCGCCGCCGAGCGCGTTGACCGACGCCTCGTGTCCCGCGTTGAGCAGCAGGATCGCCGTCGCCACGAGCTCGTCGGCCGAGAGCTCCGGCACCAGGTCGCTGATCAGATCGTCCCGCGGCGACGAGGTGCGCTCGGCGGCCAGCCGGCGCAGGTAGCTGGTGAACTCCCGGCAGGCTTCGAGGGCAGCCGCCTCCACCTCGGGCGTGCGGGATACCTCGTACATCCGTACGATCGCCGCCGACCAGGGCCGCAACCGCGCCCGGTCACCCGGCGGAATGCCCAGCAGCTCCGCGATCACCGTGACCGCCAGCGGTTCCGCCACGTCGGCCAGCAGATCGAACTCCCGCCCGGCTTCCCGTACGAGCGTCTGTGCCGACGCCGCGACGGCCGGCCGCAACCGGGCGACGTGCCCGCGCCCGAACGCCCGGGCCACGACCGACCGCAGCCGGGTGTGGACGGGCGGCTCGTTCTCCATCATCTGGTTCCGGTGCAGCAGGTTGAACGGCTCGTACACCTCGGCCGGCTCCCTGTCCTGCCAGAACCGCCCGAGCTGCCTGTCCCGCAGCACGGCGCCGGCCGCGGCGTGGGTGGCCGTCAGGAACTGCCCGGTCGGCTCGTGCCACGTGACCGCGCCCTGCTCGCGCAACCGGGCCAGCCCCGGATACGGGTTCTGGATGAATTCGGGATCCGTGAAGTCGACCGCCACCGACACATCGTGAACGACCCGCTCGCCGCCGGCCAGCGCCGGATGGCGGGAATGGCGGGAATGGCGAGTGGGATGGCGGGTTCGGCTGGTGATCCGACGCTCGGCGCTCCCTAGCGTTGTCCCCAGGTGGCCGCCGGGGCCGCCGAAGCGGGAGGCACAGCGTGAAGACCGTACTGGTGACCGGGGCTTCGTCGGGCATGGGCAAGGCGACGGCCGAGCGGCTGCTAGCGGACGGGCACACCGTGTACGCGGTGGCGCGGCGGGAGGAGCGGATGCGGGATCTCGCCGGGCTCGGCGCCGTCGTGGTCGCCGTCGACGTCACGGACGAACGCGACCTGGTGAAGCTGGTCGAACGGATCACGGCCGAGCGCGGCGGAGTCGACGTGCTCGTCAACAACGCGGGTTTCGGGCTGTACGGCGCGATGGAGGACATCACGCTGGAGGAGGCGCGCTACCAGTTCGAGGTGAACCTGTTCGGGGCGGCCCGGCTCACCCAGCTGGTGCTGCCCGGCATGCGGGAACGTCGCTCCGGCACGATCGTGAACCTGTCGTCGATGGGCGGCCGCGTCTACACGCCGCTGGGCGCCTGGTACCACGCCACCAAGCACGCGCTGGAGGGCTGGTCCGACTGCCTGCGGCTCGAGCTGGCTCCGCTGGGCATCGACGTGATCGTCATCGAGCCGGGCGTGATCGGCACCGAGTTCGCCGAGGTCGTCTCCGGGCCGATGCTGAAGCGGTCCGGTTCGGGCCCGTACGCGGCGCTGGCGGCCAAGGTCGCCGAGGGAACGCGGACGATGTACGAGAGCGGCGCCACCCCGCCGTCGGTGATCGCGGATCTGATCGCGAAGGCGATCACGGCGCGGCGCCCGCGGACCCGCTACGTCGCCGGCAAGTACGCGAGGATGCTGATGACCACGCGCAAGTGGCTCGGCGACCGGGTCTACGACCGCGCGGTCATGGCCCGGCTGTAGGGAAGGAGCGCGATGAGCCCGGACCACTTCACGGTCGGCCCGGCGGGCCGGGCGCTGCTTGACGACCTGGGCATCAGCCTGCCCGGTGTGCTGCGCCGGGCCCGGCTTCCGGCGGTGGTCTACGGGCAGCGGACCGTCGAGCTCGACACCGCGCAGTTCTACGCGTTCTGGCGGGCGCTGGACGAGGAAGCGGCTGACGGGTTGCTGCCGATCCGCGTCGGTCAGGCCCTCCGCCCCGAGATCTTCGATCCGCCGTTGTTCTCGGCGTTCTGCAGCCCCGATCTGACTGTCGCCGCGGCCCGGCTCGCGACGTACAAGAAGCTGATCGGTCCGTTGCGGCTCGAGGTGGACACGAACCGCGGCGACATGACCATCGCCATGCTCTGGCCCGACCCGGGGAACGCTCCGCCCGCGTTGATGCTCATGGAGCTGATCTTCTGGGTCGCCCTGGCCCGGATCGCGACGCGGACCGGCGTCCGGCCGCTGCGGTTCGCCGCACCCGTCGAGACGACCCCGGCCCAGGCCACTGCGTACCGGGAGTATCTGGGCGCCCCGATCGAGCACGCTCCCGTTCCGGCGGTCACCTTCTCGCGTACGGACGCCGAGCGCCCCTTCCTGACGGCGAACGACCGGATGTGGGAGTACTTCGAGCCCGCCCTGCGGCAGCGCCTCACCGCGTTCGAAGCCGAACCCTCGAACGCCGAGCTGGTCCGCCAGGCCTTGCTGCGGATGCTGCCGGCCGGGTCGGCCGGTGTCGATGTGGTCGCCGCGGAACTCGCCGTCAGCGTCCGCACTCTCCAGCGCCGGCTCCGGCACGAGGGGACCAGTTTCCAGGCCGTGCTGCGCGACACCCGGGAGGCGCTGGCCCGCCACTATCTGTCCACGTCGCGGATGAGCGCGGGCGAGATCTCGTACCTGCTCGGCTACGACGACACGAACTCGTTCTATCGGGCGTTCCACGCCTGGACCGGCCGGACACCGGACCAGGTGCGAATGGGTCCTGTGCCGTAAACCTCAGCAAGAGTGCCTTCCGTGCCGATTTGATGTTTCGCGGATCTGAAACCGGAGCGAAGCCGGAGCGAGACCGGAGCTCAACCGGAAAGGCACGGAATTATGGGACTGGTCGGGGCGTTCGACAACCGCTCGCTGCGGACGAAGATCGGGACGGCCGTGCTGGCCGGAACGCTGAGCGGGGTGCTGGTCGGCGGCGTCGCGCTGGTCACCCTGCGCGGGCAGAACAGGGACGCGGCGGCCGCTCAGCGGTCGACCATCGACGTCTCGGCGGCGTCCGGCGCGTTCGCCAAGAACATCGAGTCGTTCGGCGGCAACACCTCGGCGTCCCGGCTCTACCCGGCGCTGAGGACGGTCATCGAGCAGAACATGGAGGCCAACAAGGCCGCCATCCAGGACTCGCTCCAGCGGCTGCGCGCCGCCTTCGCCGGTGACGCGGACGCCCTTGCCGTGGTCGACAAGGCGGCCGCCGACTGGGACGCGTTCCTGAAGTTCCTCGGGACCGACAACAGCAAGGCCTCGGCCGCCGACCTGCAGACGATCCTCGAGACGTACAACAACCTCTACGCCGCGCTGGGCGCCGACCAGACCGCGCTGGCCGAGCTGGCGCAGAACCGCTCCGAGGCCGCGATCCGCGCCGCCGAGTCCGACACGACCTCCGCCACCTGGACGATCGCCCTCCTGCTGGGACTGGGCGTGCTGATCAGCCTGGTGCTGGGGTTCCGGGTGGCGAACCGGGTGCGGACCACGGTGCGTGGGGTCGCCCGGGTCGCCGAGGGCCTGGCCGAGGGTGACCTGACCCGGAGCTCGGGCGTGACCGTCCGCGACGAGGTGGGCCTGATGGCCGCGTCCCTCGACCAGGCCATCGCCCGCCTGCGCCAGGACGTCGTGTCCCTGGCCGGCAACGCTTCCACGCTGCACGCCGCCGCGGGTCAGCTGACCGCGGTCTCCGGCGCGGTCGACTCGGCCGCCTCGGACGCCTCGGTCCGGGCCGGGTCGGTCGCCACCGCGGCCGACACCGTCTCCAGCAACCTGCAGGTCGTCTCGGCCGGCTCGCACGAGATGGGCTCGGCGATCCGCGACATCAGCGTCTCCACCACCGAAGCGTCCGAGGTGGCCGTGCAGGCTGTCGAGGTCGCGTCGGCCACCAACGCGATCGTGGCCCGGCTGGGCGAGTCGTCCAGCGAGATCGCCTCGGTCGTCAAGACGATCACCGCGATCGCCGAGCAGACCAACCTGCTCGCCCTGAACGCCACCATCGAGGCCGCCCGCGCGGGCGAGTCCGGCAAGGGCTTCGCGGTCGTCGCGGGCGAGGTGAAGGACCTGGCTCAGGAGACGGCGAAGGCCACGGAGGACATCGCGCGCCGGGTGCAGGCCATCCAGAGCGACACCGGCGGCGCGGTCGCCGCGATCGGCGAGATCTCGGCGATCATCGAGCGGATCAACGGCATCCAGATGACCATCGCCTCGGCCGTCGAGGAGCAGACCGCCACCACGCAGGAGATGAACCGGACCCTGTCCGAGGCCGCGTCGAACGCCGGCAACATCGCCGCCACGATCGGCGGCGTCTCCGAGGCGACCCAGCGCACGACGGCCTCGGTCGGCGAGACCCGGCACGCGGCCGACGATCTGGCGACGACCGCGAGCCAGCTGCAGACCCTGGTCTCGCGCTTCCGTTACTGACCGGTCTCAGTGCTCGAAGGCGTGAG
Source organism: Paractinoplanes polyasparticus (assembly GCF_019710575.1). Taxonomy (GTDB): domain Bacteria; phylum Actinomycetota; class Actinomycetes; order Mycobacteriales; family Micromonosporaceae; genus Actinoplanes; species Actinoplanes polyasparticus. The sequence goes on along the minus strand of NZ_JAHWFK010000019.1, from coordinate 191,786 downwards.
CCATCGAGGCCTGCTCCTCGAGCACTTCGCCGATCCGGGCCTGCACCGCGTCCAGCTGCGCGATCGTCTCGCTGGTGGTCCGGATGCCGGAGGCCACCGACTCGGCGCTCGACTGCAGCGCCGCGATCTGCTCGGAGACCTTCTTGGTCGCCTCGGCCGTCTCGCGGGCGAGCTCCTTGACCTCGCCCGCGACGACCGCGAAGCCCTTGCCGATCTCGCCCGCGCGGGCGGCCTCGATCGTGGCGTTGAGGGCGAGCAGGTTCGTCTGGTCGGCGATGGACGAGATGATCTGAATGACGTCGCCGATCGCCGCGGAGGCGTCGTTGAGCGAGGCGACGTCGCCGGTCATGTCGGACGCCCGGTTCACGGCGTCGTCGGCCACCCGGCTCGCGTCGCTGGTGGCCGTGCGCAGGCGGGACACCGTGTCGAGCAGCTCGCGGGCGTTGTTCGCCGCCTGCTCGGCGCCGCGCACCACGTCGAGGCGCTGCGACACCAGCTGCTGCACGTTGCGCAGCGCGTCCATCCGCGAGTCGGAGAGCTCGACGTACTCGGTGGTGAAGAAGTCCATCGTGCCCACGATGCGGTCGCCGCTGGAGATCGGGAAGCAGACCCCGGACCGTACGCCGGCCCGCTGCGCCGCGGGAGCCCGCACGCAGTCGGTGAGCTGTCCGATGTCGCGGACGAAGACGAGGTCGCGCGCCCGCCAGGCCCGGCCCGACAGGCCCACCCCCTCGGCGAAGGTCGCGGCCAGCGTCACCTTCCGGAACTCCTCGCCGGCGTCGCCCGACTCCACGCAGAAGCGCAGCACGTTGTCCTGCTCGTCGATCTGCCAGTACGACCCGTAGGCCCAGTGGAAGGCCGTTCGCACGGCGTCCAGCGCGGACCGGAGCGCGACCGACGAGTCGGTCGTGTGTCCCAGCGCGGCGACCACGTTGGTGACGGCCAGCCGGTCGTCGGCCACCTGCCGGGTGTAGTACGCGGTCAGCGCGGCCACCCGGGCCTGCTCGGCGACCCGCGCGATGGCGCCCCACTTGCTGATCAGGGCGGCGTCCGGAGCGAAGTCGGCGGCGGTGTAGTACTCCAGCACCGCGGTGGGACGGCCGTGCTTGACGACCGGAACGGCCACCCCGGCGTTCGCACCGCCGCGCAGCGCCGAGGCAAGGCGGGGATCGGTGGCCGCCGTACGCTCGTTCGCCCACACCGCGTGCCCGCTGCGAACGGCCTCTTGCACCAGCGGGGACGGCCCGGAGCCGGTGAGCTTGCCGGCCAGCTGGCCGCACTCGAACTCCAGCCGCGGGTTGCCCTTCTCGACGAGCCAGACAGCGACGTATTCGAGGCCGTAGAACTCGAGGTTCGTCGAGGCGTAAATGCGCCAGCTGCTGGCCTCGTCGACCGCCGACTCGAGGTTGGTGACGAGCTCTTCGAGTGCCTCGATGTCGCGGGGGAGCGCGCGCGGCGGCGCGCCCTCGTCCACCGCTCGCTTTCCGAACAGACCCATGATGTCAGGCTACGGAGTGTTATGCGGTATTTACGGCACTATCGTGAAACGGCGCCCGTCCTCAGGCCGTGAGCTCGGCCAGGGCGTCGGCGAAGATCGAGTGGTGGCGCTCGACGTCGGCCGTGGTGGTCCCGGGCGACATCAGCGCCATGTTGTGGAACGGGGTGAGCAGCACGCCGCGGTTCGCCAGATAGGCGTGCAGGAAGTCCTCCAGCTCGGCGTCCGCGGCGGCCGCCGACTCGGTGCCGTTGCGCGGGGCGGGGTCGGCGAACCGGTATTCGACGCGGGCGCCCAGCTGGCTCACCGACCACGGCAGGCCGTACCCCTCGATGATCTTGCGCAGCCCGCCGGCGAACGCCGTGGCGGTGGCGGTCATGACGTCGAACGCCTGCTCGGTGAGCACCTGCTCGAGGCATGCGCGGGCCGCCGCCATCGAGACCGGGTTGCCGGCCAGGGTGCCGCCGACGCCGCCCATGTCGACCAGGTCGAGGTCGTCGCGGCCGAGGATCGCCTCGGCCAGGCCGGCGCTCAGCCCGTACGCGCCGATCGGGATGCCGCCGGCGATCGCCTTGCCGATCGTGACGACGTCGGGCGAGAGCTCCCAGGCCGCGGTGGCCCCGCCCGGACCGGCCGAGAACGTGTGCGTCTCGTCGTTGATCAGATAGGCGCCGTGCCTGCGGGTCAGCTCGCGCACCCCGGCCAGGTAGCCCGGCTCGGGCAGCACGATGCCGATGTTCGTCAGCGCCGGCTCCATCAGCACGGCCGCCACGTCGCCCTGGGCCAGCTCGCGCTCCAGCCCGGCCAGGTCGTTGAACTCGGCGACCCGGCTCGTCGCGGTCACGTCGACCGGCGCGCCGACGTTGCCCTCGCGGCTCACGCCGCGCCCGTCCGGCCCGACCACGATCAGCGACTCGTCGACCGAGCCGTGGTAGCAGTAGCTGTTGACCAGGATCTTCGGCCGGCCGGTGACCGCGCGCAGCAGGCGGATGGCCCACCGGTTGGCGTCGGTCGCGGTGAGCGCGAAACTCCAGTACGGCAGGCCGAAGCGCCGGCTCAGCTCGGCCCCCACCGCTGCCGCGTCCTCGGTCGGCATCATCGTGGTGGCGCCGCCCAGCGTCGCCAGCCGGTGGTTCACGGCCTCGACGACGGGCGCCGGCGAGTGCCCGGCCATGGCGCCCGTGTCACCCAGGCAGAAGTCGAGGTACTCGTGGCCGTCGACGTCGGTGATCCGGTTGCCGGACGCCCGCTCGAAATACACCGGGAAGCCGGCGGCGGTCTTGTTCATCCAGGTCATCGGCACCCGGCCGAACAGGTGGTCGGCCCGCTGGTAGGCGGCGGCCGAGCGGGGCCGCCGCTGCGCGAAGACGCTGCGCTCGCGGGCCGTCAGCCCGGCGAGCAGGGCACGATCAACTCCGGATTCCGTCGTCATGGCGAGACGCTACCAATGTTCCGGTCTCTCAAGCGAGCCCCGGCAAGCGATTCCGCAGCAGACGGTCGCGGATGACCGGCCCGGCCGGCTCGGTCAGGGCGAGGACGACCCGCAGGTGCCGCGCCGCTGGGTCCTCGACCGTGCGCCCGGTGGCCGGATCCACGCGGACGCCCAGGTCGGGCGCGTCGGCGGCGTCCACGTCACCCACGGCGAACGCCGCCGCGAGCGGGTCGTGCAGCGGGACCGTTCGTTCGCCCAGGCGGGGCTCGTAGAAGTCGAAATATGCCGGCAGCATCGCGGCGAGCGCCTGGTTGAGCCTCGACGGCGAGGCCGCGAGGGCCGCGCGGTCCTCCTCTGACCAGCGATGATGCATGCTCACGTCGAGCGGCACGAGCGTCAGCGGCCACGGCGCGGCCAGCACCTCCGCCGCCGCTGCCGGATCGTCGGCGATGTTGGCTTCCGCCTGCGCCGTGACGTTCCCCGGCGCGCGCACCGCGCCTCCCATCACCGTCACCGAGGCCACCAGCTCCGGCAGTCGCGGTTCCGCTCGCAGCGCCGCCGCCAGGTTTCCGCTCGGCCCGACCGCGAGCACGTGCAGTTCCCCCGGCCGCTGCCGGGCCAGTCCGATCAAAAGCTCCACCGGCGTACGTGGGTCCGGCGCACCCCCGGCCGGCAGGTGCACCCCACCGACGCCGTTCCCGCCGTGCACGTGGGGCGTCCCGCCGCGCCAGTTCCCCGCACCGACGGCGACCGGAACGTCCTCCCGCCCGGCCAGCGCGAGCAGCCCCAGCGTGTTGGCCGCGGCCTGCCGCGCCGACGTGTTCCCGTTGACCGTCCCGATCCCGCCCAGTTCCACGTCGTCGTGGCCGAGCAACAGGGCCAGCGCGATCGAGTCGTCGATGCCGGTGTCGCAGTCGAGATAGATCAACATGTCTAGGGAAACTTCACATGCTCGTACGGGATCGATTTGGCGATCAGGACCGCGGCGGCGGCGCCCAGCAGGGGGACGCCGGCCCACAGCCAGGCCGGTCCGGCGCCGATCGCGGGGATGATCGCGGCCTGCGTGGCGGCGACGAGGGCGATCACGGCGGCGCCCTGATAGACACGTCGGGGGAACCGGCGGAGGACCATATCCACCCTTCCTGATGAGCGGCCACCGGAGGCTACTGCACATGATCATGTGAAGTCCATCGCACCGGCTCAGGTCGGGTCCCCGTCCGTCGATCACCCGGCGTGCGGCACGGACGGCTCTGGATCTGGTGGCTCGCGATCGGGATGGTCGCGACCGCCGTTCACTACGTCCTGCCCGAGGGCAGGGTCGCGAGCCTCCTCTACGACGTGATCGGGGTGGCCACCGCGGCCGGCATCCTGCTCGCCCTGCGCCTGCACCGGCCGGAGCGCCCGGCGATGTGGCGCTGGCTGGCCGCCGCGCAGATCACGTTCGTCGCCGGTGACCTGACCTACGAGTTCTACGAGAACGTCCTGCACCGGTCGCCGTATCCCTCGCCGGCCGACATCTTCTACCTCGGCTCGTACCCGATGCTGTTCGCCGGTCTTCTGCTGCTGGTGCGGCGCAACCGCGGCGGCACCGGCGACCTGATCGACGCGGCCATCGTCGGCACCGGCCTGGGGCTGGTCTTCTGGCTGTTCGTGCTCTATCCCGTGGCCGCCGATTCCGGCTCGTCGACGCTGGAGCAGATCACCACCGTCGCCTACCCGGCGGCCGACGCGATGGTCCTCGGACTGCTCGCGCGCCTGTTCACCGGGGGCGCGGCCCGATCGCCGAGCGCCCGCCTGCTGGTCGCCGGCGCGGTGATGATGCTCGTGGCCGACACCGCGTTCGCCGTCATCCCGCTCTACACCACGGCTTCGACCCACCTGGCCGACCCGGTGTTCCTGCTCGCCTACATCCTGTGGTCGGTGGCCGCGCTGCACCCGTCGATGGCCGGCGAGCGGGGCGGCGAGGAGCGCGTGGCCGCCCGCGTCGGCCCGTCCCGGCTGCTGCTGTTCGGCGCCTGCTCCCTGCTCGCGCCGGCCCTGCTGCTGGTCCCGCGGATCGGCGCCGACCCGGTCGGCCGCCTCTCGGTCGCCGTCGGTGCGTGCACCCTGGTGCTCTTGATCATCGCCCGCATGTCCGGCTTCGTGTTCGAGGTGCGCCGGCAGTCGGCCGAGCTGACCCGGGCCGCCATGCAGGACCCGCTGACCGGACTGGCCAGCCGCCGCCGCTTCGAAGGTGAGCTGCGCGACGCCCTGGCCGCCGGCCGCCCGCAGATCGCGCTGCTCGGACTGAACGGCTTCAAGAACGTCAACGACGAGCTCGGCCGGCCGATCGGCGACCGGGTGCTCGTGTCCGTGGCCGCCCGGCTGGCCGAGGCGGCGCCGGCGGGTGCCCTGGTGGCCCGCATCGGTGGCGACGAGTTCGCGGTGCTGCTGACCGACGCCGACGCCGACGAGGCCCGGGCGCTCGCCGCGTCGCTGGCCCGCACGCTGGGCGCGCCGGTTGCCGAGGGCGGTCACGAGCTGTACGTGGGGGTCGCGATCGGCCTGGCCGGCGGCGCCGGCACCACCCCGGTGGAGCTGCTGCGGCAGGCCGAGTCGGCGATGCACGCGGCCAAGCAGACCGGCGAGCCCGTACGCCGCTGGACGCCCGCCCTCGACGAGCGGGCCGGCGAGTACGTCCGGCTGGGCGCCGAGATCCGCACGGCGCTCGATCTGGGCCAGTTCCGGGTCGTCTACCAGCCGATCGTCGAGCTGCCGGCCGGGCGGGTGGCCGCGGTCGAGGCCCTGGTGCGCTGGGAGCACCCGGTGCGGGGCCTGGTCAGCCCGGCCGCGTTCATCCCGGTCGCCGAGCGCAACGGCCTGATCGTCGAGCTGGGGGAGTGGATCCTGCGGACGGCCTGCCACCGCCTCGCGACGTGGCGCGCCGACCTCGGCCCGGGCGCGCCCGACCGGATCAGCGTCAACGTCTCGGCCCGGCAGCTGGCCCGCCCGCACTTCGCGGCGACGGTGGCGGCCGCGCTGGCCGACAGCGGCCTGCCCGCCTCGTGCCTGGCCGTCGAGGTGACCGAGACCGCCGTCTTCGAGGGCGGCCAGGCCGTGGTCGCGCTGCACGAGCTGCGCGCGCTGGGCGTGCGGATCGCGCTCGACGACTTCGGCACCGGGCACTCGTCGCTCGGCCTGCTCCAGACCGTCCCGGTCGACATCCTCAAGGTCGACAAGTCCTTCGTCGACAACGTGACCGAGGCCGGGCGGCACACGGTCATCGCCGACGCGCTCTTCCAGGTCACCGCCGGCCTCGGCCTGACCGCGGTGGCCGAGGGCGTCGAGACGGCGGCCCAGGCCGAGGCCCTGCAGCGTCTCGGCTACCGCTACCTGCAGGGCTACCACTTCGGCCGCCCGGTCGCCGACCCCGATTTCGCGGCGGCCCGCATCCCGGTACGGGCCGCCACCGTCGTCGCCTAGGACTCGGCCCAGTCGCCGAGCGACCAGTCGCGGACCTCGGGCATGTCCTCCAGGTGTTCCACCACGTACTGCTCGTGGCGGGCCAGCTGGGACTCGCACCACTTCTTCAGGTCCTCCGCGCCCTGCGGCAGGCGGCGCGCGTTGTTGATGGCGTCGATGACCAGATGGTAGCGCGAGGCCCGGTTGCGCACGGTCATGTCGAACGGGGTCGTGGTGGTGCCCTGCTCGATGAAGCCGCGCACCCGGAAACGGTCGGCGTCGGGCCGGCCGTGCACGAGCTGGTGCACGGCGCCCGGGTAGCCGTGGAACGCGAACACCACGTCGACCGTGTCGGTGAACAGCTCGGTGAACAGCGTGTCGCTCATGCCGTGCGGGTGGTCCTTGCGCCGGACGAGCGTCATCAGGTCGACGACGTTGACCACGCGCACCCGCATGCCGGGCAGCCTCTGCTTGAGGATCTGGGCCGCGGCCACCGTCTCCATGGTCACGACGTCGCCGGCGCAGGCCATGACGATGTCGGGGTCGGTCGTGCCGTCGTCGGTGCCGGCCCAGTTCCAGATGCCGGCGCCGCGGGCGCAGTGCTCGATCGCCTCGTCCATGGTCAGCCACTGCAGTTGCGGCTGCTTGTCGATGACGATCAGATTGATGTAGGACTTCGACCGGAAGCAGTGGTCGGCCACCGAGAGCAGGCAGTTCGCGTCCGGCGGCAGGTAGACCCGGCTCACCGTGCCGCGCTGGGTCAGCACGTTCTGGATCAGGCCGGGGCCCTGGTGGCTGAAGCCGTTGTGGTCGTTGCGCCACGCCGTCGAGGTGAGCAGCACGTTCAGGCTCGGCACCTTGGCCCGCCAGGGCAGGTGGTCGGCCTCCTCCAGCCACTTGCCGTGCTGGATGGTCTGCGACGCGCTCACCATGGCGAACGCCTCGTACGTCGCGAACAGGCCGTGCCGCCCGGTCAGCGTGTAACCCTCGAGCCAGCCGTGGCAGTTGTGCTCGGACAGCACCTCCATCACCCGGCCGTCGGGGCCGAGCGCCACGTCGTCGGGATGCACCTTCTCCATGAAGGCGCGGTCGGAGACCTCGAAGACCGCGCCGAGCCGGTTGCTGTTGGTCTCGTCCGGCGAGAACAGCCGGAACCGGTCGGGGTTGGTGCGGTAGATGTCGCGCATGTACTCGCCGAGCCTGCGGGTCGACTCGGCCCGCAGCGTCGCCGGCGTCGTCACGTCGATGCCGTAGTCGCGGAAGTCGGGCAGGTCGAGCTCGCGGGTGAGCACCCCGCCGTTGGCGTGCGGGTTGGCGCTCATCCGCAGGTCGCCTTCCGGGTCCTGCTCGCGCAGCAGGGCGACGGGCGCGCCGTCGTCGTCGAAGAGCTCCTCCGGCCGGTACGACTTGAGCCACTGTTCCAGCAGGGCCAGGTGTTCCGGGTTGTCGCGCACGCCGGACAGCGGCACCTGGTGGGACCGGAACGTGCCGGTGACCTTGACCCCGTCGACCTCGGCCGGGCCGGTCCAGCCCTTGGGGGTGCGCAGCACGATCAGCGGCCAGGTGGGGCGCGTGCCGTCCCACCCGCCGTCGCGGGCCGAGCGCTGGATGGTGCGGATGCGGCCCCACGCCTCGGCCAGCGCGGCGGCGAACCGCTGGTGCATGCCGGGAAGGTCGTCGCCCTCGACCTCGATCACCTCGTAGCCGTGACCGCTCAGCAGCTCGCGCACCTCGGCCGGGTCCTTGCGGCCGAGCACGGTCGGGCCGGAGATCTTGGCCCCGTTGAGGTGCAGGATCGGCAGCACAGCGCCGTCGCGGGCCGGGTTGAGGAAGGACACGCCCTTCCAGGAACCCTCGAGCGGGCCGGTCTCGGCCTCGCCGTCGCCGACCACGGCGACGGCCAGCAGGTCGGGATTGTCGAAGACGGCGCCGAACGCGTGGACCAGCACGTAGCCCAGCTCGCCGCCCTCGTGGATCGAGCCCGGGGTGGTCACCGAGACGTGGCTCGGGATGCCGCCGGGGCTGGAGAACTGGCGGAACAGCTTGCGCAGGCCCGGCTCGTCGCGGGTGACCTCGGGGTAGACCTCGGAGTAGGTGCCCTCGAGGTAGCCGGCCGCGACCAGGGCCGGGCCGCCGTGCCCGGGGCCGGTCAGGTAGATCGCGTCCTGCCCGGTGTGGCGGATCAGGCGCGAGACGTGGGCGTAGACGAAGGACAGGCCCGGGCTGGTGCCCCAGTGGCCGAGGAGCCGCGGCTTGATGTGCTCGGCCTTCAACGGCTCGCGCAGCAGCGGGTTGGCCTGAAGATAGATCTGACCGATGGTCAGGTAGTTGTTGGCGCGCCACCAGGCGTCGATACGAGCGAGGTCGGCATCGTCGAGCGTCGGCAACAGGTCGGAGACAGCCGTGGGCACAGGCTCGTCCTCTCACTTCGCGGTCGTTGACAGTCACGCTACGGCTACCCGGCGGCGGCCAATAGAGTCTTCGGTACGGGGTGGAAGTGACTTTCGCGTGTCACTGAACCGCCGGCCCCGTACATCCGTTCCCCCTGGCGTGCCCGAGATCCAGGACGGCCCGCCAGCCGTCGGCCGCTTGAAGACGTTCGCCCGCCACCCCCGCGTCCAGCTGACGCTGACGGTCCTGGCGGCCCTGCTGCTCTTCGTGGCCCTCATCTTCCCGAACATCCTGTCCCGCCTCACGCCGCTGGGCTTCCTGCGCATCCCGCTCGAGGGCGCGGTCATGGTCGGCCTGCTGGTGGTGCTCCCACCGCGGGCGCGCCGGGTTTTCGCGATCGCCGCCGGCGCCCTCGTGGGTCTGCTGGTCATCGAGAAGTGCCTCGACATGGGCTTTTTCGAGGAGCTGAACCGGCCGTTCGACCCGGTGCTCGACTGGGTGCTGTTCGACGATGCGTTCAGCTTCGTCGTCGACTCGTACGGCCGCTTCGCCGCGATCGCCGCCGTCGCCGTGATCGTGCTGCTGGTCGTCGGCGTGCTGGCCCTGACCTGCTGGTCGGTGCTGCGGGTGGGCGCCCTCGTCGGCCGCCACCGCAGGAAGTCGGCGATCACCGCGGGCGGCGTCGGCGTGGCGTGGGCGCTCACGTTCTCGCTCGGCGTCTCCGTCTGGGGCGCTGTGCCGGTCGCGGCGCGCAGCACCGCCACGTACGCCTGGGACCGTGCCCACCAGGCCCGGGCCGGCCTCCGCGACGAGGCTGAGTTCGCCAAGGAGGTGCAGCAGGACCCGTTCAAGACCGTGCCGCCGGCGCAGATGCTCACCGGCCTCAAGGGCAAGGACGTCATCTTCACCTTCGTCGAGAGCTACGGCCGCAGCGCCGTCGAGGGCGTCGCCCTCGCCCCGACCGTCACGCCCGTGCTCGACCGGGGGACGGCCACCCTGGCCGAGGCCGGATTCACCGCGCGCAGCGGCTGGCTCACCTCGCCCACGTTCGGCGGCGGCAGCTGGCTGGCCCACGCCACGTTCGAGTCCGGCCTGTGGATCAACAACGAGCAGCGCTACCGCAATCTGGTCGCCACCGACCGGCTCACGCTGACCAGGGCGTTCCGCGACGCGAACTACCGCACGGTGAGCGTCATGCCGGGGGCGACGCGGGCCTGGCCCGAGGGTAACTTCTACGGGTACGACACCGTGTGGGACAGCCGCAACCTGGGCTACCAGGGCCCGAAGTTCAGCTGGTCGCCCATGCCCGACCAGTACACGCTCAAGCAGCTCAACACGATCGAGTACAAGAAGGCCGGCCGCGGCCCGCTGATGGTCGAGATGCCGCTGGTCTCGAGCCACACGCCGTGGGCGCCGATCCCCGACTACCTGCCCGACTGGAACCAGGTCGGCGACGGCTCGATCTATCACCGGATGGTCGAAGGGGCCAAGAAGCCGAGCGCCCTGTGGGCCGAGCCGCGCGAGGTGCGGGCCGAGTACGGCAAGTCGATCGTGTACTCGCTCACCGCCCTGATCAACTGGGTCAGGCTCTACGGCGACGACGACCTGGTGATGGTCTTCCTCGGCGACCACCAACCGTCGCCGATCGCGGCCGGCGCCGGCGCCAGCCACGACGTGCCCGTCACGGTGCTGGCCAAGGACCCGAAGGCGCTCGACCGCATCGCGAGCTGGGGCTGGACCGAGGGCCTGCGCCCCCGCCCCGACGCCCCGGTCTGGCCGATGAACGACTTCCGGAACAAGTTCTTCACCGCGTTCGGCGAGCAGACCCCCGCCTCGTAAAAAGGATCCGACGGGATGTCGATTCCGGCGCCGCCTCGATCGTCACCATGGAGACGGCACACCAGCGGAGGAGACAACACCATGCGTTACGTCATGATCCTGGCCGGCGACGAGACCCCCTGGAACGACCCCGGGACGGCCGAGCGACTGATGGGCGAGATCACCTCGTGGTGGGAGAAGTGGTCCGCGGCCGGCAAGATCGAGGAGGGTGGCGCCGAACTGCAGCCCTCCTCGACCGCGAAGACGGTGGGCCGCGGCGCCGACGGCGGGCCGACGGTCACCGACGGCCCGTTCCTCGAGCTGAAGGAGGTCGTCGGCGCGATCCTCTTCCTGACCGCCGACGACATGGACGAGGCGGTGGCGATCGCCTCCACCTGGCCGGGCATCGCGGCCATCGGCGACCGGGTGGAGATCCGCCCGGTCCTGGAACGCTGAGCCGTCACTCCGTGCCGAGCGCGGCCAGCCGCCGGGTGAGCAGCTCCCGCTCGGCCGGGTTGGTGGCCAGGGCCAGCGCCCGTCGCCACGCCTCGGCCGCCTCGTCCCGGCGGCCCAGCCGCAGCAGCAGGTCGGCCCGGGTCGCGTGCCAAAGCCGATAGCCGGACAAACGCTCGGCGAGGGCGTCCACCTCGTCGAGCGCCGCCGCCGGCCCGGCCACGAAGCCGGTCGCCACGGCCCGGCTCAACGAGACCACCGGCGACGGCGTGAGCAGCTGCAACCGGTCGTAGAGAGCGCGTACGGCGGCCCAGTTCGTCGCCGGCCACGACGGCGCCAGCGCGTGCTGGGCCGCGATGGCCGCCTGCAACTGGTACGGCCCGGGCCGGTCCAGCGCGGCCGCCCGGGCGAGCCGTCCCACCGCGAGCCGGATCATGGCACCGTCCCAGCGGGACCTGTCCTGCTCCTCCAGCAGCACGAGCCGGCCCTGGTCGTCGAAGCGGGCCGCCGCGCGGGCCTCGTGCAGTTCGACCAGCGCGGCCAGGCCGGCCGCCTCGGGCTCGCGCGGCATCAGGTGGGCCAGCTGCCGGGCCAGGTCGAGCCCCTCGCGGGCCAGGTGACCCTCGTTGTGGACCAGGTAGCCCTCGTTGTAGATCAGGTAGACCACGGTCAGCACGGCCGGGAGGCGGGTGCCCAGCTCGTCTTCGGGTGGAACCTCCACCCGTACGCCGGAAGCTCGAAGGTTTTTCTTGGCCCGCACCAGGCGCTGGGCCATGGTGGCCCGCGGCGTCAGGAACGCCGCCGCGACGGCCTCGGTGGGCAGACCGGCCACGGCGTTCAGGGTCAGCGCCATGCGGGCCGCTTCCGGCAGCGCGGGGTGACAACACGCGAAGATCAGGGCGAGCCGGTCGTCCCCGGTGGGCGCGTCCGGGGGCGTACGGGCCAGAACCGCGACCTTCTCGCGGCCGGTCGCCTCCCGCTTGATCGCGTCGAGCGCCTTGCGCCAGGCCGTGGTCACCAGCCAGCCCGCCGGACTGCCGGGCACACCGTCGGACGGCCACCGGCGCAACGCCTCGGCCAGCGCCTCCTGGAGCGCCTCCTCGGCCCGGTCGAGGTCGCCCAGCCGGCGGGCCAGCACACCGAGCATGCCGGCGGCGTCCGTACGCCAGGTCTCGTCCACCGCTGCCCGTGCGTCCACCGGCACCAGTCTGCCCGGTCCCCGTCGTGTTTCCTCGTCGTCTTCTGGTCGAACCGGACGGGCGGTCGCGACGTGTGGACGGCAGGGTTTGAACCGGGAGGTCCCGATGTCCGTACCACCCCACATGTGGGATGACGGGCGACTGCTGGCCGCGCTCGCCGCGCTGCCACCCGAGGCCTTCGACCAGGGCCCGACCGGTGACGACGATCTGCAGTGGCGGCGTACGGCGAGACGCCTCCGCCAGGAACTGGGCGCGGAGCGGGCTCCGGCGCTTCCCCCGGGGCACATCGCCCCGGTTCTGAAGCTCCGGCCCCACCCGGTCGACTGACCGGGGCGGGCTTGCCGATCCGCTGCCCATCGAAGGATGGGGCGCGGTGACACCATGAACTCCGACAATCTTCCGACCACCGTCGGCGAGCTGCGCGAACTGGCCGCCGGCACCGATCTGGACGCGGCCGTAGCGGCCCGCGCCGCCCTCGTGCGGCTGGCCGGCTCCCAGACGACCGAGGTCGCTACCGCGGCGGCCGAGGCGCTGGCCGCGACCTCGATCGCCTTGGAGCCGGCCCGGATCGACTTCGGACCCGTGTCGCCCGGCACCCCCCGACTGTCCGCGAGCGTGGCTGTGCTGGGCTCGCCGGCGGCGCTGAGCTCACGGCTCAAGGTCACCGGCCCGGGGCTGCGGGCACGCCTCGCCGGCGATCAGTTGCAGATCGAATGGGCACCGGGGGAGAGGGCGCTGACCGGCATGATCTCGCTCGACGGTCCGGCGGGCGCGGCCGACCTGCCGGTCACCGGCCACCTGAGCGTCGCCTCGGCCGGGGTGCCGGGTGCGCATCTGGGCTTGAGCTCCGCTGGAGGGGCCGATCTGCTGTTCGGTCAATCGGGCTTCGGATCGGCCGCCGGCGCGGATCTGCCGGGTGGCCACCTGGGTTCCGACTCTGGCGGTGACGCCGATCTGCTGGGTTTCGGCTTGAGCGGTACGGCGGCGGGTCTGCCGGGCGCCGACCCGGGTCCCAGCTCGGCCGGTGGCGCGGACCTGCCGGGTGGTCACCACGGCTTCGGTTCGGGTGGTGGCGCCGATCTGCTGGGTCGCGGTTCGGGTGGTGGCGCGGATCCGCCGGGCGGCGGTCGGCTGCGTTTCGGCTCCGGCGAGGGGGCCGATTCGGCGGCGGCCGGGGGTCTCGGAGGGGGCGGCGGAGTCGGTCGGTCATGGCGATCCATCACGGCTCGGGCGCCTCGTCCGGCGCGGCGTGTGAAGGGTCTGATCATCGCCGGCGCGGCCGCCGTCGCTCTGCTCGGTGGCACCGGCATTGCGGCGGCCGTGACGTTCACCGGCACGTCCTCCTCGCCGTCCTTCGTGCCTTCGTCGCCATCGTCCGGGCCGTCCCCGTCCGCCTCCTCCGTCGCGCCCTCCGCGCCGACCTCGCCGCCGGCCGGCCCGGCCAGTTCGGACAGGCCTGCTGTCGAAGGGACGATCCGGGTCGGTGACGAGCCGGAGGGTGTGGCGGTGTCACCCGACAGCCGCACTGTCTATGTCGCCAACCAGAACTCGCGCATCCTGTCCGTGGTCGACCTCGCCTCCCGGAAGGTCCGATCGGTGACCTTGCGGAACACGCCGCGGTTCGTCACGGTCGCCCCGGACGGCCGGCGGGTCTTCGTCTCGATGTACGAGAACGACCTCAGCGGCAGCGGCGTCGCTGTCGTCGACGCTCCCTCGCTGAAGGTCGTCGGCAATCTGAAGACCGGCGTGCAGCCGTACGCCTTGTCGGTCGCCCCCGACGGTCGCCTGTGGGTGCCGATCCACGGCGGGCGCAACGTCGAGATCTACTCGGCCGCCGCTCTGCGGCTCACCGCCCGGGTGTTCGTGCCGGAGAACCCGCACGCGGTCGCCTTCGACACCGACGGCCGGCGGGCCTTCACGCCCGACCACGAGTCGAGCACGGTATCGGTGATCGACGTCCGCACCGACAAGCGGCTGCGCTCGATCCCGGTCAGCACGGCGCCCCACAGCCTGGCCGTGTCGCCCGACGGCCGTACGGTCGTGGTCGCCTGCTTCGGAGCCAACGCCGTGGAACTGATCGACACGACAACGCTCCAGCGCCGCGGCCCGTTCCGGGTCGGCCAGAAACCGCAGGCGGCGGCCTTCGCGACGGACAGCGGCCACGCCTACGCGGTGAACGAAGCCGGCAACTCGGTCTCAGTCATCGACCCGCGCACGGGCCGCACCACGGCAACGGTCCCGGTCGGCCGCAGTCCCCGGACCATGGCGGTGTCCCCCGACGGCCGCTTCGCCTACGTCTCGAACGGCGACGACGACACGATTTCCGTCCTTCGCGTGAGCTGACACCCGCCCGCTCCACGGGCAACCACAAGCCACCGCCACGCCAAGACGTCGCGCGGCCACGGCCATTCGCCGCGGCCGCGCGTGCGGCTTTGCGCTTGCCCGTTCCCGCGCTTCCTGTTCGTTTCGCGTGCCCGTCTGACTCCCTCGCGCATACGACTCCCGGCGCGAGCGCCACTTCGACCCGGTCACCCTGCGGCGCTCACAGCGGCGGTGCGTTCGTGCGGCATTCCTGGTGTTGTGACGCGGGGAAGTCCAGTAGTCGGGACGCGCCCTTGCCTAAAAGCCGATAGGCAAGGTAGGAAATGGCGTGTGACCACCTCGTTGTCCGCGCCGCCGGTTGTGCCGGCCGAAGCCGCGCTGCCCCGGCGTTCGCCGCTGGCGCCCCAGGGCGGGCGCCGCCGCCGATTCCTGCTGCGCGCGCTGGCTCTCGTCGTCCTCTACGGACTGTGGGAGATCACCGCCCGCACGACGCAGAATCCGACCTTCATCCCGTCGCCGGGTGACGTCTGGCACCAGCTGATCGAGACGTCCACCGTCCATGAGGGGGTGCGCGGTTACAGCGGCCACCTGCTCATCGAGCACCTGGGTGTGAGCCTGCGCCGCATTCTCATCGGCTCCGCGATCGGCGTGGCCGGGGGCCTGGTGCTCGGTGTGCTGATGGGCGTCGTTTCCTGGCTGCGGATCGTCACCGAACCGGTGGTCACGTTCGTGCGGGCGCTGCCGCCGCTGGCGTACTTCAGCCTGTTCATCATCTGGTTCGGCATCGACGAGACGCCGAAGCTCTGGCTGCTGTCGATCGCCGCGCTGCCACCGGTCGCCGTGGCCACCGCCGCCGCCGTCCAGGGCGCCCCGACCGGCCTGGTCGAGGCCGCCCGTGCTCTGGGCGCCGGCCGCTGGGCTGTTGTCCGCGACGTGACGCTGCCGAACGCCCTGCCCGAGATCTTCACCGGCATTCGCCTGGCCGTGGGCATCGCGTACAGCTCCGTGGTGGCCGCCGAGACCATCAACGGCGTCCCCGGCATCGGCGGCATGGTCCGTGACGCCCAGCGCTACTCCCAGACCGACGTGGTCGTGCTCGGCCTGTTCGCCATCGGCCTCTCCGGCCTGCTCATCGACGCCCTGCTGCGCACAGCCGAGAACAGGCTGATCCCATGGCGCGGCCGAACCTGACCCTCCGCCCTCCGCCCTCCGCCCTCCGACCTCCGCCCTCCGCCCGACAGGCGACCGAACGACCGTTTGTCCACAGCCCGCACGAGTTGCCAGCCGCGGAGCCGCCTGAAGGGCAGGGCCCGTCTGTTGTCCACCGCCGGCACGAGATGCAAGCCCGAAAGCCCTTGAAGCTGAGCCCGCATCAGATGCAAGCCGTCGGACCGCCTGAAGCCACGGCTCGTCCCTTGTCCACAGCCCGCACGAGATCGAGCCCGTCGAACCACCTCAAGCCAAGACCGTCCGCTATCCGGAGCCCGCACGAGATGCAAGCCGTCGATCCACCTCGGGCCAAGACTGCCCGGCCGCTGTCCACAGCTTGCACGAATGCCGGCGCTTCGGTTCAGACGCGCGAATACGTCCACCGAAGCGCCAGGAAACGTGCAGAACAACTGTTGTCCACAACGGCCGTCTTTCCGGGCGTGATGTCCACAGCTCGGTGTCATCCACAACGACAGTGCAGAAATGAGCGATCGATCGTGAAGAAGCTTCGAGCCGGAGTTGCCGGCCTCGCCGTACTGTTTCTCGCCGCCGGCACGGCCGCCTGCGGCAACGGGGCCGCGAGCGGCGGAGTCAGCGCGGACGCCGGCAAGAAGACGATCCGCATCGCCTACCAGGCGTTCCCGAGTGGCGACCTGATCGTCAAGAATCAGGGGCTGCTCGAGAAGGCGCTGCCGGACTACGAGATCACGTGGACCAAGTTCGACTCCGGCGCGAGCATCAACACCGCGTTCGTCGCCAAGAGTGTGGACATCGCGGCCATCGGATCCAGCCCGGTCGCGCGTGGCCTGTCGGCGCCGCTCAACATTCCGTACAAGGTGGCGTTCGTCCTGGACGTGGCCGGGGACAACGAGGCGCTCGTCGCGCGCAACGGCAGCGGCGTGACCGACGTGGCCTCGCTGCGCGGCAAGAAGGTGGCAACACCGTTCGCGTCGACCGCGCACTACAGCCTGCTCGCCGCGCTCGACAAGGCCGGCGTCAAGGAGAACGAGGTCAGCATCGTCGACCTCGAGCCGCAGGACATCCAGGCCGCCTGGACGCGCGGGGACCTCGACGCCGCGTACACCTGGCTGCCGTCCCTCGCCGAGATCAAGAAGACCGGCAAGGTTCTCATCTCGAGCCGCGAGCTCGCGACCGCGGGCAAGCCGACGCTCGACCTGGGCGTCGTGTCCACCGCCTTCATCGACGCCCACCCCGAGGCTGTGGACGCGTGGCGCAAGGTGGAGGCGCAGGCGCTCGACATCATTGCCTCCGACCCGGCTACCGCGGGCAAGGCGGTCGGCGCCGAGCTGAACCTGAGCCCGGCCGAAGCGCAGGAACAGCTGTCGCAAGGCGTTTTCCTGAAGCCGGCCGACCTGGCGACCGACGAGTGGCTGGGCACCGAGGGCAAGGTCGGCAAGCTGGCCGACAACCTGGTCAGCGCGGCCGAGTTCCTCAAGAACCAGCAGAAGATCGACGCCGTGCCCGCGCTGGCCGACGTGCAGAGCGCCGTCTACGTGAAGGGGCTCCCCAGTGTCCTCGGGTGACAGCCGGTCCTCCGGTGCCGCCCGGTCATCAGATGACAGCCGGTCGTCGGGTGCCGCCCGGATCTCCGACGGGGCCCCGCACGGGGGCGCCGCCATTCGGCTGGCGGACGTCGAGCACCGGTACGGCGACGTCACCGCGGTCGGGCCCATCGACCTGACCGTGCCCGAGGGTGAGTTCTTGGTGCTGGTCGGAGCGTCCGGATGCGGCAAGAGCACGCTGCTGCGCCTGATCGCGGGCTTCGAGGAGCCGACCTTCGGCACCGTACGGACGGCAGGTGAGCCGCCTGTGCCGGGGCGCGGCGCCGGGCTCGTCTTCCAGCAGCCCCGCCTGTTCCCCTGGCGCAGCGTCGGCGGGAACGTGGCACTCGCCCTGAAGTACGCGGGGCTGCCAGCCACCCCGCAGCGAGTGGACGAACTGCTCCAACGTGTCGGTCTGCACGACGTCGCGCGCCGGCGGACATGGCAGATCAGCGGTGGACAACAGCAACGTGTCGCCATCGCGCGTGCGTTGGCTGTCAACAACCCCCGTCCAACCACCCCGCCCGCCACCCGAGACCGGACTAAAGGCCTCCTGTTGCTGCTGGACGAGCCGTTCGCGGCACTCGATGCCCTCACCCGCGAGCGCCTCCAGGAGGACCTGCGCCGGGTGAGCGCCGCATCCAACCGCACGTGCGTGTTCGTCACCCACAGCGTGGACGAGGCGGTCTTCCTCGGCAGCCGGGTCGTGGTGCTCACACCGCGGCCCGGCCGGATCGCCCTCGACCTGCCCATCGGCCTGCCGCGCACCGGGATCGCCCCGGACGAACTGCGCGGCTCGCCGGAGTTCGCTGCCCTGCGTGCCGAGATCGGCGCCGCCGTCCGGGACCGTTACTCGCCGGAGGTTTCCGCATGATTTTCGATCAGTTGTCGCCGCACTTCGGCGCGATCGTCCACGGGATCGACCTGTCCAAGGTGTCCGACGCCGATGTCGCCGACATCCGGGCCGCGCTGGTGGAACGCAAGGTGCTGTTCTTCCGCGATCAGACGCTCGATGACGACGGGCAGGTCGCGCTCGGCCGGCGCATCGGGGAGCTGACCGCCTCGCATCCGGTGGTCGGTTCTGTGGACGACGCGCATCCCGAGGTGTACGCGCTCGACAGCGCCGACAACGGCTTCGCCGACGTGTGGCACACCGATGTGACGTTCATGCGGCGTCCCCCGCTCGGCTCGATCCTGCGCGCGGTGACCCTTCCGCCGACCGGTGGCGACACCAACTGGGCCGACGCGCAGCTGGCCTACGACTCGCTGTCCGAACCGGTGCAGCGCCTGGCCGACCAGTTGGTCGCGGTGCACGACGGAAACCGGGAGTTCGGCTACTACCTGGCCCAGCGCCGGGGCGGCCGTGGCAACGAGTGGGACGGCGAGGTCGTCACCCAGCTCGAACCGATCGAGCACCCGGTGGTCCGCGTCCACCCCGAGACCGGCCGGCGCGGCATCTTCGTGAACCCCGGCTTCACGTCGCACATCGTCGGCGTGTCCGAATTCGAGAGCCGGGCGATCCTGGACCTGCTCTACGCCCACCTGACCAAGCCGGAGCACATCGTCCGCCACCGCTGGCGTCCCGGCGACGTGGCGATGTGGGACAACCGCAGCACGGCCCACTACGCCAACCGGGACTACGGCACTGATCGCCGGGTCATGCACCGCATCACCTTGCGCGGCGACGTCCCCGTCGGCGTCCCCGCGATCTGAACGGCATTCGCTGTCCCGCGGCGCCGGCGCCGCGGGACAGCGAACCGGTCGTGGCTCAGCGCGTCCGGCAGCCGTTCGTGCGCGGCCAGTAGTTGTTCCGGCACACTCGTCTCCCAGGGTCGTGCGGGTGGAACCGCGGCGCGCGTGGGGGAGTCGAAAGCGACATGGGACGGATGCGCCGGGCGGCGTGGGTGGCGGCTGTCGTACTGGTGGCCGGTTGTGGCTCCGCGGACGGGGGACGGGGCGATGCCGGCGGGGGCGGGGATCGGCTGCGGGAACAGGCGGAGGCTGCGCTGGCGCGGTACGACGACGCCGTGACAGCCGCGGGCGGCAGACCGAAGTTTGTGCCGGTGGGCGAGCTCACCGGAGTCATCGGTGACCTCGAGCCGCAGAACGGTGACTACAAGCTGTCGATCGGGGCCGGCCGGTTCGTCGCCGACGGCAAGCTTCCCGAGGCGCCGCGAGCCACCGGCGAGGTGGTCTGGGCGGACAAATCCCGGCTGGCGCTGCCGCTGGTGTCCGCCGAGCAGGCGCTGGCCGACGTCGTGGCCGGCGGGACGCCCGACTGCGGCGAGTGCGAGACGCTCGAGGTGACCGGGGCGCTTCTGGCCACTGTGGATGTTCCCACGACACGGGGCCGGGCCACGGTTCCGGCCTGGGTGTTCAGCGTGGCGGGGACGAAACTGCGCGTCACCCGGGTGGCTGTGGAGGGGCGCGGCGCGGTCACGGTCACGCCGCCCTCGTGGGATCCCGACAACGCGCCCGGCGGTCTGGCGATCGATTCGGCTTCGGTGGCGGGCGGCAACCGGCTGACGGTCGGGTTCACCGGAGCGCCCGAGGCCGGTGATGTGCCGTGCGGGATCGACTACGTGGCCGAGGCTGTCGAATCCGTCAACGCTGTCGCGGTCATCGTCCGGGCGGATCCGCACGACGCGAACGAGACGTGCACGTTGATCGGCGCCGCGCGGACGGCGACCGTCGAGCTCGCCGCGCCGCTGGGGGAACGAGCCGTCCTGGAGGTGCAGCAGGGCCTGCCCGTTCCCCTGACCGGCCGAACGCGCTAAACCGCGGTCACCGGCACCTTCACGACGGCGTCGAACAGGTAGCCCAGCGAGTTGAACGTGGCCACCTCGGGCTGGGAGTTACCCCGTACGTCGAATGCTCGCGCCTGGAGGACGTGCGCGCCCGCCTCGGGTCTCCAGTCGAGTTCCCAGCGCTGCCACGCGTTGTCGACGGACGGGCCGACCGGGCGGGCACGGCGCCACCGGACGCCGCCGTCGGTGCTCACCTCGACGTGCTTGATGCGCCCGGCGGCCGACCACGACCGGCCGGTCAGGCGTACCCGCTCGCCGGCGCGGAACGTCGCGCCGGGATCGAGTTCGAAGGCGCTCTTGATCGACTGGCGGTCGAACGGCTGCCCGTCGGTGGGGAAGTCCGGGCCGAAGAACCGGTAGAACTGGGTGTTCCACGGTGAGAACAGCGGCACGTCGGAGACTTCGATGCGACCGACCCACTTGATGGACGCGATGCCGATCCACGACGGGACGATCAGGCGTACGGGGGCTCCGTGGTCCACCGGCAGCGGGGAGCCGTTCATCTCGTACGCCAGGATGACGTCGTCCAGCGCCTTGCGCACCGGCAGCGGCCGCCGGACGGGGCCGAGGTCGACGCCGCCGGTCACGTAGTTCGGGTCGAGTCCGGAGGCCTGCACGTCGACGGCCCGCGAGCTGAGCCCGGCCCGGCGCAGGACGGTTGACAGCCGTACGCCCCGCCAGCGCGCCACGCCGACCGCGCCCAGCCCCCACGCCGTACCGGAAACGGTTTGGCCCTGCTGCGACGCGAAATAGCTGCGGCCGTTGCCGGCGCACTCGACCGTGACCGACCGCGCGACCGACGGCAGGCGTTCGAGGTCGCGCAGCGAGAACGAGACCGGGCCGCCGCGCAGACCGGCGCCGAACACCTCGAGCCGCCACGCCGCCTTGTCCACAACCGGGGTGCTGGTGTGGTTGCGCACGAAGAAGCGGTCGATCGGCACGTGGTAGCCCGTCTCGGCCAGCGACGACCACAACGTCTCGGCGTTGGTGCCGAACGACTTGAACAGCTCGGGCGGCAGCGGCTTGACGATCGGTCCGTCGGCCGCCGACGCCGACGCCGGCGCGGCCTCGGCCAAGGCGCCCGCGACGCCGGCCGCCGCCGTCAGCCTCAGCAGGTCGCGCCGGGAGAATCCGTGCGCCCGGCCGGCCAGCCATTGGCCCAGGCGCAGCCTGTCGTATGCCACCTCATCCATGACCGTCACCCTATCCAGTTGATAGGAGAAGTAGATAGGGTGCGGGCATGGACTTTCACTGGTTTCTGCCCACCAACGGCGACAGCCGCGACATCGTGGGCGGCGGCCACGGCGTGCCGGTCGGTGCGGCCGGCGGCGTGCGCCCCCTGACCATCGGATACCTCGGCCAGATCGCGCGCAGCGCCGAGCAGCTCGGCTTCGTCGGGGCGCTCACCCCGACCGGCGCCTGGTGCGAGGACGCCTGGATCACCACGGCGATGCTGACCGAGGTGACCGAGCGGCTGAAGTTCCTGGTCGCTTTCCGGCCGGGCGTGCTGTCGCCGACGCTGGCGGCCCAGATGGCGTCGACGTTCCAGCGGCTCTCGGGCGGGCGGCTGCTGCTCAACGTCGTCACCGGCGGGGAGTCGCACGAGCAGCGCCAGTACGGCGACTTCCTGGACAAGGACGCGCGCTACGCCCGGACGGCCGAGTTCCTCGGTGTCGTCCGCTCACTGTTCCGCGGGGAAACCGTCAGTCTGGACGGCGAACATGTGCATGTTGAGGGCGCGCGCCTGGCCAAGCTGCCCGACCCGGTGCCGGCGATCTACTTCGGCGGCTCGTCGAAGGCGGCCGGCCCGGTGGCCGCGGAGCACGCCGACGTGTACCTCACCTGGGGTGAGCCGCCGGCCAAGGTGGCGCAGAAGCTCGACTGGATCCGGTCCCTGAATCCGGACGTGCGGTTCGGCATCCGGCTGCACGTCATCGCCCGCGACACGGCCGACGCCGCATGGGCGGAAGCTGAGCGTTTGTTGCGCGGGGTGAGCGAGGCGGACATCGCCGCTGTGCAAGCGGGGCTCAACCGCAGCGAGTCCGAGGGTCAGCGGCGGATGCTCGAGCTGCACGGGGGCAGCCGGGACGGGCTGGTCGTCTCGCCGAACCTGTGGGCGGGCGTCGGGCTGGTCCGCGGCGGCGCCGGCACCGCGCTGGTCGGCAGTCACCAGGAGGTGGCCGACCGGATCCAGGAGTACGCCGCGCTGGGCATCGACGAGTTCATCCTGAGCGGATATCCCCACCTGGAGGAGGCGTACTGGTTCGGCGAGGGTGTCCTGCCCGAACTGGCCCGCCGCGGGGTGTGGCAGCACCCCGCGGGAGCCGGCGTCGCGGTCACGTCGGCGATCCCGTTCGCCGGCGTGCCGATCAAGCCCGAAGCGACTCCGGCTCCGGCTCCGGCTCCGGCTTCGCCGAGCTGACCGCTGGGCGGCCCGGCCACCAGAAGCGGTCGCCGCACATGGTGGCCAGGGCCGGGACCAGCACGGTGCGGACGAGCAGCGTGTCCAGCAGGACGCCGATGCCCACGATGACGCCGATCTGGGTCAGCGTGATCACCGGCAGGACGCCGAGCACCCCGAACACGGCCGCCAGCAGGATGCCGGCGCTGGTGATGACGCCGCCCGTGACCGCGAGGGCGTGCACCATCCCGTTTCGCGTGCCTCGTTGCGGCGTCTCCTCCTTGGCCCGCGTCACCAGGAAGATGTTGTAGTCGACGCCCAGTGCCACCAGGAAGAGGAACGCCAGCAGCGGCACGCCGGTGTCGAGGGCCGGGTAGTCGAGCACGTGCCGGAACAGCCACGAGCCGGCGCCCAGCGCGGCCCCGAAGCTGGCGATCACCGTCAGCAGCAGCAGGATCGGCGCCACCAGGGCCCTGAGCAGGCCGATCAACACGAGCAACACGACAATCAACACGGCCGGCACGATGACCGTCAGGTCGCGCCGGGCCGCGTCCCGGTCGTCGAGGCTCGCCGCGACGCTGCCACCGACCAGGGCCTGCTCGGCGTGCACGTTGTCGCGGAGGGCGCGCACGGTGTCGTACGCCTCGGGGGTGTCCGGCGCGGCGGTCAGCACGGCGCTGATGCTGGCGAGGTCGGCCGTGCGCTCACCGATCCGCGCCGAGGCGACGCCGGACGTCCGGGTGACGAGCGCGAGCACCTCCTCGGCCCGGTCGGGGGTGGTCATGATCGTTGCGGGATCGGTGGCGCCGGCCGGGAAGTAGCGGCTGACCGTCTCGAGGCCGTCGACCGCCTCGGCCTCGACCCGGAACTGGTCCGCCTGCGAGAGGCCCAGCTTGGTGCCGGCCAGGCCGCTGCCGAGCGCGGCCAGCACGAGCACGGCCGCGACCGTGACGATGGCGGGCCGGCGCGAGACGCCCCGGCCGATGCGGGCCCACAGTCCCTTCTCCGCCTCGGCTCCGGCAGCGCCCACGCGCGGGATGAACGGCCAGAACAACTTTCGTCCGCAAACGAGCAGCGCGGGCGGCAGAACGAACAGGGCGAACACCGCGGCGATGGCGATGCCGGCGGCGCCCGCGACACCGAGCGCGAGGTTCTTGCCGAGGCTGGCCAGCAACAGGGTCAGGAGGCTGAGCACGACCGTGCCCGAGCTGGCCAGGACGGCGGGACCGGCGCCCTTGAGCGCGTGCCGCATCGCCTCGAACCTGTCCTCGTACCGGTGCAGCTCCTCCCGGTAGCGCGAGATGATCAGCAGCGCGTAGTTGGTGCCGGCGCCGAAGACGAGCACGGTGATGATGCCGTTGGTGGACGCGTCGATCGCCAGGTCGGTGTGGCGCGACAGGATCGCGACGACGGAGCCGCTCAGGCGGTCGGCCAGTCCGACGACGGCCAGCGGAACCAGCCACAGGATCGGGCTGCGGTACGTGACGAGCAGCAGCAGCGCCACGACGAGGACGGTGACGATCAGCAGGCGGGTGTTGGCGCCGGAGAAGCTGTCGGCGAGGTCGGCGGTGAAGCCCGCGCCGCCGGTGACCTGGGCCGTGATGCCCGGCGGGACCTCGGCGCGCACCTGATCACGCAGTTGACCGACCGCCTCGACGATCTGCTCGGCCGAGTAGCCGGCGGGGTACGGCTTGGAGACGATCGCGGCGTCCTTGCCCGGCGCCACGATCGGCGTGCCGAAGCTTTCGATCGTCTTGAGCTCGGCCGGCGTGAGCGCGGCGCCGTCGTCCTTCGCGAAGACGATCAGGGCCGGATTGACCTGCCCGGACGGCAGCCGGCGCTCGAGTTCGGCCACACGCGTCGATTCGGCCGCGCTGGGCAGCGAGGCGGTGGGGTCGTTCGTCGTCTCCAGCGGGCCGGCGAAGGCGAGCACCCCGCCACCGATCAGCACCGTCAGCACGAGCGTCAGCCAGGCGCGTCGCATGAACCCTCCACGATTAAGTATCTCGACTATCGAGATTCTTACCTCTCGTGACGGAATCTGCAACACTGGCGCGGTGAGTGATGTGCGCCGTGACGTCGTGGACCTGCTGCGGCTCTACACGATCGAGGCGCAACGGGTCGCCCATGAGTTCGCCGGGCAGCAGGGTCTGCACTTCACCGACCTGCAGGCGCTCATCGCGGTGATGCACGCCGAACGGCGCGGGACGCCGCTGACGCCGGGCCGGCTGGGGGAGACGCTCGGGCTCTCGTCGGGCGCGACCACCGCGGTGATCGACCGCCTGGAACGGGCCGGGCACCTGCGACGTACGCGCGAAAGCGCCGACCGCCGGGTCGTGCACCTGCGCTACGGGGAGCCGGGGATGGAGCTCGCGGTGGCGTTCTTCGGGCCCCTGGGCGCCCGTAGCCAGGTCGTCATGGACGACTTCAGCGCGGACGAGATGGAGACCGTGCGTCGTTTTCTGAGCGGAATGCTCGAAGCGATCACCGAACACCATCAGGAACTGCGCACCGGAAACACCTGACGGCGCAGGCGGCGCGGCAGTCAGACGGTGACGTCGACCAGGGTGGCGCGGTGGGTGTTGAGGATCCGGCGGCTGTCGTGGACGGCGGCGCGGTCGGCGGCCAGGGTCTCCTTGTCGGCGCCCGTGACGAAGTCCGTGCGCAGGCGCTGCACGTCCGCGTTCAGGTGGACCAGGCTCGTGTGGGCGGCCCAGCGGGTCTCGGTGATGGTCAGGTTCATGGCTGTCTTCCCTTCGTCTCGCTACGAAGCCGGGGGTGAGGGCTTCGGGCTCCCGAGTCGGTGTTGCTCCTCGTTCGCACCCGTTCTCGATCGGCATCGCCACCGTCGCGCTTGAAGGCCGGAGCGAATGAGCTGCGTCACGTTTTCCACAACCGAGACGCACCCGAGCGGTACCGCGATCCGCCCCGGGGCGGACCGATCACCACTGCGTGCCCAGCGAAAACCTTCTCGACCGTGCCGATGACCTGCTGACCAGCGGGCGGGCCGGCCAGGCCGCGACCCTGCTGACCCCCGTGGTCGGCGCCGAGCCCGACAACGCCGTCGCCTGGCTGCTGCTCGCCCGGGCCCGGATGGCGCTGGGCTCGTACACCGACGCCCTCTACGCGGCCCGGACCGCACTCGGGATCAACCCGCGCGGCGTCGAGGAGCTGTTCTGGGTCAGCGCCGCCTACACCGCGCTCGGCCGCCACGACCTGGCGATCACCGCCGCGTCGGCGGCCGCCGACGAGGATCCGGGCAACCCGCGGCCGGCCGAGCGGCACGGTCGCGCCCTGCTGGCGGCCGGGCGCACAGCCGAGGCCGAGACCGTGCTGGCCGCCGCGGCCGAGATCGCCCACTACGACGCCGACGTGCAGGTCGCGTACGGGATGGCGCTGTTCGCCGTGGGCCGCCCGCTGAGCGCCCGCGAGGTGTACGCCCGTGCCCTGCGCATCGCGCCCGGACACCAGCGTGCCCTGTCCGAGCTGCGGCGCCTGACCGCGGCCGAGAACCAGATCCGGGACGCCGACTCGCTGGTGCGGTTGGCCGACGCGTTCGCCGAGTCCCTGCGCGTCCCGGCCGGGGGGATCGGTCGTCCGGACCAGGCGCGTTCCGCCCTTGCCCACGTCGCGGCGGTGGCCCTCGGCGTCTGCCTGGTCGCCCTGGTGGTGCTGGCCGTGCTCATCCGCCTGGCCGGGGTCGAGGTCCCCATGCCCCTGCTGGTCGTCGTCTTCTGCATCACCGGTTCGGCAGCCTGTCTGACCGCTTACACGCGACGCCTCGGTTAACCGGCGCCCGTCCCTCGGTCAGCCGGCGTCCGCGCGCAGGCGGCGTAGGAGGCGGCCGAGTTCGGCCCGGTCGCCGGCCGAGAGGGTGGCGAAGAAGCGCTCGCCCGCGGCCTGGCGGGCCTCCCGGATGTCGCGGCTGACGCGGACGCCCTCATCGGTGAGCGTCACAAGCACGGCCCGGCGGTCGGCCGGGTCGGGATGACGCTCGGCCAGGCCGGCGGCCTGCAGGTCGTCGACGACCTCGGTGGCGGAGCGCGGCGCTATCCGCAGATGTTCGGCCAGCGTGCCCGGGCGCATGTCGCCGTGACGGGACAGCACGCTGACCGCGCGGGCCAGTGAGGGGGACAGCTCCCAGGGTTCCAGCGCCTCGCGGGTGCGGTGGCGCAACTGGCGGGACACCGCGAAGAACGCCTCGAGCAGACCCTCGTCGTCCACGGGAATACCGTACCAGCGGCTTCTGTTGTTCCCTCATGTTGAGGTAACCTCAGCAAAGTCCCGGCCGGTAGGCGCCGCTACGAGCGGCCGCGGCCGAATCCCCGTACGGAACGAGGTTTGCTCTTGGAAAGCCCCACCTCAGGCCGCGGTCGCGGCAAGAAGCCCACCGCCGCCGAGATCGCGCAGGCGAAGAACGTGTCCCTGCGCCGCATCGGCTCCCTGTTCACCGACCACCGCGGCCCCCTGGCCGTCGTCGTCCTCACCATCGTGGTCTCCTCGATCGTCAGCCTGGCCAGTCCGTTCCTGCTCCGCGAGGTCATCGACGCCGCGCTGCCCGACAGGAACGTGCGACTGCTCGTCTGGCTCGTCGTCGGCATGGTCGCCGTCGCCGCCGTCACCTCGGCGCTCGGTGTCGTCCAGACCTGGATCTCCACCACCATCGGCCAGCGCGTCATGCACCGCCTGCGCACCGACGTCTTCCGCCACCTCCAGCGCCAGTCGATCGCCTTCTTCACCCGGACCCGCACCGGCGAGGTGCAGTCGCGCATCACGAACGACATCGGCGGCATGGAATCGGTCGTCACGTCCACCGCCACCTCGATCGCCTCGAACCTGACCACGGTCGTCGCCACCGCGGTCGCCATGGCCGCCCTGTCCTGGAAGCTGTCGCTGGTGTCGCTGCTCGTGCTGCCGCCGTCGATCTGGCTCACGCGCCGGGTCGCGAGCATGCGCCGGGCCATCACCGCCCAGCGCCAGCGCGAGCTGGCCGACCTCAACGTCATCATCGAGGAGGGCCTGTCCATCGGCGGCGTGCAGCTGAGCCGCACCATGGGCACCGGCCCGGCCCAGGTCGACCGGTTCAGCAGCTCGTCGAGCCGGCTCATCGATCTCGAGCTGCGCTCCGAGCTGGCCGGGCGCTGGCGGATGGCCTCGATGAGCATCGTGTTCGCGGCCATCCCGGCGGTCATCTATCTCGCCGCCGGCCTGCCGGTCACCTCCGGCGGCATGAGCATCGGCACGCTGGTCGCCTTCACAGCGCTGCAGTCCGGCCTGTTCCGGCCGCTCATGGGACTGCTCAACGTCGGCGTCACGGTCACCACCTCGCTGGCGCTGTTCGCGCGCATCTTCGAATATCTCGACCTGCCGGTCGACATCGAGGAGCCGGCCCGGCCCGTGCCGGTCGCGGCTCCCCGGGGCCACTTGCGCTTCGAGGACGTCACTTTCACGTACGCGGGAAGTCCGTCCGCCGCCCTCGCCGGTGTGACCCTGGACGTGCCCGCGGGGTCGTCGCTCGCCCTGGTCGGCGAGACCGGCTCGGGCAAGAGCACGATCGCCTCGTTGATCGCGCGGCTCTACGACCCGAAGGCCGGTCGCATCACGATCGACGGCGTCGACCTGCGCGACCTGTCGTTCGAGACGCTCACCTCGATCGTCGGAGTGGTGTCGCAGGAGACCTACCTGCTGCACACGACCGTCCGCGAGAACCTGCGCTATGCCAAGCCGGACGCCACCGACGACGAGATCGAGTCCGCGGCCCGGGCCGCTCAGATCCACGACATGATCGCGGGCCTGCCCGACGGGTACGACACGATGGTCGGCTCGCGGGGCCACCGGTTCTCCGGCGGTGAGAAGCAACGGATCGCCATCGCGCGGACCCTGCTGCGCGACCCGCGCATCCTGGTGCTCGACGAGGCGACGAGCGCGCTCGACAACGAGACCGAGCGGGCCGTGCAGAAAGCGTTCGACGAACTCGCCCGCGGCCGGACGACGGTGACGATCGCCCACCGCCTGTCCACGGTCCGCGACGCCGACCAGATCGCCGTGGTCGACCACGGCCGGATCCTCGAGTCCGGCACGCACGACACGCTGGTCGACGTGGGTGGCCGTTACGCGGCCCTCGCCGCCTGACCCGCGGTGACAGCCGAACACAGAAACGCCCCGAGCCGATCGGCCCGGGGCGTTTCTCGTGGTTACTTGCTCTTCTTGCCTTCGGGAGGCGGGGCGGGCAGCTTGGGTGCGCTCTTCGCGTAGTCGACGACGATCGGCTTGGCCACGTGCACCAGCTCGCGAGCCCGGCGGCGGACGTCCTCGGCGTTCGTGTGACGGCCCGACGGCACGTGGATCGCGACGTTGCCGACGAAGCGGAGCAGGTCGTTGACCGTGCCCGGAAAGATGTTGCACAGCTCGGCCGCGGCCAGCAGCTGCGACTCGGGCACGCTCGCGACATGGTCGGACATGCCCGCCTGCCACGCCTTCGGGTGCACCAGGTAGCCGGCCGGGAGCAGACCGGGACCACCGAGCTCCTGCAGCGCCTGGGAACGGTTGCCCTTGGCGGGTCGCGCGCTGTTGACCGTGTAGAGGAAGCCGAGCGCGCCGAGCAGCCCGGTCACGGCGAGCGCCGCGGTGACCGATCCCGAGCCCTTCATCACGACGATGAACAGGATGACGAGGATCAGGGCGCCGGCCATCATCTCGGCGGTGCCGTCGCGGGCCTCGGAATCCTCGGAACGGTCGACCGCGCGGGCGATCAGGCCTTCGTAGATCCGGTCCGTGGGCTGCCACCGGTCTTCGCGGACCGGCAGTGTCCGCTGAGCCATGGGCGGGGTCCCTTCCTCGTGGTGTCGTCGTGCGATACCCCGATATCGGTCGGCCCCCGCCGCACTTTACGACTCGGCGACGCCTACTCCTCGACGCAGAACTCGTTGCCTTCCGGGTCGCGCAGCACGATCAGCCCGTCCGCCTCCCAGGCGAACGTCGCGCCCAGGCCCTTCAGCCGTTCCACCTCGGCCGGGATGTCGCCGCCGGGCGCCCGCAGGTCGAAGTGCATGCGCAGCTTGCCCTGCTTGGGCTCCGGCACACGCTGGAACCACAGGTTCGGCCCGCCCCAGCCCGGCGCCTCCACGAACGCCTTGGCCGAGGTCGAGTCCTCCTCCAGTTCGCCACCGAGCGCGGCGGCCCAGAAGCGGCCCACGACCAGCGCGTCCTGGCAATCGATGGTCAAGCTCTTGACGTACGGGTTCATGCCGTCAACCCCATTCCTCGTACCGCTCGTGGAAGACCACCTCGTCGAGCGGGCGCCGCTTCGGCTGCGCCCACCGCCCGCGCGCCGGGTAGCCGAGCGGGATCAGCGCCATGGTGAGCGCGTCGCCGGGCAGATTCAGAAGCTTGCGTACGCCGTCCTCGTGTCCGGCGTAGAGCGTCGTCAGGGTGGAGCCGATCCCGTGGGCGCGAGCGGCCAGCATCAGTTGCTGTACCGCGCCGTAAATGGAGGAGCCCAGCCGCGGGTTGTTCGACCGCGCAGCCCCGAGCAGCACCGGGAAGACCCAGACCGGCGCCTCCTCGAGATGCGCGGCGAGATGGTCGGCGGCCCGGAAGCTGGCCGCGCTCATGCCCTCCGGGTCGTCGGCGCGGAGAATCTGTTCACGCCGTGAACCGTAGTTCTTCTCCCAGCCCTCCCGGTACCACTCGGCGATCTGCCGCTTGACCTCCGCGTCCCGGACGACGATCCACGCCCACCGCTGGCTGTTGCCCCCGCTGGGACCGCGGACAGCGGCGTCGAGAATCGCGCGGACGACCTCGTCGCTGATCGGCTCTGTGGACAGATAGCGGCGGGCGGGTGTGGAGTGCAGCCCTTCGAGCAGGTACAGGCTGTTCGGATCTTCGGACGACATGCCCGGACCTTACCGGTCTCGAACAGGCCCGGCCCGCCCGGCGATCAGGGCGCGGGCGCCGGCGTGGCGTACTCGCCGGACGGGCGGAACCGCAACGGGCGGTCGCCGTACTCCTCGAGGGCGTGCGCGATCCAGCCGGCCGTGCGGGCGATGGCGAAGATGGTCTCGCCCGCCTCCGCCGGCATGCCGTGCTCCATGGTCAGGGCGGCGAGGGCCAGGTCGACGTTCGGTCGCAGGCCCGATCGCGTACGCATGATGTCGACCAGCCGCTCGGCCGCGTCCCGGGCGCGGGTGTCGCCGAGCATCGCGAACAGGGCCGTCGCCCGCGGGTCGCCGCCGGGGTAGAGGCGGTGGCCGAAGCCCGGCACCGGATCGCCGGAACGCAGCTTGTCGGCGATCGTGCCGATCGGGTCGGGCCGCGACATCGACTCGGCGAGCAGGGGGTAGGCCAGGCTGCTGGCGGCGCCGTGCAGGGGGCCGTCGAGCGCGGCCAGTCCGGCGCCGACGACGGCGTACGGGTTGGCGCGGGTCGAGGCCGCCACCCGTGCCGCCAGGGTGGAGGCGGCTATGTCGTGGTCGGCCAGCAGGATCAGGGCGGCGTTCAGCAGGCTGTGGTCCTTCGGGGTCGGCTCGTGGGCGGTGAGGCGGGGCCAGAGCCGCTCGGCGATGGTGCCGGCCGGCTGGGCCGTCTTGCCGGCGGACTGGCCGCCGTGTTTACCCGCCGGCTGGGTGGCGTGGGGGAGCGCGGCGACCATCGTGCCGAGCAGGGTGCGCGCGGTGGCGGTCACGGCGGCGGGGGTGGTGTCGAAGCGGAGGGGATCGCCGGCAGCCAGGGCGGCTACCGCCACGCGGAGCCGGTCGGTGTGGCGGGCGATCGCGGGCAGCGGGGCGATCACGGCCTCGGCCAGGCGGCGCTGGGTCTCGTCGGGCGGCAGGGCGACGTAGGCGCGGGTGCCTGTCCACAGGAGCTCAACGATCTCTTCGAAGCTCGCTACGCTCGCGAGCTGGATGGCGTCGTGACCGCGATACTGCAGTGTGCCGTTCCGGATGAGGGTGATGCCGGTCTGGATGCCGGGCAGGATGGGTTGCTTCCGTGCGGCCAGGAAGTTGTCGACCTCGGCCCGGTCGAAGAGGCTGCCCTTGCCGCTGGCGTTGCGGTGGCTGCTGAGCAGGCCGCGACTGACGTAGGCGTAGACCGTAGCTGGTCGCACGCCGAGGCGCTGGGCGACTTCGGCGGTGGTCAGGCGGGGCGGCTCGGCGGTCATGTGCAGATGCTCTCATATTGACTGGATCAATGTTGACGTCAATATGTACGCGATCCAGTCTCTCAACATGATGACTGTGAACCCAGGGCTGGCCGGTGTCGTCGCGTTCGACACCGAGATCGCCGAGCCCGACCGTGACGGTGGGGCGCTCCGCTACCGCGGCGTCGACATCCGCTCGCTGGCCGGCGCCGTCTCGTTCGGTGACGTGTGGGGGCTGCTCGCGGACGGCTCGTTCGAGTCGCCGCTGGTGCCGGTGGGACCGGAGGAGCCGGCCCGGCGGCCGGTGCGGACCGGGGATGCGCGGGTGGACGCCCAGGCGGCCGCGGCCGCGTTGGGGATGCGGCCGCTCATCGACATCGGGGACGCGGAGGCTCGTCAGGACCTGGCGCGGACCTCGGCAGCGATCATGAGCGTCGTGGCGGCGTCGGCCCGAGGCGAGGAACTGCCGGCGGTGCCGGAGCGGCGCGTCGCCGAGGGCTCGGACGTGACGTCGCAGTTCATGATCCGGTGGCGCGGCGAGCCCGACCCGCGGCACGTCGCGGCGATCGACCGCTACTGGGTCTGCGCGGCCGAGCACGGCATGAACGCGTCGACGTTCACGGCGCGCGTGGTGGCCAGCACCGGCGCGGATGTCGGGGCGTGCCTGTCGGCCGCGGTGGCTGCGCTCTCGGGGCCCTTGCACGGCGGGGCGCCTGCCCGGGCTCTCGGCATGGTGGAGGCCGTGGAGAAGAGCGGGGACGCGCGGGCGTACGTGAGGAAGGTGCTGGACAGCGGGCAGCGGCTGATGGGCTTCGGGCACGCCGTCTACCGCGCCGAGGACCCGCGTGCCCGGATCCTGCGGGAAGCGGCGCGCGAGCTGGGGGCGCCGCGTTACGAGGTCGCCGCCGAACTCGAGAAGGCCGCCCTGGCCGAACTGCGGGAGCGCAAGCCCGACCGGGTGCTCGAGACGAACGTCGAGTTCTGGGCGGCGATCGTGCTCGACTTCGCCGAAGTGCCCGTGGACATGCTCGCCGCGATGTTCACCTGTGGCCGCACGGCCGGCTGGAGCGCGCACATCCTCGAGCAGAAGCGCCTAGCGAAGATCATCCGGCCGTCGGCCGACTACGTGGGCCCGTCCGAACGCGCCGCGGCCGACCTGCCCGGCTGGGCAACAGCCACCAGCCGCCACGCCGCCCGACTGTCCGCCCGGAACTGAGGCCGCTCGCGGCACACGGGACCGTGATGTCGGAGCGTGCGGGTCGAGGCGACGACGGCTGGGGAAATCGGTCGCGTGGGTTCCGGACCGCGCGCACGATGCCGGAATGACTAATGCGCCTGAGGGATTCACCTACCGCGTCCGCAAGAACGGCGACATCGAGATGCTGCACCATGGGCGACCAGCGGGGGTGCTGCGCGGGCCGGCGGCCGCGCGGTTCCTGGCCGAGGTCGAGGAGGGCGACCCCCAGGAGCTCATGGCCCGGCTGACCGGCAACTACCGGCACGGCAACGAG
Organism: Paractinoplanes polyasparticus; assembly: GCF_019710575.1. Classification (GTDB taxonomy): domain Bacteria; phylum Actinomycetota; class Actinomycetes; order Mycobacteriales; family Micromonosporaceae; genus Actinoplanes; species Actinoplanes polyasparticus. The sequence goes on along the minus strand of NZ_JAHWFK010000019.1, from coordinate 158,606 downwards.
CGCGTGGCCCGGAACCATCCGCGCAACCGCGGACGCTAGCCGAGGCGGTGGATGCGGCTCAGGAGCGCCGGCACCCAGTGGTCGCCGTAGCGCTGTTGCAGGTCGAGGCGGGTCCAGTCCTGGCCGGTGACCAGGCCGCGGCATCGAGCGGCGCCGCAGCGGCACGGCATGGCGAAGTCGTCGACGCCGGTGCTGGTGGCGTAGTCGTTGGTCAGTTCCTCGCCGGCGGCGATGTCACGGCGGGCCGTCAGCGTGTAGGGCGCGGCCCACCACAGGTTCGGGTCGCAGCTGTGGTTGCCCTTGCCGTTCGGACGGGCGGGCGGCAGCACCAGGTGTACATCTTGATACACATTGATCGAGTCAACATATCCGTCGGCCGTGGCGAGCTTGCCGGTCAGCTCCGTCGTGGAGACGAGGCGTCCGCCCAGGCGGGAAACCGTTGCGCCCTCGGAGATCGGCGCCCGCGCGAACAGGCCGTCACCCTGGACGGGGGAGGGCCGCACCTCGACAGCAGGATGCAGCCAGCAGTCCGGTTCGGGCGGCGGCCACATGAACCAACGATCCATCGGCCTCAATGGACAGCGCAAGTCAGGACGGGAACAACTCCCGGTGCAGGGCCGACTCGCGGAAGCCGCCGCCGTGGTGCGGGCTCGACCACACGAGCGGCTCCTCGGCGCCCGGCCCGGCCACCGACACGCAATAGTCGGGATGGACTCCGTCATCGCTGGTGCTGCGGCGCCACGTGACGTCCAGACGATCGCCGGACCGGACCTCGGTGGCGCCGAGCGGCACGTAGACCGGCGCCCATCCGCGCGTGCCGCCGGACAGCGTGTCGATCTCGCGCGACGACGTCGCCGGCGAGACGGCGATCCGGCTCCACAGCAACAACCCGGTCATCCGGGCCGCGGCGGCTTCGACAATGAGCTGCGCCGAGGCGACCTCGTCGGCGTCGGGCGGCGCGCGCCGGTGGTCGAAGACCAGCGACTCCACCAACCCGGCCGACGAGACGAGCAGCTCGGCGGCCGGGCCGCCCAGGCACAGCCGCAGATCGAAGGGCCGGCCGACCGCGGCGAAGACCTTGTCGACGTACGGACGGCTTTCGGCAGCCAGCGTCCGGGTGCCCTGCGGAAGCGAGACCGCCGCCGCCCACGTCTGCATGCGGAACGGTATCCACAGGCAGTCCGCGGTGCAGAGGCGCCGCCGCGCGTCCGCGAGGACGGCGACGGCCCCTTCGGCGGAGGCGATGTTCCCGACGATCTCCGACACGCACACCTGGGCCGGCGTGCGCAGGTCGATGCCCGTCGACAAGCCCTCGAGGATCGTCACCCGGCCGCCGAGTTCGGCCACGGCCGAGCGCGCCTGCGCGGCCACGTCGGGCTGCCGCTCGATCGCGTAGACATGCGCAGCCCCGGCCCGCGCCGCCGCGACGGCCCACAGCGCGTCCCGCCCGGTGCCGATGTCGAGCACCACCTTGCCCGCTACCGCTGGGGCAATCGCGTCGCCATAGGCGCGGAACCGTTCGTCCCGGACGTCGAAAGCGTCGTACACGCCGTCGTCGTACACCGGATATTCGCCCATCGAAGGGAACAGGGCGAACCGCGTCTCGCTAATAGCGGCACCGTAGCACCACGAGCGTGTGCCCCATCACCTCGTGCTGCGACGCGGCCTTCGCGGTCTTCCGCCGGACCGCCAGCAACGGATCCGCGGTATTGACCACGATCTCCCACGTACGCCCGAAACTGCGGTCCGGCAAGGTGAACTGCACCGTCTCGCCGAGCGGGTTGAACAACAGCAGGAACGAGTCGTCGTTGATCGTCTCGCCGAGCGCGCCGCGTTCCGGAATGCCTCGCCCGTTCAGGAACACCGTCATCGTCATGCCGCTGCGGGTGTTCCAATCGGCCTCCGTCATCGGCCGGCCGTCGCGCCGCAACCACGCGATGTCGGGCACCTTGTCGTCGCCGAACGCCTCGCCGGTGAAGAACCGCCGGCGCCGGAAGATCGGGTGCTTCGCCCGCAGTTCGGTGAGCCGCCGGGTGAAACCGGTCAGCACATCCTGATTGCGGGCCTCGGTCCAGTCGACCCAGCTGATCTCGTTGTCCTGGCAGTAGACGTTGTTGTTGCCGCCCTGGGTGCGGCCGAGCTCGTCGCCGTGCGCGATCATCGGCACGCCCTGCGACAGCAGCAGCGTGGCCAGGAAATTGCGCTTCTGTCGTTCCCGCAGCGCGACGATGTCGGCGTCGTCGGTCGGGCCCTCGACGCCGCAGTTCCATGACCGGTTGTGGCTCTCGCCGTCGCGGTTGTCCTCACCGTTGGCGTCGTTGTGCTTCTCGTTGTACGAGACCAGGTCCTCGAGGGTGAAGCCGTCGTGCGCGGTCACGAAGTTGATGGACGCGATCGGCCGGCGTCCGTCGATCTCGTACAGGTCGGAGCTGCCGGTGAACCGGGACGCGAACTCACCCAGGGACGACGGTTCGCCGCGCCAGAAATCGCGGACCGAGTCGCGGTAGCGGCCGTTCCACTCGGTCCACAAAGGGGGGAACCCGCCGACCTGGTAGCCGCCGTCGCCGACGTCCCAGGGCTCGGCGATCAGCTTGACCTGCGAGACGATCGGGTCCTGGTTGACCAGGTCGAAGAAGGCGGCCAGCCGGTCGACGGCGTGGAACTCACGCGCCAGCGCGGCCGCCAGGTCGAAGCGGAAACCGTCGACGTGCATCTCGGTCACCCAGTAGCGCAGCGAGTCCATGATGAGCCGCAACGATTCGTGGTGCCGGACGTTCAGGCTGTTCCCGGTGCCGGTCGTGTCGTAGTAGAACTGCTTGTCCTCCTCGACCAGCCGGTAGTACGCCGGATTGTCGATGCCCCGGAACGACAGCGTCGGCCCGAGGTGATTGCCCTCGGCGGTGTGGTTGTAGACGACGTCCAGAATGACTTCGATGCCGGCCTGGTGCAGCGCCTTGACCATCGACTTGAACTCCTGCACCTGGCCGCCGTGCCCGCCGAAGGACGCGTACCCGTTGTGGGGTGCGAAGAAGCCGATGGTGTTGTAGCCCCAGTAGTTCGTGAGCCCGCGGTCGACGAGCGTGCTGTCGTGCACGAACTGGTGCACCGGCATCAGTTCGACGGCGGTGACGCCCAGCTCCTTGAAGTGCTTGATCATCGCCGGGTGGGCCAGTCCCGAATAGGTTCCGCGCACGTCCTCGGGAATGCCGGGATGGCGCTCGGTCATGCCCTTGACGTGCGCCTCGTAGATGACCGTCTGGTGGAACGGGATGCGCAGCGGCCGGTCGTTGCCCCAGTCGAAGAACGGATTGATGACGACGGACTTCTGCGCGTACGGCGCGGAATCGTCGTCGTTGCGCGAATGGGGATCGCCGAAGCGGTACGCGAAGAGCGCCTCGTTCCAGTCGTTACGTCCGTCGATGGCCTTGGCGTACGGGTCGAGGAGAAGTTTGCTGGGATTGCAGCGCAGACCGTTGGCCGGATCGTAGGGGCCGTGCACCCGGTATCCGTACCGTTGACCCGGCACGATCCGGGGCAGATAGCCGTGCCAGACGAGCGCTTCCCGCTCCGGCAGGTCGATACGCGTCTCGTTTCCGTCTTCGTCGAACAGACACAGTTCGACCCGTTCCGCGAGTTCGGAGAAGAGCGCGAAGTTCGTCCCGCCGCCGTCGTAGGTGGCGCCGAGAGGGTACGGGTTTCCTGGCCAGATGTGCATGCGGATGTTGCTTCCCTCCCACCACCGTCGTCAATCCGAGCGTCCGGTGGTCGTCAGCACTAGGTTGATGTCCAGGGGGTGCGCATGAGTACAGGCATACCGGGCTGGGTGCCCGTCGAACATAGGTGGTTCGGGCTCGACCGGCGACAGATGAAGCCCGCGTTGTTCGTTCTCGTGGTCGCTCTTCTCCTCATCTACGGCTGGCCGGCCCTCAACGCGATCGTGCCCTGGGACAACCCGACGAAGGTCGGCGACGTGCTCGACCTGGGCGACGGCGCGACCGCGGTGCCGCCCGTCGGCTGGCAGTTGGAGGACGGGGCGCTGGTCAGCGATCGTACGGGCGTCAGCGCCACCAACGACAACGTGAAGCTGGTCAAGGCGGGCACGACCATTCAGATGACCGGCGCGGCGTTCAACGGCACCGCGGCCCAGTTCCTCGACCAGGTCATCAGCTCGGAAGACCCGGACGCCGACATCTCCGACACGCCGGCGACGTTCACCACGACGTCCGGACTGGTCGGTGTGGTGCGCAGTGCGAGCGGCACCGGCGGCGACGAGTTGCTCGCGGCGTTCAAGATGTCGCGGACCGAACCGGCGGCGGCGCCGGCCCTGCTGGTCGAGGTCGCCGCCGTACCCGGTGAGTTCCAGCAGGTCTCCAGTGAGGTCGACACGTTCCTGCGCAGCATCACCTCGGGGGCGAACGAATGACGGTCACCATCTCCACCGCCAAGAACGCCCAGCTCGAGGCGATCGACGAGTCCGGCTGGGGCGCCCCTTTCAAGTTCTTCCAGCCGCACAACCCGGCCTTCTGGGTCTATGTCATCGGGGTGGGCGCCGGCGCGCTCGGCATGATCAAGTATTTCGGGCCGGCCCTCGGGGGCACCTACCGCCTGGCTGTCACCAGCGGCATCGTGTTCTTCGGGATCTATCTCATCCCGTGGCTGATCTTCCTGCGCCGCCAGAACCGCTACACCGCGCAGCCGGGCCGCCTGCTGGCCACCGGCTTCGTCTGGGGTGCGGTCGCCGCCACGTTCTGGATCGCTCTGCCGGCGAACACCGCCCTGCTCGAGATCTGGACGAAACTGCTCGGCCCGACCGGCGCGAGCACGTGGGCCGCCGGGCTCAGCGCGCCGATCGACGAGGAATGGAGCAAGGCCCTCGGGCTCATCCTGCTGATCGCGCTGGCGCCCCGCCTGATCCGCAGCGCGTACGACGGTTTCATCGTCGGCGCGTTCATCGGGCTCGGCTTCCAGGTCTCCGAGGACGTCCTGTACGCCTACAACAACGCGACCTCCAGCTTCGGCGTGGGCCAACTGGAGTCCTCGCTGTTCATCCTGGCCATTCGCGGGTTCGTCGGCATCACGTCGCACGCCCTGTTCAGCGCGATCTTCTGCGCCGGTGTGATGTGGGTTCTCGGCCGCGCACCCGGGGAACGACGGGTGGGACGCGGCATCCTGGCCTGCCTGGCTGCGATGTGTCTGCACTTCGCGTGGGACGACGCGTCCGGCCTGTTCGGCTGGAGCACCTTCCTCGTCGTGGTCGGGCCCTACCTGATCCTCATGCCGCTCGCGATCGCGACGCTGCTGGTCGTGCGCCGGCTGGCCTCGGCCAAGGAACGCGCCTGGATGCGGGAACTGCTCGCGCCCGAGGTCGAGACCGGCGTGATCGACGCGCCGCTGCTGGACGCGGTGAGCGGCCTGCACAAGGACCGTCGTCACTTCGGCAAACTCGTCCACAGCCGGCACCGCGCTCGTCACCTCGTCGAAAGCGCGGGCGACCTGGCTCAGGAGATCGCGGCCGCGGGCGGGCAGGAGACACCTCGGGTGGCGCATGCCCGGGCCGAGGTGCTCCGCCTGCGCAGAACCTGACCGGATACGTTCATCCCATGCAGAAGGCGCTCACGTACGCCGAGGTCGGCGCGACCCGCGAAGGACCGCTGCCCGGCGGTTACGACCATGTCTTCCGCGACGTGCGGCTGGGCGAGGGGCGTACGACGTACGAGAAGGCTGTGGACGGACTTTTCCACTGGCAGATGCACCGCGCGGCCGGTCTGAGCGTTCGTGACGCTCCCGGGCCGGCCGCACCTGGTGTCGACGTGACGCTGCGACTGCTGTTCCTGAGCATCCCGTGCCGCGTCGTCTACACGATCGACGAGCCGAACCGGCGGGGCTTCGGCTACGGCACGCTGCCCGGCCACCCCGAGAGCGGCGAGGAGGCGTTCTTCGTCGTGCTCAAGGACGACGGCGAGGTGCGTTTCCAGCTGCGGGCCTTCAGCCGGCCCGCCAATTTCCTCGTACGGCTGGGCAGCCCGGTGGCGAAGCAGGTCCAGCGGTACGCCACCAATCGCTACGTCAGCGCGATGCAGCAGGTCAGCCGCGGTTAGAGACGGTCGGGCACCCCGGTCCGCATGCTCACACCGCGCGGTTGCTGTCGCGGCACGACCTGTGCGAGGCGTTCGAGTGCGCCCAGACGGTCGGGTTCGGCCGGGATCATCACGACGCTGGTCGCTCCGGCGCCGTGCCGGGCCGCTATCCGAGCGCGTACCTCATCGGGCGTGCCCGCCAGCGACAACTCGCCGACCCAGGTGTCGGGCATCGTGGCGGCGAAGTCCTCCGGGCCCGCTGACGTCCGGCGGTGCTCTGCCAGGTCGTCGGCGAACGGCATCGGGGCCAGATGGGGGGCCCAGTCGGGCTCGCCGATCCAGGCCAGGCCGGGGCGCACCAGGTCGCGGGCGGCGCGGCCGTCGGCGCCGACCACCGCGGCGTCGTACGTGATGACCTCGAGGGACGACGAGCCCAGGTGCCCGATCGACGCCTCGACGTAGGGCGGCGCCGCCGGCTCGGCCAGCAGCACGCCGTCGGAGACCCGGCCGGCGACCGCGATCGACTTCGGCCCCCGCACGCCCAGCACGACCGGCGGCGCCACGCTCGGCTTCTCGCCGATGATCACGCCCTCCACCTGCACGTACCGGCCCGCGGCCGGTCCCGGCTCGCCCCGCAGCAGCGTGCGGACGGCGATCGTGTACTCCTCGAGCAGGGTGAGCGGGCTCTTCGGCCACGCGCCGGTCTGCCGCATCCAGTCGGGCATGCCGTGGCCGATCCCGGCGATCAAGCGGCCGGGGAACAGCTGCGCGAGCGTGGCCAGCTCCATCGCCGCGAAGGCCGCGTTGCGCGCGCCGGCCGGCAGGATCCCGATGCCCACCACGATCCGCGAGGTCGCGGCGAGCACCGCGCCCGCCTGGGCGATGCCGCCGCGGAAGCCCAGATCCTCGACGACCCACAGCTCGTCGAAGCCGAGGTCGTCGGCGCGTCGCGCATAGTCGAGCACCTCATCCACCGGCAGGTCCCGCGGCAACATCACACCGACACGCGTCACGACGAGCTCCCCTTGAATCCGGTCTTGTCCGCCTCGGTGATCTTACGGAGCACTCGCGCCGGATTGCCCGCGGCGATCACCCCGGCCGGAATCGATCGCGTCACCACGCTGCCCGACCCGACGATCGACCCGTCACCGATCGTCACGCCCTGATTGATCGTGACGTCGCCTCCCACCCAGACGCGGTCACCGATGGCCACCGGTCTCGCGTAACAGCCGCCGGCGGCGCGTTCGACCGGGTCAATGGCGTGATTGCTGGTGTAGATGCCGACCCGCGGACCGAAGAGCACGTCGTCACCGATGGTGATCCCGCCGCCGTCGAGCAGGACGCAGTCGAAGTTCGCGTAGAACCGGTCGCCGACCGTGATGTTGAAGCCGAACTCGCACCGGAACGTCGGCTCGAAGTGACAGCCGGCGCCCACGTTTCGTAACAGCCGATGCAGGATCGCCTCGCGCGCGGCCGGCGGCTGTCCGAAGCTGTCGTTGTACTCGCCGGTGAGCAGGACGGTTCGCTGCCGGGCCGCAACCAGCTCGATTGTCAGATCGTCATACATCGCACCGGTCAGGATGTGCGCCCGCTGCTCGTCGAGGTTCATGGTGAATCCATACCCTGCGGCAGATCCCGGCGTCCCGGCGGGCCCACTTCGAAGAGCCGGATGTCGTAGCGGGGCGGGTGGTGCGAATCGTCGCTCACGCCGAGGGCCGCGGCGGGGCGAGCAGGGCGCTGGCGCGCCCGGAACGCTCACCCCACCACGGCGACGTGAGTGAGTGGTTCCGCTCAAGAGCGAAGATCTTAAGATCGGGCGGTGCTGAACACTGACGGGGAACTGGCCGTCGCAGCGGCCGAAGCGGGCGCTGCGGTTGTGCTCGACCGATACGGCACCGATCTCGCGCGTTTCGACAAGGCGCCGGGGGACTTCGCCACCGAGGCCGACGTGGAAGCCGAGAAGGCGATTCTGGAAATCCTGCGGGAGGCTCGGCCCGGGGACGTCGTCGTCGGGGAGGAGGGCGGGCGCAGCGAAGGCTCGTCCGATGGCGTCGGTCCGCAGCGCGAGTGGCTCGTGGATCCGTTGTGCGGCACGCTGAACTACGCGGCGCGCACGATGCTGGTCTCGGTCAACGTCGCCCTTCGCGGCGGCGGGCGCACGGTGGCGGCCGCGTCCGCTGATCCGTTCGCGGGCGAGGTGTTCTGGACAGATGGCGACCGCGCGTGGGGCCGCACCGGCGGGCGCGACGAGCCGCTCGCGCCGGATGCCTCGTCGAACCTGGTCGACCTCAATCTCGACCCGCCGTTCCCGAACGCGCCCGCGTTCCGCGCGGCCCGGTTGTTGCTCGACGACGGGTTCACCGGTCGGTTCCGCCCGCGTGTCATCTCCAGCACCCTGGCCGTCGCGTGGGTCGCCGCCGGTCGCCGGGCCGCCTACATCACCGACGGGCACCTGGGCGACAGCGTCCACTTCGCCGCCGGCATAGCGCTGTGTCAGGCCGCGGGCTGCGTCGTGACCGCTCTCGACGGCTCACCCGTGCACAGCGGAACACAAGGCCTCATAGCCGCCGCCGACAGTGACACCCATGCGGCCTTGCTGAAGCTGATCGCCTGACCGCGAGGCTTGCCGGGCTGGCTGCTTTGTGCGGTTCTGGCCACGAGGCCTTGTTGAGCCGGCTGCTGGCTGCTTCGAGCGGTTTCGGTCACGACCTCAGCCTGATCGCGTTGTCCGCCTGCTGCTCGTGCCGTGGGTTGTGCCGACGGTCGTGACAGACTGACGTTGCTGACGACGATGGTTCGCCGGGCTGGTGGCCCTGACCGTACCGATCGGTTCCGGGCCGATGCTGACAACCTCGTTCGTTGAGCTGACTGCGTGAGTGCTCCGATCGGTGCCAAATGGTGCGCCCACGAGAGTCTGTGGAGGGATTGCGTGGTCCGGTCGGCGAGGGCTGGCCGAAGCGATCGATGGTGGCGGCGGCGCCGGGAGTGTCAGGCCCGGGGCAGGGTGAGCCGCATCGCGGGGTCGGCGGTGCGGACGAAGCCCTGCGAGGCGTACAGCGGTAGGCCATCCTCGCTGGCTCGAAGGTCGACCAGGCCGGCGCCCTGATTCTGGAACCACTCGATCAGCGCTGCCGTGCACGCCCGCGCATAGCCTCGGCGCCGGTGGCCGGGGTCGGTGGCGACATTGAACATGTAGCCGACCCGTCCTTGGGGATTGCGTGGACCGCCGAGCCGCTCCTCGAGGATGCCGACGGCGCAGGCCGCGAGCCGCCCGTTTGCGCCCGGCTGGTCCACGACGAAGCCGGCCATGGACGGCTCCGGCTCGGCCAGCCGTCTCAACAGGATGCGCCGGGCGGTATCGCGCCAGCCGTGCTCGTCCGAGTCGTCGGCGATGCCGAAGAGCACGCCTCGCAGCCGTACCAACTCGTCCGCGTCGTCCACCGTGGCCCGCCGAGCGCTGATCATCGCCCGAGAATACTGACCGCCCCGGTCTCCGGGCACCGGATTAACGACGCGAGCCAGCCGCGCCGACGGAGCCGAGTGTCATGTGCCGGCGCTTCGACGTTCGGCGCGTTCGCCTGGACAGCGACGCGCGGTCACCGCGGCCAAAAGGCTGCGGCGACCGCGTTGTGGTCAGGTGGGGCTGAGGTTGTGGCGTCCGGATTGAGCGTTGCGGTCGGGCGAGGCTGAAGCTGGGTGTCCAGGCTGTGCGCCGACGAGGTCTGCACCCGGGTGCGGGGCGGGCTGATTCTCGTCGACGACTTGGAGTACTCCGACCCGCCTACCCTGCCGCGCTGCCGTCGGCTGCCGCGGTCAGGCCAGGCCGAGGCCGCGGCGGCCGGTTTCGTTGAGGTCGGCCTCGGTGAAACGGTCGGGCCATTCGCGCTCGTAGTGCTCGGCCGGGAAATCGGACGGGCTCGAGCCGGACAGGAACGCCTCGCGGACGGTGGCGGCGTAGGTCTCGTTGCGGGGGCACCAGGGGGCGGCGGGGATGTACATGACGTTGCCCCAGCCCTTCTGGTCCTGCACCGGGGCAACGCTGTGGATCATGTCGCAGTGCCACCAGACCGAATCGCCGGCCTGGACGTCGGGGATGCCGGCCAGCGCCTCCAGGAGCAGGCCGTGCCACTTGTCGGTGGCGGGGAAGACCTGGTTGACGGTCACGCCGCACATCTCGTCGTCGGGCACGTCGCTCAGCAGCGGGCGCAGCATCAGGTACGCCATGGCGCCGGGGATCGGCACGGTGTGCAGGACGCCCTGGTCGTGCGCCATGTCGGAGAGTGCCGTCCAGCCCTGGAAGGTGCGGAAGGCCGAGCACATGGTCGAGCCGGGGTACTGCGGGCCGGAGGTGCGGTAGGCCGCGTCCCACGGGTCGTACTTCTCCACATCGCCGTTGAACAGGTGGCGGAAGGCCTGTTGATAGGCCTCCGTCATCCACAGATCGAGCGTGCCGGGGTCGAGGTGCGTTCCCAGGCCGGCGGAGTCGGCGCCCTCGGGCCGGCGGCGGATGCGGTCGGGATAGAGCGAGTCACGCGACGGGTCGAACCACTGCACGCCCTCGGAGGTGTGCTTCCACTGGCTGTTGAGGAACGTCTGCACGCGGGCCATGCGGTCGCTCTGGCGCGCTTCCATCTGCGCGCGCGACCAGTAGATCGGGTAGATCTCGGGCTTCGAGCCGACGCTGCCGAAGAAGTCGTCGCCGGGACCGCGGTAGTCGGAGAAGAAGTTGTTGTCCTCGACGTACTGCACGATGCCGGCATCCCAGCCGAGGGCCTGCGAACGCTCGAAGTGACCGCGCACAACGAGGCAGCCGCGCTTGCGCAGTCGCGCGACGTCGGCGGCGCTGACGGTGCCGGCTTCGATGTCGTCGTACGAGATGACGGGCCAGATCGTCTCGCCGCGCGACCGGGCGGCGTTGATCTCGGCGACCTCGGCGGCGATGGAGCGCTCGACGACGGCGAAGACCTCCTCGACCGTACGGCCGGAAGCGGCGATCTGCCGGCGGAGCGCCGCCTTGACCTCGCGGATGGCGGCGGGGAGGTCGGCGGGCGTCTCCTCCCAGTGGGGGAGCGACATGGCGGGTCCCTTCTAGTCATGTCCCTTTACTGGAAACACGGTAAGGCCCCGCGCCCTTTCCAGGCAAGAGCCTTGACTAGAATGGCGCGGTGGATCCGGCCAAGCCTTCCCAGGAGTTGCTGCGCTCGCTGACCGATGAGCACGTGTTGCGTGCTCTCATGCGCCATCGCCTGTTGACGCGCGCCGAGTTGTCCACAGAGACCGGCATCTCCAAGCCCACCGCCGGAGAAAGCGTCCGGCGCCTGACCGAAGCCGGCCTGGTTGTGGATACCGGCCGCCGGACCCCCGGTGGCCGGGGACGGGGCCGGGTCGGCTCCTACTACTCGCTGGCTCCCGACGTGGGCACCGCGCTGGCCGTCAGCATCGCCCCCGAGGGCGTGGTAGCCGAGTGCCACAACGCCTACGGCGACCTGATGGCCCGCGCGCAGGAGCCCCTGGGCCGGCCCGCCCGGCCCGACGACGTGACCGCAGCGCTGGCCCGGGCGGTCGACCGGGTGCGCCAACTCGCCGGTGAGCAGCCGGAAGCCGGCACCATCCACGAGTCGCCCTCGAACGGCGTGGATCCGTCGATCCGACCCGCCTCGCCCGGGCCGAAGCCTCGGCTGGCGGTGGTCAGCGCGGCCGATCCGGTTGATCGGCAGACGGGGCGGCTGCTGCAGTTGCCCGATGCGCCGTTCCTGCTGGGCGAGATCGATCCGGTGGCGGTGCTGGCGGGGCGGGTGGACGGCCCTGTGCATGTGGACAACGACGTCAATTGGGCTGCCGAAGCCGAATGGGCGGCGGCGCCGGTCGACGACTTCGCCTATGTGTATCTGGACGAGGGACTCGGCTGCGCGATCGTCAGCGACGGGGAGGTGCGCCGGGGGCATCGAGGGGTCGCCGGCGAGGTGGCCCACCTGATCACGGTGGGTCCGGGCGGACGGGCGATGCCGCTCATCGAGGTGTTCGGTGAGCTGGGCCTGCGGTGTGCGGGCTCGACCGCCATCGACGTCGGGCGTGTGCTCGAGGAACGTCCGCCCGCGGTGGTGACCGCCGTCGGCGGGCTGATCGCGGCACTCGCGACGCTCATCGACCCCGAGATGGTGGTCATCGGTGGCCGATGGGGGATGCAGCTCATCGACCGCATCGATCAGGAGGTCGCGTGCTCGCCCCGGCCGGTGCCGGTGCGCGCCGCGAAGGTGCAGCACGAGCCCGCACTGGCCGGTGCGCGAACCGACGCCCTCCACAGATTGCGCGAACTCATCGTCGGCCGCTGAACGGGTGGTGGGACGGCTGGGTCAGCCGATCAGCTCGGGGATGCGGCCGAAGAGCTGCGTCGTATAGGTGATCATTTCGTGCAGCATCCAGTTGCCCGAGAACAGGAGGGCGGCGCAGACTGCTGCGGCCTTCGGGACGAAGGACAGGGTGGCTTCCTGGATCTGGGTCACCGACTGGAACAGGGAGATGGCGAAGCCGACCGCCAGGGCCGTCAGCAGGACCGGTGCGCACATCTTGGCGGCGATGGTCATGGCTCCCAGGCCGAGCTCGATGATCATTGTGTCGGTCATGACCCTCTCTTCGGGTGTTTCGGCCCGTTGTGGAGTGCAGACCGGTTGCAGTTCGGTGAGACCGCGGCCGGAACGCTCAGATTCTGACGTCGATGGCCCGGCGAAGGGGCGTCATGCAAAGCCGGGCATCACGCAAAGTCGGCAAGCCTGGGCATCACGCCTACCCGGGACGTCACCCGACCGGGGGAGTCGCGGAACGCCGGAGGCCGGGGCGGTGGGCGCTCGGCGTCCCGGGTGATGTCTCAGACGACCGAGTACTTCTCGGGCAGGGGTGAACGGCCGGTCAGGGCGCTCAGCACCGTTGGTGCCTCGCCCAGGGCCACGGCGATCCGGACGGCCAGCAGCGTGGCCTCCGACACGGCCGCGGGGTCGAAGCCGGCGGGGACCCCGGCCGCGGCGGACACGTCGTTGCCGTGGACCACCAGTTCGAACGTTCGCGTCGGGAGCCAGTCGCGGACGCGCATGCCGCCGACGGGGGTGGTCACCACGTCGTCGTCGCCTGCGCCGGCCAGCGCCTGGGTTGCCCGGCCGGCCAGTTCGCCCACGGCGTCCAGGAGGTCGACGGCCCGGCGGGCGTCGTCGCCGGAAGCGGCGACAGCGGCCGCGTACACGTCGGCCGGCACATCGCGGATGAAGGCGAAGTAGCCCTCGGGAGCTTCGATGTTGACTGCCTGGGGGCCGCCCCGCTGCGCCGCGGTCGCGCCGGGGAGGGACGGGGAGCGCAGCGCGGGTGACGATGCCGTGCCCAGCACCGCGGGCACCTGCTCCAGCGCCGAGCTGACCGTGTGGCCGATCAGCTCGCGCAGCGTCCACTCGCCCAGGCCGGGACCGTCGAGGCGGTCGGCGGGCACCCGGCCCACCAGGTCGACGAAGGTCACGGCGGCGGAGCGGTACGTCCGGCGGTAGTCCATGCCGTCAATTTAGTCAGAGTCGGACCGGTGCCGACCGCGGGCGTAGTCGTGTTCGGCCGTCTCGTCGCCCGACGCCCCGTGGCGGGCCCGATACCCGGGCTCGGCATACCCGGGCTCGGCATACCCCGGCGCCGGCGGCCGCAGGGCCGGGTTGTGTCCGGCGTGGCCCGGGAGTGGGCCGTTCCCGCCTCGCCACGCTGATGCCCCGGGCTCGGTCGGCGTCGACGACCCGCCGGCCTGGGCCTGCGCTGACGCCCAGTCCGGTTCGGCGTGTGTTGACGGATCGTTCGGGTGAGCGTGCGCCGATGCCCAGTCCGGTTCGGCGTGCGTCGAGCGATCGCTCCGATGGGAGTGTGCCGAGGGCCGGCCGGGTTCGGCGTGCGTTGGCGGGCCGCTGGATGGAGAGTGCGCCGCGGACCAACCGGGTTCGGCGTGCGTTGAGGAGCTGGGCCTTACGTGGGCCGGCGGGCGGCCGGGCTCGGAATGCGCAGGAGAGCCGGATTCGGAACGCAGGGAGGGGAGACCGGACGGGCGGGGCGGGCGCGGCTCGGCCACCACCGGGTTCTCGCCCAGGCCGGACGGAGGCAGGCCGGACGGCATCGCGGTCGACTTGGCGGGGGCGTCCGACCTCTTGTGCTTCGTCGGCGCGGGCGCCGGCGCTGACGGGTCGAGCGGGGGCGGCGGCGTCGGGAACGGCTGGCGCTCGGCATGGCCGGTGACGGCCGGGGCGGCGTACGGGGAAGTGAGATCCTCCTCCAGCCGCTTCATCCGGGCGCGGGTGCGGCGGCGGGCGATCACGGCCACCGCCAGGCCCAGCACGGGCGTCGCGAAGACGAACCAGCTCATGAACGGCGATTCGGGCGCGACCACCATCAGGTAGCCCGCGTACCCCAGGAACGCCAGGCCGGCCAGCACGTCGAGCGCGCGCAGGAGCAGACCCTGGCCGACGCCCAGCACGGCCAGGATCAGGAACAGCAGGCCCGACGCTGCCAGCGCCCCGGCGTACCGGAGGAACTCGCCGTCCGACATGGAGGACTCCTAAATGATCAGGAGCCCCTATTGTCCGAGGTTATGGGCCTTTACCGGCGTCTTTTCTGATTCAGCCCCCGCTGTAGTCCCTTATCCGTCCTTTGTCCGTTTCCGAGGCACCGGCGGAGGCGTGTTTGGCCGGTCCGGGCGGCGGGAACGCCGAATACATGCCAGCACGCGAGGAAATGCCCGCCACCTTGAAGCGGTCGCCCAAGAAGGCCCAGGACACGTTCGCGAAGACGCACGACTCGGCCGTCGACCAGTACGGCGAGGGCGAGCGCGCGCACCGCACCGCGTTCTCGGCCGTCAAGCACTCGTTCGAGAAGGTCGGCGACCACTGGGAGCCCAAGGAGACCAAGGGCCCGAGCGACGCCCAGGCCGCGGGCGGGCGGGACACCGGGGCCGAGACGGCCGGCGGCGTGGACGCCAACGCCAGCAAGGAGCACCTGCTCGGCCTCGCGAAGCGGCTCGACATCACCGGGCGGTCCCGGATGACCAAGGCCGAGCTGGTGGAGGCCATCCAGAAGGCCAACGACCGGGAGTCGCGCCGTAGCCTGAACCGATGAGTCTGGACCGGTTCGTCGAAGCGCAGGACGGCACGTACGAGGACGCGAGGGCCGAGCTGACGGCCGGCCGCAAGCGCACCCACTGGATGTGGTTCATCTTTCCGCAGCTCAGCGGTCTCGGCTCGAGCCCGACGGCCCAGCACTACGCGATCCGCGACCTCGACGAGGCGCGGGCCTACCTGTCGCACCCGGTGCTCGGGCCGCGGCTGTACGAGCTGGCCGGCGTGCTGGTCAAGGCGGAGCGGAGCGCGACGGAGATCTTCGGCTACCCCGACGACCTGAAGCTGCGCTCGTCGATGACCCTGTTCGCGCGAGCCGCCGGGGTGGACGGCGACCCGGCCCCGTTCCAGCAGGTCATCGACCACTTCTACGACGGCCCCGACGAGCGCACGCTGGAGCTGCTGGGCCGCTGATACGGTGCCGGTGATGAAGACCCACGACGAGGCCGTCGCCGCCGCCACCGAGCTTGCCGCTGCCCTCGCCCCGGGCGCGGCCGAGCGCGACCGCAACGGCGCCGACGTGATTCCGTGCGAGGCCCTGGCCCTGATCGACGGCTCCGGCCTGCTCGCGATCACCGTTCCGGCCGAGGACGGCGGCCCCGGCCTCGGCCCGTCGACGCTGGCCGAGGTGACCCGGCTGATCGCCGCCGCCGACCCGGCCCTGGCCCAGGTGCCCCAGGCGCACTACCTGCTGGTCGACGTGGTGGCCGTCCACGGCGACGACCACCTGCGCGGGCGGCTGTTCGCCGAGGTGCTGGCCGGGCGCCGGATCGGCAACGCGCTGGCCGAGCGGGGCGGGAAGCACGCCCAGGATCTGAGGACGCGGGTGGCCGGCGGGCGGCTCGACGGCGTGAAGTACTACACCACCGGCGCCCTGACCAGCGCCTGGATCGCGGTGAGCGCGATCGGCGAGGACGGCCGGCTGGTGCTCGCGTTCGTGCCGCGGGACGCCCCCGGTGTCGAGGTCGGCACCGACTGGGACGTGATCGGGCAGCGCGCGACCATCAGCGGCACCGCCACCTTCACCGGCGTGCCGGTCGAACACGCCCTCGACTACTCCCGCGCCTACGAGGCGCCGCAGCAGCTCGGCGCGCGCGCCCAGCTCGTGCACGCCGCCATCGAGGTCGGCATCGCCGGCGGCGCCCTGGCCGACGCCCGGGCCTACCTGCGCGAGAAGGCCCGCCCGTCGACCGAGGCCGTACGCGCCGGCGCCGCCCGCGCCGTCGACGACCCGCATGTCATGTACCGATACGGCCGGCTGGCCACCCGCGTCCGCGCCGCCGAGGCTCTGCTGGCCGACGCGGCCCGCACGCTCGACGAGATCGGCCTGGCGCCCGCCGACGCCGCCACCGCAGCCCGCGGCTCGCTGGCCGTGGCGGCCGCGAAGGCCTTCGGCAGCGAGGTGGCCGTGGAGGCCGGGTCGGAGCTGTTCGCGCTGTGCGGCACGAGCTCGGCCGCGAGCAAGTACGACCTGGACCGGCACTGGCGCAACGCGCGCACCCACAGCGTGCACGACCCGGTCGACTGGAAGTACCACCACCTGGCCGCCTGGGAACTCGCCGACGTCCAGCCGCCCAACCACGGCCAGCTCTGACACCGCCTCGGCCGAGGAGACACCGCCGGTGTCGATACGTTAGGTTCCTGCGTCAGGATCTGGCGGAGGGCGGCGGGGCAATGGTCGACATCGAGGCGGGGGAGTCCGTACGGGGCTCGCGCGTCGACACCGTGATGGCGGCGGCGATCGTGCTGACCGTCGACGCGGTGGTGCTGCTCGCGGTGGCCGTGATCGGCGTGCCGTTGCTGATGTTCCTCTTCGGCGACGAGGACGGCACCTGGCTGCGACTGTGGCCGCTCATCGTCTCGTGGCTGATCGCCGTGGTGCTCGCCGGCGTCTGTGCCACCGCGGTGGCGCGGCTCTCGGGTCTCGGCTCGTACTCGATCCGCCGGATCGGCACCGGAGCGGCGCTGAGCGTCGCGGTGGCCGCGGCCGTGCTGGCCGCCGGATCGATCGGCTCGAACCCGGGCTGGCTGCTGCTCGGTCTGCCCTTCGCGGTCGCCAACCTGGCCGCCGCCCTGGTCTTCGCCAGCCCCGAGCGCGCTCTCGCCGTGGCAGACCGCTTCCCGCGCTTCCGCCCGGTGGCGCTGCCGGAACCCGAGCGCCAGTGGATCGCGCCGGTGGAGGACGAGGCCGCCTACGCCCGCCCCGAGGGCGAGCAGCCGGACCCCGTGCGCACCCACGACACCATCGACCTGCTGGCGCACCTGGGCCGCCCGGAGACCAAGCCCCGCCGCCGGCGCGGCCCGGCGGCCACCCGCACCCTCGCCGGCGTGCAACTGCCCCGCCGGGCCCGCCGCCCTCATTCCCGCAGCGACAGCCGGGCCACCCGCTCGAGCCGCTCCCGGTAGGCGACCCACCAGTCGCGGTCACCCGGCGGCAGGTTGCTGTGGGCGGCCCGCACCCCGACCGACTCGTCGATGAGCTCCCGCACGATGTCGGCGTGGCCGGCATGCCGGTTCACCTCGGCGGTCACGTGGACCAGGATGCGGTGCAGGCTCACCTCGGCGCGCTCGGCGGGCCACCACGGCACCCGCCCGGCCGCGTCGAGCGGCAGCTCCGCGATCGTGGTGTCGCCGTGGGCCCGGACCCGCCGGTAGAGATCGACGATCTGCTCGCGCGACTCGGACTCGTCGGCCCACATGTCGGCGTTGTCCTCGGCGTCCTCCTCGATCCACGGCATCGGCTCGGGAAACGGCCGCCCGAACGTAGCGCCGAAGTAGCCCGCCTCCACGCTCGCGACGTGTTTGACCAGCCCGAGCAGATTGGTGCCGGTGAAGACCAGCGGCCGGCGGACGTCGTAGTCGGAAAGCCCGTCGAGCTTCCACAGCAACGCTTCGCGCGCCTGCTGCAGATAGTGGACGAGATCGGCCTTGGGATCGAAGCTAACCATGAGGCAGAGCCTCCCACCCCGGTACGACAGGACGGCGGCGTGTGCCGGCTCACGCCGAGTTTCAGCACGGCCGGCGCCAGGGAAAGGGACGGCCATGCAACCCGAACCGATCACCCAGGCCGAGTACGAGTCGCAGCTCAACCGGCTGCACGAGCGTCGCGAGGAGCTCGAGGAGTCGGAGACCACCCTCACCTCGCACGACCACGGCGGCGGCCTGCCCGCCGACGAGCAGAACCGCCTCGCCCGGGTGCGCGGCGAGATCGCCGACGTGCTGCAGCAGATCGGCGACCTGCAGGACCGCTGGGCCGACACCGGGCACGCCAAGCCGGACCCGGACGGCGCGCTGGGCGAATAGTCAGCCCACCCGGCGGTAGTCCGCGAACACCACCTCGTGGCCGGTCTGGAAACCGAGCCGTTCGTAGAGCCGGATGGCGGCCGCGTTCTCGGCCGCCACGTGCAGGAACGGCAGGTCACCGTGCTCGAGGATGCCGGCCGCGACCGCCATAGTGAGGCGGGCGCCGAAGCCCTGGCCGCGGAACTCGGGATCGGTGCAGACCGCACTGACCTCTGTCCAGCCGGGCAGCCGGAACCGCTCGCCGGCCATCGCAACCAGCCGGCCCTCGTGGCGGATGCCCAGATAGTTGCCGAGCTCCACGGTGCGCTTGCCGAACGGGCCGGGCTTCGCCCGGGAGACGAGGTCGAGCATCTCGGGCACGTCGGTCTCGGTCAGGCGGACTGCGGCGGGGTCGTGCACGCCGGTCATGGTGTGGCCGACCATCTGGACGCCGGGGATCACGGTCACCGGTTCCCAGCCGGCCGGCGGACGGAGCGCCGGGGCGGTGAGGGCGGCTTGATCGGTCAGCGTGGCCAGGTCGGCCCAGGCCGACGGGTCGGCCGGGTCGGCGACGGCGCACCAGGGCGCGACGTCGGACCGGTAGCGGGCGGCGTCACCGGACGCCTCGGCGAAGCAGGCCTGCGGCCCGGAGAGGGCGGCCCATACGGGATTCTCGAGCACACCGAGAACCCTGCCGCCTACTGACCGTTATTGCCAGTGAATGAACCGAAATTCAGGCTGCGGGCGACATGACGCCGGGCTGCGGCCGGGCCGTGATCTCGTGCGGCCACACCGGCTTCGAGAAGAGGTAGCCCTGGCCGTACGGGCATCCCATCGCGGCCAGTTCGGTCCGCTGCCCCTCGTGCTCGATGCCCTCGGCCACCACGGCCAGGTCGAGGTTGCGGGCCAGGGTGACGATGGCGTCGACCAGCGCCCGCTGCTGCTCGCTGCCGAGCACGTCGTCGATGAAGGACTTGTCGACCTTGAGCACGTCGACCGGCATCTGGCGCAGGTAGCTGAGCGACGAGTACCCGGTGCCGAAGTCGTCGATCGCGATCCGGACGCCGAGCGCCCGCAGCTCGCCCAGGTCGTGCCAGACCTGGTCGGCGTCGCGCAGCAGCAGGCTCTCGGTGATCTCGAGCAGCAGCCATTCGGGGCGGGCGCCGCTGTCCTCGAGGGCCTGGCGCACCTGGTCGACGAAGCCGGGCGTGCGGAACTGGCGGGCCGAGACGTTGACGCTGACGTACTTGAGGGTGGTGCCGGCCCGCATGCTGGTGAACTCGTTCAGCGCCGCGCGCAGCACCCACCGGCCGATCTCGACGATCGCGCCGCTCTCCTCGGCCACCTCGATGAAGTGGTACGGGCCGAGCAGGCCGCGGACCGGGTGCTGCCACCGGATCAGCGCCTCGACCCCGACCATGGTGCTGTCGTCGAGGTCCACGATCGGCTGGTACATGAGCGCGAACTGCTCGTCGTCGATGGCCTCGTGCAACGCCGTACGGGTCTCGAGCCGCTGCACCATGGCGGTGTGCAGCTCGCCGCGGTAGCGCTGCCAGGTGCCCTTGTCGTCGCCCTTGGCCTGGTACAGCGCCAGGTCGGCGTGGCGCAGCACCTCGGTGGCCGACTCGGCGTCGCGGTTGGTGGCCACGCCGACGCTGGCCGCGCCGCTGACGATGTGGGTGCCGCCGATGCCGTCCGAGACCTCCACCGGTACGGCCAGCGCCCGCACGATCTCGGCGGCCAGCTCCTCGGCGCGGGTGGCGTCGGGGCTCTGCTCGATCAGGATGGCGAACTCGTCGCCGCCCATCCGGGCCGCCGTGTCGGCCACTCCGATGATCTCGGCGATCCGCTCACCCACGCTGACCAGCAGCTGGTCGCCGACGGCGTGCCCGAGCGTGTCGTTGACGTCCTTGAAGTCGTCCAGGTCGACGAAGAGCACGGCGATGGTGGCGTCGTCCCGGCCGGCCACGGCGAACGCCTGCTCGAGCCGGTTGCGGAACAGCACGCGGTTGGCCAGCCCGGTCAGGCCGTCGTGGAACGCCAGGTGGGACAGGTCGCTCTCGAGGCGGCGCTGGTCGGTCACGTCCCGGATGGTCAGCACGAGGCCGCGTACGGTCGGGTCCTCGCGCAGATCCCGGCCGGTGCACTCGACCTGGAGCAGCCGCCCGTCGGCGCACAGCACGGCCAGGTCGGTCGCCTCGTGCTGGTCGTGTCCGTCGCGGATCGCGGCCAGGGCGTCGTGCAGGGCGGTGTGGTGGCTGAGCGCGATCAGCGACTCGAGCGGCGCGCCGGTCAGGTCGGGGTGGCCGAGCACGGTGTCGGCCGACGGGCTGGCGTAGGTTATCCGGTCGTCGCCGTCGACGATGAGGATGACGTCGGACGCGTTCTGGATGAGTGTGCGGAAGTAGGCCTCGCTGTCGCGCCGGCTGACCTCGCGGGACAGGCCGATGCGCTGCATGACGACCTCGATCTGGGCCACGAAGGCCTCGATCGACGGCATCAGCTCGCGCAGCACCGGCCCGGGGCCGCCGAGCAGCCAGATGCCCGTCCGGTTGTCGCCCGGCACCGGCACGGTGGCGCACAGGAAGTGGGTGAAGTCGCCGGCGGGCAGGCCGGCGGGCAGCTCAGCCGCGGTGAGCAGCCGCAGACCGGGCTCGACCGGCGCGTCCGGGTCGCAGGCCAGCGTGAGTTCGAACGGCGTGTCGGGCGGCATCAGGGTGGCGACGCCGTCGCGGATGGCCTGGAGGGCTTCGGGCTCGGTGGTGGCGGCGAACAGCGTGGCGCCGGCCTGGTGCAACGCCCGTTCCCGGGCCCGGGCCCGCCGCTGGGCGTCGGCCAGGCCGTTGACCCGGGCCAGCACCAGCAGGAACATGAGGGCCGCGGCGGCCGCGATGACCGGCGCGTCGACGACCCCGCCGCGGGCCACCTCGACCTCGTGGCCGTTCATCCACTCGACGTACAGGGTGGCCGGGGCGATCAGCGCCGCCGTGGCCATCCAGACGATCCGGCTGGTGCCCAGCTCGGCCCCGACGTGCTGGGGCAGCTTCTCGGTGAGGTCCCGCATCGACGGCATGAGGGCCGTCCAGCCGGTGACCGCGTAGAAGACGATCCAGCCCAGGTCGACCGGCCCGCCCAGCGACCAGGCGCTGTTGAGCACGGACTGGCCGTAGAAGATGTCGCTGATCAGCAGGCCGACGATCGCGACGACGATCCCGGTGAGGGCCGGGGGCCGCCGGCCGGGGGTGGTGAGCATGCGCAGGGTCACGGCCAGGGCCAGGACGTCGCCGAGGGGGTAGCCGATCGACACCAGCTTCTCGAGGAAGCTCAGCTCGTGGGAGCGGGTGAACGGCGCGATCCAGTAGACCCAGGCGAGCAGGCCGAGGCCGACGGTGGGCACGAGCGCGTCGAGCAGGGCGGCCCGGTTGCTGGCGCCGCCCCGGGACCGTACGAAGAGCAGGAAGGCGCCCGTGATCAGCGGGTAGACCAGCAGGTAGAGCAGGTCGGCCGGACCCGGGAAGGCCGGCTCGTGCCCCAGCCACAGGATCAGGTTGTAGACCGTGTCGCCGGTGACGAAACAGACCAGCCCGGCCGCGATGAGGTACCACGGCAGGCGGCGGGCGGGGCGGTTCAGGCGTACGCCCCAGACGACCGCGGCCGCGCACGAGTAGCCCAGCAGGGCCCACGTGACCAGGTGGCTGCCCGGGAAGGCGTAGTAGAACGCGGCGAGCACCACGATCCAGGCGCCGAAAGCGGCGCGAGCGGTTCGCGTCGTCATCGGTCCTCCTCGCCTCGCCGCACCAGCCCGTCCCCGTGTTTGATCGGGCTCTCGGGCCCGGGCCTGAGTGAATGGTCGGATCTCCCGCCCCGGGCAGCGGAGATCGTCACGCTATGGTCGGTATCGGCCGATTTCTGGACGGTGCGGGTGCACACGCTTCGGCCAGAGGATACGGCTCGACGGGCGCGTCATGCGGCACACACTAGATCCCGGGTTGGACCGGCATCGACGGGGAACCGGTCAATTCGTGACCACGGATCAGTCGACGCGCTGGAAGGCGCTCACCGTTGCCCTGGTAGCGGGCTTCATGACCTTGCTCGATGTGAGCATCGTCAACGTCGCGCTGCCCTCCATCCGCAACGAGCTGGACCTGAGCTCGGCCGAGCTGCAGTGGGTGCTCTCCGGCTACGCGCTGACCTTCGGCCTGCTGCTCGTGCCGGCGGGCCGGTTCGGTGACGCCCGCGGCCGGCGGAACGTCTTCATCGCCGGGCTGATCCTCTTCACCCTGGCCAGCGCCGCGGCCGGCCTGGCCCCGTCGGCGCTGTGGCTCGTCGTGGCCCGGCTCGTGCAGGGCGCGGCCGCCGGCATCGTCAACCCGCAGGTCTCCGGCCTGATCCAGCAGATGTTCGAGCCCCGGGAGCGCGGCCGCCCGTTCGGTCTGCTCGGCGCGACCATCGGCGTCTCCACGGCGGTCGGACCGCTGCTCGGCGGCGTCCTGATCGCGGCGATCGGCCCCGCCGACGGCTGGCGCTGGATCTTCTTCCTGAACATCCCGATCGGCGTCGTCGCGGTGTGGCTGGGCAGCCGGTGGATCCCCACCGGGGAGCAGAAGCGGCAGGAGAGCCTGGACCCGGTCGGGGTCGCCCTGCTCGGGATCGGTGTGACGCTGGTGCTGCTGCCGCTGGTTCAGGAGCGCGAGTGGCAGGGCTCCTGGAAGTGGCTGCTCGCGGCGGCCGGGCTAACGGTCCTGGTGGGCTTCGTGCTGTGGGAGCGGTCCTTCAACCGGACGCGGACCGCGCTGGTCGAGCTGGGCTTGTTCAAGGTGCGGTCGTACGCGTTGGGCGCGCTGATCGGGCTGCTGTACTTCGCCGGCTTCACCACGATCTTCTTCATCTACACCCTCTACCTGCAGAGCGGGCTGGGTTACAGCGCGCTCGAGGCGGGCCTGGCCATCACGCCGTTCGCGGTCGGCTCGGCGGTGGCAGCGGCCGTGGGCGGCCGGTTCGTGAACCGCTTCGGCCGGCACATGGTGGTAGGCGGCCTGATCGCGGTCATCGCCGGTCTGGTCGCCACGGACGTCGTGCTCGACGCGGTGCCCGGCTCGGGCGGCGGCTGGGCGGCTGCCCTCCCGCTGCTGGTGGCGGGTGCGGGCAGCGGCTTCGTGATCAGCCCGAACCAGACGCTGACGCTGGCCGAGGTGCCGGTGGCCCGTGCGGGCAGCGCCGGCGCCGTTCTGCAGACCGGTCAGCGCATCGGCACGGCCATGGGCATCGCCGCCGTCGGCTCGCTGTTCTTCAACCGCCTGGCCGCCGGTCAGGGCGACTGGGGTTCGGCCTTCCGGGGCGCCCTGTGGCTGACGGTCGGCTTCGTCGTGGTGGCGCTGGTGGCCGCCCTGGCCGACGTGCTGACCGCGCGCGGCCGGCAGAACGACGCTGTCCCCACCACCCGTTCGTCCCACGCGTAGACATCAAGGAGCGAGGACTCGGCGGACGGCGTCGGTGACCCGGCCGGCGTCGCCGGTGGCGAGGACGTCGAGCAGGGCGCCGCGCAGGACGGCCAGCACCGCTGTGCGGTGGGCCAGGCCGGCGGGGGAGTCACGCTCGCCCGGTGGCTGGGCTCTCGCGAGCACGTCGAGCCAGTCGCTCACGGTCTCGGCCGCGAATCCGGCCCACGGGCCGTCGGTGGCGCCGAGCGAGCGGGCGTAGGCCTCCACCCACAGGCGCAGCAGGGACGCGTTCGCCGGGTCGGCGAGCCACTCCCACACGGCGAGGCCGGCCGCGTCGGCGCCGTCGGGAAGGCGGCCGTCGACCGAGGCGAGCTCGTCGGCGCGGGCCCGGGCCAGCAGGGCCCGGATCAGTCCCTCCTTGCTGCCGAACAGGAAGAGCAGCACGCGAGGGCTCGATCCGATGGCCGCGGCGACGGGCCGGAGCGACATCTCGGACAGGCTGGTCCGGCGGACGTAGGCGTACGCCTTCTCCAGAAGCTCTTCCCGCCGCTCGCCCGACACGAGGCATAGTATGCCAACTGAAACAGTCGTTTCAGTTGGAGGTGGCGACGGTGATCCGGGAACTGGGACAGCCGGGGGATCTCGGCTGGGTGGTGCTGGCCCACGGCGAGCTGTACGCGGCGGAGTGGGGCTGGGGCGCGTCGTTCGAGGGGCTCGTGGCGCGGATCGTGGCCGACTACGCCGCCGCCCACGACCCCCGGCGCGAGGCGGCGTGGATCGCCGAGGTCGACGGGCGGCGTGCCGGCTGCGTGCTGTGCGTGGACGGCGGGGACGGCACGGCGGTGCTCCGCGTGCTGCTCGTGCACCCCGACGCGCGCGGGCACGGCGTCGGCGGGCACCTCGTCGACACGTGCGTCGGCTTTGCTCGGAAGGCCGGCTATCGGCGCGTACGGCTGTGGACCACCGACCGGCAGGCGGCGGCGCGCAGGATCTACCTCTCCCGCGGCTTCGCCCTGACCGACGCGGCGCCGCACCCGGGCTTCGCCGGCGAGGCGGTCACCGGAGAGACCTACCTGCTGACGCTCTAACCGGCCAGCGCGTCGACCAGGCGCTTGGCCGAGGAGGCGAGGTTCCAGCGGTCGGCCAGCGCCAGCAGCGCGTCCGGGTCCTTCGGGGCGCGGGGCCGGGCCGGGTCGAACTCCGGCAGCTTCACGTCGAGCGCGACCTTGCACACCGGCAGGGCCTTGGCCAGGTAGTCGCGGGCGTCCTCGAGCTTGGTCCGCAGGCCCGGGGCGAAGCCCGCGTCGGGGTCGTCCAGCGCGGCCAGGATCTCGTCGACCCCGCCGTACCGCATGACCAGCCGCGCCGCCGTCTTCTCGCCGACGCCGGCCACCCCGGGCAGGCCGTCGCTGGCGTCGCCGCGCATGGCCGCGAAATCGGCGTACCACTTGGCGGGCACGCCGTACTTCGCCTCGACCAGCGCGTTGTCGGCGTCCTCGAGCTTGGCCACGCCGCGGCCGCAGTAGAGCAGCCGGGTGCCGCGCTCGTCGTCGACCAGCTGGAACAGGTCGCGGTCGCCCGAGACGACCTCGACCGGGCCCGGTTGGCCGGCGGCCAGAGTGCCCAGCACGTCGTCGGCCTCGTAGCCGTCGACGCCGAAGGCCGGGATCCCGACCGCCTTGAGCACCTCGAGCAGCACCGGGATCTGTTTCTCGAGGGCCGGCGGGACCACCTCGACGTCGCCGTGGGCGACCCGGTGCTTCTTGTACGACGGCACGAGCGCCACCCGCCAGGCCGGGCGCCAGCTGGCGTCGAGGGCGCAGACGATCCGGTCCGGGTGACGCGTGCGGATCAGCTGGGCCAGCATGTCCATGAAGCCGCGGATCGCGTTCACCGGCTCCCCGGCGCTGGTCTGCGCGGCCTTCTCGGGGATGCCGTGGAAGGCGCGGAAGTAGAGGCTGGGGGCGTCGACGGCGAGCAGCGGCTGTGCGGTCACCGTGCCACCATACTGACCGCCCGTCGCGCCGCTGCCCTAACGACCGTTAAGCTGACCGTCGTGACGGTAGATCGCATGCTCCCGACCGAAGAAGCACACGACCTGCTCGCCCTGACCGAGGAGCTCTGCGACCGCGAGCTCGCCGGCAAAGCCGACGCCTACGAGGCGCGAGCCGAATTCCCCCGTGAGGTGATCCGCACGCTGGGCCGTTCCGGTCTGCTCGGCCTGCCCTATCCCGAGGAGGTGGGCGGCGCCGGCCAGCCCTACGAGGTCTATCTGCAGGTGCTCGAGACGCTCGCCGGCCGCTGGCTGGCCGTCGCCGAGGCGGTCAGCGTGCACTCCCTGGCCTGCTACCCGGTCTACGCCCACGGCAGCGAGCGGCAACGCAAGTCGCTGCCCGACATGCTCGGCGGCGAACTGCTCGGCGCCTACTGTCTGTCCGAACCGCAGGGTGGCAGCGACGCCGCCGCGCTGGCGACCAAGGCCGTGCGCGAGGGCGAGGAGTGGGTGGTGACCGGCACCAAGGCCTGGATCACGCACGGGCGCGACGCCGATTTCTACAACATCTTCTGCCGTACGGGGGAACCGGGCCCCCGGGGCATCTCGTGCCTGATCGCCGACGCCGGCACGCCGGGCCTCCAACCCCAGAAGGCGGAACGGGTGATGGGCCTGCGCTCGTCGGCTCCGTCGCAGATCGTCCTGGACAACTGCCGCCTGCCGTCCGACCGCCTCGTGGGCGCGGAGGGCAGCGGCTTCGCCATCGCGATGGAGGCGCTCGACGCCGGGCGGCTCGGCATCGCGGCCTGCGCGGTCGGGCTGGCCCAGGCCGCGCTCGACTACGCCGTGGCGTACGCGAGGGAGCGCGAGCAGTTCGGCCGCCCGATCGCCGAGTTCCAGGGCCTCGGGTTCATGCTGGCCGACATGGCGACGCAGGTCTCGGCGGCCCGCGCGCTGCTGCTGTCGGCGGCCCGGCTCAAGGACGCGGGCCGTCCCTTCTCGACCGAGGCGGCCAAGGCGAAGCTGTTCGCGACCGACGCCGCGATGCGGGTCACCACCGACGCCGTGCAGGTGCTGGGCGGGGCCGGCTACGTCAGCGACCACCCGGCTGAGCGGTGGTTCCGCGAGGCCAAGGTGCTGCAGATCGTCGAGGGCACCAACCAGATCCAGCGCCTGGTGATCAGCCGCGCTCTGGTCAAGGGGGTGTGACCCGGGCGCGTCACGGGTGCGGGCGCGCCCGGAAACGACCATGCTGGTCGCCATGGAGAACATCGAAGGTGTGACGGTCGCGGTGGTCGGCTCCCAGATCGAGGCCGACCTGGCCGTCGGCCTGCTGCGCAGCAACGGATTGCGGGCGGTCGCGATCGCCGACGACGCCGGCGGTCTCGACCCCGCCCTGGCGGTCACCGACGGCGTGCAGGTGCAGGTCAACCCGGAGGACGAGGCGGCCGCCCGGCAGCTGCTGGCCGACACCGAGAAGGACGCGTCGTAGCGGCGGACCGGTTGGGTAGGGTGGCGCCCGTGGAAGAGATCGACCGGGCGATCGTGGGCGCCCTCACCGCGGACGGCCGCCTGTCCTACACCGACCTCGCCGAGCGGGTCGGGCTGAGCGTGTCGGCCGTCCACCAGCGGGTGCGCCGTCTCGAACAGCGTGGCGTGATCGCCGGTTACACGGCCAAGGTCTCGTTCGAGGCGCTCGAACTGCCGCTGACCGCGTTCGTGGCGATCCGACCGTTCGACCCGTCCCAGCCCGACGACGCGCCCGAGCGCCTGGCCCACCTCCCCGAGATCGACTCGTGCTACTCGGTCGCCGGCGAGGACTTCTACATGCTCCTCGTCCGGGTGGGCAGCCCGGCCGACCTCGAGCGCCTGCTGCAGGAGATCCGCACCGCGGCCAACGTCACCACCCGCACGACGGTCGTGCTGTCCACGCCGTACGAGAACCGGCCGCCCCGCATCGCCCCGGGCGCCGCCCCGGCCGAGGTGCACTGAGGCCTCAGCTCAGCGTCGCCCGGGCGCACTCGGTGACGTAGGGAAGCGTGAACTCGGTGCGGCCGACCAGATCCGGGTGGGTCGCCATGAGCCGGCGCACCTCGCTGAGCAGGGCCGCCCGCTCGTCCGGCTCCAGCAGGATCACGTAGCTGCGCGACGACACCATGTCGATCAGGCGCTCCGGGCCGATCAGCTCGGTCCACTCGAAGGTCGCCGTCTCGACCGGGCCGAACGGGGCGCCCACCGTGGTGTCGCGGTCCTGCTCGGGGCGGCCGATGATCTCGCCGAGACGCCGGACCCAGCCGGCCCGTTCGTCGCGCACGTTCCACACCAGGCCGAGGCGACCGCCGGGGGAGAGGATCCGGGCGATCTCGGGCACGGCGGCGACCGGGTCGACCCAGTGCCAGGCCTGCGCGACCAGGACGGCGTCGGCCGAGGCGTCGGGCAGCGGGATCTGTTCGGCGCTGCCCAGCACGGCGGGCACCCCGGGCGCGGCGAGGCGCAACTGGTCCAGCATGCCCGCGGACGGTTCGACGGCGGTGACCGGCAGGCCGCGGCCGGCGATCTGGCGGGTCAGCTTGCCGGTGCCGGCGCCAAGGTCGATCACGCGGGGACGTCCGCCGGGCAGCAGCCAGTCGAGGGCCTGCGCCGGGTAGGACGGCCGCCCTCGCTCGTAGGTCGCGGCGGCCGGTCCGAAGGAGTTCGCGTGTGCAGCGCGATCAGTCACAACGGCGATCTTATATATCAACCTCGGACTAGGTTCCTAGGATGCTGGGCCGGTTGTGTTTCGGGGCACGGACGGACGGGCACCCCTGAAGCACGCCGAAAAACCACGGAGGTTCGAGAGCAATGAGCTTCACCGACAAGGTCAAGAACGAGGCGGAAGAGCTTTCCGGCAAGGCGAAGCAGGCCGTGGGCCGGGCCACCGACAACGAGCGTCTCGTCGCCGAGGGGCAGGCTCAGGAGACCGGGGCGCACGCGAAGAAGGCCGGCGAGCACGTGAAGGACGCCGGCAAGGACGTCCGCGACGCCTTCAGCTGACAGTCGACGCGCAGAAGGGGCCCCCGAGCGGGGGCCCCTTCTGTCATGCCGCGGCTTCCTGCTTGCGCCACCAGTCCTGACCGGACTCGGGCAGCGTGTCGATCGGGTCGTAGTAGGCGTACAGCTTCGACAGCGCCTCGTCGTCGTCCTGCTCGATGGACGTGCGGTAGTTCTTGGTCCAGTACGAGATGCCGTGCTCGCGGTCGTACTCGGACACCATGTGCACCCACCGCTTGCCGACGAAGGGCACATCGCAGACGATCCGCGGGGTCGCGTAGCCGGGGAGGTAGCCCATCATGTCGTGCTGCAGCTGCTGGGCGTGCCACACCGGCACCCGCCAGTGCTCCGCGTTCGGGATCATGTCGCACATGTAGAAGTAGTACGGCAGGATGCCGGCCTCGCCCTGCAGCCCGAAACAGAGGTCGAGCAGGTCGGCCGTGGTCGCGTTGACGCCGCGCATGAGCACGCCCTGGTTGCGGACGTCGCGCACGCCGACCTCGAGCAGCGTCTGCGTGGCCTTGGCGACCAGGGGGGTCAGCGAGTTCACGTGGTTGACGTGGGTGTGCACGGCCAGGTTGACGCCCCGCCGCTGGGCCGTGATGGCCACCCGGTGCAGGCCCTCGACGACGTCGGGCTGCAGCCAGTGCTGGGGCAGGCCCATCAGCGCCTTGGTGGCCAGCCGGATGTCGCGGACCGTCGGCACCGAGAGCAGGCCCATCAGGTACGCCTCGAGCTGCTTCCACGGCACGTTGGCCACGTCGCCGCCGCTGACCACCACGTCACGTACGCCGGGGTGGGCCTTCAGGTAGGCCAGGTGGGCGTCGTACCGGTCGACCGGCTTGAGCGACAGCTTGAGCTTGTCGACCGTGGGCGTGCTGTTGCCGACGAGGTCCATGCGCGTGCAGTGCCCGCAGTACTGCGGGCAGGTGGAGAGCAGCTCGGCCAGCACCTTGGTGGGGTAGCGGTGGGTGAGGCCCTCGGCGACCCACATGTCGTGCTCGTGCAGCGAGTCGCGGGTGGCGTGCGGGTGCGACGGCCAGTCGAGGTGGCGGTCGGTGGCGACCGGCAGCATGTAGCGGCGGATCGGATCCGCGTAGAACGACTCCGTGTCGGGCGCCCGGTCGGGGACCATGGTGTTGAGCATCTGCGGCGGGATCAGCATCGACATCGTGGCCAGGCGCTTCTGGTCGGTCTCGAGGTCGGTGTAGAAGCTCTCGTCGAGCAGGTCGCCCATGAGGGCGCGCAGCTGCTTGATGTTCTTGACGCAGTTGACCCGCTGCCACTGGGCGGACTGCCACTGCGCCTCGGTCACGTCGCGCCAGCCGGGGAACCGGGTCCAGTCCGGCTCGACCAGGGGGCGGCGGTGGTATTCGTACGGCTGTCCGGCGGGCTGGGTCAACGGGGCCTCCCTGATCGATCGTTCGGACAACATCACGCTACTGGAGGATTTCCGGCCTAGAAACCATCTGCCCGTAGGATTTACGGTAGACATGCGGTCCCAGATCTACGAATTGCTGTGAAAGGTGGGGCGAATGACGTCTTCTGTCGGTCTTGAACGGGTTCTGGAGCCGGTCGGCGTGCTCCCGCAGGCCGCCTGGCGTCTCGATGCGAGCCCCGCCATCCGCAAGGACGAAGTTCGCGTACGGGTGGAACGCCTCAATCTCGACGCGGCGAGCTTCCGTCAGCTGTCCGAGAAGCACGGCGGCGACGGCGACGCGATCCGGGCCGAGGTGCTCGAGATCGTCGGCGCCCGGGGCAAGATGCACAACCCGGTCACCGGCTCGGGCGGCATGCTGATCGGCGTCGTCGACGAGGTCGGTCTCTCGTCGCCGCTGGGCGTGAAGGCCGGCGACCGCGTGGCGACCCTCGTCTCGCTGACCCTGACCCCGCTCCGGATCACCGACGCCCTCAGGAACTGGGACGGCCGCAGCGAGCAGGTGCCGGCCGAGGGCACCGCGATCCTGTTCGGCCGTTCGATCGTCGGCGTGCTGCCCGACGATCTCGCCCCTGAACTGGCGCTGGCCGTCTACGACGTGTGCGGCGCGCCCGCGCTCACCGACCGGATCGTCGCCGAATACGAGCATCCCCGGGTGGCGGTCCTCGGCGGCGCCGGCAAGAGCGGCTCGCTTGCGCTCGCGGCGGCACGGATGGCCGGCGCCCGTACGGTGGGAATCGTCCGGAATGCCGAGGAGGCCGGCCTCCTCCGCGCCGCCGGGGTGGCCGACGAGGTGGCGATCGCGGACGCCCGCAACCCGGTCGAGGTCGCGGCGGCGGTGGGGGAGCCGGCAACGATCACCGTCGTCTGCGTCGACGTGCCCGGCTGCGAGCACGGCGCGATCCTGGCCACGGCGCCCGGCGGCACGGTGATCTTCTTCTCGATGGCCACCAGCTTCCCCGCGGCCGCGCTGGGCGCCGAGGGCCTGGCGGCCGACGTGACGATGCTCATCGGCAACGGCTACGTGCCCGGTCACGCCGAGTTCGCCGTGGATCTGCTCCGTCGCGTCCCGGCGGTCCGGTCTCTCTTCGAGGCGCGTCTCGCGAGAGACTGACGCTCATGATTGAGGTGCTCTACACCCACGGCCGCTTCTACTCCGCCGCCGACCCGCGGGCCACCGCCATGCTGGTTCGCGACGGCAGGATCGCGTGGCTCGGCGACGCTGCCGACGCCCCGTCCGCCGACCGCACCGTCGACCTGGAGAACGGCCTGGTCACCCCGGCCTTCGTCGACGCGCACCTGCACGCCACCGACACCGGTCTGGCGATCGACGGTCTCGACCTGGCCGACGTCCGCGCCCGGAGCGAGCTGCTGGCCGCCGTCGAGCGGTTCGCCGCCACCCGCCCGGCCGACGGCGTCGTGCACGGGCACGGCTGGGACGAGTCGACCTGGGCCGACCAGACGCTGCCGACCTCGGCTGAGCTCGACCGGGCCGCCGGGGGCCGTCGCGTCTACCTCTCGCAGGCCTCGGTGCACTCCGCCCTGGCCTCGACCGCGCTGCTCGCGGCGGCCGGGCTGCCGGTCGGCGAGAGCCTGGTCAAGGAGGACAAGCACCATGCCGTACGCGCCATCGCGCTGAACGCCCTGACCGGTGCGCAGCGGACGACGGCCCAGCGGGCCGCGCTGGCCAAGGCCGCCTCCCTCGGCATCGCCGCCGTGCACGAGTGCGGCGGCCCCGGCACGTCCAGCGAGGCGGATTTCACGTCCCTGCTGGCGCTGGGCGGCCGGGGCCTGCCCCAGGTCTTCGGCTACTGGGGCGAGCTCGGCGGCGCTGTGAAGGCCAAGGAGCTGGGCGCGGTCGGGGCGGCTGGTGATCTTTATGCCGACGGCGCTCTGGGTTCCGCCACGGCTTCGGTTCGAACGCCTTATACGAGCGGGGGCTGCGGCGAGGCGTTCGTGACCGCCGAGCAGGCGGCCGAGCACCTGCTCGACTGCATCACCGTCGGCGTGCAGGGCGGCTTCCACGCGATCGGCGACGCCGCGATCGAGACCGTCCTGGAGGGCTTCGCGCTGGCCGCCGGGTCGGTCGGGGTGGACGCGGTCCGCGCGGGTCACCACCGGGTCGAGCACGTCGAGCTGATCGACAAGCCGATGATCGCGCGGATGGTCGAGTTCGGGGTGATCGCCTCGGTGCAGCCGGTCTTCGACGCGCTGTGGGGCGGCCCGGACCGGATGTACGCGCAGCGCCTGGGCGTCGAGCGGTCGATGGCCTCCAACCCGATCGGGGCGATGCACGCCACCGGGGTTCAGCTGGCTTTCGGGTCGGACTCGCCGGTGACCGCGCTCGACCCGTGGGCGATGGTGGCGGCGGCGGTGACCCCGCGCAACCCGGTCTTCCGGATGAGCGTCCGGGCGGCGTTCGCGGCGTCGACCCGGGGCGGCTGGCGGGCGGCCGGTGTCGGCGACGCCGGTGTGCTGGCCCCGGGGCAGTCGGCCACCTTCGCCGTCTGGGAGACCCCGGCCGGCGTGCGGGAGGGTCTGCCGGTTCTCGACGGCGCGTCCCCGGTGTGCCGCCGCACGACTTTGCACGGCGAAACGATCCACGAAGTCTGACGAAGTGAGGAGCAGGGGTGGCGTCCAAGCTTGATCTGGACCCGCGGGTGGTGCGCTCGGCGCGCCGGCTCGCCGCGAAGGCGGGGCAGCCCGTGGTCGACCTGGCCCGCTCGCACACCACCGTGTCGGTGGAGCGGGCGGTGCTGCGGCTGGCCGGTGTGCAGGGCGCCGATCAGGACGGCATCCCCTGGGTGAACCGCCTCGTCGACGCGGTGCGGGCCGACGTCGGGCTGGGGCACGGCGTCGCGGTCCCGGTGTTCCACGCCATGCGGAGCACCGGGGTCGACGACATCACGGTCCTGGCTCAGAAGGCGGCGGCCGGCGCGGTCCGCTTCGACGTGCCGTCGTCTCGTTCCGAAGTCGCGGCGGTCAAGCGGGCGGCCAAGCGCGCGACGGGCGGCGGCCTGAAGATCGTCGACCGCCGCCGGGCCGAACGGGAGCGGCTGGTCAAGCGCCTCGGCGACCCGAAGCAGCGGCCGTGGATCTATCTCATCGTGGCCACCGGCGACATCTACGAGGACATCCCGCAGGCCCAGGCGGCCGCGCGGGCCGGCGCCGACGTCATCGCGGTGATCCGCTCGACCGGTCAGTCGCTGCTCGACTACGTGCCCGAGGGCGCGACCCGCGAGGGCTTCGCCGGCACGTACGCGACCCAGGAGAACTTCCGCCTGATGCGGGCCGCCCTGGACGAGACGTCGAGGGAGCTGGGCCGGTACGTGCGCCTGACCAACTACGCGTCCGGGCTGTGCATGCCCGAGATCGCCGCGCTGGCCGGCATGGAACGGCTCGACATGATGCTCAACGACAGCATGTACGGCATCCTGTTCCGCGACATCAACCCGATCCGCACCTTCGTCGACCAGCGGTTCAGCCGCCAGGTCCACGCCCGCGCCGGCATCATCATCAACACCGGCGAGGACAACTACCTGACCACGGCCGACGCGGTCGAGGCGGCCCACACGGTGACGGTGTCGCAGCTGCTCAACGAGTTCTTCGCGCACGAGGCCGGCCTCGAGGACTGGCAGCTCGGCCTCGGCCACGCCTTCGAGATCAATCCCGAGCTGCCCGAGTCGTTCCGCCTCGAGCTGGCGCACGCGCTGCTGGCCCGGGAGCTGTTCCCGGACGCGCCGCTCAAGTGGATGCCGCCGACCAAGCACATGACCGGCGACGTGTTCCGCGGCAACCTGCTCGACGGGTTCTTCAACCTGGTCGGCGCGCTCACCGGCCAGGGCATCCTGCTGGTCGGCATGATGACCGAGGCCGTGGTGACGCCGTGGCTGTCCGACCGCGACATCGCCCTGCAGAACGTCCGCTACGTGCTGACCGGCGCCGGCAACCTGCACGAGGACTTCGCGCCGGCGCCCGGCGGCTTCATCCAGCAGCGCGCCGACGAGGTGCTCGGCGAGGCCGTGGACCTGCTGGCGAAGATCGTCGACGACTCGTTGCTGACGGCCATCGCCGAGGGCACGTTCGGGATCATGAAGCGGCCCGCCGACCGGGGCAAGGGCCTCGACGGCGTCGCCCGCCACGACGACGACTACTACAACCCCGTCACGGAGGCCCTGGAAGCATGAGCATCGTGCGGCCCTACGGGGACACCACCGGGGACGGGATGGTGCAGCTGTCGTTCACGCTGCCGATCCCGCACGACAAGCGGGCCGAGGGCGCGGCCGTCCAGCTCGCCAACAAGATGGGCATGGACCCGGCGCTGCTCGTGCACGCCAGGCCGATGGGGGACGGGTTCACGTTCTTCGTCGTCTACGGCAAGGTCAGCCATCTCGTCGACACCGAGAAGGTGCAGGTCGTCGAGCGGGACTACCCGCTGCTGAGCGCCAAGGAGGTCAACGCCACGATCAAGCGGCGGCTCCGGCGGCGGCTCAACGTGGTGGGCGCGTGCATCGGCACCGACGCCCACACCGTCGGCATCGACGCGATCCTCAACCTCAAGGGCATCGCGGGGGAGAAGGGCCTGGAGTACTACAGCGAGCTGTCGGTGACCAACATGGGCGCCCAGGTCTCCGTGCCGGACCTGGTCGAGACCGCCCGGGAGCGCAAGGCCGACGCCGTGCTCGTCTCCCAGGTCGTCACCCAGCGCGACGCGCACCTGCAGAACACCCGGGCCATGTCGGCGGCCTTCCGGGAGGCCCTGCCGGCCGGCAAGCGTCCGCTTCTGATCGTCGGCGGGCCGCGCTTCGACGAGCTGATGGCCGGCGAGCTCGGCGTCGACCGGATCTTCAGCCGGGGCACCACCCCGCGCGAAGTCGCCTCCTACCTCGTCCACGCCCTCGTCGGGAGCTCCTCGTGATCGCAGTGACCCACCGCCGCTATGTCCCCTACTCGCACGCGCACTACGCGGGCAACCTGGTCGACGGGGCCTACTCGCTCGGCCTGTTCGGCGACGTCGCCACCGAGGTCTGCATCCAGCTCGACGGCGACGAGGGGCTTTTCGCCTCGTACGACGACGTGCAGTTCAAGGCCCCGATCCAGGCCGGCGACGTGCTCGAGATCGTCGCCACCGTCGTGCGGATGGGCACCCGGTCGCGCACCATCGCGTTCGAGTCGCGGGTGGTGTGCCGGGGCACGGGCGGGTCGGCCGCTTCCGTCCTGGACGAGCCGATCGTCGCCGTGACCGCGACGGGCACGGTTGTCGTCCCGCCGAAGGCGTGAGCACCGCCGTCTGCGTCGACGTCGGGTCCACGTACACGAAGGCCGCCCTCATCGACCTGTCGGCGGGGCGGCTCGTGCGCCGGGCCGAGGTGCCGACCACGACGAGCGGTGACGTGCTGACCGGCCTGGATCAGGCCGTCGCGGCGGTCGGGCCGGCCGACGAGATGTACGTCTGCTCGTCGGCCGGCGGCGGGCTGCGGCTGGCTGTCGTGGGCTACGAGTCGCTGGTCACCGCCGAGGCCGGGCACCGGGTCGGCCTGTCCGCGGGCGCCCGCGTCGTGCACGTGGCGGCGGGGCTGCTCGACGGCCGGGCGGTGGCGGCCCTGCGCGAAACCCGGCCGGATGTGATCCTGCTGGCCGGCGGGACCGACGGCGGCGACGGCGAGGTGCTGCTGCACAACGCCCGGCGGCTCGGCGCCTCGCGACTGCGCGCGCCGGTCGTGGTCGCGGGCAATGCGGACGTCCGCGCCGAGGCGGCGGCGCTGTTGACCGAACGCCGCGTCCCGGTGACCGTCACGGGCAACGTGCTGCCCCGGATCGGTGTGCTCGATCCGGCCCCGGCGCGGGCGGCCATCCGCGAGGTGTTCCTGCGGCACGTCATCGGCGGCAAGCGGCTGTCGCGGGGCTCCCGGTTCGCCTCGCTGGTCCGGGCGGCCACCCCGGACGCGGTCCTCGCGGGGGTTGAGCTGCTCGCTGACAGCACTGGATCGGGTGTCCTGGTGGTGGACGTGGGCGGGGCGACCACGGACGTGTATTCGGCTCTGGTGCCCGACGCCGAGAGCGAATCGGGGCCGCGGCGCGACGTGGCGGGAACGCTGTGGCGCTCCCGCACCGTGGAGGGTGATCTCGGCGTCG
Source organism: Paractinoplanes polyasparticus (assembly GCF_019710575.1). Taxonomy (GTDB): domain Bacteria; phylum Actinomycetota; class Actinomycetes; order Mycobacteriales; family Micromonosporaceae; genus Actinoplanes; species Actinoplanes polyasparticus. Next base: position 122,082 of record NZ_JAHWFK010000019.1, on the reverse strand, counting down.
CGGTGAGTGCCGACGGCACGCGCGCGGCCGCTGTGGCCGAGAAATTGGCACTGCCGGAATCCGGACTTCCATCGGGTGACAATGAGTTAGCCGCGGCCGCCGCCACGGTCGCGCTACGGCGTCACGCGCGGGGCCACTCGTCCGGTCCTGGTCAGCCCCGTACGGGCGGCCGGGATCTGCGGGACGTGCGGCTGGTGGTCGGATCCGGGGGCGTGCTGCGGCACGGGGGCGGAGGGTTTGTGCTGGACGCGGTGCTTTCTGACCAGTCCGGCGGCTGGGTCGCGCCCACCTCGGCCCGCGCCGTCGTCGACGAGCAGTACGTCCTGGCCGCCGCCGGGCTGTTGTCGATCGATCATCGTGACGCCGCGGCCACCCTGGTGAACAGCCTGTAGCCCGAACGGGTAGGTGACATGACACGCCGGGAAACGCGACACGCCCGAGCACCGGGACGCCGGTTGACAGCACCGCGGGGGACGGACGTACCGTCGTCGAATCCTGAGCACGGGAGCGATGCTGTTCGCTTCGTTCCTCCGCCCACTGGCCGCAGTCCTCGCAGGGGTCGCGCGTTCAGCCAGGTCCAGGGGGCGGGGGTCGGCGGGGCGACGCGGAAAGATCACGTCCGCGGTGGGCATGAGGAGGGAACGGGCGCCAGTAGACAACGGCGTGACCCGCGCAGCCGGCGCGGAGCATGTCGGTCCGAAGGCGTTCGGGAACTCCCCGCGGTCCACCGGCCGTGCCCGGGGTGTGGTGCACATGAGGCGCGGTCCCGGGGCGGGGCCGCGCCTCGCTTTTCCGGTGGGGCCCGCATCGATTGTTTCCTTATCGATGCCCCCGCCCGCCCCGACTGTCCGTTTCCGCTCAGGTGTCGCGAGGTAGCCTCTCGCGCGTGGAGATGACGTTGCAGCCCCCCGCTGCGCCGCAGGTCACGGCGCACAACTCCGGGCCCCGGCCGGTGCCGCGGCGGGTCGCGCCCGTGCTGGCCGTGCTGGCCGGGCTGACCCTGCTGCTCGCGCTCCCGCCGTACGGCCTGTGGTGGCTCTCGCCGGTCGGCGTGGCCCTGCTGGCCGGGGCGACCCACCGGCGGCGGCTGCGCCCGGCGTTCGGGCTCGGCTTCCTGGCCGGGCTCGTGCTGTTCCTGCCGTTGCTGTGGTGGACCACGTTCGCCGCCGGGTGGCTGCCCTGGCTGCTGCTGTCGCTGGCCCAGGCCGCGTACTTCGGGCTGCTGGGTCTGGCCACGGCCTGGCTCTCGCCCCTGGCCGACCGCCGGCGCGCCCTGTGGCCGCTCCTGCTGGGCCTGCTCTGGGTGGCTCAGGAGGCGGCCCGCGACCGTGCCCCGTTCGGCGGCTTCCCCTGGGGGCGGCTCGCCTTCAGCCAGGACGACGGGCCCGCGCTGCGGCTGGCCGCCTACGGGGGCGCCCCGCTGGTCACCTTCGCCGTCGCCGCGGCCGGTGGCGCCCTGGTCGCGCTGGCCTGGCGCGCGTGGCGGCCCAGCTCGCGGCGACCGCACACCCGCCGTCCGCTCGGCCCGGCCCTCGGCTTCGCGCTGGCCGCGGCCGCGCTGATCGCCGGTCCGCTGCTGGCGCCGGTGGCCCAGCCGGGCCGCGAGACCGCGACGGTGGCGGTCGTGCAGGGCAACGTGCCCCGGCTCGGGCTCGACTTCAACGCCCAGCGCCGGGCCGTGCTCGACAACCACGTCACCGCCACCGAACGGCTCGCGGCCGAGGTCGCCGCCGGCCGCCAGAAGCAGCCGACCCTGGTCGTCTGGCCCGAGAACTCCAGCGACATCGACCCGCTGCGCAACGCCGACGCCGCCGCCGAGATCTCCCGGGCGGCCGACCTGATCCGGGCGCCGATCCTGGTCGGCACCGTGCTGCGCACCGACACCCCGGGCGACATCAAGAACGCCGGCATCCTGTGGAACCCCGGCACCGGGCCCGACCTCGGCCAGACGTACGTGAAACGCCACCCCGTGCCGTTCGCCGAGTACGTGCCGCTGCGCACGATCGCCCGGATGGTGACCGACAAGGTCGACCTGGTGCGCAACATGCTCGCCGGCGACCACCCCGGCGTCATCGACAGCGGCGCGGTGACCGTGGGCGACGTGATCTGCTTCGAGGTGGCGTACGACGATGTGGTCCGCGACACTGTGACGGGAGGGGCGCAGGTGCTCGCGGTGCAGACCAACAACGCGACCTTCAACGAGGCCGAGGCCCGTCAGCAGCTCGCCATGGTGCGGCTGCGCGCCGTCGAGCACGGGCGGGAGGCCCTGATGGTGTCCACGGTCGGGGTGTCCGCCTTCGCCGGCACGGCCGGTCAGGTGTACGACTCGAGCGGCTTCAACGTCGGCGCGGTGATGGTGCGTGACATGAGGCTGGGCGGAACGACTACGCTGGCGACTCGTTTGGGCCATTGGCCCGAGATGGCGATGACCGCACTGGCGGTCCTCGCCCTGGCCGGTGCGCTTCCGCTGCGTCGCCGCCGGCGTACGACGGACGACGATGCGGAGGCACGGTGAGCGAGGCGGAAGGCTACCCCGGGGTGGGGCGGGTCCTGGTGGTGATCCCGACCTACAACGAGGCGGACAACATCCGCCTGATCACCGAGCGGGTGCGAAGCTCGGTCCCCGAGGCGGACATCCTCGTCACCGACGACAACTCCCCCGACGGCACCGGCGCGATCGCCGACGAGCTGGGTGTCGCCGACGACCACATCTTCGTGTTGCACCGCGCGGGCAAGGAAGGGCTCGGGGCCGCGTACAAGGCCGGGTTCGCCTGGGCCAAGAACAAGGGCTACGACGCGGTCGTCGAGATGGACGCCGACGGCTCCCACGCCCCCGAGGAGCTGCCGCGGCTGCTCGACGCGCTGAAGGACACCGACGCCGTCCTCGGCACCCGCTACATCCCCGGCGGCAGCGTGCGGAACTGGCCGATGCGCCGGCTGCTGCTCTCGCGCGGCGGCAACATCTACATCCGGATGGCCCTGCGCATGCCGTTCAAGGACGCGACCGGTGGCTACCGTGCCTACCGGATGCCCGTTCTCGACGTGATCAACGTCGAAACGGTCGCCTCGACCGGTTACTCCTTCCAGGTCGAGCTGGCCTGGCGCACCTATCAGGCCGGGTTCCGGATCGCCGAGGTGCCGATCACGTTCACCGAGCGCGAACACGGCGTCAGCAAGATGAGCGGCAACATCTTCAAGGAACAGCTGCTCAGGGTCACGGTGTGGGGCCTGCAGGCCCGCCGTGAGGTGCTGCGCAAGCGGTTCGGCAAGCGTGCCGCCGAGGGCTCGACCTGGCCGTGACCGCGCCGCTGCGTGTCATGCTTGAGGTCGATTGACACGGAGGGACCGCATGCGCCGTCGAAGCCTTGCCCTGCTACCGCTGCTGCTGCCCGCGCTGGCTGTTGTCGAGATCGTCGTCTTCATCGCCGTCGTGCACGCCATCGGGGGCTTGTGGGCGATCCTGCTGGGCGTCGCGGCCAGCCTCACCGGCCTGGCCCTGCTGCGCCGCGAGGGCATGAAGGGCTGGCGCCGCTTCCAGGCCGCCGCCGTCGAGGGACGCCCGCCGGGCCGTGAGGTGTCCCACAGCCTCGTCGGGCTGTTCGGGTCGTTGCTGCTGGCCGTCCCGGGCTTCGTGTCGTCGGTCGCCGGTCTGCTCCTGCTGCTGCCGCCGGGCCGTCAGCTGGCCCGCCACCAGATGGAGCGGTACGCCGAGCGCCGCGTGGGTGGCGCCGCCGCGTCCGACCTGTTCGGCGCCCGCCACGTGCGCGTGCACCCGGGCGACCCGATCGTGGTGATCGACGAGGAGCCGGTGTCGTCCTCGCCGCGCCCGCGGCCGCCGGCCGCCGCCATCGAGGGCGAGGTCATCGAGGGCGAGGTCATGCGCTAGGCGACCCAATTGCCGTCCCGCTCCGGGCCTCCGCCGTTCCTAGGCGCGGGGCCCGCTTGCTGTCCTTCGTGCGTGCGCTCCGCTCGGACGTTCCCGGCTATGGCGCGTACGAAAAAAGCCGCCCCGATGGGGGGCGGCCTCGTTCGTGATTCGGTCGGACCGGGTCAGCGGCCTCGGCGGGTGCGGACTTCCTGGAGCCGCTCGTTGAGGATGTCCTCCAGCTCCGAGATCGACCGCCGCTCGAGGAGCATGTCCCAGTGGGTACGCGGCGGCTTGGCCTTCTTCTGCTCCGGCTCGCTGCCGTCGACCAGTCGGGCGACGCTGCCGTCGAACTTGCACTCCCAGGTGGCGGGCACCTCGGCGTCGACGGCGAACGGCACCTCGAACTGGTGCCCCTTCACGCACAGGTACTCTCGGGTCTGCCGGGGAGCCAGCTCGGTGTTGCGGTCGGACTCGTAGCTGACTGCGCCAAGACGGCTGCCGCGCAGCATGCGTTCGCCCATGGTGGCTTTCCCCTCGCTCGTGGTGCTGCTTCCGTTGATGTAACGAAAGGGGCGGCCGTCGGATTCCTACGGTCGCCGAGACACTGGACCACCGTTGTGACGGCGGTGTTAACGCTACGAGCGTAACCGCCCGCGTCCCTTACCTGGCACCGCGCACCCCCACCGAAGTGGACCTTGGTCCACTTTACGGCCTATGGGTGTTCTCCAACTGGTGCGATATTGCTCACCCGGTCGAGTAATACCGCATACCGCCGCCTGGTTCGGCGCCGCGTTGCCCACCATTCGTCCGGCGTCCACCGAAGCTGAGAACTAACGTTCCCCGTTCGAGCCGGATCATGCGGCTCCGCCCGGATCCGGCGTTCCCTTCTGACCTGTCCGACCTGCTGTTCCCGCCTCTCGCCGGGTGCGGCCGGATCACTCCGGACCGACTTGACGCCCGGCCCTCTGGCGTCGCACCGGTCCTGTCCGGCGCGCCCGGACATCGGCATCGCGCCGGACTTCAGGCGCAGCTGGATCCTTCCTAGCAGTCAAAATCAGGCGGAGGTGTGTTCGGTTCGCCACATGCCGGGCGGAACGACCTTCACGGATCCGCCGGGCTGCGGGGACCGGTGGTCGCCGCGTAGGGCGTCCGCCTTCGTCGCCGCGGCGGTAGCCATGCGGCGGAACGCCTCGAGCCGCCGGGCGTTGTCGCGCACCGCCCGCACCTGCTTCTCGGCGAGCACGCCGCTGAGCTGCTCGGCGAACCGGACCTGGGTCTTGCACCGGGTGTCGGCCACTGCGGTCTGCTTCTCCGCCGTGCCGGCCTGCTCGTCACGCCACCAGCGGGGGTCGGCCTCGGCGTCGAGCGGAGCCGCGTACCGGAAGCCGGCACGGCCCATGCACTCGCTCCAGCGCCTCGTGACGGTGGCTGCGCGCGGGTCGGCGTACGTCTGCTCGACCGTCTGCTCGGCAAGCTGCCCGAGCCATCGGAACTCGTCCGGCGCCCATCCCAGGGCCTGATAAGCCTGGCCGGCGCAGTCGTCGAGCCCTCGCGGGGCAGGCGTGCCCGGCACGTCGTCCCAGTGATAGCCGACGGACGCCGCCAGCAGCTCGTCGTCGAGCCCGAACCGGTGCGCCCGGTGCCGCAGCAGATCGAACTCGTTGCGCTGCCCGCCCCGCCAGTCCTCCCCGCGGCTCAGCAGGCAGGCGCGGGTGAGCCGCTTGACCACCGTGTCGAGGTCGTTGGCCTGCGCCGGCCGCATCATGAACTGATCGAGCGGGAACGCGGCGGCCGCGGCTCCCACCGGCGTCGGAAGCGCCTGCGGCGCCCCCTCGCCGGAGGGCGCGGGCGCAGCCCCGTGGCGCCCGCTCGTGCACGCACCGGCCAGCACAGCCACCAGGGCCGCGAGCAGCATCAGACGACCATGCCGCACACCCCCACCTCCGCTCACGGCAGCAATGTACCGGCGCGCCGCCGCCCCGCAATCCCGCCTGCGGGTGATGTGGACGGTCCACCCAGCGGATGATCATCCCCGGCCTCCGACGGCCGTGATCCACAGCCGACGCTGCCCCGTGCCTACGGGGCAGCATTCCGGCCGGTCAGGCGTGGGTGTCGGCCCGCGTGGGCTGGGCGGGCGGGGTGGGGCGGGTCGTGCCGAGGCTGGCCAGGGCCGAGGCGAGGTCGCTGACCTGGGTGGACAGCTGGGCGGCCCGGGTCTGTGCGGCCTCCGCCTCGGACTGGGCGGCGGCCAGGCGGCGTTCCAGGTCGGCCCGGTCGCGGGTGGCCCGCTCCAGCTCCTCGCGCGTCCGCAGCAGGGCATCCCGCTCGGACAGGGCACTCGCCAGGTCGCGGCGCACCTCGGCCAGCTCGGCATCGGCGGCCTGCCGGGCGGATGCGGCCTCCCGGCGTACGTCGTGAAGGGCCTTGTCCGCCGCGTCACGCTGCTCGGTGAGTTCGCGCCGGGCGGCGGCCAGCTCGGTCTCGGCCTTCCGGGTGTCCTCGCGGGCGGCGTCCCGTTCGCGGCGGAGCTCCTCGCTGCGGGTCGCGGCCGTCTCGGCGTCGCGCAACGCCGAGACCAGCTCCCGCTCGGTGGCCTCGCGTTCCCGGCGTACGTCGAGAATCTCGGCCCGGGTCGTGCCGAGCTCATCCCGCGCGGCATCCCGGTCCGCCTCCGCCCGTTCCCTGAGAGCCGCCGCGGCGGTAGCCGCACGCTGGGCTTCCTCGCGCCCGGCAAGCGCCTCGGCGGCCCGTTCGGCCGCGGTGCGGGACGCCTGCTCCGCCTCTTCCGCGCGCCGGAGGGCCTCGTCCCGCTCGGCCACCGCCGCCGAGGCGAGCTGCTGCGCCGCAGCCGTCTCCGCCACCGACCGCTCCGCGTCACGGCGGGCATCGTCACGTTCGGTGTGCGCGGCCGCGATCCGGCTCGATGTCTCGGCCCGGATCTCGGCCACCTGACGCTCGACACCGGCCGGCGACAGCTCGGAGTGCAGCGCCTCGGTCAGCGACCCGGCGAGCTGATCGAGCCGGTCGACAATCTCCCAGGTGCGGGCGACCTCGCCCGCCAGCCCGGGGGAGGAGCGGTGCCGCATGCGCACGTTCCGCGACGCGCGCTGGCATTCCCCGTCGTTGTCACGGCAGTACCGGAAGGGCCGCCCGGCGGACGCCCGCTGCGGCACCGGCCGTCCACAGTGCGCGCAGGGCCTGGTCTCGACATCGTCGTTCTCGTTCATCGCAAGGTCACCCTAAGCGTGCGCGGCCCGCCGACACCGCCACGACACGACTCTGCGGCTCGGGACGAGTGAACTAGCATCCTAGGACGCCGTAGCGGTTGTGCGACTGGTCGCCCCGGTGCGGGCCGGATCAAAAACAGAAGGAATCAACGGCATTCCACCCCGGGCTTTCGCCGCGCGGTGACCCGGCCGGGAAAGCGCTCAGGTGTTCAGGAACTGTTTGATCGACGGGGTCAGGGCGGCGGCCTTGATGATGTGGGTCTGGCCGGGGATGGTGCGGTATTCGGCCTCGGGCAGCGCCTCGCTGAGCGCGCGGGCGGCGTTGCGCATGTACCGGGGGCTCTTGCCGCCGTCCATGACCAGGGTGGGCGCCGCGGCTGCGGCCCAGCGGGCGCTGTCGAGCGGGACGCCGCGGCTCGTGTCGCCGAGGATGTGCAGGTCGTAAGGGAGGGTGGGGGCGACCGCCTTCAGTTTCTTCCAGTTCGGGGTGAGCTTCATGATCCGGACGACGGGTCCGGGCACGCCGACGTCGCGGAAGAAGGTGGTGAGGGCGGCCGACTCTTCGCCGCGGGCGATCATCGCCTCGATGTCGCTGGTGAACGTGGCCGGGCGTGGGGGCCGGGTGTCGTCGACGATGAACGGCGGCTCGTAGAGGACGGCCCGGCTGAACCCGGGCAGGCGGTTGACGGCGTCGGCCGCGAGCACCGCCCCGGACGACGCTCCGAACACGTACGCCTCGCCGCCCGCGGCCTCGAGCAGGGCGGCCAGGTCGTCGATCTCGCGCTCGGGCGACCACGGCTGGGTGTTGCCGCTGGCACCCCGGCCGCGACGGTCGTAGAGGTGGACGGTGAACGTGTCGGCCAGCGCTGCGGCCAGGGCGCGGGCGGGTCCGAAGTCGCGGTGGCACAGGCTGCCGTCGACGAGCACCAGCGCGGGCCCGCGGCCGGTGGTCTCATAGGCGATCGCGGTGCCGTCCGCGGAAGTGACAGTGGGCATGGGCGTGCTCCTCAGTGTGCGTGGAGGAAGTTCTGCCACCGGCCGGCGCCGGCGTCGGCGGGCGGGAAGATCACGTGGGCGGCCACCATGGATCCGTTGAAGCCGCGGATGTAGCGGAGCAGACCCTCCGGCGTACGGATGGCAAGGCTGTGCGGGTTGGTGAAGAACACTTCGCCACCGTCGGGGGTGACGTCGCCGGCCGTCGGTGAGGCGCTCAGCCCGAGCGCGCGGTGGAGCGCTGCCCAGGCGGCGGCCCAGTCGTCGACCGGCGGCCCGAACGCCGTGACGGGTGTTCCGGCCCGTCCCGCGAAGTGTTCGAGATATTCGACCAGCGTGGCGAAGAACAGGGAGAGGCCGTACGACATGGCTTCGTACTCGTCGGCCCAGTCCTCACCCGGAAGAAAGCCGCTGCTGACGGCGCGCAGCACGGTGGCCGACCGGTCGCGTCCCTCGACGAGGAACTCGAAGGCCTGAAAACGCCCGTCGGGCGCGGTAGGCGTACGGAAGGCGAAGTGCTCCGGCTCGTCGGCCGCCGTGATCGCGGACGCCGGCATGTTGCCACCGCCGAAGGCCGTCCGCACGGTCGAGCCGTCGACCTCGGTCCGTCCGATGTACCACGAAGACACGCCGGCCCCGGTCGCCACGGCTTCCCAGACCTGCTCGGGCCCAGCCGCAACGGTGACCTCGATGCCGACCTCGTATTCCTTGCCCGTGCTCACCGCTGTTCACCGTCGCGCTCGGCCCTCTGTTCCCGGCCAGTGGCGGGAGGCGCGCCGGTCGGCCGTTCGTGTGCGTCCGGGCCAGGATCCGGAGGCGCGCTGGTCCGCCGGTCCAGGGCTGCCGCGGGTGTCGGGGGCAGCTGCTCCTGAACGGCAGGGGCGGGGTTGGTGGCCGGAGGTGCTGTGGTCATCTGCTGCTGGGCCGGCGGCGCAGCGGAGTCGAGGGCGGGGTGCAGGGCCACGACGATGCGGTGCTTACGGCCGGCCTCGCTGTGATAGCGGCCGAGCAGGTCGGTGACGGCTGTCGTGAGTTCCTCGGCGAAGGCGGCCCGCTCGGACGGAGACGCGAATCGCACCTCCCCGTCGATGGCGAACGTAGCTACCCGTTGCCGCGCCCGGGCGCTGCCGGTGATCAGGGAGCCCACTTCGCGCACGAGGCGGGCGGCCAGCGCGAGCAGCCAGCGTGCCGAGAGCCGGTCGGGCGCCCGGTCGGGGTCGGGCGCGACCGAGGCCATCGCGTTGGGCGAGATGACGTACGAGGCCGCGGTGGCCTGCATCATCCGCTCGGTGACGTTGCCCCGGCGCCTTTCCCCGACGAGCCGGACGAGGCCGTGCTGCTCGAGCGTCCGCAAGTGGTAGTTCACCTTCTGCCGCGGCAGGCCCACCTTGCCGGCGAGCATCGCCGCCGACCCCGGCACGGCCAGCTCAGCCAGCAGTCGATTACGAATCGGGTCAAGCGACACCTCAGCCGCAGCCGGGTCCTCGATAACTGCAACGTCTTCCACGCCGTCACCCTCCCACCGAAAAGAAAAGTTGTCCAGCGGCTTTGGTGCAGCCTTCAACAGCAGGCCACTCGCGGGACTGTGGCACCCGTCCAGGTGGCCTTCCGACTGCCTGCCCGGCCTCCAGCCAGCCCCCGGTGCGTCAGGCGGACCACCCAGCTCCGTCCCCGCGGTCGCTTGGTGACGAGACGCCCGCTTTGGTGACCGTCGGCCGGCCCGGTGGTTCTCAGCCTTCTCGGGGTGGCGTCAGCGGCCTCGGCGGCGATACGCCTGCCATGGTGACCGTCGGCCTGCACGGTGGTGTTCGGCCTGCCCCGCGTGGTGTCAGCGAGCCTCGGTGGCGAGGCGGATCCCGAAGGCGACGATCACGACGCCGGTGACGCGGTCGAGGACACGCCGGGCGCGGGGGTGGCTCAATAGACCGCGCAGCCGGCGTGCCGTTGCCACCAGGGCCGTGGACCACAGGAGCCCGAGCGCGACGTGCACGCCCGCCAGCAGGACGCCGTACAGCAAGGGCGTCGCGCCGGCCGGGATGAACTGGGGGAGCAGCGCCATGTAGAAGGCGCCCACCTTCGGGTTGAGCAGGTTGGTGAACAGGCCGCGCCGCCACCCGGCGCGGAAGCCGGCCGCGGAAGCCATGCGCGGGTCATGGTCGCCCGCCGTCTCTCCGCGCCACGTGGCCCACAGCATGCGAGCCCCCATCCAGACGAGATAGCCGGCACCCGTCCATCGGACCACGTCGTAGGCGACGTGCGACGCGGTCAGCAGCGCCGTGATGCCCGCCGAGGCCAGCACACCCCAGACGAGCGTGCCGGTCTGGATGCCGAGAACCACACCCCAGGCCTGCCTCGTCGACCGGACGGTCGCCGTCCGCAGGATGAGCGCGGTATCGAGCCCGGGAGTCATCGTGAGCAGGCCGACGACCACGACGAAGGACCACAGCGCACCAATCGTCATCACCAGCGGAACCTATCCGGCCCTCCGTCCCGCCTCGCACCGCCTTCCCGGGCCGTGAGACATCCCGGGCTGTGCGACGTCCCGCCCCGCCGCCGGCCATTGCACGCCGGACCGGGCGTTGCGCAACGGCCCGGCAGGTACGTGGCGGGCCGCCGCCGACCGCGATGGCGCCCGCGGGACAGGCGACAGCCGTGGCGCGGGCTTGGCCTTCGGCGGTAGCGAGGTGCGCCTCGGCAACGCTGGATACATCTGTTCGGCCTGCTGCATCGCGGGAGTGGCGGCTGCGATACCGACTTCTGCTCCTGAGCTACCTCGACGGTGTGCGCTCGGTGGCCGGGACGTGGCGACTGTCGCGGACGGCCCGGGCTGTCGCCTTCGACCGGGGCCGGCACTGCCGGGGTAGTTGCGCTGCCGGTTCGGGTGCTCCTCTTGATTGGTTCGTAGCGCGGGCCCGGGCACGATCTGCCGGTTCGACCTCGCCTCGCTGCAGAAGGCTGCGCGACCGCGGGCGGAGTGGTGTTCTACGCGGGCAGGCTGGTGCTCCATTCGTCGGCGGTTCGGGCTGCTGGGTACAGGTGGTCGGGCTGGTGCGTCACGGGATGGTGGCGGCCGCAGTGACGGCTCGGCAGATGGGTGGGCTCGTGAGGACGGCGGTGTTGTCGGTGATCTGGTCGATCGCGCCGGTCAGGGGACGGGTGCGCAGGGACGGGTCGGTGATGGCGTCGCGCAGGGCCTCGGCGAAACGGTCGCCGCCGATCACCTCGTAGCCCCGGTCGTGGAACTCACGTCGTGTCGGGGGGAGTTCTGCGGCCAGGCCGAGCTCGTTCTGTCTCTCGGCGGCGGCCTCGAGGGCGGTGCACACCGCGTCCTCGCGGGAGCGGGCGTCGTCGGCGAACAGCGCGGCCGTCAGGTGCCAGGCGGACTTGTCGGGCGGCAGGGCGGCCATCAGCCACTTCGAATAGGGCGGCCAGCGGCGCGACTGGAGCAGGGACAGCCGGGCGATCTCGCGGCAGAGCCGGGCGGTGATCACCCGTGCGCCGCGGTCGTCGCCGGCCTCGGCCGCGCGGGCGGGGAACGGCTCTTCCTCGGCGATGCGCTGCCACTGGGTGGCCAGCACGTAGCGCCAGAGGTCGGCCGGATACCAGCGCAGGCTCTCGCGTACGCGGGAGATCGCACCGCCCGGATCGTGGAAGACTGCGCCGCCGGTGATCTCGGCGAAGCGCTGCCAGGGTGTGGCGAGCCAGTCGAGCGGGGTGACGCCGCCGGCCGGGTCGAAGCCGAGCAGGCCGTGGCACCACCGGGGGAACGGGGTGATCGTCACGTAGTGGTCGACCGGGCCGTCGGCGTCGGCCATCGTGCGCACCCGGGCGCCCGGCGGCTCGAAGTGGGTGGACCAGCCGCGGAAGCGTGTCGGCAGCTGCTCGCTGAGCAGGGCGCCGAGCTCGCCGATGTCGTCGTCGACGAACAGCTCGAGGCGCGGGCCCCAATCGTGGTCGGTGGATCGGGGCGTGTCGAAGCCGAGCACGTCGGAGCCGGGGCCGAGGCGGGCGGCTGCATGGGGCCGGTGGCCGAGGAGCGGGCGGACCGCCTCGGCGTAGAAGAGGCGGGCGAGTTCGACGCCGGGCAGGAATGCGGTCATGGCGAGGACCGTAGCGGGCGGCTCCGACAGTTTCGCGCCGATAAGGTCGGCCTGTGGAAAACCTGCTCCGTCCGGGATGGACCGTCGAGGAACTTGTTTACAGCACGGCGAACGAGGTGACCGGCGGAGTCTGGCGGGTCCACCGTGACGGAGGCACCGCGATCCTCAAGATCGCGACGCCGCGGCGAGAGGGCGCAGCCGGCCACCTGGCGGCCAGCGATGATCCGGGTCATTTCAACTACTGGCGGCGCGAGCCGGCGGCGTACGCGTCCGGGTTCGCCGCGACCGCCCTGCCCGGCCTTCCCGGGCCCGAGTTGTACGAGGAGGTGGACTGCCCCGACGGGTCGGTGGCGATGTGGCTCGAGGACGTGACCGGCACCGCCGGGCCGGCCGCCGACGTGTCCCAGCTGGGCGATGTTGCCTACCGCCTGGGTGGCGCGCACGCGCAGTGGCTCGGTCGCCAACCCACGGAGCCGTGGCTGGCGCGGGACTGGCTACGCGACTACACGATGGCGAACGCGTTCGACGCCGACCTCGACTGGGAGCACCCGGTGCTGGCGGCGGTGTGGGTGCCATCGCTGCGGGATGGACTGCGCCGGTTGTGGGAGCGGCGGGCCGAGATCCTCGCGCGGGCCGACGACCTGCCGCGTACGTTGTGCCACCACGACGTCTGGCCGATGAACCTGGTCTTCGCGCAGCGCGGCCCGGTGCTGCTCGACTGGGCGTACGCGGGGCCGGGGGCGATCGGCGAGGACCCGGCGAACCTGGCCCTGGACACGTTCTTCGACGGCCTGATCGACATCGCGCTGCTCGACGACGTGCTCACGGCCGTGGCCGAGCAGTACCGGCGCGGCCTCGACGGCGCGGTCGACGACGAGACGGTCCGCCGCGCGATCATGACGTGCGGCGCGGCGAAGTACTTCTGGCTCGCGCCCCGCATGGTCACGGCCGCGATGAACGGCGGTGGTCGCAAGGCGGGCTACGACCAGCGCGGCCTCGAAGCGATGCTGGCCGGCCGCGCTCCGGTGCTGACGGTGGTCGCCCGCTGGGCCGACGCGGTGCTGTGAGGTTGCGGCGGACGTCGCTCGGCAAGCCTGAGGTTGTGAACGCCGCTGCGCGCGCTCGGCGTCGGGCCGAACGTGCGCAGCGGCTACAGTGAAGCAGCGGCGATGGTGGACGGGCCGCGTCAGGCGGCGGCCGCGGTTGCCTTCTCGGGCTGGGTGGCTGGGCGGCGACCCAGCGACAGCAGCGCTGCGAAGGCGAGGCCGAGGACGGTCCACATGACGGCCTGGGTGCCCAGGGAGGTCAGGCGGAACGACCACAACAGGTCGGGCGGGAAGGTGGCGGGAACTTCGTTGATGTTCGGGAGCAGGGCGTAGCCGATCACCACGACGACCACGAAGCCGGTCACGGCGGCGATCGCCTGGCGCCACTCGGTGGGCTGGGTGCGTTTCGCGACCACGGCGGCCCAGACCGCGACCAGCCCGATGACGACGATCGCCAGGTAGCTGATCGTTCTCTGGTTGATCGTGTCGGGGTCGCCGACGGCCGGTGGGTTCGGCGGGTATTTCACGTACGGCACCAGCACCAGGCCCAGCAGGGCGGCGCCGGCCAGGCTGAGGGCGGCGCGGGTGTCGCTCGCGGTGCGCAGGCGGCGGCGGAGCAACGTGTACGCCACGGCCAGCAGGCCACCCATGGCCGCGCCGTACAGACCGGTGGCCAGGAACAGGCCGCCCTTCTGGCCGCCGCGGCTGACGAGCGGTTCTTCGTGACCGGCTTCGGCGGAGGGCACCTGGGCGGCGGAGGCCGCTTCCTCGATGGCGATGGCCGCGTCGATCTTGGGCTCGCCGAAGCCGTACGCGAAGAAGCCGGCCAGCAGACCGGCGATCAGGCCTGCGAGCAGACCCCGGAGCAGCAGGGCGCCGAACGTGGGCGCCTTCGAGCCCTCGCTCAGTGGCACGGAACGCCGAGCAGGTGGCGGCCGTCGTGCATGAGCTCGTGCAGGTACATGCCGCTCTGCGACACCGCACCCTGGTCGAACGCGACCAGGTAGGTGATGAGCAGCATGAACGCGACGACGGTCAGGGCCGTCCAGAGCAGCCGCGGGGAGACAGCGGGGGTGCTCACGTGACCTGCGGTCGTGGCCTTGGGCATGGCAGGAACCTCCTTGCGGGATGACGCGTCCCGGATGACAGGCTGCGACGGGTGAGCGTCCTGACTCACGAGGACCGAGACCCTCGTTCACAGTGGCGCGACCGCACCGGAATCTCACCGGTTTCCCTCACGACGCCGCAGATGGTTCCCACAACCTAACTGTGTGATCGCTGGACGCACAACAGGGGTTGTCGCACCCCCTCGATACCATCCATGCGAATCGCTGCCACAGGTGCGGAGGTGTTCGATGGACTGGCGTCGGCCGGCCGCCGCCGGGGCGGTGCTCGTCGCGGTGCTGACGGTTCCCGCGCCGGCCCGCGCGGCGGTGGTCTGTGAGCAGCCGGGTGCGGCCGCGCCGGTCGCCGCGGGCGTTCCGACCGAAGACCAGGTGTACGACCCCAAGCGGCTCGCCGGGTTCGCCACGGGCGCCGGCGTGCGGGTCGCCGTGATCGACTCCGGCGTCGACGCCGAGCATCCCCAGCTGCGCGGACGTGTCGAGGAGGGGGCAGATTTCCTGCACGGCGAGCAGTCCGGCCGGCAGGACTGCGCCGGTCACGGCACAGCGGTGGCGAGCATCATCGGGGCCGCGCCGGCCGGCAACACGGGCTTCCAGGGGCTCGCGCCCGACGCGGTGATCGTCCCGGTGCGGATCAGCGAGCAGCTCGAGATCGGCGGCGACGTGGTGGGTGACCGTGGCACCCCGGCCCAGTTCGCCGACGCGATCGACTGGGCGGTCGACGAGGGCGACGCCGACGTGATCAACCTCTCGCTCGTGATGACCGAGAACAACGACGACGTGAAGGCGGCGGTGGCCCGGGCGATCGCGGCCGGCGTGGTCGTCGTGGCCGCCGTCGGCAACAAGGGCGGCCCCGACGACGGCAATCCCGATCCGTTCCCGGCCCGCTATCCGGGCGTGATCGGGGTCGGGGCGATCACCAGCAGCGGCGTACGCGCGTCGTTCTCCCAGCGCGGCGACTATGTCGACCTGGTCGCGATCGGGGAGCCGGTCACGGTGGCCAACCGGGTCTCCGGGCACGCGTCGGTCAGCGGCACCAGTTTCGCCACGCCGTTCGTTTCGGCGACGGCGGCCCTGCTCAAGCAGCGCTTCCCGGCGATCACGCCGGCCCAGGTGCGGCAGCGGATCGTCGCCACGGCCGACCCGGTGCCGGGCGGTGCGTCCAGCGCCGAGTACGGCCTGGGCGCGCTCAACCCCTACCGGGCACTGACCGCGACGTTGAACACCGAGGGCCGCGCCGAGCCGGTCCCCGAGCGGATGGGCGCCAACGACCCGGCCGCTGTCGCGCTGGCCGCCCGCCGTGAGCGATCCCAGCGCAACGCCATGCTGTTCGCCGCGATCGGCGGCGGCGTCGTGCTTCTGCTGGGCATTGTTGCGGTCGTCGTCCGCTCCGGCCGCCGTCGCGCCTGGCACCCCGCTGACCCCGGCCCCACCGACTGACTACCCGCCGCGCCCTACGCCGCCCCGGCCATTGTGGGCGCGCGGCTCCACCGACTGACCATCCGCCGCGCCCTCGACGACCCGACCATCCTGGGCGCGCGCGGCCCCACCGAGTGACCTCCCGCTGCGCCCGAGAGTAGGTACGCCGGGAGCGATGGCCACCCAAAGCGCGTTGCGCGGGGCGCCGGTGATCCGCCGTGCGTCAGCCGGGCAGAGTGCCCGGGTGGGAGGCTTTGCCGGTCGAGGGGCGAAAGTAAGAAGCGCAATGCTCGGGAACGTGTTCCTGGGTTGCCGTGAGGGGGTCCACGGGGACCCTGCTGGGCCTCAGTAGGGTGCGGGCATGGGATTGAAGTACGCCGTTGGTCTGCCGACGGTCGGGGAATTCGGGGACGTCCGGCGGATCGTCGAGCTGGGGATCGCGGCCGAACGGCACGGATGGGACGGCGTGCATCTGTGGGACCACCTGCTCTATCACGACCCGGACTGGCCGGTCACGAACGCCGTGGTGGCGGCGTCGGCGATCGCGGCGGCCACCGAGCGGGTGCAGATCATCCTCACGGTCGTGCTGCCCCGGCGGCAGGTGCAGGACGTCGCCCAGGAGACAGCCGCCCTCAACGTCCTGTCCGGTGGGCGGCTCACCGTGCTGCCGATCATCGGCTCGCTCGACCGGGAGTTCACCGACTTCGGCCTCGACGCCGACCTGAGGGCACGCGGCCGCGCCCTCGACGAGCGGATCGACCGGCTCAGCGCGTTGTGGGCCGAGTGGGGCGCCGGTCGCATCCCGATCTGGTGCGGGGGGCTCTGGCCGCACCGCCCGGGTCTGCGCCGGGCCGCCCGCTTCGACGGCGCCATGCCCATCTACGAGAACCAGCGTGAACGCAACGTCCCCCTCGACGAGTTCGCCGCGACTGTCGCCTTCGTCCGAGGCGAGTCCGAGCGGCAGCCGCGTCGGGTGAACCGCCCGTACGACTTCGTGCTGGAGGGCGCCACCGACCCGGCGACGGCAGCGGAACAGACAGCGCCCTACGCCGAAGCCGGCCTGACCTGGTGGATCGAGGCGCTCGGCTACTGGCGCGGCGGCGTTGCCTTCGCCTCGGAACGGATCAGCCAGGGCCCACCGGCTCGGACCCAGGTGGCCTGATTCGGCGTCGGATCGCCTCGGCGGCGGCGGTCCCGCCACCGAAAGGCTCGGCGGGCGACGCGTCCCCGGCCACCGAAAGGCTCGGCGGGCGACGCGTCCCGGCCACCGAAAGGCGGCCACCAAGGGCACGGAGGAACAGCGCGGCGGACCGGCGCCGGGAGAAAGCCGGAAGGCGCAGGTCGTACGATCGCCCGGCACCCGCAGGCACAGGACGAGCGGCAGGGGAGGGGCGGTGCGGCCACTGCGGCACGGCTACACGAACGACACCCGCGGCGATGGGTCCGTGGTGGTCAAGCGCTACCAGGGCGGCATCGACGAGGCGCTGCGCCGGGGCACCGAGCTGAGCCTGCTCGAGCGGCTCCCGCCCGGCTTCCCCGTGCCCAAGGTGCTCGGCGTGCCCGAGGGCGCGCTTCAGCTCGAGCAGCTGCCCGGCCTGCACGGCCAGGATCTGATCGACGAGGGGCTGGCCCGTCCGGTGCTGCGGTCGTGCGGCGACCTGCTGCGGCGGCTCCAGCAGGTCGACGTGGGCCGGGTCTTCCCGGGCACCGCGGCCGGCACCGGCTGGGTCGTGGTGCACGGCGACTTCGGGCCCAACAACATGCTGTTCGACCAGGACACGTTCCGGGTCACCGGGTTGCTGGACTGGGAGTGGGCGCACCCGGGCGACCCGATCGAGGACCTCGCCTGGTGCGAGTGGATAGTCCGGCGCCACCACCCGCGGGCCGTCGCCGACCTGGACGACCTGTTCGGCGGGTACGGGGTGCGTCCCTCGTGGGCGCGCCGGCAGCGGGCGGCCGTGGCCCGGTGCGAAGGCTTCGTGGAGCGCTTCCGTCACGGGCCGGCGGCTGCCCGCCGCCGGTGGCAGGAGAACCTGACGGTCACCCGGTCCTGGTCGGAATAGGCCGGAACTCCAGGAACACGATGCCCGGGTTGGGGAGCTCCAGGGTGACGTCCTCGCCCGGCGCGACGCGCCGCGGCGGCTCGGACTCATCCAGGCGGTCCGCCTCGGCCAGGGCCTCCCACTGCGTGGGCGACGGCCACTCGCCGTCGAACTGGGCGGCGATGTTCCCGTGGGTCTGGTCGACCCGCCACATCCGCAGCCGGTGCGGCGCGGTCAGGCCGGGCCGCAGCACGACCCTGCGGTGCAGGTGCGGTTCGCCGGCGGTCCGGCTGTGGTCGAGGGTGCTGTTGAACAGGAGCACCCCGGTTCCGCCGTCGTCGTAGCGGGACGCCCACGCCGAGACCAGGCTGTTCGCGCCGTCGCCGGACAGCGACACCGGCAGCTCCTCGGGGCCGAGCCGGGCCGCCAGCGACAGCGCCCAGAATTTCGGCTTGGCCAGGTTGCCCACGGTGAGCAGCCCGAAGCCGCCGTGGAACAGCCGTTGCGGGCGGCCCAGCTCCTCGAAGTGGTCGCTGGCCACCCAGGGTGCGAGCGCCTCGATCCGCCCGGACGCCGAGTGCATGCCCTTGAGCAGGAACGCCGCCGCGAACACGGTGTCGTTGATCGGGTTGCCGTGGGTGGCGGTGACGCCCCATTCGGTCCACAGCAGCGGACGGTCGCCGGCCAGCGGGCGCAGGTCGAGCGGCAGCGTCCCGTACACGTGGGTGGAGATGAAGTCGGCCGAGGCGGGCGTGTCCTCGACCCAGCCGACCGCTGCCGTGGCCGGGCCGCCCACCCGCAGGCCGGGGTCGACGTCGCGCACCGCCCGCGCGGTGAGCTCGTACAGCTTCCAGTACTCCTCGGTCGTGCCCGACCAGAACACCGACAGGTTGGGCTCGTTCCACGCCTCGAACCACCAGGTCGAGCGCACCTCGTCGAGTCCGTAGCGGTCGACGACGTGCGCCGTGAAGGCCCGGATCAGGTCGTACCAGCGGTCCCAGTCGCGCGGCGGCGAGATGATGCCCTGATACGTGAAGACCGTCTGCGACGGATCGCGGGCCAGGTCGCGGGGCATGTAGCCGAACTCGACGACCGGCGTCAGCCCGATCGAGCGGACGGCGTCGTAGACGCGGTCGACCCGGCTGAAGTCGTACACCGGCTCGCCGCCGACCTCGCGGTAGACGCCCACGTCGTCGCCGAGGATGTGATGCGCGCGCACCGTCCGCACGCCCAGCTCGTCGTGGACGCGCCGCAGCGCCTCGGTCAGCTCCTCACCGATCAGCCGCCCGCCGGTGACCTCGGCCGACAGCAGGTGCGACAGATGCTCCGAGCCGACCATCGCCTCCCACACCCGCGGCAGCGGCGAGGTGTCCGAGCCGACGTTGACGGTCACCATCGGGGGCTGCGAGATGTCGACGGCGGGCACCGGGGTGGACACCGGCCCGAGCGCGGTCACCGTTTCCAGGGCAGCGACCGCGTACCAGCCGCCCCGCCCGGCCGTGGTGTCGGCGTAGGGCCCGTGCGGCACGGCCAGGACGTCGCCACCGCCGTGGTCGACGACCTCGAACGGCCCGTCGGCCGAGTCGGCCCGGTGCACCGCGTAGCCGATGGCGCCCGGCACCGCGTCCCACGAGACGCTGACCTGGCCCCGGCCGCTGACCGCGAAGACCCCGGTCGGTGCGGGCAGCGTCGACTGTTGCGGTTTTCCGGGCGTACGGTCCTGAGCCCCGCCGCCGCCCATCAGGGTGGCCCAGCGGGACCGGGCCTGGTCCTCGATCGTCATTTCATCGACCTCCCAGTTGCGGCAGCCTCTGCCCGGCCGGCACGTTGAACGTCTCGCGGGCGAGCAGCGGCCTCACGGCCCGTTCGAACCGCGGCGTCACGAACGCCTTCTTGATGACGTCCTTGGCCAGGTGGTTACCCAACGCACCCATGATCATCGATTGATCGAGGGAGAGATACCGCTGGGCGACGGTGCCCGAGCGCACGGCGACCGCGTCGTAGAACCCACCCGGCCCGTACGCACCGAGGTTGCTCTTCATCTTGGCCAGGTTGGCCCGGACGGGCCCGGGCGCGTACGGCAGAGCCAGGAAGGCCGCGTGCGGCGTGACCACACCGTCGCCGTAGACGGCGGGTGGCCCGGCCGGACGGCAGTCACCGAAGCCGGCGTCGTACCTGCCGCCCTCGACATCGGACGGGTAGCCGTCGGTGTCCATGCCCATGGCGTCCACGCCGTACACCCCGTACCCACCGAACGGGTTCGACGCCGGCGAGAACCCCCAGTAGCCGTACCGGGCGTCATTCAGCCCGTGCTCGATCTGCGCCGCCACCGTCGCCCGGTGGTTGCGGCCCCAGCTGCGCGGACCCCACGCCGCCTCGGGCACGAACAGGTCGGGCATCAGCGCCTCGAACATGTCGCCGCCCCACGACGGCACGAACGTGATGCCCCGGTAGCGGTACGAGCCCTCGTAGACCTGCCGGCCCAGGTGGGTGGTGGTGAAGCCCTGCGGCTGCATCTCCTGCCACGAGTAGTCGCAGCTGTCGGGCAGGGTGCGCATGGTGTCGAAGTACGCGGTGGCCGGTATCTGCCCCGAGCCGATGCCCAGATAGGTCGCCATCCGCGGCTCGGTCACGGTGATGTCGTAGTGGTTGCAGGTGAACCAGACGCCGTCGGCCGGAGAAGCCACCGAGCACCCGGGCGGCTGGGTGTCCCAGAAGCCGCCGCGGATCAGCCCGCGCGTGCCGATCGGGGACGTCGCCGCCGGGTTGAAGGAGAAGCCGAAGTCCATCCGGTCGAGCACCCGCGCCGCCTTGCCCCGCAGCGACGGGAATCCACCCTGCACGACCTGCAGCGCCGCGGCCAGCCACCCGTTGTCGACGCTGGACAGGAAGGGCGTCACCGCGGTGCCGTCCGGCAGCACCGTCAGCACGTCTCCGGTGTGTGGGTTGTACCAGTTATAGAACATGCCCGATCTGTCGTGGTGGCGCAGCGAAGCAAGCGTGGTCAGCGTGCGATCAACCCGCTGCGTGGCTTCCCGCGGCGAGATCAGGCCCAGTTCCCGCGCCACCAGAGCCGACCAGAGGTAACCGCCGATGTTGGTCGGCGAGGTGTAGGCATCCGGCGCGGACAAGTCGCCTGGAATGTTGTCGGCGACCAGGCCGGTGGCCGGATCGGTCATGGCGACCAGCGACTTCCAGGTGTCCTTGGCGTAGGCGCGTAGTGGATCGGGCGCGGCCTGCGCCACCTGGGCACCGCTCAAGATCATCACTAGTGCGAGGACTGGCACGAGTAGGCGTCTCACCGAGTGCTCCTTCTATTTGAGTCCGGTGGTGGCGATGCCGCGCATGAAGTGCCGTTGCAGCGCCAGGAAGACGATCAGGACGGGCAGCACGACCACGACCGCGCCCGCGAGCAGCAGGCCGTAGTAGATGCGGTTCTGCCCGATGGCGTAGAGCGCGAGGGCCACCGGCAGCGTGTACTTGTCGTCGGTCGTGGCCACCACGAGCGGCCACAGGAAGTTGTTCCACGAGCTGAGGAACGTCAGGATGCCCAGGGTGGCCAGGGCCGGTTTGCACAGCGGCAGCACGACCCGCCAGAAGATCCGCCACTCGCCGGCCCCGTCGACCCGGGCCGCCTCGATCAGGTCGTCCGGGACGGCCAGCAGGAACTGGCGCATCAGGAACACGCCGAACGGCCCGGCCAGGAACGGCAGCACCAGGCCCGCGTACGAGTTGGCCAGTCCCATGTTGGACACGAGCACGAACTGCGGCACGAAGGTCACCATGCCCGGCACCATGAGCATGCCCAGCACGACCAGGAACAGCGCCTTGCGCCCGGGGAAGTCGAGCTTGGCCAGGGCGTACCCGAGCAGCGAGCAGAACAGCAGGTTCCCCAGCGTCACCAGCACGGCCACGATCGCCGAGTTGGCGAAGTACTGCGGGAAGTCGAGCCGGTCGAACAGGTCACGGTAGTTGCCGAGCGACCAGGTGGACGGCCACCAGGTCGGCGGCACCGAGCGGATCTCGGCCTCGGTCTTGAACGACGACAGCAGCATCCACAGGAACGGCCCGACCACCACCAGCAGCCCGGCGACCAGGATGGCGTACAGCGAGAGCTTGGCGACGCGGTCTCTAGTCATCACGGCTCCCCAGCAGCCGGAACTGCAGCACGGACAGGGCGACGACGGCCACGAACAACACGTACGAGGCCGCCGCGGCGTAGCCGTAGTTGCCGAACCCGAACTGGTTGTAGATGTGGTAGCTGACCGACAACGTCGAGCTGAGCGGCCCGCCCTGGGTCATCACCAGCGGCTCCTCGAACAGTTGCAGGTAGCCGATGCCGGTGATGACCGCGCCGAACAGCAGGGCCGGGCGCATCAGCGGCAGCGTGATCCGCCGGAACTGCTGCCACCGGCCCGCGCCGTCGAGCCGCGCGGCCTCGTACAGATCGGTGGGAATGCCCTGCAGCGCCGCCAGAAAGATCACCATGAGCGAGCCGAAGTTGCGCCACGCGGCCATCACGATGATCGAGCCCAGCGACGTGCTGGTGTCCCCGAGCCAGTTCGGCCCCGTGATCCCGACCTGGGCGAGCAGGTTGTTGACCAGGCCTGCCTCGGGGTCGAGCAGGAACCGCCAGATCACCGCGATGGCCACGATGCTGGTGACCACGGGCAGGTAGAACCCGACGCGGAACAGCGCGCGGAACCGGATCAGGCCCGAATTGAGCCCGTTGGCGGCGGCCATGGCGGCCACGATGGTCAGCGGCACGCCCAGACCCACGAAGACGAGCGTGTTGATCGCCGAGCGGACGAACAGGTCGTCGGAGAACAGCCTCGTGTAGTTGTCGAGGCCGACGAAGTTCACCGACAGCGGCGTCCGCAGGTCCGTGGCCCGCATGTCGGTCACGCTCATCACCAGCGAGGCGATGACCGGCAGCAGCGCGAACACCAGGAACAGCACGGTGAACGGGGCCGCGAAGGACCAGCCGACCCACTTCCGGCGCCGTTTACCGGCCGGGGCGACGCGGCCCGCCTCAGCGGGCCGCGTCAGGACCGCGGTCACGAGCCGGTGCCGATGGATTCGGCCTGGCTCTGCACCGCCTTCAGCGCGGCCGCGGGGTCGGCCCCGGCGACGCACACCTTCTCGGCCTCGACGTCGAACGTCGCGGCGAGCTGGGTCCAGGTCGGGAAGGACGGTGGCGCCTTGGCCGACTCCAGTTGCGTCCCGAACACCTTGAGCATCGGGTCGGCCGACAGCGCCGGGTCGTCCCAGGCCGATTGGACGGCGGGCAGGTCGCTGACCGCCTGGTACCACTTCACCTGGACGTCGGGCTTGCTCAGCCAGGCCAGGAACTTCCAGGCGGCGTCCCGGTTCTTGGCGTCCTTGAAGACGGCCAGGTTGCTGCCGCCGATGAACGAGGTCGACGACTGCTTGGTGGGCATGGGCGCGACCGCGAACTTCCCCTTGGCGCCCTGCTCGTTGAGGATGCCCACGTGCCACGGGCCGGACATGAACGCGCCGATCTCACCCTTGACGAAGGCCGGCTCGAGCGCGCCCTGCGGCAGGTCGGCCGGGGACAGCTTGTCCTTGAAGAACGACTGGTAGTACGTCAGCGCCTCGGCCATCTGCGGCGTGTCGAACGTCCATTTACCGTCGGCCTCGATGGAAGCGCCGTTGGACCAGCCGAACGGCAGGATCGACTGCCAGCTGCCGGTCTTGCCGGGCTGCAGGCTGATGCCCCACTTGGCGCCGGCCTTGTCCTGCAACGCCTTCGCGAACGCCGTCAGGTCCTCCCACGTCGTCGGGCCGTCCGGGAAGCCGGCCTTCCGGGCCAGGTCGGTCCGGTAGAAGATGCCGCGCGTCTCGACGTACCAGGGAATGCCGTACGGCGTGTCGTCGACGACCGTGGTGTCCCACGCGCCCGGGAAGAAGGCGTCCTTCTGGAACAGGTCAGCCGGGGTGGGGTCGAGCGCGCCGGTCTTGGCGAACTCGCCCTGCATGGTCGTGCCGATCATCGACACGTCCGGGGTCTGCCCGGCCGCGATCGCGCTCGAGATCTTCTGCTGCGCCGAGTCCCACGGCACCGCGGTCACATTGACCTTGGCCTCCGGGTTCTCGGCGGTGAACGCCTTGGCGAACTCGCCGAGTTTCTCGCCCTCGGTGCCCATCGCCCACACGGTTATCTCGCCGGTGGCCTTGCCCTCCTCCACGGCCTTGGCGGTCTCGCCGCCGCCGCTGTCGTCGCGGCCGCATCCCGCGGTCACACTCACCATCAGGGCCGCGGACGCTGCCACGGCCAGCCATCGCTGTCTCATGAACGCACCTCCTCGTGCACGCCGCAGCTCTGCCGGATCACCAGCTCGGTGGCCAGGATCCGGCGGCGGGCGGCTGTCCTGTTCTGTTCTGAGCTGTTCTCGTCGATCCGCCGGTTCAGCCAGCGGGCCGCGGTCGCGCCGAGCTCGCGCATCGGCTGCCGCACGGTGGTCAGTCCGGCGAACCGGGCCGCGAGCAGGTCGTCCCAGCCGGTCACGGCCAGGTCCTCGGGCACGCGCAGGCCCTGTTCGCTCGCGGCGAGCAGCACTCCCAGCGCGACCTCGTCGTTCGCGCAGATCACGGCGTCCGGCTTCGCGCGGGTCAGCAGCTGCTCGGCGGCGCGCCGGCCCGAATCAAGGTCAAGACCCTTCCCGCGTACGAGGGTCAGACGCGCCCCCTTCGACCCGGCCCGCACACCGGCGTACCGGCCGGCGACGTCGGGCGACTCGTCCGGGTCGCCCAGGAACGTGAGCGTGCGGTGCCCATGCCCGACCAGGTGCTCGGCCAGCGCCCGCGCCGTGCCGGAGTTGCCGGCCCGCACGGTGTCCACGCCGTCGACCGGGTCGCGCGCCAGCAGCACGACGGGCAGTCCGGTGCTCGCGATCCCGGCCACCACCTCGTCGTCGACGGTGCGGCCCATCACGGTGAGCCCGTCGACCCGCCCGGCCAGCTCACGAACGGCGGCCGCCGCGTCCGGCCGCCCGTTGGTGGCCAGGATCAGCACGCTGCTGCCCGAGGCGGCCGCGGTCGCCTCGTACCCCAGCACCACCTCGGCGTAGTAGGGACCGATCAGGTCGGGGAAGACGATGCCGTTGGCCGCGTGGCGCCCCTCGGCCAGCGAACGTGCCGGCCGGCTGGGGGTGAAGTTCAGCTCGCGGGCGGCGCTCCGCACCCGCTCCCGCGTCTCGGCCGTGACCAGATCGGAGTCGCGCAGAGCCCGCGAGACAGTGGCGATGGAGACATCCGCGAGCTGGGCCACCTGATAGATGGTCGCCTTTGAAAGCGCTTTCATCGCCATTGCCGGAACGTAACGCCGCTGTCATGACCCCGAAACTTGGGAGCGCACCCGCTTCACCATCCGGAATTAGCGCCAAATCGGATGAGTGCGTGGCGGGACCGTCGCAGTTGCTACCGTGCGGCCGTGATCCTGCGCCGGCTCGTCTGCTCCCTCGGCATCGCGCTTGCCCTCGTGGGCGCAGCCATGACCCCCGCCCGTGCCGCGGCTGTCGAGCTGTCCGCCTACGCGGGCACCTTCACCCCCGAGATGGCGGCCGGCTACTCCTATCAGCAGGGGTTCGGCGCGCAGTTCATCGGCGGCGAGGCCGACGCGTCCCTGCTGAAGGCCGTGCTGACCCTGCCGCCGAGCGTCAGCTACGACGGCCCCGGCGCGCTCGAGGGCCGCGAGGAGGCCGGCCCGTGCGTCCAGGACGGCGTCGATCTCACCTGCCGGGCGACCAGGGTCAGCCCCACCGAGCCCTGGCTCTTCCCGTGGTCGGTCAAGCTGCGCGTCGCGGACGGCACCCCGGTCGGCGCCGTGCTGCCGTTCCGGCTGGTGGTCTCGGCCGACGGTCTGCCCAACAGCCCGATCACGATCACCCGGCAGAGCCGGGTCGCGGCCGGGGCCGACCTCGGCCTGTCGGTGAAGGACCTGGAAGTCGGCGCCGACGCCGTGGCGTACACCGTGGTCGTGCGCAACAACGGCCCGATGACGACCGGCAGGTTCACCTTCCACGAGACCCACACCTACGGGCCGCGCTGGCCGGGCCGGGGCGCCAGCACGAAGCCGGGTCTGACCTGCCGGAACACGTCGGACAAGAACCAGTGCACCGTCCGCGACCCGCTCGCGCCCGGCGACGACTACGAAGTCCGGTGGACCGTGCCGATCCCCGCGAACTCGCCGCTGCGGGGCACGACGGTGAAGCTCGCCCTCCACGTCTTCGACTCGCCGTCCAACTTCGTCGGCTCGGTCTGGATCCACCCCACGTTCGACGCCACGAACGACAAGGCGAGCCTCACGATCGACCTGACCGCGCTGTCGCCGGATCCGTCGCCCGCACCCTCGCCGCCGTCCCCGCCTTCCCCGGCGGCGTCCGGTGGCACTGCCGCCCCGGCGCCCGGCGGCGGGGGCGGCCTGCCGATCACCGGCGCGCCGGCCGCGGCGGTCGCGCTGGCCGGGTTGGCGCTGCTGACGACCGGGGCGTTCGCCCTGATGACGGGTCGCCGTCGCAGGATCTGATCCGGGGCACCGTACGGCGTTGAGCCCTGCTAACCTCCGGCGGTGATCCTCCGCCGCATCGCCACCGTGCTCGGCTTCGCCGTCGTTCTCGCGGGTGTCGCCGCCACCCCCGCCCAGGCCGAGCCCGTCCACTCCGGCGTGCGTGAGATCGTCGCACCGGCCGAGTTCCCGCAGGGCTACGTGTGGAAGCTGACGCTGCGCGCCGACGCCTCGACCACGGGCGGGGACACCCTGCCGATCGATCCGTCCCGCCTCGCCGTCAAGCTCACCATCCCGGCCGGTGTCACGTACGCCCCCGGCGAGGGCGAGTCGTCCGGTCCCTGCGACCTGGCGGAAGGCGTCCTGACCTGCACGTCCACCCAGCAGCCGCCGGCCGGCAGCATGTTCACGTCGCTCGCCTTCCCGATCGAGCTCCGGGTCGGCCCGGACACGCCGATCGGCACGAAGCTGCCCTTCAAGCTGACGTTCGACGTCGAAGGCGGCCAGGAGGACTGGCCCAACGACAACACCCGCAGCTGGGAGATCACCGTGGCCGGGTCGGCCGACATGGGCATCGCGGTGAAGGATCTGGCGGTCGCCGAGGAGGCGGTCACCTACACCGTCGTGCTGCACAACTACGGCCCGCAGACGACGACGAAGTTCACCTATCACGAGACGTTCCCGGTGACGAACTGGCACGGCACCGGCGTGGGGCAGGGCGCGTCCTGCCGGTTCACCGCCGGCAAGAACCAGTGCACGGTGCGGCAGGCGCTCGCCCCCGGGCAGGAGACCGAGATCAAGCGCACGGTCCCGATCGCCGCGAACTCCAAGTGGCGCGGCACGAAGGTCCCGGTCGAGCTGTACGTCTACGACTCGCCGTCCAACTTCGCCGGCAGCGAATGGTTCGTGAACACGATCAACCCGGACAACGACAAGACCAGCTATGTGGCCGACCTGACCGGCCTCGCCCCGCCCGCGTCGCCGTCGCCCACCCCGTCGCCGTCGCCGTCCCCGTCCTCGACGGGCGGCACCGCGGCGCCCGCGCCCGGTGACGGCGGCGGTGGCGGCGGCCTGCCGATCACCGGCGCGGCCACGATGCCGTTGCTGCTCGGCGGCGTGCTCCTGCTCGTCGTGGGAGCGGGCGCTGTGCTGCTGGGCCGGCGCCGCCGCTCCTGACCCGGCCGATCAGTTTCCGGCGCCGCGACCGTCTCAACAACCATGGCGAAACTCCTGTACTCCGCGACGATGTCCCTGGACGGCTTCATCGCCGGCCCCGACGGCGACATGACCTGGATGGCCGAGCTGCCCGACACCGGCCCGCACACGGTCGCCGACGGCCTGTGGCAGCAGATCGGCTCCCTGCTGACCGGCGCCCGCACGTTCTTCGGCAACGACCCGAACGAGGGCACCGACCAGGAGGGAGCCTTCGGCGGCCTGTGGTCGGGCCCGCAGTTCGTGCTGACCCACAACCCGCCGGACAGCCCCGTCCCCGGCACCACGTTCGTCACCGACCTGCACGAGGCGGTGACCGCGGCCCGGGCCGCCGCCGGCGACCGCTACGTCAACGTCCTGGGCGCCGACGTGGCCGCCCAGTGCCTGGCCGCCGGCCTGCTCGACGAGATCCTCGTGTTCGTCGCTCCCGTCCTGCTGGGTGACGGCACCCCGCTGTTCCGCCACCCCGGCGGCCGGGCCGTGCCCCTGGAAGAGATCTCGTCGACGCCGGGACCGATCCCCTCCGTCTGGTACCGCGTTCCCCGCTGAGAGGCCGCCCGTGTCCGAACGCATCGTCAGCCCCGCCGGTCTGGGCTTCCTGCTGGTCGACTCGCACCCCGCCGGCTGCTTCCGCACGGTCGCCGACATGCGGGAGCAGCTCGGCGAGGCCCGGGCGCCGGGCAGGAAGCCGACCGCTCTGGTGATCGGCTCGAGCGCTGGGTACGGACTGGCGGCCACCGTGGCCGGCCTGACCCGCCACGGCATCGAGGGCATCGGGATCGCGTTCGAACAGCCGCCGGGCCGCCGCACGGCAACCGCCGGCTGGTACCGCACGATCGCCACCGCGAAGCTGTCGCCGGCGTTCACCTTCCTCAACGCCGACGCCTTCGCCGACACCACCAAGCAGCAGGCGCTCGACCTGATCGCCGACCGGTTCGGCGGCCTCGACGTCCTGGTCTACAGCGTCGCCGCGCCCCGGCGCACCGACCCCCGCAGCGGCACCACCCACCAGTCGGTCATCAAGCCGCTGGGCGCCGAGCACACCACCCGGACGCTGGGCTTCGATCGCGACGGCCGCCCCGAACTGCGGGAGGTGACCGCCGCGCCCGCCACCGAGGACGAGGCGGCGGCCACGGTCAAGGTGATGGGCGGCGAGGACTGGTCGTGGTGGGTCGAGGCGCTGGCCTCACGTGATCTGCTGCGCGACGGGTTCACCACCGTGGCCCTGTCCTACATCGGGTCGAAGCTGACGTCGGCCATCTACCGTGACGGCACGATCGGGGCCGCCAAGGTCGACCTGGAGAACACCGCGGCCGCCCTCACGGAGCGGTTGACGCCGGTCGGTGGCCGGGCGTTCACGTCGGTCAACGGCGCGGCTGTCACCCAGGCGTCGACGGCCATCCCCGGGATCGCCCTCTACGTCAGCCTGCTGCGCAGCGTGCTGGGCGACCGGATGCAGTCCCCGCTGGAGCAGTCGGTGCAGCTCTGGGACCAGCTGACCGGCGCGGCGCCGCTGGATCTCGACGACGAGGGCCGGATCCGCCTGGACCGCTGGGAGCTCGACCCGGCGGTGCAGGCGGAGGTGGCCCGGCGCTGGGCCGCCGTCACTCCGGCCACGGTGGACGAGGTGGCCGACATCGCCTGGTTCCGCCGCCAGTTCCGGTCCCTGTACGGCTTCGACGTCCCGGGCGTCGACTACACCGCCCCGGTCGAGACCGACCAGCCCTGGCCCGCCTGATCCAGCGCGGCCCGTACGGACTCCGGTCCGGCGGGGAGCAGGGGGAGGCGGACGTCCGGGGTGGCGATGCGGCCCTGTGCGTACAGGACGCCCTTGATGACCGTGGGGTTGGGCTCGGCGAACAGGGCTGCCGACAGCCGGGCCAGGCGGTGGCCGAGGGTGGGTTCCCAGGCGTGCGTCAGTGCGGCGTATGCGGCGGTGGCGAGGTGGGCCGAGGCGACGATGCCGCCGTGGGCGCCCAGCGCCAGCAGGGGGGAGATGAAGGCGTCGTCGCCGCCGAGGATCGCGAAGCCGGCGGGTGGGTCGGCCATCAGGGCGATCGTGTCGGCGTCGATGCCGCCGACGGCCAGCTTCATGCCGGCCACGCCCGGGATGGCGGCCAGGCGGCGGATGGCGTCGGCCGGCAGGGGCTGGGCCGTGCGGTACGGGACGTGGTAGATCACCAGCGGCACCGGGCTTTCGGCGGCCAGGGCCGTCAGATGGGCGACCACCCCGTCGGCGCCGGGCCTGACGAACGGGGGCACGAGAGTCAGCGCGGCCGTGGCCGACGCGGGCACCGCGCGCAGCCCGGCGGCGTCGTTGGCGCCCACTATCAGCTGGGCGTCGCGGCAGACGCCGGTGAGGACGGTGAGGACGGAAGCGCGCTCGGCGGGGGTCAACGACGACGGCTCGCCGGTGGTGCCGAGCGCGACCACGCCGCTCGCCCCGGCGTCGAGCACGTCAGCGGCCAGGCGCTCCAGCGCGGGCAGGTCGACAGTGCCGTCCGGGGCGAACGGGGTGATCAACGGGACGTAGAGGCCGCTCAGAGTCATGCGGTCACGGTCTCAACGCGTACGCGTAAGGTCTATTTAATTCTGCTCGTCGACACTTAAGCAGCGCTGAAGTAAGCGGCGCACGCGATGTTGTCCGGCGCCCCGCCCTCGCGGGCGGCGGCGATCAACTGTTGAACAGCCTCGTCCGGTGATTGCGCCGAGGTGAGCACCGCCCGCAGCGTGTCCCGGGGCACGACCGTCGACAGCCCGTCCGAGCAGAGCAGGTATCGGTCGCCGGGCAGGGCCGTCCGCAGGGCCAGGTCGGCCTCGACGCCCTCGCCCCAGCCCAGCGCCCGCACGAGCAGCGCCCGCTGCGGATGCCCGGCTGCCTCCGACGCGGTCAGTTTGCCCTGGTCGACCTGCGTCTGCACCCACGTGTGATCCTGGGTCAGCAACGACAGTTCGCCGTTGCGCAGCAGGTAGGCCCGGGTGTCGCCGATGTGCACGAGCGCGAGTTGCGACCCGCGCCGCAGCAACGCCGTCAGCGTGGTCACCGGCTCGTCGTCCGGGCTCAGGCCCCGCACCGTACGGTCGGCCGCCGTGACTGCCGAGGCCAGCGCCGTCAGCAGCTCCGTGCCCGGGCCGGCCGTCAGCTCCAACGGCTTCAGCGCCTCGATCGCCGCCGCCGCGGCGGCCGCCCCGAACGGTCCCCGCGTGCCGTCGGCCACGGCGACCAGGTGCTCACCCGCGTACGCCTGGTCCTCGTTGGTGTCGCGCCCGACGCCCGGGTCGGTGCCCGCGGCGAAACGGTAGTCGCTCATGGTGGTGTCCTTCCCCGACAGATGCTCGACGAGGGCGGACGTCAGCCGGGCGCGGGCCGCCGTGTCGGCGCTGACCTGCTGCCAGAACCCGGCGACGGCGTCCGCGGCCGCCCCCGGGGGCAGCGCGCACACCTCCCGGATCTCGGCCAGCGGCATCCCGATCTCGCGCAGCTGCGCGACCAGCCGGGCGTGCGCCGCCTGCGACGGGTCGTAGAACCGGTAGCCCGACTCGGCGTCGACCGCGGCCGGCGCCAGCACACCGAGCTCGTCGTAGAGCCGCAGCGCCTTGGGCGTCAGCCCCACCGCGCGGGCGAACGCCCCGATCGTCAGCAGCCCCACAGCGACATCCTCCTCGTGCCGGTCACCACGACCGGCACGACTCACCCTGGGCCTTGCCCGAGGGTCAAGGTCAAGGTCGCGGCCCGGATCGTCAGGTACCGCTTCTCGGGTTCGCTGGCCGTCGCCGCCGCGGCCAGCCGGTACTGCGCCACCGCCCCCGCGGGGTCGCCGGCCAGCTCGAGCAGGTGACCGCGGGTCGCCGCGACCCGATGGTGCTCTGTCAAGGAAACGGTGTCGACCAGGGCGAGCCCGGCCGCCGGCCCGTCGACCATGGCCACCGCGATCGCCCGGTTCAGCGCCACCACCGGGCTGCCCGTGATCCGTTCCAGGATCCCGTACAGGGCGGCGATCTGCGGCCAGTCCGTGGCGTCGACCGAGGCGGCCCGGTCGTGCAGCGCCGCGATCGCCGCCTGCAGCTGATATTCGCCGACCCGGCCGCGCCGGAACGCCGCGTCCAGGACGGCCGTGCCCTCCTTGATCCGGCCGGCGTCCCACAGCGTCCGGTCCTGTTCGGCCAGCGGCACCAGATCGCCCGCCGGCCCCGTGCGAGCGCCCCGCCGCGCGTCGGTGAGCAGCATCAACGCGAGCAGGCCGGCCACCTCGCCGTCCTCCGGCAGCCGCTCGTGCACCAGACGGGCCAGCCGGATCGCCTCCGCCGCGAGCTCGACCCGGTGCACGGTCGTCCCGGCGCTGCTCGCGTACCCCTCGTTGAAGATCAGGTAGAGGACGCGCAGGGCCGCTCCCAGCCGCGGCTCCCCGCCGAACGGCGCGCCCGACGCGCGGATCTGCTGCTTGGCCCGGCTGATCCGCTGACCCATGGTCTTCTCCGGCACGAAGAACGCGCGCGCGATCTCCCCGGTGCTCAGCCCGCCCACCGCCCGCAGCGTCAGCGCGACGGCCGACGTGTCGCTCAGGGCCGGATGGCAGCACAGGAACAGCACATCGAGCGTGTCGTCGCGGTCCACAGCAGGCCCGGCCGGTCCCCGGCGTTCCGCGAGAACCTCGCGTCGGCGCCGGGCCTGGTCGCCGCGCAGCTGGTCGAGCATCTTGCGCTGCGCCGTCTGAATCAGCCAGCCGCGCGGGTTCGCCGGCATCCCGTCCACCGGCCAGCGGGTGGCCGCCGCCAGCAGGGCCTCCTGCACCGCGTCCTCGGCCGACTCGAAGTCGCCGAACCGGTGGGTGAGCACGCCGACGACCTGCGGCGCCAGCTCGCGCAGCAGGTCGATCACCGCTCGGACCCGAGGGCCTCGAAGTCGGCGGCCTCCATCACCCGCCGTACGCCGATGGGCTGCCGCAGCGGCACCCCGCCCGGCCCCGGCACGGCCGAGATGCGGGCGGCGATCTCGAAGGCGCGCTGCTCGTCGGCCACCTCGACGAGCTGGAAGCCGGCCAGCATCTCCTTCGACTCCGGGAAGACGCCGTCGGTGACCACCGGCGCGCCGCCGTCGCTGACGACCTCCTTGGCGAACTCGGGCCCGGTCAGCGCGTGCTGGTCGACCAGCTCCCCGCTGTCGAGCAGCTCCTCGCGCAGCGCCCCGTAGTAGTCCATGTGGGCCTTGACGTCGTCCGGCTTCCACTCGTCCATCGGAGTCTCGACCGCCCCGGGCCGGTGGTCCACGATGAGCAGGTACCTCGGCATTGCTGTCTCCCGTCCTCGTTCGTGCTGTCACCGGTTGAACGGAGCCGCCCGACGGATTTCTACCTCACCGCCTCGCCGGGCCGAAGAATTCTCGGGGCGCCCGGATCCGAGTGGTCGATCAGCGCATCGGCCCGGTCCTGCGGTCGGCAGGCCGCGAAATACAACCGCTGCCCGCCGACGTAACGGGCCAGGCTCGGATGGCCCGGATCGGGGTGCGAGCCGTCCCGCGCGGCCATCCGCGGCACGGTGACCTCGAACGGCGCGTCCAGGAAGATCGTGAACTCCCAGCACCCGCGCAACTCGTCCCGGTGCAGGAACAGCCCGTCCACAATCAGCACGGCGTCGTCCGGCGCGGTCTCCCACTCCAGATCCAGAGCCGCGTCCGTACGAAGATCGTGCACGCGCCGCCGAAAGCGGCGATCACCCCCGGGCCCGAGCGGCTCCAGCACATTGCGCCGCAGAGCGGGATAATCGTAACTGTCCAGCCAGAAGCCCTCGGCCGACTGCCGTCCCCGCCGATGCCGCACGGCACGCGGCTGATGGAAGTCGTCGGCCGACACCTGGACGACCTCCCGGCCGCCGGCCCGCAGCGCCCCGGCCAACTCGGCGGCGAACGTGGTCTTCCCGACCCCGTCCACCCCGTCGACGGCGACCCGGGCCGCTCCCCGTGGCACCAGCCCGGCGATGCGAATAACCGTGGCAGAAATCGGCGGCCTCCTGGCACCGTGACCGGTCATGGACCTGGACATCTTCTACCGCCACTACCCCGCGGTCGAGGCCGACGTGCAGGCGGCCCTGGACGAGAGCCTCACACCACGCGGCCCCGACCTGCTGTACGACCTGGTGGCCGCGCTCAGTCTGCCGCCCGGCGCGCGGGCGCTTGACGTCGGCTGCGGCGACGGCGCCCACACCACCCGGCTGGCAGCCCGCTTCGGCTTCAGGGTGACCGGTATCGACCCGGTCGCGGCGCCCGGTGTGCACGCGGCGGGCCGGGCGACGGAGTTGCCGGTCGCCTCCGGGTCGGTCGATCTGATCTGGTGCCGCGACGTGCTCGTCCACGTCACCCCGCTCGACCGGGCCTACGCCGAGTTCCGCCGGGTCCTGCGCCCCGGCGGCCGGGCCGTCGTCTACCAGATGTACGGCACTGCGCTGCTGGCCCCGGCCGAGGCCGAATGGCTCTTCCCGACGATGGGCGTGGCGCCCGCCAACGCCGACCCGGCGACCACCGAGGCGGCGATCGCTGCGGCCGGGCTGAGCGTCGACCAGCGCATCGAGCCCACCAGCGAGTGGGGCGAATACGCCGAGGAACACAGCGTCAACGCCCCCGGCCGTAAGCTGCTGCACGCCGCCCGCCTGCTCCGCGCCCCGGAGCACTACGTGCAGCGGTTCGGCCGGGCCACGTACGACATAGCCCTCGGTGACTGCCTGTGGCACGTCTACCGCATGCTGGGCAAACTGACCCCGCGCATCTACGTGCTGACGAAGCCCGCATGAACAGCCGGCCCTGGGCCTCAACGCGCGGCGGCGTCGGCCGGCGGCTTGAACTCCGGATACAGGTCGAAGCACCTCGTGATCTCGTCGACCGCCTCCGCGGCGGCCGCCAGCCCGGCGAGGACGTCCAGTGATTGGTCGAGCTCGTCGTGCGGTTGATCGAGAGGCTCCACCTGGAGGCGGTCGCACCAATACCAGCCGGCGACCTCCACCTTGTTCAGGGCGGCGACGTCGTTGATCAGGCTGCCCCGCAGCTCGTCCCAGCCCCACAGTTCTCCGTTGCCGTACGCGGCCGGCTGGGAAGCGCCATCGCGACACAGGTTCCAGGCGGTGACGCCGTCCTGGAAGTCGTCGCCCGTCAGGTTGCTGCGCCCGGTCTGGGGGTCGGTGAGAATCCAGCGGGAACCGTCCCAGTACTCGACCACCCAGTGGTCGATCCAGCTTTGCGCCGCGAAGTAGCCGGCGAAGCCGCATCGGATGCGGGCCGGCGTTCCCATTGCCCGCAGCAAGGCGCAGTGCAGCAGCGCGAAGTGGTAGCAGAAGCCGAACATTCGCTGCTCGGCGGGCCGCTCGCGATTCAAGGGCGCCGCGTCGATGCCGACCACGTTGTCCAGGATCGCTTCGGCGCCGACGGTCTCCTTCTGCGCCATGCGCTCGGCCGAGAATCGCAGGCCCTGAATCTCGGCTGTGTAGTTGTGGATCAGCAGACCTCGCACGACTGCGCTGAGTGCCTCCGGGCCGGTCGGAGGGCCGGGCGCCTGGTCCAGGTGACGCCCGAGGCCGGAAGTCGCGCTCGGCTGCCGATAGAACTCGGCTATCTCCTTCATACGGTGGGAGGGTACAAAATTCGTCAGCGGTGCATGATCCAGGTGGGGAGCGGGGTCTCGATCTCGCCGGTCACCTGCCAGCCGGCTTGGCGGTAGAAGTCGACGTTGGCGGGGTTGCTGGTCTCCAGCACGGCGGGCAGGCCGTCGGCGGC
The DNA here is from genome assembly GCF_019710575.1 of Paractinoplanes polyasparticus. GTDB lineage: Bacteria > Actinomycetota > Actinomycetes > Mycobacteriales > Micromonosporaceae > Actinoplanes > Actinoplanes polyasparticus. Next base: position 86,765 of record NZ_JAHWFK010000019.1, on the reverse strand, counting down.
GGCCCGGTCGAGACCCGCGTGCATGACGGCCTGGGCCCAGCGGCGTCCGGTGTGGTCGGGGTGGGTGCCGAGCACGCCCAGATACCAGAACGGCTCGCTCGGCAGGGCGGCGTGTACCGCCTCGTCGTACGCGCGGACCCGCTCCAGCGCGTCGGCCGGGAGCACCGACTCGAGAGTGTCACCGGCATGGGTGACACCGGGCGGCTCCCAGATGGCGGTGGCGGCGCCGCCCTGGATCGTCCAGATGGAGCGGTGGCCGACGCGTTTGTCGAAGCACGCGCCGAAGAACGCCTCGGCGTACCGGGGGTACGTGTCGTCGTCGGGGAAGACGTGGCGCAGTGCGGGATCTTTCACGAACGCGGCGACGAGAGCCTCCAGGACGCCCCGGCGGTCGTCCGGCCCGGCAACAGTGATCACAGGGTCGCAGCCTATCGCGCGTAATCGCGTTGCGTGTCCGGCTCACGACGGGCTCACTGCACGCATGGCTCTCGACTTCGCCGCCGCGTACGACGAACTCAACCCGGCCGACCACGACCACCGCTTCTACGCCGCCCTGGCCGCCCGGCTCGGCGCCACCAGCGTTCTCGACCTGGGCTGCGGCACCGGCACGCTGGCGCGGTTGCTGGCCCGGCGCGGCCTGTCCGTGGTGGCCGTCGACCCCGACCCCGAGATGCTGCGGGTGGCCCGTCGCCGTCCGGGGGCCGAGCTCGTCGACTGGCGGCTCGGCCACAGCGACTGCGCCGACCCGGGCGCGGCGAGCTTCGCGGTCATGTCGGGGCACGTGGCTCAGGTGTTCCGCGACGACGCGTCCTGGGAGCGCACGCTGCACGACCTGCACCGGGCGCTCGTTCCCGGCGGCACGCTGGCCTTCGAGTCTCGCAACCCGTCGGCCCGCGCCTGGGAGCGCTGGACCCGGGAGGCGACCCTGCGCACCGTGGACACCCCGGACGGTCCGGTCGAGTTCTGGCACGAGACGGCCGAGGTCACGCTGCCGCTGGTCGCCTACGACACGTTCACCCGCAACGTGCGCACCGGCGAGCAGACGTCGACCCGCGACGTCCTCGCCTTCCGCGACGCGGAGACCCTGCGCCGGTCACTCGAGGCGGTCGGCTTCCGGCTCTCCTTCTCGTACGGAGATTGGGACGGAAAGCCGGAGGCGGCGATCACGCCCGAGATCATCCTCGTCGCACAAGCAGCCGCTTGCACAAACAACCGTTTGTATTAGAGTGCGGTGCATGCCCACTTCCGAGCTGGACGCCTCGTTCGCCGCCCTGTCCGATCCCGTGCGCCGGGCCCTGGTCAGCCGGCTCGCCCGGGGGGAAGCCACGGTGGGCGAGCTGGCCGAGCCCTTCGCCCTGACCCAGCAGGCCATCTCGCACCACGTCGGCGTGCTGCGCCGCTGCGGCCTGGTCGAGCAGCGCCGCGAGGGCACTCGCCGCCCCTGCCGCCTGCGGGCCGATCAGCTGGCGCTGGTCGGCGGCTGGATCGACGAGCAGCGGCGGGTCTGGGACGACCGGCTCGACGTCCTGACCCGGCATCTCGAGGCCCAGTGACGGCCCGCCTGCACGGTGACGAGCTCACGCCGCACGAACTGGTCTTCGACGAGCCGTGCACCGGCCTGCGCACGACCGTGACCCTGCGCCCGGCCCCCGGTGGCACCGATCTCACCGTCCACCAGAAGCGGCTGCCTCCCGAACTGCGCACCACCCAGGCCGCCGACGGCCTGGCCGGCATCCTCGACGCCTTGGCCACCCACCTGATGGAGACACGATGACCGCACAGCGCGACCTGGTCGCCCAGTACTTCGACGGCTTCCGCACCAGCGACCACGCCCGGATCCTGGCCACCCTCACCGAGGACGTCGAGTGGGTCATCCACGGCCACCGCACCACCCACGGCAAGCGTGACTTCGACGGCGAGATCGAGAACCCGGCCTTCACCGGCAGCCCGACCCTCGACGTGCAGCGCGTCTACGAGGACGGCGCCACCGTCATCACGACCGGTGAGGGGCGGGGCACGACCGTCGACCACGGTCCCTTCCGCTTCGCCTTCAACGATCTCTTCACGTTCCGGGACGGCCTGATCGCCCGGGTGGACTCCTACCTGGTCCCGCTCGGCTAGACCCGTACGGCGGCCAGCTGGATGCCCTGCGCCACCAGGTTGTCGCCGTCGTCCCAGACCTCGACGATCTCGTCCATGCGCCCCGAGGTGATCTCGTTGGAGTGCATGACGACACGCACCGGCCCGGGCACGGGCAGCCGCCGCACGTACGCGGTCAGGCTGAGCGTCGGCGCCCAGCCGGTCACGCCCAGGGTGAGCGACACCGGCGGGGCCGGGTCGATGGCGATCAGCAGGCTCAGCGGATCCCAGTCGGCGCCGTCGGCCAGCCGCAGCCAGCCCGCGACCCGCCCGTCGCGCGACGGCTGCCCGGCCGCGAAGCCCAGCACGGCCGGGTCGTGCCGGTGTTCCACCACGTCGAGCAGGGGCACCGGGAACGGCGAGCCGGGCGCGTTCGCGGGCAGGAGGAAGCAGTCCTGTTCGGCCGGCAGGTCGGGCGCTTCGGCGCGGCTCCAGAACGGTTCCGCCGCGTCGAGCATGCCCTGCGTGACCAGCGCTTCCGCGCACGGCTCCCCGTCCTGCACGAGCCGGGCCCGATACTGTCCCGCCGTACGCCCGGCGCGAAGGGTTTCGACCTCGACGTGGGCCGGCCCCGGCGCCGGTGGGCGCAGGAAGGTCGTCGTCATCGCCACCAGGTGGGGGAGCGGGGCGACGGCCGCCACCGCCCGGCCGAGGACAGCCATGAGGTAGCCGCCGTGCAGCTTGTCGCCGACCGCCCACTGGGCATCGAGGTCGGCTCGCAGATCCTGGTCGACGGCGGTCGCCTCGTCGAAGCTCTTCATCGGGCCACTCTACGATCGGGCGGTGCGCAAAGCGATCTTGTTGGATGTGTTCGGCACCCTCGTGCGCGACGACGGTGCGGGCGCGGCCGCCATCGCCGCCGAGGTGGCCGCTCGGGCCGGTGTGACCGCAGCCGAGGTCACCCGGGAGTGGGAGAAGCGGCTCTGGGCGATGGCCGACACCGCGTACGGCGACGGCTTCCGTACCCTTGCCGACCTCAACGCGGGCAGTCTGGCCGCGGCGGCCACTCATTTCGGCGTACGGGTGGATGCCCTCGCCCTGTGCCGTGCGGCCCAGGACCCGTCGCCCGCACTGTTCCCGGACGCACGGCCGTTCCTGGACGCGCTCGACGTGCCCGTCTGCCTGGTCTCCGACGCCGACCGCGACCACCTCGACGGCATCCTGCACCGGCTCGGCATCACCGTCGACCACGTGGTCACCAGCGAGGACGCCCGCGCCTACAAGCCCCGCCCCGAACCGTTCGAGATGGCGCTGCGCCTGCTGGGCGAGGCGCCGGCCGACGTGGTCCACATCGGCGATTCACCCGCTTCCGACCTGCTGGGCGCGGCCGGACTCGGCATCCCCGCGATCTTCGTCAACCGCACCGGCCGCGAGCTGCCTGACGGCCTGAACCCGATGCGTACGGTGCCGTCCTTGTCACTCCTATCATCCTAGGATGGCTTAGACGCAGAGATCAACAGCACGCAGGACGGACGACCCTTCGGGCCGCCCGCAACACCGGCCAAAACCCTTTGCTCGGCTTGCCGAGAGGCCGGACGATCGGCAGCATGCTGAGACCTGAGGTTCTGGAGTACTACCGGCGCGGAGGCGAACGGGGCCGGCTGAGCGCCGGCGCCGGGCGGCTCGAGTTCCTGCGTACGTGGGACGTGCTGACCCGCACGCTGCCGCCCGCTCCGGCCGAGGTGCTCGATGTGGGCGGCGCGACGGGTGTGTACGCGGCGCCCCTGGCGCAGGCCGGCTATCGGGTGACCGTGGTCGACCCGGTTCCCGAGCATGTAGCGGTCTCGGATGAGCTGCCCGGGGTGCAGGCCGTGGTGGGTGATGCCCGCGATCTGCCGGCGGCCGACGCGAGCGCCGATGTGGTGCTGCTGCTCGGGCCGCTGTATCACCTGCAGGAGCGGCCGGATCGGTTGGCGGCGTGGCGGGAGGCGGCCCGGGTGGTGCGGCCGGGTGGTCTGGTGATGGCCGCGACGATCAGCCGGTTCGCGTCGTTGTTCGACGGGTTCGTGAAGGGGTTCTTCCGGGATCCGGGGTTCGGTCCGCTGGTCGAGCGGACGCTGGCCGAGGGGCGGCACGGCAATCCGCGTGACGTGCCGCGCTGGTTCACGAGCGCCTATTTCCACCGGCCGGAGGAGTTGCCGGTCGAGGTGGCGGAGGCGGGTCTGGTGTTGCGGCGGCTGGTGTCGGTGGAGGGTCCGTTGTGGATGAGCCCGGCGGCCCTGGCCGATTTTCTCGACGATCCGGCGTTGCTGCTGGACAGGTTGCGGGAGGTCGAGGACGAGCCGAGTCTGCTGGGGGCGAGCAGTCATCTGCTGACGGTGGCGGCCCGGGAGAGTGTCGGGGGGCTGTGAGAAACTGCCGCGCGTGGCTGACGACAAGGGCGGGCTGGAGGCTCGCGCGCTGATCGCCGCCGAGGGTGGCGGCTGGTCCGGGCTGCTGTTCGACAATCCGGTGATCGGGTTGTCCCCGGCGCTGACGTGGACGTGTTCGGTTCCGCTGGAGCCGGTGCGGGGGGAGCGGGCCTCCCTGGATCTGGACTGGTTGCCGTGGGCGGCGGCTGACTGGCGGGCGATGGCCGGGGCCGAGGTGTCGTGCGCGTCGTTCGCGGAGCCGGCCGAGGCGAGTGTGTACTTCCGCGGTCATCACCGGTACGACCGGGTGGCGGTGCGGGTGGCCGAGCAGCGGGGCGACCGGATCCGGGTGGTGGCGTCGGTGTCGGGTGACATCGACGGTCTGGGGCCGGATGAGGTGGGTGTGGACACGTGGCTGGCGTTCCGGGGTTTCACGGTGCAGCTGAGTGATGTCTCGTCGGCGGCTGCGGCGCTGGACCGGTTGTCGGCGTTCACCGTGACGGATGGTTTGGCCGAGGTGGATGATCCGCGGGGCATCGCGTTCCGCTTTCAGCCCCGATAGCGTCACGGCATGGCCGATGCGGTGGTGATTCCTGGACGCAGGTTCGGGCCCGGTTCTCCGCTTCCGATGTATGCGGGCGATGTGGCGGAGAAGCGGGGCGCGGTGGTGCATCGGCATGAGTGGGCGGGGGAGCCGCCGGGTCCGGGGCCGGGCGTTGAGGCGTGGGTGCAGGGTGAGGTGGCCCCGGTGCTCGACGGCCTGCCGGGCCAGCCGTTGCTGATCGGGAAATCGCTGGGGTGTTTCGCGGCGGGTCTGGCGGCGGACCGGAGTCTGCCGGCGGTGTGGCTGACTCCGGTCCTGACGGCGGTGTGGCTGACGGCGGCGTTGGAACGGGCGACGGCGCCGTTTCTTCTGGTGGGCGGTTCGGCTGATCCGCTGTGGGATCGTGCTGCGGCGCGGCGGTTGTCGCCCTATGTGGTGGAGGTGCCGGCGGCCAACCATGGCATGTATGTGCCGGGTCCGTTGACGGACACGATCGCGGTGCTGGCCCGGATCGTGGTGGCGGTCGAGGAGTTCCTGGACGAGGTCGGCTGGCCGTGAGTAATCCGGTTTCGGGCCGGGGCGGGTTTTGGCAGGCTGGGGCCATGGGTCGTTCGGTGCGGGTGACGGTGCGGGGCAGCTTCGACGGTTTGAGCGAGGCGCAGGTGGCGGAGTTGCGGGCGGAGTCGGCGGCTCATGACTTCATGAACACGCAGTACACCGCGGAGGGGTATCTGGCGTACGACCTGCCGGCGCGGCCGTTCTTCACGTTCCGGTTCGCCGAGGAGGTGGACGGCCCCGACGAGGTGCCGGCGGCGGGTGTGCGTGCCCGGTCGAAGGCGGAGGCGTGGATGGCCGGGCGCGGCTATCCGATCAAGGGTGTGTCGGTGCAGACGGTCGACATGGCCGAGGTGCCGCTGGGCAAGCGCGGCCGCCGCGAGGCCACTCGTCAACTCTGAGCTGACTGTCGCGGGCATGTCCCGCCTTGTTACCGTGCTGATGCGGGTCGAGAGGCGCTGCGACGGATGATCATCCGCCACGCTCGGCCGGTTCCCTGGTCCCAAGGGCGCCTCCCGGTGGGGAGGTGCTCGCGGTGGGGGACACGGCGCACATCGTGTGGGACTGGAACGGCACGATTCTCGGCGACAGCGGCGCTCTCATCGCGGCGACCATGGACGCGTTGCGGGCCTGCGGGTTCCCGTCCATCACCCGGGCCGACTATCAGCGACACCACTGCCAGCCGATCCCGTTGTTCTACGAGCGGCTGGTCAGCAGGACTCTGGACGCTGAGGAGCAGCTACGCCTGGACGAGTGCTTCCGCGAGGCGTACGCCCGGCATCGCTCGGCCGTGAGCCTCACCGCCGACGCGTCGGCAGCGCTGCGTCGATGGGCGGACACGGGGGGAACGCAGTCGCTGCTGTCGATGTATCCGCATCCGGAACTGCTGCCGCTGGTGTCCGCGGCCGGCATTGCGTCGTACTTCGCGCGTATCGACGGCAGCACGGGGACGGATCTGGCTCACAAGGCGCCCCATCTGGCCCGCCATCTTCGGTGCCTGGGCCTGGAACCGTGGCAGGTGCTGCTGGTGGGCGACAGCGTCGATGACGCCCGCGCGGCTCAGGAGTGCGGCGTGCGGTGCGTCATCTACCACGCCGGCGAGGACGCGCTGCACGCCCGCGAACACTTCGCGCAGCTCGGGGTGCCGGTGGTGTCCTCGCTGCAGGCTGCCGTCGATGCCGCCGGCGGCGCGCCGTGATCACAACGTGGCCGCGGCGTTGTCCGCGAACCGGAGGTTGAGCTCGTCGGCGCGGTCCCGGTCGATCAGGTCGTCGTCCTGCTCCCACCCGCGCGGAAGCTCGACCGAAACGGCGCCGTGGCGGGCCGCCCAGGATGCCGTGGCGTAGGCCGACCCCTGCGCCGCTTGGATCTTGGCGAGCGTCGCGGTCTGGAGCTGCACCGGATGCCCATCCCCGGCGGCCGCGGCCATGTGCTGGTACATCGCCTCGTACTCGGGCCGGGTCTGTACCGGCTCGTCACCGGCCCACCGTGCACTCAGCGAGTTGTTCGCCCAGACGCCGTACGCGCCCATGGTGTTCCTCTGGTGCTCCATCAGGGCGATCGTGGTGGCCGGGCAGACCTTCACCGCGCCGTCGTCGATCGTCTGCCACGGGTTGTACGCCACCGACGAGGTGATGCCCAACGGCGTGAGAACCCGGTCGTGGGCCGCCATCGACCGTCGCAAGGCGGCCTGGTCCGCCGCGTCGGTGTAGCCGGCAGCGAGCGCCTTGCCACGGTTGGCCGCCACCCCGAGCTGCTTGACGCACGGCTCCGCGTACAGAGTGCAGGTGGCCGAGACTGTCACCTCGGCCCAGCGTGACCGCCCCTTGAGGGCGCAGGCCAGCTCCACGAGCAGTTCCTCGTAGGCGGTGAGGAAGTCGTCGTGCCACCACTGCGGCACGGTGTGCTCGCTGTCGTCCTCCGGATCCTTCCACCCGGTCAGCGGACCGTCACCGAGCTCGAGGGCCCAGGGCGGCGATTCCGCCCCGGCGACCAGGCGCAGCTTCAGGAACGGGTAGCCAACATCCTCCGCCCGGTCCAGCAGGGCTTTCGCCTCGTCGCTGAAGCCGGCACCCGGCGTGGGTTGCGCGACGCTCCACGGCAGCCGCAACACCAGCCCGCGCAGCCGCGTCTGGTTGCCCGGGCGTACGAGATGGTCTTCGCGCGCGAGGAGCCCGGCGACCCGCCCACGCGGCGGGCCCATGGCGGTGGCCGCCGTAGCCGGCGTGGCACCCAGTCCGGCCGCCGCGAGCGGCAGTCCAGCGGCAAACATGAGCAGCCCTCGACGACGCATGCCCGGGACGCTACCAGTCCATTGGGGACGATCGACCGCTCCGCCCGACGCCAGATCAGTGCGGCCGGTGCGCCTTGGTTGGGCTTCTCCTGAACGCACTCTCTCAAGATTTCTCGCTTTTTCCGATCACGACGCTCGCCATCCGGAACGTTGGCAAATTACTGGATTACAAATAACGGCAATCCACTAATCGAGACACGCCGCAAAGTCGAAGACACCATAATCACTGCTATGTTGTAACGGGCTGTGCCCTCTTCGGACTGTCGCAAGGTCTGCCCAGCGCACTGTGGGCGTGGGGTGCCAGCAGATCATCGGCTGCCTGCCCGGAGCCGAGCCGTGGAGTAACTGTCAGATCAACGATGGGCTCCTCTGACATCACCGCGTACCCGGGATGCTGACTTCATGTCATCTGGCGGGCAAGCACCGGGAGAGACCGTCGTCCCGGTCCTCACCTCTGACAACTGCCGGCAGAACCTGCCCATCTGGGGTGTCACCCGAGAGTTCCGGTTCGGGCAGTTCATCCGGCTCTACGACGAGCGTAGGGGCGCGGACGGCAAGATCACCGTCACGCCGATCGTGCTCAACGCGGACGGCGACGTCGTCGAGCCGCGGCCCGCCACGACCAGCGGTGCGCCGGCACTGCGGGCCACAGGGGCCTCCGGCCGGGTCGCCGCCACCCCGATCGGGATGTGGGAGTCGCCGGACTTCGAGAGGGCGCTCGCCGGCGAGGCTCGTACGCTCCGCGTCACCGACGCGGAGCGGGTCATCGCCGAGGGCACTGTCGATCTCGACGGTAGGCCGGCGCTTGTCGGGCTGGGCCCGGACAGCGTTGCGGCGCTCCGCGCCGGAGAGCCGGTGCTGGCCGTCGCCCACCGGGACGAGGGTGGCCCGACTGTGGTCCGGCTGCAGGCCGAGGCACAGACAATGCAGATTTCCGCCGAGCGGCTCGACCAGCTGCTCGCGGCTCGTGACTTCGAGGGGCCGGACGGGACGGTGCATTTCACCGAGCCTGCCATCCGCTCGCTCATAGAGACGGGCGAGGCACGGGCCCCGAACAACTCCGGTGGCATCGTCACCGTCCAGCTTGAGGGCGGGCAGGGCGTCACCACGCCCGCGGCGAAGTCATTCGTGGTGGCGGACCTCGCCGAGTTCCTGGCCGCTCCGGTGATCCCGGCCAAGGACGGCAGCATGGTGCGGGTCCCACTGGACGGCGACGCGGTGCGGATGCTGCGCACCGAGGGGAACTGGGCCTTCGTGCTGAACGGCACGGGGGTCCGGATCTCCACCCAGAAGGAATGGAAGCCCGATCCCGACTGGCCGCCCCCGGTGAATCTCGGTCCTGCGTACGTCCCGCTCGGCGATCTCCGCTGGGACCTGAGCAGGGTGCGGCGTGACTGGGGGCACCTTCAGAACTTCGACGGCAAGGTGACCGGCGCCGGCGGCGGCACCACGGCGACCGACCCGAAGCCGGCAGACGCGCCGCAGTTCTCCAAGGCCGGCCTGCCGATCGCCATCCTGCTGCCGTGGAAGCAGACGTGGAAGCTGACCGGGTTCACCCGCGGGAACCTCCTGTCCTCGCTGGCCCTCGCGCCCGGGGAGGACACCCGAATCACGGTGGCCAGCTGGGAACGCCGGGCCAAGTCGCTCGACCAGCTCGCAGAGACTGAGACCGAGCAGACCTTCGACTACACGTCGACGACCCGCGACACCGAGGATGTCTTCCGGGAGATCGTGCAGAGCAACGACTTCCACGCCCAGGCGAACGCGTCGCTCGACGCCTCGTACTCGCCCGGGGTCGCCTCGATCACCGTCCACGCCGACGGCGGCGTCACCAACGACGCCGGTCTGGCCATCACCGCGCGCAACTCCTCGCAACGGATGCGGGAGTCGGTGACCCGCGCCGCGACGCGGGTGACCTCGCGCCGGGTTACCCGGATCACCGAGTCGGTCGAGCGGACCTCGATGAACGAGGTGGTCCGGCAGATCCGCAACCCCAATGTCTGCCACACGCTGACCCTCAACTTCCATGAGGTTCTCGCCCACTACGAGATCGACGTGGTCTTCAACCGGGCGGCCGTCCGGCTCGTCGTGTTGGTCCCCAACCCCGAGCCGACTCGGCGGTTCGACGGCCTCACCGTCCGCGCCCACGAGGCCACACTGCGAGCGGGTCTGCTCGACGCCGGCCTGGTGGAGGGCTTCGAGGCCTGTCGGCTCCTGGCCGCCTACCAATACGCGGAGGACGAGATCAAGCGCCTGGCGACCGACGCCAAGGCCGAGCTCGACCAGGAACGGCAACGGACCGTCAACGAGGACGTCAAGGAGGACAAGCCGCCGAACCCGCACATCAAGCCATTGCAGGCCATCCTCACCGACCTGAAGAAGCGATTCGCGCCGTTCCCAGGCGCCGACGCCACGCCGGCCTACAAGTCGATCGGCAACTGGAAGATCCCTCCCCCTGCTACGGAGGTGACAGACGCCGGTCGCTGGCTGTGGATGCGCCTGGTCAGGACCAAGTACGGCGACGGGCTGATCGCCACGCTGACCGACCTGCTCTCGACCGCGTCTCCCGGTGCCAAAAATGCACGGCGGCTCGTCGCGGCGGCCCCGCCGCCGGGAGGCTTCCCGGCGCTGGGCGAGCTCGGATCGCTGTCTGAGAAGGAGAAGGAAGACGCCGGGCTGTTCGCCGCGTCGTCCGGCGCGCTCGGCGGACCGTGGTGGTGGTGGTACCCGCGCCTGAAGGACAGTGGCTGCTACAACGTCGTCGACGGCGGTATCCCCGGACTACTGGCGGCCCTGCGGGACAAGTTCCGCGAGTGGGAGTCGAAAGAGTCCGAAGGAGCCGGCCTCGAGCAGGCCCAGGCGGCGCTGGAGCGGGCGAACAACGAACAGCAGAAGGCGACGGTCGCCGACCGGCTCGAGATGAAGTTCGGAGCCGAGGTCGTCGGGTCCGCGTTCGAACGGCGCGAGGCGCTCCTCGCCCACCTCAACGAGCACCTCGACTACTACCGGTTCGTGCTCTTCCAAGGCATGCCGCCGAGCGAGCAGCTGCAGCGGATCGTCGACCTGGCGCCGGCGCTACGGGTCGGCACGTTCGAGCCGCACGTCGTCGCCTGTGACGGCCCGAACCTGGCGATTCCGCTGACCCCGGTCGCCGAGACCACGATCGCGAAGGTCGTCACGAACCTCTCCGACCGGATGGAGAAGGCGGCCGAGGAGGCGCTGGAGGCGGGCGGACAGATCGCGACCGACCACGTCGTGCTCCCCACGCCCGGCATCAGCGTCGAATCCTGGCTGGGAGACTGCTCCGGGTGCGAGGAACACACCGAGCAGCAGCGGGAGGCCCAGGCGCGACTGGCGCTGGCGGAGGCACGGATCCGGGAACTTGAGGCCGCCCGCCGCAAGGCGCTACTGGACCAGGACGACACTTCCGACCCGGATCAGGAGGCGGCGCCGACGTTACGGATCAGCCTCGTGCAGGAGCCGCGGGACGAATGATCCGATTGCTGGCGGCCGTGGCGCCGCCCCGGGCCGAAACCGCGCCGAGGGCCGCGACACCGACCGGTGGCGGGGCACGCCCGGCGCCGGCCCGGTCCGTGATCCCGTTCCAGGGTGGCGCACTCGAGGTGACCACCGACCGCGACCGGACCGCGGAACTCGTTGCCACGGTCCACATGCTGCAGGGATACGGGGGCCTGCTGGTGGTCGGCGCCGCCCTGCGTGGCAACGCTGACCGCGCTGTCCGGCCCGGCCCGGCGCACCTGCCCTTGACCGGCGCCCGGATCACCGCGATGGGTTCGGTGGACGCGGTGCTCGACCCCGAGGCCGCCGTCGCTGACCTGTGGGACGACGAGGTGGAGCGCTTCGACGCCCGCGTACGGACATGGCTGATACGGGCCGAGGACCGGGCCGCGGGCCTGACCCGGGCCCGTCTCCGCGACAGCCGGGTGGAAGTGCTCAGGGAATGCCACCGCTATCTCACCGGAGTGCCGAAGACCTCGCCGGACGACCGGGAGTTGCGGCTCGACGGCGCCGGACTGGCGGTTCGCCGGGCCCGCGAGGTCCGCGTCTTCCTCGTTGAAGTGGCCCGCCGCCGGATCGACATCGAGGAGGTCGAGGACCGGTGGATGCGCCGCTCGCCGGCGAACCGAGCCGAGTTCGACGCCCAGCAGCGGGAGCTTGCTCAGCAGACCGCCGCGCTCCAGCGCTATGTGGCCCGGGCCGCGAGCGACTCGCCGCTGCTGCCCTGGCTCAATCTGTCGGATCCGGAGCCGAGGAGAGACCGCTTCACCGCGGGCGGCACCGACCGCAATCTGCTCGACCGGATCCGGACCGCCCTGCTGAGGTGCTGGGACAGCTCCTGGAAGGAGCACGATCGGACGTACGCGACACCGGCCCGCGACGCCACCGGGCCGGACCCGATCCGTCAGGTCAGCGAGCAACTCGACGACGCCGACACCGCCGGGCCGTGGCGGTTCGCGCCGATCTTGCAGCAGGCGACGGAGGAGCTCGGCTGGGTACGGTCGACCCCGGAAGCGGCCGCCGTCGGACAGGTGATCTCGGGTGCCGGTGGTTCGTCCGCCGCAGCCTGGGCGTACACCGCCGGCAGCTTCGTCCTGCTGACCGCCGCCTATGTCGCCGCGCCGCCGGTGGGGGTCGCCGTGGACCTGATGCTGACGGGCTACGACCTCTACCGGAGCATCGAGCGGTACCGCGACCGCCTGGACGAGTACTACGCGATCCTTGATCAGCGCAAAGCCCTGGGCGGCCCGCCGTCCGGCAACGAGGTGGCCGCCAACCTCGCCGCCGTCCTCATCGTCCCGCTGCAGGGTGGCGTCGCCGTCGCGGCCGGCCTCGTCCCGGTCGCGATGCACGTCTGGGCGCCCGCGGTGGAACCCGGGCCACCGTCAGAGACACCGGCCGAGCCGTGAACGCGGGCAGCGCGACGCGGGCGTTCGAGGAGGCCATCGAGGACTCGTTCATCCGGATGGCGCTGGGCCGGGTGACCCGCAACCGCATGCTGTTCGGCCGGGCAGAGAACGCCCTCGGCCGGGTGGCCGCCCAGGACGGAGCGGTGGCGGTCGCGCTGGATCTGTTCGGTCAGGCCCACGAGCGGCTGGTCGCGACCGGCGACGACGCGGCACGGCTGATCGTCAGACAGCGCGCACAGGACCTCGGTGACGCACTACGGGCGACGAAGGTGCGCGGCTCCGATCTGACCCGGGCGAGGCGCGAGGTCGACGAAATCCTCCACGGCATCCGTACGCGCGCCGGGCGACTGGCGTCCGGCGATCTCCGGCCGAACTGGTGGGATCGTCTGTTCGAGCTGGCCGAGCGGGACGAAACGGTCCGGACAGCGCTCGTGGCGTTCCGGGACGCCTGCACGACCGGCGATACCCCCGTCCTGCGGGGCGCTGCCGCAGCTTTGGTGGCTGCCGTCGGCAAGCGGATCTCACCGAGCCGGACCAAGCAGTTCCGCGACCGGCTCAACGGAGTGATCCGCCGTATCGAAGCCGTCACGCCCAGCGGTGACGGCGCCAAGGCCTTGCTGGCGCTCGACACCTACATCGACAGTCTGGCGCCGGGCCACCCGGAGCGACTTGCCGTGGCCTGCATGGGGGATGCCGTCCGGGCCAACGCCGATCACTGGTTCACCGTGGGAAAGCTGGTGGCTGGTATGAAGGCGGTCGAGACACTGGAACAGGCCCGAGGGCTCCGCTGGCGACTCCAGGGCCTGCTTGCGGAGATGCTCACCATGTCCACCCGGGCCTACCGCGCCGTGTACGCCCAGGCGCTCAACGACGCCCAGGAGGTGGCGAAGCGGCTGAACGCGGCTTCGGGCGGCGGATGGGAGGTCGTCACCCGCCGCACCCAGGTTCGCGCGCCGGCCGGCGGCCGGGGGCAACTGGCCCAGTTCTACGACGACGCGATCATCGTCCGCCGACTGTCCGCCGACGGACGGGGCGGCGAGGCCGTCGTCGTGCTGGCCACCCAGGTGAAGTCGACCGACCTGGCAACGGCGCGGGTCGTGGACCAGATGCTCAGCGACATCGAGCGGTCCCGCACGGGCATCATCGAGTTCGACAACGTTCAGCTCACGCTTCTGGCCGACCCCGAAGTCCCGCTCACACGTGTTTTCGTCGGAACGAACGTGCCACCGCGTCTCGGCATCGAGACACTCGCCGCGACCGGCACGTCCGCGGAGGGCGTCATCCTGCCGATGGGCGGCGACCAGATCGAAGCGGTGGCAAACGCGCTGCTGATGGCGAACGGACTCGTCCAGGAGCAGATGCTGAAGAACCTCTAGGCACGTCCGAGCACCGGATCGAAACACACGGTAGGGATCGTGGAGGTCAGCACCGCAGGCGTGGGGCGAGGCCTTCCGCCGACGCGGTCCGGTCGAGGTAGGTTTTTGCCACGAACTCCAGCAGCCGTGTCACGTCTCTGGTTGTGGAGGCCACTCCGAACGACACGCGGATCGCGCCGCCGGTCGGCACGCCCATCACTTTCAGGTAGTCGTCCACCGTGCGTACACCCCAGCCGCGCATTCCGCGCAGCACCCGCCGCCCGATCTCGAACGCGCCTTCGCCGGCGCCGGGGTTGCAGAAGCAGCCGGTTCGCAGGGACAGGCCCTCGGCCAGGGCTTCGGCGGCGACCAGGCGCTCGTCCACCACCACGCCGTCCGGGTCGAGCAGGTTGAACGCGACGGTCCCGCCCCGCCCGGCGGTGTCGGGCGGCCCGTACAGGCGCACGAGCGGCCGTCCGTTGCCGTGGGTCAGCGGCGACAGCCCGGCCAGCAGATCGCCGGTCAGAGCCGCCACCTGCGAGCGCACCGCTTCGCGCCCGATGCGGGTGAGCCACTGCAGGCCGTACGAGACGTCCGGGATGTCGAGGAAGTTGAGGGTGCCGTCCTCGAAGGCGGTCTCGTCCGGGGCCAGCTGGTGCCATTCCGAGCCCACGCTGACCGCGGCGATCGTGCCGCCGGCGAACCAGGGCCGCCGCAGTCTCGCCAGGGCGTCGCGCCGGGCCACCAGGCAGCCGACGCCGGTGGGGAAGCCCATCACCTTGTACCAGCTGATCGGCACGAAGTCGGGTTTCACGGTGCTGAGGTCGAGCGGGTTGGTCGGCAGGAACGCGGCCACGTCGAGCAGCACGTCGTAGCCGGCGTCGTGGGCCCGGCCGACCCAGTCGAGGGGATGCTGCACCCCGGTGAAGTTGCTCTGCGCCGGGAACGCGAACAGTCCTCGCCGCCGCCGGAGCGCTGTGCGCACGTCGTCGTCGGCGATACGCAGTGACGGCGCTGTCAGCGGCACATAGCGGCGGCGGGCCCCGGCGCGGCGGGCGAACTCGCGGATCCCGTTCACCGAGTTGTGGTTGTCGAAGGTCATCACCAGGTCGCGGCCGCGGCCGAACGGGTAGGCCTCGCCCACCAGCCGGCACGCCCCCGACGCGTTGGCGGTGAAGATCGCCGCGTATTCGGCCGGGTCGGCGTTGAGGAACCGCAGCACGTCGCCGCGGGCCTGCTCGACCAGGGCGGTGGACGCGGCCGACGCGGGGTTCTCCGAGTGCGGATTGCCGTACGCGCGGGCGGCCAGCCGTTCGTGGTGATGCCGCAGCTGCGACTGCGAGTACACCCCGGCGCCGGTGTAGTCGAGGTAGACCTCACCGCCGGCGTCGAGGTGGGCGTACTCGGTCGCGCGGAGCTGGTCGAACTGCTCAGACACGGCGGCGCAGCACCCCCCAGGTCGCGGCGGTGAACACCAGGGTCATGCCGGCCAGGATGGTCCAGTCGATCCACAGGGCCCGGCTGAACGTGTCGCCGTAGGTGGCGAGCAGCGGCGGCCCCAGCGGGGACGCGCCGGACGCCCACAGCTCTTCGACGCCGGCGGAGTGCCCGAGCGCCTCGAAGGACCACCGATTCGACATCGCATAGCTGATCCACCGGCCGACCGGCGCCATGACCGGTACCGGCAGGATCGCGCCGACGAACAGCACCTGCGGGAAACACAGCATGGGCAGCAGCAGCCCGACCTGCGCCACGTCCGACACGAGGGCCGAGCACAGCAGGCCGAGGGTGAGCGCGCACGCCGACGCCAGCAGGGTCGTCAGGTAGAGGCCGGCGTCGAACGCCGGGAGCCGGTCGAGCCAGCGCAGCACCCCGAGCAGCAGCAGGTCGACCACGGCGAGCATCGGCATGAGCAGCAGGATCTTCGCGGCCAGGTACGGTCCGCGGCGCAGGCCGGCGAACACTTCCCGGCGCAGGATCGCCAGTTCGGTGCAGATCTGCAGCAGGCCGTAGCTGAGCCCGAAGAAGAACACGCCGAACGCGATCCAGAACAGGATCATCACGGTGGTGGCGGGGTCGGGCCGGGCCGGGTCGAACGAGCCGGCCTTGAACAGCATCAGGAACATGGCCAGGATGACCAGCGGCGACCCGGCCAGAATCGCCAGGGTGAGCGGGTTGGCCCGCAACAGGGCAACGTTCCTGAGGGTCAGGAGCACTATCTGATTGAGTACGCCGGGCGTGTGCGTCGCTGCGTCCGGTGTGCGCGGGGCGGTGACCGGCTCGGGCGGATGAGTCCAGGCCGGAGCGTCGGCCAGCCGCCCGTAGATGCCGGCCACGTCGTCCGCGCCGAAATGGCCGGGCGCGTCGGCGGGCCGGCCCGCGAACACCAGCCTCCCCCCGGGTGCGAGCACCACCACGGTGTCGCAGCGGTCCACGTCGGCCGGGTTGTGCGTGGTCAGCACCACCGGCACCCCGTCGGCAGCCAGCCGGCGCAGCACGGCGAGCAGTTCCGCGGCCGCCGCCGGATCGAGGCCCGACGTCGGCTCGTCCAGGAACAACGCTCCGGGCCGGGCCAGCAGCTCGACCGCCACGCTGGCCCGTTTGCGCTCGCCGCCGCTGAGGTCGCCCACGCGGGTGCCGGCCCGCTCGGACAGGCCCAGCACGTCGAGCACCTCGGCAACCCGGCGGTGCGCGTCGGCAGGTGGCAGGCGCAGCCGGGCTGCGTACTGAAGCGTCTTCTGCAGTGGCAGTTGCTGGTGGATGATGTCGTCCTGCGGCACATAGCCGACCGGGCCGCCGCCCCCGCCGAACCGCACCTGGCCCTCGGCCGGTGGCCGCACCCCGGACAACGCGTCGAGCAGCGTGGTCTTCCCGGCCCCGCTGGCCCCGATGATCGCCACCAGCTCGCCGGCCCGCACGCTCAGCGAGACGTCGTCGAGCGTGCGCCGGCCACCGCGGACCACCTGGCCCAGGCGTGCTGCCTGGAGGGAGAGTCCATTGGCGGAGTCCACAAGAGGCATGCGGCCACGCTACTGGAGGCGTACAACAATACGAGTCCCCGTCAGGACTGCAGGTGGGTGGCCAGATCACGGGCGAAGGCGAGGACAGCGGCCGGGGTGGTGGCGGGGTCGGGTTCGGTGGTGATGCCGACCAGCAGGTTGCTGACCCGGAAGTAGAGGTTGGTGTCGCGGATGTAGGCCTCGTCGGCCAGGTTGGGCAGTACGCTGAAGCCCAGGGCGGCGAACTCCTGAAGCTTGCTGCTCGCGGCGTCGGGGGCGTCGCCGCGGGCGGGCGCGATCACCGCGTACGCGACGGTGATCTTCGGGGCGTCGTCGGCGCCGGGCAGCCACAGGCCGCAGTTGTTCTTGCCGTCGTCCTTCGGGACGTAGGTGGCGCCCAGCCGGGGCAGGCTCGGTTCCAGGGCGGCGCAGGCCCGGGGTTCGCTGCGGTAGCTGCCCTCGTCGTCGAACACTCCGGCCAGGTAGGCGGTGAACGCCGCGGCGACCACGAAGACGACGGCCATGACGGCGATCAGGGCACGGCGCCGGCGGCGCGAGATCACGGGCTGTTCCACAGCGGGCCATCCTAGAGCGCCCGGCCGGCCGATTGCCCGCGGTCGATAGCGTGTCGGCTGTGTCACCACCGGATCCGGCTGCGGTCACAAGGCTCGACGAGCTTGTGCGGATGCTGCGGGGCTATGAAGGTGTGGGCGGGCGACCCGTCGTACGAGACGATCAAGGACCGGGTCAACGCGGGGTGGCGGGCCGAGGGGCGGCCGGGGTACGAGCTGGCGGCGCGCACAACGGTCGCCGACTGTTTCCGGCCGCACCGGCGTCGTGTCAACGCCGACCTGGTGCTGGCGGTGGTGCGGGCGCTGCACCCCGACGCCGGTTATGTCGGGCAGTGGCAGCAGGCGCTGCGGGTGGCCGGCGGGCACCGATCCCGGACAACCCCGGACGCCCTAAAGTCATGGCGTGCACCTGTCGATCGAGGACGCGAGACGGATCTGGCTGCGGGCGCAACGCCTCGACACCGCGGAACCGTTCGGGGCGGGGCCGCAGGCGGTGGCGGCAGCCGTGCGGCATCTGGGCTATGTGCAGATCGACACGATCCACGTGATCGAGCGGGCTCACCACCACATCCTGTTCAGCCGCATCCCGGGTTACCGGCGCGCCGATCTGACGCAGGCGCAGAGCGTCGACAAGAGCGTCTTCGAGGTGTGGACGCACGCCCTGTCGTACGCGCCGTCGGAGGATGTCCGGTTCTTCCTGCCTCGCATGCGGCAGCTGCGCACCGGGCCGTGGCTCAGCTGGCACGCGGCGGCCACTCCGCAGGACGTGCGGCGGGTGGTGGCGCGGGTGCGCGACGGGGGGCCGCTGACGATCCGCGACATCACCGACGACGTGCTGGTCGACAAGGACTGGCTGTGGGCCAGCCGGAAACCGTCCAAACTGGCGTTGGAGATCGCGGTCACGTGGGGGCTGCTCACCGTCAGCGAGCGGGCCGGCATGCTCAAGACGTACGAGTTGACGGACCGCCACTTCGGCTGGTCGAAGCCCCCACGGCCGGCGACCGCGCGGCAGGAGCTGGCCTATCGCCTCGACCGGGCGCTGCGCGCGCAAGGGGTGGTGAGCCTGCCGTCGGTGTGTTTCCACGCGCCGAAGCTGAAGCCGGCCGCGCGGGAGCTGATCGAATCCCGCGTACGCCGCAAGCAGTTGGTGCCGGTGACGGTGGCCGGCGTCGAGCACTGGGCCGCCCCGGAAACCCTCGACACCGTGCCGCCCGCGCCCGACCCGGCCTCGGTGCACCTGTTGTCGCCGTTCGACCCGCTGATCATCCAGCGCGAGCGGCTCGAGCTGTTCTTCGGCTACCAGCACGTGTTCGAGGCGTACGTGCCGAAACCGAAGCGCCGGTACGGCTATTTCGCGCTGCCCGTGCTGGCCGGTGACCGCGTCGTCGCCGCGATCGACCTCAAGACCGACCGCGCCGCCCGCCGGCTGCTCGTGCAGCAGTGGACGTGGACGGGCGACGGCTCCGACCGTACGCACCGCGACGCCGTCGACCGGGCGTTGTCGCGCTTCGAACAGTTCCAGCTGGCCGCTGTCACATAGAGGCGGGCCGGCTCGTCCTGGTGTCATGCATGCCGTCGTCACCCTGGTCGCCGCGTTCCTCACCGGCAGCGCCGCCGTCACCTACCTGATCGGCCACGAGTACCCCAAGACCCAGGCCGACGTGAAGCGGATCCCCCGCTCGTGGGTGCCCGTGCTCGGTGGTCTGCTCGCCGCGGGCACGCTGGGCCTGCTGGCGGGATTCGTCGTGCCGCTGCTCGGGGTGCTCGCCGCCGGCGGGCTGGTGCTCTATTTCGTCGGGGCGCTGATCGCGCACCTGCGGGTGGGCTCGCGCGCTCTGCTCGGGCCGTCGGTGTTCCTGGTGGCCGTGACGGCCGCGCTGGTGGCCGGCGTGGCCCACTACGGCTGAACGCGCAGCCCGGCGATCAGCAGCTCGACCATCTTGCGGGCGTCGTAGCGCACGTCGGTCTCGGCGCCGATGCACAGATTGCCGACCCCGCGCATCAGCGTCAGCGGTTCCACGTCGCCGCGGATCAGCCCGGCCGTGGCCGCCGCGTCGAGCAGCTGCCCGCACACCGGCACCAGGCGGTCGAGGAAGTAGGCGTGCAGCGCCTCGAACCCGGCCTGGTCGGACTGCAGCGCCGCCGCCAGCCCGTGCTTGGTGACCAGGAAGTCGACGAACAAACTGATCCACCGGCCCAGAGCCACGTACGGCGTGGAGCTCGAGCCGAGCAACGCCGGCCCGGCCGCGGCGCACGCCTCCACCTGATGCCGGTAGACGGCGATGATCAAATCGGCGCGGGTGGGGAAGTGGCGGTAGATGGTGCCCATGCCGACCCCGGCCTTGGCCGCGATGTCGCGCACCGGCGCCTCGACCCCCGCCGCCACGAACACGGCCGCCGCCGCGTCCAGCAGCGATTCCTCGTTACGCCGGGCGTCCGCCCGCTTGCCCGCCACGCACGCTCCTCCAGCCAAGATCAAACCTTCAGCCGCCATCCCCAGCCCCCTCCCACCCGGGGCAGGGACCGAACCCTACGCGTTCCCGCCGCCGCAGCGTGCCGGCTGTCCACAGGGCGTTACACCGCCGAGCCGCCAGAGCGCCGCTGTCCACAGCCAGAACATCGCTCCTTTTACCAGCATGCCACACGTATTCAGGATCACCACGACCAAGAACAAGCTGGGCCTTGCGAATCGGAACACGGCTCCGTATGTTTGCGGAGCAACGTTCCGCTTGAAGCTGGGAGCAGCGTGAAGACCATCGTTTCCGTCAAGCCCGTACGCCTCGGGGAGCTCCAGCTGCGCGTGTCCGGGCCGGCCGACCCCGCCGACCTGAGCCCGTTCGCCGCCGAGCACTTCGCCTTCATGAACCCCGACTTCAGCACCACCCGCGGTCCGGACTGGCTCACTGACGCGTTCCACGACAGCCCCGGCCCCAAGACGCTGCTCACGCTGCCCGGCGCCGAGCACTCGCTGGGCGGCGTCGTCGGGGCCGGCGCCGCCGAGACGACCGACGAGAACCCCGAGCGGGTCGCCCTGATCCAGCGGGTCACCGTCGATTACCTGACCGGCGCGCCCACGCCGGGGGTGTCGAAGTGAAGCCGACTTTCGGGATCATGACGGCTCCCATGAACGTCGGCTACGACGAGATCGTGCGGGTGTGGCGCGAGGCCGACACGGTCGAGGCGATCGACCACGCCTGGGTGTTCGACCACCTCATGCCCATCGGGGGCGACCTGGACGGGTCGGCGCTGGAGGGCTGGACCCTGCTGGCCGCCCTGGCCGCGCAGACCAGCCGGCTCGAGCTGGGCGTGCTGGTGAGCAGCAACCGGTTCCGGCCGCCGGCCGTGCTGGCCAAGATCGCCACCACGGTGGACGTGATCGCGGGCGGGCGGCTGCAGTTCGGCATCGGCGTCGGCTCGCGCCCGGACCACCCGCTCGGGCGCCGCGAGTACGACGCGCACGGCCTGCCCTTCGCCGCCACCGCGGACGCCGTGGCCGCCCTGGACGAGGCGTGCACGGTGATCCGGCGGCTGTGGACCGAGCCCGCGCCGTTCGACTTCGCCGGCGAGCAGGTGCGGCTGACCGGCGCGTTCGGCAACCCCAAGCCCGTACGCGTGCCGCCCGTGCTCATCGGCGGCCGGTCCGCGGCGACCCTGCGCGTGGCCGCCCGGCACGCCGACATCTGGAACATCCCGGGCGGCGACCACGACGACGTGGTGGCCCGCAGCGCCCTGCTCGACCGCTACTGCGAGCAGATCGGCCGCGACCCGGCCGGGATCACCCGCTCGGTGCACTTCGCCGTGGACCACGAGCACCCGCAGCGGACCCGGGACGCGATCGCCGCGGCGCTGGACGCCGGGTTCCGCCATTTCGTGCTCAGTCCGCAAGCTCCCTACCCCGCCGGACTGGCTCATTGGCTGGCTGACAGGATCATTCCCGGCGGGGGATAGTTGTTGGGAGGCAAGTGATCGGGGGCGCAGCGTGACGGAGTGGTCGGCGGCGCTGCACCGCCTGTGGAGCGCGGCTGTCGTCATCAGCTCCCGCGAGCAGCTGGCCGAACTGGTGCTGCCCCCGCTACAGGAGCTGCCAGGGGTGCGGGCGGTGTGGGGGCTGCGCCACGCTGTGCAGGGCGACACCGTCCTCGCGTACCGCTGGAAGGGTCTGCCCCTCACCGGCGACCTGCGGGACCTGGTCGAACGGCTGGCGCCCGGCGAGGCCGGTCCGGCCCGGGTGATCGGAGCCGGCGACGAGTTGCGCGAGCAGGGGGTCACCCGGGTCGTCGCGGCCCGGTTCGACCAGCCCGGCGAGGCGGGTGGCACGATCCTGGTCGCGCTGGACGACACGGGCGACGCCGCGCTGGTCGGCCGGTGCCTGGAGCAGGTCATCGAGGTCACCCACGAGGCCGTACGCCGGCTCTCGGAGGCCCGCGTCGACCAGGAGCAACAGGTTCGCGACGCGTTGCTGGCCGAGGCGTCGCTGCAGATGGACGCGGTGCTCGACACCGAGCAGACCATGTACCGGGTGCCACGCATGGCCGTCCCGGCGATCGCCGAGGGCTGCCTGGTCTTCGTCTACGAGGACGGCAAGCCGGTGCTGCGCAGCGCCGTGCACGTCGACATGCGCCTGCTCGGCCGGCTGCTGCACGACCCGGACGCGGTGCAGAGCCTGGCCGAGCCGGGTGAGCACGCCCTGGAGCTGCGGGCCCGGGGCCGGGTGATCGGGATGCTGGTCTTCCTGTTCGACCGGCCGGCCGGTCGCATCCCACCGCCGGCGTTCCTGCGCGACCTGGCCGCCCGGGCCGCCCTCGCGATCGACAACAGCACGCTGTACGAGCAGCGCCGCCAGGAGGTCGCGCGGATGCAGCAGCACCTGCTGCCGACCCGGTTGCCACGCGCCGGCGGGCTCGAGCTGGCCGCGTCCTACACCGTGGGGGACCGGGTGCTGGAGGTCGGCGGTGACTTCTACGACGTGGTGGTGCGTGACGACGGCGTGGTCGCCGCGGTGATCGGCGACGTGTGCGGGCGCGGCGTGGACGCGGCCGCCCTGACCGGCATGGCCCGGCACACGCTGACCGCGCTGCTGCAGGAGGGGCTGTCGCCGGAGCGGGCGCTGACCCGGCTCAACGCGCGGTTGCGGCTGGACGGCTCGTGGCGGTTCATCACCGCGGCCGTGGCTCTGCTGCGGCCGCACGACGACGGGTACGCCGTGCAGTGGACCTCGGCCGGGCACCCGGCGCCCGTTGTCATGCGCGGCGCCGGCGGGGCGAGCCGAGGCTCCGGGGGCGGTGTGCCGCTGGGGGTTCTGGACTCCCCGCAGTTCGGCTCCTCGACGCTGCGGCTGAGCCGCCACGACACGCTGGTGATGTTCACCGACGGGCTGACCGAGAGCCGCGACGGCGACGGGCAGATGTTCGAGCAGGACGGCCTGGCCCGGGCCCTCGACCGGCTGGGCGGCGTGCCGGTGCAGACCCTGGTCGACGAGTTGAGCACCAGCGCCGAGGCGTCCGACGACATCGCCCTGCTGGCGTTGAGGGTGAGGGCAGAACCGTGACTGATCTCGTGCTGGTCGTCGAGGACTCCGACGAGGACATCGAGGCGATAGCCCGGGCCATCGGCCGGTCGCACCCCGAGGTGCGGCTGGAGTTCCTGCGCTCGGGCAACGGGGTGCTGCCCCGGCTCAACGACACCGGGCAGGCCCGGCCCGGGCTGGTGCTGCTCGACCTGAACATGCCCGGTGAGGGCGGTCTCGACGTGATCCGGCGGGTCCGGGCGGACGCCGTGTTCGAGGCGCTGCGCGTGGTGGTGTTCACGTCCTCGGAGAACCAGGCGGAGGCGGAGGCCTGCTACGCGGCGGGCGCCGACAGCTACATCTACAAACCGATCAACTTCGCGCTGTTCCAGAGCGTGCTCGCGCAGACCTTGGACTACTGGCGGTCCCGCGAACCGAACGTGACCCAGATGGTGGTGCCGCCGCCGGGGGAGTCGTCCGCCCAGGCGTGACCGCCGTGCCGTTCGGCGATGCGCCGCACGATCGCCAGCCCGGCCCCGGAACCGTCGCGAGCCGCCTCGGGGTGCAGCCGCCGGAACAGCTGGAACGCCTGTTCGCGCAGGTGGGCGGGCATGCCGATGCCGCTGTCGCGGACATAGAGGGCGCCGTCGGCGACGCCGACCTCGACGTGGCCGCCCTCGGGACGGGCGTACTTGGCCGCGTTGACGAGCAGGTTGACCAGCACCTGGTCGAGCAGCAGGGGATCGGCGTCCAGGACGTCGGGCCGGGGTGTGACGGTGACCGCGGCCTCGGCGAGCCGCGGTCCGGCCACGTCCAGAGCCCGCTCGACGGCGTCGGGCACCCGGACCGAGGACACGTTGAGCGCCGTGCGCCCCAGCCGCGCGTACGACAGCAGGGCGTTGAGCAGCGAATCCATCCGCGTGGCGAGCCGCTGGATCGACTCCAGGCGGCGCAGTGTCACGTCGTCGAGCCGCCCCGCCGCGTCCTCCGCGATGAACGTCGAGGTGTTGGCGATCCCCCGCAGCGGCTCCTTCAGGTCGTGGGCGGCGGCGTGGGCGAACGCGTCCAGGTCGACGTTGAGCTCGGCCAGTTGCCGGGCGTGCACCACCGCGACGCCGGTGACGGCCCGGCCCAGCTCGACCGCCATGGCGAGGTCGGTGGTCGACCACGGCATGCCCCGCCCGCGCACCGAGGCCAGATAGACGGCGGTGGAGCCGCGCGGGGTCAATCGCTCGCCGTGCGGGCCGAGCATCACCGGCGTCCGGGGGTCGGCCGCCCACCGCCGCGGCACGCTGCGTTCGCGGCGCAGCCACACGATGCAGTCGCCGTCGGCGCCGAAGGGCAGCACCAACGCCCCCGGGTACGGCCCGGGCAGGCGATCGGTGTGCCAGACCTCCCCGGCGGGCGGGACGGTCAGCTGCGCCGCCACGTCGCTCGTGTCGTCGGCCGACGAGACGACGATGCCGTCGGTGCGCACCAGCACGGCGTCGCAGTCGACGACCTGCTCGAGGCCGGCCGGGTCGAGCGACCAGCGCACCGGCACGTCCAGCGAGTACCGCTCCAGCAGCCGCGCGATCACCGTCCGGGAGCTCTCGCGCGCCGCCGACTCGTCGCGTTCCCGCAGGGCGGCCAGGTGCAGCGACAGCGCCACCCCGAAGAACTCGCAGGCGGCGCGGGTCTGCGGGCTGAGCACCCTGGGTTCGCGGCCGTGGCAGGCGATCAGCCCCCACAGTCGGCCGTCGTCGAGCAGCGACACCGACATCGACGAGGCCACCCCGATGTTGCGCAGATACTCCAGGTGGAACGGCGACACCGTACGCAGCACCGACAGCGACAGGTCGAGGGCCTCGCCGTCGGGGCGCAGGCGGGCGGTGGCGTCGTCGACGTCGGCGATGACCCGGATCCAGTTGCGCTCGTACAGGCGGCGGGCCTGCGGCGGGATGTCGGTGGCCGGGAACCACAGCCCCAGCCACGGTTCCCAGTCGGCGGCGACCTCTTCGGCGATCACCTCGCCCGGCCCGTCGGCGTCCTCGAAACGGTAGGCCACGACCCGGTCGTAGCCGGTCAGCTCGCGGATCTCGCGGACGGCGGCCCGGCACGCCTCGACGACGGTGCCGGCGCGTTGCAGCCGGGCCAGGGCCTGGCGCACCGGCGCGTACAGGTTGCCGAACTCGGGAGTGTCCGGGCCCGGTTCGAACTCCAGCACCACGCGGGCGCCGGAGCGGTGCACGGTCACGTCGAACCGGCGCGGGCCCAGTTCCAGCGGCATCATCGCGGTCTGCCCGGCGTCGGTGTCGGCGAGCGACCACAGCAGGTCGCGCTGCTGCGGCCCGATCAGCTGGTCGATCGGCATCCCGGCCAGGTCGCCGACGCCCAGCACGGCGGCGGCGTTCTCGCTGAGCACCGTCACCCGGTCGTTCTCGACGGCGAGCAGGGCACCGTACGACTGGACCCCGCCGAGCCGGTGGATGGGTTCCCGCACGCAGGCCGTCAGGTCGAAGCTGGTGCCGGACTCCCGCTCGGCCGCGGCGACGCGTTCGGGCAGCCACTCGGTCATGATCCGACCCTAACCCGGCTTTCTGCGCGAACACGACGTGGGCGGCGCCGATCGCGAGGACCGTGAAGGGTATGGCTACGTTGCTGTACCGGCTGGGCCGGTACTCCTTCCGCAACCGCCGGACGGTGCTGCTGGCCTGGCTGGGTGTGCTGGTCGCGGCGCTGGCCGGGATGGTGCTGCTGCAGAGGCCCACCACGGACTCGTTCAGCATTCCGGGCACGCCCGCGCAGCAGACGATCGACCTGCTGGCCGAGCGGTTCCCGCAGGCCCGGGCGCAGACGGCCGGGGCGACCGCGCGGGTGGTGTTCGCCCAGCCCGGCGGGAACGTGCTGGACGAGGCGGCCGTGAGCCGGGCGGTCGCCTCGCTCAAGAGCTCGCCGCAGGTCGCCACGGTCAGTGACCCGGCGCAGAACTCGGCCCGCACGGTCGCGTACGTGCAGGTCACCTACAGCGTGCCGCCGAGCGGTCTGACCGGCGCCGCCCGGCAGGGCCTGGACGACGTGATCCTGTGGGCGCGGGCCGAGGGGCTGATCGCCGAGGTCGGCGGCGACGCCGTGCAGGCCGCCGGGCACGCCCCGATCGGTGAGGTGTTCGGTGTCGTGATCGCCGCTCTCGTCCTGCTCGTCACGTTCGGGTCGCTGGTGGCGGCCGGCCTGCCGCTGCTGACCGCGATCATCGGGGTGGCGCTGGGCTTCGCCGGGATCGGCATCGCCACCCGCTTCACCGAGCTGTCGGGCACGACGTCGACCCTGGCGATGATGCTGGGGCTGGCCGTGGCCATCGACTACGCGCTATTCATCGTGTCGCGCTACCGCACCGAGCTCCGGGCCGGGCGGGAGCGGTCCGAGGCGGCCGGGCGAGCGGTCGGCACGGCGGGCAACGCTGTCGTGTTCGCCGGCCTCACCGTGGTCATCGCCCTGTCCGGTCTGACTGTCGCCGGCATCCCGTTCCTGAGCCAGATGGGTGTGGCGGCGGCCGGCACCGTGGCGGTGGCCGTCCTGATCGCGTTGACGCTGTTGCCGGCGCTGCTCGGGTACGCGGGCGCGAAGATCACCCCGGCCCAGGTACGGGACAGGACCGCCCGCCCGGCGCTGGGTGACACGTGGGTGCGTGTGATCGCCCGTCACCCGGTGCCGGCCCTGCTGGCCGCCGTGCTCGGCCTCGGCGCGATCGCGATCCCGGCCACCGACCTGCGCCTCGGGCTGCCGACCGACGGCAGCGCGGCCGCCGACACCAGCCCCCGCCGCGCGTACGACCAGCTCTCCGACGGTTTCGGGCCGGGCTTCAACGGCCCGCTGACCGTGGTGGTCGTGCCCGGCACGACGCTCGAAGGCCTGCCGGGGGTCGCGATGGTCAGTCCGCCGGCGACCAACGTGGCCGGCGACACGTCGATCGTCACGGTAGTCCCGGCCACCGCCCCGGAAGACCGGGCCACCGAAGATCTCGTGCACCGGCTGCGGGACACCGAGGGCGTGCTCGGGGTCACCGGCGCCACCGCGGTCGACGTGGACATCAGCGAGAAGCTGGCCGGCGCCCTGGCGCCGTACCTGATCCTGGTTGTCGGTCTGGCGTTCGTGCTGCTGGCGCTGGTGTTCCGGTCGGTGCTGGTGCCGCTGACGGCGACTCTGGGGTTCCTGCTGTCGGTGGCGGCCACGTTCGGCGCGCTGGTGGCGGTGTTCCAGTGGGGCTGGCAGGCCGACCGGTTCGGGCTCCTGCAGACCGGGCCGATCATCAGCTTTCTGCCCATCCTGCTCATCGGCATCGTGTTCGGCCTGGCCATGGACTACCAGGTCTTCCTGGTGACCCGCATGCGCGAGGCCTTCGTGCACGGCGCGAAGGCCCGCGACGCGGTGATCAGCGGCTTCCGGCACGGAGCCCGGGTCGTCACCGCGGCCGCGTTGATCATGATGAGTGTGTTCTTCGGGTTCATGCTGGGCCCCGAGGCTGTCATCAAGTCGATCGGGTTCGGCCTGGGCATGGCGATCCTGTTCGACGCGGTCGTGGTCCGCATGATCCTCGTGCCGGCGGTGATGGTGCTGCTGGGCAACGCCGCCTGGTGGCTGCCCGGGTGGCTCGACCGGCTGCTGCCCGACGTCGACGTCGAGGGCGGAGCCCTGACCCGCCGCCTCGACCGGCAGCGAGCCTCCGGGGCCGAGCCTCAGCCCGAGCCGGAGCCGGAGCTGGACTCCGAGCCGGTGGTGACCGACGGCTCACCCTCAGCCCAGCGCGAACTCCTCCAGGGTTGACCAGGTCGCGCCGGGGGCCGGCGTGCCGACGGCCAGGCGCATGCTGGTCACCCGGGCGTGGATGGGCAGGTGCTCGGCGACGGCGCCGGCCGCGGCCTTCAGGTCGGCCGGGGGATGGTCGTGCCCGATGGTCAGGTGGGGCACGACCTCGTCGAACAGGCCGTCGTAGGGGCGGGCGGCCGGGAACCGGGCGCAGACGGCGGCCGTCAGGGCCTGGAACGGGTGCGCGGGTTCGGGGGCCAGCCACACGACCCGCTCGCCGAACCAGCCCACCCCGGTCAGGGCGCAGAAGAACGCGGGCACCCCGGCCGCGGCCTGGCGCAGTCCGGCCAGCACGTGCGCGTCGATGCGAGACGGCGGCAGGAACGGGTAGCAGACCGTGATGTGCGCGGGCACCCCCCACGAGGCGGCCAGGTCGAGGCGGTCGCGGTGGACGGCCACGGCGGGCTCGGCCTCGGCGACGGCGACGATCAGGGCGCTGTGCGTCGGTTCCATCGCCGCATTCTGGTGCCCGGGGCGGCGCGGCGCCAGAGTGCGGCCCTGACGAATGTCATGCCCGGGTCGTGACGCGCAGCAGCCGGCCTCGGCTCACCGGGCGCCCACGATGAACGCATGACCCTCACCACCGCTCTGGAGACCGCAGCGGTCGACCTGTCCGGCGTCGTCAAGCGCTACGGCGCGGTGACCGCGGTCGACGGCGTCACCCTGACCATCCGCCCCGGCGAGGTGGTCGCCCTGCTCGGCCCCAACGGCGCCGGCAAGACCACCACCGTCGACATGCTGCTGGGCCTGCAACAGCCCGACGAGGGCAGCGTCGAGGTGTACGGGCGGGCCCCGCACGACGCGGTCGCGCTCGGCCTGGTCTCGGCCGTCATGCAGACCGGCGGGCTGCTCAAGGACTACACCGTCGAGGAGACCGTGCGCCTGACCGCGGTGCTGTTCGGCAAGCCGCGGACGGCGGTCGCCGCGACCATCGCGCGGGCCGGCCTCACCGACGTCGCGAACCGGCTGGTCGGCAAGTGCTCGGGCGGTCAGCAGCAGCGGCTGCGGTTCGCGATGGCGCTGCTGCCCGACCCGGAACTGCTGATCCTGGACGAGCCGACCACCGGCATGGACGTCGCCGGCCGCCACGACTTCTGGTCGGCGATCCGCGACGACGCGCGCCGCGGCCGCACGGTCATCTTCGCCACCCACTACCTCGAAGAGGCCGACGCGTACGCCGACCGGGTCGTTTTCGTGCGGCGCGGCCGGATCGTCGCCGACGGCACCGCGGCCGAGGTCAAGGCCCTGGCTTCGGGCCGCACGGTCCGGGCCACGCTGCCCGGCGCGGCCGAGGGCGAGATGGCGCGGATCGCCGGCGTCGACCGGGCCGAGGTGCGCGGCGACACCGTCTTCCTGCACGGCA
Source organism: Paractinoplanes polyasparticus (assembly GCF_019710575.1). Lineage (GTDB taxonomy): Bacteria > Actinomycetota > Actinomycetes > Mycobacteriales > Micromonosporaceae > Actinoplanes > Actinoplanes polyasparticus. The sequence continues at coordinate 57,315 of NZ_JAHWFK010000019.1, read as the reverse complement.
ACGACTCCGACGAGATCGCCCGCTTCCTGCTCACCCGCACCGCGGCCCGGGACCTGGAGATCACCTCCCGGAACCTGGAGGACGCGTTCCTGGCCCTGACGGCCGACGAGGAGACCCCGCAATGACCACCGTTGCCGCCCCGGTCCGCACACTTCCCCGGCTCGGCGGGTTCACCCCCGGCATGATCGCGCTCGAGCTGCGCCGGATGATGCGCAACCGCCGCACGGTCATCTTCACCTTCATCATGCCGGCGGTGTTCTTCCTACTGCTCGGCACGAGCAGCGATTACAAGACCGAACGGCTGGGCGACGGCAACGTCACCGGCTACATCCTGGTCAGCATGGCCGTGTACGGCGCGATGCTGGCGACCACCTCGGGCGGGGCGATGGTCTCGATCGAACGGGCCGCCGGGTGGAGCCGGCAGCTGCGGCTGACCCCGTTGCGCCCGGTCGCCTACGTCGCCGTGAAACTGGTCCTCGCCATGATCATCGGGGCCGTGTCGGTGGGTGTCGCGTTCGTGGTGGGCGCGTTCGCGGGGGCGCAGCTGCCGGCGTACGCGTGGGTCGTCTGCGGGTTTCTGGCCTGGGTGTGTGCCCTCGTTTTCGCCGCGTTCGGCCTGTTCATGGGCTATCTGCTGCCCAGCGAGAACGTGATGCAGATCCTCGGGCCGGTGCTGGCGGTGCTCTCGTTCGCCGGTGGGCTGTTCGTGCCGCTCGACCAGTTCGGGCCGACGTTCGCCACGATCGCCAAATTCACCCCGGTGTACGGGGTCGGTGAGATCGCCCGCTACCCGCTGACCCACGACGGCAACCTGTGGCTGGCCGTGCTCAACGTGGTGGTGTGGACCGCGTTGTTCGCGGCGGGCGCGATGTGGCGGTTCCGGCGGGACACCGCGCGCGTATGAGCCGTAGGTTCCTCGGTATGACGGCGACGGCGACGGGCGGCCCACCACGTTTCGGGTGGGTGTTCGCCGCCGTCTGGCTGTTCTACCTCGGCGGCAACGTCGGGGCGCTGCTGAACCAGCCGAACATGTACTGGCGGGTGACCGGGCTGATCTCGGTAGCGGTGTTCGCCGCCGGCTACCTGTTCCTGGTGGCCCGCGGCCGCCGGCGCGACCCGTCGGCACGGCATACCGTCCGCGTCTGGCTGGGCATCACGCTGCTGCTGGCGCTGTTCGCCCTGCAGGTGCCCGGCGCCGGCGACCACGCGCTGACCTGCCTGGTGTACATCGCGGCCCTGGCCGTGGTGAACCTGCCGATCGGTCAGTCGGCGCCGCTGGCCGTGATCCTGTTCGCCGGGGCGGAGATCCTTCCGCGTACGGTCGACGGCTGGGCCGACCGCGGCTACGGCCTGGCCGTGCTGCTGGGCTCGCTGGCCACCTACGGGATCCGGATGGCCTCCGAACGCCAGCGCCGGCTGATCGCCGCCCAGCTCGAACTGGCCGACCGGGCGGTGGCCGACGAGCGGGCCCGGATCGCGGCCGACCTGCACGACATCCTCGGGCACTCGCTGACCGTGGTCACCGTGAAGGCGGAGCTGGCGCAGCGGCTGCTCGACGTCGACATCGAGCGGGCCCGCAAGGAGCTGGCCGACCTGGAGACGCTGGCCCGCGACGCCCTGGCCGACGTGCGCACCACGGCGCTGGGGGTGCGCGGCATCTCGCTGCCCGGTGAGATCGCCGCCGCCCGCGAAGCCCTGGCCGCGGCGAACGTCGAGGCGGACCTGCCGGGAGCCGCCGACGAGGTGCCCACCCGCAACCGGGAACTGTTCGCCTGGACCATCCGCGAGGCCGTCACCAATGTGGTGCGGCACAGCCGGGCCCGGCACGTGCGGGTGCAGCTCACCCCGGACTGCGTGGAGATCGTCGACGACGGCGCCGGCGGCGTCTTCGTCACCGGGCAGGGTTTGTCCGGCCTGCGGCGTCGGGCCGAGAGTGTGGGCGGCCGGCTGGTGGCCGGCGCCTGTGAGGACGGGCCGGGTTTCCGGGTACGCGTGGAGGTACCGACATGATCAAGTTGCTGCTCGCCGACGACCAGGCCCTGGTCCGCGGCGCGATGGCCGCGCTGCTCGACATGGAACCCGACCTGAAGGTCGTGGCCGAGGTCGGCCGCGGCGACGAGGTGGTGGCGGCCGCCCGGGCCAGCGAGCCCGACGTGGCGCTGCTGGACGTGGAGATGCCCGGCCTCGACGGGGTGGCGGCGGCCCGGGCGCTGCAACGGGCGATGCCTTCGGTACGGGTGCTGATGGTGACGACGTTCGGCCGGGCCGGCTACCTGCGTCAGGCCATGGCCGCCGGCGCGGGCGGGTTCATCGTCAAGGACACCCCGGCCCGGCAGCTGGCCGACGCGGTGCGCCGGGTCCACGAGGGGCTGCGGGTGGTCGACCCCGGCCTGGCCGCGCAGTCCCTGGCCCAGGGCGATTCGCCGCTCACCGAGCGCGAGACCGGGGTGCTCCGGGCCGCCCGCGACGGCGGGACGGTGGCCGACATCGCCCGCGAGCTGCACCTCTCGGAAGGCACCGTGCGCAACCACCTGTCGTCGGCCATCGGCAAGACCGGCGCCCGCACCCGCGCCGAGGCCGTGCGCCTGGCCGTGGAGAACGGCTGGCTGCTCACTTGAGAGTTCCGTTCCGAGTGCAACCGAGCGGCAACTCCGTGTAACCGGATCCTGCACCCGGCGCCGACAAAAGTTCCTCCCTGTCAGCAACGACAAGGGGGGAACCACCATGAACGCCACCACGACCGTCACCCGCGAGCAGGAGACCCTGATCCGCGAGAACATGGCCCTGGTCGGCCACATGGTGCGCGAGACGCTGTTCAAGGTCCCGCCGCACGTGCACCGCGACGACCTGGCCTCGGCCGGCTACGCCGCGCTGGTCACCGCCGCCCAGGGCTTCGATGAGGCCCGCGGCGTCCCGTTCGGCAAGTTCGCCGCGATGCGGGTTCGTGGCGCCCTGCTCGACGAGCTGCGCGGCCTCGACTGGGCCAGCCGCTCGGTGCGGGCCCGCGCCCGCCGCGCCGAGCAGGCCCGCCAGGAGCTGACCGCCCAGCTGGGCCGCACGCCCACCGAGACCGAGCTGGCGCAGCTGCTGGGCGTGGCCGTCAGCGAGCTCGCCTCCGTGCACGACGACGTGCAGCGCGCCGCCGTGCTCTCGCTGCAGGGCTTCGCCGCCGGCACCGCCGAGGAGATGCTGCCCGAGACCGCCCTGAACCCGGAGGAGATGCTGCTGCACCGCGAGCGCATCGGCTACCTGCACGACGCCGTGGCCGTCCTGCCCGAGCGGCTGCGGTTCGTCGTCGAGGAGTCCTACCTGCGCGAGCGGCCGCTGGCCGAGGTGGCGGCCGAGCTCCAGGTGACCGAGTCCCGGGTGTCGCAGCTGCGCACCGAGGCCCTGGCCCTGCTCAAGGACGGCCTGAGCACCCACCTGGAGCAGCAGCAGTCGGCCGCGGCCAAGGACGGCTGCGTGGCCCGCAAGCGCGCCGTCTACGTCGCGAAGATCGCCGCCCGTACGACCATGGCGTCGCGCCTCGCCGTGACCGACGCGCAGGGCCTGCTCGCCGCCGCCTGACCGCTGCGCCGGCCCCCGGATCGACCTGGCTCCGACCGGCAACCGGCTGACCGCTACGCCGCGGCCGGGACCCCAGCCGGCTTCGGCCGCGGGCCGGGCGACGCTTCGCGGCGGCAGGAAAGCAGGTCCGCCCGGGTCACTTCGGCCCCTTCAGGCCGCGGCGGCCCAGGCGGCGCTGACCAGGTCCATGATCTCGTCGACGGCCGCGGCCGGGTCGTCGGCCTCGCGGGCCAGGGGGAACACGCCGAGCACGAAGCGGGCCAGGGCCTTGTCGGTCGTGGTGGTCGTGGGCCGGCCGCGGTCGGTGGCGATGGCCACGGCCAGGGCGTCGGCATGCCGCTGCCACATCTTCGACTCGTAGTCGCGCAGCTCGGTTGAGCTGTCGACCAGGCGCCAGAACGCCGTCGACTGCTCGCCGGCGAACTCGCCGACCATGAGGTGCAGTTCGTCGCGCAATGCCTGCGGGGCGCTCCACCGCGCGCCGTGACCGGTGACAGCCTTGATCAGCCTTTCCTGCAGGCCCTGGTCGCGGTCGAAGACCAGCGCCTCTTTCGACGCGAAGTGCGCGAACACGGTGGTGACGGCGACGTCGGCCGCCTGTGCCACCTCACGGATGCCGACGTTGTCGTACCCGCGCTCGAGAAACATGCCGAGCGCCGTGTCGGCGATGGCCTGGCGCGTGGCCGCCTTCTTGCGTTCCCGCCGGCCCACCTGCTGTTCGGTCACTTCGTCACCCTATCAGTGCCGAAGTCATATCTGTTGTGAAGTCCTAACCGTTAGGGTTACCGTTGGCGACATGAAGACGTCCTTGCGGTCGGCCTGGGTTGCCCTGGCCGGCCTGTCGGCGGTGTTCCTGTTCGAGATGATCGACAACTCGATCCTCAACGTCGCGCTGCCCACCATCGGCCGCGAGCTGCATGCCTCCACCGTCGGCCTGCAGTGGGTCACCGGCGCGTACTCGGTGGTCTTCGGCGGCCTGATGCTGGTGTTCGGCGCCGTCGCCGACCGGGCCGGTCGCCGCCGCGTCATGCTCGCCGGCCTGACCCTGCTCGGCGCGGCGTCGCTGGCCACCGCCCTGGTCACCACCGCCGAGCAGCTGATCGCCGTCCGCGCGGTCATGGGCGTCGCCGCCGCGATGACCACCCCTGGTTCGATAGCGCTCGCGTTCCGTCTGTTCGACGACGACCAACTGCGCGTCCGCGCGATGACGCTCATCTCGACCGTCGGCCTGGTCGGCCTGGCGGTCGGCCCCACGGCCGGCGGGTTCGTCCTCGCCGTCGCCCCGTGGCAGGCGCTGCTGCTGGTCAACGTGCCGATCGCCGCCCTCGCCATCGCCGGCATCCGGGCCGGCATCGACCCCGACGACCCGGCCGGGCTGCATCGCGACCCGATCGACGTCCCCGGCGCCGTGCTCGGCACCGCCACGATCGTGCTCGCCCTGGTCGCCCCCACCCTGTTCGTCGACCGGGGCAGCCACTCGTGGGCGCCCTGGACGGCCGCCGTCGCCGCGGTCGTCGCGGCGGTGCTGTTCGTGGTGCGCGAACGCACGGCCCGCCACCGCTGCTCGACCTCGGACTCGTCGCCCGCCCGCTGGTCTCGGCCGGCCTGGCCTACAAGGCTGCGACCGGCCTGGCCGTCGCCGGAATGGGCTACCTGGTGACCCTGCAGTTCCAACTCGACTGGGGCTGGCCGCCCGCGCTCGCCGCCGCCGGGCTGCTGCCGCAGGTGGTCGTGCTCGTCTGCGCGGGTCCGTTCGTCAACCGCTTCGTCGAGCGGGTGGGCCTCGACCGGGCGGCCTGGCTCAGCTCCGCCGCCGTGGTGGGCGGCCTGGCCGTGTACGCCGCGCTGGGCCGCTTCGGCTACGTGTGGGTCGCGCTCGCCCTGGCCCTGGTGGCCGCCGCGATCCGCGTGGTCGGCGCCGTGGCCGGGGTCAACGTCCTGCGCGGCCTGCCCGGCAACCGCACCTCGATCGGCGCTGCCCTGGTCGACACGGCCAGCGAGGTCACCTCAGCCGCCGGCGTCGCCATCGCCGGCACCATGCTGGCCGCCCTGTTCACCGGCGCCATCGCCACCTCGGCCTGGACTGCCCACCAGCACGCCGAGTTCCACCAGGCCGTCACCCTGGCCGGCATCGTCCTCACCCTGCTCGCCGCCGCCTTGGTCGGCTGGGCCATGCTCCGCACCCGCAACGCCGCGCAGCCAGCCGGCGACACCCTCGCCAGCTCAGCTTGAGCCGGCCCAGTCGGCCATGCCGCGCAGCCGACGCCCACGCCAGCTCAGCTGGGCCATCCTCTGCACCCGCGACGCCGCGCAGCCAACCGGCGACCGCCCTCGCCGACTCAGCTTGAGCCGGCCCAGTTGGGCCGCCCGTAGTTTCCAGGCCAAAAACAACGGTAAGCAGTTTATCTAGGGCACCACCTGGGACGACTTGCTCAAGGCGGGATGGTTTGCCGAACCTCGGTCGCCGGTTTCCGTGATCCCGGTAAGGGGGATGCAAGGTCAGCGGCGGTGCCGCCGGTAGTGCTCGTCCTGTCGGAGAAGTTCACCGCCCGCCCGCAGTGGCGCCGCACCATGCAGCGGGTCTCCGCCGTCGTGTTCGGCGGCCTGGTCGCCCGGCTGGTGATCGAAAGCCGGTGAACAGCACCGGCGAAAATCGCCGCCGCCTCGGTTCTCGCAGACGGATTCGCCCCGCGACCGGACTGGTCGCGGGGCGAACGGTTCAGGCCGGTCGCTCGCCCGTGCCCGGTCCCGCGAGACGTAGCGGCCGGTAGCCGTCGGAGTCGAGCTGGCCCAGTTCGCTGTCGACCCCACGGCCGGCGCGACGTAAAGCAGCCATGTCAAGGCCAGATGTTGCTGTGGATCGGCATCGCTCCTCAGCGATTGGCAGCGGATGGTTCGCGAAGTGCGGCCAGCACGACGCCGTCGATGATCGCGAGCATGAACTCCTCGTCGACGACCTGCTGCATGAAGAACGCGCGGTAGGCCGCCATCGACGGGATCACCTGTGCCAGAGCGTCGAGGTTGTGCGGCGGGGCGTACTCGCCCCGATCGACGGCCCGCTGGATCAGGAACCGGTAGGCGGCGGTCGACGGGTCGACAATGGCCTTGGTCACGGCGTCCACGGCCCTGGGGGTGCGGGTGATCATGGCCGAGACGCTGCTCAGGATGCGCAGGCGCCGCTCGCTGCCGCCCATCCAGTTCGGGTCCAGCAGGGCCAGGAAGTCTGAGCGCAGTGTGCCGGTGTCCGGCAGGCCGTCCGGGCCCAGGTCGGCCGAGTCGGTGCAGGCGATGGCGGCCAGGATCAGCTCGTCCTTGCCTTCCCAGCGGCGGTAGATGGTGTGCCTTCCCGCTCCGGCCCGGGCCGCGACCAACTCGATGGTGACGTCGGCGTAGTCCGTCTCCGCGAGCACGTCGAGGGTGGCCTGGAGGATCTGCGCGTCTTTCTCAGGGTCGCGCCGGCGTCCGGCCTTACCCGCCGTAGGAGTCCTGGTCATCCCGTGATGGTATGCACCATCGATTGCGGCACTGACTAGTGCCGTATTAGCGTCGGAGCGTCCCACCGATCCGATCCAGGAGAACCACCATGCACAGCAACGACGTTCAGGAACTGCTCGACCGCGCCGCCATCACCGACGTGCTGTACCGGATCGCCCGCGCGATGGACAGCAAGGACTGGGACCTGCTCGCGGCCGGCTACACCGAGGATGCCCAGGGCGACTACGTCAACGCCGCCGCCAGCGGGCGCGCGGAGATCGTCGAGGGCACCCGGGCCTTCCTGGGACCGCTCGATGCGACTCATCACGCCGTGCACAACATCGAGGTCAGCATCGACGGCGACGCCGCCACCACTCACGCCACGATGACGGCCCAGCACGTGCGAGGTGGAGAGCAGTTCCTGTTGGGCGGCACCTATGACGACACTTTCCGGCGTACCGAGCAGGGATGGCAGATCAGCAACCGCCGGATCCGGGGCCTCTGGAGCACAGGGAACCCGACCGTTCTCACGGTGCCCGTCTCCTGAGTCGATCGGTACCTGAAGGCGTGTTTGGCGGACCACGACGCAGGACCGCGGCGATCCGTCGAACACGTCCTAGGTGTGCTGGTGAGGGACGGTCAGATGCCCGCCCCGCCTACTCTCACGGGATGGTCACCCCAGCCGCCCGCCTTATCGATCTCGAGAAGAGACGACTCCGGGCGTTGGTCGACGCCGACGCGCCCACCCTGGATGCTCTGCACGCGGACGACTTCGTTCTGATCCATCCCGGTGGGGGCGTGTGGTCCAGGGCCGAATACCTCGGAGGCATCAACAGCGGCGTCATCGACTACCGGCGGTTCGAGGCGGTCTCCGACAGGTGGTCTGGTCCCAAGCGACCGAGATCCAGCCGGGGACGAGCACCGACCTGGGCCTGGCCGGCCCGGCGGGGTGACAACACGACCGTGTGGCTTGCTCGACCCGGTTCGCCGAGGCGGCGGCCAAGCCGGCCCGGTCGTCCACAGGCCGCACGGATCAGCCGGCACTGATGACTACCGAAGACGACCGCGGCATCAGTGACCCGTCAGGAAGGGGAGCAGCAGGTCGTTGAGGGCGGCCGGATCTTCCAGGTTGGGCAGGTGGCCGGCCCAGTCGAGTGGCAGGTGGGTCGCGGCGGGCAGGCGGGCGGTCAGGCCCTCGGCGATGTCGCGGAAGTCGGGCAGGTCGTGCGCGCCGGAGATGAGCAGCGTGGGGGCGGTGATCGCTTCCACCGTGTACGGGACCTCGAGCTCCTCGACTTCGGGCGCCGCGAGCTGAACCTCGTAGGCGTGGCGCTGCATGACGCGGACGTGGGCGCGCGTGGCGTCGTCGGCCAGCGGGCCCACCCACGTGTCCACCATGAGCTCGGTCGCGGCCGCCACGTCGCCCGCTTCGAGCAGGGCGTTCTCCTCCGACCACAACGCCCGCAGCTGGGCGGACGGGTTCATCTCGGGGCCGGCTGTGCACAACAGCGCCAAGGCGGTGACCCGCTGCGGCCAGCGGGCGGCGATCTCCAACGCGACCAGGCCGCCGCCGGAGGAGCCGACGACCGCGAACTCGTCGATGCCGTCGAGCGTCTCGATCACCAGGTCGGCCGGGTTGTACGGCGCGGAGGGGACGGGGGAGTCGCCGTACCCGGGAAGGTCGACCCGCACCGCCCGCAGGCCGGCCGAGGCCAGGGCGACCATCTGCGGATCCCACATGCGGCGGTCGCAGACCGTCGAATGCAGCAGCAGCACGGGCCGCCCGGTTCCGTCGGAGTCATGCGATAGCGTCGTCATCGCAGCGCAGGCTATCGGCATCGCGGGTCGAGAGGGAAACGGCTTATGGTCACCTTGCAGGACGTCCGGGAGGCGGCCAAGCGCATCGAGGGGGTCGCCCACCACACCCCGGTGCTGCGCTCGCGCACGCTCGACGAGCGGGCCGGCTGCGAGGTCTACCTCAAGTGCGAGAACCTGCAGCGCATCGGCGCGTTCAAGTTCCGCGGCGCCTACAACGCGATCCGCCGGCTGAGCCCCGAGCAGCTGGCCCGCGGCATCGCCGCGTACTCGTCCGGCAACCACGCCCAGGCGGTCGCGCTGTCGGCGAAGGAGCTGGGCACCACCGCCGTCATCGTCATGCCGGAGGACACACCGCGCTCGAAACTCGACGCCGTCGCCGGCTACGGGGCCGAGATCATCACTTACGACCGGTACACCGGCGACCGCGAGCAGATCGGCGCCCGGCTGGCCGAGGAGCGCGGCCTGGCCCTGATCCCGCCCTACGAGCACCCCGACGTGATCGCCGGTCAGGGCACCGCCGCCCTCGAACTGCTCGAAGAGGCCGGCCACCTCGACGCGATCCTGGTGCCCGTCGGCGGCGGTGGCCTCATCGCGGGCAGCGCGACCGCCGCCAAGGGCCTGCAGCCGGGCATCCGCGTCATCGGGGTCGAACCCGAGGCCGGCAACGACACGTTCCTGTCGCTGGCCGCAGGAAAGCGCGTGAGCATCCCCGTGCCTCGCACGATCGCCGACGGGCAGGCCGCCCCCACCCCGGGCGAGCTGACCTTCTCGATCAACAAGGAGCTGGTCGACGAGATCGTGCTGGTCAGCGACGACGAGATCCGCGACGCCCTGCGCTTCGCGGTCGACCGGCTCAAGCTCGTCATGGAGCCCAGCGGCGCCACCGGTGTGGCCGCGCTGCTGGCGGGCCGCCTCGACCCGCCGCCGGCCCGGATCGGTGTGATCATCTCGGGCGGCAACGTGGGCGCGGCCCGCCTGGCCGAGCTACTCGCCTAACACCTTCGCCTCCACCGCCGGGTCCAGGCCCACCCGCGGCCGGTCGGCACGCTGCGGCGCGTCACCGGGCAGGCTGCGCAGCCACGCCCACGTGTCCTCGACCGTCTCCCGCACCGGCCGGCAGACCAGACCCTCCCCGTACGCCTTGCTCACATCCCCGCCGTGCAGGAAGTCGTGCAGGTCGCCCGGCGGCAGCCAGACCGGCAGCTGCGTCCACGGCTCGATCCCGGCCGCCTCGATCGTCGCCGGGTCGGTCCAGCGCAGCTCCGCGCGCCCGCCGGTCACCTCGGCCGCGACCTCCAGCAGCTCGCCCATGGTGGTGTGACCGGACCGGCTGACCAGGTCGAACGGGCCGGCGACGCGGCGGGCGGCCGTGTCCAGCAGGAAGTTCGCCAGGTCGCGGGCGTCGATGTACTGCAGCGGGTTGTCCCGCGGGCCGGGGGCCAGAGTCGGGCCGCCCCGGGCCAGCCGGTTGAGCCACCACGGCAGGCGGCCGATGTCCTCGTACGGGCCCAGGATCAGCCCGGCCCGGGCCAGCAGCACCGAACCGTCGAAAGCAGCCGCGCCCTGCTCACCACGCAGCTTGTCCCCGGCGTACCCCTCGTCGCCGTCGTCGACCAGCGGCGCCGCCTCGGCCTTCTCGTGCTGCTCGCCCGAATAGACCGACCGGCTCGACACGTACGCGTAATGCCCGGCCCTTGTGCTCAGGAGCTCCGCCGTCCGCCGCACCGCCTCGCCCTGGGCCGACCATGTGTCGACCACCGCGTCCCACGTGCCGCTCTCGAGCGCGGACAGGTCGCCCATCCGGTCGCCGATCAGCACGCTGACACCGGACGGCGCCACCCGCTGCCCCCGGTTGAGCACGGTCACGTCGTAGCCGCGGCGCACAGCCTCGTCGGCGACGGCCCGGCCCACGAAGCCGGACCCGCCCAGGATCAGCAATCTCATGCGCACGACCCTGCCCCGGCCCCGGGCCGCACCGGAAGGCTTTCTCGCTACGAGCGAAACGCCCGCAACGCCTCCACCACCAGCGCGTGGTCGTCGGCCTGGGGCAGACCCGACACGGTCACCACCCCGACCACCCCGACGTCACGGATCCGGATCGGGAACGCCCCGCCGTGCGCCGCGTAGTCGGCCGGGTTCACCCCCATGCCCGCGTCCAGCTCCTGCCCCTTCGCGGCCAGCCGCCGCCCCACCAGGAACGACGACGCCCCGTAGCGCTCGACCACCCGCACCTTGCGCTCGATCCACCGGTCGTTGTCGGCCACACTGCCCGCCAGCCCGGCATGGAACAACTGCTGCGCGCCCCGCCGGATGTCGATCGCCACCGGCAACCCCCGCCCGGTCGCCAGCTCCACCAGCAGGCTGCCCAGCCGCCACGCGTCCGCGTTGTCGAAACGGCTCAGCTCGAGCTCGCGCTCCTGCGACTCCAGCTCGGCGATCAGATCATCAGTCATGACAGGCATTATCGGCCGCGCCGGCGCTGCAACCAGATCCCGATCGCCGCGACTGCGATGAAGATCATCACTGAGCAGCAGAGCGCCTTGATGAACATCGGCTTCTCCCCGTTGGCTAGGGTCGGTACTCGTGCGCCTGGCCACGTTCAACCTCTTGCACGGCAGATCGCTGTCCGACGGCACGGTACACGCCGATCGCGTCGCCGCCGCCGTATCCGACCTCGACGCCGACGTGCTGGGCCTGCAGGAGGTCGACAAGGCCCAGCCCCGCAGCGGCCTGCTCGACCTCACCGCCATCGCCGCCGACGCCCTCGGCGCGCAGGTCCACCGCTTCGCCGCCGCCGTCGTCGGCACACCGGGGGAGAAGTGGCAACCCTGGCGCAGCGACGACGACAACCAGCACCCGCTGTACGGCATCGCCCTGGTCAGCCGCTACCCCGTGACCCGCTGGCAGATCACCGCCCTGCCCGGCGCGCCCATGCGCTCACCCATCTACGACCCCGACAACGGCCTGCGGCTGCTCAAGGACGAACCCCGGGTGCTGCTGGCCGCCGTACTGGAAACACCCCAGGGCCCGATGACCGTGGCCACCACCCACCTGTCCTTCGTGCCCGGCTGGAACCTCCGGCAACTGCGCCACGCCGTACGGGCCCTGCGCGCGCTACCCGCGCCCCGGGTGCTGCTGGGAGACCTCAACATGCCGTCGCGCCCCGTCCGCGCGGTGACCGGATGGCGCACCCTGGCCCGGGCCGCCACCTTCCCCAGCCCCATGCCCCGCGCGCAGCTCGACCACATCCTGGCCGACCCCCGCGGCCTCGACAACCTCGGCCGCGTCGTCCAGGTCGCCACCACCCGGCCCGGCGTCTCCGACCACCTGCCCCTGGTCGTTCAGCTCGACCGCAGATAGACGTCCTCGAGCCCGTCCTCCGGATCCCACTGCTCGCCCACCTTGCGGAACCCGAACCCGGCGATCGTCGCCCGCGAGCCCACATTGTCCGGACGGATGCTCGCCCGCACCGCCGTCACCCGAGGGTCGGCGTCGGCCCGTTCCAGCAGCGAGCGCAGCATCGCCTTGGCGTAACCCTTGCGGCGATGCTCGGGCGCCACCGAGTACGCCACCTCGACCACCCCATCGGCGTCCGGCGGACCGTGAAACCCACCGTGACCGACCGTTACACCCTCCGGCTCGGCCACCGCGGCCCGCGCGATCCACTCGGCCGCCGCCGGATCGGCCTCGATGTCGGCCAGCCGGATGCGCCACAACCAGGCCTCGTCCACCAGGTACGGGCTCAGGGCGGCGCCCGCCGCCGCACTCGCGGCAGCCAGGTCGCCGTCGATCAGCGCGGCCAGCGCCGCGGGGGAGAGCTGTACGAATCGGATGTCCGCCACGCGAGCGATGATCACACACCGTTGCGGTCGTCGCCACATTCCCATTGCGCACAAGATCCACCTCACCGACAGCGGCCACCGCCTCCGCGACGACCTCGCCGACCTCCCACGGCGCATCGCCTGCGCCGTCGACCTCACCGAGAACGAATTCCTCCAACTGCACAACCTGCTGAGCCGCATCCGCGGCACCCAAGGAAAGGGAACACCATGACGGCGATCTACACCGCCAGCGCCACCGCCTCCGGCGACGGCCGCAACGGCCACGTCCGCTCCAGCGACGGCGTCCTCGACTTCGACCTCGCCGTCCCCAAGGAGATGGGCGGCCCCGGCGGCGCCCACAGCAACCCCGAACAGCTCTTCGCCGCCGGCTACGCCGCCTGCTTCCACGGCGCCCTCAAGCTCGTCGCCCGCAACCAGAAGATCGACCTCACCGACACGGCCATCACGGTCGACGTCGGCATCGGCCCCAAGGCCGACGGCACCCCCGGCTTCCAGCTCAACGCCACCATCGAAGCCGAACTCAGCGGCGTCGACCAGGACACCGCCCAGCAGCTCATCGAAGCCGCCCACCAGGTCTGCCCCTACAGCAACGCCACCCGCGGCAACATCGACGTCAAACTCAGCGTCGCCTGACCCTTACCAGCGGCAATCAAGCCAGCTTGCCCAGCGCGCGGTTCGTGCGGTTCGCCCGCACGGCCGCGCGCTGCTGCTCCGCCGTCACCTCGATGTAGTTCTGCGACGTAGCCAACGACGCATGCCCCAGCAGCCGCATGATCTCGCTGGCGTTGGCGCCGTCCTCAGCCAGCCGCGTAGCAAAGGTGTGCCGCAAAGCGTGCAGCTGAGCGCCCCGGGGCACCCGGTCATTGACCCCCGCCCGCCGATAACAGGAGCTCACCAGATACTGCAGACCACCACGCCGCAGGGGAGCACCCTTGCGATCCACCATCAACGCGTCGCTCGCCGCCACCCGCCCGAACCGCAGCCGACGGCTCTCCACATAGCGCTCCACCACAGCATCCAGCTCGGGCTCAACAGGTACGGTCCGCGGCCGCCCACCCTTGCCGGCCACCTCGACCCGCCGCTCACCCGGACGCCCCAGAAACGAGCCCACCCGCAGAGCCAGCAGCTCGGACAGCCGCAAACCCGCACACAACGCCAGCGCCAGCACCGCCACATCCCGCTCCGGCCACGGATCCCGCACCCGGTCATCCACCCTGCTCACAGCGTCAAGAAGCTGCTCCGGAGTGTCCTCACCACGCAACGGCTTGGGGGAGTGGTGCGCCTGCCTGGGCTTGTCGACCGCCGACATCGGATTCCCCGCCACCACCTGCTCGGTCACCAGAAACGTGAAGAACGCGTTCCAGCTCGACCAGGCCCGCGCCACCGAAGCCGGCGCCCGAGATCCCGCAAAAGCCGCAAACGCCGCCCGCAGCGAACGAGGGGAGAGGTCACCCAGAGTGATCGGGCCTTCGCCCATGTGCATGACAACCGAGTTCAGATCACGCTCGTACGCCGCCAGGGTGTGAGCCGACGGCTTGCGCACGGCCCGAGCCGCAAGAAAGTCTTGAATGAGCGTGCTGACCGAAATGCTACGTTCGTCATGCATATGAGATATTATACAGCATTTTCGTACGGATGTACGGGGTGCCGGATGGCATGCTGCGCGCGCGCCGGGCGCCCTCGGGGATCGACCGCGGTGTGCGTCGCGATCATTTGCACGCCTGGCCAGCGTCGGGCCGCCCGAATGGGGCAGCCATGCTGTCGACGCCATCCGCAGCGGCCGTGTTGCGGTGGGCGGCGCGTGAAGCTCTGACTGTTTGCCTTTGCAGGCGATGACACGCTCGGACTCCGCCGGCCAATCACATGGCCGGGAGATGTGTTCCTCAGCGGCCGTGCGCCGACCAAGCGCGTGACCGGCGATGTGTTCCGCGGCCGCCGAGCTACGACACGGTCAGGTGAGGTATTCGGCCGACGCGCCTCACGTCGCGCCCATCACGGAACAACCACCGATCTGTAAGCCAACGACTGCGGGGGTCCTTCAGTCGTCCACACTCCCGAGCTAGGTTGACATAACGCACATTCTCGACCCGGGATATCGTCGATGGATTGTCTCGCGGTTTCCGGCCATCTGGCTGTTTTCTGCTTCCGCTCCTTGCTGACGTGCATGCTCGCTGCAACCAAGCGCGTTTGTTCCGATTCTCGCGCGAGCGCGACTGCCCGACGACGCCGCGATGTGAGGAGGCGGGTCCGCTGTGTACGGCGGCACGCCCCTCACCTCGGCGAGTATCGAACTCGTGCGCGCGGGTCAGACGCGTCAGTCCCCACCGCAGCGACCAGCCTGAAGCCGGACGACACCGGCGCCAGTCCCCCTGCTCGGCTAATCCGCCGATCGGTTCCAGTCAGGGCTGACGAGTCCTGTGGCGTCGGGCCAGGCCATGCGGTATTTGCGGGGGGTTCCGTTGAGGAGGGTGGGGTTGCCCCGTGGGGCGGAGACGGTGCCGGTTTCCACCTGGGCGCCGCCGCAGGCCAGATGGAACTTCTGTGCTCGGATGTTCTGCTCGAGCACCCACAGGTGGAGGGCGGGCGAGCTGCCGTGGGCGAGAACTGCCCGGGCGGCGTAGGCCATGAGTTCGGCCCCGATGCCGGCGCGGTGCTCCGAGTGGTCGACGTGAAGGTTGTCGACGAGGCTGCCCCACCGCGGATCCGCGTCGAGCATCACGTGGACGAAGCCTGTCAGGCGGCCGGCGCGCTCGGCGATGATCGTGGCGGTGCCGTCGGGTGCTGCGAGGCGGGCTGACCATACCGCGGTGCGTTCGCCGAGCAGGTCGCCGTCGAGATACGTGTCGGCGTAGGCGCCTCGGTAGTGCCGTCGCCAGCTGTCGGCGTGCAGGGCGGCGATGCGGGGCTGAAGATCACCGGTTCGGTACGGGCGGCGAACGAGGGTTGGGACACGGTGACAGCTCCTCAGCCGGCGGCTTGCCGGGCAGGATTGCGCCGGCCTGGTCGTCACCCGGAGCACCCCGCCCGCGAGCGGAGGGTTGCCGGCCAGCAAGCCGGGGCTGTGCGCTGGCGCTCATGACCTTCGCCGCTGAATTCAGCACCGAGCATTCCTGTCGGCAGTCCCTGGATGAACCGTGAGGCGCCGTTCGGTTCTGTCCCCCAGGTCGGTGGTCGGCGTTGACCGATGGCACTGCCGGCCGGCGTCATCGCCCCCGGCGACAGCGCGGCCTGATCAACGTCATCAGCCTCTCCCCCAGCGACGGTACGGCCCTGCAGCCGGTCGGCATCGTTTGTCGGCGGTGCGGCGGATTTGAGGTGTCCCACGCCGTGGCGGGTGTTTTCGGAGCCGGCGGGCAACGAGGGTTTCCCGTCGGCGCTGAGCACGAAGCTGGCGATGCCGGTCAGCTGGCCCGCCAGGTGCGGCTCGGGCGGGAGCAGCGGGCTACCCGGTCAGCTTCGGGTGCGGTGTTCGAGCCAGACGGTGTCGGGCCAGCCGGGCTGGTCGCCGGGGTCGCGGCGGAGTTCGGTGAAGCCGTGGGCGGCGTAGAAGCGGGCGGCCCGGTGGTTGCCGCCGGTGTATTCGAGGCGCACGGGTGCTCCGTCCGCGCGGCGCACGAGTTCTTGCAGCAGGGCTGAGCCGGCGCCTGTGCCCTGCGCCTCGGGGACGACGTACAGCTTCCAGATGATGGCGACCGGGGCGTGCAGGCTGATGTTGCCGGTTCCTACCGGGCCGTCGCGGTGTTCGGCGATCAGGACTGTGGTCCGCTGCAGGCTTCGCTCGACGGCCTTTTCGGACCACCACGTGGCCAAGCCGTGGGCGATGTAGTCCTCACCGGCGAACGCGTACGTGGGCGGCCAGGTCTGGTGGCCGATGTCCATGATGGCGGGGATGTCGGCCGCGGTGGCTTCGCGGATCTTCATGCGGGGTCGTGATCCTTCCTCCTGCTGAGGTTGATCGGGCAGCGCCGGGTCAGTGGCTGCCCAGTTCGACGAGCAGGACGCCGATGATGACGAGGGTGATGCCGGCGGCCATTTTTCTGGTGAGGGGGTCGTTGAAGGCGGCCTTGGCGATGATGGCGGTGCCGGCGATGCCGATGGCTGACCAGATGCCGTAGGCGATGCCGATGGGCATGCCTTCCTGCAGGGCCAGGGAGAGCAGGGTGAAGGAGACGGTGTAGCCGGCGAGGATGGGGGCGATCCATTTCTTGACGCGCAGGCCGTCGGAGACGCGCAGGGCCATGGTGGCGCTGATCTCCAGGGTGATGGCGAGGGCGAGGTAGAGGTAGCTCATCGGGCCTCTTCGGGCCGCGAGCCTGTTTCGATGAGCAGGACGCCGCCGATGATGGCGGCGAAGCCGACGGTCATGAGCCAGGTGAGCGGGTCGCCGAAGATGACGGCGGCGGCGAGGGCGGTGAGGGCGACGCCGCTGGCGGCCCAGATGCCGTAGGCGACGCCGATGGGCATGCCTTGGCGCAGCAGCAGGGACATGAGGATGAACGCGGCGATGTAGCCGGCGACGACCAGGGTGTACCAGGCGGGGTGGTCGACGGCGGCGCGCAGGGCGAGGCTGGCGCTGACTTCTGAGATGATCGCGCTGCCGAGGGTTATCCACTTCATCGCATTGCTCCTTCGATGTGGATGAATTTTGACAGGGGGCGATCTTGTGGAGGTCAGGTGGGTCACGGGTTTCCTGGATTCGCCGGCGCGTGAGGTCGAGGGGTTCTGGCTGGCGGTGACGGGTACGACGTTGTCGGCGCGGCGCGGGGATTTCGCGACGTTGCTGCCGGCGGACGGGGATGCGTATCTGCGGGTGCAGGTTCTGAGGTCCTCTCCCCCGCGTACGCATCTGGATCTGCATGTCTTGTCGGTGCCGGCGGCGGCGGGTGAGGCGGTGTCGCTGGGGGCTTCGGTGCTGCTCGACGAGGGTGATCTGGTGGTGTTGCGCTCCCCCGCGGGTGCGGTGTTCTGCCTGGTGCGCTGGGATGGCGAGGTGGCGCGGCCGTCGCCGGTGGCGTGGCCGGGCGGGCCGGTCAGCGCGGTGGATCAGGTGTGTGTCGACGTACCGGGGAAGGCTTTTGATCGTGAGGTGGGGTTCTGGTCGGCGTTGACGGGGTGGGCGCGCAGGCCGTCGGACCTACCGGAGTTCGAGCACCTGGAGCGGGGCGAGGGCCTGCCGTTGAAGCTGTTGATGCAGCGTGTGGGGTCGTCGCGGGCGGGGATGCACCTGGATCTGGCGTGTGACGACGTGGATCGTGAGGTGGCGCGGCACGTTGCTCTGGGGGCGGCCGTGGTGCGGCGGGTCGAGGGTGATTGGACGACGTTGCGTGACCCTTCGGGCCGGGAGTATTGCGTCACTGGACGGTCGCCGTCTGTTTGCTAACGTGGGTTGCGGTACCGCAGGAGCGGATATCCCGGACGAGGACGTGTCGTACCCGGCAGGCGAAGACGACCGCGTGAAGGTGGTGCGTCGTCGTGGCCTGGATCGTTCTGGTGATCTCTGGTGTGCTCGAGTCGGTGTGGGCGGTGGCCCTCGGTCGTTCGCAGGGCTTTTCCCGGCTTGTGCCCAGCGTGATCTTCGTGGTGGCGCTGGTGGCGTCGATGGTCGGGCTCGGTTACAGCCTGCGGAGCATTCCGATCGGCACGGGATACGCGGTGTGGGTGGGCATCGGCGCGGTGGGCACGGCGCTGGCCGGGATGCTGTTTCTGGGCGAGTCGGCCGGCATCCTGCGGATTCTGTCGTTGCTGCTGGTCGTGGCCGGGGTGGTCGGGCTCAAGCTGTTCCACTGATCGGGGCGGCCGTCTCGGCGGGGCGTTCGAGGTGGACCTGGTGGGCCGCAGTCGATCTTGACCAGGCGGAAGTCGTTATTCAGCGCGTCACGGCACATGCCGGCGTAGCCGGGTGGAACTGCTGGGGAGCGTAGCGCTACGACCAGGGTCGTAGGCGTGCCGGCGGGGTGGCCGGCTGTCCCGTCCGTGCGGGGTGTGCGCGCGGGAATGTCGGTGGCACCTGGTAGAAGTGTCATACAAACGTTCGAAGACGTGGAGGGCTGGGGCGATGGCTGGGCTGAGCACCGACGAGTTGCAGACGATCCGTGACGGGCTGGCGGCCGGGCGTAAGCCGCGGGTCCAGTTCACCGATGCCGCCGGGCAGATGGCGGGGCAGCTCGGGCAGGTGGTCGGGCTGGGTGATCCGGCCGAGTCCGACGAGTGGGTGGTGGTGCGGTTCGGGCGTGACGAGTTGCCCTTCTCCCCCGGTGATCTGCTGGTGGCGCCGCGGGGTGCGGTGGCGAAGAAGGCGGCGCCCGTTCCTGCCGCGGCTGAGCCGGTGGCGCCGCCGGGGCCGGCGTTCGTGCTCGATCAGCCGGCGCCGGGGGCGAAGAAGGCGCGGGCCGCGGCGGAAGCGAACGGCGGGTCGCAGACGGCTGTCAAGGCGGCCGGCGGCGAGGACAGGGCGCGCGCGCCCGCGCCGCGGAAGGGTGGGGATGACGTGGCGGCGGCTCCTGGGCCTCGGAAGGCGGCGGGGCGTTCAGCCAAGCCGAAGCCTCCGCCCGCTCTGACGGTCACGCTGGCTTACGGCGAGGGTGAGTGGACGGTGGCGGCTTCGCAGGGTTCCAAGGTGCTGGCGAAGCCGTACGTGGTGCGCCCGGCCGAGGCGTTGCGGATGGTGGCGCTGGTCGACGTGCCCGGGGTGCACGAGGCGGTGGAGCAGATCCTGTCGGCCGAGCGGTCCGAGGCCGAGGAACAGGCGCGGCGGCTGCGGGCCGAGCTGGCTGAGGTCGAGGCTCGGCTGGCCGAGTTGACCGAGAAGCCGTGAGGCCGGGTTGGTCCACGTGGTGGCGCGGGCTCGGCGGGCGCCGAGCGAGGTGACGTCATCGCTGGGTGATGGTGTCGTCGGCGCGGCGGCGTAGACGCAGGCGGTGCCGTGGCGTGGGGGCGGGCACGGCGGGCTGGTCGGTGGCGGGGCGGCGGGGGCGGACCCGGGTCAGGTCGACGGCGCGGGTCCGGTCGACGAAGTGCGGGGTTTCCAGTTCGCCGGGGCGCAGCGGGATCAGGGTGTCGTGGATGCCGTCCATGATGAGGCGGGTGGCCTGCATGGCCTGGGCGCCGGCGGTTCCGGACAGGCCGGTCAGGTCGACGGGGGTGCCGAAGCGGACGTGGACGACCGGTCGGTGGCGGATGGCTCGGAGCACGGAGCGCAGCATGTGCTTCGGGGTTTCGTACGGCAGGACGGCGTGCGCGCCCCACTGCGCGACCGGCAGCACGGGGGCGCCGGAGGCGGCGGCCATGCGGGCGACGCCGGTCTTGCCGCGTTCGGGCCACATCCACGGGTCGAGGCCGATGCGGCCCTCGGGGTAGACCAGCACGAGCGCCCGGTCCTTCAGGGCCTGGACGGCGGCGGGCAGGGCGTCGGCGACGTGGGCGGTGTTGCGGTCGACGCGGATGTGCCCGGCGGCGCGCATGGCAGCGCCGGCGACAGGGGCGGTGAACAGGCCGCCGGTGGCCAGGATGCGCGGGGCGATGCCGGCCTTGTGACAGGCGGCGGTCATCACAGCCGGGTCGAACGGGCTGACGTGGTTGGCCGCGAGGATCAGCGGGCCGGCCCGCAGCTCGGCCGGGATGTCGCCGGAGACGCGCAGCCGGCACAGCGGAAACACGACCACGCGGGACAGCGCGAGCATGAAACGCCACATGAGGGGGACGGGGTTGCTGGTCATCAGGCCGACAATGGTCGCACGGCTCATCCGGGCGGCCGATCTCCGTCCAGGCCTGATTCGGCGACGGTCAGCCAGTGCTCGACCGTCGTTTCGTCGTGGTGGCGGATGGACCAGTCGACCATGCGCAGGCTGATGTGGGCCCAGTAGGCGTCGCGGCGGCGCCGGGAGATGCCGTCGAGGCGCCGGTCGATCGGGGCGAGCAGCTCGTCGTGCCGGCCGGTGAGCCAGAACCGCAGGGTGACCAGGTCGAAGTGGCGGTCGCCGCGGGTCGCGCCGTCCCAGTCGATCAGGCCGGTGACGCGGCCGGCGTCGACCAGCACGTTGCCGGGGTGAAAGTCGAAGTGCACCAGGTCGTCGCCGATCATGGCCGAGCCGTAGGCGGCGCCGACGGCGTGGATGCGATCGAGCAGGGCGGCCGAGCGGGCGCTGTGCTCGGCCAGGGGCTGATGCAGGCAGAACCCGGGGCCGTCGGAGGTCAGATAGAGGTCGCTGGGCTTCGGCGCGGGCACGTCGAGCAGCAGGCCGGCCAGCCGGTCGTTGAGAGCGAGGAGCTGGCGTACGAGGGTCTGGTCCATCCGGTCGGGCGGTGCGCCCGGCAGCCGCTGCTGAACGATGACGCGGGCGCCGTCGACGTGGGCGGCCAGCTCGTGGCGGGCGGTGGGGATGCCGGCCTGGCGGGCGCGGTCGACCAGCGGGCCGCTGCGGGACCGGCCCTCGGTCAGCACGGATCGCCGCCCGTCGGGCCAGCGCACGTAGGCCGCGCCGACCTCGCCGCCCGGCGCCGGGCCCTCCAGGATCAGCCGGACGCCGGTGATGTCGGCTATCCGGTCGATGATCTGCGGGGCATCCAGGCGGGCGGTCCGGGGCCACGCACGGTCGACCGCTTCGGTCACTTCGGCCCCCGCCCGGGTGACGTCAAACGCATAGCGGGCAGAACCCTATCGTCCTAAGCCTCTCGATGGTGTCCGGCATCCGACTTTTTCAGGCCGAGCGCGTCCTCGACCAGCGCGGTCAGGTGGTCCTCGCTCAGGCCGGGCTCGACGTCGATCGCGGTCAGACCCAGCTCGCGGGTGGCCGCGCGCAGCCGGTCGGTGAACAGGCCGTCGCGTTCGAGCAGGCCGGCCAGGGCCCGCTCCGGGTCGCTGGTGCGCGCGGCGATCTGCCAGGTCGAACCGCGGCTGTCGAACGCCGCCCGGCGGAACTGCGGGGTGGGCAGCAGCCACACGGCTCGAGCCGGGTCCGGTACGAGGCCGGGCAGCAGCCGGAACCCCTCGGCGATCACCGGCGGGCCGTCGGGCAGCGCGGCGAGGTCGTCCAGGATCAGGTCGAAGGCCTCGCCGCGGAACCAGTGGAACGTGTCCAGCATGACCCTCGGTGGCCGCAGCCACCGCTCGTCCATGCTCATCGCCAGGAACGCGGCCAGTTGCGGGCTGGTGGCCGGGTCGCTGCGGCGCGCGTGCTCCGTCATGACGGCGTCGGTGTCGTACAGGCGCAGGCCGTGACGTGCGGCCAGCCGCCGGGCGACGGTGCTCTTGCCGGCGCCGCTGCCCCCGCCGATCCAGTAGACGTCCATCGCAGAAGTGTCGTACCCCCGGAGAAGGATCGCCGCATGAGTGACATCCCCGCACGGCTGACAGTCGTGACCCTCGGCGCCCGCGACGTGGGCGCGCAGCGCTCCTTCTACCGTTCCCTGGGCTGGCCCGAGGCTCCCGGCGGCGACGACACCTGGGCCGGTTTCCTGCTCGGCGGTGTGCTGCTGGCGCTGTATCCGCTCGGCGAGCTGGCCGCCGAGGCCGGGGCGGGCGGGCCGCCCGGCTCGTGGTCGGGCGTGACGCTGGCCTGCAACGTCGACACGCGCGACGAGGTCGACTCCGCCTTCGCCGCCGCGCTGGCCGCCGGCGCCACCGCAATCGCCGAGCCGGTCGACCGGGAATGGGGTGGCCGGTCGGGCTACATCGCCGACCCCGAGGGCAACCGGTGGGAGATCGCGTGGGCGGGTTCGGCCCGGTTCGACTCCCGGGGTGCCCTCGTGTCGTTCGGGTGAGGCCGGCAGCCCGCGCGGCGGCGTCGCGCTGGACCGAACCCGTCTGCGGTTCGGAGTCTGAGCCGGCCGCGGGCGCCGTCGCGCCGGCTCAGACTCCTCTGCTGTTGGGAGATGGCTGAACCACGGCGCGTCGTCAAGCCAGGTCGACGGTGACCACGTCGGGAAAGGTCAGGGCGGCCCAGAACGCGCCGGGCGGGTCGGTGATCAGGCTGCGGGCGGCCAGCCACGTGGTCAGGGCCATGCCGTGGGTGCCGACCACGAGTGGGCCGGCGCCGGCCAGGGCAGCGTGCCGGGCGATCGCCGCCGTGAAGCGGGCGGCAACGTGCGGCTGAGGTTCCCAGCCGGGATGGGTGGCGCCTCCGACGTACGCCCGGGCACGTTCGCGGTGATCGTCGCGCCATTCGTGAGGGCGGCGCACCTCGTCGAAGCCCGCGTCCTGAAGCACCGGGCCACCCCCGATCGCCGCCGCCCGCAGGGTTTCGGCGGCCTTCGGCTCGGTGCTGGCCACCAGACGGCCGCCCAGTGGCAGCGAAAGTGCCCGGGCCGCGGCCACACCGGGCCCGCCGAGGCGCCAGTGCTGCGGCGGTCGACCTCGGGCATGGCGTGCCGCACCAGGATCACCTGCATCGCCGCGACGCTACCGCGTATGGCCCAGCCAGCTTCTGCGACAGCGGAAGACTCAGGTGCCGCCGACGCAAGGGCACGGATGCCGGGCCCGTCAGGCTCGCGGGCGAGCACGGGTCGGCGTGCTGGAGATCCGGGTGCGATGGGCCGCCCGGCCAGTGGTTCATGATCGGCAGGAGGCCGGGGACCAGGGCCGTCACCTCATGGGCGGCTGCCGCCGGCACCAGCAGCACCTCGGTCAGCCGGGCCGCGGCTTCGGCCGCGCGAACCGGATCGAAATCCTCGGGGGCCGCGGCCGGGTCGCCGCCTTCCCGGTGCCCACTCGCGCATCGAGCGCACGATCAGCGCTGTCCCGTCTCGGCCCGCGCGACCGCGGACAACCGGCTCAGCACACTCGTCACCGCAGGGTCGTCACAGGCTCGGGTCCCAGGCGATGATCTGGTCGAAGACGCGGGTGTCGCCCTGCAGCTTCAGCGCGTCCAGCGGGATGCGGCCGTAGAACAGCAGCACCAGCTCACCGGCCGTGCCCGAGGCAGCCGCCGTGGCGGGGGCGCCGTCGGCGGGCGCACGCCCGGTCCGGGCGCCGGCGGCCGAGAGCTCCACGCGCCAGGAGCGGCCCTCGGTGGCGTGGTAGTCGAGCGTGGCCGGTTCGTGCGGCCACGCGGCTGTCGTCGCGCAGCAGGTGGACAGGAAATCGTCGACGCCGTCGAGGGCCACGTCGACCGGCAGCGGCTGCGCCTCCCCCACCGTGAGCTGCGCGTCGTAGGTGTGCACCGCGACCTCTTGCAGCTGGTGCCGGGCGACGGCGGCGCTGTTCTGCGGGGACTGGGAGTCACCCCACCACGTCCAGCAGCCACGATCGGGCCCGGCCTCCCGCAGCGCGTCGATCAGCAGCTGGGTCGACGAAGCCAGCCAGGCCGTCAGCGCTTCACGATCGTGGGGCGCGGCCGGGCCGCCCGGCGGGGCCTTCGACGTCGCACCCGGGCCCGCGGCGACGGTGGCGGCCCAGGCCTGCCGCCCCTCCCCCAGGTGACGCGCCAGCTCGAACAACGTCCATTCGGGGCACGACGGCACTGTCACGTCGAGGGTGGGCGCCGCGGCCAGAGCCGTCCGGAAGGCCGCCGACCGCTCGTCGATCAGCGTCACCAGGTCGGGGAACTCGAGTGTTCTTTGCACCGGGGCTGTCTACCATCGGGCCTCGGTTGCCGGACAGCGATTTTCTGGGAGAGTTCCGCGATGACGACAGGCCCCTACACCGGACTGGCCGCCACTTTCGACACGGCCGCCGAGCTGTACGAGCAGGTCCGCCCCGGGTATCCCGGCGAGCTGTTCGACGACCTCGCGCAGCTGAGCGGTCACCCGGGCCCCGGCGCCCGGGTGCTGGAGATCGGGACCGGCACCGGGCAGGCCACCCGCAGCCTGCTCGACCGGGGGTGGAACGTGGTGACTCTGGAACCGGGACGGGAACTGGCCGCGGTGGCGCGCCGGGTCCTGGCCGGGCGCGGCGCCGTCGAGGTCGTCGGGTCGCCGTTCGAACAGTGGGTCGCCGACGGCCGGGAACCGTTCGACCTCGTCCTGGCGGCGACGTCGTGGCACTGGCTGGATCCTCACGTCGCCTACCGGCGGGCCGCGGAGTTGCTGCGTCCCGGCGGCCACCTGGCGATTGTCGCCACCACACACGTGTGCCCGGCCGGCGGCGACGACTTCTTCAACCAGGTCCAGCCCGTGTACGAACGGCTCGGCCTGGGCGACGGCAGCGACGGCCCGGAACCGCCCGAGGCGTTCGCCGACCCCGACGTCGAGGCGATCATCGGCAGCGGGCTCTTCGACCCGCCGGTCGTGCGCCGCTACGTCTGGTCCCAGGACTACACGGCAGACCAGTATCTGGCCCTGCTGTCGACCTACTCCGGGCACATCGCCGCGTCGCCCGGACAGCGGGAGGCGTTGTTCGCCGAGATCCGCCGCATGATCGCGGCCCGCCCGTCGGGGACCGTCCGCAAGTACTACCTGAACATGCTGCAGACAGCGCGGCGTGCCGACTGAAGTGGACGCCTATCTGCGGCGGCTCGGCTGAGCCACCTGGCGGGTGCGCCGCCCAGCGCCGACGGGCTGCGTGCCCAGCCGGCAAGCGGGCGGTGGCTGGTCGACGTCGGTCTCGGTGACGCGCTGTACGAACCGCTGCCGCTGACCGAGGGTGAACATCGACAGGGGCCGTTCACCTACGGTCTGCGGGCATCCGGAGCGGAGCGTGGCGGCTGGCGGTTCGACCACGACCGGCGGGGCGGGTTCGCCGGCATGGAATTCCGGGCCCCGGCCGTACCGATGGAAGCCTTCGCCGCCAGGCACGAACACTTGTGGACCTGGCCGGATTCGGGCTTCGTGCGGACGGCGACGGCGCAGCGCCGGGACGTGGGCGGCGCCGGCGTGCTGCGTGGTCTGACGCTGACACGGGTCGCGGAGACGATCACCCGGACGGCCGCGGACGAGCCGGCGGACTACTTCGCAGCTCTGGGTGATCTGTTCGGGCTCACTCTCGGCGAGGTGACCGGGCCGAGCGGGCCGCGTTGTGGCGGCGCCTGGTGACTGCTCACGAACGGTGGTCGAGCGGGGCGTGACGGGCTCGTTGGCGGCCGAGCCGTCGCGTCGGTCTCAGTGCTGCCGCGGTGGTGCGCCGCGCTGGCGCAGATAGGCCAGGACGGCTTCGCGGGTGGTGCGGACGCCGAACATGGCCCGGGCCTCGGCGATTCGGCGGTTGGCGGTGCGCAAGGACAGGAACTCGGCGGCGGCCGCGGCGGCAATCGTGTCACCCGCGGCCAGACGGTCGAGCAGGGCCCGCTGCTCGGGGACCAGGTCGGCCACCGAGTTCTGATCGCCGGCCGGCTCGGCGACACCCTGGTTGACCGGGCCCAGGCGGCCCAGGTCGTCGATCAGAGCCCGGCCCAGCTGCGACTCGGCGTCGCACACGGCGACGATGCCGGCGCCGCGGGCGGCGGCCAGCACCGCCAGTTGCAGGGTGTCGGGATCACCCACCCGGCCGTGCAGGACCAGGCGACTGCCCGTGACGTCCCACGCGGGGTCGGGCAGGGCGAACCCGTCGCGCGGCACCCAGCCGTCCCGGGTGAGCCGGCGTATCACGGTGTCGGCGTCGCCGTGATTGGCGACGACGTGGCGAGGAGCGTCGGGCTGTCTGGTCACCGGCCATCCTTGTGCGAGTCATTCGTATCATTCGTATCGATTTCTGATGGGTGGGTGGCGAAGGCCAGGGCGGCTGCTTCGGTACGGGTCCGTGCGCCGAGCTTGCGCATGCCGGCACGGATGTGGGTGTCGACCGTCTCGGCCGAGATGCCGAGCTGGCCCGCTATCCGGCGAGTGGGCTCGCCGGCGGCGACCAGCCGCAGCACGTCGTTCTCGCGGCGGGTCAGCTGGTCGCCCGACCGCGGGCTGCGGGTGTCGCGGTGCACGTGGTGGCGGCGCAGACCGCGGCGGGCCCGGCCGGCCAGCACGGTCAGCCCGGCCGCGTCGGCGAGCTGCTCGGCGGAGAGCAGCGCGGCGACAGCCCGGGCGGGGTCGGTGTCGGTCACCCCGGCGGCGAGCAGGCACCGGATCCGCTCCCGCAGGGCGACAGGCCGCCAGCTCTCCGCGGCGGCGGTGAAGCCGGTGCCGGTGGCCCAGGCGGTCAGCGTACGCCGGGCGGCAGCCGGAAGCCCGCCCGGAAGCGGCTGGGCGGAAAGTTCCCCCAGATCGTGGGCCGCCCACTGCGCGGTGATCGCGTGCAGCCCGGCCAGCAGCCCGGCCGCCCCCGGCGCGGCGTTCTGCGCGGCCCGTTCCGGTTGCCCGTCGAGCCACGCCGTCTCCTGAGCGACCCACGCAGTCGCCGGATGCGCCGTCCCCGCCGCGTCCAGATGCGCCCGCGCCGCCGCCAGCAACCCGGTGTCGGCCTCGATCAGCGCCGCCGCCGCGGTCGCATACCCGCGCGCCTCGTCCGGCAGCGCCCGGTCGGTCAAGTTCGAAGCCCGCTTCAGTACGCCGTCAGCCCCGTCCCACATCCGTGCCGCCACCGCAGACCCGGCCGCAACGCCGCCCCCGGCCCGCACGCCGGCCGCGCCGGAACCGTAGGCCACCGCGCCCGGCTCGGAGGGAGCGTTCGAGCCAGTGCTCGAGTGCAGCGATGCCGCCGGCCCGGAAGGTGGCGGCGTACCCGTCGAGCCGGCACCCGGGTAGGACGGGGACGCGGGTACGGACCGACCTGTTGCCGCAGACGGCCCGAAAGGAGCAGGCTCGCCTGTCGAGGTGGCTCCTGAGTGGGGCGACGATGCGGCGTGAGCACCCGAAGGAGCCGAGCCGCCCGCCGAGCCGGTGCTCAGGTAGGGCGACGATGCGGCGTGAGCACCGCCCGGCCCGGGCGACGGCGCCGCGGCCGGATCCGACGCTGGGCCCGGCGATGCGGCGGGCGCGACCGAGTGGGCGACCAGGTCGCCGGGCAGCGAGCCGTGCAGGGCCAGGGCCCAGTCGGCGGCCGCGGTGAAGCGGGTCTGCCAGCCGTAGGCGAGGTCGGCGGCGCTGTCGCGGGCGGCGGCCAGGGCCGCGTCGGCCGCGTCGGTGAGCCTGCCGTCGGCGCCCAGTTGCTCCACGAGCAGCCACGCCGACCAGCGGGCGATCAGCGGGTCGCCGCTGCGGGCGGCCGCGGCCAGGGCGACGTCCCACCCGGGCGTGCGGAAATGGGCCTGCACGGCGGCCAGCGCGGCCGCCACGCCCGGCGACGGATGCGGATGGCGGGCGTTGACCTTGCCGGCCAGGTCCTGGGCGGCCGACGGGTCGGCGGCCAGTTCGGCCAGCAGCAGCACCCGGTCGCGGGCGGCCAGCACCGGGCCGGTGGCGGCGTCGGGCACCGACCGGACCGCGGCGCGGGCCCCGGCCGGGTCGCCCGCCTGCAACAGGGCTTCGCCGCGCAGCACGTCGGCCTCGGGGCCGAGCGGTTCGCCGGTCTGCAGCACCCGGGCCGCGGCGGCCGGGCGTCCGGCGGTCAGGGCCGCGTCGGCCGCCGCCAGCCGCACCCGCGCGTCGATCGGCACGTCCAGTTCGCAGGCGAACAGCAGCAACGCTGCCCGGTCACCACCCGAGGCCAGGTCGGCGGCCACCAGGGCTCGCCGGTGTGCCCCCATGAGGTCGCCGGCGGCCGCCAGGTGGCGGGCCGCCTCGGCGGGCGGGGTGAGCTCGGCCAGCCGCGTGTGCAGCTCGACCCGGGCGGCCGCGTCGAGCAGCCCGGCCGCGGTCTCGGCCACATAGGACGACACCGGCAGCAACAGCTCGCCGCCGCCGGTAAGCACAGCGTCGGCCGACGGAGACCGCAGGCCCGGCGGCGACGAAGCATCACCGGCAGCGGCGGCCGCCGCTGCCGAGGCGCCGCCAGGAGGCACGGCGTTGGCGGACGGAGACCGCAGGCCCGGCGGCGACGAAGCATCACCGGGAGCGGCGCCCAGGGACGGCGGGGTGGCGCCGAGCAGGACGGAGGCGGGGGCGATCAGGCCGGCCGCGAGCAGGTCGGTGGCGCCGGGGCCGAGCAGGGCGGCGGGGGCGGGGCGGCCGAGCAGGCCGAGCGCGGCCAGCGCCGTGCGGGCCGGGCGCGGCAGGTCGGCCAGGGCGGTGGCGATCGCGTACGCCACCTGGTCGATGTCGGGGCCGGACGCGGCGCGGCCCGCGGCGGCCTGGCGGGCCAGCGCCGTCACGGCGAGGGGGTTGCCGCCGGCCCGGTCGGTCACCGCGGCCACGGTCGCCTCGTCGAGGTGGCCGGCGCTGCGGCGGGCCAGGTCGAGCGCGGCCGCACGGTCGAGCGGCGGCACCTCGATCCACGCGGTCGCCGCCGTTCGGAGCGCTTCGACGGCCGCGGCGGGCAGGCGGTGCGGTGTGCGCACGGCGGTGAGCACCCGGCAGCGGGCGGCCAGCAGCGGCAGCGCGGCCAGGGTGGCCGGGTCGGCGTAGTGCAGGTCGTCGAGAACCAGCAGCCCGCCCCGCACCCGGGAGCGGACCGCCTCGGCCAGCAGGTGCACGTCGTCGGCGGGCAGCCGGGCGCGCACGGCTCGCGACAGGGCGAGCGCGGGCACGGTCTGCAGCATCGCGAGCCCGCCGCCGGCGTGCACGGGCCCGGGCACCGAGGCGGCGATCTCGCGCAGCGCCGTGCTCCGGCCGCAGCCGGGCGGGCCGGTCAGCACGACGAGACCGGGGCGTTGCAGCATGGCGGCGGCCTGACGCAGCGCTTCCGCCACCTGACCCCCTCCCCCCGAATAGATCCGGCGTGGCACGAACACGGGATCCCCTGCTCATGCGCTGTCCGTAGGCTGTTCCTGCGGCGGGTGACCTTTGCGGCCCGCCCCGACACGCAGGGAGGGCCGGCCGTGACACCCGCCGTGGTCTGCACATTCTCTCCGACAGTGTGCCCGGCTGACGAGTCGTGGTGAGTGGCCCGCTGAGCGCCAGCGTAGCGACGCTCTGTGACGAAATGGTGCCCCGTGTCGGCAAAGAGGCCGGTGGCCAGCTCATACAGATCCGCGATCGACTCGGCGAGCCGCTACGCGTTGCTATCGCAGGTCGTCTGAAAGCCGGAAAGTCGACACTCGTCAACGCGTTGATCGGGCGCCGGGTGGCCCCGACGGCGGTCGGCGAGTGCACGCGGGTGGTCACCCGGTTCCGTTACGGGCCGGCCGACCGGGTCGATGTGGTGTGCCGCGACGGGGTGCGCCGCAGCCTGCCGCTGGACGACGACGGCATGATCCCGCAGCGGCTCGGGGTGCCCGCGTCCCGGGTGGCGTACGTGGATGTCACCCTCACCAGTGAGAAGCTGCGCGACCTGACGGTCGTCGACACCCCGGGCCTGGCGTCGACCGACACGGTCGTCAGCGCCCGCGCCGAGGAGGCCGTCGGCGTGTCCACCGCCCCGTTCGACGCCGACATCGACGCCGACTCGGCCGGTGAGGTCGCCGCGGCCGAGGCTGTCGTCTACGTGTTCACCCAGGCCGTGCGGGCCGACGACCTGCGTGCCCTGGAGGCGTTCCGCGACGCCTCGTCCCGGCTGGCGTCGAGCCCGATCAACGCGCTGGGCGTGTTCGGCAAGGCCGACACCCTGGTCGGCGGGGCCGGCGACCCGTGGCCGGTGGCTGCGCCGCTGGCCGAGCAGCAGGCCACCCTGCTGGCCCGCACGGTCTCCGACGTCGTGCCGGTGGTGGGGCTGCTGGCCGAGACCGGCGAGTCGGGCCGGTTGACCGGGGCCGACCGCGACGCGTTGCAGCGGCTGTCCGAGCTGCCCGCAGCCGAGCTGCGCATCCTTACGGCGTCGGCCGACCTGTTCCGCACCCGGCCGGGCCCGGTCGGCGCCGAGCAGCGGGAACGGCTGCTGACCCTGCTCGACCTGTACGGCATCGGTTTCGCCCTGTCCCAGCTGGCGGCCGATCGGAACCTGTCCACCGGGGAACTGGTGCGCCGCCTGGTCGCCGCGTCCGGGTTCCCGCGGCTGCGGCACACCCTGCAGGAGACGTTCCGCTGGCGCTCGGACGCGATCAAGGCCGGGTGGGCGCTGGCGCGGCTCGAGCGGCTGGCCGGGCACACCCGCGACGAGGGCGACCGCGAGCGGCTGCGCGACGCCGTCGAACGGCTGCTGCGCGATCCCGCCTATCACCGGCTGCGGCTGCTCGACGCGGCGCAGCGGGTGGCGACCGGGTCGGTGCCGATGCCGGTGGAGTGGGAACAGGAACTGACCCGGCTGGCCACCTCGGAGGACCCGCGCTGGATCCTGCGGCTGCCCGAGGCGACCACCGACGAGCTGGCCGCCGCCGCGGTGGCCGCGGCCAACCGGTGGCGCGTGTACGCGGTGGCCGGGGCCGGACCGGCCCAGTCCCGGGTCGCGCAGATCGCCCAGCGCGGCTTCCACATCCTGTCCCAGCAGCTGCGCAGCCCGCAGGTGCAGCGATGACCGACCTGACCGCGGCGCTCGACACGGCCGTCAAGGACACCCTGGCGTACGTGCGGACCCACGACCCCGACGCGGGCGCCGAGCTGGCCGAGCTGCGCCGCCGCCGGCTGACCCGGCCCCAGGTGGTGATCGTCGGGGAGACCAAGCGCGGCAAGAGCTCACTGATCAACGCGCTGCTCGGCGTGCCCGGCCTGTCCCCGGTCGACGCGGCCGTCGCCACCGCCACCTATCTGCAGTTCGTGCCCGGGCAGCCGGGCGCGCGGGCGTGGCTGCCCGGTTCGGCCGAGCCGATCGTCATCGACGGGCTCGCCGGATGGGCCACCGGGGAGCAGCGGGCCCGCCGCATCGAGGTCACCCACCCGGCGCCGCTGCTGCGCTACGTCAGCCTGCTCGACACCCCGGGCGTGGGCGGGCTCGACCCGGCCCACACCGCGGTCGCGCTGGCCGCCGTGGAACGGGCCACCGCGCTGATGTTCGTGGCTGACGCGTCGGCGCCGCTGTCCCGGCCCGAGCTCGACTTCCTGGTCGCCGCCAGCGAACGGGTCGACGCCGTCGTCTTCGCTCTCACCAAGGTCGACGCCTATCCGGGGTGGCGGCGCATCCTCGACGACAACAAGGCGCTGCTGCAGGCCCACGCGCCCCGGTTCGCCGAGGCGGCCTGGTTCGCTGTCTCCTCGACGCTGGCCGAGCTGGCCGTCGACGCCGGGCCGGACGACCAGGCCGCCCTCATCGAGGCGTCGCGGATAGCCGAGTTGCAGCACGCGCTGGTCGAACTGGCCGGCCGCGGGCACCAGCTGCAACTGGCCAACGTGCTGCGCGCCGCCCGGGGAGACCTGCTCCGGCTCGAATCGGGGGCCCTCGACCGCGTACGGGCCGTGGAAGCCGACCCCGCCCGCACCGCTCAGCTGCGCGCCGAGCGGGCCGCCCTGGCCGCCCGCAAACGCACCGAGTCCCGGCAGTGGACGCTGCTGCTGAGCACCGAGACCCAGCGCGCCCGGGTCGAGACCGTCGGCCACCTGCGCACCCGCATCGCCGCCGTCCAGCAGGACTTCTCCGAACGCATCGACACCGGGCGCGGGGAAGCCCTGGCCCAGCTGCCCGACCAGCTGGACGCCGAGCTGCAGGCCGTCGCCGTGCAGCTGTCCGAACGTCTGGAGGAGACGTTCGGACTTCTCGGCGAGAAGGTGCTGGCGTCGGTGTTCGACGACAAGGAACGGGCCGAGATGCTGGGCCGGCTCAACGCGACCCTGCGCCACGCCATGGCCGCCGCCCCGCCGCGCGACGGCTCCGCCGACAACCTGCTCATCGCCCTGTCGGCCGGCGGCATCGCGTTCATGGCGGGCCGGGGCGCCATGCTCGGCGCGTCCGTGCTCGCGGTCGGCGGCGGTCTGCTCATCCCGGTCGCCGGGATCGGACTGGGGCTGGCCGCCGGCGGGTACGTGCTGTACCGCCGCCGGGTGCAGACCGACCGGCAGCAGGCCCGGATCTGGCTGCGCGACGTGCTCGGCGAGGCCCGCGCCGCCCTCGCCGACGAGATCGCCAACCGGTTCACCGACCTGCAGTACGCCCTGAGCGTGGCCGTCGACGACGCCGTCGAGAAACGCCTCAGGGACCTGGACGCCCACATCGCCGAGATCGACGCGGCCGCCGCCGAGGACGCGGCCGGCCGCACCCGCCGCCGCGCCGCCGCACAACAAGAGCTCGACGGGGTGCGCGCGAGACTGCGCGCCGCCGACGCGGCACTGTCCCAGGCCCGGTCGCTGACGCCCGTGCCGCACGAGGAGGACCGATGACCGACCATCATCACGACTTCGGCGACCCCGACGACTTCCCGTCTTTCGAGGAGCCGCACGCCGACCACTACGAACCGCCCCCGTTCGACGATCATCACGAGCTGTACGACGCGGACGACGATCACGGCGCGGCCGCTCCGCCCGTCGAGCACCACGACGAGGTGTCGTACTCCGAACCGCTCGTCGAGGACCACGCGGCGCTGACCGACGCGGCCGCGGTCACCGAGGACCCGGTCGACGTGTTCCCGCCGGCAGTCGACGTCGGTGAGCTGCCGGAACCGGTCGACGGGTTCCCGTGGATCGACACCGGCAGCCTCGGTGTCGTGCCCGCCGCCGCCCTGGCCGAGACCCCCGATCCCGTACGCCCGGAGGAGCTCGCCGAGTACGCCGGCGTCGACCTTCCCCCGGCGCAGGACCCGTGGGCCGCACTCGCCGAGTCCGACGACCCGGCCACGAGCTCCCTCGCGAAGTGGTGGAGCGAAAACTGAGTACGCGGCCTCTCCCCTTCGCCCGCACCCAGGTGACATAGTTTCGGCGCCAACGATCGACTTCTGGAGCCGAAACACATGGCCGCACCCGGCACCGACCTGACCCCGGCGACCGCACGCCGGGAACGCACCGGCTGGTACTTCTACGACTGGGCCAACTCGGCCTTCTCGACGACCGTCCTGACCGTCTTCCTCGGCCCGTTCCTGACCACGGTCACCGAGATCGCCGCCGGCTGCCCGCTGGGCACCGACGACTGCACCGGCCGGGTCCACCCGTTCGGGATCACCGTCGCCGCCGGCTCCTTCTACCCGTACGTCGTGTCGCTGTCGGTCCTGCTCACCGTGTTCGTCCTGCCCATCATGGGGGCCATCGCCGACCGCGCCCCGCGCAAGAAGCCGCTGCTGGCCGGGGCCGCGTTCCTCGGCGCCGGCGCCACCATCGCCATGGTGTTCGTGACCGGCGACCGCTACCTGCTCGGCGGGTTGCTGTTCCTGATCGCCAACATCGCGTTCGGCGCGGCCGTGGTCGTCTACAACTCGTTCCTGCCGCAACTGGCCGCCCCCGACGACCGGGACAAGGTGTCGTCCCGCGGGTGGGCGCTGGGCTACCTGGGCGGAGGTCTGCTGCTGCTGGCCAACCTGATCGCCGTGATGCTGCTGTCGGTCGACGGCGACGACCAGCGCACCCTGGACATCGCCCGGTTCTGCATCGTCAGCGCCGGTGTGTGGTGGGCCGTCTTCACGCTCATCCCGCTGCGCTGGCTCAAGGAACACCCGGCCGCCGGGGCCGCCACGACCCGCGGCAACCTGCTCACCGACGGCTTCAAGCAGCTCGGCCACACGCTGCGCAGCCTCAAGGCGTACCCGTTGACGTTGTTCTTCCTGCTCGCCTATCTGATCTACAACGACGGCATCCAGACCGTCATCGCCCTGGCCGCCCAGTTCGGCAGCGAGGAGCTCGATCTCGAGCAGTCCACCCTGATCGTCACCATCCTGATCGTGCAGTTCCTGGCCTTCGGCGGCGCGCTGGCCCTGGGCGCTCTGGCCGCCCGCATCGGCGCCCGCAAGACGGTGCTGCTCAGCCTGGCCCTGTGGCTGGTCGTCATCGTCGCCGCGTACTGGCTGCCGGCCGGCGAACCCCTGCCGTTCATGCTGCTCGGCGCGGGCATCGGCATCGTCCTGGGCGGCAGCCAGGCGCTCAGCCGCAGCCTGTTCTCCCAGCTCATCCCCCAGGGCAAGGAGGGCGAGTACTACGGCTTCTACGAGATCAGCGACAAGGGCACCAGCTGGCTCGGCCCGCTGCTGTTCGGCCTG
Source organism: Paractinoplanes polyasparticus (assembly GCF_019710575.1). Classification (GTDB taxonomy): domain Bacteria; phylum Actinomycetota; class Actinomycetes; order Mycobacteriales; family Micromonosporaceae; genus Actinoplanes; species Actinoplanes polyasparticus. Next base: position 22,673 of record NZ_JAHWFK010000019.1, on the reverse strand, counting down.
ATCTTCCAGCTCACCAACAGCTACCGGCTCGGCATCATCTCGCTGATCGTGTTCTTCGTGGTCGGCGGCGTCCTGCTGGCCTTCGTGCCGATCCGCCGCGCCATCACCGCCGTCGGCAACACACCCCCCAGACTGCTCTGATGGACATCACCATCGACGCCGGCTCGGCCACCCCACCGTACGAGCAGGTGCGGTTGCGCATCGCCGCTCTCGCCGCGTCCGGCGACCTCGCCGCGGGGGAAAAGCTTCCTCCCGTACGAGCCTTGGCCGCGGAACTGGGCCTGGCGGCGAACACGGTGGCACGGGCGTACCGGGAACTCGAACTGGCCGGCCTCGTGGAGACACGGGGCCGGCTCGGCACGGTCGTCACCGCCCGCGCCGCGGGCACCTCGGCCCAGGCTCAGAAGGCCGCCCAGGCGTACGCCGAGAAGGTGGCCGGCCTGGGCGTGCCGCCCGAGACAGCGCTGGCGCTGGTGCGGGCGGCCCTGGGCCTGTAGCCGCGTCTCAGAGCCACCGGGTCAGGTTGAGCATGTTGCCGTCGGGGTCGTGGACGTGGGCGACCCGCTGGCCCCACGGCATGTCGTGGGGCTGTCCCGGTACCGTGCCACCGGCCGACTCGACCGTGGGCAGCAGCGCGTCGACGTCCTCGACGTCGGCGCTGAGGATGATCCGCACCGGGGCGCCGATCTCGGTCTTCTCCTCCTGCACGATGCCGAGCGTGCTCGTGCCGATCCGCAGCTCGACGTAGAACTCGTCGCCCTCCTCGGGCACGCGCAGGGTCTGCGTGGCTCCGAGCACCGTCTCGTAGAAGGCGCGCAGCCGGGGCAGGTCGGGTGTGCCGGCGATGGGATGGATCGAAGTCATGGCTCTCCTTCAGGCAGACGGTCTCCTGGGGGTAGACCGTGCGACCTCCGGAAACTCATCGGCTGTCGTCAGAGTCCGTGAGTACCGCCGAACTCCTCGTGCTTGTCGCCGGGCTCGGCGTACCAGGCCGGGGCGTCCGGGTCGGCGGTCGTGCGGATGCGCAGCCTGGTCAGCCCGCCCACCGGGGGCAGCTCGTACGGGGCGAACCAGCCCACATCCAGGGACTCGTCACCGTCGGGCCGGGCCTCGCCACCGACCGCCCGGCAGCGGAACCACACGGCCAGATACGAGCACCGGTCGCCGTTGGGGTACTCGGTCTCGTGCACGGCCACGCCGGCCAGGCGTTCGATCTCGGCGACGATCCCGGTCTCCTCGGTGATCTCGCGCAGAATCGCCTCGGCCGGCTGTTCGCCCGGTTCGATCATGCCGGCCGGGAGCGACCACTGACCGTTGTCGGAGCGCTTGAGCAGCAGGATGCGGCCCTGCTCGTCGCGGACCACGGCGCCGGCGCCGGGCAGCAGGAGCAGGTCGTGTCCGATGTGCTGGCGCATCCGCGTCACGTACTCGGGAACTGGCATGCCGCCCACGCTAGATGATCACCCTAACGGGCGATGGCCGGGAGTAGCCGGTCATCGATACGCTGCCGCGCGTGCTTCGCCTGATCAGCGCCGCGGCCGCCGTCGCCGCCACCGTCGCCCTCGTCCCGGCACCGGCCCAGGCCGCCGCTCCGGTAGCCGGATACGGTCTGTCCGCACCCGACCTCGGGTTCTCGACCACGGGCGCCTACCTGCCCATCGTGCTGCGCGCCGGCCACGTGAAGCCGAAAAAGATCACCAACGTGCGGATCATCCTGGACGCGACCGGGATCGAGGGTCTCGGCACGGTCGCCGTGCCCAACGTCTGCGGCACCACCGGCCGGCCCGTCGCCTGCGAGGTGGGCACGCTCGACGCGGCCGACGGGTACGCCCTGCCGCAGCTTCTCCTGCAGGCCACCGAGGGCGTCGCCGCGGGCCGGTCCGGCAAACTGAAGATCACCGTCACCGGTGACGGGCTGGGCACGCTGGTCACCACGCCGACGGTCACCGTCGACGAGGTCCGCCTGATCGTCCGATGGCGCGACCGCAGCACCGAGAAGCCCGGCTCCCTGCTCGAAGCGCCGATCCAGATCTCCAACGCCGGGCCCGCAGCGGTCCGCCGGGCCGTGGTGCGTTTCGACGCCGACCCGGCAGCCCTGCGCTGGCTGCTCGACTACGAGAACTGCTGGCCCCTGGCCGGCGGCACCGTGGTGTGCGAGCTGCGCGACGCCGTACTCAGCTCGATCCCGTACCAGCAGCTGTCCGAGCGCGCCCTGAAGGTCGACGACGACGCCCGCAACGGCCAGTACCTGGCCCGCACCACCTGGTGGGCCGGCAGCAGCGCCGACAACGTGGCCCGGGTCCTGATCCCCGGCGCCGAGGCCAGGCCCGGACGGCCGGCGCTGAAACTGACGACGCCCCCGCAGGACGACTGCTGCGGCACCCCCACCGCACCCCCGACCGCCGGCATGCCGTGGACCTCCACCGCCGACATGCTGGTGCAGGTCGAAGGCGGCGCCGAAGGCCCGGGCACACCGACCTCGTCGCCCACCGCGCCGGTGGAGACCCCGCCCGGCCGGCCCGGCGACGACATCGGCGCGCCCACGCCGGCCCCCGGCCAAGGCGGTGGCCTGCCGATCACCGGCGCCAACACCGTGCTGGCCGGCGCCGCCGGCGGGGTGCTGCTGGCCGCCGGCGTGCTGGCGTTCGCCTTGAGCCGTCGCCGCCGCACCCGGTTCACTGCCTGACATGGACGAAACACCCGCCTACGCGACCATCCGCGAGGGGATGGCCCTGCGCGAGCAGGGCCGCCGGTCGGAGGCGAAGGCGCTCATGGAGGCCCTCTTCGCCGAGGTCGAGGGCGGCAACGACGCGTACCTCAAGGTCTTCCTCGCCCATTCGCTGGCCGATGTGCAGGACAACCCCGAGGACGAGCTGGCCTGGGACCTGCGGGCGCTCGCCTTCTTCGACGAGCTGACCGACCAGCGTGCTCTCGAGCGCGGCAATCCGGGCGGGCGGAACGCCCTGCTGCCGTCCCTGCATCTGAACCTGGCCGTCGGCTACCGGCGCCTCGGGGACGAGGTCAGCGCCCGGCGGCACTACGAGCGGGGACAGGCGCACCTGGGGGCGCTCTCGGGCGACAAGTACGGCGACAGCATCAGGACAGCGTTCGCGACGGAATTCGCCTGACCGCTGCCGCCGTCGGATTCATGCCAGCACGGCGACGGTGAGCACGCCGGCCGCCGCGGCCAGGTAACCCGCTGCGATGGGCACGCTGCGGGGCTGCTTCTTCTCCGCGCCGAGCCGCTCGTAGAGGCCGCCGAGGCGGCGGCGGACCCGGTCGCCGCGGGTGGCGCCGGCGATGAGGAGCAGCAGGCACGGCAGGCAGTAGACCAGCGCGTACCCGCCGATGATGACCAGTGAGCGGGCGGCGCCGACATCGGCGGTGACGATGCGTTCGATGGCGATGAAGTAGGGAAAGGCGTTGGGCAGGTCCGCCCCGGTCATGATCAGTCCGAGCACGGCGGCGCTGAGCGGGTTGACCCAGCCCGGCACGGTGACCGCCGGGCGGATCCGGGCGCGCAGCCGGCGCAGCCCGGCCACGGCCAGACCCACGGCCGCCACCGTGAACGCGATCCGGCGGAGCCAGACCAGGCCGTTGCCGACGGCGTCGGCGGCGATATCAGCGCCGGCGTACACCACGGCTCCGAGCGCGAGGACCGTCAGATAGGCGCCGGTGACGAAACCGGCCGCCGCCCGGACCGGGTGTGCCATCGGCGCGAGCAGCAGCAAGGCCACACCGGCGATCGTCGCGGGATTCAGCGCGTCGAGCAGGGCCAGGCCGGCGACACCGGCCAGCAGCGCCGCGGTCACGGCGACGCCTCGTCGGCTGCCGCACGCAGGCCGAGGTGGCGCAGCAGCTGTTCCACCTCGTCGGACGTCGGCGCCGGGCCGGTCAGCGCGGCCAGGAACAGCCCGTCACCGACCAGCCGCACCAGCCGGGCCCGGACCGGGTCGCCCAGCTCGGCGGTCAGCATCTGCTGCCAGCGCTGTTCGGCGCCGCCCACCTCCTCCGGCAGGTCGAACTCGCCGGTGGTGGTCAACCGCAGCATCGACAGCATCGCCCGGTACACCGTGCGCTCACCGGGCTCGGGAACCGACAACCGCAACCAGGCCGCGGCCATCATCCCCTGCGTCGCGGCCGCCGTCAGCCGCTCGTCGAACCGGTGCACCGCCCGGGTCACCAACGCCCGCAGCAAAGACTGCTTGTCGAAGTGATACAGCAGGCCGCCCTTGCTCACGCCCGCCGCCGCGGCCACCGCGTCCAACGCGGGCGGGACCTGACCGGCGGTGATCAGTTCCTCGGCGGCGTCCAGAATGCGCTCGCGTGCTGTGCCCATGCGGCGACTGTACCGTCCGGACGGTACAGTTCCTAACCGAGCATCACCAGGATGTGCCACGCGTACTTGAGCAGTTGCAGCACCTCGGGCGGCGTCCCGAACGCCGCCCACGTGTGTGGCTCATGCGTGGCCCGGCCCACCACGGCGGCATCCAGCACGTCGCGGTCGTAGTGGTCGGCCACCGCACGGGCCAACGGCGGCAGCTCCGGGCCCTTCAGATCGGCCGGGAAGTCATCGGCGGGCAGCGCGAAACCGGGTGCCCACCGCAGTTCCGGGCCCAGGGCGCGCAGGTGCGCCTCCACCGGCGTACCGCGGAAGGAAGGGTCGGCCACGACGGCCGCGACATCCTCGCTCAGGGTGACGCCGCCGTGGATCTGGGCCTCCACGTAGTGGTCCATCGCCCGCCCGGGCTCCGAACGGCCGGCGGCCAGCGCGCGCACCCACTCGGCCGGCGACGCCGCGGACAGGTTGAGCGCGCTGCCGGTGCGGGACACCTCGTCCAGCAGTGCCGCCCACACCGCACCGAACGTGGCCGACGTGCCGAACACCGTCGGCTCGGTGAAGCTGTCACCGTGACTGAACGTCGCCCTCGGCGCCACGTGCGGAGCCAGCACCAGATGGCAGCTGCCGAACCGCGGGGACGCCCCGTCCGGATAACCGGCCAGGTTCAGGGCGCCGTAGACGGGACGGCCCACGTCACCCTCGTACACACCGGGGAACATGCGCTGCTCCCAGACGTCACGGTCACCACCCGCGTACGCGGTCAGACCGCCGTTGGAGATGCGCGTCTCGAACTGCGAGCGGTACACGCCGTCGGCCGCCAGGTGCTCGGCGACCGTACGCCCGTCGGCCAGCAACCTGTCCGGGTGGAAATTCACCGTGATCGGCGCACCGAGCTCCGGGCCCGCCTCGGGAAACAACTCCCGCACGTACGCCAGAGCCCGCTGCGCCGCCGGGGTCACTTCGGCTCGATCGTGTTCGTCGCCAGCAGCACCATCAGGATCACGCCCAGCGCCACCCGGTAGTAGATGAAAACGCTGTACGAGTGCCGCGACACGAACCGCAGCAGCCAGTTCACCGAGAAGTAGGCCACCACGAAACTCACGGCCGTCGCGATCAGCGTGTTCGTCCAGCCCACCCCGGCCGAGATGTTGCCGGCCTCCTCGTAACCCTGCAGGATCGACGCGCCCAGCAGCGCCGGGATCGACAGGAAGAACGACAGCTTCGTCACCGTCACCCGGTCGAAGTCACGCAGCAGACCGGCCGACATCGTCGCCCCCGACCGGGACACGCCCGGAATCAGCGCCATGCACTGCACCAGGCCGATGATCAGCGAATCCTTCCAGGTCACGTCCTCCTCGTGACGCACCTGGGTGGCCGCGTGATCAGCGAACGCCATCACCCCGGACCACAGGATCAGCGCCCCCGCCACGAACCACAGGCTGCGCAGCGTCGTCTCCACCTGATCCTTGAACAACAGGGCCACGATCACGATCGGGATGGCGCCCAGCAGCACCGCCCACCCGAACCGGAAATCCGCGTTGTCCCGCTTCGCCTTGTTGAACATCCCGGCCAGGAACGCCGGCACCACCCGCGCGATGTCCTTGCGCAGGAAAATGATCGTCGCCAGCACCGCGCCCGACTGGATGATCACCGTGAACGCCGTGATCGCCGGATCGTCGATCCGGTACCCCAGCAGCTTCTCGAGAATCGTCAGGTGGCCGGTGCTCGACACGGGCAGGAACTCGGTGAAGCCCTCAACGGCGCCGAGCAGCACCGCTTCGAAGATGTTCAAACCCCGACCGCCTCTTTCATCCGCTTTTTACCGCGGCCGAGCATAGGCGGCGCCGTCATCCCCCGGCGCGGCGGGCACGCGCCGCCGCGATCATGTAGGCCGGATCACGGTCCAGGTTGTGCCGGTCCCGATCGTACCGGCGGGTCGTCCGAGGGTCGGCGTGACCCATCGCGTCCTGCACATCCTCCAGCGGCACCCCCTCGGCCCGGGCCGCCGTGGCGAACGCGTGCCGCAACGAGTGCGGCGACAACCTGTCCGCCTCCGGGATACCCGCCTCGGCCGCCAGCCGCCGCAACAGCCGGAACACCGCATGCCGATCCAGGCGCCCACCGGTCGACGTCCGGAACACCGGCCCGTCCTCATCGCCGCGCACCGCCAGATAAGCGTCCAGCGCCTGCGACGCGGCCGGGGTCAGCGCCCGCCGCCGCGGCTTACCGCCCTTACCGACGAACCGCACCGTCCGGTGCCCGCGCTCCCAGCCCAGATCACCCAGATCCAGGCCGACCAGCTCACCGACCCGCAGACCCAGATCAGCCAGGATCGTCATCACCGCGTGATGCCGCGGACCCGCCGCCCGCGCCCGCTCGAGCAGCGCGTCGACCTCCTCCGGCGACAGCCCCAGCGTCGCCGAATGATCCCGCGACACGTACGGCCGGTCGGCGCCCGCCACCGGGTTCGCGTCGAGCGCCCGGATCTTCATCAGGAAGTCGTACCAACTCGACAGAGCCGACAACTTGCGAGCCACCGTCGACGGCGCCAAACTCTGCGCCTCCAACCCCCTGGCGTACGCGTTCACGTCGAGAAACGACACCCGCAGCGGATCCGCGCCCCGCTCGGCACACCACGCCAGCCACCCCGACACATCCCGCCGGTACGCCGCCCGCGTGTGCTCCGACAACCGGCGGTTCGCCAGCCACACCTCGGTGACCTGCTCCGCCGGCCCACCGACCGACAGCTCCCCACCCTGCCTCGGCACCAGCTGCATGCGCCCATCGTGTCAGCTCTCGATCACCGCGCCGCCCGCGACATGCCAGCGCCGCCCGAACCCGACCGACTCCGCGAAGAACCGGTCGTGCGTCACCACCAGCAACGTCCCCTTGTACCGGCGCAACGCCTCCTCGATCACGTCCAGCGCGTCCAGATCCAGGAAGTTCGTCGGCTCGTCCAGCAACAACACCCGCGCCGGACTGTTCACCAGCACGGCCAGCAGCAACCGCCGCAACTCCCCCGCCGACAGACCGGACAGCCGCGAATCCCACTGATCCGGCCCGAACTGATGCCCCGCCAGCAGCTTCTCGGCATCGTCCAGATAAACCGGCACCCGCGACCGGAAGAACTCCATCACCGTCGCCGCGGAACGCAGCCCATCGGTCGTCTGCGGCAACACAGCCGTGTCATCGCTCGCCAACGCCCGCAGCAACGTCGTCTTCCCCGCCCCGTTACGCCCGGTGATCAGAATGCGGTCACCGCGCCGCACCTCCACATCCACCCGATCGAGCAGCACCCGGTCACCGGCCGTCCTGCGCAGCCCGCGAGCCTTCAGCACCACCTCACCCGGATCCGCCTGATCAGCCGGAAAAGCCAACGTCAGAGGCGGGCGCGTACGAGGCTCGGCGATCCACTTGACCGACTCCATCTGCCGGCGCAGCCGCCGCTCCCGCACCTTCGCCTTACGCGCCACCAACCGGGCCACCCGCCGCAGATGCGGACCGGCCACCCCCAGCCCCGAAGCGTTCTCGACACCCCGCGAGAACTCCTTCGTCCGCTCGATGTCCGCCTCCCACCGCCGGCGGTCCTTCTCCTGCGCCACGAAATCCAGCAGCAACCGCTCCCACCGACGCTGCTTCTCCGCCCGGTACGCCGAATAGCCGCCACCCGGATAGTCCTGCACCTCGGTGTCGATGCCGTCCAACTCCAGCACCCGCGACACCACAGCATCCAGAAACGCCCGGTCATGACTGACGGTAAGAACCCCACCCGCGTACGCCTGAAGCCAGCCCTGCAGCCAGGCCACACCCTCGGCATCCAGGTGATTCGTCGGCTCATCGAGCAACAGCACATCCGGCTCGTCCAACAGCGCCCGCGCCAGCAACAACCGCGCCTGCTCACCACCACTGACCTCAGCCAGCGTCAGATCATCCGGCAACTCCGCGATGTCCAGCCGCTGCCGGATCTCCGCGATCCGAGCCTCCGCCGACCAGCCCTCCAGAGCAGTCCACCGCTCCTGCGCCACCCCGAACTCGGCCAGCACGTCATCACCGTCAGCCAGACGCCGCTCGAGCTGCCGCATCGTCCGCGTCACCACCGCCAGCTCACCCAGACCCCCGGTCAGGAACTCGCCGACCGAACCCCGCGGATCAGGCATCTGCTGCGCCACATAGCCGACCCGGCTGCCCGGACCGTACGTCACACTGCCCGACTGCGGCCCCAACTCCCCGGCCAGCACCCGCAACAACGTCGACTTGCCCGCGCCGTTAGGCCCGACGATCCCGATCCGGTCACCGTCGCCGACCACCAGATCGAACCCGGCGAACAACGGATCACCGTCATGGGAACAACTGAGATTGACAGCCTTCAACAAGGGGCCCTCCACGAGCGAGACACCGACAGGGACACGCCACCCGCACACCAGCGGGGCGATTCACCAAGCTCGGGTCGCTATCACATGAAGAGAGGCACTCCCAGCAAACGGCAACAGGTCCGACGCCCACAATGCCCCGTCACCGCCACCCCCGCAACCGAAATAGCCCCGCGGTCACTGACTTCCGGCGCGTTCGGCGATCCACGGACGCGCCGGCATGGGGGCGCCCTCGAAAGTCTGCGGATCGACACTCCACCGGCCCGCCAGTCTCATCACCGTCTCCTCGGTCGGCCACGGCCAGGTGTCGTCGTCCTCCGTCTCGTTCCACTCGTCCCACCACGCGTCGTCGGGAACCCAGCCGACACCCAGCGCCCGCTCCTCGGGAGTCCGCTCACCGACCTGGCGCAGCACCTCATCACGCTCACCGAGGTAGCCGAACACCCGGCTCACCACACCGCCACTCGCGAGCCCCCAGCAGTGGTACTCCACCACCCGGTGCGTGCCGAAATACTGCACCTCACCGAGGGACGCGCTCAAACCCGCCAGCCAGGACACGAAACGACTGTCCGCGGGCGGCTCCATATCGATCGAAGCGGCCAGCGTCCACCCGTCGACGGGCGGCGTGATCAGCCACCGGCCCGAATAGGCCGCCGGCGCGAGCCCACCGAGCCCCAGCACCGCCGCCACCGACTCGGCACCACGATGGCGCACCGCCAACCACTCGATCTTGTACCCGAACCCGGCCCCGATCTCCACCGCCACGAGACTAGTGCCGAGGTCCCCCACCCGCGCCCCCGCCTCGGATCACGGCATCTCCCCGTGACTGGCCGGGCCCGCTGCGTGGGTTGTCGCTGCGCTCGTGTCTGCGAAGTGGTCAACCCTGACGATCGTCGGGGGTGCGCGGTTGCCGTTCGGCTCGGGTTTCCGGCTGCTCTCGTTTCTACGGTCGACCCCCCATGAAACGACAAACACGAGCACCCAGCGGGGCCGGCCGACTTCGGCAATCCAGGCGGGCCGAACTGAAACGGGATGTCGTTGATTCCTTTTGGTTTTCAGGGTTTTGGTTGGTCGGGTGCGCCGGTAGTGAGGCGCACACCGGCTAAAGCGTCCTAGGATGATGGATTGGTTACTGCGTTCTCGCTCACGCCGGGCCGCCCCGCGGAGATCTTGCCGGCGCGGTGCGGAGAATTGACGACGTGCCGCGATCGTCTGGAAGCGCCTCGCCGTACCGGCACACCGCCGGTCCGCACCGGACACGTGAGGACCTTGCCGTCCTCCGGCCCGAACTGGTCGCGCGCTACGACGCCGAACTGCCCGGAGCGCGCGCGGCCGTTCTCGCCCGGCTGCTCGGCGCTGTCGACCGCGAGCCCCTCCCCGGTTTGACCGTACGCCGCCCCGGTGAGGCCACCTTCGCCGTTGCCCCGACCACCACTGCGGCGGGCGGTGGCGTCGTGGCTACGCAGAGCGTGCCGAGTGACATGGAAGGTCCCGACGGCGCTGGACGAACCGTGGGAGCCGTCGCTGGTGCGGTCGCGGCGCAGCTCAGGGCAGCCGTTGATGCCACGGATACCGTGACCGTGCGCTACCCGGCCGGTGCCGCGCGCCCGTTCGCCGTCGCGCGGGTCGGCCTCGCGGCCGAGGTGGGTAGCGCTCGGCTGGTCGCGGATCCGGCGGAGCTCGTACGGCTGCTGTGGGGTGACGTGCCCCTGGTCGCCGAGATCGACAACAGTGTCGCCAACCTGGCGCTGGCACGGGCGGACCGGCCGGAGCAACGTCTGCCCGAGCCGGGCGGCGCCGACGCGCTCGGCCGCATCGAGCAGCTCGTCACCGACGGGCACCCCCTGCACCCCTGCTGCCGCACCCGTGGCGGCATGAGTGTGGCCGACGTCCTCGCGTACGCCCCGGAACACTCCCCCGTCATCCGCCTGCGACGCCTGCGCGTGCCCCGGGACCGCTGGTACGGCACCGCCGCGCCCATCCTCTTCGCACACCCCTGGCAGGCGGCCCGGCTGGTCGACCGCTACCCGTGGCTCATCCCGGACGGCTGGTCCGATCCCGTCCGGCCGTTGATGTCGTTGCGTACCGTCGCGCCCGTGGACGGGGGCCCGCACATCAAGACCGCGGTCGACGTGCAGATGACCAGCGCTGTACGGACCGTCTCGGCGGCCGCCGTGCACAACGGGCCCGTTCTGTCGCGGCTGCTGCGGCGGCTCACGGCCGACCAGCCGATCGAGATCCTGGCCGAGATCGCCGCCGGGGCGGTCGTCGTCCACGGCGTCCCGCAGCGCCACCTCGCGCACGTCATCCGGGAGGCTCCGCAGCTCGGGCCGGGTGAGCTGGCGGTGCCGCTGGCCGTGCTGGCGGCCGTGCCGGTGCCGGTCGGGGATCCGTACGCGTGGTGGGAAAGGTTTTCCGACCTGTTCTTCGGACCGGTGACCCGGGTCCTGGCGCGCGGCGTCGCGCTGGAGGCGCACGGCCAGAACACGCTGGTCGTGCTGGCGGGCAGCCAGCCGGCCCGCATCCTCTACCGCGACCTCGGGGGCGTGCGGGTCAGCGCCTCGCGGCTGCGCGCCTCCGGCCTGGAACCGCCCGCGCTGCTCGGCGACCTGCCCAGCGACGACCCGGCCGAGCTGCGCACGAAACTGGCCGCGTCCGCGTTCGGCACCGTCGCGGCCGAGCTGATCGCCATGTTCACCCGCACGCTGGACACCGATCCGGACCGGCTGTGGGGCATTGTCGCCCGGGCCGTCCGCGCCACCGGCAGCGAGGACGTCCCGCATCTGCTCCGCGACCCCCTGCCCGTGAAGGCCACGACCGCGATGCGGCTGGCCACCGATCCGCTCGACGACCGATGGGCCCTGCTCCCCAACCCGATGGCGGCACACGCATGAACAAGACCCTGCGCCCGGAACGGATCGCGCACACCGAGGCCGCCCTGGCCGTCCACGCCCCGCACCTGGTGCCCGGCTTCCTCGCGGCGTTACCGGAGGCGGCCGACACGGTGGGGCGGCGGCTGCGCGGCGCTCTCGTCCGCGAGGGGCTGCGGGACATGGGCCCGGGCGAGCGGCACGGCTTCGGCCGCGTCGAGTACCCGAGCGCGGGCGCCGGCGATCCGGTCGAGCTGCTGGGCGACATCGACGCCCCCGGGTTCGCGGCCGAGCTGCGCAACGCGGTGATGAATCTGGCCATCGCGATGGCCCGGCCCCGCCCGCCGGTCGGCGACGACCCGGACGAGCAGGCCATCGGGCTGGAACGCCTGGCCGTGGCCGGGCACAACCTGCACCCCTGCGGGCGTACGCGGCTCGGCTGGGACACCGGCGACGTCCTCGCGCACGACCTGGAGACGGAGAAGACCCGCATCGGTTTCGTCGCTGTGCGCGAACGGCTGCTCGTCGGCGACGACGTGTTCCCCGAGATCGCCAAGCCCTCCGGGTACGCGGTGCAGCCCGTCCACGCCTGGCAGCGCGACAACGTGCTGGCCGAACGCTACGGCGACCTGCTGCGCAGCAAGGACCTGGTCATCCTGGACGAGGAGCGCGACGCCATCCCCACCGCGGCCCTGCGCACCCTGCTGCTGCCGGGCGCCGGGCAGTACCTGAAGGTGTCGCTCGACATCCAGGTCACCTCGACCCGGCGCAGCATCAGCGTGGCCAGCACCCGCAACGGGCCGGCCGTGTCGGCCCTGCTGCACAGGCTGACCGCCGGCGAGGAACGGCTGCTGCTGATGGCCGAGACCGCGGGCGCGGCTGTGCCCGTCGGATCCGGGCGCGACCTGTCGGCCATCCGCCGCGACGGCCTCGCCGGGCGGCTCCAGCCCGGCGAACGCGCTGTTCCGGGCGGGGCGCTGCCGCTGCTGCTCGGCGAGCTGGTCACCGGGGATCCGGGCGAGTGGCTCCGGTCGTACGCGGAACTGGTTGTGCCGCCGCTGATGCGGCTCACCGCGCAGGGCGTCGCGCTCGAGGCCCACCTGCAGAACTGCCTGCCCACGTTCCTCGACGGGCGCCCGCACCGGCTGGCCCTGCGCGACTTCGCCGGTCTGCGCCTGCACCGGCCCCGGCTGGCCGCGGGCGGCCACGAGATCGGCCTGTGGCCCGGCTCGGTGGTCGGCACCGACGACCTCGACGTGTTCCGCGCCAAGATCGGCTACACGCTGTTCCAGGCCCACCTGGGCGAGCTGGTGCTGCGCCTCGACATCGACGAGGACCAGGCGTGGCGGATCATCCGGTCCGTCCTCGACGAGCACACGACCGGCGACGACCACGCCGCGTTCACCGCGCCCACCGCCCTGCACAAGGCCCTCGTGCGGATGCGGCTGGCCGGCGAGGGCGACATCTACGTGCCCGTGCGGAACCCCCTGCATGCGCCCGCCTGACCACGTCGTCCGGGCGCTGCTCGAGCTGCCCCGCCCGGTCTGCGCCTACGTCTACGACACGGCCGCGCTGCGCGCGAGAGCGGCGACGGTCCGGGCGAGCCTTCCGGTTCCGGCTTCCCTTCTGTACGCGGTGAAGGCGAACGGCAATCCGGCGGTGCTCACGACCCTGGCCGCCGACGCCGACGGGCTGGAAGTGGCCTCCGGCGGCGAACTGGCCCTCGCGCTGGCCGCCGGCGCGCGCCGCATCGTGTTCGGCGGCCCGGCCAAGACCGACGCCGAGCTGAGCGCCGCCCTCGACGCCGGGGCGCAGATCAACGCCGAGAGCGTCCACGAACTGCACCGCATCGCCGCGCTGCGCCCCGGCGCCGAGGTCGTGCTGCGCGTCAACCGGCCCGGCCACGCCCTGACCGGCAGCCACACGATGACCGGCGCGCCCACCCCGTTCGGCGTCGACGAGGCCCAGCTGCCGGCCGCGCTGGCAGTCCCCGGCGTCCGCATCGTCGGGTTCCACCTGCACGCCGTCTCCAACAACCTGGACGGCGAGGCCCACGCCGCCTTCGTGCGGGAGGCCCTGCGCTGGTCGCTGGCCACCGGCATCGACCCGCGCGTGGTCAACGTGGGCGGCGGCTTCGGCGTCGACTACCTGTCCGACGCCACCATCGACCTCACGCCGCTGCGGTCGATCACCGTACCGGCGGGTGTGGACCTCGTCTTCGAACCCGGCCGCCTGCTGGCCGCCGACGCCGGCTGGTACGCGGCCACCGTCATCGACGTGAAGACCAACCACGGCCGCACCTTCGCCGTGCTGCGCGGCGGCACCCACCACTTCCGCCTGCCCGCAGCGTGGGGCTACGACCACCCGTTCACCGTCGTCCCGGTCGACGACTGGCCCCACCCCTACCTGCGGCCCGCCGCCACCGACACGGCCGTGGACGCCGTCGGCGAGCTCTGCACCCCACGCGACGTCCTCAGCCGCGGGCAACACGTCGCCTCGGTCCGCGCCGGCGACCTGCTCGTCTTCGGCCGCACCGGCGCCTACGGCTGGGACATCTCCCACCACGACTTCCTGCGCCACGACCCGCCCGAGTTCGTCATCCTGTGAGCGTCACCCGGTGAGCGTCGCCGCCCACCGTTCGTCACCTCGTCAGCGTCGCCGCCCACCGGCGGAATCCCGACTCGGGCGCGCGCTCGCAGTAGCGGCGGAACTGGTCGCGCACCTCGTCGCGGCGCAGACCGCCGGCAATGACCGGCGGGCGGTACCAGGGCAGGTCGGCGCTCACCGGCCAGGCCGCCACCGCGGCGGCCCCGCCGTCCGCGGGTGACTCCAGCCCGAAGTACACCTCGTCGACCTTCAACGCCATCGCCGCGCCCAGGCACATCAGGCACGGCTCCAGGTTGACGGCCAGCCGCAGAGGATGCTTTCGCGGGCGCCGGCCCAGCACCTCGTCGGCTGCCGTCATCGCCAGCAGGTCCGCGTGCACCAGCCGCCGCCCCAGCGAGACGTCGCGGGTGAACGCGCTCGCGACGATCTCGCCGCCCATCTCGACCACGGCCCCGATCGGCAACTCCCCGGCCGCCATGCCCGCCTCGGCGACCTCGATCGCGGCGGCCAGCAGAGACAACCCTAAGGTGGACGGCATGGCGATGCGACTCCCTCAGGTGAACTTCAAGGCCCGGGACAACGTGGCACTCGGCCAATTCTGGGCCGATGCCCTCGGCTGGGTCACCTCCCAGGAAGAAGGACCCGGCGTCACCAACGTCACGCCCGCGAACTTCGACTGGCCCGACCCCAGCGCCGTCTGCATCGACTTCGTCATCGTCGACGACCCGGAGCCGATCCGCTATCGCGTGCACCTCGACCTGGCCACCCGGTCCGAGGCCCACCAGGCGGAACTGGTCGGCCGTCTGCAGGAGCTCGGCGCGACACCGGCCGACATCGGCCAGGGCGACGTGCCGTGGGTCGTGCTGGCCGACCCCGAAGGCAACCTGTTCTGCGTCCTGGAACCACGGGAGAGCTACCCCTACGACCAGACCGGCCCGATCGCCGCGGTCGTCGTCAACTGCGCCGATCCGCGCGCCCTGGCCCGCTTCTGGGGCGCGGCCACCGACTGGACCCCGCACGTCACCAACGACAACTTCGCGTCGTTGCGTTCCGCCCAGGGCGTCGGGCCCTACCTGGAGTTCATCCGCACCACCGGCGAACCCGGCCGCGTCCACCTCGACCTGCTGCCGTACCGCGCGGAAGACAGGCCGGCCGAGATCGCCCGGCTCGAAGCCCTCGGCGCGACACCGGCCGACGTCGGCCAGGGCGACGTGTCGTGGGCAGTCATGGCCGACCCGGAAGGCAACCCGTTCTGCGTCCTGAGGCCGGCTTCGTAGCTACGCCGCGAGCAACTCTCCGGTCGCTGCCCACAGGCGGCGCTCGCGATCGCGGTCGTGGGCTATCGGCTTCACCTCGACGATCCGGTCCTTCAGCACGAACGCGCCGTCGCGCAGGCCGGCCCACTTGTCGTCCAGCGCCACGGAGGCCAGCGCCGGACCAGAACGCTCCGGCGTAGACACTCCCGGCAGCCGTCCCAGCGCCCGGCCGACGGCCTGCATGGCCGCCGGGGCACCGCGCCCCAGGCCGGTGCCCGGCATCCAGCCCGGCTCGAACACCGAGACGGCGACGCCCGGGCCGACGTGGCGCTGCAACTCGTGCGCGTAATACAGGATCGCCAGCTTCGCATCGGAGTACGCGACACCGGCCGCCTTCATCCCCGGGTTCACCGCCCCGGTGGCCGGGCGGGCCAGCTCGACCGGGTCACGCCACTGCGCCTCCGGCACGCCGAGCAGGCGCCGCCAGACATTCGCGTGATACGTGTTCGAGCCCAGCAGCACGATCCGGGCCGGCGGCGGCAGCGAGCCGATCAGCTGCGCATGAGCCAGATAGTTGACGGCGAAGGTCAACTCGAACCCGTCGGCCGACGCCTCCCGCGTGTCGGACGACATGGCCCCCGCATTGGCGACCAGCGCCCGCAACGGCCGGTCGTCGAGCAGCTGCCGTACGGCGCCGGCCGCAGCCCGCACCTCGGCCAGCCGCGACAGATCGGTGCTGACCTCGTGCACCCGGGCGCCGAGTGCGCGCGCCTCGGCCGCGACTGCGGACAGAGCCCGGCCGACCAGGATCAGCTCCGGGCGTACGGCCGACGGGCGGCCCGCCATGGCCAGCACGGCAGCACGGCCCAGCCCCCGCGTCGGCCCGGTGATGAGAACGGTTCCAGTCATGACCCCAGCCTGGCCGCGCCGCCGCCCGCCAGGCAGTCGTCCCGTTGTCGTAGGACTGGCAGGGCCAGGACAATCCCCGTCCCGGCGAGCAGACTGAACTCCGTGGAAGCCTGGGAATTCGGCAGCACCGTACGCCGCTGGCGCGACCGGGTCGCCCCCGACGCCGTCGGCCTGCCCACCGGCCACCGCCGACGCGCCAGTGGCCTGCGCCGCGAGGAACTGGCCCAGCTCGCCGGCATCTCCGCCGACTACCTGACCCGCCTCGAACAGGGCCGCGCCACCGCCCCCTCGGCCCAGGTCGTCGAGGCCCTCGCCCGCGCCCTGCGCCTGCCCGCCCCCGAGCGCGACCAGCTGCACCGCCTGGCCGGCCACGCCGCCCCCGGCCCCGACGTCGTCCCCTCGCGCGTCACGGCCAGCGTGCAGCGCCTGCTCGACCGCCTGGCCGGCACCCCCGTCGTCGTCTACGACGCCACCTGGACGCTGGTGCTGGCCAACGCCCCCTACGACGCCCTCATGGGCGACACCACCTCGTGGCACGGCCTGGAGCGCAACGCCGTCTGGCGCAATCTGTGCGGCCCGCCCAGCCGCGTGTCACACACCCCGCAGGAACAGGCCGAACACGAGGCCCGCCTGGTGGCCGACCTGCGCCTCACCGCGTCCCGCTACCCCGCCGACCAGTCCCTGCGCCGCCTGACCGCCGATCTGGCGACGGCCGCCCCGCGCTTCACCGAACTCTGGAACGGCGAAGCGCCGCCCCCGCTGCCCGACCCGTCCAAACGCAAGGTCATCGACCACCCCGCCGTGGGCCGCCTCACCCTCGACTGCGACACCCTCATCGTCGCCGTCGACGACCTGCGCATCACCGTCTACACCGCCGAGCCCGGCACCGAGGACGCCGACCGCCTGGCCCTGGCCATCGTCCTGGGCACCCAGTCCCTGGTCGACTGAGTCAGCCCGCGGTTCGATGTGGAATCGACTGCCGGCCGATGCTCTGCCATTCGGCCTCACCACCGCAGCGCGCACACGCCCCTGAACGGCGGGTAGTCGGAGTTCAAGTCGACGCCTCGTGGACGGCAAGTGAGATCGCCTCGTTGACTGCGGGCGGCCAGCCACGTGGTCAGGGCCATGCCGTAGGTGCCGGTCGACCCGGCAACGGCGATGGCCTCATGAGATTCGATGTCGAGAGCGGCCCGCAGGGTCGCTCTTCCGCCGTGCCTTTGATCTCGGCGTGTAAGGCATCCTAGGATGCCGCCTGTCCCTGTCCCGCGCACTCGTCGGGATGCCGGTCAGGACGGCCGCAGCCGGTACTCCCAGCCCTCGCGCCAGCCGAAGTCGGCCACGATGAGCTGTTCCAGCGGGACCCCGTCGAACAGGTGGTCCAGGGCCCAGCGGGTCGCGACGTGGCCGATGACCAGGATGCGCCGGCCCTCCCACCGGGTCGGCACGTCGGTCAGGAAGCGGCCGACGCGCTCGACCGCCTGCCGCCAGCTCTCCCCGCCGGGATAGGGCTGGTCGAGGTACTGCTCGCGGTGCTCGTGCAGTTCGGCGGCCGGCATGCCGTTGCCGGTGCCGTAATCGCACTCACGGAGCCGCCAGTCGTGCAGGACCGGGATCGCGCTGCCCTCGAACGCGATCTCCGCGGTCTCGGCCGCGCGGCGCAGGTCGGAGGTGAAGACCGCGGCGATGCCGTCGTCGCGCCGGCGTTGCCCGAGTTCGGCCGCCAGCTCCCGGCCGCGTTCCGACAACCGGCCTGGCAACCAGCCCGTCGCGATCCCGCGGTCGTTGTCCTCGCTCCAGGAGTGGGTTTCGAACACGATCCCGGTCGGCATCGGCACAGAGTAGGCCATGCGCTACCGAAGCTTCCGGGGACAGGCAGCGATACCGGCGTCTGCAGACGGTCGGTGCACCGAGGAGAAGGCATAAGACCTGATCGGTGAGCTGGCGTTGAGCGCCGTGCAGGAAGAGGTCGAGGAACTGGCCGGTCAGCCGGTGGTCAGCGCGCCGCCCAGGAAGAGGTCGACGACCTGGCCGGGTGACAGGGGTGACCTGTCTTCCTCCCGGGTCGGCGCGGCCATCTGGCACAGCATGAGGAAGGCCTCGGCGAGGGCGACGGCGGGCAGGCGCAGGCGTTCGGCCTCCGGTTCCAGCAGTCCGGCCACCGCCCGTCGTGCCTCGGGCAGGGTGGGCAGGAACCGGAGGTCCGCACTGGCCGACGGTCGGGTGCCGGTCGCGGCGGCGGTTGCCGTGCCCGCGAGGATGCCCCGTTCGAAGTCGGCCGTCTCGGCCCAGACACGGCGCCGGTAGTCGTCGATGACGCCGAGCACCTCGGCCAGGCGATCGGCCAGCGGCTGATCCACACGGATCGCGTCCAGCCTCGCCATTTCCGCGGTGGGGTCGAACATCGCGCTCATCTGCGCCGTCATCATGGCAACACAGGCCTGCAGGACCGCTTCCTTGTCGGGGAAGACGGCCAGCAGCTCGGCCTCGCCGATCCCCGCCGCCTCGGCTATCCGCGCGGTGGTCAGCGTGTCGTACTCGCCGATGAGAGGAACAGTGGCGAGCACAATGGACTGGCGCAGCTGGTCGGAGCTGGTGTCGTCCATCGGACCCCCTCGGCGCGCCGGGCTCTCACCGTACGACGTCCGCGCTTGCCGCCGGGCAGCTGATCGATCTCCGGTCGCCCCACGCCGGGACGACCGGCCAGGTTCAGAGCACCCGCACGGCGCGATCTGTCAGCGGGCGGGTGGGGCGGGCCGGACCCGGCGCAGCTCGCGCAGGGCCTGGCGGCGGACGTCGCCGGTGAGGGTGTCGATGTAGAGGGTGCCGTTCAGGTGGTCCGTCTCGTGCTGCAGGGCACGGGCCAGGAAGCCGGTGCCGTGGATGGTCAGCGGCTCGCCGTTGCGGTCGAAGCCGGTCGCGGTCACCGACATGGCCCGCCTCGTCGCGAAGTACAGGCCCGGGATGGACAGGCAACCCTCGTCGTCGTCCTGCTCGCCCTCGAAGTCGGTCAGCGTCGGGTTGATCAGGTGGCCGATGGCGCCGTCGACGTTGTACGAGAAGGCCCGCAGGCTCACGCCGATCTGAGGGGCGGCAACGCCGGCCCGGCCGGGCTCGCGAACCGTGTCCTCGAGGTCGTCGATCAGGGCTCGCAACCCGGCGTCGAACGAGGTGACCGGGTCGGCCTCGGTGCGCAGGACAGGGTCGCCGAAGATTCTGATGGGCCGCACTGACATGCGGAAAAGGCTATCCGGCCGGGTAACTCAGCCGGCGAAGAGGGCCAACTGGTCCTCGGCCAGCAATTCGCGCAGCTTGGCCAGGGAGCGGCGGGTCTGACTCTTGACGACGCTGACCGGCAGTTCGAGGACGTCGGCCACGCGGTCGACGCTGTAGTCCTCGAAGTACCGCAGGACCACGATCGCGCGGTCGCGTTCGGGCAGGTGGGCCAAGGCGTCGAGCATGGTCAGGCGGAGCTCGGGGCTCTCGCGGTAGGCCGGCTCGTGCATGACCGCCGTCGTGGATTCACTGGACGAGCGGCGGCGGCGGTGGTCGAGGAAGACCCGGAGCAGGATCTTCTGCGCGTACGCCATCAAGTTGTCGGCCTGGACGGCGCGGCGCCAGCTCAGGAACAGCTTGGTGAGCGCGCTCTGGGTCAGGTCCTGAGCCAGGTGCCAGTCGCGGCAGAGCATGAACGCGGTGGTGCGTAGGCGTTCGGCGTGGGCGTGGGCGAACTCGGCGAACTGCTCGTCGTCGGTCATGAGTCGAACACCGGAACCCGGCCGAAGCGGGCGTTGCCGGCCTTGACCAGGTCGGCGTCCATCGTGACGCCCCACCGCGGGTCGGCCGCGATCCGGGCGGCCTCGTCGGCGGACAGGACGGGACGGCCGGGCGGGTTGGTGCGGCCGTCACCGGCCAGGCAGGACGCCACGTCGAGCTGCACGGCCGTGCCGTCGGGCCAGCGCGAGACCGCCACCGTGTCCTGCAGGCAGTTGCCGGGGACGTGCTCGATCGACACCGTCGCCGTGCCGCCGCGGGGCGGGCGGGTGTCCTCGGCCGGAAGCTGCCCGACCACCAGCCGCACCATGCCGGGACCGTCGCCGCGGTCGAGGTAGAGCTGCACGTACCGGTCGTCGGCGGCGGACACAGCCGCATTGCTCAACTGCCCCGCCGGCAACAACTGCGTCAAGAGATGAAGCATGGCCCCCGTTGTCGCTTTCTCGCGCGCTCCCGCGGCCCGTTCGACGCCGCTGTGGATCGCCAACGTACGCCCGGGGGCCAGGGTCGTGGGGGCAGTCGGGCTGACTGGCACAGATCCGGGAGACGCTGCGGCCTTCTGAGCGGCATGCCCCAGCGGAACGGGAACCGACGTCGCAGCCGGTGACGCCGCCACCACGGAATCGGCCGCGGATATCGAACGGCGCGGTTCCGAATAGGCGGCCACCCCGCCGGCCAGCACCACCACGAGCACGCCTACGCAGCCCGCCGCCACCGACATCACCCGCCGCCGGCGCCGCTGCACCCGGCGGCCCTCGCGCAGCGCGGCGCCCACCACGTCGCCCAGCGGCGGCGGCCGCTCGTTGTTCAGTTCGGCCCGCAGCAGCGCACGCAGGTCTTCGGTCACCGGCTCAACCCTCTCCGCACCCCGTCTCACTAGCTAGACGTGCTGACCAGGCCGTTCGGTGACCGTGGTGGAGGACCTCGAACGGCAAATGCCCATGGTGCCCGCTGCGGCCCGCCCCGGCCAACCGGACCCGGCCGTTTCTGTCGTACCCCGGTGGCATCGTGCCGGGCATGCCGAAGACGCAGTACTACACCGCCACCTCGATCGACGGCTACATCGCCGACGAACACAACTCGCTCGACTGGCTCTTCGAGACCGGCGACGGCCGCGACGACGAGAACGGCGAGCAGCCCTTCGCCACGTTCTTCGCCGACGTCGGCGCGTTCGCTATGGGCGCCACCACCTACGAGTGGGTGTTCGCCCACGAGAAACTGGGCGACCAGCCGCAGAAGTGGCGTGAGTACTACGGCGACGTCCCGTCCTGGGTCTTCACCCACCGGCAGTTGCCGCCCCTGCCCGGCTCGACGGTGCACTTCGTGCAGGGCGACGTCCGCCCGGTCCACGCCGCGATGACCGAGGCCGCGTCCGGCCGGAACATCTGGATCGTCGGCGGCGGCGAACTGGCCGGGGCGTTCGCCGACGCCGGCCTGCTCGACGAGGTCATCCTCGGCGTCGCCCCGGTGACCCTCGGCGCGGGCGCCCCGGTCCTCCCCCGCCGCCTCACGTCATCCCGCCTGACCCTGACGACCCTGGAACGCCGCGGCCCGTTCGCCTACCTGACGTACTCGGTGGCGCCACCCCACTGACCAATCGCCGACGACCGCGACCCGAACCGGCGCTGCACCTGAGCCCCGGCGGGCTCCACCCGGTCCAGGAGCAGCAGCCTGTCGACCGGTGCCCGGCGGTGGTGAGTCGTGGGGTGGCGTGAACCGACGAGCGGCGTCAGTCGTTGGGCGGCGCGAGCCGGTCGTCAGCCGATGCGCGGCGCGAGCCAGTGCGCGGCGCGAGCCAGTGCGCGGCGCGAGCCAGTGCGCGGCGCGAGCCAGTGCGCGGCGCGAGCCAGTGGTGAGCCGGTCAGCGGCTTCAGCCCGTGCGCGGCACATGCTGGTGCGCGGCACAAGCCGATATTGAGCCGGTCAGCGGCTTCAGCCCGTGGGCGGCACATGCCGGTCCGCGGCACAAGTCGGTCCGCGGCGCGAGCTGGTGGTGCGCCGGTCGAGGGCTTCAGCCGGTGCGCGCCGTGAATCGGTCCACGGCGTGAGCCGGTAGGCAGGGTGAATAGGGACAGCGCAGGATGCGGCAGCCTGTTGGTCGGTTGTGGTGGGCGTCGCCCGTCGCGGTTTTGATTGGGCCGGTCCGACACGCGGCGGCCTGTTAGCCGGCGGCGGCCGGGGATGGCCGGCGCGGCCTCTCGCAAGCCCTGCCGCGGCGGCGAGATCCAGCTGACCGACGCGATGGCGTAGATGCTCGAGCAGCCTACGAGGAGGCGGCTTGTCAGTCGGCGGACACGGGGTGGGCCGGCGTGTCCCTGATCCGGGCCACCCCAAGACGCGGCGGCTTCTCAGTCAGCGGGCGGGCCGGCCAGCGTCAGTCAGTGGGCGGCCGGCCAGCGCGGCCTTGATGGGGGCCAGCCCGAGACGCGGCGGCTTGTCAGTCGGTGGGCGGGGGTGGGCCGACCAGCGCCGCCTTGATGGGGGCCAGCCCGAGACGCGGCGGCTTGTCAGTCGGTGGGCGGGGGTGGGCCGACCAGCGCCGCCTTGA
>NZ_JAHWFK010000018.1 GCF_019710575.1 Paractinoplanes polyasparticus | reverse complement strand
TGGGGGCCAGCCCGAGACGCGGCGGCTTGTCAGTCGGTGGGCGGGGGTGGGCCGACCAGCGCGGCCTTGATGGGGGCCAGTTTGGCGGCGGCTTCGGCGACTTCGGCTTCGGGGTCGCTGTCCCAGACGATGCCGCCGCCGGCCCAGGCGTGCACGTGGGCGCCGTCGACGGCGACGGTGCGGATGGTCAGGCCCAGGTCGAGGTGGTCGTGGCCGATCCAGCCGACCGCGGCCATGCTCACGCCGCGGCCGACCGGTTCCAGGCGGGCGATCTGGGACAGGGCGGCGATCTTCGGAGCGCCGGTCACCGAACCTCCGGGCACCAGGGCACGCAGCAGGGAAGCCAGGTCGAGCTCGCCGGTGATGGGGGCCGACACGACGGACTCCGCCTGCCAGAGGCCGGACCAGCGGCGTACGGCGAACAGCTCCTCGACCTCGACCGGGCCCACACCGGGCAGGCGGGACAGGTCGTTGCGCGACAGGTCGACGATCATCACGTGCTCGGCCCGTTCCTTGGTCGAGGCGAGCAGCTCGCGGCGGCCCTGAGCGGTGGCCGGGCGCGTGCCCTTGATCGGGCGGGTGATGACCCGGCCGTCGCGCACCTCGACCAGCGTCTCGGGCGACGCGGTGGCCAGCGCCCAGCCGTCGCCGGCCAGGACGCCGCCGTAGCGCGCCCCCGGCAGCGCGGCCACCCGGCTCAGGGCGGGGAACGGATCTCCCGTGTACGGCGCCCTAGTGTGCCCGACGACGTTGACCTGATAGACGTCGCCGCGCCCGATGGCTGCCCGCACCTGCGACACCGCGGCCGCGTGCTCCTCCGGCGTCCAGCTGGGTGTCCATTCCCCCAACGCCCAGCCGCCGGCGGCCGCGTCCGACAACGACGATCCGCCCGGCGCGGCGACAGCGCGCTCCGACGGCGCCCAACGCTCCACCATCCCGGCAACGGGCTCGGACGACCCCCGGCCACCCGACGATTCGGCAGCGCGCTCCTCCGGCGCCCAGCGCCCCGGCACCCCGGATGGGCGCTCAGCCGATTCCCGGCCAACCGACGATCCGGCAACGCCCTCCCCCGGCGCCCAGCCTTCCGGCACCCCAGCAGTAGGCTCGGACGACTCCCTGCCCCCAGAAAATTCGGCAACGCGCTCTTCCGCCGCCCCAGCAACGCGCTCAGACGACTCCCGGTCACCCGGCGACTCGGCAGCGCGCTCCCCCGGCTCCCGGCGTTCCGGCACCCCGGATGTGCGGTCAGACGACTCCCGGCCTTCCGACATCCCGGCAATGGGCTCGGACGCCCCTCGGCCACCCGACGATTCGGCAGCGCGCTCCCCCGACCCCCGGCGTTCCGGCAGCCCGGAGATGCGCGCAGACGACTCCCGGCCCTCCGGCGATCCGGCAGCACGCTCCGACGGCGCCCAGCCCTCCGGCGCCCCGGCAGCGCGCTCAGACGACTCCCTGCCCCCCGACGATCCGCCGGCGCGTTCCCCCGGCGTCCAGAGCCCCGGCGGCCCGGAGTTGGCGCCCGGTGACCAGGCGATAACGGGTTGCGACGAGGAGTCATCATCGAAGGGGACATGTTCGTAGACCACGACGAAGACGTCGGGGATCGACGGGACCGGGGACGGGGCGGCGAGGGCGCCGCCGGCCATCACGGAACCGGTGTCGGCGGATACGTACAGTGCCGCTCCGCAGACTGAGCCAGCGCCGATCGGGCGGACGTCGGTGGCCGTTCGGCCAATGTTTCGCACGCGCAGTCCGTTGTCGGCGAGGTAGTCGGAGACAAGCTCTGCGGGGTCGCCACCGTCGGACCTGGACCAGCGGAACCATGTTGACGCACGGTGACGGCCCTGGCAGGACGCCGGAGCACCCGGCGGAGCGACGAGGGGAGGTGTCGGGAAGTGGCCGAACGACCGGCTTCCGTGGAGCATGGAAGGCGAGGATTCTGTCAATGGCGACACCGTCACCGGCTCGAACCGTCGTCGTTCGATTTGAGGTAACGTCCGTCACCGTCGTTGTGAGTCATCACACAAGCCCCCCGACCGGAGAAACACCTGATGTGCCAGCACACGAACCCCTGTCCCACCGCTGAAGCCGTCGACCGCGAGGCCGCGCGGACCGTTGCGGCCTGCCGCGAGCAGGGCTGGAGCCTGCTCTGCAACGGCGTGATCGTCTTCGAGGACACCGGCGAGATCCTGCCCGACGGCACGATGATCGAACCGCACCGCGGTCCGGCCCCGCACGCCCTCGCGGCCTGACTGAAAAACAGCTGAAAGCCGACGCTGCCGTCGGCACCAATTCGCTACACACAGTAGCGGAGAGCGCGCCCCCCGACGACGAAGGGCGCGCCACCGGGAAACTCAGTCCTCGAACGCCTCGGGCGACGGGCACGAGCAGACCAGGTTCCGGTCGCCGTAGGCGCCGTCGATGCGCCGCACCGGCGGCCAGTACTTCGCCGTCCGGTCCACTCCCGCCGGGAAACCGGCCACCGACCGCGGGTAGGCGTGCTCCCACTCGTCGGCCGTCACCGCCGACGCGGTGTGCGGGGCGTTGCGCAGCGGGTTGTCGTCCTTGGGCCACGCCCCGGCCGCGACCTGGTCGATTTCGCCCTTGATGGCGATCATGGCGGCCACGAAGCGGTCGAGTTCGGCCAGATCCTCGCTCTCGGTCGGCTCCACCATCAGCGTGCCGGCCACCGGGAACGACATCGTCGGCGCGTGGAAGCCGTAGTCGATCAGCCGCTTGGCCACGTCGTCGACGGAGACGCCGGTCGCCTTCGTGATCGGCCGCAGGTCGAGGATGCACTCGTGCGCCACCAGGCCGCCGCTGCCGGTGTAGAGCACCGGGTAGTGCTCGCGCAGCCGCGAGGCCACGTAGTTCGCCGCCAGCACGGCCGTGCCGGTCGCCGCGGCCAGCCCGTCCGGGCCCATCATCCGCAGGTAGGCCCACGAGATCGGCAGGATGCCGGCCGATCCGTGCGCCGCCGCCGACACCGCGTGGTGGTCGCCGGGCTCGAGCGGGTCGCCCGGCAGGAACTCGGCCAGGTGCGAGCGGACGGCGACCGGGCCGACGCCGGGACCGCCGCCGCCGTGCGGGATGCAGAACGTCTTGTGCAGGTTGAGGTGCGACACGTCGGCGCCGAACTTGCCGGGCCGGGCGAAGCCGACCAGCGCGTTCAGGTTGGCTCCGTCGACGTAGACCTGGCCGCCGGCCTCGTGCACGGCCGCGCACAGGTCGGCGATGGAGGTCTCGTAGACGCCGTGGGTCGACGGGTAGGTCACCATGATCGCCGCGAGGTTCGCCGCATGGGTCTCGATCTTGGCGTGCAGGTCGGACAGGTCGACGTTGCCGGCGTCGTCGCAGGCCACCACGACCACGCGCATGCCGGCCATGACGGCGCTGGCCGCGTTCGTGCCGTGCGCGCTCGACGGGATCAGGCACACGTTGCGGTGCTCGTCGCCGCGGGAGCGGTGGTAGCCGCGGATGGCCAGCAGGCCGGCCAGCTCACCCTGGGAACCGGCGTTGGGCTGCACGCTCACCGCGTCGTACCCGGTGATCTCGGCCAGCCAGCCCTCGAGCGTCGACACGAGCTCCTCGTAGCCGGCCGTGTTGGACGCGGGCGCGTACGGGTGGATGTTGGCGAACTCGGGCCAGGTGACCGGTTCCATCTCGGTCGTGGCGTTGAGCTTCATCGTGCACGAGCCGAGCGGGATCATGCCGCGGTCGAGCGCGTAGTCCTTGTCCGACAGCTTGCGCAGGTAGCGCAGCATGCTGGTCTCGGAGTGATGCGAGCTGAACACCGGGTGGGTCAGGTATTCGGTGGTCCGCGCGAGGGGCTGAGCGCCGCATTCGGCGGCCCCGGCGACGGCGACACCGAACGCGTCGAGCACCGCGGCGACATGCGCGTCCGTGGTCGTCTCGTCGGTCGCGACCGACACCCGGTCGGCGTCCACGAGCCGCAGATCGATGCCGGCGTCGGCGGCCGCGGCGACCACAGCGGCCGCGCGGCCCGGAACGACAGCCGTCACGGTGTCGAAGAAGGCGTCACTTTGCACGGAAACACCGCCCGCGGTGAGGCTGCCGGCAAGCGTCAGCGCGTGGGAGTGCACCCGCGACGCGATGGCCCGCAGCCCCTTCGGGCCGTGGTACACGGCGTACATGCTGGCCATGACGGCGAGCAGGACCTGCGCCGTACAGATGTTGCTCGTCGCCTTCTCGCGGCGGATGTGCTGCTCACGGGTCTGCAGGGCGAGACGGTAGGCGGGGGCGCCGTCCACGTCCTTCGACACACCCACGAGCCGGCCGGGCAGCGACCGCTCGAGCCCGGCCCGCACGGCCAGGTAGCCGGCGTGCGGTCCGCCGAAGGCCAGCGGAACACCGAACCGCTGCGTCGTGCCGGCCGCGATGTCGGCGCCGATCTCACCCGGCGCGCGCAGCAGCGTGAGCGCCAGCAGGTCGGCGGCCACCGTCACCAGGGCCCCCTGGCGGTGGGCGGCTTCGATCAAAGGCGCGTGGTCCCGTACGGCGCCCGAAGCCCCCGGGTACTGCAGGTGCAGCCCGAAGAACTCCTCGGGCAGCGAAGAGCCCGCGTCGAGGTCCACCAGCGCGAGCTGGATGCCGAGCGGCTCGGCCCGGGTCCGCAGCACGGCCAGGGTCTGCGGCAGCGTGTCCGCGTCCACGGCGTACACCTGGGACTTGGACTTGGACGCCCGCTTGGCCAGCGTCATCGCCTCGGCGACGGCGGTGCCCTCGTCCAGCATCGAGGCGTTGGCCGTGGTCAGCCCGGTGAGGTCGGTCACCATGGTCTGGAAGTTGAGCAGCGCCTCGAGCCGGCCCTGGCTGATCTCCGGCTGGTACGGGGTGTATGCCGTGTACCAGGCCGGGTTCTCGAGGACGTTCCGCTTGATCACGGCCGGGGTGTGCGTGCCGTAGTAGCCCAGGCCGATCATCGAGGCGGTGACCCGGTTGCGCGAGGCGATCGCGCGCAGCTCGGCGATCGTCTCCTCCTCGGAGGCGGCCGCGGGCAGGTTCAGCGACCCGTGCCAGCGGATCACCTCGGGGATCGCGGCGTCCATCAGGGCGTCCAGCGACGCGTACCCGATGGCTTTGAGCATGTGGGTCTGCTCGTCGGTGTCCGGCCCGATATGCCGGTTCGCGAACGTCATGACGGCTCCTCAGAGAGGTCGACTAGTCGGCCTCCCCCTCTGTCACCGCCGAGCTGGCCCACCAACCGCAGGCGCACGGATGCTTCAGAGTCGTCTGCCCACGCGGTCCTTTTGCCTGAGAGGTTCCGGGGAGGATTTGCCCCTTCGGCGCCGAGGTCGACCTCGGTCTCTCCCGCGTGGCTGGCAACCAACCTACCAGCGGACACGTTTCCACCGTGTGTCTCTAGGGTGGGGTTGTGATCTACACCCCCGCGGGCGACCGCTACGACACCATGCCCTACCGGCGGACCGGACGCAGCGGCCTGCGCCTGCCCGTCGTCTCGCTCGGCCTGTGGCACAACTTCGGGCACGAGCGCCCCTGGCAGCGCCAGCGCGACATCGTGCGCCGCGCGTTCGACCTCGGCGTGACCCACTTCGACCTGGCCAACAACTACGGGCCGCCGCCCGGCAGCGCCGAGGAGAACTTCGGCCGCGTCCTCGCCACCGACTTCCGGGCCCACCGCGACGAGATCGTCGTCTCGACGAAGGCCGGCTACGACATGTGGCCCGGGCCCTACGGCGACTTCGGCTCCCGGAAATACCTGGTCAGCTCGCTCGACCAGTCGCTGCAGCGGCTCGGGCTCGACTACGTGGACATCTTCTACCACCACCGGCCCGACCCGGAGACGCCGCTCGAGGAGACCATGGGCGCGCTCGACGCCGTGGTGCGCGCGGGCAAGGCCCAGTACGTCGGCCTGTCGAACTACACCTCTGAGCAGACCGCCGCGGCGGCGGCCATCCTGCGGGATCTCGGCACACCGCTGTTGATCCACCAGCCGTCGTACTCGATCCTCAACCGCTGGATCGAGAAGGACAACCTGCTCGACACCCTGCAGGAAGCCGGCGCCGGCTGCATCGCCTACAGCCCCCTGCAGCAGGGCCTGCTCACCGACCGCTACCTCGGCGGCATCCCGGACGACTCGCGGGTACGCACCAGCCGCTTCCTCAACGAGGACGCCCTGGACAACCAGACGCTGGGCCGCATCCACGCGCTCAACGACATCGCGAAGCGCCGCGGCCAGTCGCTGGCCCAGATGGCGCTGGCCTGGGCGCTGCGCGACGAGCGGATGACCAGCGTCATCATCGGCGCCAGCAGCGTCGAGCAGCTCGAGAACAACGTCGCGACGATCGGCAACCTGGCGCTCAGCGCGTCCGAGATCGGCGACATCGACGGCACCGTGCTGGATCTCTAGACGTGATCGAGCGCACGATCCTCGGGGTCGTGGTCGGATCGCGCGCCTACGGACTCGACGGGCCCGGCTCCGACCACGACCGCCGGGGCGTGTACGCGGCGCCGACCCGGGCGTTCTGGTCGCTCGACAAGCCGCCGACCCACTTCGACGGACCACTGCCCGAGCAGTTCACCTGGGAGGTCGAGCGATTCTGCGTGCTGGCGCTGCAGGCCAACCCGACCGTGCTCGAGGTGCTCTGGTCCCCCATCGTCGAAACCCTGACGCCGGACGGCCGGGAGCTGCTGGCGGCGCGGCAGGCGTTCCTCTCCAGCAAGGTGGCGGCGACGTACGGCGAATACGCGCGCGACCAGCTCAACCGGGTCTCCGCCCGCCGCGAGCGCACCGGCGAGACCAACTGGAAGCAGGCCATGCACATGATCCGGCTGCTGCTGGCCGGCGCCCACGTGCTGCGCACCGGCGACGTGCTCGTCGAGGTGCGGTCGCTGCGATCCCGGCTGCTCGAGATCAGGAGCGGGTCGGTGCCGTGGAATTCGGTGGTGGCCTGGGCCGACGAGCTGCAGCATGATCTTGCGTCGGCCCGGGCGGCGACCGGTCTGCCCGAGTCACCTGATCGCCGCACGATAGATCAACTGCTGGCCGGCGTACGGGAAAGGAATCTGACGTGACGACTGTCGTGCCCGCCTGGTCGGCCCAGGCGGTCGCCGAGCTGCCGTACCCGGTGATCTTCGCGACGGTGAGCGGAGCGCACCTCTACGGCTTCGCGTCGGTCGACTCCGACCTCGACCTGCGCGCCGCCCACCTGCTGCCGGTCAGCGAGCTCGTGGGCCTGCGCCTCGGCCCCGAGACCATCTCGACCAGCGGCTGGCGTGACGGCGTGGAACTGGACGTGGTCAGTCACGACCTGCGCAAGTTCGCCCGGCTGCTCAACAGCCGCAACGGCTACGTGCTGGAACAACTGCTGTCGCCGCTGGTCGTGACGACCGGCCCGCTGCACGCCGCCCTGATCGAGCTGGCGCCGTCGTTCATCACCTCCGGGCACGCCCAGCACTACCTGGGCTTCGCCGCCTCCCAGCAGAAGCTGTTCGACAGGACCGGCTCGCTGAAGTCTGCTCTGTACTGGCTGCGCGTCCTGCTGACCGGGCAGCACCTGATGCGCACCGGCGAACTCGAGACCGACCTGGCGGTGCTGGGCACGTCCCTGCCGTACGTGCCGGAGCTGATCGCCCTGAAGCGGTCAGCCGAGAAGGGCCCCTTCCCAGCCGCACTCGAGCAGACGCTGCGCACCGACACCGCGGCGCTGCGAACCGCCCTGGAAGAAGCCCGCGACAGCTCTTCCCTGCCTCCGCACCCCGACCCGGCCGCGGTGGACGCGCTGCACGAAATCGTGGTGAAAGCGCGGCTGGCAACGCGGTAGCCTCCGGGGGTGCAGTGTTTCGCCACCGAGCGCACGCGTAGCTGAGGACCGGCCCGCCGCCAGGGCCGTCCTGGGCCGCGCGCCGGTTGATGCCTGTTTCGTCCGGCTATCGACCTCAGCCCGAGAGGCAACCCATGCACATCCGTACGTTCGTCCAGCACGACCTGGCCCGGGTCACCGACCTGACGATCGAAACGTTCGGGCCCTATTACGAACAGTCCTTCCGGCCCCTGGTCGGCGACGTCGTCTACACCAACCAGCACGGCAACTGGCGCGACGACTACCGCCTCGAGGTCGCCACACTGCACCAGCCCGACAACCACAGGTACGTCGCGGTCGCCGACGACGCGGGCGACATCGCCGGCTACGTGGCGTACAGCGTCGACCCGGCCCGCCGCAACGGCGAGATCAGCCACCTCGCGGTGTCGGCCGCACACCGCCGGCATCAGGTGGGCACCACCCTGTGCGAGCACGCCTTCGACGAGATGCGCCACCTCGGCGCCGAGGTTGCGACCATCGGCACCGGCGGCGACCCGTTCCACGCGCCGGCGCGGGCGTTGTACGAAAGCCTGAACTGCACGATGCTGCCGGTGGCCGTCTACTACCGGCAGCTCTGAGGCCGCGCCGCGGGGCGGCAGGCCGCCGTGCCTGTGGCCCCGCGGCACTAAGGTCGCAGCGCATGACCCACGCCGACCTCGAGATCACCGCGGACCTCGTCCGCCGGCTGGTGCGCGACCAGCACCCGGACCTCGCCGACCGGCCGGTCCGGCTGGGCGCCCGCGGCTGGGCCAACCAGCTGTGGCGGCTCGGGGACGACCTGGCCGTCCGCGTGCCGTGGGCGCCCGACGAGGTGGATCAGCTTCGCAACGAGCACACCTGGGTACCCGGGCTGGCCGCACGCCTCCCCCTCCCGGTGCCCGTCCCCCTGCGACTCGGCGAGCCGTCCGACCGGTTCCCCCGCACCTGGCTGATCACCACCTGGCTCCCCGGCACGCCGGCCGACCGCAGCCCGGTCACCCGCGGCACGGACGCGGCCCGGTCACTCGCCGCGTTCCTGACGGCTCTCCACCACCCGGCGCCCGCCGGCGCGCCCGCCGGACGGGACCGGGGCGGTCCGCTGGCCGACAGAGCCCGAGGGTTCGCCTCGGGCGTGGCCGCGGCCAGCCGGCTCGGGCTGATCGACGACCCGGACGCGGTGCGCGCCGTCTGGCAGGACGCCGTGAACGCCCCGCCCTGGACGGGACCGGCGCTTTGGCTGCACGCCGACCTGCACCCGGCCAACGTCCTCACCACGGACGGCACGATCTCCGGCGTGGTCGACTTCGGCGATCTCTGCGCGGGCGACCCGGCCTACGACCTCTCCGCCGCCTGGCTCCTGCTGCCCGACCCCGAGCCGTTCTTCGACGCCTACGAGCCCGCGGCCGACGATGCCACCAGACGCCGCACCCGCGGCTGGGCCATGGCCCGCGTCCTCAGTGGCCTCCTCATCGGCGCCGACACCGGCCCCGGCGGCAAACCCAGCTGGGCCCCACCCGCCCGCGCCGCCCTGCGCCGTTTGACGGGTCGATAGTCGCCGAAGGCGTCCTGCCTGGTGGTCCGCGGCTCTGCCGCTACGGCATCCTAGGAGGCTAGGAACTCGGTTTGTGAAGCGTGTCGGTTTACGCTGATCGCATGCCCACCGCTGCTCGTGTCGCTGTCCACCTGGCTCGGCCCCATCGGCCGGTGCTGGTGGCGGGCACGCTGAGCGAGCTCAGCGGTCCTACGACGGGCCTGGTCGAGCTTCCGTTGCGGTTGTGGTGGGGTCCGCAGCGGGCGTTCGATCTCGACGAGCCGACGATGCTCGCCTGGATGTACGAGAACGTGCTCCGCGAGGCGATCCGCGTCGACGAGCTGCGCGCCTACCTGCACGGCCCCACCCTCGTGCGGGTCTGGCCCGAGCTGAACCTGCCTCGCGGCGTCCGCGCGGCCTGGGAGGTCCGCCACGCCCGGCTGCGCGCCGCCTCGCGCCTGGTCGCCGCGCACTAGGGCGGGCCGATAGCCTGGGCCGGTGGCGAGCGTCGACGACTTCTACTCCGATGTCGCCCGCATCGCGCTCGCCGTGGCCACCAAGCACGGCTTCGTGCTCGGCGGTGGGTTCGCCTGGCTGGTCAACGGGCTCGTCCAACGGCCCACCGAGGATGTCGACCTGTTCACCGACACGGCCGGCGGGGTCGCGGCGGCGGCCGGCGATGTGTCGTCGGCCCTGCGGGAGGCGGGCTACCGGGTCGTACGGGAAGAGGGTGACGAGCTCTTCGCGGGGATGGACGAGGACCTGCAGGAGTTCCTGGTCGCCACCGACACGCGGGCGCTGCGGCTGACGCTGTGCCGGCTCGACCGGTCGCAGAAGCCGGTCGTCATGGCGCTCGGGCCGGTCATGCACCTCGACGACCTGGTCGCGACCAAGGTGGCCGCGCTGGTCAACCGGCGGGAGGTGCGCGACTACATCGACGTCGCGGCCGCCCTCGAGCGCTACCCCCTCGATGTGCTGCTGGAACTGGGCCGTACCGCGGACCCCGCGCTCGACCCGGAAGATGTGGCCGACGCCGGGCGTTATCTCGATCGGCTGCACGACGCGCGGTTCGCGCTCTACGGCCTCAGCCCACAACAGATCGACGACCTGCGGCAGCGCCTGGCGCAGTGGCCGAGGAAATGATCCATATAGTGAACCCCATCCAACCGCCCCACCCGCCGCCCAAAAACAGACTAAAGGCCTCATGACGCTGACCGACCGCCTACCCGGCTCCAACGAACCCGACGCCGTCTTCGACGCCTTCCAGAAATGGGCGAGCGAGCAGGGCCTGGCCCTCTACACCCATCAGGAAGAAGCGCTCATCGAGATCGCCACGGGGGCGAACGTCATCCTGAACACCCCGACCGGGTCGGGCAAGAGCCTGGTCGCCACGGGCGCCCACTTCGTGGCCCTGGCCGACGGGCGCACCACCTTCTACACCGCTCCGATCAAGGCGCTGGTCAGCGAGAAGTTCTTCGCCCTGTGCGCGGTCTTCGGCGCCCACAACGTCGGCATGCTGACCGGCGACGCCAGCGTCAACGCGGACGCGCCGATCATCTGCTGCACGGCCGAGGTGCTGGCCAACCTGGCCCTGCGCGAGGGCGCGGACGCCGATGTCGGCCAGGTCGTGATGGACGAGTTCCACTTCTACGCCGAGCCCGACCGCGGCTGGGCCTGGCAGGTGCCGATCATCGAGCTGCCCCAGGCGCAGTTCGTCCTCATGTCGGCGACCCTCGGCGACACCACGCGCTTCGTCGACGACCTGTCCCGGCGCACGGGCCGGCCGACCGCCGTCGTGGCCAGCGTCGAGCGGCCGGTCCCGCTCCTTTTCTCGTACGCCATGACGCCGTTGCACGAGACGATCGAGGAGCTGCTGCAGACCAAGCAGGCGCCCGTCTACATCGTGCACTTCACGCAGGCGGCGGCCCTGGAACGGGCGCAGTCGCTGATGAGCATCAACATGGCCACCCGCGACGAGAAGGACAAGATCGCGGCCGCCATCGGGAACTTCCGGTTCACCGCGGGCTTCGGCAAGCAGCTGTCCCGGCTCGTTCGGCACGGCATCGGCGTCCACCACGCCGGCATGCTGCCCAAGTACCGCCGCCTCGTCGAGACGCTGGCTCAGGCCGGGCTGCTGAAGGTCATCTGCGGCACCGACACGCTCGGCGTCGGCATCAACGTGCCCATCCGCACGGTGCTGTTCACCGGCCTGTCCAAGTACGACGGTGTGAAGACCCGCCTGCTCAAGGCGCGCGAGTTCCACCAGATCGCCGGTCGCGCGGGCCGGGCCGGGTTCGACACCCTGGGCACGGTCATCGTGCAGGCGCCCGAGCACGTCATCGACAACGAGCGGGCCCTGGCCAAGGCGGGCGACGACCCGAAGAAGCGCCGCAAGGTGGTGCGCAAGAAGCCGCCGGAGGGCTCGATCGGCTGGGGCCAGCCCACGTTCGACCGGCTGGTGTCGGCCGACCCCGAACCGCTGACCTCGTCGTTCCAGGTGTCGCACGCGATGCTGCTCAACGTGCTGGCGCGCGGCGGCGACCCGTTCTCGGCCATGCGCCACCTGCTCACCGACAACCACGAGGAGCCGGCCGCTCAGCGCCGGCACATCCGCCGGGCCATCGCCATCGCCCGCGCGCTGGTGGCGGGTGGTGTCATCGAGCGTACGGACGAAGGGGTCTACCGCCTCACCGAGGACCTGCAGCTGGACTTCGCGCTCAACCAGGCGCTGTCACCGTTCGCCCTGGCCAGCCTGGAACTGCTGGACCGGGAGGCGCCCGACTATCCGCTCGACGTGGTGTCGGTGATCGAGTCGACGCTCGAGGACCCGCGGCAGGTGCTCTCCGCCCAGCGCCAGAAGGCCCGCGGCGAGGCTGTCAACGCGATGAAGTCCGAGGGCATCGAGTACGAGGAGCGGATGACGCTGCTCGAGGACGTCACCCATCCCCGGCCGTTGCTCGAGCTGCTCGAGGCGGCGTACGAGACCTACCGGCGCGGCCACCCGTACATCGCCGACTACGAGCTCAAGCCCAAGAGCGTGGTCCGCGACATGTACGAGCGGGCGATGACGTTCACCGAGTACGTGTCGTTCTACGGGCTGTCCCGCTCGGAGGGCCTGGTGCTGCGGTACCTGGCCGACGCGTTCCGGGCGTTGCGCCAGACCGTGCCCGAGGACGCCCGCACCGAGGAGCTCACCGACCTCATCGAGTGGCTGGGCGAACTGGTCCGGCAGGTCGACTCGAGCCTGCTCGACGAGTGGGAGCGCCTGCGCAACCCGGGCGCCGAGATCGAAGAGGTACGCATCGACGACAAGCCGCCCGCGGTCACGCGCAACACCCGCGCGTTCCGGGTGCTCGTCCGCAACGCCCTGTTCCGCCGGGTCGAGCTGGCCGCGCTGCGCCGCTGGGACCTGCTGGGCGAGCTCGACGCCGAGTCCGGGTGGACCGCCGAACGCTGGCAGGATGCCATCCTCGACTACTTCGACGAGTACACCTCGCTCGGCACCGGCCCGGCCGCGCGCGGTCCCGCCTTCCTGCACATCGAGGCCGGCCCGACGGCGTGGGTCGTCCGCCAGGTCTTCGAGGACCCGGAGGGCGACCACGACTGGGGCATCGAGGCCACGGTCGACCTGGCCGCCTCGGACGAGATCGGCGCGGCGGCGATCGTCGTGACCTCGGTCGGCCCCCACGAATGAGCCACCGGCGCGTCGCCGCCGCCTTCGCCGTCGCGCTGCTCGGGCTGCCGGTGCTGGCGTGGGCGGCCCACGCGGCCCGGTTGGAGCTCACCGACGGGGTGCTGCTGTTCCTGGCGGCCGTGGTCGGGGTGGCGCTGCTGGGCGGGCTGTGGCCGGCGCTGCTGGCCGCGGTCGGCGGGTTCCTGCTGCTGAACTACTACTTCACAGCGCCCGTACGCAGCCTCGACATCAACACCACGCGGGGCGCCCTCGCGCTGGCCGTGTTCGTGCTGGTCGCGCTCGCGGTGTCGTGGATCGTCGACCTGGCCGCGCGCCGGACCCGGCAGGCCGCGGCAGCCGCCGCCGACGCGCACACGCTGGGGGCGGTTGCCGGCGCCGTGCTGGCCGGGCCGGACCCGCTGCGGGGGTTGCTGAGTGAGCTGCGGGAGCTGTTCGGCCTGTCCTCGGTGACGCTGCTGGAGCGCACGGCCGACGGCTGGCAGCCCGCCGCAGTTTCGGACTTGTCCGGCTTTTCGGATTCACGTGAAACGTCGCGTTCCCGGGTCGCCTCCACCTCCCCCGCCCTCATGGGTGGGCCGAACCGTACCGCGCGCAAAACGGGCGAAGCGACTTGTCCACAGCCGGCGGCCGCAGCCGAATTCGCACCGTACGGCGAAACCCGGGTGCCGGCCGACGACGGGCTGGTCCTCGCGCTCCGCGGCCGCGAACTGGACGTCAACGAGATGACGATCGCCCGCGCCTTCGGCGCGCAGGCCGCCGTCGCCCTGCGCCAGCAACGCCTGACCGCCGCGGCCGAGGGCGACCGCGTCCGCTCGGCCCTGCTCGCCGCCGTCAGCCACGACCTGCGCACGCCCTTGGCGTCGGCCAAAGCGGCCGTGGCGGGCCTGCGCAGCGACGAGGTCCATTTCGACGAGCACGACCGCCGCGAGCTGCTGGCGACCGCCGACGAGTCGCTCGACCGCCTGTCCGCGCTGCTGGCCAACCTGCTCGACATGAGCCGCCTGCAGGCCGGCGCCCTGGCGGTGCACCTCACCGACGTCGGCCTCGAGGACGTCGTCCCGGCCGCGCTGGACGAGCTCGGCCCGGCCGGGCGGCAGATCACCGTACGGCTGCCCGAGGACCTGCCCGCCGCCCACGCCGACCCCGGCCTGCTCGACCGGGTGCTGGTGAACGTCGTCGGCAACGCCCTGCGCTACAGCCCGGCCGACCGCCCGCCCGAGATCACCGGCCGGGCCCGGGACGGCCGCCTCGAGCTGCGGGTGGTCGACCACGGGCCGGGTGTCCCGCCGGGTGACCGCGAGCGGATCTTCCAAGCGTTCCAGCGGCTGGGCGACCGTGACAATCACACCGGCGTCGGTCTGGGTCTGGCGCTCGCGCGCGGCCTGACCGAGGCGATGGACGGCACACTGATCCCGGAGGACACCGCCGGAGGAGGGCTCACCATGGTCCTGACGCTGCCGATGGGCAAGCCGTGACCCGGATCCTCGTCGTCGACGACGACCCTCAGATCCTGCGGGCGCTGCGGATCAACCTGCGCGCCCGCGAGTACGACGTGGACGTGGCGTCCGACGGCGCCGGCGCGCTCAAGGCGGCGGCCGCCCACGCGCCCGACCTCGTCGTGCTCGATCTGGGCCTGCCCGATCTGGACGGCACCGAGGTCATCCGCGGGCTGCGGGGCTGGACCAGCGTGCCGATCATCGTGCTCTCCGGCCGGGCCGAGGGCACCGACAAGGTGGCCGCGCTCGACGCCGGCGCCGACGACTACGTGACCAAGCCGTTCGGCGTCGACGAGTTGCTGGCCCGCATCCGCGCGGTCACCCGGCGCGTGCAGCCGTCGGACGCTCCGCCCGCTCCGGTGACGGTCGGGAGGTACACGGTCGACCTGGCCGGCCACACGATCACCCCGGAGCAGCGGCTCACCCCGACCGAGTGGCAGCTGCTCGAACAGCTGCTGCGCAACCCGGGCAAGCTGATCACCCAGCGCAGCCTGCTGCACGACGTGTGGGGTCCGCAATACGGCACCGAGACGAACTATCTGCGTCAGTACATGGCGCGGCTGCGGCGTAAACTCGAGGACGACCCGACCCGGCCACGGCACCTGATCACCGAACCCGGCATGGGCTACCGTTTTCAGCCGTAAGGGGTCCCGTCGGCTACTGGCCCCGGCTCCCGGGGATCAGTACGGTGACGGCACGACCGATGCGCAGGAGTGGCCAGTGTCCCACAGCGACGTGTTCACGACCGGCGGTCGCCGGTTGCGCTACGAGGTGTCCGGCGCCCGTGACGGGGTCCCGGCGTTCCTGCTGCACGGCACGCCCGGCAGCCGCATCGGTCCCAAGCCCCGCGCCGGCGTGCTCTACCGCCTCGGCATCCGGCTGATCAGCTACGACCGGCCCGGTTACGGCGGCTCCGACCGGCACCGCGGCCGCACGGTGGCCGACTGCGCGGCCGACGTGGCGGCCATCGCCGACGACCTCGGTCTCGACACGTTCACTGTGGTCGGCCGGTCCGGCGGCGGGCCGCACGCTCTGGCCACCGCCGCCCTGCTGCCCGCCCGCGTCACCCGCGCCGCCGTGCTGGTCAGCCTGGCCCCGCACGACGCCGAGATCGACTGGTTCGGCGGCATGATGCCGTCCAACGTGGAGGAGTTCGGCGCCGCCTCGCAGGACGAGCCGCGCCTGGTCGAGAGCCTGCGGCTGCAGGCCGACCGCACCCGGCGCAGCCCGGTCAGCCTGCTCGACTCGCTGCGCCGCGAGATCGCCGGCCCCGACCTGCAGGTCGTCCGCGACCTGATGATGCAGCAGCTCCTGGTCGAAACGTACGCCGAGGCGACCCGCGGCGGCCCTTACGGGTGGATAGACGACGTGCTGGCCGCGCGCCGCGACTGGGGGTTCGACCTCGGCGACATCCACCAGCGCGTCCGCGTGTGGCACGGCGCGGAGGACAACTGCGTCCCGCCCGCGCACGCCCGCTGGCTCGCCGAGCGCATCCCGGGCGCCGAGCTGACCGTGCAGACCGGCACCGCTCACTTCGGCGCGATGGAGATCCTGCCCGAGATCCTGTCCTGGCTGGCCGAGCCCGCGCTGGTCGCCTGACCCCGCACCACGCACGGCCCCGGGTCCACCACCGTCCCGCCCAGCAGGTCGTCGAAGACGACCTCGAAGGCCGGATCGGACGGGTATCCGCTGTGCCCGCGTGCGGCTCGCTTGGGCTGCAACGGGTCGTCCTCGATGGTCGCCGGATCACGGAACCGCAGGTCCGGGCCGACCGCCCAGTATTTCGGGTAGGGGCACTTCTCCTTCGGGCCGGTGTCGCCGGGGCAGCTCTCCGGGCAGCCGCACCGCTCGCCGGCCACGTGACCGTCGCAGTTCTCGGCACAGCTCATCAGGCGCCATCGGTCGATGTCCGGGCCGAAGCCCGACGACGACGCCGGCGCCGCCCAGGCCAGGACCGGACCGCCCAGCGGGTCGGTCCAGCGGTACACGTTGCGCCACCGGCCACCGAGGTGGTCGTGAACCGACTCCTGCCGGTGGTAGCCGAAGTACGACGGGAAGAACCGCGCGTACAGGAACTGCAACTGCGACCCGTACGTGATCATGTAGAGCTTTTTCCCGGTCCTGCCGGCGCGCTCGCTCGTCAGATCGTCCTGCGGTCCCTCGGCGGAGTTCGCTTGCGCCGCCAGCACCGCGCAGGCGGCGATGGTGATCACGCTGCCCTGGCTGTGGCCGGAGAGCACGACACGGCCGGCCGGCTTCCTGACGGTCGACGGGGCGGGCTCGGCGATCACGTCCCGGTTGACGAGCTGCGAAGCGCGGCCGGCCACGGCGAGCACGGCCCGGCCGCCGTAGGGCGGCGGGCACAACGGATGTCCGAGGCGCGGCCAGAACGACAGCAGGTCCCAGACGATGCCGACAGTTGTCCGCAACCCCGCCTTCCGCCACGTGCCGAGGCCGAGCACGACCAGCCCGGTCGCGCCGAACGACACCACCAGCACGCCGAGCTTCCCCAGCGGGCCGGTGGCGTTGCCGGTCAGCACCGCCGGCGGATCGGCGAGGGTCAGCAGCAGCCACCCGCACGCGGCCGCCGCCACGAACACCCCGAGCCCGCCGAGCGTGGCCAGCAGACCCAGCACATGGTGGTAGCGGTACCGGATCAACGCGACCCGCCAGCGTCCGGCCACCCGGGCACGGGCCCGTTCCAGCCCGCTCTCGGCCGTGTAGTCCTGGCAGAGGCGCCGCTCGAAGTCGTCACGGTCGAACAGGAAGACGAAGTACGCCACGATCGCCACGGCTACGACCGCGCCGACCAGCCACTCCGCCTCCTGTTCGAGCAGGGCCGGGCTGAAGTCGCCGGGCCGCAGCCGCCAGGCGGCCACCACGAGGCCGGCGGCCAGGGCGACGAGCAGCGCCCACCAGGCCCGGCGCCGGAGCAGCCAAGCGGCCAGGGGCAGCAGGGCGATCACGAACACCAGGGTGAGTCCGCCCCACACGGCCGCCATGATCCAGTAGACGGTCGCCACCTCGATCAGGTGCGGCTCGCGCGCTTCGCCCTCCAGCACGGGGTCGCCGAGCGCGCGGGCCGTCCAGAAGACTGCGGCGGCGCTCATGCCGAGCCCGATCGCCGCGCCGAGGGCGGCACCCATCCAGCCCGCCAGGCCCCCGAAGAAGGGCTGGAACGGCTTGGGCACGTCCCTCAGGTCCTTGCCCTCGGCACAGGTCGCGAGGCGCAGGGTCACGACCAGCAGGACCAGCAGCGCGAGCCCCAGCAGGAGGCAGACGCCGTTGGCGAAGGCCGCGAAGTAGGCGCCCGCCCCGCGCGGCCCGGCCGGTCGCACGTGATCCAAGCCGACCGCGGCCAGGGCGACAGCGGCGAGCGCGGCGACGACGGTCGTGTAGCGCGCGACGAGCATCGGGAGGCCGAGTTCGGTCGTGTCGTGCCCGTCGGAGGGCACCACGGCCGGGCGGTCGCCGTCCTGGCGCCGGCGGCCGGTCGGGGCGGGCGCGGCGATGACGACGTACAGGCCGCTGACCAGGCCACCCACCAGGGCGACGGCCACGATCGCGCACAGCACGGTGAACACGACGTCGAGGCCGGCCCACTGGCGGATGTCGCCGAGCATGGCCAGGGCGAGCAGTCCCGCGACCGCGCAGCCGGTCAGGACGTGCGCGGCGCGCTGTGACGAGGTCTGCTGCGGGCCGCGCCAGAAACCGGCGTCGCCGACGTCCCCGTTGCTGCCCGGACGTTCCGCCCGCGGCACGCCCGGCGGCTCGGCCTGGAACGTCAGGCGGTCGAACTGCCAGAAGATCGCGAGCACGGCCAGCGGCAGCACCGACGCGACGACCAGCCGGGCGCCCGGCGAGCGCCGGCCGAACCACTCGAGCAGCCAGAAGTCGCCCTCGCAGGCCCCGGGCACGCATTGCCGCGCCAGCACGCTCCACGCCAGATAGCAGGTGGTGACGACGACGGTCACGGTCAGGATCAAGCCGAGCAGCCGCACCACGCCGTCGGCGAACCGGTCACGAGGACGGCGGTCGTCCGGCATGAGCAGCGCGAAGCGGGCCACGTTGATCAGCGCGAACGGGAGCAGCAGCAGCCACAGCGCCCGGGACGGGGAGCCGGCGGTGTAGCGGCCCCAGTGGTATCCCTCGACCACCCGGTCGGGCGGGGTGTCGTGCGTACGCCGGAAGATCCGGCCGTCGTCGTCGCCGGCCACCTGGGCCGGCCACGGATCGTCCAGCATCGACTCGATCGGTGTGCCGCTGACGCCGTGCACGCGAAGCTCCACGACCTGTTCCATAGGGGCTCACTATCCGCCGCGGCGCGCTGGGCGCAGTCAGCTGCCTTACTCCTCACCCTCCCGGGTATAGGAATGCCTCATGACCACGTTCGTTCTCGTCCCGGGGGCCTGGCACGGCGGCTGGTGGTACGAACCGCTCGCCGCCGAGCTGCACAAACTCGGGCATCAAGCGCATTGCGTCACGCTGGCCGGCCTCTGGCCCGACGACGACCTCACCCGGCGGCCGGTCAATCTGTCGGCCCACGTCGAGCAGCTCGACACCCTGGTCGAGGATCTGACAGCCGGCGCCGGCCCGGTGGTGCTGGTCGGGCACAGCTACGGCGGCCAGGTGATCAACGCCGTGGCCGACCGCGGACCGGCCCGGGTGAGCGCGCTGATCCACCTCGACACCGACGTGCTCGACGACGGCGAGTCGTGCTGGGACGTCACCACCGAGGACAACCGGACGTACTTCCTCCACTCGGTCGGCGCCGACGGCCTGGGCCTGGCGCCGATGCCCTTCTTCGACGAGCGGGCCCGGCCGCACCCGTTCGCCACTCTGCTGCAGAAGACCCGGCTGACCGGCGCGTGGAAGTCGGTGCCGATCAAGCGGTACGCGGCCGCGCTCGACACCCCGGGCGGCCCGCAGGCGCCGGTCTCGATGGAACGGGTGCGCAACGACCCGGACTGGCAGTACGTGGAATGGCCGACGACCCACAACGTGCTGCGCGACGGCCCCGAGCGCGTGCTGGGCCTGCTCCGCGACCTGTGACGACGAGGCGGCGGTAGGGTTCGGTCGTGCCACCCGAGACGATCGAGCACACCTCCACGCTCGTGTACTTCGGCGACGACGCCTTCGCCTATGCGGGCCGGCACCGTCATGAGGGCCTCATGCCGGTGCACACGCACAGCTTCGTCGAGATCGCGATCGTGTCCGAGGGTGAGGCCGTGCACCACAGCCTCAACGGGCGCCAGCCGCTGACCGTCGGCGACACCGTGCTGCTGCGCCCCGGCGTGTGGCACGGCTACGAGGACTGCCGCAGCTTCGAGGTCTACAACCTCTGCTTCTCGGCCGAACTGCTGCGGCAGGAGCTCGGCTGGACCCGCGACGACCCGCTGCTCGGCCACCTGCTCTCCCAGGGCCCGTACCTCGAACGGCGCCGCGGCATCCTCACCACCCACCTGGGCCCGCACGAGCGCGCCGAGTGCTTCGCCCACCTGGACGCGCTGGCCGAGCTGCGTACCCAGCCGCAACACCTGCACCGCACCGACATGATCGCCCGCGTGGTGCTGGCGCTGGGCTGCGTGGCCAGGGCCGTCGGCGACGGCGTCCGCTCCGAACCGGTGCATCCCGCCGTCCTCGAGGTCATGCGACGCATCGAGGCCGACCCGGCCCGCAACTGGACGCTGAGCGACCTGGCCGAGGGCCTGCACCTGGCCCCGGGCTACCTGGTCCGGCTGTTCAAATCGGTCACCGGCCTGCCGCCGGTCGCCTTCCTCTCGCGTCATCGGGTCGAGCTCGCGGCCGAGATGCTGCTGCACTCCGACCGTACGGTCCGGGCCATCGCCGAACGGGTCGGCTGGCCCGACCAGAACTACTTCGCCCGGCGGTTCCGAGCCCACTACGGCCTGACGGCAACGGAGTACCGCACCCGCTTCACCCGAGGCGTCGACCTGGGCGCTGTCCGCCGGGGTGCTCCGCCCGCAGCATCACACTGACGGCGTACGGCTCTCGGTCGCTGACGATCTCGCCGGCGTACCGCAGGCCGAGCCGTTCCATGACGGCGCGCGAGTTCGTGTTGTGCCGCAGCGTGCACGAGACGACGGCCTGGGCGTCCAGCACGTCGAACGCGTGGGCCAGCCCGGCCCGCCCGATCTCGGTCGCGTAGCCGCGTCCCCGGTGTTTTTCCCGAAGAGCCCAGCCGAGCTCGTACCAGTGCGCGTGCGCCCCGAGGTGCGCGGCCCGCACCCACGGCTCGTCCGGAAGGAACGTGTACAGCTGCCCCCAGTCGGCATCGACGGGCGGCCGCGACAAACCGCCCCGCCCGACGACCTCGCCGCTTCTCCGGTCGTACGCGATCCACTTGTGCACGCCCTGACGCCGCCAGGCCTCCCCCATGTCCCGCGCCGACTGCTCCACCTGCTCGTAGGCCGGCTTCACGCGGCCGTACGAGGGCCACACCGCGTCGTCCGAGAGCACGAGCCACAGATCCCGCGCGTTTCCCGCTCCGACCGGCTCGAGCCGGAGCCGATCGGTCAGGACGACCATGCCGCCCGCAGGCGTTCGGCACAGGGGCGGCGCTCCTCGGCGGTCACGAGTTCCGGGTGCGCGCTGGAGCCGAAGAAGCCGTCCGGCTCGTGGTCGAACATCTTCGAAGCGTAGAGCCGTCAGGCTTCCGCGCCTTCGAGCGCCTGCTCGGCGCGCTCCGGGTTGCCCTCGGCCAGGCCGCGGTCGATCGAGCGGCGGGCCGCCAGCCACATGCCGACGCCGACGAGGAAGACCAGGCCCTCGGTGACGGTCAGCGCCCAGATGATGCCGGGCAGGCCGAACAGGTGGTTGCCGAGCAGCACGATGGGGATG
This sequence comes from Paractinoplanes polyasparticus, assembly GCF_019710575.1. GTDB lineage: Bacteria > Actinomycetota > Actinomycetes > Mycobacteriales > Micromonosporaceae > Actinoplanes > Actinoplanes polyasparticus. The sequence goes on along the minus strand of NZ_JAHWFK010000018.1, from coordinate 27,632 downwards.
AACAGGACGCCCTGCGACATCGACATGATGATCGCGGGCCGGGCCCGGCCGGTCGCCTGGAACAGCGAGGTGATCAGGCCCGCGAAGCCGTTCGCGACCGTAGCCACGAGCTGGGCCGCGAGGATCGTGACGCCGATCGTCAGCACCGCGTGGTCGCTCGAGAAGGCGGAGAGCACCTGCTCGCGGAACACGAACACCGAGCCGCCGAGGACGAGCATGACCCCGCCGACGGTGATCGCGGACGCCCGGAGCGCCGCGTAGAGGCGGGCGCGGTCGCCCTTGCCGTACGAGTAGGCCAGCAGCGGCAGCACGCCCAGCGTGACGCCCATGATCAGGAACTCCGGCACCTGCGCGATGCGGACGGCGACGCCCATGGCGGCGAGCGGGCCGTCGCCGTAGGCGGCTGCGAGGTTGTTGAGCACCAGGACAGTGACGATCATGAAGGCGGACTGGAGCAGCTCGCCGACACCCACCCCGAAGACCGGCTTGACGACGTCCGGGCGCAGCGTGAACCAGCGCAGGGCCAGGCTCACGTGCTCGCTGTTGCGCTGCAGCCAGTACGCGAAGTAGGCGACCGTGGCCAGGTTGGCCAGCCCGGTGCCGAGCGCGGCGCCGGCCACGCCCCAGTGGAAGACCAGGATGAACACGACGTCGAAGGCGACGTTGGCCACCGTGGACAGGATCAGCCCGTTCATCGCCTGGCGCGCGGCGCCCTCGGCCCGCACGATCTGCTCGAGGCAGAACGCGGCCGCCAGCACCGGCACGAACGCCAGCATGACGGCGACGTACTCGCGGGTCGTGGACGCGGCCGCGGTGTCCGCGCCGAGCAGGGTGACCAGCGGATGCAGGAGGAGCAGCCCGGCCCCGCCGACCACCACGCCGGCTGCGGTCGAGCTCCAGACGGCGAACGACGAGACATGCTTGATCTCGGCGGCCTGGGCCGGGTCGTGCTCGGCCGCGCCGAACAGCCGCGAGATGAGCGCCCCGCCGCCGACCCCGAACACGCCGCCGATGGCCATGACCAGGCCGAGCAGCGGCGTGCCGAACGTGATGGCGGCGAGCAGCGCGGTGTCGTGCTGCGAGCCGAGGAACCCGGCGTTGATCACGTTGTAGACGGCGCCCACGATCATCGCGGCCGCCATCGGCACGCACAGGTGCGCGAGGGCCCGCAGGATCGGCGCGGTGGACAGGTACCAGCGGTTGGAGGTGGCGGCGGTCATGGTTGCCTCTTTCGGGAGATTTCGGGCACCACGGAGCGCACCGCGGCGCAGCTCCGTCCTGAGGGCAGGGCGGAGCGCGCGGCGGCGGAACCGGCGCGATGCGGGTGTGGTGCTGGAGGGTGTTAGCGGGTCGGTTGCGGCAGTTCCGCGGTGATCTTCCGGAGGAGAGCTTGCAAGGTGGCCCGCTCGGCGTCGTCGAGCGGAGCCAGGATGGTCTCGTCAGCGGCGGCCATCGCGACGTCGAATCCGGCGATCAGTTCCCGACCGGCCGGCGTGGTGAAGACACGCTTGACGCGCTCGTTGCCGGGCTCGGACCGCCGCTCGACCAGCCCGCGCCGTTCGAGCCCCTGCAGCAGACTCGAGACGCTGGCCGCGCTCGTCCGGGTGATCTCGGCGAGCTCACGCTGGATCGCACCGGGCTGCTGGGCGAGGTAGCCGAGCACGAAGCTCTGCTCGAAGCTGAGCTCGCGCGCTCGCACCCAGTCCTCCGCGGCCCTGCGCTGGGCCCACCCGATCCAGCGAACCAGTTCGAGGGAGGTGGTGAGCTTCGGCGCGTCCATACTCAGAACTCTAACTGTTAGAGCCCTAACCGTCAACGGGCTGGCAATTTTCCTGTGGGCCACGGAACATCCGCTCCGATGGCCACTCAGCCCTCCGACAAGTCAGAACGGGTGGGGATCGAGGGTTCGGTGGACGTAGCGGCCCTCGCGCAGCGCCTCGACGGCGGGGTGGTTGTCGCCCAGGAGGTCGCGCAGGCGGCGGACGGCCTCGCGCTCCACCGCCGGGTCGTGGCCCTCGAGGTCGGCCTTGATCAGCGAGAGGTTGGCTTCGGCGCGGGCCGTGTCGGGGTGGCTGTGGCCCAGCAGGCGCTCGATGCCGGCCACGACGGGCACGATCATGTCGTACGCGTCGGGGACCGCGCCCCACTCGGCCGTGAAGATGGCCAGGTTCATGCGGGCGGCCAAGGTGTACGGGTGGTCGGGGCCCAGCCTGCGGTCGAAGCCCTCGACGGCCTCGCGTGCCAGCCGCCTCGCCGTGCCCAGGTCGCTCAGGGCGCGGGCCACCGTCGCGCGATTGTTGAGGCACGTCACGGTGTGCGGGTGGGAGGCGCCCAGGCGGGTGCGGTACGAGCGCTCGACGCGGGCCATCTCGTCGCCGGCCGTGTCGGGTTCGCCGGTGGCCAGCAGGTTCACCGCGCGGGACAGGCGGCAGGCCAGGGTCTCCGGGCCGTCCGGGCCGAGCAGGCGGTTCAGGTTGTCGTAGGCCAGGTCGAGGCGGTTCGCGGCCTCGCGGGAGCGGCCGGCGCTGCGTTCGGAGACGGCGAGGTTGGTCATCGTGCTGTACGTCTTGGGGGCGTTGTCGCCGAACGCGCGGCGGTGCCGGGCCAGGACGTCCTGGAGCAGCGTGATCGACTCGACGTACTCGCCGGCCTCGCGCAGGTCGCGGCCGTAGTTGTTGCCGACCTGCAGGGTCAGGATGTGGTTCTCGCCCAGCACCAGGGTGCAGCGCTCGTACAGGTGCCGCTCGCGGTCGCGGGCCTCGCGCACCCGGCCCGACAGGCGCAGGGAACTGGCCAGGTTGTTCATCGCCATCATCGTGCGCAGCTGGTCCTCGCCGAAGTTCTCGACCCAGGCCGCCGTCGTCCGCTCGTCGAGGCGCAGCGCGTCGGCGTACAGGCCCAGCGCGCGCAGGCTGGCGCCCAGGCCGCCGGCCGTGGTCAACGTATGCGGGTGGGTCTCGCCCAGCAGGTCGCGCTGCTCGGTCAGCACCTGCTCGTCCAGGGCCCGGGCCTCGGCGAAGTCGGCCCGGTCGCGGACGATGTTGCCCAGGTTGAAGCGCAGGTACAGCAGCTGGCGGCTGAGCGAGTCGCGCTCGGCCGGGTCGGTGAGCTGGTCGCGCAGCTCGGTCCAGCGGCGCACGTACTCCTCGGCCAGGCGGCGGCCGTCGTTGTAGCCGCCGGACTGCCACACGTAGCGGACCCGGTCGATGATCAGCCGCCGGACCGGTTCCTCGCGGGACAGGTATGCCCGGGAGACCTCCAGGTGCGGCCAGAGCTGCCGGAACCGCGGCCAGTTCTTCGGGTCGTCGACCTCGCCGGTGGGCCGGGCCGCGGCCAGCACGAGGTGCACCTGGCGGCGGGCCTCCTCGATCTGCTCGGGGGTCATCCGCTGGCGCACCACGTGCTGCACGATGCGGTGCACGTGGATCTGGCCGCCGCCGACATCCAGCTTGAGCAGGGCCAGCCGGTTGATCTGCTGGATCAGCGAGCCGCGGTACATGGCGTCGGTGACCATCGGGTCGAGCGGGCGCAGCAGGTCGGCCATCCGGTCGCCGTAGATCAGGTCGAGGGCGATCTGCGGCGCCAGCACCGAGCACAGGGTGAGCAGCCGGTAGGCCGCGGCCGAGCGCTCCTCGAGCCGCTTGAGCGACAGGTCCCACACCGATTCGAGGTTGGCCGGGCCGTACTGCTCGATGTGGCGCAGATAGTCCTCGACCGGGGCGCCGGTGTCGGCCAGCCAGGCGCCGGCGGCGGCCACGGCGATCGGCAGGTCGCCCAGCAGCTCGGCCAGGCGGGACGCGTCGTCGGCGCGCAGGCTGGGCACCCGCCGCCGCAAGTGGGTGATGCTCTCGCGGCGGTCGAAGACGTCGACCGGCACGGTCTGGGCGTGTTCACCCCAAGCGGCGTCGCGCGAGGTGACGATGACATGGCCGCCGGGGCCGCTGGGCAGGAAGCGGCTGACCACCGCGATGTCCTCGGCGTTGTCGAAGATGACCAGCCAGCGGCTCAGCGTGCGGCCCCGGCGCAGCGCGCTCAGCACGGCCTGGGCCTGGTCGGCGATGCCGCCGTCGGGGGCCAGGCCCAGTTCGCGGGCGAGGTCGGACAGCTGGGTGTCGACGAAGGTCACCGGGTCGGCGTCGATCCACCAGACGAAGTCGTACGCGTTGCGGAACCGGTGCGCGTACTCCATAGCCACCTGGGTCTTGCCGATGCCGCCCATGCCCTGCAACGCCACCGGCGACGCGCCCGAGAGCACCACCGGGCTGCCGCTGGCCAGCAGCTTGGCCCGCAGGTCCTGCAGGTCCTTCTCGCGACCGGTGAACTGGACGTTGCGGATGGGGGCGTTGAACAGCACGGTGGAGCGGCCGGGGTAGCGCAACCCGACGCGGCTGCGGTCGAAGTCGTCGACCGGGTGCCCGACCAGCCGTAGCAGCCGGGTCACGGCGACCTCCTCGGCCTGGCCGGACAGGAAGGCGGAGTCGCTCTCGGACTGCCCGCGCAGGGCGCTCACGTCGGAGACGTAGGCGACCAGCGGCGTACGGGGATCGCTGCGGTCGCGAGGGACGCGGGCCTGCTCGGCGAGCGCGTTGGCCGCCGACACCACGGTGAGGACGCGGCCCGCCGGCGTGCGCGCGTTGTCGGCGTCCGGGTCGACGGCGACCGCGTTGACGGTGACCCCCGCGGTCTCGAGCACCTTGCCGATCCATTCGGCCCAGACCCGGTCGTCGGGCGCGTAGCGCAACGCGATCGTCGACTCGGGCAGGATCGACGGGCGCACGAACCGGGCCGCCGTGCGCTCGCGCAGCGACTCCTCCATGGGCGGCAGCGAGGTGATCGCGCCGCCGGTGATGTAGCCGGTCAGCGTCTCGTAGGCGGCCAGCATGGAGCTGCGCGAGCCGGGCCGGTCGCCGAAGGTGGCCAGGGTCTCCTCGTACGCGTAGAAGGGAACGTACGGCACCTCGACGGTGGACCAGTAGGCGTCGCGCTCGGCCGCCGACATGCCGCCGGGGAGCCCGGTGAACCGCTGCCGGGCGGCGATCCGGCCCGCGTCGGCCCGCTTGAGCTCGGCCAGGTCGACCCGCATGGGCACCGGCAGGATCCTGATCTGCCGGCGGCCCTGCTGCGACGAGACGTTGGCCGCCACCGTGGCGGCGCCGTCGATGCCCTGCTCGCTGAATGTGAAGCAGTCGATCAGCACGTCCGGCATGTGCACCGTGCAGATGCCGGCGACGTCGCTCCACCCGGTGCGGGAATCGATGAGGGCGTAGTCGTAGTGCCGTTTCATGTCGTCGCGCAGCGCGTCGAACAGCTGGCCGCCGCCCAGCCGCTCGTAGAACTCGTCCCAGTCGCGCTCGTAGACGCTGCGCGCGTAGTCCTGGTTCTGGCTGCCCGCCGCCAGGAAGTCGAGGGTGCCGCCGTTCGGGAAGCGGTCCCAGCCGATCGTGAAGGCGTGCCGGCTGACCCGGGCGTAGTCGCGGTGCCAGTCGTCGTCACGCTCCACGTCCTGCAGGGTGGCCTGCTCGTAGCCGCGGACCAGTTCGATCACGCCGCCGGAGCCGGCCAGCGCCTCGGGGTCGATGAACGGCCGGAAGAAGCGGTGAAGGCCGGGCGATTCGAGGTCCCAGTCGGCCACCAGCACCCGCTTGCCGTTGGCGGCCAGGATCCAGGCCACATTGGCCAGCGCCATCGTGCGCCCGGTGCCACCCTTGTACGAGTAGAACGTGACGACCTTCCCGTCACGGCCGTCGGTCATGCTGGTTCCCCCGTGATCCTGGGCAGGGTCGAGTCGGCGCCCTTGGGCAGGAACACCGGGGCGTTCCGGCGGTACGCGGTGCACGCCTGGTCGATGATGGACGGCATCCGTTCGACCAGGCGGTCGGCGTCGCGCAGCAGGGTGATCCGGCTGCGCGCCACCCCGGCCGTGACGAGGGTATCGGCCACAGTGGCGTGCAGGGTGGCGCCGCGCGCGGCGTACTCGGGATCGGAGCGATCGGCCACCAGCAGCACGGTCGCCCACTCGGGGATGCGCCCGGCCACGACGGAGAGCCGTTCCAGGCCGTCGGGACTGGCCGCCGTCCACGGGTCGATCAACACCAGCGCCGCGCCCTGCCCGAGCGCGGCCAGGTCGCCCGGCCGGTCGACGATGCGGGTGGGCTGGCCGAGCCGTTCGGCCACATTGGCGACGTACTCGGCGACCGGGAAGTGCTGCAGATCCCGGTACGGGGTCCAGGCCCGCGCCGTCGTGCCGTACGACCCGGCCGAGCGGCCCGCCGGCAGGTCGGCCCGCCCGGGTGCGAGCACGGCCACGGTGAAGACGATCTCGCTGGCCGCGGTCGGTTCCGCGCTGACCTCGTCGATGGCGACGGCGAGGGGGGCCGGGCGCGGGGCGTCGGCGGCCAGCGTGACGATCCGGTAGGCCAGCCGCCGGACGATCGTGCGGTACTGCCGGCGGTAGAGGCTGAGCCTCGACATGGCCTGCAGGCCCTCCTCGGCGTACTCGGGAATGCCGGCGCCGAGCCGCAGCGCCGCACCCTTCTCGCGCTCGTGCTCCCAGGGCGGCCAGGGCACCCAGAGCACCGGCACCAGGAAGCGCTCGGCCAGCGCCGGGTCGGCGTAGCGGCTGATGAACGAGGCCCGCTCCCGCAGCGGCCACGACTTGTTGAAGTACCCCGGGGACAGCAGCGAGACGAAGACGTCCGTGCTGCTCAGCACGTCGGCCAGCGCGGTCTTCCAGTCGGCCAGGGGCTGCACGAGGTCGTCGTAGTAGCCGACCGGGGTGCGGCGGTCTGCGCCGACCAGCCGGGCCACCTCGGCCGACAGCTCGGTGAACAGCTGCCCGGCCCAGTGGTCGGTGTCGGGGCGGTCGTCGGCGCGCAGCCGCACCGAGTGGCCGTAGCTGAGGTAGAAGTAGTAGCGCGGCTGCGTCATCGGCCACCCCTTTCGAAGGTGGTGCGCAGGTCACCGGGCCCGGGCACGTGCAGCGGCTCGACCCGGAAGTGCCGGCGGACGCGTTCGACGTGCTGCGCGATGCGCCAGACGATGGCCTGATAGATCGGTTCCTTGCCGGTGCGCAGCAGGCCCAGCAGCCCCTCGGCCTGGTAGTCGGCGCGGAAGTCGTCGCGCAGCCGGGTCGGCATGAACAGGTTGACGCCGGCGACGGCCGGCGGCAGCGGATCGGTCAGCGGCGTCCACAGCACGGGGACGATCGCGCTCTCGTCGTGCACCGCGGGGCCCTGCCGGGGCACCACCTGCCGGCGCGAGAACAGGTCCCATTCCCGCGCGCACCATTCGCTGCCCGACAGATACGGGCTCGACAGCAGACAGATGAAGACCTGACAGGTGCCGGCCGCGTGCAGCAGCCGCCGCTCCCACAGTTCGCCGCCGCCGCGGGTGACGTCGAGGAAGCCCGGGTCGCGCCCGGGCACCGAGCCGATCAGGTTGTTGACGTCCTCGGTGAGGTCGTCGAAGAATCGCATGACGAACCGGTTGGCCTCGCGCGGCGGGCCGGCCCCGAACGCCGGCGGGTCGGGCCGCCAGTAGCTCAGGAAGAAGACCGGCGCCGCGGGATCCTCCCGCTCGGCCGCCTCTGTCACGCTCACATCCTGTGCCACAAGACGCTCAGTCAACCATGTGATCGCAACCTCCACGAGGGACAGTGGCGGATCAGGCGCCCCAGCCGTTCACGGTGTCGGCCATGCGAGCCACGAAGCGGGATCCGGCCGGGGTGAGGCGGTCGCCGGAGCGCAGGGCGTCGATGGCTTCGGCGGTCCAGTCGCGGTACATCCGGAACAGCTCGCGGTTGTCGCGGCGGCGCCAGATGTCGGCCACGGCCAGATGGGCGTACGCCCCCTGCAGGGCCGCCTCGACCGGGCGGGGGTCGGACCGCCAGCCGACGCGCAGCCGCTCGCCCGCCGCGTCCTCGGGCACCAGGTCGATCAGGTCGAGCACCGCGCCCAGCTTGGTGTGCTGGAACTCGTGGACGAGCAGCACCGCCACCGCGGCCGGGTCGTCGGCGCGGGCCAGGCCGAGGGCGCCGAACGCGTGCCGCGACGTGGCGCTGCGCAGGGTGCCGTCGGGCGCGGGAGCCAGCGGGACGATCACCCGCAGGCCCTGGCGCAGACCGTCGAGCTGCTCGGGGGCGTCGGCGGCGAGGTGGCCCCAGGCCCGCTCCAGCACGGCCGACCAGCCGCCGGCGGCCTCGGCGTCGAGGTGCTCGGCCGCGGCGTGCTCGAGGCGGTCGCGGTAGGGGTCGGCGTCCTCGAGCAGGATCCGCGTGCCGTCGACCGTGACCCACCGGGCGGCGTGCCAGCCGCTCCGGTTCCCCGGCACCTGCGTCCGGCCGCCCGGCCAGCGCAGCGTGAACCCGCCCGGCCCGGGGACCACCGTGACCTCGGCCGCCGGCGCGGCGAAGAACCCGACCGTGGGCAGGTGGATGCGCCCGCCGTGGGCCCGCACCGGCACCTCGACCTCGATGCCGGCCCGCACGGCGACGGCCGCCGCGATCGCCGCCGCCCAGTCCGGGTCGCAGTCCGACCCGCCGCCGTCGAGGCAGCTGACCGCCCACGACCGCACGAACGGATGCCGCAGCACCTCGTCGAAGACCTCGGGCGCGCGCCGTTCCAGCTCGGCCAGCAGTTGCCCGCCGGCCGCCGTCTCCCCCACCACCTCGCCCACCAGGGCCCGGTTCACGGCCAGCTCGGCGTCGGCCAGCAACGCGACCGTGGCCGCGTCGCCGTAGCCGTAACCCAGACCGTCGAAGGCGTCCGCCGGGAGCGCGCCGAGGTCGCCCGCGACCGGACCGGGATGCTCGTTGATCGCGATGATGAGCTCCTTGAGGTCGTCGCAGTACACCGAGGGGTTGTCGAAGCCGTTGCGCGCGCTCCAGCGGTGGGCGGTCAGGCCGCCGCCGCACTGGCGCACCACCTCGCAGGCGCGGCAGGTGGCCGACAGCGCGGCCAGTCCGGACCGGCGGCGGCGCATCGCGGGCAGCCCGGTCACGTCGTCGGCCGACGCGTCGAACACGGTCAGGCCGGTGGCGCCACCGCCGGGCTCGGTGGTCTTCATCGAGTCGGGTTCCTCCCATGCCCCGTCCGTCTCGATCACCACCACGTCGCCGTCGTCCAGGCCGACCGCCTCGGTGCCGGTCGGGCCGCCCAGGCCCAGGGACCGGATCGAGTCGAACAGCCGGACCGGGACCGGGCGGCCGTCGGCGGCCCAGCGCTCGTGGAAGGCGCGCAGCCACGCCCCGACCGGCGCCGGGGGCTGATCCCAGGTGGCGTGCGGCAGCAGCAGGTCGATGCGGGGCGGGCGCTCGGCCAGCAGCGCCTCGTAGACCGCCTCGGGCTCGTTGGCCGGGTCGACCGTGCACAACAGACCGGCGTAGAGCGGGCGGTACCGGGGCCGGCGCAGCAGGTGCAGGGCGCTGAGCACCCGCGTGTGGCTGGAGGCGCCGTTGCGGTAGCGCCGGTGCCGGTCGTTGTCGGCCCGGCCACCGTCGAGCGACACCCCGACCCGCACCCGATGTTCGAGCAGCAGCTCGCAGGTCGCGGCGTCCAGCCGTACGCCGTTGGTCTGCATTCGCAGGTCGAGCTCGCACACGCCGCTGATCGTGCCGCGCAGTTCCTCGAGGACGCCGCGCAGCCGCCGGACGCCGAGCAGCAGAGGCTCGCCGCCGTGCAGAACCACGCCCACCCGGGCCAGGCCGTGCCGCGCGGCGTGCTGGGTGATGCGACCGGCCGCGGCGCGCACCGTTTCCGGCGCCATCGCGACGGGACGCCCGCGCCAGGACTGGTCGGCGTGCTCGTAGATGTAGCAGTGATCGCACGCGAGATCGCAGCGGCTGTGGACCTTCAGCACGAAGTGGCGCAGCGGGCGCCACAGGCCGTCCACCTGAGGGTCAGATCCCCGACGAGAAGGGCGTCACCTCGGAACGGTCCCTGGACCGATCCAGCTGGACTATGCGCCGCACGATGGTCGCGGAGGCGGCGCGTCCGATCTGGTCGATGGGGCTCCGGCGGGCCTCGTCGAGCGGGCGCGGAGCGGGTGATTTCGCGGTAGGCAGCGGCACGTCACGTCCCCCAGATCCCGGGCTTCAGGCACCCGAAGCATAGACAACACCTGAGGTCATGTCACGGGCACGCTCAGTGCCGACTGGGGCCCAGCACGCGATAGACGGAGGTCTTCTCGAGGACGCGCGGCTCCTCGACGTCGCCGTCGCACAGCAGGGCCACCGGCTGGCGGGGCAGCCCGGAGACGGTGTCGGGCATCCAGCCGACGACCAGCCAGACCTTGTCGCCGGCCGGAGAGGCGCCGAGCTCGCGCAGATAGAGCGGAAAGTGCTGCGGGATCACGCCTACCGACGCTACAGCTTCTCCCGGGCCCGGCGACGTGTGTTGAACACTTCCGCCGGGATCATCACCGGTTCCGCGCCGGAGGTGATCCGGTCGAACAGGGCCACGTCGACCTCGTCGTCCGGGCCCGGCATCGGATCCCAGGCGTCCCACGGCAGACCCTCGAAGCCGGCCCGGGCCGCCTGGTCGAGGACCACTGAGCGCGCTACGAACCACTCTCCCCGCAGTTCCTCCTCGCCGCTGAAACCGAAGCTGCCGGGGTCGGCCGTCCCGGCCCGGATCGAACGCCAGGCGTCGGAGCCGACCACGAACCGGTCGCGGGGCACGTCGAGCGGGTCGAAGTCCAGCTTCAACGCCTCGCGCTGGAGGGCGTCGATCTGCGGGTCGGCCAGCCGCCACCGGTCGCCGTCGCGCAGCTCCACCACCCAGTGGTCCTCGTGGAAGCCGTCCAGGAAGTAGGTGGCGAAGCCGGCCCGGGCGCGGGCGTCGACGCCGTGCGCGCGCAGCATCGCGGCCGTGACCACCGAGAAGCTGCGGCACATGGTGGCCACCCGGTCCGCCGGTTCGCGGGCCTCGCCGAGCGGCCGATCACCGGCGGCGTCGAGCAGTTCCTCCGTACGCCGGAGGTTGGCGGTCTCGGGATGGGCGACCTTCACCCCGTACCGCTCGGCCCAGCCCTCATGGATGAACAGCCCCTGCACGGTGGCGACGATCGAGGCGAGGTCACCCGGCAGCCCGGCCACCGCGTCCGCGTGGCGTCCGAGATCGGTCATCGTTGATTGCGTCATGTCTCGACCCTGCCGACTGACACAGTGTGAGGGTCAAGCCCGGCGGCGAAGTTTCACCGTGTTGTCGGAGCGTTCGTGCGCGACCCCGTCGATGATGTGCTCGCGCGGGTGCACCTCGGCCAGCAGCACGTCCCAGCCCTCGTCGAGCTCCAGCCGCTCGATCACCTGGTCCGGGCCGGGCAGTTCGGGCGCGTTCTCGTGCTCGGGGCGGCGCACCGGTCCGGTGTCCATGTGTCCCTCGATCAGCAGGATGCCACCCGGCGCCACCGCGGCCGCCGCCCGGCGCAGGATGCTCTCCCGGTCGAACTCGCCCCAGAAGTGCAGGAACTGCGCGCTGACCAGGTCGTACATCCCGTCCGGGAAGTCGTTGAGCAGGTCGTGCTTGCGCCAGTCGACGCTGACCCCGGCATCATCGGCGTGCTCCTGGGCCCGGGCGAGAGCCACCCCGGAGATGTCCACGGCGGTCACCCGCCAGCCCCGCTTCGCCAGCCAGATCGCGTCGCCGCCCTCGCCGCACCCCAGGTCGAGGGCCGTGCCGGGCGGCAGGTCGCCGACCTCGCGCACCAGCACGACATTCGGCTTGCCGCTCCAGATGCGGGTGTTCTCGTTGTACCGGGCGTCCCACGCTTGTTCGTCGCTCATGCGCCCAGCCTGCGGCACACCCCGGAACACGCCAATGAAACTTGCCGGAACGGCAAAGTCAGCCGGCGCGGCGGCGGGCCCGTCGCGCCGCCAGCTCGTCGCCGGCGGCCGGCTCGGGCTCGGCGCCGAGCGGCACCGGGCCGCCCGCGGGCTCGGCCGGCAGGTGGGACAGCGAGCCCTGGATCTCCTTGAAGGCGCCGCCGATGGCGATGCCGAACACGCCCTGACCGCCCTGGAGCAGGTCGACGACCTCTTCCGGCGAGCGGCACTCGTAGACCGTGGTGCCGTCGGAGATCAGCGTGATGCCGGCCAAGTCGTCGACGCCGCGCGAACGCAGCGCCTCGATCGCCCGGCGGATGTTCTGCAGCGAGACCCCGGCGTCGAGCAGGCGCTTGACCACCTTGAGGACCACGAGGTCGCGGAAGGAGTAGAGCCGCTGGGTGCCCGAGCCGGACGCGTCGCGGATGCTCGGGACCACGAGCGTCGTGCGCGCCCAGTAATCGAGCTGGCGGTAGCTGATGCCCACCGCCTGGCACGCCGTGACTCCGCGATAACCGACCGAGCCGTCCTCGCCGACGAGGGGAGCATCTTGTTCAAGAGGCTGCTCGTGCACGCGACCACCTCCCCGCTGCGCGGTGCCGCCGCTTCACCTGGACTTCACGAGCGTATATCTCAGCGCCCGCGGAAACAGAGAAGTAACGCGGCGACACGCCGCGCGGGAGCGAGGCAGTTGTCGATCACTCAGGTGGTTTCTGGCTGCTTCTGATCAGACGCGAAGATCGACGGCGAGGATCAGCCGGCGAAGTCTTCGGGGCGCACCTGGTCGAGGAATTCGCGGAACTTCTCGACCTCGTCCTCCTGCTCGTCGGGGATGACGATGCCGGCCTCGGTGAGCACCTGCTCGGCGCAGCGGATCGGCGCGCCGACCCGCAGCGCCAGCGCGATCGAGTCGCTCGGGCGGGCCGAGACCCGCACGTCCTCGCCGATCAGCAGGTCGGCGTAGAAGACGTTGTCCTTCAGCTCGGTGATCTCGACCGCGGTCAGCGGCGCCTCGAGCGCCGTCAGGATGTCGCGCAGCAGATCGTGGGTCAGCGGCCGGGCCGGTTTGACACCCTGTTGCTCGTACGCGATGGCGGTCGCCTCGACGGCGCCGATCCAGATGGGCAGGTAGCGATCACCGTCCACCTCCCGCAGCAGGACGATCGGCTGGTTGCTGGGTAGCTCCACCCGAACTCCGACCACGCTAAGCTCGCGCACAGCCCCGCCTCCGTGTCGTTCTCGCCCCGCATTTGCACCTCACCTGCACGTTACACGCACGGAGTGAGCTTCCCACCGCTGCGGCATACCCCTAAAAAGCGCCTCAACGCCCGAGTTCGCTCCGCAGTCCGGCCCGGACCAGAGCGGCGTGCAGACGCTGCGAGAGCGCCTGCAGTTCGCGGGCGGTCTCGTTGGCCCGGGCACGCGCGGCCGGGTCGCTCTGCCGCACCAGCGGCGCCAGCAACTGCGTGAACAGGCCGACCTCGCGGTCCGAGGCGGCCCGGAACCCGCGCAGGTGGCGCAGTTCGAGCCCGTACCTGGTCAGACCGACAACCGCCGTCACGATGACCACGGCGTCGCCGTCGTACCAGCCCGGCGGCCGCGCGGTGACCAGGCCCATCCGCTCGAGCTCGTCGAGAACCTCGGCGGTGGCGCCCGTGCGTTCCATCACATCCTCCCGGGGAACCCGGGTGTCTGACGGATCGGCCGCCTTCTCGGCGCCCACGGCGACCAGAGCCGGGCGGCTGGGCGCCACCGGCTCGGACTCCATCTGTTCCAACTGCTCGCGGATGACCCGCAACGGGAGGTACTGGTCGCGCTGCGCCGTCAGCACGAAACGCAGGCGCGCGATGTCGTTCCACGAGTACTTGCGATACCCGGAGGCGGTGCGCTGGGGATCGACCAGCCCCTCCGCCTCCAGGAACCGCAATTTGGAGATGGTGGTGTCGGGGAACTCGGTGCGCAGATGGGCCAGCACCTCCCCGATGCTCATCAGCGCCTGCTCACGCCCGCCCTGGGGGCGCGAGGCCCCCGGGTCGCGTGCCGCCGCCCCCGACGCGTTCACTGCTAGTTGCCCTCTCCCTCGGGCCGCGGGCCGGCGATGAACACCAGCCGGAACTTGCCGATCTGGACCTCGTCGCCGTTGCTGAGCGTGGCCGCCTCGACCCGCTCGCGGTTGACGTACGTGCCGTTCAGCGAGCCCACGTCGCGCACCGTGAAGGTGCCGCCGTCGCGGTGGAACTCGGCGTGGCGGCGGGACACCGTCACGTCGTCGAGGAAGATGTCACTGTCAGGGTGTCGTCCGCTGGTCGTCACGTCGTGGTCGAGCAGGAAGCGTGCACCCGCGTTGGGACCCCGGCGCACCACCAGCAGCGCCATCCCGGGCGGGAGCGAGCCGGACATGCGGCTCGGCACCACGTCGGTGTCGGGACCCTCGAGCACCTCGTCGAGGGCTCCGAGGTTCAGCGTGGACGTGACGTCGAGTGGGGGGAACTCGTCGTCTGGGCGCGTCATGGACCACCTCGCGGATCAGTTGGTCGTCGCCTCGCGGCACGGGTCTCCCCCGCCGCAGCCGGAAGGCTTGGACGCACGACTATCGGTTTTCTATAGGCATAACAAACGTGGTGCCCCGCGAGCCTAGTCAGCGCCAATATCGCGGGGCAACCGGACACACTGACTTGCGTCAGCTCTCCGTCAAAGCTTTGTATGCGTTCGCGTCGAGCAGCTGCGCGACCGCATCCGGATCGGCCGGCGCGATTTCCACCAGCCATCCGGCCGCATAGGGCTCGGCGTTGATGAGCTCCGGCTCGTCGCCCAGCGAAGCGTTCTTGGACACCACTGTGCCGGAGATCGGCGCGTACAGCTCGGAGACGCTCTTGGTCGACTCGACCTCGCCGAACGTCTCGCCCGCCGTCACCTCGGTGCCCTCCTCGGGCAGGTCGACGAAGACGATGTCGCCCAGCGCGTCCTGCGCGAAGTGGGTGATGCCCACGCGCACGGGCCCGCTGCCGTCTCCGGCCACCCACTCGTGTTCAGCCGTGTACCGCAGGTCCTCAGGAATCACGCGTTCTCTCCCGTTTTCATCAATCCCCGGCGCACCTTTCAGGACGCCGGCCGTGCGTATTGCAATGTCGTGGCGTCACGCACCGCGGTCACTTCGACCAAGGTCCGTTGTTCCAACGTCACGCTACCGCCGCCGGAGTTCACCGACGCGACCACCCCGCCGGGGATCTGCAACGCGGTCTGCATGACCTGAGGCACCCCGATCACGGTCAGAACGTACGGCCCGGGCAGCTGGTCGCCGTCGACGATGATGCCGCCGCCCTCGGCGTCCACGAAATAGCTGGACGCCACGATCCGGACGGCCTTGCCCCCGGCCCCGGCGATCTGCATGACCTCGCCCCCGGCGCCGCGCAGCTCCTGCACGGTGTTGAGGATCGCCGAGGCCTTCACCCCGTCGATCACGATCCGCAGACCCGGCCCGCGGCCGGCGACCGTTCCGGCCAGCAGTCCCAGCTCGTCGGCCCGCTTCTCGGCCTCGGCGAGCGCCGCCTGCCGGCCCGCCACCCCGGAGGTCAGCTGGCGCTGACTGGTCTCCAGGGCGCTGATCTCGCTCTGCAGCCGGCTGTCGCGCGCCTCCAGATCGCTCAGGATCCGGACGAGGTCCTCCTGCCGGGCGCCGGCCAGTCCGTCGTCGCCGTCGTTGCTGCGCAGCTGCACCACCAGCGTGAAGCCGAACAACGCCAGCAACGCGAGGATCAGCAGACCCGCCGGGCTCGACGGGCGCTTGCCGAGCAGGCGCAGGATGCCGGCCTTCGGTGGCGGAGCTTTTTCTGGTACGACTTCTGGCCGCTCAACCGTGGGCGGTGCGTCCGCCCGCAGGTCGTCACCCGGCGCTGCGTCCATCGGCGCACTCACGTGTATGTCAGTGGCCGGCGCTGCCGTAGGCGGCGGATTCACGCGTGCGTCGTCGGCCGGCGCCGCTGTGGGCGGGACGGCCTCGGCCGGAGTCACCGGTTCGGGTGACGCCGACGGCAGGGACAGCCGCCGCGTCGGGCCGTCGAGATCGATCGTCGTCGGGTCGAGCAGGGCCTTGCGTGGCGTCTCCACCGTCGGCCCCTCGCTGTCGGCGCCCAGCAGCTGCGTGACCTCGTCGGCCTCGTTCTCGACGGGCAGCGGCTCACGGCCGGCCGTGGGCATGCCCGGCTCGGCGTCGTGCTCGTGCTCGCGCTCGTTCTTGTCGGTCATGCCGCTCACGCCCGGAACAGGTGCCGGCGGATCGCCGCCACATTGCCGAAGATGCGGACGCCGAGCACGACGACGACGCCGGTGGACAGCTGCGTGCCCACCCCGAGCTGGTCGCCGAGATAGACGATGAGGGCCGCCACCAGCACGTTCGAGATGAACGAGACGACGAACTGCTTGTCGTCGAAGATGCCGTCGAGTTTGGCCCGCACCCCGCCGAACACCGCGTCCAGGGCCGCCACCACCGCGATCGGCAGGTACGGCGCCAGCTCGGGCGGCACGGTGGGATGGAACACGATGCCCAGGGCGACACCGGCGATCAGGGCAAGTACGGCGATCATCGGCCGCCTTCCGACGATGGGCGGGACGACCCGGCCGGGGTGGACGGCGAGCCGGAGGGAAAGGTGGAGGGGGCGGACGGCGGGGCCGACGGCGCGACGGACGGTTCGGCGACCCGCAGCTTGAGCTCGGTCGCCGCCTCCAGCCGCAGGTCCTCGGCCGGGCGGGCGTCGAACGACATCCCATACTTGGCCGCGAGCTGCTCGAAGAACCGGCCCGCGTAGCTGTCGTGGAAGTCGCGCGCGAGCTCGTCCGGGCCGATCGCCGACACCTCGTACGGGGTGGTGACCGGGCTCAGGTCGACCAGGATCGCCTCACCGGCCTGCCGGATCGTCGACGTCGCGGTCAGCCGCTGCCCGTTGACCGCTATCGCCTCGGCCCCCAGCGACCACAGGGCGTTGGCGGCCAGCTGCAGGTCGGAGTCCTTGACCCGGGCCGCGGTGTTGCGCTCGCCGGTGACCGGGTTGATCGGGGTCGGCCCGTCGGCCACGGTGATCCTGGCGCCCGAGCCTCGCACCGGCGCCAGCCCCGTCGCGGCCTCGGTGTCCTCGATCTTCCGGGCCGCCTCGCCGCCGAGTTCGCGCTCCCGCAGCTGCGACACCTCGCCGGCCAGACGGTCGGCGCGTTGCTGCAGCTCGGTGGTGGTCTCGCGGCGGTTCTTGACCTGGTCGATCAGCTCGGCGCGGGCCGTGGTGCGGGCCGGCTCCTCCGCGACGGTCTGCTGATACGCCACGACCAGCAGGAAGCCGAGCACCACGAGGGCCACCGCGAGCGACGCGCTGCGCAGCGCCTTGGGGGTGCCGGTGGGCTCGCCCTCACGCTGTTTGCGAGCCGCGGCGTCGGCGTAGCCGGGGTCGAGCGGGTTGCGGAACAACTCGGTGAGGAAGTCGGGCGCGTAGACCCGCTTCGGCGGCTGCACCTCTTCGCCCTTCTCGCCGGGCGGGTCGGTCATCAGGCCGCCGCCCGGGAGGCCCGCACAAGCCGGGTCGCCTGCAGCAGATAGAGCACGCCGGCGGCCCAGTACAGGCCGAGCGCCCACCAGGCGAGCCCCCAGCCGAGGGGTCCGGCCCACGGGTCGATCGACGGCACGGCCCGAGCCAGCAGGATCACCGGGAACGCCGCCAGCAGCACGAACGTGCCGGTCTTGCCGACGTAGTGGACGGGCGGCGGGCCGTACCCGTGGCGCCGCAGGACCAGCAGCGCGATGCCCAGGACCAGCTCGCGCAGCAACAGAGCGCCGGTCAGCCAGTACGGCACCACGCCGCGCACGGTGAAGCCGATCAGCGTGGCCAGGATGTAGAGGCGGTCGGCGAACGGGTCGAGCAGCTCGCCGAGGCGGCTGACCGAGTTCATCCGCCGGGCCACGAAGCCGTCGACCCAGTCCGTCGTGCCCCCGACGGCCAGCACGATCACCGCGGCCACGTCGTGCTGCGGACCGAGCAGCAGATAGAGGAAGAGCGGCACGCCCAGCAGCCGGATGAAGCTGATGACGTTGGGGATCGTCCAGATCCGGTTGGAGGGGGCGGAAACAGTGGACGGCGCAGGCTGCTGCGACATCGCGACTTCCTCTCCCCCTCAGGCGCCGGGCTTCCCGGCAGCATCCCCGGCGAGCGGCACGGCACTGCCCGGATGCATGCGTCCCCCGACGCCCGGACCCCCGACCGGCCACTCGCGGAGCAACTATAACGAGCTTCAGAATCACAGTCGCGGACCCGTCACGTGTCGCACACCGCGTGCGCCGTCCTAGGAACCTAGTTCATTATCGCCGGACTTCCCAGCGCGGTTGCTCCGGCGTGTCGTTGTGGACGACGACATCGGCCCGCTCGGCCGGGCGGACCGTGTCGAGGTAGTGCTGCTGCGAGGGCCGGTAACGATGGTGGAACCGTCGCTCGACCACACTCGTCGAGCCGTACTCGGCCCGGTCGCGGATCCGCGCACGGTCGAGCGTGACCTCGAACGACGTGGAGACGAGCAGCCGCAGGTCCCACCGGTCGTTCAGCTCCGGGCGCATCAGGAACACCCCGTCGAACAGCAGCACGGCATCGGGCGCGGCCTCCCGGAAGGGCAGGTTCACCGGGACATCGGTGGCCCGGTCCCGGATCGCCGGCTGATACCGCCGATCACCACCGGGGCCGAGCGGTCCGAGCAGCAGCCGGTGCAGGGCGTCGAAGTCGAAGGAATCCTGGTAGTTGCTCTCGACCGAGAACTCGCCGCGCCGGTAGCGCTCGGCCCGGGGCCGCAGGAAGCTGTCGATCGACGTCCGGATCACCTCTCGGCCTCGCGCGCGCAACACCCCGGCCAGTTCATCGGCCAGCGTGGTCTTGCCTGCCGCGGGCCGTCCGTCGACCGCGACCCGCGCCGGGTGCGGCCGGGTCACCGCTTCGGCGAGGTCGGCCAGGTGGGTGAGCAACTCGTCCCGCGTTCCGCTGATCATGCCGCGCAGCCTAGGTTCCCCGGTAAAGGGTGCCACCGGTTGTCAGGTTTTGCCGCGAGCATGGCTCTCATGGCAGAACAACCGTTGCAGGGCAAGGTGGCACTCGTCGCCGGGGCGACCCGGGGCGCCGGACGTCAGATCGCGGTGCAGCTCGGAGCGGCCGGCGCGACCGTGTACGCGACCGGGCGCAGCACCCGGGGCAAGCGCTCGGAGATGAACCGCCCGGAGACCATCGAGGAGACGGCCGGCCTGGTCACGGCGGCCGGCGGGCAGGGCATCGCGGTGGCCGTCGACCATCTGGTGCCCGAGCAGGTCGGCGAGCTCGTCCGGCGCATCGACCGCGAGCAGGGAAAGCTCGACGTGCTGGTCAACGACGTATGGGGCGGCGATCCGCTGGCCACCTGGGACAAGCCGGTGTGGGAGCAGTCGCTCGAGAAGGGTTTCCGGCTGCTGCGGCTGGCCGTCGACACGCACATCGTCACCGCCCATCACGCGATGCCGCTGCTCATCCGGCAGCCGGGCGGCCTCGTCATCGAGGTCGGCGACGGCACGACCGCGTACAACGAGAAGAACTACCGTCTGTCGGTCTTCTACGACCTCGCCAAGTCGAGCGTCAACCGGCTGGCGTTCGCGTGGTCGCAGGAGCTGGCGCCGCACGGCGGAACCGCGGTCGCGCTGACACCGGGCTGGTTGCGCTCGGAGATGATGCTCGACGTCTACGGCGTCACCGAGGAGAACTGGCGCGACGCCACCGCGAAGGAGCCGCACTTCGCGATCTCCGAATCCCCGGCATACGTCGGCCGGGCCGTGGCCGCCCTCGCCGGCGACAACGACAAGGCCCGGTGGAACGGCAAGTCCGTCTCGAGCGGCGAGCTGGCTCAGGTGTACGGCTTCACCGACCTCGACGGCAGCCGGCCCGACGCCTGGCGCTACCTGGTCGAGGTGCAGGACCCCGGCAAACCGGCCGACGTGACCGGTTACCGGTAGAGCGTGCTGGTCCTCTCCGCGGCGGAGGCCATCCGCGACCGAAGCGACGGCGGTGACAGCACCTCCACCTCCGGTCCGAGCCGCAACATGTACGTGTAAGCCACGTCGAGCGATTCCACGGGGAGCCTGGTCCGGACCCAACCGTCCGGGCCGGGCTCGTCCGTCACCGCCGCTTGCGCCGCGACCTCCTCCACCGCGAACCGCAGCAAGCGGAGCCCGTCGGGCGACAGCCGGATCGTGATCTCATCCCGCAGCATCTGCCGGACGAACTCGACCGCCCGGGCCGCCCAGAACGAGGGCAGGTCGAACCCGGGGTCGCGCTCGAACGTCCGCCCGGTCGGCGTCACCTCGGTGATCCGGTCGACCCGATAGGAGCGCAGGGTCTCCCCCACCCGGCCGACCAGGTACCAGACGCCGTTCTTCAACACCAGGCCGTACGGTTCGACCGTCCGCGTCACCTCGTCGTGGCGCTTGTACCGCAGGGTGAGTTCCAGGTCCTGCCACACGGCCTGGGCCAGCTCGCCCAGCACGGGCGGCGTCTGCGGGTCGTGGAACCAGCCGGGGGCGTCGAGGTGGAACCGCTGCCCGGCGATCGACGACGCGTCGCGCAGCCCCGGCGGGAGGGCCGCCAGCATCTTCAGCTGCGCCGTGCGGGCCGGCTCGCCCAGCCCCAGCTCGCGGGCCGGACCGGGCAGCCCGGCCAGGAACAACGCCTCGGCCTCGGCCCGGGACAACCCGGTCAGCCGGGTGCGGTAGCCGTCGACCAGCTGGTAGCCGCCGGTGCGGCCCTGGGACGCGTAGACCGGCACCCCGGCCGACGACAGTTCGACGACGTCGCGATAGACCGTGCGTTCCGAGACCTCGAGCTCAGCCGCGATCTCGGCCGCCGTCATCGTGCCGCGCGACTGCAGCAGCAACACCAGATTGATCAGTCGCGCGGCACGGATGACGGATCAGCGCCTTCCGCGCCGGGCCCGCACGTAGTCGTCGACCACGTACCGCCCCAGCTCGTCGGCGTCCGGGCTGAACACCCGGCCGCCGTTGCGTTCGGCCACCGCGGCCACGAACCTCTGCAGGCCGTCGTCCTCGCCCAGCATGAAGAAGTTGAGCGTGGCCCCGAAGCGGGTCAGGTGGTCGACCTCACCGATGGTGGCCCGGATCGTCTCGGGCAGCGGCGGCCACCAGAACATGGCCTCCCCGTCCGGTTCGAGGTGGGCCGTGGGCTCGCCGTCGGTCACGACCAGCACCACCGGCTCGGCGCCCGGGTGCCGGCGCAGGTGCCGGCCCGCCAGCTTGAGCGCGTGCTGCAGGTTGGTGCCCTTCTCGGCCGTCGGGTCGATCGCGGCCAGTTGCCCCTGCGACAGCGCGTTGGCGTACTTGCCGAAGCCGATGATCTGCAGCGAGTCCTGCGGGAACTGGGTCGCGACCAGGTGCGACAGGGCCAGCGCGGTCTGCTTCATCGGGCCCCAGCGGCCGTCGGCGTACATCGAGTAGGAGAGGTCGACGCAGAGCGCGACCACCGCCGACGCCCGCCGCTCGGTCTCGGCCACCTCGAAGTCGTCGGGCTCGAGGCGTACGGGCAGCACGCCCACGCCACCCCCGGCCGCCTGCCGCCGCACCGCGTTGCCGATCGTCCGCACCACGTCGAGCGGCTGCTCGTCGCCGAACTCCCAGCGCCGCGACGAGCCGATCAGGTCGCCCGCCGCGCCCGCGTCGCGCAGGTCGTGCTGCCCCTGCTTGCGGCCCGACAGATCGTCGAAGACCTGGGCCAGCGCCGTACGGCCGAGCCGCCGCAGCGCCTTGGGCGAGAGCGTCAGCCCCTCGGAGTCGCGGGTGACCCACCCCTGCCGGCTGAGTTCGCGTTCGAGCTCGCGCAACCGGCGGACGTCGTCGGCCGCGCCCCGGCCGAGCTGGCGCTCGACCATCTCGACGTCCACGTCGTCGAGCGTGGCCCCCGGGTGCTCCTGCCCGAGCTGGTCGAGCAGCTCGTCGAGCTCGCCGATCTCGCCCAGGGCGGCCGCCGCGTCGCCGTAGCCCAGATCCTGCGGACCCCGCATGCGCTCGCCGCGACCCCAGTTGAGGTTGGGCCGCAACGCCCGCAGGTTGTCGGTCAGCTCGCCGAGCTGACCGCGCAGCGGCCCGTCGCCCAGCGCCTGGTCCATCAGGCGTGACAGCTCTTCCTGCTGCTGCGGCGACAACGATCGCATCAGCCGCTCGGCCGCCGCGGCCTGACGGGCCAGGGAGTCGATCAGCTCCTCGACGTTGCTCGGGTTCTCCGGGAAGAACTGGCCGTGCTTGGCCATGAACTGCTGGAACGCGTCGGACGTGTCCTCGCCGCGGGCGTGCTTGGCCAGCAGGTCGTTGAGGTCGGACACCATCTCGGAGACACCCTCGAGGTCGCCCTGCTGCAGCGCCTGCTTCATGCCGGCGAACCGCTGCTCGACCACCTCGCGGCGCAGACCGTCGAGGATCTGCTGGTAGAGCTGCTGGGCCTCGGACGACGCCCACTGGTAGTCGGACAGTTCCTCGACCGCGCGCGACGTCGAGCGCGGCAGGTTGTCGAGCACGGCCTCGCTGAACCGGGCCGCGTCGTCGTCGCGCCGGGTCAGCTCGTCGCGCTCGGCCGCGAGGGCCTGGTCGAGCAGCTGCTGGGCCCGGGTGACGGCGCCGTCGAGGTTGCCCCGGCGCAGCGCCTCGCGGCGCAGCCGGCGGGCCCGGTCGCGCAGAGCGTCGAGCCCGCGGCCGTCCTGCGGGCCCCGGCGGACCAGGTCACGCAGCACGTCGCGCAGGCTGTCGCCGGCCAGGACGCGCTCGCCGACCTCGTCGACGGCCGCCCGCACATCGTACGGCGGGGCGAGCGGGTCGGGCCCGTCCCGCCACGCGCCGTACCTGAATCGCCCTGAAGCCATGATCAGCTCCCGTACAGAGTGCGGCCGTCGTCGGTCATCTCCTTGGCCAGCCGCCTGGTCAGGTGAAGCCCCTCGAGCACGAACTCGATGGCCGACGCCGCCTGGCCCGGGGAGGGCGCGTCGCCCAGGCCGAGCCGGTCGAGCACCTTGGCCAGCCCCGGGACCGTGCCGATCTGGCCCAGCAGCTCGTCGGCGCTGACCAGGTCGCCGGTCTCGATGATGGCGCCCTCGGCCACCAGGTCGGTGAAGCCGGACAGGTCGAGACCGGCCAGCCGGTCGCGGAACGTCTCGGCCGTGGCGACCCGCAGCAGGTGGGCGAGCACCTCGGTCTCGCGCCCCTCCTCGCCGCTCTCGAACTCGACCTTGCCGCGCAGCGTGGACGTCACCGAGACCGTGTCGCAGACGCGCGCCACAGCCTCTCTTTCCTGCCGCAGTCCGCTGCGCCGCAACGCGGAAGCGGCCGTGGTCTCGGCGCCCGCGATGGCGAACCGCGCCGAGATGCCCGACCGCGCGTCGACGGCCGGCGACTCGCGCACCGCGCGCGTGTAGCGGGCCAGCACGTCGATCAGGTGTTCCGGCACGGCCGCCACCAGCGCGGCCTCCTGCCGGATGAGCTCGGTCTCGAGCGACAGGTCGACCGGGTAGTGGGTGCGGATCTCGGCGCCGAACCGGTCTTTCAGCGGCGTGATGATGCGGCCGCGGTTGGTGTAGTCCTCGGGGTTGGCCGAGGCCACGAGCAGCAGGTCGAGCGGCAGGCGCAGCTGGTAGCCGCGGACCTGGATGTCGCGTTCCTCGAGCACGTTGAGCAGCGACACCTGGATCCGCTCGGCCAGGTCGGGCAGCTCGTTGACGGCGAAGATGCCCCGGTTGGTGCGCGGCACCAGCCCGAAGTGGATCGTGTCGGGGTCGCCCAGGGCGCGGCCCTCGGCGACCTTGATCGGGTCGACGTCGCCGATCAGGTCGCCCACGCTGGTGTCGGGGGTGGCCAGCTTCTCGCCGTAGCGCTCGGAGCGGTGCAGCCACCAGATCGGCAGCAGGTCGCCGGTTTCCGCGACGAGCCGCCGGGACGCCGGGGTGAGCGGGTGGTAGGGGTGTTCGTGCAGCTCGGAGCCGGTGATGACCGGCGTCCACTCGTCGAGCAGGTCGATCAGGCCGCGGATGAGGCGGGTCTTGCCCTGGCCACGCTCGCCCAGCAGGACCATGTCGTGCCCGGCCAGCAGGGCCCGTTCGACCTCGGGCAGGACGGTGTCGTCGTAGCCGACGATGCCGGGGAAGCGCGGCTCGCCCGAACGCAGGCGGGCCAGCAGGTTGTCGCGCAGCTCTTCCTTGACGGTGCGGAACTCGTGGCCGGAGGCCCGCAGCTCGCCCAGGGTGCGCGGAAGGTCGGAGGGCGGTGTGATCGCGGTTGGTGCATCTGTCACCGCACGAACGCTACTCCGGCCCTGTGACAATCTGCCGCCGCTCGCCCGGCGGGAACAACCGCCGCACCGCGGCCACGACCGCCGCGCGACGTTCGGCCGTCTCGGGCCGGACCGGGGTGACGCCGGACTGCCCGGCCCAGGCCATGGCGATCTGATTGACGAACATCAGGATGTCGACGGCGTCCCAGCCCGGATCCAGCTGACCGTCCGCCTGGGCCTGCCGGAGCGTTTCGATCTTGCGGCCCATCGAGGTGCGCAGCGGGTTTTCGGCCGGGTCGTCGGCCGGGTCGTCGGCCGGCAGTTCGAGCTGGCCCCACATCATCAGGCGGTACTGCTCCGGGTGGGTCGTGAAGTAGTCGTAGACGCGACCGGCGTACTCGGGAAGGTCTTGCGGGTCGAGCCGGGTGGCCTCGGCGATGGCCGTGAGTTCCTGCGCGGCGACGTGCCGGTAGAGCGCCTCCTTGCCGCGGTAGTACGCGTAGATGCGCTCCTTGCTGGTGCGTGCCTCCTTGGCGATGCGCTCGACACGCGCGCCGGCGATGCCGTGCCGGGCGAACTCGGCCGTGGCCGCGGCGACGATGCGCTCCTCGGTCGAGTCCATGGTCACAAGATTACGGCCGGCTTGGCTTCGCCGGGATCGCGGGCTAACGTCAAACCGAACCGTTTGGTTTGACTACTTCCTCAGGGAGATGACCGTGCAGCAACGCACTCTCGGCACGCAGGGACTCACCGTCTCGGCCCTCGGCTACGGCGCCATGGGCATCAACCTCGCCTACGGCCCCGGCGACGAGCAGCAGGGCATCGCCGCCATCCGCAAGGCCCACGAGCTGGGCGTCACGTTCTTCGACACCGCCGAGCTGTACGGGTGGGGTGAGAACGAGAAGGTCGTCGGCCGGGCCGTCAAGGACTTCCGCGACGACATCGTCATCGCCACCAAGTTCGGCTTCACCCACGACTTCGGCTTCGACAGCCGCCCTTCGCACATTCGTGAGGTCGTGGACAACAGCCTGCGTTACCTGGGCGTCGACACGATCGACGTGCTCTACCAGCACCGCGTCGACCCCACCGTGCCGATCGAGGACGTCGCGGGCACGGTCAAGGAGTTCATCGACGCCGGCAAGGTGAAGTACTTCGGGCTCAGCGAGGCCGGCCCGTCCACCATTCGCCGGGCCCACGCGGTGCAGCCGGTCTCGGTGCTGCAGACGGAGTACTCGCTGTTCGAGCGCGACGTCGAGCAGCTGTTCCCGACACTGCGCGAGCTGGGCATCGGGTTCGTCGCCTACTCGCCGCTGGGCCGAGGCTTTCTCACCGGCGCGGCCCAGCCGGCCGCCGCGTACGACGAGAGCGACATGCGCCGCCACGACCCGCGCTGGCAGCCCGGCAACTACGAGAAGAACCTCGACGCCGTACGGCGCCTGGGCGATCTCGCCGCCGCCCGGGGCGCCACCGTCTCGCAGCTCGCCCTGGCCTGGCTGCTGGCGCAGGGCGACGACATCGTGCCCATTCCCGGCAGCCGCAGCGTGGCCCGGGTCGAGGAGAACCTCGCCGCCGCCGGCCTGTCGCTGTCCGCCGACGACCTCGCTGCGATCGCCGAGATCCTGCCGTCCGGTGGGGTGGGCGCCCGGTACGCGGGCGACATGACCCCGACCTGGGTCTAGGTTCGGTGTGTGCCACACCCTTGGCAGCGCCCGGTCAGGGGCGGCAGGCTGACGGCATGACTGTGGTGCGACGGTACGTGGCCTTCAGCGACAACCCGGCCGGCGGCAACCCCGCCGGCGTGGTGCTGGACGCGGCCGACCTGGACGACGCGACCATGCTGAAGATCGCGGCCGACGTGGGTTACTCGGAGACGGCGTTCGTGACGAGGACCCTGGGCGAGCGGCACCACCGGGTGCGGTATTTCAGCCCGCTCGCCGAGGTCCCGTTCTGCGGCCACGCCACCATCGCCACCGGGGTGGCCCTGGGCCCCGGCGAACACGTCTTCACCACCAAGGCGGGCGAGGTGCCCGTCGTGGTCGCGGACGGCCAAGCCACTCTGACCAGCGTCGCCCCGACCATCGACGAGCTGCCCGACTCCACCCTGGCCGCGTTGCTGACCGCCCTGCGCTGGTCGGCAGACGACCTCGACCCGGCCCTGCCCCCGCAGGTCGCCTACGCCGGCGCCTACCACCCGATCATCGCCGCCAACTCCCGCGACCGGCTCGCCCGCCTCGACTACCACTTCGACGCGCTGAAGAGCCTGATGGAGGCGCGCGGCTGGACCACGATCCAGCTGGTCTTCCGCACCGGCGACGACAGCTTCGACGTCCGCAACCCGTTCCCGGTCGGCGGGGTCGTGGAAGACCCGGCTACGGGGGCGGCTGCGGCGGCGCTCGGTGGTTACCTGCGGGCGCTGCGGCTGGTCGGGCCGGATTCGACCTTGCATCTGCGTCAGGGGGACGACCTTGGGCGGCCCAGTCGGCTGACTGTCACGTTGGTTCCCGGGGATCCGGGGGTTCGGGTCAGTGGGGGTGCTGTGGCGCTCGATTAGGGGGTCTCTGTCGGCGCTGCCCTTTCCCTGGGCGGGCGGCTGGGCTTCGTAGTTGGTGTCCGTGGGCGCCGTGGTTGGGCGGGTGCCGCCAGACGGGGGTCTCGCGGTGGGTGGGCTGCTTGCCAGGCTCTGGGCGTAGTGGTCGCCGTTGCTGCCGCAGTTCCGGTCGTTCTCTGGCCGGGCGGCTGACCAGGCGAGCGGCGCCGTGGTTGGCGTCGGTGCCGTCAGATGCGGTCTTCGGTGGCTGGGCGGCTGAGCAGGCGAGCGGCGCCGTGGTTGGCGTGGGTGCCGCCAGATGCGGTCTTCGGTGGCTGGGCGGCTCGCCAGGCCTTGGGCGTCGTGGTCGCTCTCGCTGCCGCCACTTCCGGTCGTTCTGTGGCCGGGCGAGCGGCGCGGTGGTTGGCGTGAGTGCCGCCAGCTGCGGTTCCGCTGTGGCCGGGCGGCTGACCAGGCAAGCGACGCCGTGGCCGGCGTGAGTGCCGCCAGATGCGGTCTCGATGTGGCCAGGCGGCTCGCCAGGCGAGGAGCGCCTTGGTTGGGGTGAGTGCGGCCGGATGCGGTCTTTGTTGGTTGGGCGGCCCGCCGGCCCTGGGCGCAGCGGCTGGCCTCACTGCCGACAGTTGCGGCCGGGCTGCTCCCCGCCCCTGGAGTGGCGACGCCCTCACTGCCGTCTGTTGCGGGTCTGCGGGCGGGGCGGCTGGTTGTCGGGCGTGTGAGTGCTGCGGTCGCCTTGCTGTCGGGCGGTTTCGCTGAGTGGGCCGAGACGGCAGGTCTGCGGGAGTCACTTCGGCCGGAGGAAGACTGGCAGTCGTCGTTGCCGCGTTGCCGAGAGCTTCGCGCGGCGGGGAGAGCTTGTCGCCCGGCACGGTCGGCTGCGGCTGCGGCTGCGGCTGCGGCTGCGGCTGCGGCTGCGGCTGCGGCTGCGGCTGCGGCTGCGGCTGCGGCTGCGGCT
>NZ_JAHWFK010000017.1 GCF_019710575.1 Paractinoplanes polyasparticus | reverse complement strand
GCGGGATTTCCGGTGGATCGGCCGGGATGGGTGTCGAGGCTGATAGGTCGCGCGGCTCGGCTGCGCGGCGTGCCCGGCGGAGGTATGCGGCTTTGGCCGCGTGGCGTTGCTGAAGACCCCACGCGCGGTGACGCTCGTGCTCACGGCGGAACTCGTCGCCCGCGGGAGACCAGTTTCGCGCCTTGGTGCGGTCGCGCATTTTCGCCAGTTCCACCGTGTTGAACAACTGTAACTGCCGCATGCATACATTCTCCCGCACTGGACCGATAAAAGCCCTACCCCACCGGGATTTGATCATGCCAAATTTGTCTTTGCCGATCAGCGCGAGAAGCATTTATCTCCTGCCTCGAGGTAGACTCGAGTAGCCTAAGCGAGGCCCGACGAACGCGTTCCGAGCTGCAAGAATACCAGGGAGCACTACAGAGTGACGGCAGCTGGCTTCGCACCCACGGGGAGCCAATTCATGCTCATATGTTGGCCCGCGCGCTAGGCGCTGAGCGGCTATTTCCCGCTACGAAAAACCAGACTCAGATCAATCCTGCAACAATCAGTAATTGCCCTGAGGAACGCCGGTTGAGATCGAATTAAGGAGGCGTGCAATTTGCCTCCTCAACTGGCGGCAGCCACACCAGCCACGACGCCCCACGCCTGGCCAGCCGCCCAGCCACATCAAACCGCAACTGGCGGCACCCACACCAACCACGACGCTCAACGCCTGGCCAGCCGCCCGGCCACATAGAGACCGCAACTGGCTGCAAGGACGGCGACCACGACGCCCGTCGCCTGCCAAGCCGCCCGGCCACATCAAGACCACAACTGGCGGCAGAGACGGCGACCACGACACCCGTGGCCCGGGGAGCCGCCCGGCCACCCGAAGACAGCAAGCGGCAACCACGACGCCCCCAGGCCCGCCGAGACCGCCTCCCCTAAGATGAGCCCGCGATGAGTGCCACGTTGATTGCCCGGGATCTCGCCGCTGGGCACGGCGACCGTGTTCTGTTCTCCGGCCTCGACCTGGTGGTAGCGCCAGGCGACGTCATCGGCCTGGTCGGGGTGAACGGCGCCGGCAAGACCACCCTCCTGCGCACCCTGGCCGGACTGGTGCCCGTCGAGAGCGGCACAGTCACCCTGAGCCCGCCCACGGCCAACGTCGGCTACCTCCCCCAGGAACGGGAGCGCCGCGAAGGCGAGACCGTGCGCGACTTCCTGGCCCGTCGCACGGGCGTCGGGCCCGCCCAACTGGCTCTCGACCGGGCCACCGAAGCCCTCACCGAGGGGCGGCCCGGTTCGGACGATGAATACTCGGGCGCGCTGGAGCGCTGGCTCGATCTGGGTGGCGCTGATCTGGACGAGCGGGCCGAGCAGGTGGCGGCCGACCTTCATCTCACGGTCAGCCTCGACCATGCGATGACTGCGCTCTCGGGCGGGCAGGCCGCCCGGACCGGCATGGCTTCGCTGCTGCTCAGCCGGTACGACATTTTTCTGCTCGACGAACCCACCAACGACCTCGATCTGGACGGGCTGCGGCGGCTGGAGCGGTTCGTGGGCGGGCAGACCAAGGGCACGCTGCTGGTCAGCCACGACCGGGAGTTTCTCACCCGTACTGTCACCAAGGTTCTGGAACTTGATCTGGCTCAGCAGCAGGTGAACCTGTTCGGCGGCGGCTACGGCAGCTACCTCGAGGAGCGGGAGCGGGGGCGCCGGCACGCGCGGGAGCAGTTCGAGGAGTACTCGGACAAGAAGGAAGATCTGCTCGAACGCGCCCGCACCCAGCGTGCCTGGATGGACAAGGGGGTGCGTAACGCGCGGCGCAAGGCTCCCGACAACGACAAGATCGCCAAGCATCAGCGGGGCGAGACCAGTGAGAAGCAGGCGGCCAAGGCTCGGCAGACCGAGAAGATGATCGAGCGGCTGGAGGTGGTCGAGGAGCCGCGCAAGGAGTGGGAGCTGCGGATGGAGATCGCCGCGGCGCCGCGGTCGGGCTCGGTTGTGGCCACTCTGCGCGATGCCGTGGTGCAGCGGGGGGACTTCCGGCTCGGGCCGGTCACGTTGCAGATCGACTGGGCCGACCGGGTGGCGATCACCGGGGCCAACGGGGCCGGCAAGTCCACCTTGCTGGGGGCGTTGCTGCAGCGGATCCCGCTGGACGAGGGCAGCGCGCACCTCGGGTCGGGGGTGGTCGTCGGCGAGATCGATCAGGCCCGGGGGCTGTTCCTGGGCGAGAAGTCGCTGATGGTGGCGTTCGGGGAAGCCGTGCCGGAGCTGAGCGACGCCGACGTGCGCACCCTGCTGGCCAAGTTCGGGCTGCGTACCGCACATGTGCCGCGGCCGGCGGCCAGCCTCTCCCCCGGTGAGCGCACCCGGGCGGCGCTGGCTCTGCTGCAGGCCCGGGGCGTCAACCTGCTGGTGCTGGACGAGCCGACCAACCATCTCGACCTGGCCGCCATCGAGCAGCTCGAATCGGCGCTGGCGTCGTACCAGGGAACGCTTCTGCTCGTCACGCACGACCGGCGCATGCTGGAAGCGGTCACGGTCACCCGGCGCCTCGAGGTGGCCGACGGGAAAGTCACAGGTTGAGAACCCCTCAATGTGGGGAATCAGCGTCGCGCAGGTCGGGATCTCGACTGGGAGTGGCCCATGGCTACGAAGCGTCTGTTCACCACCGCGCTGGTCGCGGCGATCGGCCTGCTCGGCGGGTGTTCGATCGTGGACGTTCGGGAGGAACGGCAACAGGCCCGGCCCAGCGGCGACGTGGTCACGCCGGCCCTGAACGACGTCGAGCGGTTCTGGGCGGCCAACTTCGGGACGGTGGCCGAGGGCGCCGAGTTCGTGCCGGTGCGGGGTGGCAAGTTCCCGTACACGCAGAACGATCCGCCCCCGCCGTGCGGCGGGCAACCGAGCGAGTACCAGCCGAACGCCTTCTACTGCCCGCCGGACGACTTCATCGCCTGGGACGCGCAGCAGCTGATTCCGGAACTTCAGGAGACGTACGGCGAACTGCTGGTCGGTTTTGTCATGGCGCACGAGTACGGACACGCCATCCAGGCCCGGATCGGCCCGGAGAACCAGCCGACCGTGGTGATGGAGCAGCAGGCCGACTGCTACGCCGGGGCGTGGCTGGCGGACGTGCTGGCCGGGAAGTCGTCGGCGTTCAAGGATGTGACGCCGGCCCAGCTCGACGACACCGTCGCCGGCATGCTGTCGCTGCGGGATCAGCCGGGCACGTCGGCGCTGGCCGAGGGCGCGCACGGCAACGCGTTCGACCGCATCCGCGCCCTGCAGGACGGCGTGGACGAGGGTGTGACCACCTGTGCCGGCTACCGCGTGAACAACCTGCCGGTCACCGAGGTGCCGTTCCGAACCCGCGAGGAGGCGGCAACCGGCGGCAACCTCAGCTACGACGATGCGGTCAGCCTGCTGGCCGACGACGCCCAGAAGTACTGGCAGAAGACGTACCCGCGGCTGACCGGCCAGGCCTGGGCCGACCTGGCGATCCAGCCGTTCCGGGCCGGGGAGCCGCCGGACTGCGCGCAGCCGGACGCCTCGGCCGAGGGCGCCGCGTTCTACTGCCCGGACGGCGACTTCGTGGCTTTCGACAGCACCCGCCTGGGCCCCGCGCTGCACCAGCGGATCGGCGACTTCGCGATCGGCATGCTGCTGGGCGACCTGTTCGCCCGGGCCGCGCAGACCCGCCGCAGCCAGCCCACCGGCACCGAACAGGGCCAGCTGACGGTCGACTGCCTGGCCGGCTCGTGGACGAACGACCTGCTGCTGCGGGACCCGAAGAGCGGCCTGACCCTCTCCCCCGGCGACCTCGACGAGGCCGTGCAGGCGCTGCTGGCGTTCGGCCGCAACACCGAGGGCAGCGGTCCGACCGCGTTCGACCGGATCGGCGCCTACCGCGAGGGCACTCTCAAGGGGTTGAGCGCCTGCACCGACTAGGATCGCCGGGTGCCGGTGATCGTGGAGCTGCTCGCGTCGCCGGTGCACCGGTTCGAGGGGCGGCCGTCCGACGGGCCGGCGCCGGCCCCGCCCGGTGAACTCGTCGATCACGTGCGGGTGCGGGCCGGGCTCGGCATCGTCGGCGACCGCTACTTCGGACGGCCGGCCCACCGCGACGCGAGCGTCACGGTGATCAGCCAGGAATCGCTGCCGGCGGGCGCCGGCCTGGCCGCCGTGCGCCGCAACGTGCTGCTCGCCGGTCTGGCGGTCGACGACCTGATCGGCTCGGTGCTGACCCTCGACTCCGGTGACGGGCCGGTGCGGCTGCAGGTCAACCAGCGGGCCCACCCGTGCGCGTGGATGGACGTGACCGTCGGTCCGGGCGCGTGGAAGGCGCTGCGCGGCAAGGGCGGCATCCGCTGCACTCCGCTCGATGACGGCATCCTGCGGATCGGGCCGGTGCGGGCGACCGTCAGCTGACACGTCGGCGTGGATCAGCGCCGCGCGCTGAACCGGCTCTCCACCGCGAGGGCGACGATCAGCACCACCGCGCCCGCCCCGCCGGCCAGGCCCAGCCGCTCGCCCAGGATCAGCACGGCCAGGGCCGTGCCGACCAGCGGCTCCAGCAGCGCCATGAGGGCCGCGGTGCCGGCCGCGGTGGTGCGCAGACCCCGGAAGTACGCGGCGTAGCCCAGCGCCGTCGGGCCCAGCCCGAGCAGCAGGAGCAGGCCGAGCGAGGCCGGGGTCGCGGTGAAGCTGAGCCCGCCCGCGACGGCCAGCGGGGCCAGGGCGACCGCGCCCAGGGTGAAGCCGAGACCGGTGGAGGCCAGTTCGTCGAGGCCCTCGACCGGGCGCGCGCCGACCAGGGTCATGGTCGCGAAGCCGGCCGCGGCCAGCAGCGCGAAGCCGGTCCCGGTCAGCATCCGGCCCAGGTCGAGGCCGTCAGCCGGCACGCCGACCAGCAGTCCCAGTCCGGCCAGGGCCAGCGCGGCGGTGCCCACCGCCCCCGCGGTGAGCCGGCGGCGGCCGGTGACCGCCTCGGCCAGCAGCACGAGCACCGGGGCGGCGCCGATGGTGAGCAGGGTGGCCAGGCTGACCGTGGTGTGCGCGACCGCCGCGAAGTAGCAGGTCTGGAACTCGGCGGCGAGCAGGCCGACGACGACGATCCGGGTCCAGGCGGCGCGTCCGCGCGGGACGGGCTGCCGGGTGAGGACGAGGAAGGTGACCAGCAGCAGGCCGCCGGCGCCGAGCCGGCCGGCGGCGACGCCCAGCGCGGACAGGCCGCTCTCGCGGGCCAGCAGGGTGCCGGTGAGACCGCCGGTGCCCCACAGGCAGCCGGCGACGATCAGGGGGACGAGTCCATTGGTGGCCCGACGGGCCGGGGTGATGACAAGCACGGGTTATCGCTCCTGCGACGAAGGGAGACATGGTCGCGGAAGCGGGACGAGCCCGGTGAGGCGCCGCCGCGCGGAGAGAATCGCGCGGAGGATCAGAAGCCGTCCCGCTCAGGAGCGGGGCGGGGCGGGGAGAATGCGATCGGGCGGCGCATGGGCTCATCGTAGCGGCTCGTCCCCGGACCGGCACGCACGGTGCGCACCGCCTCCGGCGGACGGTCGTAGCGCGTACGAGAAAAGGCCCGTGACCGGCGGGAATCGCCGGACCACCGGCGGGGTTGGGGCCAAGCGTGAAGAAGAAGATCGGGTTCTTGTCGTTCGGGCACTGGCGCGACGCCACCGGGTCGCAGACCCGCACTGCCGGCGACTCACTGCTGCAGACCATCGAGCTGGCCGTGGCCGCCGAAGAGCTCGGGGTCGACGGCGCGTTCGTGCGGGTGCACCACTTCGAACGGCAGCTCGCGTCCCCGTTCCCGCTGCTGGCCGCGATCGGCGCGCGCACCTCGCGCATCGAGATCGGCACCGGTGTGATCGACATGCGCTACGAGAACCCGCTCTACATGGCCGAGGAGGCGGCGGCGGCCGACCTGATCAGCGGCGGGCGCCTGCAGCTGGGCGTGAGCCGGGGATCGCCGGAGACAGTGCTGCGCGGGGCCGAGGTCTTCGGCTACGTGCCGCCCGAGGGGACCACCGCGGCCGACCTGGCCCGGTCCAAGACCGAGATCTTTCTGGACGCGATCTCGGGCGCAGTGGTGGCTCGCACCGACCCCGCCCGCACCGGCGTGAGCGGCGGGCTGGCGATCCAACCGCAGTCGCCCGGGCTGCGTGAGCGCATCTGGTGGGGCGCGGGCACCCGGGCCACGGCGCAGTGGGCGGCCGGCATCGGCGTGAACTTGCAGAGCTCGACGCTGCTGTCGGAGGACACCGGCGTGCCGTTCGACGAGTTGCAGGCCGAGCAGATCTCGCTCTACCGCGCGGCGTGGGCCGAGGCCGGTCACGACCGGGAGCCGCGCGTGTCGATCTCGCGCAGCGTGCTGCCGATCACCGAGGAGATCGACCGCGTCTACTTCGGACGGCAGGAGAACGAGGACCAGGTCGGTCTGCTCGAGGGGGTCCGGTCGCGCTTCGGGCGTACGTACGCCGGAGAGCCGGACCAGATCGCGGCCGAGCTCGCGGCCGACGCCGCCGTGCAGGCAGCCGACACGATCCTGTTCACCGTCCCCAACCAGCTCGGCGTGGCCTACAACGCCCGGATCCTCGAGACGATCACCCGGCTCATCGCCCCGGCCA
Organism: Paractinoplanes polyasparticus; assembly: GCF_019710575.1. Taxonomy (GTDB): domain Bacteria; phylum Actinomycetota; class Actinomycetes; order Mycobacteriales; family Micromonosporaceae; genus Actinoplanes; species Actinoplanes polyasparticus. The sequence continues at coordinate 10,440 of NZ_JAHWFK010000017.1, read as the reverse complement.
TCGGCTGGTCACGCGCGTGAACAAGCGCAGCGCGACGGCGTGATCACGTGGCACTATGCCTGGCATGACCATGTCGGCACGGGCATGGCGGGCCGGGATCAGCATCGGCACCGCGCACACGGTCGCGATGCTGCGCGCGCCGGGGACGCTTCCACGGCCCATCCTGGCCGGCGGGTCGCCGCTCATGCCGTCGTCGGCCGACCCGGTCTATCCGGGCCACCGTGATCCGCTGCTGCCGGGTTCTCCGCTGCCGCGGCACCTGGCCCGCATTGCCGTCGAGGTGCGGCGGGCGGCCGGCGCCGAGGCCGTCGAGACGACGGTGGCCTGCCCACCCGAGTGGGCGCCGCCCCGGCGGTCCGCCCTGGCCGAGGCGGTGAGCCGCACCGGATTGAGCGGCGTCGAGGTCGTCGGCGAGACGGTGGCGGCCGCCGCCCTCCTCGGTGAGCGGCTCGCCGTCGGCAGCACGCTGCTGGTGGTCGACGCGGGCGCGAGCAGCTGCGACGTCGGCCTGGTGCGGCGCACGGCCGGCGGCTACGAACAGGTCGGCTTCGAGACCCTCGCCGACACCGGCGGCATCCGGCTCGACGTCGACCTCGTCACGCTGGCCGGCGCCCGGATAACCGAGCTCGACCGGACGGTCTGGCACCGCCTGGACGACCCGCTGACGCCGGTCGACCGGGCCGCGCGGCTGCTGCTCCGGGAAGAGGTGCGGGCGCTGAAGGAGCGGCTGTCGTCCGACGAGTCGGCCTCGTTCACCGTGCCGCTGGCCGACACCGAGCTGACGGTCACCCGGACGGAATTCGAAGCTCTGGCCCGGCTGGTCCTCCTGCGTGTCGTCCAAGCCGTGACCGGGATGGGCCCGGCCTCGGCCCTGCTGATGGTGGGCGGAGGCAGCCGCATCCCGCTGCTGCGCGCGTTGCTCGAGTCGGCGACCGGGCTCGAACCGATCACGGTGCGACAGCCCGAGCTGGCCGTGGCCGAGGGATGCGCGCTGCTGCCCCGGCTCGAGGCGCCGCTGCCCGTCGTCCCGCACCGCGCGGCACCACCGCCGATTGCCGCCCCGCGGTCGCCGGTGCCGCTGCCACCGGCATCGGGGACGCGGGCGCAAGCCTGCCTCCACGTGGCCGGGGCCGCCACCCAGTTCACGCTCCCCACGGAGCGCGCGGTGCTGATCGGCACGGCCCTCACCGCGGATCTGCGGCTCACCGATGCGTACGCCAGCCGCCGGCACGCCGAGGTCAGCTGGTCCGGCGGCCTCCACTGGGTCGCCGATGCGGGCAGCACGAACGGCACCAGCCTGAACGGCCACCGGGTGGGGCAACCCGAGCCACTGCGTCCCGGCGACGTCATCGGCGTCGGCAAGACGCGGCTGACCTACGCCACCGCCCCCGCGGCCGACCCTCTACCGGCCGAGGGCCGGGGCACCCGGCGGGGGGCCGTGACAGTCATCGCGGCCGGCGCCGGGCTGGCGGTGGCCGGCCCAGGGTGGTGGCTGATCTCGTCGTACGCCGCCATGGTTGTCGGTCTGAGCGCGCTGGCCGTGGGGCTGGTGCTGCTGGCGGTGGGCATGGCCCGGATCGGGAGGGGGTGAACCGTGGACGTGGAGCTCGCGCGCGACGCCGACGGTGTCCGGCGACTGGTCGACGAGGCGTTCACGCACTACATCCCGCGCGTCGGCGGTAAACCGATGCCGATGCTGGCCGACTACGACCAGCTGGTGGGCGCGGGCCGGTGCTGGGTGGTGGCCGACGGCGGCGGGCTGCTCGGGATGATGCACCTGGAGGCGTTCGACGACCACCTCGAGGTGGTGACCATCGCGGTGGCGCCCGCGGCCCAGGGACGCGGCATCGGTGGACGGCTGCTGGCCTTCGCCGACCAGCGGGCACGGGCGCTGGGCCTGCCCGAGGTGCGGCTCTGCACGAACGAGGCGATGACCGAGAACATCGCCTACTACCCCCGGCGGGGTTTCCGCGAGGTGGGGCGCTCGACCGAGCAGGGCTTCCGGCGCGTCTTCTTCGTGAAGAAGCTCTAGCTCCTGCCTAGTCCTTGCCGAAGTCGAACTCGAACGTGCCGGACTCGATCCGCGCGATCAGCTGCGCGACGTCGGCCGACTGGCGGAACGTGGTGTTCCAGCCCTCGCTGGCCAGGCCGGCCAGCAGCACCGGGGGCGGGTCGTGCCGCAGGTCGAGCACCAGCTGCTCCCGCGAGCCGTCGCCGCCGATGATGGCGATGCCCGGGTGGGCGGCCACGGAATCCTCCCAGGCCCGGTGGATCTCGAGCATCTCGCGCGGGGTGTGCAGCCAGACGTACGCGCCGCTCGCGGTCAGCCAGCCCCGGCGGAACCACGACGGGGACTGCAGGTGCTCGCGCCACGCCGCCGGCAGCGGCCGCCCGAGAGCGGCCTCGGCCTCGGCGAACTCGTCGTCGCCGACCGGCCCGCGATAGTCGGCCTCCTCGACGATGGCGCCGGTGATGTGCTTGTTGAACTCGTCGACCTGGTCGGCGGCGATCTCGACGACGTCGCCGCGGCCGTCGACACCGGCCCGCTCGACCTCGAAACGCGTCACGTAGGCGACGCCCTCGGCGGGCACGTGCTGCTCGCGCGCGAGCCGCGTCGCCTCCCGCCGGTCACCCACCGCCACCAGGGCGGCCCGCGGCCAAGCCCGCCAGCCCGACCCGGCGACTTCGTCGAGTTCGGCCTGTCCGGTGGTCCGCCAGAGCGTGACTGTGCTGTCGATGGCACCGACTCTACCCGCCGGGGGCGCGGGCCACAGCCGGTCGCGGGAACGGTTAGATGGGTGCGGACACGCCGAACTTGGAGGTTTGAGCATGCCGACGCCGTTCACTGTGGCCCGGGCCCGAGACGGTCTGCTGGCGCACTTCCCCGACATCGTCAAACTGGCCGACGGCCGTCTGCTGGCGGGCTACCGCGAGGGCACGGCCCACGTGCGCTCGGACGGGCGGATCACCCTGGTCGAGAGCGCCGACGACGGCCGCACCTGGTCGGAGCCGCGGGTGGTGGTCGACGGGCAGTGGGACGACCGCGACCCGAAGCTGGGCGTGCTGGCCGACGGCACCGTCCTGCTGAGCTACTTCGTGATCAACTGGAGCACCAACCCGCCGCTGCACTCGACGTACGGCACCTTCGTGCACCGCAGCACCGACGGCGGCCGCACCTGGAGCGACGCCATCGAGGTCGGCACCAACATGATCCACGAGAACGGCCGCTACCACCCGGCCGTTCCGACCTGGGCGGCCTCGCACGGCGCGGCCACCCAACTCCCCAACGGCGACGTGCTGCTGCCGCTCTACGGCCGGCTGCCCGGTCGCAAGTGGATGCAGGCGACGGTCGTCCGCAGCACCGACGGCGGCCTGACCTGGCCGGCCGACAGCGAGGTGCTGCTGGCCGAGAACGAGGCCGGCGGCATCCACTTCCAGGAACCGACGCTGACGCTGCTCGACGACGGCGAACTGGTCGCGCTGATCCGGACGACGGACAACCGGGCGTACCTCAGCCGCTCGACCGACGGCGGCCACACCTGGACCGAGAAGCAGCCGACCGACATGCCGGCGTCGTCGCACCACGCGCTGCCGCTGAGCTCGGGCGAGGTGCTGGTGACCTACGGCGACCTGTCGTCGCGGTGGGTCGAGCACCGCGAGACGGTGGGCCGGCTCGTCCGCGACCCCCGCAAGACCTGGGACGGGTACGGCGACGTGCAGCTGTACGACTCGGGCCACGCCGACCAGGCCAACCCCTCCAGCGTGGAGCTGGCGCCGGGCCGGTTCCTCACGCTCGGCTTCGACGTCAACGAGGCCACGGTGATCGGCTTCTACACGACGCCGGACGACTACCCGGCCTGACCCCCGCCGAGGCACACGAAGCCGGTTCCCGCGGCCGCCCCGGCCAGGGCCGCCGCGGGCGACCGGCCGGCCACCAGCTCACGGTGGAAGCACACCATGACGTCCCGGGCGGCGTCGTCGGCCACCCGGGCGACGCTGGCCACGACGGTCGCGGCGCCGGCGGCCAGCAGGGCCGAGGCCAGCCCGAACGTCTCGTCACCGGCGCGCACCTCGGTGAGGCCCAGCTCGCAGCTCGACAGCACGACCACCTGCGGCGGCCGGGTCAGGCGCTGCAGGTCGTAGCCGAGCAGCGGGCCGCCGGCCAGGTCGAGCGCGGAGAAGAGCGCGTTCTCGGCCTCGTGCCGGCCGTGCGCCGCGACGTGGGCCAGCCCAGCGCCGTCGAGCGCGGCCAGGGTGGCGGCGGGGCCGGCCCGATCACCGATGAGCACGGTCGCCTCGGCGTACATGCCCGCTATCTCGGCGATCTCAGCTTCCCCCCGCTGGTTGCCCGGCCCGGCGATCAGAGCGACCGGGCCTTCGCTCCTGCGAGCGGAGGTGGCCAGCCAGGCGGTGGCGGACGGCGCGACAGTGACGGGCCGTCCGGAGCAGAACGGCAGCAGGGCCCACGGCGCGGTCATGAGCACTCCGGTCGGCACGACCACCAGATCACGGTCGCCGATCAACGGGGCGATCGGGGCGAGCACGGCCCGCTGCAGCGCCCGGGCATCGTGCTGGGTCGCGGCGCCCACCGCGTCGGCCAGCCGGGACGGCAGCGCCCGCCCGGCGCCGGTGTCGAGGTCGGCTCGCAGCCGCAGCACCGCCTCCTCGGCGACGGCCCACTTCCCCAGGCCGGCCACGATCGCCCGCGTCCGGGTCACGACCAGCGCTCGCAACTCGCCCGCCGAGCACAGGTAAGCCACCAGCGCGGTTCCGTCACCGAGCCGGGCCCGCACCGCACTCAGCGACGCCGGGGCGTGCCTGCCACCCTCCACACCCCGCAGCGACCACGCGCTCTCCCGGACCCGTCGTTCCAGCACCTCCACCCGCCCGCGCAGCGCCGCCGCGGCCCGGCCTTCCAGCTGAGCGGCCCGCAACGCGTACCGGGTCTGTCGAAGGTCCTCCAGATCGGCCGCAACCGCCGGGTCGTCGGGAGGTCGCACCGCCGGTAGCAACAATGCCTGGGCCCGGCTCCGCTCCGACCATCGATGGACGGCCGCCGGGGAGCCGCTGTCCAGGGCAGCCGCCAGCCCGGCCGCGGCCAGATCGCGACCGTGGGCCGAGGCGCCGGTCTGCAGGTCGAGGCAGCCGAAGCGTGCCCGGTGCCGCTGCAGAGTCGCCATCCCTGCCGCCAGTTCCCGATCAGCCTCCGCGGGCCTGCCGCTGATCCGGGCCAGTTCCGCCCGCGTGAGGCGCCGCAGCAGCCGGGTGTCCAGTCGATCGAGCCGTCGCCCCGGCGCTACCACGGGGATCCGGGAGACCGCCGACGCGCGTGCGGCGACCAGCTCCGCGACCCGGGCGTCCTCGTCCAGTCCGAGCCGCCGCAACGACGACGCCAGGCGGCGAGCCTGCCGCGCATCCGGCTGCCCGGCCCGCAGAGCCAGCAGCTCCGCCAGCGCCGCCCGCCGCCGGTTCCCCCGCCGCAGAAACAGCGCCCGGCACTCCCCCGCCCAAGCGACCGCAGCCCGATCACGTCCGGCCAGCAGCGCCGCCTCGGCCCGCACCTGCAGAGCGTCGGCCACGACATGCTCCTCGCCCTGAGCGCGGGCCTGCTCCACCGCTGCGGCCAGCGATCGGTCGGCCTCGCGGAACAGCCCGGCCGCCACCAAAGCGCGCCCACGCTCGATGGCCAACGCGGGCAGCCGGCCGGACGCAGTCTGCTCGTAGGTGTCGCGGGCGGCCGCGAACGCGCCCAGCGCCGCGGGCAGGTCCCCGGCGACCACGTCGAGGTAGCCGAGGTTGACCGTCAGCAGGGCCACCGCGAACGCCATCCCGTGCTGCCGGGCGAGGCGCACCGCGTGGCTGAGGTCGGCGCGGGCGGCCGCCACCCGGCCCGCGTCCAGGTGCACCAGGCTGCGGTTGTTGAGCGCCTTGATCAGATCGAGCGGCTCCCCGCCCGCCACCAACCCGGCGATCGCGCGGTCGAACTCCGGCAGCGCGCGTTCCCCACGGCCGTTGCGGTGCAACAGCACTGCCCGCTGGGCGTGCAGCACGGCCCGGGCCGGCGCCGGCAGCAACGGCTCGGCCTCGTCGAGCAGGCGGAAGCCGAGGTCGACCCGGCCCCGCTCGCTCTCGGCCCAGGCCAACGTGACGAGCACCCGGCCTCGTACGGCATCGGAAGCGGTCAGCCGCAGCGCCGCCCGCAGCCGGCGCACCGCGAGCGCCGGCCGCCCGTCCTCGCTGGCCTCGACCCCGGACGCGTACAGCCGACCGGCCCGGCCCTCGAGCAGCGTCACAGCACCAGCGATGGCGTCACCACCCGGGCGTTGCCGTTGTCGCCGTGCACCAGCAGCTGGGCCAGGCCGTGCGGCACCTCGTCGAAGACGAACCGGCCGGTGTCGTCGGCCGTGACCGTACGCGCCGGGGCCGGTTCGGGCCGGCGCAGCTCGACCCGCAACGCGGCGCCGGGGGCGAGCCAGCCGTCGATCCGGACCAGGTTGTCGGGGCGATCGACCACGGTGATCATCACCGAGCGGCTGTCGGCGTCGAACGTGATCGTGCGGGTGCGCTCGCCCGCCGCCCGGGCGCCCGAGCCGACCAGCGTCTCCTCGGCCCGGTGAGCCACCTCGGCCGCCGGCGAACCGAGCTCGACGGCGAACAGGACCCGGTCGTCGAGGTCCGCCGGGGGTGGGTCGAAGCGCGCGATCCGGTCCAGGATCTCGGCGTCCAGGGGATCCATCACGCGCCCCAGGTGGGGTCGGCCAGCAGCATCTCGCGCAGCTTGGCCAGGCAGCGGCCGCGGGTGGGCCCGATGCTGCCGTGCGGCATCCCGAACGCCTCGGCGATGGCCGAGTAGTCGGGCCGGGACACCTGCGCGACGATGCCGAGCAGGTCGCGGCAGCGCTGCGAGAGCCGGGAGAAGTGGGTCCACAGCACCCTGTCCCGCTCGTCGGTGAGCAGCCGCTGGTCGGGCGGCGGGCCGGGATCGGCCACGCCGTCGAGCGCGAGCGTCCCGTCCGGCACGTCGCGCCGGCCGCGGTGCCGGCGGTGCCACGCCTCGCGGCGGGTGGCCGTGATGAGCCAGGCGGTCACGGCCCGGGGCGTACGGATCTCGTGCAGCCGCCGCAGCAGTTCGAGCCACGAGGTCTGCACCACGTCGGCCGCGTCCTCGGCGGTCAGCCCCTGCCCGCGGGCGACCCGCCACAGCACCGGGTTCAGCTCGCGCACCAGCTCCTGCAGCGAGTCGCGGTCGCCGTCCCGCGCCCGTTCGAGCAGCGCGCCCAGGCGCACGTCAGACATGGCCGCGGTCGACCTGCGGCCGGGCCAGGTCTGCGGCGAAGGCGGCGGCCGCGAACGACGTGCCGCTCCACTTGACCCAGCGTCCTTCGGAGCCGTCGGCGGCCGTGCCGGGCAGGATGTCCACGATGTCGACGCCGTCGCGGTAGCGGTTCACCCAGTCGCCGTAGTTGCTGAAGTCGGCGTGGTAGCGGCCGAAACCGGCGCCGACCGCGATCACCGACTCCGAGGCGGCCGGCTTCACCTCCTTGTCGGTGTGGTCGTTGCCGGCCGAGGCGACCAGCGGGATGCCGGCGTCGGTGAACGGTTTCATCGCGTTCTCGACCTCGGCGAACGGATCGGGGTCGTCGGGCTCGCGTCCGAACGCCATGCACACCACGTCGACCGGGCGGCCGGCGCCCGCGTCGGGGCCGGTCAGCCCGGCGTAGTCGGACAGCCAGGACAGCGCCTCGAGAACCCGGGACTCCTGCACCTTGCCCCGGTCGTCCATCACCTGCAGCGAGAGGATCCGCGCGCTGGGCGCGGCACTGCGGATCAGCCCGGCGATGAAGGTGGCGTGCCCGGCGTCGCGCCCCGGTCCCCCGCCCGGCGAGAACACCGGCAGCATCCGGGGGAAGGGCCGCGGCCGGTCGACCTCTTCGGCGTGGATGACGAACGGGTCGTCGGGCGTGCCGACCCGGATCCACGGATGCTGTTCGACCCCGGTGTCGAGCAGGGCGATCACCGGGCGGCGCAGGCCGGCGGGGAGCTTCTCCCACGGGGGCCGGGGCGGCTTGTCCGCCTCCAGCAACGCGAGTTCCGACCAGGTGAAGCCGTGTCCCCAGTGCTTGCCCATGAACTCCCAGCCGCCGACGTGCAGGTTGTCGAGCCGCAGATCGAAGTCCGAGCCGCACAGCGCCTCGAACACCGGCACCGCCTGGCCCTTCCCGACCGTGACGATCCGTCGGGCGCCGGCGCGGCGTCCGGGCGCTGAGAAGGGCCGGCCGCGGCCGTCCCGGTCGAGCCGGTCGTTCAGTTCGTCGACGTCGACCTCGCCGCCGATCGTGAGGGTGTCCGCGCTGTATCGATCCTTGTCGAGCTTTTTGTCAGCCATGTCAGCTCCGGGAACGAGAGGTTGGGTACCCGTCACGGGTGTGAGCGGAGCTCGCAGATACCCATCGTTCCCACCGCAGCCATCCCGCACAGTCCGTCGATCGGCTGGACGCGGACCACTAAGCGTCCGGGAAGACCTGCTCCACCATGGTCAGCAGGGTGGCGGCGAGCAACCGGTGCACCTGAGCGCGGGTGAGCACGCCGCGTTGCAACCACTCGCTGGCGGTCGACACGGCCAGGCCCACATAGGACCGCGCCATGGCGTGCGGGGCCGGGCCGGGCGCCGGGTGGCCGACCGCGTGCAGCACGGCGTCGGCCGCGGCGTCGATGGCCTCGGCGATCACCCGGTCGACGTCGGTGTCGCCGGCCATGCCGCCGGCGGTGATCGCGGCCAGCCACGAGCGGCTGTGCCGGGAGACGACGTCGAGGAACCAGCTGACGATCGCGTCGATCCGGGTGGGCAGGTCGCCCTCGGGCAGCCCGGCGATGGCCACCCCGGGCACGGTGAGCATGACCCGGATGACCTCGAGGTAGAGGTCCTTCTTGGTGCCGAAGTAGTGGTTGACCAGCCCGCGGGCGACGCCGGCGCCGCGTGCGACGTCGGTTGTGGAGACGTCGGCGTAGCCGCGTTCCCCGAACAGGCGCACGGCCACGGACAGGATCTGCGCCCGCCGCGCGTCCGGTTCCAGCCGCCGGCGCGGTCCCGCCTGCACACTCACGGCGATGACCTTACGGCAAGTCGTTGTTGACACTGCGCCAACAAGCCGAAAGGGTAGGTCAATGCCCACCCCCGGACTGGACGGGTACGCCCCGGCGTGGCTCGAGCCCGAGCACGAAGCCCTCGCCGAGCTGGCCCGCAGCTTCTTCGTCAACGAGGTGCTGCCCCACGCGGCCCGCCATGAACAGCAGGGTCATCCCGACCGCGAGCATTATCGCGCGGCGGGCAAGCTGGGCCTGCTGGGGCTGAGCGTGCCCGAACAGTACGGCGGCGGGGGTGGCGACTTCACCCACGAGGCGGTGCTGCTGCACGAGCAGATGGCGTGCGGCGAGGGCAGCCTCGGCCTGGCGGTGCACAGTGGCATCGTGACGGGCTATCTGGTGGCGTACGGGAACGATGACCAGAAGCGGCGGTGGCTCCCGGGTCTGTGCTCGGGCGATTTGGTCGGCGCGATCGGCATGACCGAGCCCGGCGGCGGCTCCGACCTGCAGGAGATCCGGACCCGCGCCGTCCGGGACGGTGACGACTACCTGGTCAGCGGGTCGAAGACCTTCATCACCAACGGCGGCCTCGCCGACCTGCTGATCCTGGCCGTCAAGACCGACCCGTCGCAGCGGGCGGCCGGCATCAGCCTGCTGGTCTGCGAACTCGGCGACGACCGGCCCGGCTTCCGGCGCGGCCGGCTGCTGGAGAAGATCGGCCTGCACGCCAACGACACCGCCGAGCTGTTCTTCGACGACTTCCGCGTGCCGGCGGCCAACCTGCTCGAGACCGAGGGCTCGGGCTTCTTCCAGATGATGCGCCAGCTGCCCCAGGAACGCCTCGTCATCGGCGTGGGCGCGGTGGCGGCGATGCAGCGCGCGGTCGAGCTCTCCACGGCGTACGCCAAGGAACGGACCGCCTTCGGCAAGCCCCTGATCGGACACCAGAACACCCGGATGGTCCTGGCCGACTGCGCGACCCGGACGAGGGTGTCGCGGGTGTTCCTGGACGACTGCATCACCCGGCACACGAAAGGGGAACTCGACGTCGCCACGGCCGCCATGGCCAAGGCCTGGCTCACCGAGGGCCAGTGCGAGGTGGTCGACCGCTGCCTGCAGATCTTCGGTGGCTACGGGTACACCACGGAGTACCCGATCGCCCGGATGTACGCCGACGCGCGCGTGCAGAAGATCTACGGCGGCACGAACGAGATCATGAAGGAGCTGATCGCCCGTGCGCTGTAATGCCCCGCGGCGGAAAACCGAGACCAAAACCATGTGTAATGCCCCGCGGCGGAAAACCGAGACCAAAACCATGTGTAATGCCCCGCGGCGGAAAACCGAGACCAAAACCAT
>NZ_JAHWFK010000016.1 GCF_019710575.1 Paractinoplanes polyasparticus | reverse complement strand
GTGTAATGCCCCGCGGCGGAAAACCGAGGCCAAAACATGAGCGAGGCTTTCGTGTACGACGCGCTGCGCACCCCCCGGGGCCGGGGCAAGCCGGACGGCGCGCTGCACGGTGTGAAGCCGATCTCGCTGGTCACCGGCCTGCTCGACGCGCTGCGGTCCCGGCAGCCCGAGCTCGACCCGGCCCGCATCGACGACCTGGTGCTCGGCATCGTCACCCCCGTCGGCGAGCAGGGCGGCGACCTGTCGCGCGCCGCCGCGTTGCTGGCCGGCCTGCCCGAGACGGTCGCCGGCGTGCAGCTCAACCGCTTCTGCGGCTCCGGCCTCGAGGCGGTCAACCAGGCCGCGGCCCGCGTCCGCTCCGGCTGGGAACACCTGATCGTGGCGGGCGGCGTCGAGTCGATGTCGCGCAACCCGATGGGCTCCGACGGCGGCGCCTGGTTCCTCGACCCCGAAACGGCGTTCGCCACCGATTTCGTGCCCCAGGGTGTCAGCGCCGACCTCATCGCCACGCTCGAGGGCTTCACCCGTGAGGACGTCGACACGTACGCCGTGCAGTCGCAGGACAGGGCGGCCAAGGCGCAGGCCGGCGGGCACTTCGCCCGGTCGATCGTGCCCGTCCGCGACCCCAACGGCCTCGACATCCTCACCGCCGACGAGCATCCCCGGCCCGGCACCACGGTCGAGGGGCTGGGCCGGCTCCGGGCCTCGTTCGCGCGCACCGAGTTCTTCGACTCCGTCGCCCTGCGCAAGTTCGGTTGGCTGGAGAGAATCGAGCATGTCCACCACGCCGGCAACTCGTCCGGCATCGTCGACGGCGCGGCGCTCGTGATGATCGGCAGCGCCGAGGCCGGCGAGCAGCTGGGTCTCACCCCGCGCGCCCGCATCGCCGGCGCCGCGGTCACCGGCGCCGACCCGACGCTGATGCTCACCGGGCCCGGCCCGGCCACCCTCAAGGCGCTGGCCGTGGCCGGCCTCACCCCGGCCGACGTCGACCTGTACGAGATCAACGAGGCGTTCGCCGCGGTGGTCCTGAAGTACGTCCGCGACCTCGACCTCGATCCCGAGCGGGTCAACGTCAACGGCGGCGCGATCGCGCTCGGGCACCCGCTCGGCGCGACCGGCGCGATGCTGCTCGGCACCGCGCTCGACGAGCTGGAACGGCGCGACCAGCGCCGGGCCGTGGTCACCCTGTGCATCGGCGGCGGCATGGGCGTCGCCACCGTCCTCGAGAGGCTCTGATGATCAGGTACGAGCGCGACGGCGACGGCGTCGTCACCCTCACCCTCGACGACCCCGGCCAGTCGGCCAACACCATGAACGCGACCTACGTGGCCGCCATGACCGCGGCCGTCGACCGCCTCGAGGCCGAGCGCGAGCAGGTCACCGGCGTGATCGTGACCAGCGCCAAGAAGACGTTCTTCGCGGGCGGCGACCTGCCCACGATGGCCCGTGCCACCCCGGAGGACGCTCCGGCGCTGTTCGAGCTGCTCACGACCATCAAGCGCGACTTCCGGCGGCTCGAGACCTACGGCCGCCCGGTCGTCGCCGCGATCAACGGCGCCGCGCTCGGCGGCGGCCTCGAGGTGGCGCTCGCCTGCCATCACCGCATCGCGCTCGACGCGCCGGGCACGCGGCTCGGCTTCCCCGAGGTCACGCTCGGGCTGCTGCCGGGGGCGGGCGGCGTCACCCGCACGGTCCGCATGCTCGGCCTCGCCCCGGCCCTGACCGTCTGGCTGCTCACCGGCCGCCGGCTGCGCCCGGCCGACGCCCGCGACAACGGCCTGGTCGACGACGTCGTGTCCACTCCGGACGAGCTGCTCGCCCGGGCCCGCGAGTGGATCGCCGCCAACCCCGGAGCGACCCAGCCCTGGGACCGTGCGGGTTACCGGATGCCCGGCGGCACACCGTCGTCCCCCCAGCTCGCCGCGCAACTGCCGGCCTTCCCGGCCACCCTGCGCCGGCAGCTCAAGGGCGCCTCCCTGCCCGCCCCCGAGAAGATCCTGGCCACCGCGGTCGAGGGCGCCCAGGTCGACTTCGAGACCGCGCAGGTCGTCGAGACCCGCCACCTGATCACCCTGCTCACCGGGCGGATCGCCAAGAACCTGATCGGCGCCCTCTTCTTCGACATGCGCGCGGTCAACGGCGGCCTGGCCCGGCCCCGGGCCGAGGTGGCGCCGGCCCGCAGGATCGCGGTGCTCGGCGCGGGCATGATGGGCGCCGGCATCGCCCTGGCCTGCGCCAAGGCCGGCCTCGACGTGGTCGTCAAGGACGTGACACCGGAGCTCGCCGCGCGGGCCGCCCAGCACGAGCGGATCACCACCACGGCCGAGGTGTCCGGCCTGGCCGGTTGCGACGTGGTGATCGAGGCTGTCTTCGAGGACCCCGCGCTCAAGCAAGCCGCCTTCGCCGAGGTCGGACCCGTGCTCGCGCCGGGGGCGCTGCTCGCCTCGAACACCTCCACGCTGCCGATCAGCGGGCTCGCCGAGGGCGTCGATCGGCCGGCTGATTTCGTCGGCATGCACTTCTTCTCCCCGGTCGGCCGGATGCCGCTGCTCGAGATCGTCGTCGGCGCGGCCACGAGCGACGAGACGGTGGCGCGGGCGTTCGACCTGGGGCGGCGCATCGGCAAGACGCCGATCGTGGTCAACGACGGGCGCGGCTTCTTCACCAGCCGGGTGATCGGCCGGTTCATCGACGAGGCGATCGGCATGCTCGCCGAGGGGGTGCCCGCGCCGGCGATCGAGCACGCGGCGCTGCAGGCCGGGTATCCGACCGGGCCGCTGGCCCTGGCCGACGAGGTCAGCCTCACGCTGGTGCAGCGCATCCGCCACCAGACAGCGGCCGCGGCCGGGCCGGCCTTCGTCCCGACACCCTCCCACGCCGTGGTCGACGCCATGGTCGACGAGCACGACCGGCCGGGCCGCACGGCCGGGCGCGGCTTCTACGCGTACGAGGAAGGAAAGCGCACCACCCTCTGGCCGCACCTGGCCACCATGGCCACTGCCGAAGGCCGCGCCGTGCCCTTCGACGACCTGAAGGACAGGTTCCTGTTCGCCGAGGCGATCGACGCCCGTCGCTGCCTCGACGAGGGTGTGCTGCGCACCGCCGAGGACGGCAACGTCGGCTCGATCCTGGGCATCGGCTATCCGGCGTGGACGGGCGGGGTGCTGCGCTTCGCCGAGCAGCACGCCGACTTCCGCGGCCGGGCCCTCACGCTCGCGGCCCGCTACGGCTCCCGCTTCGAGCCGGCATGACGGCCCTTCAGGGGGTACGGGTCGTCGAGCTGGCCGGTCTCGCGCCGGGCCCCTTCGGCTGCATGATCCTGGCCGATCTGGGCGCCGACGTCGTGCGCGTCGACCGGCCGGGCGGGCCGCTGCTGCCCGACGGCCCGCTCGACCGGGGCCGGCGCACGGTCACGCTCGACCTGAAGAACGAGGCGGGCCGGGCCGAGTTGATGCGACTCGTCGAGCAGGCTGACGTCCTTGTCGAGGGTTACCGGCCCGGCGTCGCGGAACGCCTCGGCTTCGGGCCCGCCGAGTGCCGGAAGGTCAACCCCGGTCTGGTGTACGCCCGGATGACCGGCTGGGGCCAGGACGGGCCCCTGGCCGAGCGGGCCGGGCACGACATCGACTACATCGCCGTCGCCGGGGCTCTCGAGCCGCTCGGCCGGGCCGGGCAGCGCCCGCACGCGCCGATCAACCTGCTGGGCGACTTCGCGGGCGGCGGCATGCTGCTGGCCGTCGGGGTGCTGGCCGCGCTGCTGGAACGCACCCGGTCCGGGCTCGGACAGGTGGTCGACGCGGCCATGGTCGACGGGTCGGCCCTGCTCACCACGTTCCTGCACGGCATGATCGGCGGTGGCGCGTGGCCGGGCGGGCGGGGCGCCAACCTGCTCGACGGCGGGGCGCCGTTCTACGACACGTACGAGGCGGCCGACGGCGGGTTCATGGCCGTCGGGGCGCTCGAACCACACTTCTACCAGGCTCTGCTGAACGGGCTCGGGCTGCAGGACGAGGAGCTTCCCGGGCAGGACGACCAGTCGGGCTGGCCCGAGCTGCGGGACCGTTTCGCGTCGCGCTTCGCGTCCCGGTCACGCGACGAGTGGACGCAGGTGTTCGCCGGCCTGGACGCCTGCGTCGCACCCGTCCTCTCCCCGGCCGAGGCGCCCGTGCATCCGCACAACCGGGCCCGGCGTACGTTCATCGACGTCGCCGGGGTCACCCAGCCCGCACCGGCGCCGCGCTTCGGCCGTACGCCCGCCCGGGAACCGCAACCACCCGCGGCCGTGACCGTCGCCGAGGTCCTCGACGACTGGACCGCGCGGAACTGATCGGGGCCCGCTCATTTCCCGCCCACGGAGGCGAGGATGCCGGCCAGCTTCTCGGGCTCGCTCAGCATCGGCCAGTGGCCGGTCGCCAGCGGGATGATCTCGGCCTCGGCCAGGCCCGCGAAGAACGGGTGACCGGCGGCCATCATCTCGCGGATCTGGTCGAGCGGGAACGTGCTCGCGACCAGCACCGTCGGCAGGTCGGCTGAGGTGGCTCGGGCGCCCAGCGGCTGCTTCACCGAGGCCAGCGGGTGACCCGTGCTGCGCGTACGCAGGAGATCGAGCGCCGCCTCGTCCAGGCCGGCCAGCAGCACCGGGTCGGCCGCCGCGTCCCACGGCCGCGGCGGCACGGCGTCGCCGGTCGGTTCCGTCGCGTCGTCCGAGAGGTCCAGCTGGGACATGCCCTCGGGCAGCGGCCCGCTGTCGACGTAGACGACCGACCGGATCCGCTCGCGCAACCGCAGCGCGGCCGCGCTCACCGGCAGGCCGCCGTAGCTGTGGCCGACCAGCACGATGTCGCGCAGATCCTCGGCCTCGGCCAGCCGCACGATGTCGGCGATGTGCGTGTCGAGGTCGACGTCCGGGCTGAGCAGGTGCGACCGGTCGGCGACGCCGGTGAGGGTGAGCGGGTGCACGTCGTGGCCGCCCGCCCGCAGCTCCGCGGTGACCTGCCGCCACGCCCAGGCGCCGATCCACATGCCAGGTACCAGGATGTATGTGCTCATGAGACGAGCCTAGAAGTGATACCGGACAGGTTCCGCCCGGTATTGCTGGAAAACTGGGCGGCATGGCTCATGCCGCGTCCCGGGTGCTGGCGATGCTCGAGATCCTGCAGGCCCACCGGCGGATGACCGTGGGCGACCTGGCGGCCCGCCTCGGTGTCGACGAGCGGACCGTACGGCGCTACGCGACCACCCTCACCGACCTGGGCATCCCGGTCACCGCCGAACGCGGCCGCTACGGCGGCTACCGCCTCTCCCCCGGCTTCCGCCTGCCGCCGCTGATGCTCACCGGAGACGAGGCGGTCGCCGTCGTGCTGGGCCTGATCGCCGCCCGGCAGATCGGCCTGACCGCCGAGACCCCCGCCGCCGGGGCGGCCGAAGCGAAGATCAACCGGGTGCTCCCGGCCGACCTGGCCGACCGCCTCGCCGGGCTGCGGTCGACGCTGGGCTTCACCCGGGCCGCCGTCGGCGGTCAGGACAACCCGGCCTCGCACATTCTGCTCGTGCTGGGCGCGGCGGCCCGCTCGTCGGAACGCCTGACCATCACCTACCGCGACTCCGGCGACCGCGAGCTCGACCCGTACGGCCTGGTCTTCCACTCCAGCCGCTGGTACGCCGTCGGCCTCGACCACCGCAGTGGTGAGATCCGCTCGTTCCGCGCCGACCGGATCGCCGCCGCCCGCCCGGCCGGCGTCAGGTTCGACGCCCCGCCCGGGTTCGACGCCGTGGCTCACCTCAACCAGCAGTGGGCCCGGCGCGACTACCGGTGGCCGGTCGAGGTGCTGCTCGAGGCCACCGTCTCCGAGGTACGGCGGCGCGTGCCGGCCAGCGTGGCCGAGCTGACCGAGACCGACCGGGGCCTGCTGCTGACCTGCCGGGCCGAACGCCTCGAGGGCATGGCCCAGATGCTGGCCGGCCTGGGCCACCCGTTCACCGTCCTGACCCCGCCGGAACTGGCCGCCGAGGTCGAGCGCTACGCGTCCCGCCTCACCGGCTGGGCCCGTCGAACCCCAGCGTGAGCCCGGCCCGCGCCGCCAAACGCAGATGGTCCGCCCGGTGCGCCGAGCCACCGAGCACCAGCAGGTCAGCGGTGGCAGCCCGGCTCCCGATCCGGTCGGTCAGCATCGTGGTGCGCATGGCCGGCAGGACACCGTTCCGCTCCAGCACGTCGGCCTCGTAACCGGCCGTGCACAGGACCAGCGCCTTGCGCGCCCGGACCGGCGGATCGGCGTGGTGGGCGAACCCGGCCGTCCACACCCGGTCGAACCATCCCTTGAGGATGGCCGGGCAGTCGGCCCACCACACCGGATAGAAGAACGCCCAGACGTCGGCCGCGGCGAGCTTCCGCTGCTCGGCCCGCACGTCCGGCGCCACGGGCAGGTCGGCCCGGTAGCCGGACTCCCGCTCGTACTCCTCGAGGCTCATCTCGGCCCGGAACCCCATCGCGTACAGGTCGGAGACGGTGGCGCGGTGCCCCGCCTCGGCCAGCCCGCCCCGGAAGGCGTCGAGGACGTCGCGGGTGAAGCTCCGCTCGGCCGGATGCGCGAGAACCAGGTGTACGAGAGACACGCCCCCACTGTGCCAGGATGGCGATCATGACAACTCTCGCGGCCCGCACCATCGCGGCCCTGCGCGCCGAGCACGACGGCCTCCTCGCCTTCACCGCCGAGCACCTCACGGACACGTCCGGCGCCTCCGACTGGACCGTGGCGCAGGTCTTCTCCCACCTGGGCAGCGGCGCCGAGATCGCCCTGGCCGCCTTCCGGGCCGAGCTCGGCGAGGCGGAAAAGCCCGGGCCCGACTTCAACCAGAGCGTCTGGGACCGGTGGAACGCCCTGAGCCCGGACGCCCAGGCGGCCGGCTGGCGCGAGTCGGACAACCGGTTCGTGGCCGCACTCGAGGCGCTGACGCCCGAGCAGCACGAGACCGTGCAGATCAACCCCGGCTTCCTGCCCCAGCCGATCCCGTTGGCCTCGTTCGCCGGTCTGCGCCTCAACGAGGTAGCCCACCACAGCTGGGACATCCGCGTCGCCGCCGACCCGGCGGCCGGCCTCACCGCCGAGTCCACGCCGCTGCTGGCCGAGCACCTCAGCGGCGGCCTGTCCTTCCTGCTCGGCTTCATCGCCAAACCCGACGCGCTCACCGAGCCCGCCGTGGTCGAGGTGGCCGGCTCGCCGTACCGCGTCGTGATCGGCGACGACACCCGCCTGACCACCGACGCGACGCCGGCCACGGCCACCTTCGACGGCCCCCTCGAGGCCGCGCTGCGCCTGCTGTCCGGCCGGCTGGGCCCGGACCACACCCCAGCCGGCCTGCAGGTCACCGGCAACGTCACCCTCGACCAGCTGCGGACGGCGTTCCCCGGCTTCTAGGGTCGGTGCCGCTGCCGTCGCTCAGTAGCGGAACGCTCCCACCAGTGCGGTCAGGTCGTCGGCCAGCTTCAGCAGATCGGCCGCGGCCTGCCGGGTCGTGCCGGCGACCTCGGCGGTCGACGACGCGACCCCGGCCACGCCGGTGATCGTGGTGGCCACGTCGCCGCCGTTCGCGGCGGCCTCGGTCACCGTGCGGCCCATCTCGGCCGTGGTCGCCGTCTGCTCCTCGACGGCCGACGCGATGGTCGTGGTGCAGTCGCCGATCCGGGTGATCACCTGAGCGATCTCGCCTATCGCGGCGGCGGCGGAGTCGCTCGACGCCTGGATCGCGCCGATCCGGGCGGTGATCTGGTCGGTGGCCCGGGCTCTCTGCTGGGCCAGCTCCTCGACCTCACCGGCGACCACCGCGAATCCCTTGCCCATCTCGCCGGCCCGGGCCGCCGCGATGGTGGCGTTGAGGGCCAGCAGGTTGGTCTGCTCGGCGATCGAGGTGATCAGCCGGACCACCTCGCTGACCTCGGCGATGGCCGCGCCCAGCTCGGCCACCTGGCTGTTGGTGCGGTCGGCGACGGCCATGGCCTGGGCCGCCTGGGCCGCGTTGGACGAGATCTCGGCGATCGAGGCGCTCATCTGCTCCGCGCCGGCCGCGATGGACCGGACCCCGGCGTTGACCTGCTGGCGTCGAGCACCTGCGCCATGTCCCGGGCGGTGCCGAGCCCGCTCAGCACGACCTCGCGGACCTCGGCGGCGTTGCGCTGGGCCACCTCTCCCGCGTACGCGAAACCGGTGTCCCGGGCGTCGGCGGTGGTCCGGCCGGTGATGTACCAGACCACCACCAGCGTCGAGACGACCACCATGACCACCATCGAGGCGATGATGCGCACTTTGATCGTGAACTGCGAAGGTCGCAGCACACCTGCCCGATCGGCGGGCCCGGGCCGTTGCTGAGCACCGGTCGACCGGCGCCGGGCCCGACGGCCGAGGCGCCCTCGTTCAGCACCGGCAGCGCCTTCTGGACGGTGAGCATGGTGCCCTTGACGTTGACCCCGAAGACCTGGTCGAGGTCCTCCACGGCGACCGTCTCGATGGTCCCGAACGACGCCGTGGCCGAGTTGGCGAACAGCACGTCCAGCCCCTGCCCGCGGGCGGCCACGAGGGCGCCCGCCTCAACCCCCGGCTGGCCCGCCGGCTGCCTGGGCGTGCAGGGCGCGCTGGCCGTCGGGGGCACCGGCCAGGTCGCCCATGACGTGCTGGCCGAGTGGCGCGCCCTGGGCCAGATGCACATGCGCGACCGCTTCCGCCGCGCTGTCCGCGAGGGTGACCTGCCGGGTGACGCCGACCGCCCGCTACGTCATGACGATCGCGAACGGCCTGGCCGTGCAAGCCTCGGGCGACGCCTCCCGCGAAGATCTCCAACAAGTGGCCGACGCCGCCCCTACGCAACTGACCACCCGCGTAGCGGCTCCTGGATCTGAACGTTTGCCCACAGGTGCTGTCGACGAGCCCATGACGATGTTCGTTGATGCGTGCGGCGACCCCACGGCTCCGCCTCTGGTGCTGTTGCACGGCGCTGGGGAGAGCCGTCAGATGTGGGACGGTGAGCGCGAGGTCCTGGGTCGACGGTTCCGGCTTCTCCTTCCCGACCTTCCGGGGTACGGCCGGTCGCCGGGACCTTTCAGCATCGATGCGGCGGTCGCGTCGCTGCATGCCCTGCGTCAGGGGCAGCGCGTTCACGTGTGCGGCCTGTCGGCGGGTGCGATGGTTGCTATTCGCTGGGCTGCCCGGTATCCCGACGACGTCGCCAGCCTGATGATCTCCGTCGTCCCGGTTCGTCCGCCTCAGCTGGTGCTGAGGCTGCAGAGTGCGGTGCTGCGCCTCATTCCCGTGGCCTCCTTCGGCAGCCCGGAAGAAGGCGTCACGAAGGCCGCCGTGCTCCGGACCCTGGCGGAACTGCGGCGGACCGACCTGCGTGCGGATCTCTCGAACGTCCAAGCACGAACACTCGTGCTGTGCGGCTCCAAATACCGGATCAACCTGGCGGCCTCACGGGAAGCCGCAGCAAATATCTCCGGCGCGGTGCTCCGGACAGTGCCCGACGCGGGCCATGTGTGGAACTAGGAATTTCCCGACCTGTTCCACCACACAGTCATCGAGTGGGCAGCTGGATGATCTCTGCCTGTAGTTGCTTCTTGTGGCGCCCGTGTCAGACCCGGGTAGTCGGATCGGTGCGCGTAGCGCACGTTCTCGGGGTTGCCGTTCCAGTCGGCGAGGCGTCGGGGTGGGCCGTCCGCATCTCGATCATCCCGTGAGTCACCCGTCGTAGGCGCGGCGGGCTTTCTCGATCGACGGCATGTTGGTGGCGCCCCACGCCGAGAGCGACCCGAAGAGCGGTTCCAGGCTCGCGCCGAGCGGGGTGATCTCGTACTCGACGCGCGGGGGCACCTCGGCGTGATAGGTGCGGGCGACCAACCCGTCGCGTTCGAGTTGGCGCAGGCGCTGGGTGAGCACCTTCGGGCTGATGCCGGGCACGTGGCGTTCGAGGTCGCCGAAGCGCTGGCGGCCGCGTTCGTGCAGCCCCCACAGGATGGGGGTCGTCCAGCGGCTGAACAGCACGTCGATCACGTCGGCGATCGGGCAGGCCTCGAGGCCTCGAATCTCCATCCCTTTACTTTCCTCTAGGTACCTACTAACTTCGCGATACTAGCGTGGCGGCATGCTCATTTCGATCAAGCCCGTCGTCCTGCCGGCCCCCGGTCGGGTGGCGCCATTGCGCGTACGGATCTCAGCACCCGCCGAAGGCCGGGACCTGCCGGTTGTCCTCTTCTCGCACGGCTTCGGCTCGTCGATGGACGGGTACGGCCCCCTGACCGACCACTGGGCGGAGCACGGTTTCGTCGTGGTGCAGCCGACCCACCTCGACTCGCGCACCCTCGGCCTGCCGTTGACGCCGGACACGTGGCGCACCCGCATCGACGACCTGAAGCGCGTCCTCGATCGGCTCGACCTGATCGAAGCCGCCGTCGGGCGTCCGCTCGACCGGCGGACCGTGGCCGTCGCCGGGCATTCGTTCGGCGGGCAGACGGCCGGTGCGCTGCTCGGCCTGCGGGTGCTCGACTCGGCCGGCGAGCCCGACCCTCGGGTGGCCCGGGGCGTCCTGCTGGCGACCGCCGGCCGGGGCGGTGACGATCTCACCCCGTACGCCAAAACGCAGTTTCCCTGGATGAACCCGAGCTTCGGCACCATGACGACCCCGGCGCTGGTCGTCGCGGGCGACAAGGACGACTCGCCGCTGTCGGTGCGCGGCCCGGACTGGCTGACCGACGCGTACCACCTGAGCCCGCGACCGAAGAGCCTGCTCACCGTGTTCGGCGCCGAGCATTCGCTGGGCGGCATCGGCGGCTACGAGGCCAGGGAGACCACCGACGAGAGCCCGGCACGGGTGGCGCTGATCCAGCGCGTGACCACGGCCTACCTGCGCGGCGAGCCGGTCGTGGCCGGGGAGCTGGGGCGCCTCGAATCCCGATAGCCTGGCTCGATGGACATCGAGCAGCAGCGGCTGCTGACGTTGGCGAGACAGCTTCGCGAGGCCGCGGCGGACGCCGGGCGGGCCGACGTCGTGGCCAAGGTCGACGACGTGATCCTGCTGCTGGCCGGGACGGAGCCGCAGGCGGGCGAGAGCAAGAGCAACGTCGTCCTGCGCATTCTCGACGGGCTCGGGTTCTGAGGGGCCGTCACGTCGTGATGCCGGGTCTCGGCTGCGTTCCGGGCAGCACAGCGACCGTCGGGGATTCGCCCGGCCCGGCATCGCGAGTGCCGGCCCATGCGTCCAGCTGATTCACGAGCTGGACGTACCACCCGGCGCAATCCTCGGCGACAGCCGCGGCCCGAACCGCTCGCACCTCCTCCTCGTTGAGTTCGAGCAGCTCGGGCACCACATCATGCAGCTTCGCGAGTACCAGTGCGGCCTGCGTGCCGCGGTCCTTGTCCCGGACAGCGGCACAGAGCGTGCTGAACGGTGGCCGGCTGTGCGCGATCCAGTAACTGGGATCACGGCAGAGTATGGATTTGATGCACAGGTACAGGAAACCGTCCTTGGTGGTCGGCGGCAGGTGACTCGGCCACGCGTCCACGAGAACACTCGGCCATTCGTGCCAGGCCTGGTCGGGGCTGCCGGCCGCCGGGAACAGCCTTGCGGCGTTCTGCGCCAGAGCCGTCGACGCGGAGTCCTTGTCGGCAGCGCTGGCGGCCTCATCGTTGATCACCCGCTCGAGCAACCATACGGCGACCGACGTGCTGACTTTGCCTGCCGTCCACAGCTCACCGAGAATCCGGCAGGCGACCGGCCCGCCTTGCAGTTCCATCATGGTGGCGATGGCTCCCGCCACCCGAGCCCGGGGCGCGTAGTCGCCGTCGTGGGTGAGCAGCTCGAGTGCTCTGGTCCTGGTGTCGAGCGTCAAGCGGGCCTCTGCGTCCCGGTTCTCCTTCACCCGCTGGAGCAGCGCCAGCGACTCGCGCAGGGCCGATTCCCGAGCCAGCCGCGCTGACCTCCGGTTGTTCTGCTCGGTCAGGAGCGTGCCGATGAGTGTCGCCACCGCGCCGAGCGCCACCCCGAGGAACGCCCACAGAGCCTTGATGGTTTCGGCGGTGAGCGGTTCGGACGAGAAGAGATTGGTGCGGAACAGCAGATACACGGCCAGCGAGAGCAGCCCCGCCGTGAGAAGTGCCAGCAGTGCCCAGGCCGGGATCAGCCAGGCCGAGCCCCGGGCCTCCCGGTCGGTGGCCGGCGACTGACCGGTGAGTTCTACGAGCCGGTCCATCGAGGCGTTGGCGGCGTCCGCAACGCGCTGGTCGTTTCCATCGGTCATCACTGCACCGGAACACGGAATCATCCGAGGCTCCACCAGCGGCCGGACAAAGTCGGCGATGCGACTCGCCCTTCGTCACGCGCGGCTCGAGGCCGGACCGGGCCGGGCTCCGATAGCCTGGCCGGGCGGGCGCCCGGCAGGACCGGCTGCGCGAGAGCACGTCGTCGAAGGCCGCTCCGAGGAAATTTGTGGACTGTGTCGAGAACGGGGAATCGGCTCCGTCCCCGGAGCACCACACCAGCGACCACAGGAGCCGACGACCGTGGAACAGCACGAGATCACCGAGATTCTGAACCGCCCGTACAGCCAGGAGCTGCTGGCTCGTGACCTGACCCGCCTGGCCTACGTGGCCACGGACGGCACACCGCGCACCGTCCCGATCGCGTTCACCTGGAACGGAGCGCAGATCGTGCTCTGCACCACCAGGAACGCGCCCAAGCTGGCCGCGCTGCGGCGGAACCCGCAGGTGGCGCTGACCATCGACACCGAGGTGCACCCGCCGAAGATCCTGCTGCTGCGCGGGCACGCCGAGCTGGACGACGTGGACGGCATTCCCGAGGAGTACCTGCAGATGAACGGCAGCTACCAGATGAGCGCCGAGCAGCGGGTCGAGTGGGAGGCCGAGGTGCGCTCGCTGTACGAGGGCATGGTCCGCATCGTGATCACGCCGACCTGGGTCAAGCTGATCGACTTCGAGACCACCCTGCCCAGCGCGGTCGAGGAACTGGTGCGGCAGCGGGCCGAGCGCCAGAACGCCTGAGAGGAGACCACCATGGCGAAGTATCTGCTGCTCAAGCACTACCGTGGCGCCCCGGCTGCGGAGAACGACGTGCCGATGGATCGGTGGACGCCCGAGGAGCTGACGGCTCACGTCCAGTACATGGAGGATTTCGCGAAGCGGATCGAGGCCACCGGCGAGTACGTCGACAGTCAGGCCCTCTCGCCGGAGGGCGCCTTCGTCCGGTCCGGCGGCGAGGGGAAGCCACCGGTGACGGACGGCCCGTTCGCCGAGACCAAGGACCTGATCGCGGGCTGGATGATCATCGACGTGGAGTCGTACGACCGGGCCCTGGAACTGGCCGCCGAGCTGTCCGAGGCGCCCGGCGCGGGCGGGAGGCCGATCCGGGAGTGGCTCGAGCTGCGGCCGTTCCTGACCGCCGGTCACCCGGCGACCGAGTGAACGAGTCGCTCGTCCGGGAGCTCGTGCCGGCGGTGATCGGCGTCCTCGTCCGGCGCGGGGCGGATTTCGCCGCGGCCGAGGACGCCGTGCAGGAGGCCCTGATCCGGGCCCTGGGCGCCTGGCCGGACGATCCGCCGCGCGATCCGAAGGGCTGGCTCGTCGCGGTGGCCTGGCACAAGTTCCTGGACGCGGCGCGCACCGAATCCTCCCGCCGGGGCCGCGAACTGGCCGTGGACGTCGAGCCGCCACCCGGTCCGGCACCGGCCACCGACGACTCGCTGTGGCTCTACTTCCTGTGCGCGCACCCGTCGCTGTCGCCCGGATCGGCCGTGGCCCTGACGTTGCGCGCGGTCGGTGGCCTGACGACCCGCCAGATCGCGGCCGCCCACCTGGTTCCCGAGGCGACCATGGCGCAACGGATCAGCCGGGCCAAGCGTCGGCTCGCCGGGCTGCCGCTCGACCGGCCCGGCGATCTCGGCACCGTGCTGCGGGTGCTCTACCTGGTTTTCAACGAGGGCTACAGCGGTGACGTCGACCTGGCCGCCGAGGCGGTGCGCCTGACCCGCCAGCTGGCCGCCGCGACCGACGATCCCGAGGTGGCGGGGCTCCTTGCCCTCATGCTGCTGCACCATGCGCGCCGGGCCTCGCGCACCGGTCCGGGCGGCCGGCTCGTGCCGCTCGCCGAGCAGGACCGCTCCCGCTGGGACACCGGTTTGATCGCCGAGGGAGTCGCCGTCCTGCAGGCCGCGCTGGCCCGCGACCGGCTGGGCGAGTATCAGGCACAGGCGGCGATCGCCGCGTTGCACGCCGATGCCCCGAGCACCGGGGAGACCGACTGGGTGCAGATCGTGGAGTGGTACGACGAGCTGCTCGGGCTCGCCGACAGTCCGGTGGTGCGGCTGAACCGGGCCGTCGCGGTCGGCGAGGCCGACGGGCCGCAGGCCGGCCTGGCCGAGCTGAGCAAACTGGACCCGGATCTGCCCCGCTACCTCGCTGTCCACGCGTACCTGCTGGAACGCGCGGGCGACCTGGACCGGGCGGCCGAGCTGTACGCCGAGGCCTCCCGCCGGGCCGGCAGCGTGCCCGAACGCGACCATCTCACCCGCGCGGCGGCGCGGGTGCGAGTCCTGATCGGCGAGCTCTAGGCATTGATCACCGTGGGGTTTACGATCACGGCAACGGCTGGAAGCGGCGCCGGAAGTCCGCCTGATCAGTGAAAAGTTGTTGCCGGGCGGACGCCTTGCCGATGCCTGCTGTCCAGGGAGCACTTTCATGATCACCCAGCGCGTATCGGCCCGGTGCGCGCAGAGGGAGGAACAACGGTGCGTCCATTCATCCGCACGATCGCCGTCACTGTGGCGGCCACCACCATAGCCGCGACCACGGCCTGCTCGCCGCCCGAGAAGGAGTCCGAGTCCTCGGGCTCGAGCGCGGCCGCCGCCACCAGCGCGGCCGACCTGGGCGGCCTCGACAAACTGGTCGAGGCGGCCAAGGCCGAGGGTCAGCTCAACGTCATCGCCCTGCCGCCGAACTGGGCCAACTACGGCGAGATCATCAAGACCTTCGGCGACAAGTACGGCATCAAGGTCAACTCGGCCCAGCCCGACGGCTCCAGCCAGGACGAGATCAACGCGGCCAACCAGCTCAAGGGTCAGGACGGCGCCCCCGACGTCTTCGACCTCGGCGCCGCGGTCGCCACGGCCAACGTGGCCATGTTCGCGCCGTACAAGGTCGAGAAGCACAGCGAGATCCCGGACAACCTGAAGGAAGCCAACGGCGCCTGGACGAACGACTACGGCGGCTACATGTCGGTCGGCTACGACAGCGCCAAGGTGCCGGCCCCGACCAGCCTGGCCGACCTGCTCAAGCCCGAGTACAAGGGCAAGGTCGCGCTCAACGGCGACCCGACCCAGGCCGGTTCCGCGTTCGGCGCCGTGCAGGCCGCCTCGCTCGGCAACGGCGGCACCGTCGAAGACATCAAGCCCGGCGTCGACTACTTCGGCCGGCTCAAGAAGGCCGGCAACCTGCTGCCGGTCGACCCCGACTCGGCCACCATCCAGTCCGGTCAGACCCCGGTCGTCTTCGACTGGGACTACCTGAACGCGGCCGAGGCCACCAAGCTCAAGACCTGGAAGACCTTCGTCCCCACCGGCGCGGTCCTGGGTTCGTACTACGCGCAGGCCATCAACAAGGACGCCCCGCACCCGGCCGCCGCGCGGCTGTGGCAGGAGTTCCTCTACTCCGACGAGGGCCAGAACCTGTGGCTCAAGGGCGGCGCCCGTCCCGTGCGGGCCGACGCCATGGAGAAGGCCGGCACGATCGACAAGACGGCGTTCGCGGCCCTGCCCAAGATCGACGGCAGCCCGGTGATCCCGACCGAGGCCCAGAACACCAAGGCCAAGGAAATCCTGGCTTCGGACTGGGCCAAGGCCATTGGCTGAGACCGTCGCGGCCGTCCCGCAGCGCGTGGCCCGGCGGCCACGCCTGCGGGGCGTCACCGCCCTGCTCGGCACGGTGCCGTTCTTCGCCTACGTGACGATCTTCCTGGTCATCCCGACGCTGGTCGTGGTGATCGGCGCGTTCGCGGGCAACGAGGGCGGCGCGAGCCTCGACAGCGTCAAGGCGCTCGGCAACTCGTACATCCTGGACGCTTTCGGCCGCAGCATCGCGCTCTCGGCCATCAGCGCGCTGGTCGGCGCGGTGCTGGGCGCCCTGCTGGCGTACGCCCTGGTGACCGCGAAGCCCGACGGCGTGCTGCGCCGGGTGGTGACCGCGGCGGCCGGCGTCCTCGCCCAGTTCGGCGGCGTCACCCTGGCGTTCGCGTTCCTGGCCACCATCGGCCTGTCCGGCTTCATCACCGTCTGGCTGCAGGACACGTTCAACGTCAACCTGTACGAGAACGGCGTGTGGCTCTTCGAACTGCCGGGGCTCACCCTCGTCTACACGTACTTCCAGATCCCGCTCATGGTGATCGTGTTCCTGCCCGCGCTCGACGGCATCCGTCCCCAGTGGCGCGAGGCGACCGAGAGCCTGGGCGGCACGACCTGGCAGTACTGGACCCGGGTCGCGGGTCCGCTGCTCGCCCCCGCTTTCCTCGGCTCGGCGCTGCTTCTGTTCGCCAACAGCTTCTCCGCGTACGCCACCGCGGCCGCCCTGGTCAGCCAGGGCTCCCCGCTCGTGCCGCTGCAGATCCGCGGCGCCCTGACCAGTGAGGTGCTGCTCGGCCAGCAGAACGTCGGCAAGGCGATGGCGCTGGGCATGGTCGTCGTCGTGTCGGTCGTGATGGCGCTGTACACGCTGCTGCAGAAACGGACGTCCAAATGGCTGGGGTGACAGCCCGTCGCGCGCGCAAGCAGCGCGCGTTCCGGTGGACGGTTCTGATCGTTCTCGGCGTATTCTTCGTGCTGCCGCTCATCGCGATGGTCGAGTTCTCGACGCGCGACCCGTCGACCTGGCCCGCGCTGGTCGACTGGCCGGAGCTGAGCGAGCGGTATCCGGCGCTGGCCGAGGGCATCACGTCGTCGCTGTCGCAGGCGGCGCTCACGGCCCTGCTGATGCTGGTGCTGCTGGTTCCGACGGCCGTCTGGGTCCGTCTGCGGCTGCCCCAGCTGCGCCGCGTCGTCGAGTTCCTGTGCCTGCTGCCGCTCACGATCCCGGCCATCGTGCTGGTCGTGGGGCTGGCGCCGGTCTACGCCTGGGTCACGTACTTCTTCGGCGGCTCGTCGCTGACGCTGGTCTTCGCGTACACCGTCCTGGTTCTGCCCTATGCCTACCGCGCGATCGACGCCGGGCTGTCGGCGATCGACGTGAAAACGCTGGCCGAGGCGGCCCGGTCGCTGGGCGCGGGCTGGGGCACGGTGATGTGGCGGGTCGTGCTGCCCAACATCCGCTCGGCGGTGCTCTCGGCCGCGTTCCTGACGGTGGCGCTGGTGCTCGGCGAGTTCACCATCGCGTCGCTGCTCAACCGCACGAACCTGCAGGTCGCCATCAACTTCCTGGGCAAGAGCAGCGCGACCATGTCGGTGGCGGTCTCGCTGACCGCGTTGCTGCTCGCCTTCGTCCTGCTGCTTCTGTTGTCCCTGCTGGGTGGGCGTCGCAAGTCCACGCCGACCCCTTTCAAGGAGCCTGCCGCATGACCGGCGTTGCCGTACATCTCAACGGGCTGCGCCGGACGTTCGGCACCGTGCACGCCCTCGACAACCTCGACCTGTCCATCGAGCCGGGCGAGTTCGTAGCGCTGCTCGGCCCGTCCGGCTGCGGCAAGACGACGGCGCTGCGCGTGCTGGCCGGCCTCGAGGACGCCGACAGCGGGCAGGTGCTCGTGGGCGGCAAGGACGTCACCAGCCAGCCGGCCAACCGGCGCGACATGGGCATGGTCTTCCAGGCGTACAGCCTGTTCCCGCATCTGACCGCCCAGGCCAACGTGTCGTTCGGGTTGTCACTGCGCGGCCGTTCGAAGTCGTCCGCACGGGCGAAGGAGATGCTGGAGCTGGTCGGGATCGCCCAGTTCGCCGACCGCTACCCGCACCAGCTGTCGGGTGGCCAGCAGCAGCGGGTGGCCCTGGCCCGGGCGCTGGCCATCGAGCCGAGCGTGCTGCTGCTCGACGAGCCGCTGTCGGCGCTGGACGCGAAGGTGCGCGTGCAGCTGCGCGACGAGATCCGCCGCATCCAGACCGAGGTCGGCACGACGACGCTGTTCGTCACGCACGACCAGGAGGAGGCGCTCGCCGTGGCCGACCGGGTGGGTGTCATGCGCTCCGGCAAGCTGGAGCAGCTGGCTGCCCCGGCCGACATCTACCTGACTCCCGCGACGCCGTTCGTGGCCGAGTTCGTGGGCTTGAGCAACCGGCTTCCCGGCCGCGTGGTGGGCCAGGAGGTCGAGGTGCTGGGCACGCTGCTGCCGCTGCTCGCGCCCGCGTCGCCGGCTGCGGTCACGGCCCTCGTACGACCGGAGTCCGTGCAGGTCACACCGGAGACCGACGGCAACGGCCGGGTGCTGACGACCAGCTTCCTGGGTCCGATCAGCAAGGTCACCGTCACGGTCGGGGACGTCCTGGTGGTGGCCCAGGTGGCGACCGACCGGCTCGGCTCGCTGACGCCCGGCACGCCCGTACGCGTCACCCTGCAACCCGTGCCGGTGGCGCTCGCCTAACTTGGGTAAGTTTCACGTTTTCCTGCGACACGCCCGAGTCCCTTCGTACGGTCTGTACCCGTGCCCAAGAGACTCCCTGCCGCCGCCCTGACCGCCCTGCTGTTCGCGCTGTTCCTGATTCCCGCTCAGGCCGCAGCGGCAGGCCGGGCAGCGGCGGCGTGGCACGTGGTCCGTCCCGGTGAGACGTTGAGCTGGATCGGCGCCCGCTACAACGTGAGCGCCAAGAACCTGGCCGCCTGGAACCAGCTCCCGCTGAACAACGCGATCCAGCCCGACGCCGTGCTGCGCCTGACCGAACCGCCGGCCCTGCTGCCCCCGTTCCAGTCCAAGATCCTCCCGGTGACCGCCGCCGAGGTGAACTGGAAGCCCGGTTGCCCCGTGATCGCCGGCAACCTGCGCAAGGTCTGGGTGTCCTACATAGACTTCAACGGCACCTACCATGTGGGCAGCGTGGTCGTCCGCTACGACGTGGCTCGCCGCGCTCAGCAGGTCTTCCGGATCCTCTACAACTGGCGTTTCCGCATCATGGCCATGGCCCCCATGCGCGTCAACATGCCCCAGCAACGCAACATGGCCGTGGTGACCGCCGGCTACAACTGCCGAAACGTAGGCGGCACAGGGGTCTGGTCCGAACACGCCACCGGCACAGCCATCGACATCAACCCGTTCCAGAACCCGATGCTGCGCGGCAGTTCCCTCTCGCCGGCGAACAGCGCCTTCTACCTGAACCGCAGCCAGTACCTGATCGGCATGATCCACCGCGACGGCGCCGCCCGGGCCTTCCTCTGGAACGGCTTCCACTGGGGTGGCCGCTGGACCAGCCTCAAGGACTACATGCACTTCAGCCTGACCAACCGCTGACGAGCTGCGCACTCGGAGGCCTCGTGCTGCAGGCTGTGCGCCCCGTTGACCCGCTCTACCGGCACGCCCCTGTGAAGCGAGCCCAAACCCTACTGCATATCGGCGGTGGTGGCGTTTTTCGCAGCACATGCGGACAGAACCTGCGCCTCGGCCAGGGCCAGGCAGACGGCGCGGGCGGTGGCCCGCTCGACCACCTTCGCGATGACACAGCACCGGGAATGGTCATCCACGGCGGTGATCAACCTCGCGTCCCCAGCACCCCGGTCGCCGGCGTCACCAGCTGCAGACCGCCGACGATGTCGAGCTGCCACAACTGCATCGCCGCCGGACGTTCCCACCGCACGAACGAATCCCTCGGCCGTTTCCGCGGCCGCGACCGCAGCAGCCCCTGACGTCGCAGGATCCGGTCGATCGTGCGTTCCGAGGGCACCGTCAGAGTTCCGCTGGACCAAGCAGCCGGCTTGCGCAGCATCTCCGGACGTATCCTGCGGGATCCCCACCGTGGATGCTCCCGCCGCATCTCCGCCACCGCGACCTCAGCCGCGTCCGGGACCTGAGCCGGCGTGACATCCGCACTCGGAGGACATGCGCTGCCTGTTGAGCAGGTGAGAACTTTCTCTGCATCTTCAAGGCGCGGCTCGGGAATCGGCGCTCCCGGCCGCGCAGACCGTGCCCGCCCGCCGAACATGACTCGGCCCCGACTTACCCCGTGTGGGAGGTCGGGGCCGCGCCGATGTACTTGCTAACAGGCGATCTTGTCGTCCAGCCCCTCGTGGTTGTTCGTTACGGTAGTGAGCTGCGGATACCATCTGCCAGCGTTGTCCTCCGGGGTCAGTTCGACATGCGTGACGGCGGCTTGAAGTCGGTAGGAGTGTGTTCCTTGCCGGCAGTCCATACGTAGTTCGGTCGGTACGCGGCCATCGGCGGGCAAGCGCACGGTGTTCGTCTCAGACTTGGTCTTCCAGTCGCAGCCGAACGTGCCGCAGACCTTCGTCTGTAGCCTGAACTGAACTGTTGCCGCCGAGCAGGAGTAGTTGCCCGCAACATCGATATTGCCGTTCACTACGACGGCCGTAGCAGGTAGTTGCTGCCCTGGCCCCACCGGTCCGCTGAAAACCACCTTGCGCGGGATGCCGAGGTGGGTCTCGTAGATCCCGATGGAGTAGAGGCAGTTCCCGACATCGGATCCAGTTACGGCGGAAGCAGGCGTAGATGCAACCGCTAGGCCGAGAGTGGCGATCAAGACCGCGGCCACGGCGGACGTCAGGCGATGAATGTTGGTCACAGTTGCTCTCCCCTGCACGAGACACCTTTACTGCCGCCACGTCCCGCGGTCAGCCCCAGTTCAACGACGCGGCCCGGTTCACCCGTACGTGGAGATGGCCGGCAGGCGCCTCGATGTTGTCTCGCCTCCGGCCGCCTACCGCCAACGCAACGAGGTCGAACGCGGCTTCAACCGGCGCAAACACTGGCGCGGCCTGGCCACCGGATACGACAAGCGAATCGACTCCTGTCAAGCCACACTCGACCTCGCCGAGACCCTCGACCGGCTCCGCGCAATCCCCGACCGCACCTCATGATCCACCAGTTACGCCTGTTACTGGCGCTCCGGACGCCAGCGCAACGGGCGTGCTACGAGAGCCACCAGGGCGTAGGCCAACCACCCGCGGTGAACATGCGCTTCAGCCCAGCCATCCGCTGGTGATCGGCGTTCAGCGGGGGTGACGGCCGTAGGCTTCGTCGCCGACAGCCGATCGGTGGGATCGCCCGCCCGGCTCGGCGATCAGCGCGGCGATCAGCCCCGGAAAGCGCGCATCCAGTTCGTCCCGCCGCAGCTCGATCGCATGGGTGCGGCCGGCCACGGTGGTGCGGGTCAGTCCCGCCTGCCGGAGTATGCGGAAGTGATGCGTCATGGTCGATTTGTGCACGCCGAAGTTCCAGTGCGTCCCGCATTTGCCGTGCTGCCGGCCGTCGGCGAGGGTCTGCACGATGCGCAAGCGGATGGGGTCGGCGACCGCCCGCAACACGTCGACCAGAGCTACGCCGCGCATGTCGGGTACCGGGTCGTCGTCGCTCGCCACACCCCCACACTACCGTTGGACGATCGTCATACCTTCGCCTAGCCTGACGGTATGACGAACATCCAACAGTTCGGGGCGGTCCGCTGGGTCTGGGACGCCGACGGCGTGGTCACGGTGACCCTGGACGATCCCGGCCGCACCGCCAACATGCTCAACCGACGGCACTACGACGGGTTCGCCGCGTGTCTCGACGATCTGACCGCGCACCTGGACCGTCTGCGCGGCGTGGTGCTCACGTCGGCGAAGCGGTCGTTCGTCTCCGGGCCGGATTTCGAGCCGGGCGAGATCACCGCGGAGGAGGCCGCCGAGACCTACGACCTGCTGGTGCCGCTGCGCGACCAGGCCCGCCGGCTGGAGACGCTGGGCCGGCCGGTCGCCGCCGCGCTCAACGGCTCGGCGCTCGGCGGCGGCTTCGAGATCGCGCTGGCCTGCCATCATCGTGTCGGGACGGCGAACCCGTCGGCGATCTGGTCGCTCGCCGAGACCGGGATGGGCATCATGCCCGGCGGGGGCGGCGTGGTCCGGGTGACCCGCCTTTCCGGCATCACCGCAGCCGTCCTGGACATCGTCGGTCCCGGCACCGCTTTCCACCCCGCGCAGGCACTGGCCGCCGGCCTGGTCGACGAACTCGCCGACGACGTGGTGAGCGCCGCTCACACCTGGGTGCTGGCCCAACCCCGAGGCCCGTTCCGGCAGCGCTGGGAGCAGCCCGGTTATCAGATTCCCGGCGGCGCCGAGGAGCCACCCGGCCTCGCCGACGAAGTACGCCGCAGGTCTGCGGGTTCCCCGGTCCGGGCGCTGGCGGCGGTCCTGGACGTGGCTGTCGCCAGCGCGGCGGCACCGATGGAGCAGGCCTTCGAGATCGAAACGGCCGCTTTCCGTACGCTGCTGAGCGCACCCGAGTTCCCGGCCCTCAGCTACCTGTTCTACGCCATGCGGACCGTCGCCGGACCCTCGCAACCGGCGAAGTCCCGGGCCGCCGCGCCCGGGCCCACTGTTCGCAGGTTTCCGCAGGTCGTCGCGAACCCGCTGGCCGCCGTGTTCTTCGCCCCGGGAGCACCGGTCGTCGAGATCACCGGCGGCTCCCCCGAAGCGGCCGCCGAGGTCCGCGCCGCGGGTGGCATCCCCGTGATGATCCACGACGGCAGCACCTCGTTCGTCCAGACCCTGCTGGACGCCGGACCCGAGCCCGACGCCATGGCCGACGCCGCCCGTCGCGCGCTCGAGGCCGGCCTGGTGATCGACCAGGCCGGCGCCGACGTGGCCTCGGTGCTCGCCGCCGGATTCCCGCCCTGGACCGGCGGCGTCCTGCACCACCTGGCCGCCACCCGGGCGTCGGCGCAGGACGGCGAAGGCACTACCTGAAATCGAGCCGGCCTTGCGGCGATCCTTACCGGCGGTTGTCCGGAGGATCGCCGTCCTGCCATGACGGCGACGTGGGACAAGCAGCAGAAACCGCTGTGCCTATGACGATCGGGCAGATGACCGCACGCAGACGTGACCCACCTGCTCGACCAACCGGCCACCCTGACCGACCTCTACGACACGCAGCGCGCCGCCGGACGGTTGGCCGGTCAGGCGCCGTGGTGGACGCCGGGCACCGCCTCCGGCTATCACGTGCTCACCTACGGACACTGCTGGGCGAACTGGTGCGCCGGGTCGACGGACGAACCCTGCGTGACTTCATCGCCCAGGAGGTCGCCGGCCCGCTCGCGGCCACTTTCAGCTCGGCGTGGCCCCGGCCGACCTGGCCCGGGTCGCCGATGTGATCGCGCCTCCGCCGGCCGCGCCCGGCAACCTCGACGCGGACGGCCCGGCCGCCAGAACGTTCACCGGTCCCGCCTTCACCGCCGACGACGCCAACACTGCCGCGTGGCGGGCCGCGGAGATCGGCGCCGCCAACGGCCACACCACCGCCCACGGGGTGGCGACCATGTTGTCCGCGCTCTCCCGCGACGGCGTGGCAGGCACGTCCCGGCTGCTCCGGCCCGGCGCCTCGGCCCGGATCCTCGACGAACAGACCAACGGCACAGATCTGGTCAACGGCCTGCACGTACGGTGGGGTCTGGGCTTCGCCATCGCCGACCCGCGCACCCTGCCGTGGATACCGACCGGACGGGTCGCCTACTGGGGTGGCTGGGGTGGCTCCATGGCCGTCGTCGACCTGGACCGCCGCCTGACCATCGCGTACGTCATGAACCGCATGGCACCCGGGATCCTGGGAGCCGACCGAAGCCGCGACTACGTCTCCGCCGCCTATGCCGCCACTACACGTTGGACGCCGGGGGCGAGCCGGCCCGGTCGATGACCGTCCGCGCGAGAACATGCCGACCGGTAACGATCACCGACCTCCGCCGGAGCAACGCCGGGGGCGTCAGCCCCCTGTCTCGTCGCCCAGCTGGATCAGCCCGGTTTCGTCGGCCAGCACAACGGCTTGCACCCGGCCGCGCTGGCGCAGCTTGCTCAGGAGGCGGTTCAGGTACGTCTTGACCGTCGCACGGCCGAGGAACATCGCCCGGGCGACCTCGTCGTCGCTCTGAGCACCCATCCCGAAGTAAAGCGGGTGCGTGGACAGTCTGCCGGATCTAAATTGCCCAAGGTGGACCTCTCGCATCTCGGCACGCCGGTCGGTCCGATGGTTCGCGTGCACGGTGGGTTCGCGAACCGGATGTTCCGGCTCGACACCGACCGGGGATCGTTCGCGGTGAAGGAGCTGAGCCGGTCGGCCTACCGCGCCGAGGACGTGTTCCGGTTCGAGCGGGCGGCCTTCGCCGCCGGCATCCCGATGCCGGAGCCGATCTCGGCCGGCCACGACATGCTCGTCCACCGGTGGGTCGAGGGCGAGAAGATCCCGGAAGAACCCGTGTCGGCGGCGTACGCGTTCGAGATCGGCGAGATCCTGGCGCGCCTGCACGCGCTCGACGTCGAGTGGACCACCGCGCCCGGCGAGGACCCGGTGCCGTACGACTGGGCCGAGCTCGCCGAGCGGGCGACGGCCACCGGGCAGCCGTGGGGCGGCGAACTCGCTGCCCAGGTCGAGACGTTCCTCGCGATCGCCCGGTTCGTCGACACCTGTGAGCGGCCCGGCCCCGTCGTGCTGACGCACCGGGACATCCAGCCGTGGAACCTGCTCGCCCGCGACGGCCGGCCGGTGGTGCTCGACTGGGAGCTCTCGGGGATGCTGGACCTGTCCGGCGAGCTGGGCTCGACCGCGCTCAGCCTCGCGAAGGGGGCCGGGCTCGACGACATCAGGCCCGCGATCTTCCACTCGGTTCTCGATGGTTACGTCGCCGGGGGCGGAACGCTGCCGCCGCCGGGTCCGAGCTGGTTCGTGTTCATGGTCGGCGGCTGGCTGGGGTTCACCCGGTGGAACATCGTGCGCTGCCTCGCCGGTGGCGAGGCGAGCACCGGCCCCGACCTCGCGCTGTCGCACGAGTCCGCACGCAACGGAGTACGCGGCCTGCCCGACCTGTTCGACCGGCTATCCGAGCTTCGAAGGCTGCTCGTGTGACAGTGGCTCCTGAGCTGGAACAGCGTCGGCGGTGCCGCGCTCCGCGAAGTGCGTGCGGATGGACGATGGGCGGGAGCCGTCCAGGTCGGTGAAGCCGTACTCGGCAGCCACCTCGGCCGCGACCAGGCAGCGGCCGGTGTGACGCCGTACGTCGGGATCGGCCGCCAGGGCCGCGACCGCCCGGCCGACGAACTCGGGGGATTCCGAGTTGGACAGGTCGAAGAAGCTCGCGGCCCGCATCACGCCTTCGGTGCGAACGAGCCCGGGATACAGGGCGACCGCGGTGACGTCGCGGGTGGCCAGCTGAGCGGCGGTCACCGCGACCATCCGGTCGTCGGCCGCCTTGGCCACGCTGTACGCGACCTGGTCGTCCCCGTTGAGGTAGCTGCCGGGGAAGAACGACACCGTGACGACAAGCGCACCGGGCCGAAGCACCGGCACCGCGAGCACGGTCGCCGCGTAGTGCGCACGGACACCGGACGCGAACATGTCGTCCCACACGCGCAACGGCTGCTGCCAGAACGGCCCTTCCATGTCCGTGTGGCGGTCCTCGTGGTAGGCGGCGTAGCCGCCCCACACGTTGTTGACCAGGAGGTCGAACCCGTCGTGCTCGGCCCGCACGCGCTCGAACAGCGCGGCCGTCTGCTCGTCGTCGGTATGGTCGCAGGCCACGGCCACGCCGGTGCCGCCGGCGGCGGTCACCGCCCGGGCCGTCTCGTCGACCGTGCCGCCCACCGCCGGGAAGGTCACCCGATCGCCCGTCGAACGGCCGGTCACGTAGACGACGTGCCCGGCCGCGCCGAGCGCGAGCGCGATCCCCTTGCCCACTCCCCGGCTCGCACCGGTCACCACCGCTACCCGTTGCTCAGTCATGGCAGAGAGAATGACAGGGCGGTACGACAAAAGCGGCTCAGCCGGCGGTGACCCCGAGACCGCCCGCGATGATCGTCTCGCGGCTGCTGAACTCGCCGGTCAGCATGGGCATGGCCTGGGTGATCGCGGCGCGTGTCTCGGGCAGCTGCAACGATGCGTCGTGGTGTTTCTTCGACTCCCACACCTCGGTCACCCAGATGGTGACGTCGTCGGCCGCGTCCAGACCCACCACGTAGAGGCGGCAGCCGGCCGCGCGCAGCCCGTCGGCTCCGCCGGTGAGGATGGCGGCCACCTCGTCGCGGCGGCCGGCCCTGGTCTTCATCGAGTTGACGTATCCGTACGGCATTGGATCATCCTGGCACCGCCGGTGACTCAGCGGAGGCCTTCGCCGGCCCGGGCCTCGGTCGGGGCCAGCGCCGCGGTCAGGGTGCGGGCGGTGTCGATCAGGGGGACGTGGCTGAAGGCCTGGGGGAAGTTGCCGACCAGGCGGCCGGCCTCGGTGTCGTACTCCTCGGAGAGCAGGCCCACGTCGTTGCGCAGGGCGAGCAGGCGGGCGAAGGTCTCCCTGGCCTCGTCGTGACGGCCCATGAGGGCGTAGTTGTCGGCCAGCCAGAACGTGCAGGCCAGGAAGGCGCCCTCGCCCGGGGGCAGGCCGTCCACGTCGGTGCCGGGATGCTGGGTGTAGCGCTGGACGAAGCCGTCGACCAGCAGCTCCTGCTCGATGGCGGCGACCGTACCGGCCACGCGTTCGTCGTCGGCCGGCAGGAAGCCGACCAGGGGCACCATCAGCAGCGCGGCGTCCAGCTCGGACGATCCGTAGAACTGGGTGAACGTCTTGCGCTGCCGGTCGTAGCCCTGGGTCAGGATCTCGTCCCGGATCTCGTCGCGCAGGGCGGCCCAGCGGTCGAGCGGGCCGTCCAGGTCGAACTCCTCGACCGCCTTCACGGCGCGGTCGGCGGCCACCCAGGCCATCAGCTTGGAGTGGACGAACTGCTGCGGGCCGCCGCGCACCTCCCAGATGCCCTCGTCGGGGTCGCGCCAGTGCTGCTCGACGAACTCCATCAGTTTGACCTGCAGGCCCCACGACGGGTCGTCGGCCTTCAGCCCGGCGCGGCGGCCCTGGTGCAGGGCGTCCATCACTTCGCCGTACACGTCGAGTTGGAACTGCTCGGCGGCGGCGTTACCGATGCGTACGGGGTTGCCGTCGTACCCGGTGAGCCAGTGCGCGATGTACTCGTCGAGGCGCCGTTCGCCGGCCACGCCGTACATGATCTGCAGTTCGGCCGGGTTGCCGGCGATCGCGCGCAGCAGCCACTTGCGCCAGGCCGTGGCCTCGGACTGGAAACCGCTGTACAGCAACGATTGCAGCGTGATCGTGGCGTCGCGCAGCCAGCAGAAACGGTAGTCCCAGTTGCGGACGCCGCCGAGCTTCTCCGGCAGCGACGTGGTGGCCGCCGCGACGATGCCACCCGTGGGCGCGTACGTCAGGGCCTTGAGCGTCAGCAGGGAGCGGACCACCGCGTCGCGCCACTCCCCCTCGTACGTGCAGGCCGAGATCCAGCCCCGCCAGTAGCCCTCGGTGACGCCCAGCTGGTGCACGGCGTCGATCGGCTCGGGGCGGGTCAGGTGCGACGGCCGCCAGGTGAGCACGAACGGGACCTGGTCGCCGGCGCGGACGGTGAAGCCGGCCACCGTCGCCAGGTTCTCGCCCTCCAGGGCGGCGGGTGTCCGCAGCCAGACCGCGTCCGGTCCGGCCACCGCGACCAGGTCGTCCTGCTCCCGATAGACCCAGGGCACCACGTTGCCGTAGTCGAACCGCAGTCGGAGAACCATGGTCATCGGCACCTCGCCGCGCACGCCCTCGACGATCCGGACGACCGTCGGGGACTCGTTGCGCGGCGGCATGAAGTCGATCAGGCGCACCACGCCGCCGGCGGTCTCGAACTCCGTCTCGAGCACCATGGTCTCGTCGCGGTACTTCCGGCGGGCGACGAAGTCACCGTCCGGAGCGATCGTCCAGTGGCCGTTCTTCTCGTCGCCGAGCAGGGCGGCGAAGATGGCGCCGGAGTCGAAACGCGGCACGCAGAGCCAGTCGATCGAACCGTTCCGCCCGACGAGCGCGGACGTCTGGGTGTCGGCAATGATCGCGTAGTCCTCGATCGGCAGCGCCATAGCCTGACGGAATACCCGCTGGACGCGGGTCAAATCATGCGGGCCTGCTGCGGCGCCGGGCGGCCGGCGCCGTACGTCGTGCCGGCCTGGTCGCGTTCGAGCCAGCCCGTCTCGACGAGCATGCGGCGCACCGCCGCCACGTCGTCGGTGACCGCGGACAGCCGCCGGTTGATCTCACCCTCGTCGTGCAGGCCCTCGAGCGCCAGGAAGCGGGCCAGCAGCTCGCCGAGCAGGGCGTAGCGCTCGCTGAGGGTGGGCGGCATCGTCGTCAGGCGCCCGTGGGTGAAACTGCCGCGCAGCTGCGGATAGTCGCCGAGAAACACGGTGATCGGCTGCTCGCGGTCGAGGGCCTGCGCGGTCTCGCGCAGGATGCCGGGAGACGCGCGGTAGATCCCGTTGCCCGTGCCGGTGGCCAGGCCCGCGCCAACCAGGCGGGCCAGGGTCTCGCCGGCGGCCTGCACGGGAACGTCGATCGTGTAGGCCAGCTCGGCGATCGAGGCGCCCTCGGCGCCCCGGCGCACGAGTTCGGCGAACGCCCGCAACCGCACCGGGGTGGCGAGCTGGTTCAGGATCTCGGCGGCGCGGGCGGCTTCGGCGGACATTCCGTCACCGTAGACTCACCCGCGCCACCGGGGCGATCCCTTTTAGAGCTCGGCCACGTACGCGGCGATCCAGGCCAGTGGCGCGTTCCAGTTGATGGTCAGCTCGTTGGTCGACCACGACTGGATGTCGTCGATGTAGCAGAACTGGCCGACGCAGCCGGTGAGCTTGCTCTGCGCGAACGGGTCCTGGATCGACGAGTTGGCCCCGCCGGCCAGCGTGCCCTTCGGCGGGTTGGGCAGGGCCGGGTCGAGCTGCCGGGCGTACCAGCGGCTGTGCTGGTTCTGCGAGCTGACCGTGCCGTAGCCGGTGACGTACGAGATGTTGAGCGCGTTGCGGCCGAAGATGTAGTCGAGGCCGGTCAGCACGCCGTCGCGGTACTTGTCGCGGCCGGTCAGCTCGTGCGCCGCCGCGATGACGACCATGTTGTTGAGGATCGTGCTGTTGGAGCCCCAGTCCCACATGTTGTTGGCCGGGGCGTAGGGGACGCCGTACGCGTGGTTGCGCTGGATGGCCAGGTACTTCTCGGCCCCGGCGATCACCGACGCCTTGACCGCGGCCAGGCCGGGCAGGCGGTTCGGCACCAGCGCCAGGTCCAGGCGACCCGCTGCGGCGGTGTTCCCCCAGTCGAAGGCGCCGGCGCCGAACACGTCGGCGGTGTGCTCGGGCGACGAGAGCACATCCGCCTGGTACTTCTTCTCCCCCGTGGTCAGGAACAACTCGGCCGCGGCCCAGTAGAAGTCGTCGGAGACCTTGGCGTCGTTGTAGGCGCCACCGCCGACACCGTCGGACTCGGGGGCGAGCCGGTCGGGGTTGGCCTGGGCGGCCGCGTAGGCGGTACGGGCGGCGGCCAGCGCCTTCTGGGCGAAGGCGGGGTCGTACGTCTTGTAGATGCGCGCGGCCTGGGCGGCGGTGGCGGCCAGGTTGAGCGTGGCCGCGGTCGACACCGGGTGCAGCTCACGCGGCTGCGGGTCGAGGTGCGGCATCAGGGGCAGCCCGGTCCAGGCCTGGTCGTGGATCTTGTGGTGGGCCATGCCGGCGTACGGCTGACCGGCCGGCACCTGCATGCGGAGCAGGAAGTCGAGCTCCCAGCGCACCTCGTCGAGCAGGTCGGGGGTGCGGGTGCCGCTCTCCGGGATGTTCAGGCCGACCTTCTTCAGGCCGGGGCTGCGCTCGTACGCGTTGAGCAGCTCCCACACCGAGATGCCGCCGTTGACGACGTACTTGCCGTGGTCGCCGGCGTCGTACCAGCCGCCGCGCACGTCGAGCCGGTAGTCGCACACCCCGGCCTGGCAGGGAACGTTCCCGTCACCCTGGTTGGGCGCGACGTCGACGTGCCCGGCCGGGCGGCCGTAGCCGGGCCGCAGGGCGTCGTCGATCGCGATCCCGCTGCGCTGGGTGTAATAGAACTTGAGCGCGTCGGAGCGGAGCTTCTCGTACGCGTCGGCGCCGATCGCGAACGGGCGGCTGGTCTCGCCGTCGGCCGTCAGCGTGTAGCCGCTTCCCTTGCGGATGTAGCGCCCGAAGTCGATGGTGTGCACGTTCTGCCCGGACGAGACGTCGACGCCCCGGGGCTTGCTCTGGCCGCGCGCCACGACCTTGCCGGTCCGGTCGGCCAGCTGCCAGGGCAGGGCGGCGGTCGCGGTGGTCACCAGGGTGGCCGCCTTCGGGCCCTTCGGCAGGTACGCGACCTGGTTGACCCGCACGCGCGGGCCGGTGTCGGGCTCGTACACCTCGGGCGGGACGCCGCCGACCAGGGAGACGTTGTCCAGGCAGAACCGCCACGGCTCGGGGCTGCCGCCGAGCTGGAAGGCGATCTGGGCCTGAGCCGTCGTCGTGCCGGCGGTGAACGTCCACTCGTAATGCTGGGTGTCACCGAGCACGGGCGACTGCTCGAAGTACGTGTCGTAGGGGTCGACG
This sequence comes from Paractinoplanes polyasparticus, assembly GCF_019710575.1. Lineage (GTDB taxonomy): Bacteria > Actinomycetota > Actinomycetes > Mycobacteriales > Micromonosporaceae > Actinoplanes > Actinoplanes polyasparticus. The sequence goes on along the minus strand of NZ_JAHWFK010000016.1, from coordinate 68,786 downwards.
GCCAGGCCGACCACCGCGCGGACGCTGCGCCCGGCGGGAGCCCCGCTCGCGTCGAACGAGAATCGGTAGTTCTCCCCCGCCACGAGGTCGATGTCGTTCTGCCCGACGATCGCGTCCCACTTGTTGGCCGTGCCCCCCGGCACGTCCACACAGGCCCGGCCGTCCTCGAGCGCCAGCGTCATCTCCGCATTGGCCCAGAACGGCGCCGTGCCGTTGTCGAAACCACCGTTGACCACCTGCTCCACCTCGGCGGCGTGGGCAGCCGGCGCGGCGGCCCCGGCCGCCAGCAGTACGGCTGACCCCACTATGGCCACCGTGCGGGAGCGCTCCCAGATTCGCGACATGGAGTCATCCTGATCGATCCGGTGACGCCCTGTCAACGAACCGGAAACGGCATGTTCACGGCAGCGTGGCGGGTTGCGGGCCGTCCACGCCCGTGATGTGGTGACCACCATGAGCACCTGGACGCCCGTGGTCGACGTCTCCCTGCTCGTCCGCCGACCGTCGGCCGAGGTCTACGAGGCCTTCGCCGATCCCGCAATCATCCGGAAGTTCTGGCTCGCGCACAGCTCAGGACGGCTCGAGACCGGCGCCCGGGTGCGCTGGGCCTTCAAGATCGCCGGCGCCGAGACCGACGTCGAGGTCCTCGCGGCCGAACCCGGCCGGCAGCTCGACCTGCGCTGGGACGACGGTCAGCCGCTCACGATCACGTTCGAGGACCGCGGCGACGCCACCCTCGTCGGGATCCGGGTCACCGAGTTCGGCGGCGACGAACCCGCCGCCGTCGCCGTGGAGACGATGTCCGGCTTCACCCTCGTGCTCGCCTCCCTCAAGATGCTCGTCGAGCACGGCATCGAGGGCGACCTCATGTACGACAGATTCCCCGACGCCGACTACGCCGACGCTCGCTGACCCTTCCGAGCGCCCGCTGGGTGTTTGACCTTTCGAGCGCGCCGCTAGGTTTGACGTTTCGAGCACGCCGCTGGGTTTGACGTTTCGAGCGCCACCATTCACTCAGGTCGCCCGGGTGGGCCGAGCGTTCAGGCGCGCCAGCGCCTGCTCGGCCCGCCCGGGCCCTCGGCGTGAGCGACGGTCTGCACCCCCCACCCCGCCACGACAGCACGAACTTGACCTTGAAGTTGACCTTGACGTTGACCTTGACGTTGACCTTGCCTTGGTGTGACCTTTGTCGAGAAGTCGCCCCCCTTCTGTTGCCGGACACCTGGGTGCGGAAGGCTGCGGGCATGGACCTTCGTCACGGGCTGCGGCCGCTGGGGAGCACGCCGGCAGAGTTCGAGCAGGACCTGCTCAGCAACCTGTACTACCGGCGTGGCACCACGGTCGAGTCGGCCAGCGCGCAGGACGCGTACGAGACTCTGGCTCTCACCGTGCGTGACCGGCTCGCCGCCCGCCGCGCCCGCACCGCGGCCGCGCAGTACGACAGCAACCCCCGCTGGGTGTACTACCTGTCAGCGGAGTACCTGCTCGGTCCCCAACTGGAGCAGAACCTGCTCTACAGCGGCACCACCGACGTCGCGCCGGCCGCGCTCAAGGCCCTGGGCTTCGACCCGGCCGAGGTGGCCGCGCTCGACGTCGAGCCGGGCCTGGGCAACGGCGGCCTCGGCCGGCTCGCCGCCTGCCTGCTCGACTCGCTCGCCACCATGGACATTCCCGCGGTCGGCTACGGCATCCGCTACGACCTGGGAATCTTCAAGCAGTCGTTCGAGAACGGCGAACAGGTCGAGAAGCCCGACGACTGGGCCTTCCAGGGCGACCCGTGGGAGTTCCCGGCCCCGGACGACCGGAACCGGGTCGGCTTCTACGGCCACGTCGGTCCCGACGGCTGGGTGCCCGGTGAGGTCATCGACGGCGAGCCGAGCCACCTGCTGGTTCCCGGCTACGGCACCGAGACGGTCAACTTCATCCGGTTGTGGCGGGCCCGCGCCACCGAGGCGTCGTTCGACCTGTCCCGCTTCTCGGCCGGGCAGTACGCCGAGGCCGTCGACCAGGCCGTGCGGGCCGAGAACATCAGCAAGGTGCTCTACCCCGACGACAGCACCGAGTCGGGCCGCGAGCTGCGGCTCAAGCAGCAGTACTTCCTGGTGTCGTGCTCGCTGCGCGACATCATCCGGCGGTTCCGGTTCCGCAACCACGACTGGGCCGAGTTCCCGGCCAAGGCGGTCATCCAGCTCAACGACACGCATCCGACGCTGGCCATTCCGGAGCTGATGCGGCTGCTGGTCGACGAGGAGGGGCTGGACTGGGACCAGGCCTGGTCGATCGTCCGGCAGAGTTTCGCGTACACCTGTCACACGCTGCTGCCCGAGGCGCTGGAGACGTGGCCGGTGGCCGTGCTGGGCCGGCTCCTCCCCCGGCACCTCGAGATCATCTACCGGATCAACGACGGGCTGCTCGGCGAGGTCCGCTCCCGCTTCCCCGGCGACCTCGACCGCGTACGGCGGATGTCCCTGATCCAGGAGGAGCCGGAGCGCCGGGTCCGGATGGCCAACCTGGCCGTCACCGGCACGTTCGCGGTCAACGGCGTGGCCGAGCTGCACTCCGAGCTGCTGACGGCGACGACCTTCCACGACTTCGCGACGCTGTGGCCCGACCGGTTCCGCAACGTGACCAACGGCGTCTCCCCGCGGCGGTTCGTGCGGCTGGCCAACCCCGGGCTGTCGACGCTGATCACCTCGGGGCTGGGCACGGACGCCTGGCTGCGCGACCTGTCGCTGCTGGCGGGACTGGCGCCGCTGGCCGAGGACAGCGCGTTCCGGGCGCAGTGGCGCGCCGAGAAGCGACGGGCCAAGGCGGCCCTCGGCCTGGGCGACCCCGGGGCGCTGCTCGACGTGATGATCAAGCGGTTCCACGAGTACAAGCGGCAGCAGTTGAAGCTGCTGCACATCATCACGCTGTATCACCGGCTGAAGTCCGACCCGGGCCGGTTCGGGGTGCCGCGCACGATCCTGTTCGGCGGCAAGGCGGCGCCGGCGTACACCGCAGCCAAGTCGATCATCCACCTGATCAACGCGGTGGCGGCGACGATCGAGGCCGACCCGGTCGCGTCCGGGCTGCTGCGTGTGGTGTTCCCACCGAACTACAACGTCACGCTGGCCGAGAAGATCATTCCGGCCGCCGATCTGAGCGAGCAGATCTCCATGGCCGGCAAGGAGGCTTCCGGTACGGGCAACATGAAGCTCGCGCTGAACGGGGCGATCACCATCGGCACCCTCGACGGCGCGAACGTCGAGATCCGGGACAGGGTCGGCAACGAGAACTTCTTCCTGTTCGGGCTGGACGCGACCGGCGCCGCCGCGCTGCGCGGCGCCGCGTACCAGCCCCGGTCGTACTACGACTCGGACCCGGAACTGAAGGCAGCGCTGGACGCCGTTCTGGCCGGCGCCTTCGGCGGGGTCGGACACGACGTGGCGCACTCGCTTCTCGACCGCGACGAATACCTCACGCTGGCCGACTACCGGTCCTACGTCGACGCCCAGGACGACGTGTCGGCGGCCTGGCAGGATCAGGAGCGGTGGACGCGCATGTCGATCCTGAACGCGGCCAACAGCGGCTTCTTCTCCTCCGACCGTACGGTCGCCGACTACCTCGACCGCATCTGGCGGGCCACCCCCGTACGCCCCTGACGGCCCGCTTCCCCGCGCGGGCCCTTGGCAACCGGGGTTGCGGCGCGTTTGATGGCCGGTGAGATGCACCGACACCGATCGAGCCTGGGCGCCCTGCTCCACCACGTGCATGTGAGCGGGCCGCTGTCGCGTGCCGCGCTGGCGATGAGGATGGGCGTCAACCGCAGCACGATCCTGGCGCTCACGGCCGAGCTGGTGGCGGCCGGCCTGGTCGGCGAGCAACCCCCGTCCGGTACGACCGGAGCCGGTCGCCCGTCGCTGGTCGTGCGCCCGTCGCCGCGGTTTTTCGTGCTCGCCTTCGACGTGGCGGTCGACCGCTTGACGGCCGCCCGGGTCGGCCTGGGCGGCACGATCCTCGACCGCCGCTCGGCCCCGCGCAGCCGCATCGGCGTCGATCTCGAAACGGTGGTCCGCAAGCTGGTGTCGCTGGGCCGGTCCCTGATCGACGCCGCTCCCCCGGCCGCGGTGTGCGTGGGGATCGGCGCCTCCTACTGCGGCATGATCCGCCCCGGCGACGGCATGGTCCGCTACGGCCCCGAGCTGGGCTGGGTCGATCAGGCCTTCGGCGCCGAACTGGCCGAGGCGCTCGACCTGGGCCTGCCCGTCGCCGTCGGGAACGAGGCCCATCTGGGCGCGATGGCCGAACACGAACGAGGCGCCGGCGTGGGCGTCCCCGACCTGATCTACCTGCACGGCGACGTGGGGGTGGGCGGTGGCATCCTGGTCGGCGGCAAACTGCTGGGCGGGGACGCCGGCTACGGCGCCGAGGTGGGCCACATGCTGGTCAACCCGGTCGACGGCCGAGCGTGCCTGTGCGGCTCCCAAGGCTGCCTGGAGGCCGAGACCGGCGAGTACGCCCTGCTGGCGGCCGCGGGCCGCGCCCCCGGCCCGTCCGGCGCCGACGCCGTACGAGCGGTGGCCCGCGACGCCGTGACCGGTGACCCCGCCGCCGCCCGGGCCGTGGCCGAGATCGGCGACTGGCTGGGCATCGGCGTAGCCAACCTGATCAACCTGTTCAACCCGGGCGTCGTCATCTTCGGCGGCATGCTCCGGGACGTCTACGAGGCCGCCGCCCCCCAGGTGGCCGCCCGCATCGCCCGCCACGCGATGCCCGTCTCCCGCGAGCGGGCCCGCCTGCGCCTCTCCGCCCTGGCCGGCGACGCCACCCTGCTGGGCGCGGCCGACCTGGGCTTCGCCGCCCTGCTCGCCGACCCCTTGCGGACCCCGGCGCTCCGATAAGGTCGCGGGATGGCGCGACTGGTTCATCTGAACGGCCCGCCGGGCATCGGCAAGTCCACCTTGTCGGCGCTCTGGGCCGACCGCCACCCGGGCACCCTGAACCTCGACGTCGACACGGTGCACCACCTGGTGGGCGGGTGGCAGGACGAGCAGACCGACACCTGGCCCGTGGTGTGGCGCCTGGTCCGCGCGATGGCCGCCACCCACCTCGACGACGGCCGCGATGTCGTCCTGCCCCAATACCATTCGCGAGCCGGCGAGATCGCCGGGCTGGAGAAGCTCGCGCACGAACACGGCGCAACGTTCCACGAGGTCGTCCTGATCGACGACCGGGAGGCGGCGATCGACCGGTTCCACCGCCGCGCCCGCGACAGCGACGACCCCTGGATCCGCCACCACCACCAGCTCATCGAGCGAGGCGGCGGCTCGGCTGTGCTGACCGGCATGTACGACGACCTGACCGAGGTCATACGCCTGCGCCCGGCAACCACCGTCCTGCCGAGTGCGGCCGGCGCGGTGGAGGAGGCGTACGAGCTTCTCGCCCGAGCCCTGCGACCCGAGGGGGGTCCGACGTGCTGAACGGCGCGGTCATCGTCGAGAGCCTGCGTCCGGGGTCGGTGTTCGACGACTCCGAACTGACGCTGCGAAGACTGTCACGCCTGGAAGTGCCCGACAGCACGCCGGAACAGCCGAGCGTCTGGACCGTGGTCGAGTTCTCCAGCCAGGCCGACCCCGGCGAACTCGCCGGACACTTCGCCCGGACGCTGACCGGCCCCGGCTGGTACGTCAGCTTCGACACCGACAGCGAAACGTTCGTCGTCTTCCCCGGCAAGGTCTTCCGCTACCCCAAGGGCGACGAGCGAGCCCGCGCCGAGGCGGAGACGTACGCCCTGTCAGCCGGAGTCCCGAAGAGCCAGACGGACTGGTGAAGCTCCACTTTCTGCCGTGGAAACTACTGGGCGGATTGGTGACCACGCAGGCGGGTCGCGTGCAGGGGCCTGCCCTCGGCGGCGGCGTACTCGGCTGCGGCGTCCAGCTCGGCCTCGTCGGCGCCGGTGGTCAGCAGGTGGTCGAACAGGCGGGTCAGGGCGGCTCGCCGGTCGCTGCGCCGGTCCTCGTCGGCCGAGCGGCCCGCGGCGTACACGCGCACCAGGTCGTGCATCGCCCAGCGGCCGGGGCCGGCCGGGAGCAGCAGGTTCTGGGCGGACAGCTCGCGCAGCGCGTCGTCGGCGGGCGCACCGGTGAGCGCAGCCGCCGCGGGCGCGTCGAAACTGTGGCCGGGGTGGTGGGCGAGCAGGCGCAGCAACTCGCGGGCCCGGGCGGGCAGGTTGCGGTACGAGACGTCCAGAGCCTGCCGTACGGCGGGGTCGAGACGCCCGGAGCGGCGGCGCTCGGCCAGCCAGTCGGCGTGGTCAGCCAACGTCCAGCCGGGCCTGTCGCGCATGTGGGCGACCACGCGTGCCAGCGCCAGCGGCAGATATCCGCAGGTCTCGGCGATCCGGTCGGCCGCCGCAGGGTCGGCTCCGGGCGGCGCCGCGGTCAGCAGCAACTCACGAGCCTCGGCGGGTCGCAGCACGCCGACCGGGACGTGCCGGGCGTCGGTCAGTCCGTCGAGGGCGCGCCGGCTGGTGACCAGGGTGACGCTGCCGGGACCGGGGGCTGTCAGGGGACGTACCTGGGAATCGTCGGCCGCGTCGTCGAGCAGCACCAGCACCCGGGCGCCGGAGAGCCGGGCCCGGTAGCCCGCGGACTGGGCCGCGAGGCCGTGCGGCAGGTGCTGCCCCGGGACGCCGAGCAGGCGCAGGAAGCCGTCGAGCACCGCGTCGGGGCCGGCCGGGGGCTGGTCGGCATGGCTGCCGCGCAGGTTGACCGCGAGCACGTGGTCGAACGGCCGGGTGGTCGCGAGCCGGTGGGCTGTCTGCAGCGCGAGTGTCGTCTTGCCGGACCCGGCCATCCCGGAGAGCACGGTCACCGGGCCGGGGGCGATTTCCGGCGTACGCCCGACGAAGCCGGCCGGCAGGGCGGGCAGGCTGCCGAGAACCCGCACCTGGGCGCCCGCGCCCTGGCTCTCGCCGCTGGCCACGCGCAACGCCTGCCGCCACTGGTTGGTGTAGCCGGGGTCGGCGTGCAGGGCCTCGACCACCGCGACGACCAGGTCGGGGTCGAGCCGGCGGCGCCCCGTCCGGAAGCAGTCGACGACGGTGGTCTTGCCGACCTGCTCCCCCGGCGGCCGGCGGGTGTTCACGCGGGCCGTGATGGTCTCGTACGACGGGTTGCCGGCCCAGGTCTTGAGCAGGCGCAGGCAGACGGCGACCTCGTCGAGGGTCTGCGCGAGCCCGGGGTCGGGCAGCGCGGCGAACTGCGACACGGAGTGCTCCGGGGGGGTCGTCCGAAGTTGAAGCACCGACGGTAGTCCCCTCCTGCCACTGCGCACATCCGGATTCGTTCGGATTCCGCATCCGGATGCCACACGGGCGGCATTGTGGGTGTTGCCGACAGGATCCGAAACGGGGGGTCGTTCCCGCAACGGGGGTGGGAGCGACGCGGACCCTTCAAGGCGCGTACCGGGCGTGGTGCCAGTGGGCCCACGCCCGGTATCGCATCTAAGCGGCCGCTCCGCGCAGCACCGCGTCGACCAGCGCCTCGGCGAATCCCTCCTGGGGCACCCGGGGCCTCTCGGGGAACAGGCCGTTGAGCATGTTCGGGCCGACCAGCATGAGCAGCGTTAGTTCGATGTCGAGGTCGGCCCGCAGCTCGCCGGTCCCGACGCCGCGCCGCAGCACGTTCCGCATGATCTCGCGCCGCGGCTCGATGACCGCCTGATAGCCGGCCATGATCTGCTCGTCGCGCATCAGCTCGGGCATGAGGCAGGCCGTCACCTTGCCGTAGTTGTGCTGGCGGCTGCTGCGATTGGCCTTGATCAATGTGACCAGGTCGTCACGGACCGACTCGCCGGCCAGGTCGGGCAGCGGGCCCTTCATCGCGGCGACGGCGTCGATGATCAGGGCTTCCTTGTTGGCCCAGCGGCGGTAGATCGTCGCCTTGCCCACCCCAGCCTTGGCGGCGACCGCCTCGATCGAGATGGCGGCGACGGTCTGGCCCTCGCTGAGCAGGTCGAGCACGGCGTGGAGGATGGCGGCGTCGGCGAGGGCGTTGCGGGGCCGGCCAGGCGCCTTGCGCTCCTGGCCGGCCACTGGAGCCGTGGTCATGGGGTTCATTGTTACCGACGCGTCACGCTTCGACCAGTTCCACGCCCTGCTCCTCGGCCAGCCCCTCGGAGTTCGTGGGCTTCGGGGCCGAGGCCGGGCGCTTGCCCGGCAGCCAGAGCAGGGCGACCAGCGCGCCGAGCAGCGCGAACACCATCGAGCCGATCGCCGCGTAGTGCATCGCGTCGAGGAAGGCCGCGTTCGCCTGCGAGATCAGCGCCGGCGCGGCCGCGCCGGCCTGCTCGGCCACCCCGTACGCACCGGAGATCGACTCCCGGGCCGTTTCCGCCGCCCCGGCCGGCAGGCCGTCGGTGGCGTTGCCCAGGTTGCTGCGGTAGACCGAGGAGAGAACGGCCCCGAGGACAGCCACGCCGAGCGCGCCGCCGAGCTGACGGATCGTGTTGCTGACGGCCGAACCGACCCCGGCCTTCTCCCGCGGCAGCGCCGCCATGATCGATTCGGTGGCGGGCGGCATCACGTTGGCCATGCCGGTGCCCATGATGAAGAAGGCCGCGCCGACCACCCAGATCGGGGTGTCCTGACCGATGAACATCCAGACCGCGAGACCGGCCGCGACCAGCAGCAGGCCGACCGTGCTGACCGCCTTGGGGCCGTACCGCTTGACCATGGCCGCGCTGCGCGGGGCGAAGACCAGCTGACCGACCGCGAACGGGACGAACAGCGCGCCGGAGGCCAACGGACCGTAGTTGCGGACCAGCTGCAGGTAGAACGCGCCGAAGAACATCGTGCCCATGGCGGCGAAGAAGACCAGCCCGATCATGCCGGTGGAGGCCGAGAACTGGCGGTTGCGGAACAGCCGGACGTCCAGCGACGGGAATTCGGTGCGCAGCTGCCAGAAGACGAAAGCGGTCAGCACGACCACGGCGCCGGCCAGCGTGCCCCACGACAGCGGGTCACCGAAGCCGGCCTCGCCGCCCTCGATCACCCCGTACGTCAGAAGGCTGAGACCGATGATCGAGAGGATGACGCCGAAGACGTCGATGCGACCGGGCTTCGGATCACGGGACTCCGGCACCAGGACGAGCACGAGAATCACGCCGGCCACGGCGACCGGCACGTTGATCAGGAAGACCGAGCCCCACCAGAAGTGCTCGAGCAGGAGGCCGCCCAGGATCGGGCCGATGGCCACGGCGAGGCCGACGGCGCCGGCCCAGATGCCGATGGCGCGCGGGCGCTCCTGCGGCGAGAAGACGTTCGCGATGATCGACAGGGTGGCCGGCATGACCGCCGCCGCACCCAGGCCCATCAGCGCGCGGGCGCCGATCAGCTGCCCCGGCGTCTGGGCGTAGCTGGAGATCAGCGAGGCCAGCGCGAACACAGCCAGGCCGACGACCAGGGTGATCCGGCGCCCGAGGCGGTCGGCCAGGATGCCCGCGGTGAACAGCAGACCCGCGAAGACCAGGGTGTAGGAGTTGATGGACCACTCCAGCTCGCTCTGCGTGGCGCCGAGGCCGTGCTCGGGGTCGGCGATCGTCCGCAGGGCGACGTTGAGAATGGTGTTGTCGAGCACGACCACCAGCAGGCTGATGACCAGTACGCCGAGGATGACCCACCGCCGGGGGTGCCCGGCGGGGGCGGCCGCTGATGCGTCCATGAGGTTCCCCCCGTTTTCGATACGGAACCGTTCCGTATCAGTTGAGCACTCTAACGCCACCCGATTGCGAAACGGAACGTCTCCGTATCGCAATGTGCCGACGATCACGTGCGGGCCGCAACCCGCTCGCTCCCGGGTCGCCCTGCGGGCGGCAACCGGGTGCCCCGAAGTTGAGCGCATGGTGACGGGGGGAACGTGTCGTGGGCCGCGTCCGTGCTGCCCGGGCGCCGGCTGCCGTCGATTCTCGTCGCGCTCGGCCTCACCATGGTCTGCGCCGCCTTCGTGGCGACCGAAACCCTGCCGATCTGGTTCCAGCCGATCGTCGCCGCCGGCACGGGTCGCGTCGTCGGCGCCGAGGCCCTGGTCCGCATGCGCACCCCGGAGGGCGACCTGCTCGGCCCGGGCCACTTCATCCCGGCCGCCGAGGAGACCGGCCTCGTCGTCCCGCTTGGGCGAGCACGTCCTCCGCCGGGCCGTGATCCGCTCGCTCGAATGGTCGGACCACCTGGAGTACGTCTCGGTCAACGTGAGCCCGCGCCAGCTGGCCGAGCCCGACTTCGTCCCGATGCCGGCCGACCTGCTGGCCGCGCACCCCACGTGTCCTTGGTCGAGTTCGCCGCGTTCCTGACGGCAGCGGCGCCCCGCAAGGAGCCCCAGCCGGTCGCTTCCTGACGAACACCCCGTGCCGCTGACGACATTCGATGTCGTCAGCGGCATGCGACATCCGGTGGATAACTCCACTGCGGTCTGGATGGCACCATTCGCCTGTGGACGAGATCGGACGCGACACCGTCTTCGTGAGCTACAGCCACGCCGACCGGCCCTGGCTGGACCGCCTGCTCGTCCTGCTGTCCCCCTTGGTCCGCAACCGCCGCATGCGCGTATGGGCCGACCCGTACATCAACGTGGGCGACGAATGGCGCCGCGACCTGACCGGCGCCATCGACCGCGCCGGCTCCGCGGTGCTGCTGGTCAGCGGCGACTTCCTGGCCTCCGACTTCATCATGCGCGAGGAACTGCCCGCCCTGGTCGCCGGCGGTGTGCGGCTTGCGCCGGTCCTGCTCCGCGATTGCCTCTGGGACCACGAGCCACTGCTGAACACCGTGCAGTGGGCACATGACCCGGGCCGCGACGGCCCGCTCGACCGAGGCGGCGACAACCCCGGCGACCGCGACGGCCGGCTCGTGCGGGTGTGCCGGCGTCTCATCGAAATTGTGGACATCGGCACCGGCTCAGAGCCTCCTGTGGACAAGCCCGGGTTGTGGACGGCAGCGGTGCCGGTGGAAGCTCTGACCGCCTCGGCCCGACTCGGGCCGGTGGACGGCGTGCCGCCCCTGCCCACCGGTTACGTGGAGAGGGCTGACCTGAATCAATTGCGGTCGGCTCTGCTCGCGACAGTATCGGGCGCGGTCGGGGTCACCGGAAACGTCGCTGCCCTGGGCCTGCACGGCCAGGGAGGCATCGGCAAGTCGGTCCTCGCCGCCGGAGTGTCCGTCGATCCACAAGTGCGCGCCTGTTTTCCGGACGGCGTCCACTGGGTGACCGTCGGCGAACGCGCCGATGTGGTGGCGATTCAGGTCGATCTGCTTCGACGTCTGGGCCAGCCCGGCGCCCAGGTCAGGTCGGTGAGCGACGGCTTACGGATGTTGCGCGAGGCACTGCGTTCGCGCCGAGCGCTCGTCGTGGTGGATGACGTCTGGAGCGACGCCGACGCAGCCGCATTCCGTGCGGCCGGCCCGCAGGGCCGGGTGTTGTACACGACCCGTGACGCGCAGATTCTGAACGCCGTCCGAGCCGACACGCACAGGGTCGACGTGTTGACGGACCCTGCAGCTCGTCAACTGTTGATTCATATGACCGGCGCCGACGTCCCGGCTGCCGAGTTGACGCGGGTCCTGGCCGCATCGGGCCGGGTCCCCTTGGCGCTGGCCCTGCTCGGCGCAGCGGTCCGAAGCGGTCTGACCTGGTCACGGGTGGCCGACGACCTCGACCGCGGCTCCGGGACCTTTCTCGACCACCCCTATGCCAACACCTTCAAGGCCATGCAGGTCGCCACGGCAGCACTGCCGCCCGGCCTCCGCGATGCCTACCTGAGTCTCGCCGTCTATCCACAGGACACGGCAATCCCGGTGCAGTCCGTTGTGCGGCTCTGGGGAGAGACACGTGATCTGAGTCGGGCAACAGTGCGCAAAAACCTGGGCGCGCTCGCCGAAGCCGAGTTGCTCCGTGTCGTCGACGACCAGGTCACCTTCCACGATCTGCAGCACGACTACGTGATCCTGCAGGCCGACGATCTCGCCGTCCTGCACGCCGACCTGCTCGGCGCGTATCGCGGTCTACTGCCGGACGGCGGCGAGGATGGATGGTGGCGACTTCCTCGCCACGAGCCGTACATCTGGGACCATGTGGTCAGTCACCTGGAGCGGGCCGGTTACCGCACAGAACTGACCAGCACGGCTACCGACCTTTGTTTCCTCGCGCTGCGAATAACCCAGGGCGGCGCCCACGCCGCGGAAGCCGACCTGGCCCGGGCTGTCGACCCGAACTCCGACAATGACCCAGCCGATCAGCTCCGCACCTGGCTCGCCCGGCACGCTCATCTTTTCGGCAATCTGGACACCGTCGGCGATGTCGCCGTTTCACTCCGGTGCTGGCTGGCCGTCGCCTGCACCGACCTGGACCTCGACCGCCTCGACCGGCTGCTGCCCGCTGTGTTCGCTGATCACCGCTCGGGATTGGCTCCGCTTTCGACGACCGCCCTGCGGACGTTGACCGCCAGTCCCCGATGCAGACGGACGGTCCACTTCAGCCCGGACGGGAGGTTCGTCGCAAGTTCCGGTAACTCCGACACCACGGTTCATCTCTGGCACGTGGACACCGGCAGTACCCATGCCCGACTCGATGGCTTGAGGCTCGGGACCAGGGCGATGGAGTTCAGCCCCGACGGCCGGCTACTGGCGATCGCCGACAATCGACGCGTGCGGCTCTGGGATGTCGGCTCAGGACAAGAGCGGCCAGATCTCACTGGCCGCACCGGCTGGATCCAGGCCCTGAACTTCAGCCCGGACGGGCGGCTGCTGGCCGTCGCTGAGGGCACCGACGAGGTGGTGCATCTGTGGGACGTCGGCACTGGCCGTTTGCATGCGCAGGTGCCCCGGATGTCCTCGTCAGTCAGCCCTGTCCTCGGCCTGTACCACTCCTTCAACGCCGTACGTTTCAGTCCGGATGGATCGATCCTGGCCATGGCGTTCGGCCCGTTCGTGCAGCTCTGGGACGTCCCGGCCGAAGAGAACCGGGCCGTGCTCAGCGGTCCGCACCAGTCATACCGTTACCGGCTGACCTTCAGCCCCGACGGCCGGTTCCTTGTCACATCGGGACTCTCAGCCTCAATGCTCTGGGTGGTGTCGACGACCGACGGGGCAAGGGTGGTTGACCTCAACGCCGCCAACGCAATAAACGGGATTGAGTTCAGTCCAGATGGGCAAACGCTGGTTGCTGTAGGCGAATCGGGTCTTGTGCAGCTGTGGGACGTCACCACGTGGCGCCCGCGCGTATTGTCGGCGGGACAAGGAGCCTCCATCAACACGGTTGCTTTCAGTCCGGACGGACGAATTCTGGCGACCGGCAGCCTGGACGGGACCGTCGCTCTGTGGGATGCGGAGGACGGGACGAAACTCGCCGATCTGATCGGACACACCAGCAGTGTGGACATGGTCCGGTTCAACGGGAACGGGCAAGTACTCGCCAGCACGGGATACGACGGAACGGCACGGTTGTGGTCGGTCGACAGTGCTCTGCGCCGGGAGGCTCCCCGGTGGCGCCCAGGCCGGGGCGGAACACTCGCGTTCAGCCCGGACGGTGCGCTACTCGCCCGGGCCGAGAGCGCAGAGAACATCGTTCGCCTCAGCCGTCCGGAAGAACAGTCGACGCGGAATGAGCTGAGAGACAGCACCGAGAACGTCAGTTCCGTGGCTTTCCGACCGGACGGGCGAGTGCTTGCTATCGCCGGCGGCCGCTCCGACGGCACGGTTTGGCTGTGGGACGGTGGCACCGACATACCGGCGAGGACCCTGACCGGCCATATGGGGCAGGTCAGGGCCGTGGCTTACAGCCCGGATGGCCGGTTCCTGGCCACAGGCGGAGCCGAGGGATCGGTCTGGCTCTGGGATCCGGAACATTTCCGCTGCACCACTGTTCTTGCCGGGCACTCCGGCGGAATCTCGTCCATCGCCTTCAGCCCGGACAACCGGACACTGGCCAGTGGCAGTGACGACGGGCGGGTTCTGCTCTGGAACATCACCACCGCCCAGGCCGTCGCGGAATTGCCCCGCCACTCCGGCGGGGTGCGCTCCCTGGCGTTCAGCCCCGATGGACTCCTGCTCGCCACCGCCGGCGATCAGGGCATCGTGCGGGTGACGGAAGCGGACACCGGCTCACCGTGGCTGACACTCACCGCGGACACCGGCTGGATGCGGGCCGTCGCCTTCAACGACGACGGCTGGCTCCTCGCCACCGCCGGCGACGACGGCACCGTCCGCCTGATCGACGTCCGCCGCCGGCGACAAGTTCACTGCCTGCCCATCGGCCAGCCGATTGCCGCCCTGGCGTGGTCAGGCCGTCATCTGGCCGCGGCCTCCACGACCCTCGTCTTGCTGACGCTGGCCACTCGCTGAGGTCAGCGTTCCAGGATGGCAACCACGCCCTGGCCGCCGGCGGCGCAGATGGAGATCAGGCCTCGGCCCGAGCCCTTGTCGGCCAGGAGCTTGGCCAACGTGGCGACGATGCGGCCGCCGGTGGCGGCGAACGGGTGGCCTGCGGCCAGGGAGGAGCCGTTGACGTTGAGCTTGGCCCGGTCGATCGTGCCCAGCGGGGCGTCCAGACCCAGCTTCTCCTTGCAGAATTCCGGGGACTCCCAGGCGGCCAGGGTGGACAGCACCTGGGAGGCGAAAGCCTCGTGGATCTCGTAGAAGTCGAAGTCCTGCAGGGTCAGGCCGTTGCGGGCCAGCAGGCGGGGGACGGCGTACGCGGGGGCCATCAGCAGGCCTTCGTCGCCGTGGACGTAGTCGACGGCGGCGGTGGCGCTGTCGGTGAGGAACGCCTGCGGGGTCAGGCCCTGTTCGGCGGCCCATTCCTCTGAGGAGAGCAGCACCGTCGAGGCGCCGTCGGTCAGCGGGGACGAGTTGCCGGCTGTCATGGTGGCGTCCGTCGTGCCGAAGACGGGGCGCAGCTTGGCCAGCTTGTCGAGGCTGGTGTCGGCGCGCAGGTTCTGGTCGCGGGTCAGGCCCAGGTACGGGGTGATCAGGTCGTCGAAGAAGCCGCGCTCGTAGGCGGCCGCCAGCCGCTGGTGGGAGGCCAGGGCCAGCTCGTCCTGGGCGTCGCGGGTGATGTTCCAGCGCAGGGCGGTTATCGCGGCGTGCTCGCCCATGGACAGGCCCGTGCGCGGTTCGGCGTTGCGCGGCACGTCGGGCTTGAAGGCGAGCAGCGGGTTGAGCCTGGCTGCTGCCCGCAGGCGATCGGGCAGCGTACGGGCCCGGTTGAGGGCGAGCAGGGCCCGGCGCATGTCGTCGTTGAGCTGCAGCGGGGCGTCCGAGGTGGTGTCGACGCCGCCGGCGATGCCGACCTCGATCTGGCCGAGAGCGATCTTGTTGCCGACCAGGACGGCCGTCTCGAGGCCGGTGCCGCAGGCCTGTTGCACGTCGTACGCGGGGGTGCGCGGGTCGAGCCGGGAGCCGAGCACCGTCTCGCGGGTGAGGTTGAAGTCGCGCGAGTGCTTGAGCACCGCCCCGGCCGCGACCTCGCCGACGCGGCGGCCGGCCAGGCCGTAGCGGGCGATCAGGCCGTCGAGGGCGGCGGTCAGCATGTCCTGGTTCGAGGCCTGGGCGTACCGGCCGTTGGACCGGGCGAACGGGATCCTGTTCCCACCGAGTACGGCGACGCGGCGCATGAGGGCCTCCCAGAAACGACGACACTACCGGTGAGTAGGTTACCAACGCCGGCGCCGAGTAGGCTGCGGCGCATGGGCGACAGGTACGCGAGCTTCGCGAACTCCGGTCCGGGACACGCCATGATCAAGCGGCTCGGCCTGCCCGATCCGCCCCGGCTGCGGCGCTGGGCCCCGGGCGATCCGTTGACCGAGGGGCCGGTGCTGATCGGTGCGGCGCCGGGCGGCCGGCTGGGTGATCAGGTGCGCAAGGTGCTGGCCGAGGCGGGTGTGCAGACACTGGACGAGCCGCTGAGCGAGGGCAGCCACGGCGCGCTGATCTTCGACGCCTCCGGGATCACCGACGCGGCCGAGCTGCACGAGCTGTTCGACTTCTTCCACCCGTACGCCCGGTCGGTGCACCGGTCGGGCCGGGTGATCGTGCTGGGCACTCCGCCCGCCTCGTGCGACAACCCGCACGAGGCGACCGCACAGCGCGCCCTCGAAGGGCTGACCCGCAGCATCGGCAAGGAGTTCGGGCGGGGGATCACGTCGCAGCTGGTTCACGTCGAGCGGGGCGGCGAGGGCGCGCTCGAGTCGACGCTGCGTTTCCTGCTGAGCGGCCGGTCGGCGTACGTGTCCGGCCAGGTGGTGACGATCGGGGCCGGTAACCCGCCCGCACCCGCCGACTGGCAGCTGCCCCTGGCCGGCAAGTCGGCCCTGGTCACCGGGGCGGCGCGCGGGATCGGCGCGGCCATCGCCCGGGTGCTGGCCCGTGACGGCGCCGACGTGATCGCGCTCGACGTGCCCGCGGCCGGCGACGCCCTGGCCGGTGTGGCCAACGACGTACGCGGCCGGGCCGTGCAACTCGACCTGACGGCCGAGCGCGCCGGGCAGCGGCTGGCCTCCCACCTGACCCGGCCGCTCGACATCCTCGTGCACAACGCGGGCATCACCCGCGACCGCACGATCGCCAAGATGGACGCGGCCGGGTGGAACTCGGTGCTCGCGGTCAACCTGGTCGCGCCGTCCCGGATCAACGAGGCGCTGCTCGGCCAGGGGCTGATCGCCGAGGGCGGGCGGATCGTCGGGGTGGCCTCGATCGCCGGCATCGCGGGCAACCGCGGGCAGACCAACTACGCGACGAGCAAGGCGGGCGTGATCGGGCTGGTGCAGTCGAGCGCGCCCGGGCTGCTGGAGCGGGGCATCACCATCAACGCGGTGGCGCCCGGCTTCATCGAGACGGCGATGACGGCCAAGATGCCGGTGTCGCTGCGCGAGGCCGGGCGGCGGATGAACAGCCTGGCCCAGGGCGGGCTGCCGGTCGACGTGGCCGAGACGATCGCCTGGTTCGCGTCGCCGGGGTCGGGCACGATCACCGGCAACGTCGTGCGCGTGTGCGGCCAGAGCCTGCTGGGAGCGTGAGGGCGGTGGAGGTCGGTCGCGGCACGATGCTCCGGGCGGCTCTGGGGGTGATCCCCCGCCGACGGCCCTCGACGCTGCCGGCGCTCACGCTCGAACAGGCGGGCGTCGCGGTCGATCGTGAGCATCTGGCCGCGTACGACCGGGTCTGCGGTTTCCGGCTCAGCGACCACCTCCCGCCGACCTATCCCCACGTGCTGGCCTTCCCCCTGGCCATGCGCCTGCTGACGGCGCCGGACTTCCCGTTCCCCGCGGTCGGGCTCGTCCACATCGCCAACCGGATCACCGTGCACCGCCCGCTCACGGCGCAGATGTCCCTCGATCTGGCCGTGCACGCCACCGATCTGCGCCCGCACGAACGCGGCCGCCAGGTCGACGTCGTGGCGAGCGCCGCTGTGGACGGCGGCACGGTCTGGACAAGCGTGTCGACGTACCTCTCCCGGTCCCCGTCCACAGGACCCGCCGTCACGCCGCCGCCGACGAAAGCTGGGGAGCCGACTGCGGTCTGGCTCGTGCCGGCGCGGGTCGGCAGCGACTACGCCGCGGTCAGCGGCGACCGCAACCCCATCCACACGTCGCGGATCGGGGCGCGCCTGTTCGGATTCCCGAAGCCGATCGCCCACGGCATGTGGAGCCTGGCCCGCTGCCTCGCCGCGCTCGAGGGCCGGTTGCCCGACAGCTACACAGTGGACGTCCGGTTCCAGCGGCCGATCCTGCTGCCGGCGCGCGTGCGATTCGCCTACGCCGACGGCCGCTTCGCGTTGAGCGGGAAGAAACCTCACCTTGCGGGGCAAGTTACGCCTGCGTAGCGTTACCGGCCAGTACACCGGTCGAAGGGCGTCGCATGGAGTTCTGGCTCGACCTGAACGAGGAGCAAAACGACCTGCGGGAGTGGGTGCACGGGTTCGCCGAGAGCGTGATCCGGCCCGGCGCCTCCGAATGGGACGAGCGCGAGGAGACCCCGTGGCCGATCCTGCAGGAGGCCGCGAAGATCGGCCTGTACGGCTTCGAGTTCCTGATCAACACGTGGTCCGACTCCAGCGGCCTGTCGCTGCCGGTGGTCAACGAGGAACTGTTCTGGGGTGACGCCGGCATCGGGATGGCGCTCTCCGGCACGTCCCTGGCGGTGGCCGCGATCTACGGCTCGGGCACGCCCGAGCAGATGGTCGAGTGGGTACCACAGTGCTTCGGCGACGAGGCCGACCCCAAGGTGGGCGCGTTCTGCTCGACCGAGCCCGAGGCCGGCTCCGATGTGTCCGCCATGCGTACGCGCGCGGTCTACGACGAGGCGTCCGACGAGTGGGTGCTGAACGGCCAGAAGGCGTACGCGACGAATGGCGGCATCGCGAACGTGCACGTGGTGACCGCTTCGGTCGAGCCGTCGCTCGGCTCACGCGGGCAGGCCGCGTTCGTCGTGCCCCCGGGAACGCCCGGCCTGGCGGCCAGCAGGAAGCTGCGCAAACTGGGCCTGCGCGCCTCGCACACGGCCGATGTCTTTCTCGACGACGTCCGCGTGCCCGGCCCGTGCCTGCTCGGCGGCAAGGAAGCCCTGGACGCGCGGCTGGCCCGCGCCCGCGAGGGAAAGCGAGCCTCCGGGCAGGCCTCGATGCGCACCTTCGAGCTGTCCCGGCCGGCTGTCGGCGCGCAGGCGCTCGGCATCGCACGGGCAGCGTACGAGTACGCGCTCGAGTACGCTCAGACCCGGGTGCAGTTCGGCCGCCCGATCGTCGACAACCAGGCGATCGCGTTCGCCCTGGCCGACATGCGCACCGAGATCGACGCCGCCCGCCTGCTGGTGTGGCGGGCAGCATGGATGGGCCGCAACGACCGGCCGTTCTCGGCCGGTGAGGGCTCGATGTCGAAGCTCAAGGCCGGAGAGGTGGCGGTGGCGGTGACCGAGAAGGCGGTGCAGATCCTCGGCGGGGCCGGCTACCTGCGCGACCACCCGGTCGAGCGGATGTTCCGGGACGCCAAGATCTACACGATTTTCGAGGGCACGTCCGAGATCCAGCGTCTGGTCATCTCGCGCGCGATCACCGGACGGCAGATCCGCTGATGTCCGGCGCGGCGTTCGTCCTTCGCACGATGGCGCGGCGCGGCCTGCTCAACCCCGGCGCCCCGCAGCGTGTGGTGCGCCAGCTCTCCGCGCTGCACACGTGGGGCTTCGGCCTGGCCGGCGAGCTGCGCCAGGCGACCGCGCGCGATCCCGGCCGGGTCGCGCTCATCGACGAGCAGGGCTCGCTGACGTACGCGGAACTGCTCGACCGCTCCTCCCGGCTGGCCGCCGCCCTGCCGGTGCAGCCGCGCGACCGGGTCGGCCTGCTGTGCCGCAACTCGGCCGAGATGGTCGTCGCCCTCATCGGCATCGCCACCCGCGGCGCCGACCCGGTTCTGATCAACACCGGTCTGTCCGGCCCGCAACTCGCCGACGTGGTGCGCGACCAGAGCCTGGCCGTCCTGATCCACGACGACGAGTTCCCGGCACCGCCCGGCGTGCGGTCCTTCCCCACCGCGTCGGACGCGTTGACGGCGGCGGCCGGGGTGACCGAGCCACCCGTGCGCCCCGGACGCACGATCGTGCTCACCTCGGGGACGACCGGCGCGCCGAAGGGAGCGCAGCGGCCCACGCCGGGTGGGTTCCGGCCGCTCTGCTCGATCATCGATCGGATTCCGTTGCACGCCGGAGTGCGCATGCACATCGCCGGGCCGCTGTTCCACACGTGGGCCTACGCCGGGTTGCAGATGGCCCTGGCCCTGCGGGCCACCCTGGTGCTGCGCCGGCGCTTCGACCCGGCGCAGACGCTCGACACGGTGGCCCGGCACGACTGCTCCGCCCTCATCGCCGTACCGGTGATGCTCCAGCAGATCATGGAGCAGCCCTACCGCCCGGTGCCGCTGAAGGTGGTCGCGGTCAGCGGCTCGGCGCTGCCCGGTGGCCTGGCCGACCGGTTCATGGACCGCTACGGCGACATCCTCTACAACCTGTACGGCTCGACCGAGGCGTCCTGGGCCTCGATCGCCACCCCGGCCGACATGCGCGCCGCCCCCGGCACTGCGGGACGCCCGCCGTACGGGACCAAGGTCGTGGCCCTCGGCGAGGACGGCCGACCGGTGCCGACCGGCACGACCGGCCGGCTGTTCGTGGGCAACGAGATGCTGTTCGAGGGCTACACGAACGGGGCCGCCCAGGAACGGCGCGACGGGCTGCTCGCCATCGGCGACGTCGGCCATCTCGACCGAGCCGGCCGCGTGTTCGTCGACGGCCGCCAGGACGACATGATCGTCTCCGGCGGCGAGAACGTCTACCCCTCCGAGGTCGAGAACCTGCTGGCCGACCTGCCGCAGGTGCTCGAGGTGGCGGTCGTCGGTGTCGCCGACGACACGTACGGCCAGCGCCTGGCCGCGTACGTCGTGCTCCGCGAGGGCGCCGCGCTCACCACCGACGACGTCCGTGACCACGTGCGCCGTCACCGCGCCCGCTTCAGCGTCCCCCGCGACGTCGTCTTCCTGCCGGAACTGCCACGCAATGCCACGGGCAAGGTGCTCAAGCGCTCACTCCCGCAGCCCTGACCGTGGCGCCGGCGTCTCGCGACCGGCCTCGGCGTGGAACTTGACCACCTTGTGGGTGCCGTCACAGAACGGCTTCGCCGCCGATTTGCCACACCGGCACAGGGCGATGGTGCCGCGGCCGGGATCGATCGGCTCGCCGTCGGGAGTCAGGAGTTCGAAGTCGCCGCGAACGATGAGTGGGCCGTCCGGATAGGGCACGATCGAGGTCGTCATGGCGGGCGGGATGCCCACTGAGCTGCGGCCGAAACAGATCGTTTACCGGTCCGGGATTCGGGAAGCTTGCGGTCATGCAACTTCCTGTGGCCCGCGGCCGCGTTTCCGCCGCTCTCATCGACGTGCTCGGCGGCCGCGCCGCGAAACTCCCGGCCTTCGCCCGCTTCGACGGCGACGAGGACCTGCACCTCACCCTGTTCGTCTGCTACGAGCTGGCCTACCGCGGCTGGGACGGCGTCGGCGACTGCTGGGAGTGGGATCCCGGCATGCTGCGGCTGCGCACGGCGGCCGAGAACCGTTTCCTCGGTTTCCTGTACGACCTGGTGGGCAAGCCCAGCGATGACGTCGACCCGGCCCGGGTGCCGGACGAGCTGGCCCGCATCGTCGAGGAGGACGACGGGCCGGGGCTCTCCGGGTATCTGCGCGGCCGGGCCACGTACGAGCAGTTCCGGGAGTTCGTCACCCACCGCTCGGTGTA
This sequence comes from Paractinoplanes polyasparticus, assembly GCF_019710575.1. Lineage (GTDB taxonomy): Bacteria > Actinomycetota > Actinomycetes > Mycobacteriales > Micromonosporaceae > Actinoplanes > Actinoplanes polyasparticus. Next base: position 47,479 of record NZ_JAHWFK010000016.1, on the reverse strand, counting down.
TCACCTGCGTGAGGCCGACCCGCACTCGTGGGCGCTGCCCCGGCTCGGCGGGCGGGCCAAGGCGGCGCTGGTCGAGATCCAGACCGACGAGTACGGCGGCGGGGCCGAGGCCCGCATGCACCAGGAGCTCTTCAAGCGCACCATGAGCTGGTTCGATCTCGATCTCTCGTACGGTGGCTACGTCGACTCCGTGGGAGCGCCGACACTCGCGGTCAACAACCTGATGTCGCTGTTCGGCCTGCACCGCGCGCGCCGCGGCATGATCCTCGGTCACCTGGCGGCCTACGAGATGACCTCGTCGCTGCCGAACCGGTCGTACGCCAACGGCCTGCGCCGCCTGGGCGGAGACGCCGACGCCACCGCCTTCTACGACGAGCACGTCGAGGCGGATGCCGTGCACGAGCAGATCGCCGCGCACGACCTGTGCGGGTCGTTCGCCGCCGACGAGCCCCGCCGGGCCGGGGACGTGCTGTTCGGGGCGCGCTGCGCGCTGGCGGTCGACTCGCTGTGGGCGGGATCGATTCTCGACGCCTGGCAGAACGGGCTTTCGTCGTTGCGGACGCGAGCGGTTGAACCCGTGCTGGCGGGGTAGTCGTGCCCTCCCCGCACAGGCCGGAGGCCCCGATGCACGCCAGCGTCACCTTCATCGGCAACGCCACCACCCTGCTTCGGCTCGGGAACTTCACCCTGCTGACCGATCCGGCTTTCGGGCCGGCCGGCAGCCGGGTTCACCTGGGCTACGGCGCGTGGACCAAGCGCGTACGCGATCCGATCCTCGACGCGCTGGCCGGGACGGCAGTCGACGGGATCCTGCTGTCCCACTTGCACGGCGACCACTTCGACGCCGCCGCCCGCCGGTGGGTCGAGCCCACCCTGCCCATCCTGACCACCCCGTCGGCCTCCCGCCGGCTGCGACGCCGGCGCCACCTGGCCGTCCGCGGGCTGCCGACGTGGGAGTGCTTCGAGTGGACCCGCGACCGCCAGCGGCTGCGGGTAACGGCGGCGCCGGGCCGGCACGGGCCGGGCCTGGCCGACCGCCTGTTGCCGGAGGTGATGGGCTCGGTGGTGGAGCTCGAGGTCGACGGGAAGCTGGCGCTGCGCGTCTACATCACCGGCGACACGCTGATGCACGCCGCGCTGGAACAGGTGCCGCGGCGGTTCGGCGAGGTGGACGCGATGCTGATCCACCTGGGCGGCACCAGGCTGCTCGGCATGCTTCTCACCATGGACGACCGCCAGGGCGCGGACCTGACTTCGCTCATCCGGCCCGGGCTCACCGTGCCCATCCACTACGACGACTACAAGGTGATGAAGTCCCCGCTCAGCGACTTCGTGACGCGTGCCGGGCAGCAGGGCCTGACCGGGATCACACCCATCGTCCGGGGCGGAACGCTGCCACTCCCGCTGCGCGACGGCTTCGGCAGCCGGCACGCCGAGCAGCGGGCGATGCCTCAGGTGAAGAGCATGCCGAGGGTCGAGCCGGACTGCTGAAGCCGGTCCAGCGCGTACGCCACGGGCATGGCCGGCGGCAGCGGCCGGAGCTCGGCGCCGGCGAGCATACGGGTCGCGTGACCGGTCGCGACGGGCAGCATCGGGTAGCGGCTCGCCGCGAACCGGTCCATCGGCTCGCGACGACGCCCGAACGAGGCCAGCGACCGCCACTGCGCCAGCGTCGCCACGTGGACGCCGGTGTGGCCGGGCGGTTCGGGCAGCACCGCCACGCGGTCGAAGCGGTCGCTCCCGGCCAGCCACATCTCAGCCGCCTCGACCGTCGTGCGGGCGGCCGATTCGGCCCAGTACGGGACCAGCGCGCCCGCACGGGCCAGCCAGGGGTCGAGCAGGCGGCCGCACTCGATCACGCACCGGTCCCCCGCGCCGGCCCGCCATTGCCGCATCATGTCGGCCACGCAGGCGCTGAACGTCTCGGGCCGGGCGTAGAGCAGCCGGTGCGACCCCGAACCGAGCCGGCCGAGGTCGACACCGAGCGACGGCTCGCCCGACCGTTCGGCGTAGCGCGGCGGGGTGTCCGGGTCGATCCGCGGCCAGGACGCCGCTCCCAGCGCCTCGAGGGCCCGGCGGAACTCCGGGTTGGCCAGCGAGTAGTCCTCCGGGTTGCTGCCGCCGACCGGACTGCCGACCTGGAAACTGTGCCGGGCGGTGACCGCGGTGACCGGCCAGGTGCGCAGGTCCCGGGACAGCAGAGTGCTGCCGCCGGGCGCCAGCCGGGCGCGCAGGAAGCGCTCGTACGCGGCCGGCAGTGTCGCCCACCGCAGGTGGAACCGCACGGTCGCCCCGCACAGCGGCCCGCCCCGCAGCGGGTCGTGCACCTGCCGCACGGTGATCGACGGATTGTGCGCGGTGATCCGGGAGGCCAGCTCCGCGCCCCACTCCAGCGCGCCCGGCCAGTCCCCCGGCGAGCCACCGGGCCAGGTCACCGTGAGCGGCACGCTGGTCGGCAGCCAGGCCGCCCCGAGCGCCACCGCGAGGTGGGCCGCGGACCCGTGCGGCGAACCGAGGAGCACCGCCGGATACTCGGCGGCCCGGTAGTGCCCGACGATCCACCCGGCGATCGCCTCGGCGTCGATCGAGCCCACCAGATCGTGCGGAACCGCTTCGGCGTACGCGTCCCGCGCCAGCTCGAAATGCCGGCGTGCCGGCGGCAACTGCCCTCGGCGACCCAGCAGCGGCGTGCGCGCCACCCAGCCACCCAGCGTCCCCGACACCGTCGACAGCAACGCCCGGCACAGGCTGTCCGCATCGACCAGGTCGTCGGCCGGCAGCCCGCCCCGCGGCTCCGACATCGTCTCGTAGGTCGTCACCCCAACTCAGCTCCCCCCAGAGTGCATCGGGGGTTCCCGCCGTTCCCGGCGACGAACCTCGTTTCGCGTGTGAGCTGACTCAATGCGCCCGCCTGTCACACTTCGCCCATGGCTGACGCCGAGGTGCGCCTGCGACCGGTCCGGATCGGCGACATCGGCACCTTCTACGACCACGAGCAGGAGCCGGAGGCGCAGCGGCGAGCCAACTTCACGGCCCGCGAGCGCCCCGAGTTCGTCACGCACTGGATCACCCGGATCCTCGGCGACCCGGCCGTCGGCGCCCGGACGGTTCTGGCCGGCGATGCGGTCGCCGGCAATGTGGTCTCGTGGAACCAGAACGGCCGGCGGGAGGTCGGCTACTGGCTGGGGCGGGCCTTCTGGGGCCGCGGCGTGGGGACACGGGCGCTGACGCAGTATCTCGACATCGAGACGGCCCGGCCGCTGCACGCCACCGCGGACGTGGGCAACACAGCGTCGATCCGGCTGCTGGAACGTTGCGGATTCGGCCGGATCGACACCGTCCGCGAGGGAGACGTCGAGTTCGTCGTCCTCGAACTGCCATGATTCGGCAGCGCGCCGAGGCCGGGTGTGTTCTTCGCCGCGTTCCTGACGGATCGCGGGTTTGCCGCGGATCCCGGGGCCAACGTTGGCAGCGAGAATCGGGGCGAGGGCTGAGAGCGCCGGAATCGCTCTTCGGAGATACGCGCCATCGAGCGACCCGGTGCTCCGGCGATCAGCTCGTCACCCCAGCCGGCCGAGACCGGGCACCGGCGCTCCGGCGACCAGCCCGTTGCTCCTGCGGCCCCGAGACTGGTCACCTGTGCGCCGGGGGGTCGATGGCGCGTACTTCATCGGCTTCTCAGCTTTCGACCGGCTCCTTGTCGCGGGACGGCAGATCCAGGCTGGTGCGCAGCGAGGTGCGCGGCAGGAAGATCGCCGCCACCAGCCCGACGACGGCGATCGCGGCCGAGATCAGGAAGATGTGGCCGGTGGCGTCGCCGTAGGCGGCCCGGACGATGTGCTGGACCGCCTCGGGCAGCGCGGCCACATTGAGGCTGCCGCCGCCGTCGCCCGAGGCGGGAACGCCGGCCGCCGCCAGGTCGTGGGTGATCTGATCGGTGACCCGGCGGGCCAGCACCGCGCCCAGCACCGAGACTCCGATCGCCCCGCCCATCGAGCGGAAGAACGCGACCGTCGACGACGCGGCCCCGATGTTGCGCAGCGGCACCGTGTTCTGGACGGCGAGCACCAGGTTCTGCATGCTCGCGCCGACGCCCAGCCCGACCAGCAGCATGCCGAAGCCGACGAACACCAGCGACGTCTCGTGATCGATCGTGCCGAGCAGCGCGAAGCCCGCGGACAGCACGACCAGACCGGCGATGATGTACGGCTTGATCTGCCCGGTGCGGGTGATGATGCGCCCGACGATGATCGAGGAGAGCAGCACCCCGGCCATCAGCGGGATGGTCAGCAGTCCGGCCTCGGTGGGGCTGTAGCCACGCCCGATCTGGAAGTACTGGCCCAGGAAGACCGCGCCGCCGAACATGGCCATGCCGACCGCGAGACTGGCGACAATGGACAGCGCCGTTGTGCGTTCGCGCACGATCTCGAGCGGCACAACCGGTTCCGTTGCGCGTTTCTCCACGAAAACTGCAAGAACGAGCAGAATAACTGCACCGCCGACCATCGTGTACGTCTGCCACGACAACCAGGCGAACGTGCCGTCGACGAACGACACCCAAATGAGCAGGATGCTGACGCCCGCCGCGATCAGGCCCGCGCCCAGGTAATCGATCTTCACGTTGGAGCGGCGCTCGGTGTGCACGTGCAGGGTGAGCTGCAACAGGATCAGCGCGACGACGGCGAACGGCACCCCGACGAAGAAGCACCACCGCCAGCCCAGCCACGACGTGTCGACAATCAGCCCGCCCAGTAGCGGCCCGCCGACCGTCGCCAGCGCCATCACGCCGCCCAGATACCCGTTGTAGCGACCACGCTCGCGCGGCGGGATCATCGCCGCGATCACCACCTGCACCAGCGCCTGCAGGCCGCCGACGCCGATGCCCTGAAACGCCCGGGCCGCGATCAGCTGCCCGGCGGTCTGGCTGAAGCCGGCGATCACCGAGCCCAGCACGAAGACCACGATCGCGATCTGAACGAGCAGCTTCTTGCTGAACAGGTCGGCCAGCTTGCCCCAGACGGGCGTGGTGGCGGTCGCGCTGAGCAGCGTCGCCGTGACCACCCAGGTGTACTGGGTCTGGCTGCCCTCCAGGGCCCCGATGATCTTCGGGAGCGCCGTCGAGACGACTGTGCTGCTCAGCAGGGCGACGAACAGCACCAGCAGCAGGCCGCTGAGCGCTTCGAGGATCTGCCGGTGCGACATGTCCTCCGCTGCCGGCACGGACGCCGGCGAGGTGGTGGGTGCGCTCATCGCGCGGCCTCCAGGGTGTGCGTTTCTTCCAGTACGGCGGAGAACGCGGCCACGAGCCGTCCGAGATCACAGCTGACCCGCTCGGCGTCGCCGGCCGGCCAGTCGGCGAGGGCCCGACCGATCAAGGCGCTGAACCACGCGCTCGCCGCGGCCAGCAGGTCGCGTCCGGCCGGGGTGAGCGCCAGCGTCGACGCCCGGCGGTCGGCGTTGTCGACACGACGTTCGACCAGCCCCTGCCCCACCGCGGCGGCGACCGCCCGGCTGACCGTGGACGGGTCGAGCCCGGAGCGCTCGGCCAGGTCCTTGGCATGGCACCCACCGTCGGCTGCGGTCCCGATCTCGTCGATCAGCTTGAGGATGCTCACCGTGCCGATCGGCACGTCGGGCCGCTCCCGCAGCCACTGCTGCCGTGCCTTGCGGATGAGCTGGGACAGCTCGAGCAGCTGAGTGGCCAGCACATTTTCCATCTTGTCGGGCTCCCGTGGTGCGTTGCTTGAGCCAAGCATCCATCAATATTGCGCGTTGGGCAAGTTTGCGCGTGGGGCACTTTAGTCGCTCTTCCGCGCCGAGGAGGCTCTGGCATCATGCGGGCATGACCGCGGCTGACTGGTATCTCGATTTCGCCCAGCGGCAGGCGCGCGGCGTCTCCCCCACCTACGAGCGGCTGGCGAGAGCCGTGGCCCGCGACGGCGAACTGCTCGCCCTGCTCGATACGGTCCCGGAACCCAAGCGGCAGCCCAACCTGCTCTTCGCCGTCGTGCAGTGGCTGGCCGGACCGGTCGGCGACTATGACCGGTTCCGAGCGTTCGTCGTGTCGCATTGGGCGCGAGTGGCTGCCGAATTGCGCGTACGAGCAACTCAGACCAACGAGATCGGCCGGTCGGCGCTGCTGCTGCCGGTGCTGGCGGCGCTGCCCCAGCCCCTCGCGCTGATCGAGGTGGGCGCCTCGGCCGGGCTCAACCTCTATCCCGACAAGTACTCCTACCGGTACGGCGATGTCGTGCTCGGTTCGTCCGGCCCCCAGCTGGACTGCGCCGCCACCGGCCTGACGCCGCCGGCCGCGCTGCCCGAGGTGGTCTGGCGGGCCGGCATCGACCTGAACCCGCTCGACATCACCTCGCCGGCCGATCGAGGCTGGCTGGAAGCGCTGATCTGGCCCGAACACGACCACCGCCGCGACCGGCTGCGCCAGGCGGCGGCCATCGCGGCGGCCGACCCACCCCGGCTGGTCCGCGGCGACCTGGTCGAGGAGCTACCGGCGCTGGTTGCCGAGGCGCCGAGCGACGCCACCCGCGTCGTCTTCCACACGTCGGTGCTCTATCAGGTGCCGGGCCCCCACCGCCGGGCGTTCATCGCGCTGGCCCGCTCCCTGCCGGTGCGCTGGGTCGCCGCCGAGGACCCCGACATCATCGAGTACGCCGACCTGCCCGCCCCGCCCGCCGACGGCCGCCACAAGAACGTCCTGTCCCTGGACGGCAAGCCGCTGGCCTGGACCGAGGGCCACGGCCGGAGCATGTCCTGGTTCGGCGCCTGAGGGTCTCGGGCGCCGGCCGGACTCGACTAGGCTGGCAGCATGTCCGATGGAGACGATCGGCCCGCGCGGGTCGAGGACATCCACGAGCTGGCGACCACCCTGCCCGACGTTGTGGTGGGCGGCGACGCCGATCGGCCCGCGTTCGCCGTCGGCAGCAAGACGTTCGTCTTCTTCCGCGCGCCGCGCAAGGACGCCTTCGACCCCGAATCGGGCGAGCCCTACACCGACGTGATCGCCTTCTACGTCGAGTCCGAGGCCGAGAAGCAGGCCCTGGTTCAGGACGAGTCCACCCCGTTCTTCACCACGCCGCACTGGAACGGCTACCTGGCTGTGCTCCTGCTGGCCCGCGACATCGGCCGGCTGAGCCGGGCGGAACTGTCCGAGGTCGTACAGGACGCCTGGCTGGCCCGGGCCTCCAAGCGCAAAGCGGCCGCATGGCGGGCGGCCCGGAACGCATGAACGCGCTCTTCGAGGCCGCGACCCGGCGGCGGCTGCCGTTCCTGGTCGCTTCGCTCGTGGTCGCGCTGCTGCTGGTGACCGGCATGAGCCTGGCCGGCGACCTGCTCGGCGGAGTGTTCTTCGCCGTGACGCTCGTGCTCTATCTGGGACTCCTCACCGTGGCCACGGCAGCGACGAAACACCACCCGCGACGGCTCGTCGAGCGTCCCGGCGAGCTCGCGACGGTCGACGGTCCCGCGCCGGTGCTGATCGCGGCCGGCGTCACGCTGCTGGTTACCGGCCTGGTCGCCGACAACATGGGCGACTGGGGCGAGCTCACACCCTTCGACCTGGCGCTCACTCTCGCCTGTCCCCTGCTGCTGGCGCTCAGCTGGTACATGGCACTGGGATCGTTCGGCGTGCGCCTGCGTTCCGACGGCATTCACGAACGCCGGCCCTTCGCCACCCTGTTCGTGCCGTGGGACGCCCTCGACCCCGATCACGCCGCCGAGCCCGGCCGCCTGAACACGGTGAACCTGCGAATCCGCCGGCCCGGGGCAGTGGTCCGCCGCGGCCCGCGCGGCAGCGCCGGCACACTGCGCAGCACAACCGACGCGGGCTACCTGGCCGGTGTCATCAACTCCGCCGTTAGTACCCGCACGGCCCGCCGCTGACCTTAGAGTCGGCTGCGTGGATCTCAACGGGGCCGCCGACCGGATCAACTGGGCCGAACCTGACAGCGTCCTGGGCACGTACGTGGCCCAGATGGACCGCCTGACCGAGCCGGTGAACCCGGGCGTGCCGCTGAGCCTGAGCGTGCACGGCCTGCTGGTGAGCGGCGAGCTGATTCCCCAGTGGCAGTGGTTCGCCGAGGTGAGCCAGCTCAACGACCACGAGGACGCCTTCTACGTGGGCACCGCGGAACACGTGAAGGAACAGTCCGACCTGGCCCACGAGGCCATCAAGATCCGCGACACCGGCGGCGAGATCACCCACCGCCAGTACACCGCGCTGATGGCTCCCACCCGCAACATCCACCTGCGCAACACCCACATCCACAGCCCCGGCACCAACCACAACGAGCCCGGCTCTCTCTGGCGCGGCCGCCTGGCCGACGTCTCCGGCTGGACGCCCGGCACCACCCTGTTGTTCGAGGACTGAGTCCGAGTCACGCCTCAGCCCGGCGGAGACCAACCCGCGCACCCGGTCAAGCGACCAGGGCCGCCTCGCGGGTCGGGGAGCGGGTGACGGCCGCGGCAGTGACCATCACGGCCAGGCCGGCGAGGGTGATCACGGCTCCGGCCCAGATCGGCGACGTGTAGCCCAGGCCGGCCGCGATGGCAGTTCCGCCCGCCCACGCCCCCAGCGCGTTGCCCAGGTTGAAGGCCGCGATGTTGGCGCCCGACGCCAGCGTCGGCGCAGTCGACGCGTAGTGCATGACCCGGGTCTGCAGCCCGGGAACCGTCGCGAACCCGAAAATCCCCATCAGGAACAGCCACACCACGGTGGCGACCTGGCTCGAGGCGGTCAGTGCAAATCCGGACAGCACCACAGCCAACCCCGCCAGCACGAACACCAGCGTGCGGTCGACCGACCGGTCCGCCGCGCGCCCACCGGCTGCGTTACCGACGAACAGCCCCGCGCCGACAACAACGAGCAGCCACGGCACCGCACCCGACGAGAAACCGCTCACCTCGGTCAGCGTGTACGCGATGTAGGTGAACGCACCGAACATGCCGCCGAAGCCCAGGACGGTCACCACGATCGACAGCCAGACCTGCACCGACCGGAATGCCCGCAGCTCACTCCGCACAGACGAAGGCGCGGACGTCGAACCACGTGGTACCAGCACCAGAATGCCCACCCAGGCGACGACGCCGACGGCCGTGATCGCCCAGAACGTGGACCGCCAACCCGCAGCCTGCCCCAGCAATGTCCCCAGCGGAACGCCGAGAACGTTGGCCGCCGTCAGACCGGTGAACATGGTCGCCACCGCGAACGCCTTACGCTGCGGAGCAACCAGATCAGCGGCGAGCACCGCCCCGATGCCGAAGAACGCGCCATGACACAGCGCGGCCACAACCCGCCCCGCGAGCATCACCTCGTAGGTGGGCGCGACGGCCGACAACAGGTTCCCGGCGATGAACAGCAGAAGCAGCCCCAGCAGCACCGTCTTCCGCGGCAACCGCGTAGTCGCGGCCGTCAGCCCCAGCGCGCCGACGACCACCGCGAGCGCGTACCCACTGATCAACCACCCCGCGGTCGCCTCCGAGACGCCGAAGTCACCGGCCACCTCGGGCAGCAGCCCCATAATCACGAACTCAGTCAGCCCGATCCCGAACCCGCCGATGGCGAGCGCCACAAGACCCAACGGCACAGCAGACCCCATCTCCCGCGTACGCCCGAAGGAGCGCACGCCCAAAGTTCCGAGCGCTCGAAGCTGCAAGCGCCCCAACACCGCAAACGCTCGAAGCTGCGGACGCTCAACGTCGCCATGCCCGAAGTTGCAAGCGCCCGATGTTGCAAGCGCCCGATGTTGTGCACGCCGACGGTGTGCCCGGCGAACGTTCACAGCTGCAAAGCTTGCATACGCTTGTAGTTGCACACGCGTTATAAGTTCCGGGTAAGAAGCTAGGCTTGCGCCGATACACCGCGCAAGCAACTACCGAGTGATTGCCCTCACCGGGTCGAGCACGGGCGGTGCCGGTTGGGCGCGTCATGATGGGCGGGATCACGGGAGGTGGCATGGGAATCGCGGACACCGCGGTAGAGATCCGGGCCAGCGGCTGGCGGCGGCTCGCCGCTCTGCACGGCCTGATCGAGGGCGCCCTCGAGCGGGAACTGCAATACCGCTTCGAGCTGAGCGTCGTCGAGTACACCGTCCTCGACGCGCTCAGCCGCCAGGACGGCTGGCACATGCGCATGCAGCAACTGGCCCGTGCTGCCGCACTCAGCGCCAGCGCCACGACCCGCCTGGTCAACCGCCTCGAGAGCCGCCGCCTCCTGACCCGTGTCCTGTGTGCCGACGACCGGCGCGGCATCTACACCGAGCTCACCCCGAACGGCCGCGACCTGCTCGAGCAGGCCCAGCCGGTGCACGACGAGATCCTCCGCCAGGCGCTCGCCGACGCCCGCCACATCCCGGAACTGGCCGATCTGGTCGACCATCTGCGGGACGGAAAGGTCATTTAGCGTCGCCACCACCCCGCCACCCCTGATGGTCGGGGGATGGGGATGACCTCGCTGGTGGCGGCAATGCGCGCGCAGATGTTCGGGCTGCTGGTCCGACGGTTGCCCGGCAGCCTTCTCTGGCCGCTTCAGCGCGACGGACTCGACCCCGTCCGGCACGGCCGCGGCCCGGTGGCCCGGCTGCCGGTGCCGTGCGGGCTCCGCGCCTGGCTGATCAGCGGCTACGACCCGGTCCGGGAGGTGCTGGGCAGCCTCGACGGTTACAGCAACGACTTCGGGCGGTTCGCGGGCCGCGTCGGGATCCGGGTCAACCAGGACCCGGGCGGGCTCGGATTCGCCGATCCTCCTGTGCACACGCGGCTGCGCAAGCTGCTGACCCCGGAGTTCACGATGCGGCGGCTCTCCCGGCTGCGGCCGCGGATCGAGGCGATCGTGCGGGATCGGCTCGACGGGATGGGCCGCGAGGCGGATCTCTGGCACGACTTCGCGCTGCCGGTGCCGGCGCTCACGATCTGCGAGCTGCTGGGGGTCCCGTACGAGGATCGGGAGCACTTCCAGGAGCTCAGCACGGCCCGGTTCGACCTGGTCGGCGGCACGGGGGCCTCGCTGGACGCGGTCGGCGGCTCGCTCGCGTACCTCGGGGACCTGATCGAACGACAACGCCGGGAACCGGGGGAAGGACTGCTCGGATCACTCATCCGCGCGCACGGTGACGCCATCGACGATCGGGAGCTGGCCGGCCTGGCCGACGGGGTGCTCACCGGCGGACTGGAGACGTCGGCCAGCATGATCGCGCTCGGCTCGTACGCGCTGATGACCGACCGCCACCTGCGCGGCCGGCTGGACAGTCAGCTCGACCCGACCATCGAGGAGCTGCTGCGCTACCTGACCGTCGTCCAGGTCGCGTTTCCGCGCGTGGCCACCGGGGCCCACACAATTTCCGGAGTGGATATCCGCGAGGGAGACGTCGTGGTCTGCTCGCTCAGCGGCGCCGACCGCGACCCACGCTTCGAGAACCCGGACAGCATCGACCCGGCGCGACCGCTGGGCCGCTCCCATCTCGCCTTCGGCTACGGGGTGCACCGCTGCATCGGCGCCGAGCTGGCCCGCACGGAGTTGCGGATAGCCTATCCGGCTCTGTTCGACCGTCATCCACAGATACGCCCGGCGGTGCCGCCGCACGAGCTGCGACTCCGCCGGGCATCCATCGTCTTCGGTCTGGATTCGTTGCCGGTGCTTACTTCAGCTTGAGCTGGACGTTGAACTTCGGGCTGGCGGCGAGCTTGCGGAACGCGGCCAGGCTCGACGGCGCGCTGTCGATGCTGATGTCGCGGTCGCCGAACTTGTCAGCCTTGGTGTCGAAGTAGACGATCGCCTTCACCTTGGGCCGCTTGGCCAGCTCGGGCAGCACGCTGTTGAACTGCCGGGCCTTGTCCACAACCTTGCCGATGCGGTGGTAGGCGCCCCACTCGGCGACCATCAGCGGCTTCGACGCGTGCTTGGTGGTCGCCCACGAGTAGAAGCCCTCGCCACCCTTGGCCTTGCGGTCGAGCAGGTCGGCGAAGACGCCCGCGTGGTAGTAGTTCTTCTCGGCGCTGACGTACGAGTCGAGGCCGATCCAGTCGACGACGTCGTCACCCGGGTAGAGGTCCTTCCACCACGACTGCGCCATCCACTTCTCGTTGCCCATGTAGGCGACGACGTTGACCATGTTGCCGAGGCCCTTCGACTTCAGCCGCTTGATCACGTGGCGGTACGAGGCCGCGAAGTCCTTGGCGGTCATGCCCGACGCGGCGTCCGTGCGCACGTCGTCCTCGGGCTCGTGGTTGAGCACCAGGAAGAACTTCTCGGGCAGGGTCGCCTTGACCCGGGCCGCGAACGCGTCGATCCGCGCGTCGAGCCTGCCCGCGGCCACGTCGGCCCACGTCGAGCCGTACTCGACCCGCCAGTTCAGCAGCAGCACCCGCGGCTTGCCGGGCTCGCGCACCATGGCGATCTCGGCCGCGGTCGGGAACTTCTCGTCACCCTTGTGGTACGTGTGGAAGATCGTCGCGGTACGCCCGCTGAGCTTCTCCCAGTTCTTGTGCTCGAGGTCGCGCGGCCGGTTGGTGAACCCGCCGGCGGCGGCTCCCCACAGCACGCCGCAGCTCGGAACCAGCTTCGCATCGGTCACGCAGGGCGCGGGCTTGGCAGCGGGCGTCGTGGCGGCCTGAGCCGTGGCCGGGCCGGTCGCGAACACGGCGCCGAGCCCGGCGACGAGTGCGGCCAGCGAGTACACGGACTTACGAAGCATCGAATCTCCTCCTGTTGTCCGGCCGTTGTCGGCCGGGCATGGAAAGAGATTCCAGGCCGCCGGGTGCGCGCCCGGTGCCCGTCCCGGTGCGGAGAGGTTGCGCCTCGCAGACGTCAGAAGCGTCGGCCCTGCGATCGGTTCCGGCGAGCGGTGGTTGAGCTTTCTTCTCGTACGGAGTTCCGGGGCGCAGCCTCGCCCGGAGCACACAACCCGCAAGGTAACCAGCTAGCCGCGAGCACCCCACCGACAAACCGATTGACGGAGTGAGTGCTCACTCCGTAGCGTTGACCGCGTGAAGCCACCCCTGGAACGGCGCCGGGCGCCGGGAATGACCGCCGAGCAACGGCGGGAGATGATCGTGCGAGCCGCCCTGCCCCTGGTGGCCGAGTTCGGAGCCGGCGTGACCACCGCGAAGATCGCCCGGGCGGCCGGCATCGGCGAGGCCACCATCTTCCGCGTCTTCGAGGACAAGACCGCCGTCCTCGACGCCTGCATCGTGGCCGCGACGGATCCGGCGCAGACACACCGGGAGCTGGAGTCCATCTCCCTCGACCAGCCGCTCGCCGTACGGCTCACCGAGGCCGTCGACGCATTGGACGCCTACCTGGACCGCATGGGCGCCGTCATAGGCGCGCTCGCCGCCACCGGCGCACCCAGCCCCGAGCGACGCCACCACCCGGACAGCGCCGAGGCCCGCGAAATGTCCGCCGGCCGCAACGCCTCGCAGGCGGCCACCCGCCAGGCCGTGCTGGAACTTTTCGAACCCGACCGCGACCACCTGCGCCTCGAGCCCGAGGCAGCAACCGACACCTTCCTGAGCCTCTTCTTCGGCCGAAGTCGCTTCCCCACCCACCCGACAACGGCAGTCACCACCGCCGACCTGATCGAGGTCTTCCTCCACGGCGCGCTGTCCCAGGACGGACGGTCCTGATGCCAAGCCATCGCCGACCGTTCCGCAACCGAGCCGACTCAGGCCAGACGTTCCCCACAGCGAACCGTCACCGCCCGACCAACAACCACGCCAGCCCAGAGCACACGCAACCAACAGCCGACCATCACCGCCCGGCCAACGGCCGCGCCGGCCAAGCGTTGTCGCCGGCATGACGGCGCACGAGGCTATCGCCCGGTCGCTCGCCGGCGTTCTCGGCGAGGACTGCCGGTCGGTGATCCTGCACGGGTCGCTCGCGGCGGGCGGCTTCCGTCCCGGCACCAGCGACATCGACATGCTCGCGGTAGTCGACCATCCGCTCACCGACGGCCGAGCTGACGCGATAGTGGCTTTGCTGCTCGACGCGGCCCTGGGCGACGCGACCGGCGTCGAGCTGGACGTCATCACCGCCCGCACCGCCCGCTCCCCCACGCCGGCCCCGCCTCTGGAGCTGCACGTCGGGCGCTACCCGGCCGAGGTCGAGGTCGAGCGACGCGTTCCCGCCGCGCCCGACCTGCCGGCCGAGCTGTCGATGGCCCGGCAGGACGGCCGCGCTCTTGCCGGCGCCGACACCGAGCAGATGCTGGCGCCGATCCCGCCGGAGTGGGTCGTCGCCCGCGGCCGCCACTGGCTGCGAACCTGGCAGGGCCTGACCGACGACACGGACCACGCGGCCTTCATGGTCCTCACCGCCTGCCGCATCTGGCGATTCACCGCCGAGCATGTCCACTACCCCAAGACCGTCGCCGCCCGCTGGGCGCTCACCCAGGATCCGTCGCTGTCCGCGGTCGGTCAGGCCCTCCGCCAGTACGAGGGGGATACCTCCGCCGTAGTCAGCGTGCCCGGCATCGCGGACGTTCTGGCGCGGGCGCTCAGCGTAGGCTCCGCGTCGTGATCTTGGTGCGGTTGTCAGCGGCGGCGGCCGTCGTGCTTACGGCGGGTTGCGCCCGGCCCGACACAACGCGGACCATTGCGGCCGGCTGTGAGCCCACCACCGGCCAAGTAAGCTGGTCGCCGAACACCGTCACGCCGACACTGACGAATGCCACTCTCAACGTCGGCGCCAAGCAGACCACGCTGGTCGACGAGCCGTTCGAGCCGTCGATCACCGGCGTCGACGCACCGGAGCCCTGGCTCGAGAAGCTCGCCGCCTCACTCCAGAAGTCCACCGGCCGTCCCGTGCTGGCCAAGTCGCCCGAGCCGAAGCCGACGGCGTTCACCTACTCCGCGCCCGGTGGGGCGCTGGTGATCATCTACACGGGAGTCGACCGCGTCGCCGCCGACTTCGAGGCCAGCTGCGACCCGACCGTCCGCGGCACCTTCCACGGCTGGTCCACCGCCACCACCGGCGTCGTCGCCTGCCACAGCGACCAGCCCGACCCGCCCGACGCCTTCGCCAGCCTCGCCCTGAACCTGTGCCCGGCCCAGACCCTCACCCCCTCCGCCGAAGCCGGAGCCGGAGCGGAAGCCGGAGCCGGAGCGGAAGCCGGAGCCGGAGCCGGCGAGAACGACGCCATCCCCGTCCCGACAGTCACCGAATAGCTCAGCGACGGCGGAACTCGTGCGTCAGGACGTAACGGGCCACTCCGTTGCCGACCTGGACGCCCTGCTCGTCGGCTGCGCGGTAGTGGACGCCGCCCCAGATGCGGGCCTCGACCACCTCGGCCAGGGCCGCCGAGAAGCTGGGGAACGCGCGGGTCGTGCCCGAGTCGGCGCTGTAGGCCGAGAACGGGATGTCGTCGCGGCCGAAGAAGGCCCGCATCGTGTACATGATGGTCGACGTCGAGCACGTGTGGCCCGAGGTGTAGTCGGGGAACGGCGGGGTCACCAGCAGCGGCGTCCAGGCTGGGTCGGGTGTCGTGCGGGGGTTGCCGTCGGCGGCGGCCTCCCGCACGGCGGTGACGGGGCGCCAGAAGTTCCAGTGCTTCTTCTCGTTGAAGCAGGCGATCAGCGAGTCGGCGTTGGCGATCTCGGCGATGGCGAAGAACCGGGCCGCCTGCAGGGTGCTCAGGCCCTGCCGGTCGGACACCTGCCGCTTGATCTCCCACTCGGTGAGCCGCCGGTCGTGCCACCAGATGGCCGACGAGGTCTGATCGGCGGTGCGGACCGTGCTGTTCACGCCGCCCAGCGCCTTGACCTCGTTGAGGTCGCGTACGTACGCGGCGCTGTTCAGCGCGGGTGGCCCGGCCGTGCGGAACTGGTCGCCGCGCCGGATCACGAACGGCTTGAGGTCGCCGACCCAGGCGCCGTCGGACGCCATGGTGGGCGGGGCCGGTCGCCACTGGCCGGGTGCCGTCGAGATGTTCCAGACGGCGGAACCGAAGACGCCGTCGCCCACCCGGGCCGCGATCATCGCGTCGGCGGCCTGGGTTCCGACCGCGATGCCGCGGACCTTCGACCGCCCGTCCGGCACGGAGGCGAGAGCGGCCGAGTACATCTCGTCGAGCGACGCGGCCTGCGCGGGGAACAGGGAGACGAGCACCCTGTGGGCGGCTGCGGCCACGGCTGCGTCGACGGAATCGCCGCGGCGGGCGGCCGGCACGATCAGGTAGGGCTCGTAGGGCGTACCGGAGATGGCGTTGACCGCGTCGTAGACGGCCCCGTGCACCATCGCGAAGCTGCGCGGCGCCACGTACGGCGCCTGCCGGGCGACCTCGAAGATGGCTTGCTGCGCGTTGCTGTTCCACAGGACGACCGGATTGCGCGCGGCGGCCCGGGCCGGCGCGACGAGAACGAACAGGCTGAGGATCGGCGCCAGGAACAGAGCGAGTACGCGTTTCACATGGACCCCCGCGGTCGGGCCGGAACGGCCGTTGTCAGCCGCCCGGAAGGTCCACCCTGGACACAGAGACCGGAACGGCCGATGTCAGCCTCCCGAAGCCTCCACCGTGGACACAAGGGACCCGGTAAAGGTCGGATCGATCCACTTCAGCGGGGGCCCAGCGCCATCCCGTTCTCGCGGCCGTAGGCGGCGAAGAACCTGTCGCGGAACTCGTCCATCCGCCAGACCGGACCGTCCGCCGCCGGCTTCAGGCCGTCGGTCCAGCCCCAGGCGGCGATCTGGTCGAGCACCGCCGGGTCCTTGGCGATGATCGAGACGGGCACGTCGTGGCTCGCGTTGCGGCCCGTGATGACGGACATCGGCTGGTGGTCGCCGAACATGATGAGGACCGCGTCGTCGTCGGCGTAGTCCGCGGCCCACGAGGTGAGGCTGTCGACCGAGTAGGCGAGGGTCTTCGCGTACGCGGCCTGGGCCTTCACCGGATCGGCCCAGAGCTCGCTGCGCTCCGGCGCTCCCACCACCTGCGACTCGAAGACCTTGCCGTCGCCGACGGAGTTCCACGGCACCATCGAGGGGATGTGCGTCCACGGCTCGTGGCTGGAGGTCAGCGTGATCTCGGCCATCACCGGCTTGGTGGCCTTGGCGTAGATCTCGCGCTGGAACTTGTCGAGCACGAACTGGTCGGGCATCCGCGACCACCCGAAGTCGGGCCCCTGGTAGCCCATGTTCCGCGAGTCGAACACGGTGTCGTACCCGTAGAAGCCCGCCTCGGGCCAGTCCTTGGTGTTGCCGGGCTCCATGCCCGCGGTCTGCCACCCGGCGTCCTTGAAGGCCCGGGTCAGCGTCAGCCGGTCGCCGCTGACCATCTCGTCGTACCGGCGCTGAGAGGTGATCCACAGCCCGGACTGGAACGAGCCGTGCGCCAGCCAGCTGCCCCCGCCGTACGTCGATGAGGTCAGCCAGCCCGTCCGCGCGTGGAACCCGGCCCGGCCCAGCTTGGCGTTCGCCGCATCGAGGGCGGGGTTGACGATGGCCGACATCTGCGGATCGGTCAGCGAGCTGTGGCCCAGGCTCTCGACCACCCCGATGATCACGTCCTTGCCCTTGAGCCCGGCGACCAGGTCGTCGGCGGGCACCGAGGCGTACGGGTCGTGCCGCACCGCCGCCGCGAACTGCCGCTCGTCGCGGATCGTGGCCGGGATCTGCCGTACGGTCGACTTGGCCAGGGTGATCGCCGAGTCGGAGGCGACGGGCGCGTTGGGGAACAGCGTCAGCCCGCTCAGCGCCAGGGCGACCCAGGCCGCGCTCAGGCCGGCCAGCACGCGCCGGGCCGGCAGCGTGTGCCGCGTGCTCACCTCGACGAGGCGGACGGCCGACAGCACCAGGGCTGCGACCAGCGCGATCACCGCGACAACGGCCAGGGCGACCGTCAGGTTCGCGTACGTCCGGCCGTCGGTCTCGGTCAGGGCGTTGTAGCCGTCGCGGAGCAGCGGCGGGTCGAGCACCGGGTCGAACTTGCGCCCGAGCACCGTACGGAAGCCGGCGTTTGCGATCTTGAGGACGACCAGCGCCGCGAGTCCCAGCCCGGCCAGCACCGCGAACGGCTTGCGCCGGCGCGCGGGCAGGACCAGCGCGACCGCGCCGGCCAGGATCACCTCGATCGGCACCCGCAGGAAAGCCCCCGGCAGGAACGTCCCCGCCTTGGCCCGGGTGACCGCGTCGGGCACGACCAGAGCCGCGACGATCAGGACGGCCGCGGCCACGGTCAGGAGGCCGCCGAGAAGGCGACGGATCTTCGGCAAAGCGGAGTCTCCCGGTTCGAGGGCGTGGCCTCCCTCGGATACGGGCCAGAGCCGTACAAGGTTCAGAATCTCTGCTGCGGCGCCGCCTTCACCTTCCGCAGGCCCCGCTTCACCTTGCCGGCGGCGCGGCGGCGCAGGCGCTCGATCGAGCTGAGCCGGGGCTCGGGCACCAGGCCGTGCAGCTGCTCGGCGTGGCTGATCATGCCGATGATGGTCTCGATCGCCGTCTCCAGCAGCTGGTCGTGGCGCACACGATCGGGCGTCGGCTGGGGCCGCGGGTCGACCGGGCGCAACTCGGCCAGGTCGCCGATCACCTCGCACGGGTAATCGTCGAGATCCTTGATCTGCTGCTCGGCCAGGTCGAGCACCCACTCCGCGCGTTCCGGGCCCACGCCGAACCGCAGGTCGTTCGTACGGTTCTTGAGCACCGCGTCGACCAGGTGCCGCTGCACGGCGCGCTGGTAGGGCGCCCGGTGCGGATACCGGTCGCCGAGCGCCTGGTTGACCCGGCGCAGCACCTCGACCTCGGCCGCCCCCAGCGACGTGTTCGCCCCCATCGGCACGGTCACGTCGCAGGCCCCGTCGGGGATCCCGATGACCTCGGCGAACCGCCGCCACAGCGTGTCCCGCGGCGCACCCGGCCCGGGCACGGTGATCAGGTGCCGGTTGCCGGCCGGCACCAGGTCACCCCACCGGCGCAGCATCCGGTTGGCCGTGTAGTGCTCCCAGAACTCCTCGAAGCGTCCCCGCTCGACGGCCCCGATGAAGTCCTCGAAGCTCCAGACGCTGCGCGACCGGATGCTCTGCTGCCACATGGACGGGAAGGTCCGCCAGAGGTCGCGGGCAGCCACGATGATGTGCACCTCAGCCGGCTGCAGGCTGCGGACGGCGCGAGCCGCCTGCTCGCTGGTAGCGGCGCCCAGCCCCTCGTTGGTGATGACCACGTCGCCCGGGAAGGCGGCCGCGCGGCCGGCGAGCCGGTCCCACGACCAGGCCGGCGTCGCGTGCCAGTTGAGCCCGCGCAGGTCGGCCATGGCCTCGTCGTGGGCCGAGAACTTTCCGGGCAGCAGAATGCCCGCCCGCTGCAACGGCTCGACGTTGTTCCACAGCACGTTCTGGACGTAGGTGCTGCCCGTCTTGGGGGCGCCGATATGAAGAAACACGCGTCGTGCCATGCCGCCTCCCAAGGCGCGGTGGTTTACGTCAGCCCAACGTGTTTCACCGGCCCAGGTAGCGGCTTTGAATGCATTGTGCACGAGCTGTGATCTTGCATCCGACCGCTGTTCACCGACGCTCGCCGATCAGAACCAGGGCCGTTCCGCCACCCTTCGTCGATCTTTCACCCGGCCGGTGTCATCGACGGGCGCGCCGGCCGGCGTGGCCCGAGACGTTCCCGGGAACACTTCGGTGGGCTCGTTCTGTTGCCCGCGCCGCGCCGGCCGGTGACCGTGAGGGCGCCGGACCACGGGGGTACGGCGAATCGGACGGGAGCGGACCCATGCGTCAACGGAGGCTTCTCGCATTCATCGCGTCGCTGCTGGTCACGGCGGCGGCCCTGATGGTGGCGCCCGCGCCGGCCCGGGCGGCGATCACCACCTGGATCAGCGTGCCGACGCCGTCGGGCATGATCGGGCCCAAGGTCATCGACGTCGCGGGCTGGTCGATGGACAACCGCGCGAAGGTGCAGCTCAAGAGTCTGAGCACGACGGGGAACGTCCGGAACCAGCGCTGGGTGATCACCGAGGAGGTGCCCGGGGCGAACATCTGGAGCTTCCGCAACGTGCTCTCCGGAAAGTGCCTCGACAAGTCGCGGGACGCCCCGAACGGGAACGGCAACGTGGTCTACCAGTACACCTGCAACACCGGGTCGGCGAACCAGCTGTGGAAGTGGCTGTCGGTGGTGCCCGGTAACAAGTGGGGAATGCTGCAGAGCCTGTCCGGCGGCCGCTGCCTGGACGTGCGGGGCAAGTCCTTCACCGACGGCGCGCCGCTTCAGGTGTGGGACTGCGTCGGCGACTGGAACCAGCGTTTCAACATTTCCTGAGCGCGCTGCGGGAAAGGATGTCGGCCTGGCGGGTCGGCTCGGGGATGCGGTAGCGACCGGTGAGCCGGACCGTCAGGTCGACGCAGTCGGCCAGTCCGATGCGTCGACCACGACCGCCGCCGCGACGGCGCGGGCCGAGCCCACCTCGTACGTCACGTCCAGCCCGACAACCGTGCGGGGCAGCTCGATCGGCGCCGAGCCGACGATCAGTGCCGCCCGCAACTCGTCCTGGATCTTCTCCGCCTCGGCCACGGTGGCGGGCTGGGGGAAGGACGGCATCCCCGCACGGTACGGGGCCGGGCGCTACGAGCGGACGGCCGGGCGGGGTGCGGCCCGGCGGCCGGTCCGCACCTGGTCGCGCCCGCCCCGCTTGGCCTCGTAGAGCCCGTCGTCGGCGTCCGCGACCAGGTCGGCGACGGTACGGTCGCCCGCCGGCACCTCGCAGCTGACGCCGACGCTGACCGTGACCACGCCGCCGGGCGCCGCCGGGTGGGCCTCGCCGAGCTCGTGCACCGCCCGCTGCACCCGTTCGGCCAGCTCGACCGTCGCGGCCGTGCCGGCGCCGGCCAGCACCACGGTGAACTCCTCGCCGCCGTACCGGGCGACCAGCCCCTTCTCCCCCACCGCGGCCGCGATCGCCCGGGCCACCTTGCGCAGGCAGTCGTCGCCGGCCGCGTGCCCGAGGCGGTCGTTGTAGAGCTTGAAGTGGTCGATGTCGATCATCATGAGACCCAGCGGCTCGGCCCCGTCGGCCTGCCACGAGCGCTCCAGCACCTGGTCGAGGTGGCGGCGGTTGGCCAGCCCGGTGAGCGCGTCGGTGCCGCTGAGGATCTGGAGCTGGGCGTTGGCCAGCCGCAGTTGCTCCGTGCGCTCGGCCACCTTGCGTTCGAGCGACGCGTACAGGTCGGCGTTCTCGATGGAGACGACGAGCTGGCTGCCGATGATGCGGACGACGTCGAGCCGCTGGTCGGTGAACGTGCCGCGCCACAGGCGGTTCTCGAGCACGAGCATGGCCCTCGGCTCGCCGTGCGACACCACGGTCACCGCGAGGACCGCGCAGAGCTCGACCCCGTCCAGGTACGGGTCCTGGGCGAACCGGGGGTCGTCGACCGCGTTGTCGAGCACCAGGGGCGCCTGGGTGCGCTCGACGTAGCGGACGATGCTCAGCGGCACCCGGCCGGCCGTGATCACCGACCGGCCGTCCGTCCAGTCCGCGGTCTCGTCGTCGCGGGTCAGCAGGTGCACCCTGGTCGCGCCGGTGAGCGAGGCCAGGATCTCGACCACCCTGACGCGGAGCTGGCCGATCCGGGTCTCGGAGCTCAGCGCGCGCGACGCCTCGACGACCGCCATCAGGTCGACCGCCTCGGAGGCGAAGGTGGTGGACGTGCCGGACCCCGCGGCCGGGGCGCCGGCCCGCCGCTCGCGCAGGAACGGGAACTCGCGCTCCTGCGCGGCAACTTTCGCTGTCGCACCCCAGTCGGTCCAGCGCTCGTGGGAGTCCCGCAGCAGGCGGTGCCCGACGTAGCCGAGTCCGGCCGCGAGCTGGTAGCGCCCGGCGCGCTCGGCCAGGAACGCGTGCTGCCAGGGGCGGCGCTGGCGACCGGCAGCCCGCAGCGCCTCGTCGAACAGGCCGCCGGCGGCCGGGTCGCCGGCCACCCACGCTCGTTCGGCGGCCAGCCACCGGGCGAGGTGCTGGAAGTTGGCCGGGGCGTCGGCCGCCCGCTCGTCCAGCCAGCACAGCAGCGGCTCGGCCTCGTCGGCGCGATCCGCGGCCAGCAGGGCGTAGGCGCGCACGAACCGGGCGGTGGCGGTGAAGTAGTTGCCCTCGATGAACGGCAACGAGCGTTCGATGGCATCGGCCTGCGCGACCAGCGCCGGGACGTCGCCGAAGAAGGCCGCGGCCAGAGCCTGCAGGATGCTGCGGTAGGCGGCCGCCATCGGATTGCCGCCGGGGCCGGTGTCGGCCGGGCCGCCGGGGCCGGTGGTCAGCAGCTCGTGCAGCTCGTCGAACTCGGCCATGATGGCGGCGTTCTGCTCGTTGGCCACGCGCTTGGTGAACGCGGTGGACCGCACCAGCTCGGCCTGGAACGCCGGCAGGGTGGGCGCGCAGTCGAGCAGGGCGGGCACGGTCGTGTGCGCGGTGAAGCAGGCGAAGGCCAGGTCGCCGCCGTGCACGAGCCGCTCGTAGGCCAGCCGGGCCAGCTCGACACTGTGCTCGACCGGCTCGAACCAGTGCGTGGTGCTGACCGAGGCCAGGAACCGCACCGCGGCTGTCTCGGCGTCCCAGCCGCGGGCGTCGCCGACCTCCTCCAGGTGCCGCAGGACGCGGTAACCGGTGACGTGATCGCGCCGGAACCCGATGGCGGCGATGCCGGAGTGGGCCAGCGGCACGACCAGGGCGGCCGACGGGCCGTGCTCGGACCAGATCCGGCGAGCGGCGGTGATCAGCCACACCATCGTCTCGTGGTCGCTGAAGAAGGCGGGCGGCATCATCCGCGCGAGCAGGCTGCACGCCGCCACCAGCGCCGGTTCGGCGACGTCGGCCCGGATCAGGTCGTCGTCCACCCGTAACGTGGGCGCCCATTCGCGCAGCTGGTCGAGCCCGTCGTCCAGCTCCCGGGCGGGCAGCGGCACTCCGAGCCGGCCCAGCAGTGCCCGGCCCAGGTCGAGGGCGTCGGCGGCGCGTCCGCGGACGGTCAGGCTCTCGATCTGGACGACGGCCGGCTCGGTCAGGGCGGCCGGGTCCAGGCGGTCCGCCAGCCCGGTCCAGAGGGTGTCGGCCTCGGGCAGGCGGCCGAGGCTGTAGAGGGCACGGTGGTGATCGATCAGGATCCGGTCGAGCAGCGCGGGGTCGTCGCCGGCCAGCGGCGCGGCGGCAGCCAGATAGCGTTCGGCGACCGGGTAGTTGATCATCCGGAGGCCGGCCGCGGTCGACCTGAGCAGCTCGGCCACCTGACGACGGTGACCGGCCCCGGTGACCAGGCCCGCCGCGGGCAGGTACTGCTGGGCGGCGACCGCGGCATGCTCGGGCCGGCCGGCCAGCCGCTCGGCCAGCACCAGGTGGAGCAGCCGCCGGGCTGCGGGCGGGGTGAGGGCGTACGCCGCCTGCTGCACCCGGTCGTGCCGGAACGCGACACCCTCGTCGAGCACGACGAGCCCGTCCTCCAACGCGGGCCGCAGCCGGCTCTCGACGTCGGCCGCGGTGCTGCGAAGCGCGGCCGCCAGCAGGTCGAACCCCGTCTCACCGCCCAGCGCGGCCATCACCGTGAGCACCCGGCGGCAGGAACGCGGGAGCCGGTCGAGCCGGGCCACCAGCAGGTCGCCGATGTCGGAGTCGCCGACCCAGCGGCGGACGGCGTCGACGTCCCAGTCCCACCCGTCGTCCGAGGGGGCCAGGACGCCGCCGACCCGCAGGCTGTTGATCAGCTCGACGGAGTCGAACGGGTTGCCGCCGGTGCGCGGCGCGATGGCGGCGGCCAGGCCGGCGGCCCGTTCGGCCGGCAGCCGCAGGACCTCGGCCAGCAGCGTGGTGACGTCGTCCGGAGGCAGGTTGCGCAGGCGTAGCTCGCGCGGCGGCAGTTCGAGGCGCTGCCAGCGGGTGAGCACGGCCGACAGCGGATGCGAGGCGTCGACCTCCTCCTCGCGGTAAGCACCGATCACCAGCAGGCCCGGCAGCCCCTCCGCGGTCAGCAACGTCTCGATGAACGCGGTCGGGGTGGCGGCCGCCCATTGCACGTCGTCGACCACGAGCACCAGGGGGCGGGCGGGCGAGACGACCGTGCAGATGAGCGCCAGCGCGGCCTGGAACAGCCGGCCCTGCACCTCGGCCTGATCGCCCCGGGGCGGTTCGGGATCGATCCGCAGCAGCGGCGCCACCTCGGGGATGAGCCCGGCGAGCAGGCCGGCGTTGTCGCCCAGGGCCGGGCCGAGCACGGCCCGCAGCCGGGCCAGGTCGGTCTCGTTCTCGCCCAGCAGCAGCCGGGCCAGCGCGCGGAAGGCGGTGGCCATCGCGTCGGACGCCGTGTCCTGGCGGTACTGGTCGAACTTGCCGGTGACGAACCAGCCGCCGGCCGCCGTGACCATGGCCCGCAGCTCGTTGACCAGGGCGGTCTTGCCGACCCCGGAGGGGCCGCTGATCAGCAGGCCGCGCACGCGGCCCGCCAGCGCCTCGTCGAAGGTGGTCCGCAGCGCGGCGACCTCGGCGTCCCGCCCGATCAGGCGCGACGGTGCGGTCAGCCGGGCCGGGAAGTCGCGGGCGCCCAGCTCGAACGGGCCGTCGCCCAGGCGGGCCAGGTCGTGGGCGCAGCCCTCGGCGCTCTGATAGCGCCGGTCCGGCTCCTTCTCGAGCAGCCGGTCGATGATCGCGGCCAGCATCGGCGGCGCGGCCGGGACGAGCTGGGTGACCCGCACCGGGCGCCGGGCCAGGTGGTCGTGCAGCAGTTCGAGCGGGTTGGTGCCGGTGAACGGCGGGCGCCCGGTGACCAGCTCGAACAGGGTCGCGCCGAGCGCATAGAGGTCGGAGCGACGGTCGACGGCCCGGCCGGTGCGCCCGGTCTGCTCCGGCGCGAGATAGGCCAGGGTGCCCGCCACCTGGCTCTGGTGGGTGAAGCCGGGCCGCTCCTCGGCCGCCGTGGTGGCCAGCTCGAAGTCGATGAGCACCGGGTCGAGCCCGTCGAGCACGACGTTGGCCGGGTTGATGTCCTTGTGCACGACGCCGGCCGCGTGCACGGCCGCGACCACGCGGGTGAGCCGGAGCGCGACATCGCAGACGGCGCTCATCGGGTGGTGGCCGGCCCGGATCCAGGCGGCGAGGCTGTCGCCCACGTCGAGCAGCACCAGCTCGGTGTCGCGGGGTGTGCCGCCGGCCAGCCGGGCCACGCCGGGGACGCCGGCCAGGCGTTTCAGTGTCTCGCGCTCGCGCCGGCCGCGCTCGACCGCGTCCGGCCCGCGCAGCTCCTTGCGGATCAGGCCGGGCCGGTCGCCCGCGGGCGCGGATCGTACGACTCGGGTGCGCGCGCTCTCGTAGAGCACTTCGACCTGAGCGTCCGACACAAGGCAACCTCCGAGGGACCTATCGGCCGCACGCGGCCGGTCCTGAGAGAACAGCCGGCCCGGCAGCGGATTTCTCCGCTGCCGGGCCGGGTCGCGCCTGGCTGGGACTCAGGCGCGGAGCACCGCCACTCCCCTGGCGGTGAGAGTGCGGCCGGGGCCGCCGAGGGCGGTGATGTCGACCGGGTGCTCGGTGCGGTTGATGACGAATCGGGTTTCCCCGCGGACGGCCAGCTCGACCTGGCCGCGCAGCTCGGGTGGCAGCTCGCTGGTCACGCCGGCCCGGGCCAGCAGGTCGCCCAGCACCGGCGCCAGGCCGTCGGGGCCGAGCCGGGTCGAGAGGTAGGCGGCCGAGCCGTCACCGACCTCGCGGCGGGTGATGGCGGGACGGCCGGCCTGATCGCCGGTCTTGTAGGAGGCCAGCACGGCCGTGTCGCCGGTGGCCAGGTCGATCCGGTCGGTCCACAGCGTGCCGGTCAGGCCGTTGTCGAGCTCGGCGATGTCGCCGTCGAGCAGCGGCCCGAACTCCTCGATGCGGATGCCCAGCAGGTCCCGCAGCGCGCCCGGGTAGCCGCCGAGCCAGACGTGGTCGTTCCCGTCGACGATCCCCGAGAAGTACGTGGTGATCAGGTGACCACCGTTCTCGACGAAAGCGCCCAGACGAGCGGCCAGCGGCGCCGGCGTCACGTGCAGGATCGGCGCCACCACGACGTCGTACCGTCCGAGGTCGGCCTCGACAGGCACGACATCGGCCCGTACGCCCAGGTCGAGGAACGCCGTGTACCAGTCGAGCGCCTCCTGGCGGTAGCGCAGCTGCTCGGTCGGGTGCGAGTCCTGCTCGACCGCCCACCACGAGGTCCAGTCGAACAGGATGGCCGCCTTGGCCGGCGTACGCGGTGTGCCCGCCAGATCCGCGAGCGAGCGCAACGTGCCGCCGAGCGCCACCACGTCCCGGAACAGCTGGGAATCCGTGCCCGCGTGCGGGTACATCGCCGAGTGGTACTTCTCGGCCCCCGCGCGCGACTGCCGCCACTGGAAGAAGCAGACCGCGTCGGCGCCGTGGGCCACGTGGGTCAGCGAGTCGCGTTCCAGCTCGCCCTGCTTCTTGGCCAGGTTGATCGGCTGCCAGTTGACGGCGCTGGTCGAGTGCTCCATGAGGAACCACGGCCGCCCGCCCGCCAGGTTGCCGGTGAGGTTGGCCGAGAACGACAGCTCGTCGAGCGTCTGCTCGCCGGGCAGCCGGTAGTGGTCGTTGGAGATGAAGTCGACCTCGGCCGCCCAGTCCGCGTAGTCCATGCCCCGGGTCTCGCCCATCACCATGAAGTTCGTGGTGACCGGGATGTCGGGCGTGATCTCCCGCAGCAGGTCGCGCTCGGCGATCAGGTAGTCCTTGAGCGCGTCCGACGAGAACCGCTTGAAGTCGAGCTGCTGGGTCGGGTTGGGATGGGTGGCCGCCTGCCGCGGGGGCAGGATCTGCTCGAAGTCGGTGTACCACTGCGACCAGAACGCCGTGCCCCACGCCTCGTTGAGCTCGTCGATCGACGCGTAGCGGGCCCGCAACCAGGTGCGGAACGCCGCCGCCGCGTCGTCCGAGAAGTCGTACACGTTGTGGCAGCCCAGCTCGTTGCTGACGTGCCAGGCCACGACCGCGGGGTGGTTCCCGTACCGCGAAGCGAGCTCACGGACCAGTCGCAGCGCATGCGAACGGAAGATCGGCGAGGTCGGCCGCCACTGCTGGCGGCCGCCCGGCCAGATGGTGTTGCCCTGCTTGTCCACCGGCAGGATCTCCGGGTGCCGGGTCGTCAGCCACGGCGGCGGCGAGGCCGTCGCCGTGGCCAGGTCGACGGCGATCCCGTTGGCGTGCAACAGGTCGATCGCCTCGTCGAGCCAGCCGAAGTCGTACTCGCCCTCGGCCGTTTCGAGGCGCGCCCACGAGAAGATGCCGAGCGAGACGATGGTGACGCCGGCCTCGCGCATCGCGCGCACGTCGTCGTCCCACACCTCGCGGGGCCACTGCTCGGGGTTGTAGTCCGCGCCGTACTCGAGACGAGGGTCTCCGGCCCGGCGCAGCCAACGGGGGTTTTGCACAGAATCTCCAAAGAGGGAGTTACTTGACGGTGAAGCCCTGCTCGTTGCCGTACTTGGCGGACTGGTCCTGCCAGGCCTTCAGACCGTCGGCGAGCGTGGTGTTCGAGACGTACGCCTTACCCACGGTGTCGTTGAAGACGCTGTTCGAGTACACCTGGAACGGCAGGTACGACCAGCCGGTGACCACGTTCTGCGCGGACTTGGCGAAGATCTCGTTGGCCTTCTGGCCGCCGAAGTACTCGAACTCGTCGCCCAGCCACTTCGGGTCGGCCAGGGTCTTGCTGGTGGCCGGGAACGCGCCGCCGTCGACGCGGACCTGCACGCCGTCGCCGTCGTTGGCGTACTTCAGGAAGCCGTACGCGAGCTCCTTGTTGGCGCCCTTCTCCATGATCGAAAGTGCGCTGCCGCCGTTCTCGGCGCTGGCGTTGGCGCCCGCGGTCCACTGCGGGAGCTCGGCCGCGCGCCACTTGCCCTTACCGGCCGGGGCGCTGGTGACGAAGTTGGCCGGCATCCACGCGCCGGTGGCGACCGTGGCGATCGAGCCGTTGCCCATGCCCTGGAACCATTGGTCGCTCCACGAGCTGATCGGCGCGAGCAGCTTCTCGCTGATCAGCGTCTGCCACACCTTCACGAACTCCTGCGAGCCGGCGTCGTTGAAGTTGATCGTGACGTTGGTCCCGTCGACCTGGTAGGGCTTGCCGCCGGCCTGCCAGATGAGGCTGGTGGTCAGGCCCGCGTCGCCGGTGTCGTTGGTGATGTAGGCCTTCGGGTCGGCCTTGTGCAGCTTGCGCGCGGCCTCCAGGTACTCGGTCCAGGTCTTGGGGACCTCGATCTTGTGCTTGTCGAAGACTTCCTTGTTGTAGAACAGCGCCATCGGGCCCGAGTCCATCGGCAGGCCGTAGACGCCGCCGCCGGAGTTGACCGAGTTCCACGGGCCGGGGTTGAAGTCGGCCTTGAGGGCCTCGGCGCCGTACGAGTTGAGGTCGGTCAGCGCCTTGCCGATCGCGAACTGCGGCAGCGCGTAGTACTCGATCTGCCCGACGTCCGGCACACCCTTGCCGGCGGCGATCGCGTTCTGCAGCGCGGTGTACTGCTTGTCGCCGGTGCCCGCGTTGACCAGGTCGACCTTGACGGTCGGGTACTTCTGCTGGAACTTCGTGACGACGTCCTTCAGGGTCGGCTCCCAGGCCCACACCGTGAGGGTGCCGCCCTTCTGGAGCGCGGCCTCGACCTGGGCGTCGGTGACGGTGGCGCCGCCGCCGGAGGAGCCGGTGGACGACGAGTCGTCCCCACCTCCGCCGCAGGCGGCCAAGGCCAGGACGGCAGCCGACGCAGCGGCCGCCACCTTGATGAATCGGGACATGCGAGCGGGTCCTTTCTCCGGTGTTCATTCTTTGACGGAGCCGGCGGCCAGGCCGGACTGCCAGTAGCGCTGCAGCGAGAGGAACGCTGCGAGGAGCAGGACGACGGTGATCAGCGAACCGGTGATGACGAGGTTGAAGACGGCCTCGCCGCCCGCGGTCGCGGCCTGGGCGTTCCACGAGTTCAGGCCCACGGTGAGCGGGTACCAGTCCGGGTCCTTGAGCATGATCAGCGGCAGGAAGTAGTTGTTCATGGTCGCGACCATGGTGAAGAGCAGGGTCGTGATGAGGCCGGGCATGAGCAGCGGCACGCTGAGGCGGAACAGCGTGCGGAACTCGCCGGCCCCGTCGACCCGGGCCGCCTCGAGCATCTCGGTCGGCACGGCCTGGGCGGCGAAGGTCCACATCAGGTACAGCCCGAACGGCGAGATCAGCGACGGGATGATCACGGCCCACGGGGTGTTGGTGAGCCCCATCTTGCTGAACATCAGGAACGTCGGGACGGCGAGCGCGGTCGGCGGCACGGCCACCGCGCCGATGACGATCGCGAAGACCGCCTTCTTGCCGACGAAGTCGAACTTGGCCAGCCCGTACCCGCCCAGCAGGGCCAGGAACGTCGCCCCGCCCGCGCCGACCACGACGTACAGCAGGGTGTTGAGCAGCCAGCGGGTGAAGATGCCGTCGTTGTACGTGAACGTGTCGGCGATGTTGCTGAAGAACGCGAACTTGCCGTCGTCGAACCAGAGCCCGAAGGAGGAGAACAGGCCCTCCTGGGTCTTGGTCGAGTTGATCAGCAGCCAGACCAGCGGGAACAGCGAGTAGATGGCCATCACCGCGGTGAGCACGGTCAGCAGGACGCTGCCCTTGCGGCGGGGCCGCTTCGGCGACAGGGTCACCGGCCTCGACGTACGCGGGGAGGTCTTCGGCACCGAGGTCGTGGTCATCAGAGGTCCTTCGTCCCGCGCAGCTGCACCACGTAGGCGACGATCATGGTGATCACGGCCATCACGACCGCGATCGCCGCGGAGTAGTTGATCTGCTGGCCCGAGAAGGTCAGCGAGTAGGCGTAGAAGTTCGGCGTGAAGTACGTGGTGATCGCGTTCGGCGCCAGGTTGCGCAGGATGGCCGGCTCGTTGAACAGCTGGAAGCTGCCGATGATCGAGAAGATCGTGGCGATGACGAGCGCGCCCCGGATGGCCGGCAGCTTGATCGAGCGGATGATCCGGACCTGGCCGGCGCCGTCGATCGCGGCCGACTCGTAGAGCGACTTCGGCACGACCTGCAGGGCCGAATAGAAGATCAGCATGTTGTAGCCGACGAATGTCCAGGTCGTGATGTTGCCGATCGAGGCCAGGATGAGGCTGGGCTTGAGCGGGTCGGGCAGGGTGATCCCGAGGGCGTCGTTGAGGTTGCCGATCAGGCCGAACTGCGACCCGTAGATGAAGCCCCACATGAGCGCGGCGACCACGGCCGGCACCGCGTACGGCAGGAAGATCGAGACCCGGAAGAAGCTCTTGCCGTAGAGGCGGCCGCTGTCGAGGGCCAGCGCCACCAGCAGGGCCAGGAAGAGCATGATTGGCACCTGGACGACCAGGAAGAGCCCGACGCGGCCGACGCCGGACCAGAACTGCGGGTCCTGCAGCGCCTGGGTGTAGTTGTCCAGGCCGACGAACGCGTTACCGCCGATGAGGCGGTTGCGGTACAGGCTGAGGTAGATCGCGTAGACGATCGGGGCCAGGAAGACCAGCGCGAACACGATCATGAACGGGCCGACGAACTGCCAGCCCCGATATGAGCGTCGCGCTCGTCTGGTCGCCGGCGGCGCTGCCGCGAGTGGAACTGCCATCTGCCCTCATCCTGTCTTGCCCGAAGCCGAGATGTTTACGCAAACATGACGCGGCGCGGAGCGTTCGACAATGTTTCTTTCGGTTCACTGCTGTGATGTTTGCGTAAACACGCGGGTGATAGTTTCACCGAGTGCAGCGAACGTCAAGCAACCGTCGCCGCGGCGTCTCGATGGCCGACGTGGCGCGTCTAGCTGGTGTCTCCGCCCAGACGGTCAGCCGGGTCTCGGCCGGTCACCCCGGTGTGCTCGAGTCGACGCGCCGCGAGGTTCTGAACGCGATGCAACAACTGGGCTATCGACCCAATAGTGCCGCGCGGGCGTTGAAACGCGGCGAATTTCGCACCATAGGTGTCATCTTGTTCACACTCGCGACCACCGGCAACAGCCGGACGGTCGAGGCCATCGCGGCCCACGCCGCCCGCGAGGGGTACGCGATCACGCTCATCCCGGTGGCCGTGCCGACCCAGGACGGAGTGCTCGGCGCCTTCACCCGCCTCGGCGAGCTGGCCGTCGACGGCATCATCGTGATCATGGAGGTGCACCTGCTGGACGCGGTGGACCTCACGCTGCCGCCGGGCGTCCCCGTCGTGGTCGTCGACTCCGACGCCGGCGACCGCTACCCCGTCGTCGACGCCGACCAGGCCGAGGGCGCCCGCCAGGCCGTACGCCACCTGCTCGCGCTCGGCCACGAGACGGTCTGGCACGTCACCGGCCCCGACGAGTCGTTCTCCAGCGCCCGCCGCGCCCAGGCCTGGCGGCAGGTGCTCGAGGACGCCGGCCGCCCGGTCCCGCCGAGTGAGCACGGCGACTGGTCGGCCGAGTCGGGCTACCGCGCCGGGCTCAGGCTGGCCGCCCGCCCCGAGTGCACCGCTGTCTTCGCCGCCAACGACCAGATGGCCCTCGGCGTGCTGCGAGCCCTGCACGAGAACGGCCGCCGGGTCCCCGAGGACGTCAGCGTGGTCGGCTTCGACGACATCCCCGACGCCACGTCGTACATGCCCCCGCTGACCACGGTCCACCAGGACTGGCCCGAGGTCGGCCGGCGCTGCGTCCAGGCCCTGCTCGAACAGATCAACCGCCACACCGTGCCGCCCGGCACCGTCCTGGTGCCGACCACCTTGATCGAGCGCGCGAGCACCGCGCCGCCGTCAACGGATCAACGACAGTAACTTGCTCCCGGGGCCCGGCCCCGCTTGGATGCTGGCTCATGGGCAGCGTCCGACTGGTGCACGGCGACATGTTCTCCCGCCCCTGCGACCTCATCGTCCTGCCCTGCTCGACCTCCGGCACCACGACCAGGTTCGTCGGCGAACGCCTCCGGGTACACAACATCGCGCGGCCGGCCCCGGGCCTGCTCGGCACCGTCCAGATCGCCCGCTTCGACGGCGCGGAGCAGCTGGCCCAGCAGGTCGCCTGGGCCGTCTCGGTCAAGGGCACCCGCAGCAACCTGCCCGCGATCGAGCGGATCGGCCGCGCCCTCGGCCAGGCCACGACCGCGGCGCCCTATCCGCAGAAGCTCTCGGCGCCGCTCCTCGGCTCCGGCTCCGGGCGCCTGCCCGCCGAAGACGTGCTCGACCGGTTGACGGCCGGCTTCCTGGCCACCGCGTCGCGCGAGGCCACCCTGCACGTCTTCGTGCCGGCTCCGGAGACGTACGAGGATCTGGTCCGCCACCGTGACGGGCTGCCCGCCGCGGACCAGCCGTCACCCGCCGTCCGGGCCGCCCTGCCGCCGGCCGGCGATCGCTCGGCGACCCGGGTGCACACCGCAGCCGCGCCGGCCCGGGTTTTCATCAGCTACACGGCCGATCGGCCCGAGATCGTGCGGCCCTGGGTGCGCGAGCTCGGCCGGTTCCTGCGCGGCAACGGCGTCAACGCCCGTCTCGACCTGTGGCACCTGATGGCCGGCATGAACCTTCAGCAGTGGATGCAGAACGAGATCGAGCAGGCCGACCGCGTCGTCCTGGTCTGCACCGAGGCGTACGCCCGGCGGGCCGACGACCTCGACGGCGGCCTGGCCTACGAGATCAAGCAGATCCAGCAGGACATCGGCGCGCGGAACGACCAGCTCAAGTACCTGCCGCTGGTGTGGGCCACCGACCCGTCCAAGGCCCTGCCGATCTTCCTGAGGCCCTACCTGTTCATCCACTGGCCCCCGACCGGCGACGGCAGCGCCGCCCGCACCCAGCTGCTCGAGGCGATCCTGCGCGGGCAGGAGGAGGCGCCCCCGATCGGCGAGTTGCCTTCGGCGTACGTCTGACGGGGATCTACTCTTCGCCGGTGAGCAATCGTCCGGGCGCCGACCTGCCGGCAGCGCCCGGGGTCTACCGCTTCCGGGACGCCGGTGGGCGGGTGCTCTATGTCGGGCGGGCCACACATCTGCGCAGCCGGGTCGGGTCGTACTGGGGTGACCTGCGGGACCGGCGGCATCTGCGGCGGATGGTTCCGCAGATCGCCCGGGTGGAGGCGGTCGCCTGCGACTCGGTGCACGAGGCGGCCTGGCTCGAACGCAACCTGCTGGAGCGCTCGAAGCCGCGGTGGAACCGGATCCGCGGCGGCTTGGAGGCGCCCTTCTGCATCCGGACGTCGGCGTCGAGGATCGAGCTGGCGCACTGGCGGCCGGGCGTGGCCGCCGACTTCGGGCCGTACCTGGGTGGCACGCAGGCCCGGCTCGCGGTGTCGGGGCTCGAGCGCGTGCTGCCGCTGCGGTACACGGACGAGCGGCTCGACGGCGGGCTGCGCGACCTGGCCCGGATCCGGGGTGTGGGCCCCGAGGACCGGGACGCGATGCTGGCTTCCGTCAAGGCCGTTCTGCGGCGCGAGGTGGCCGCGCTTTCCGGCGTACGGCGGGAATTGGCGCTCCTGCGCGACCGGGCCTCGGCGAACCTGGCGTTCGAGTTGGCCGGCCGGATCCAGCAGGAGATCGAGGCGGTCGCGTGGATCGGGGCCGAGCAGAAGGTGACGCTGCTGGCGGCCGGCTCCGACTTCGAGGTGTACGGGTACGCGGACGGTGTGCTCGTGAAGTTCCAGATGCGCGCCGGGCGGCTCGACCGGTGGGAGCAACGGGCGTGCGCCCCGGCCGCCTCGCGGCGCTATCTCGACCGTACGCCGCCGGAATGGTCCGAATTCGCTGCGCGCAACGCGGAGCTGGCCCGCTCTCTGAACTGACCGGCGTGGATACGGTCGGGGCGCTCCTGACCCAGGTCGTCGGGCAGCGGGCGCTCCCGGGTCAGCGACCCGGCGCCGAGGAGGCGCTGCGCGCGTGACACCTCGATCGGCTGCTGTCCGACGATGCCCTCCGCGCGTCCGTGCGGGCCGAGCTCGCGCCGGGCGTGGACGACCGGGCGTGGCGCGCCACGTCGCCGCCCGATCCCGAAGCGCTGGAACGACGGGTGGACGCGGCCGGTCCGGAGGCGATCGGCGCCGGGCTCCTGCACCCGGACGAGGCGACGCGGAACCGGGCGCGGAACATAGCGTCCAGGCCCGGGCGGTCACGGCAGGACGCCCGGCACGCGCAGGCCGCCATGGCTTGGCGCCCCTGGGAAGCGCCCCTGGCCGGGCCCCGTGGCTGACCCGGCTGGCCGACCCGGCCGAGGTGCTCGCGGGCGTGCCGGTCCGCGCCGACCCGCGCTGGCTGGAGTGGGCGTGGCTGACCGCGCCGGCCGGCCGCGCAACGGTGGAGGCGGGAATCCGGGCCTGCTACCGGCTCGACGGACTGGCCGAACCCGCGTCGATCGTCTGGGCCGACTCGCCGTACACCGGGGTGATGCTGCGCCGGCTGGCCCAGCCGCTCTAAACCCGGCTGCCGGCCGGCCCGAACGCCGGATCGGTGTCATCGTCGCCGAGCGGCCGGTGTCGATCGAGGCCGGGCCCGTGCTCCGCTGGTGCGACGGCACCGCGTACGACCCTTTTGGAAATTAGCTTAACTATTGCTTGTATCAAGTCCTGTCGATGCCTCAGGATGAGAGCGCGGCGCCGCTCCCCACCATCCCCGCACTCATCCCCTGAGGTATCGCCATGCGTCTGCTCAAACGCGCCCTCGCGGCCGCCGCCGTCCTCCTCGGCGTCGTCGCCGTGCCGGTGCAACCCGCGCACGCCGCCGACCCGTTCAAGGTGCTCGCCTTCTACAACGGAACGTACGACGCCGCGCACATCGACTTCGACAAGGAGGCGCGGGAGTGGTTCCCCCAGGCCGGAGCCCAGAACGGCTTCACCTGGGAGGCGACCACCGACTGGAGCCGGCTCAGCGCGTCCGGCCTGGCCGGCTACCAGGTGATCATGTTCCTGGACGACGCTCCCCCGGCGAACCGGCGCGCTGCCTTCCAGCAGTACATGGAGAACGGCGGCGGCTTCCTGGGCTTCCACGTCAGCGCGTTCACCACGAACGCCAACGACTGGAGCTGGTACTACAACACGTTCCTGGGCTCGGGCAACTTCGCCACCAACACGTGGGGCCCGACGGCAGAAACGCTGCGGCTCGGCACGCACCCGACCACGGCCGGCCTGCCCGCGACAATCCCGTCGGCGGTCAGCGAGTGGTACTCCTGGAGCCGTGACCTGCGGCAGAACCCCGACATCGACATCCTGGCGTCGATCGACGCGTCCAGCTTCCCGGTCGGCACCGACCCGAACCAGCAGTGGCGCAGCGGCTATTACCCGCTGATCTGGTCCAACCGGAACTACAAAATGATCTACACCAACTTCGGCCACAACGCCATGAACTACGAGACCAACACCCGCACGTCGTCCACCTTCGCCAGCCCCCAGCAGAACACCTGGCTGATCAACAGCATCAAGTGGCTGGCCGGCGCGGGCGGCGGTCAGCCGCCCACCGAGGCGCCCATCGACCCGGCCGCCTGGTACCCCGTGGTCAACAAGAACAGCGGAAAGTGCCTCGACGCCCGAGCCGCCGGCACGACGAACGGAATCGCGATCCAGCAGTACGCCTGCAACGGCAGCAACGCCCAGCAGTACCAGTTCGCCCCGACCAGCGGCGGCTACGTCCGCATCAACCAGCGGGGAAACGCCGCCCAGGCCCTGGACGTGACCAACGTGTCCACCACCGACAACGCCCCGATCCAGACGTGGACGTACGGCGGCGGCAACAACCAGCAGTGGCAGCCCGTCACCGAGGGCGGCGGCTACTACCACTTCGTCAACCGCAACAGCGGCAAGTGCCTGGACGTCCCGGCCGCCTCCCAGGCCGACAGCGTCCAACTCGTGCAGTACACCTGCAACGGCACCGCCGCCCAGAGCTTCCGCCTGACGCGCTGACGTGTCGGCCCCGCGAATTCGTTCGCGGGGCCGATACGGTGACGACCATGCGAACGCGGCCGGTCACCTATCGCGAGCTCCTTCGCACCAGCCGGCTCGGCGGGATCGTCGACGGCAGCGGGCGCCGGACCATCGACGCCGAAGTGATCCGGCGGTGCTGCACGACCGGAGCGCCCCAGGTGGACCCGCGCGGGATCCGCCTGAGGGGGATTCGCGTGCTGGGGCAACTCGATCTGGCCGGCACGTCGGTCGAATTCCCGTTGCGATTCGAGAGTTGCGCCTTCGAGGCCGCTCCGATCCTCGAGAACGCCCAAGTGTCGAGCCTGCTCATCGTGGACTCGCCCGGCCTGCCGGGCCTGCTCGCCAACGGGCTGCAGGTTCGCGGCGATCTGGACCTCTCCCGCTCGGCTGTCACCGGTGCACACCGGACGAGCGCCAGCACGTCCAAGCGGGCAGCGATCTGGCTGTGCGAGGCGAACGTCGGCGGCCGGCTGCTCTGCGTCGACACGACCATCACCACCGCGGGCGAGCGGTCCCTGCAGGCCGACCGCATGCAGGTGGGCAGTACGGTGCGACGATCACCGGCCGGATCGACCTCGGCAACGCTCGGATCGGTGGTCAGCTCCTGGTCCGGGACGCCACGGTCACCGCCGCCTCGCCCGTGCCGCTCGCCGGTCCGTACGGAAGCAAGCGCACCACCGGCAGCGCGATCAACGCTCCCCGCCTCAGCGTGGGTGGCGAACTGACCTTGGAGGGCGACTGCCGCATCGTCGGAGGCACCGATGTGTCGCTCAGCGATCTCGGATCGTTCACCGTGGACGGCGCCTGTGTGTTCAGCGCCCCTGGGCAGATCGCCCTCAACCTGGCCAACAGCGAGGTACGGTCGCGCGTGCTCCTGTCGCCCGGCACCCGGGTGGAGGGCGAGACGCTCCTGGTCGGCCTGCACGTACACGGACGCCTGGTCCTCAGCGGGACGTGCCTGAGCCACCCCCGCGCCGGTCGTCTGATCACCGGCTCCGGCCTGACGGTGGACGGCGACCTGTGGCTGTCCGGCCTGCACGCGGACCGGGGCTGGGTGCGCTTCCGGGGCGCCACTGTCAAGGGCGAGATCGACGCCGCCGGCGCGGTCCTCGACAACCCGGGCGGCGTGGCCCTGTCGCTCTACGACTGCTCGGTCGGCGGTTCCGTCGCGCTGAGGAACGGCTTCCATTCCCGCGGCGCGGTGCTACTCAACCGGATCACCATCGACGGGCGGCTCGACTGCCGGGACGGCAGGTTCGAGTGCCCTCGCATCACGGACCAGCAGCGCTATGTGCAGGCCATCGACGCCGCCTCGGCAACCGCGCGCGGCGGCCTCTACCTCGGTTGGGCGCGGGCGACCCCGAGCGTCGACTTCACCAACGCGACGACTCCCCTGCTGGCCGACCACCCCGAGCGATGGCCGGGGCAGTTCATCGTCTCCGGACTGACCTACGACCGGTTCGTCCACCCGGACGGCCCCGGCAACGCCGTCGCCTGGGATCACCGGAAGCGCAGCGACTGGTTGAAGAGGCAGACCGTGTACGACGCCGGGCCGTACGAGCACCTCGCCTCGGTGTTCCGCCGCCACGGATACACCGCCGAGGCCGAGGCCATCCTCATCGAACAGCGCCACGAGGCGCGCCGCGCCGGCCGCACCAAGCCGCTCCGGCGTGCGCTCGACGCCGCCTTCGGGTGGACGGTGGGTTACGGGTTCCGGCCGAGCCGGGTCCTCTGGCTCCTGCTCGGCCTGCTGGTCGCAGTGGCCCTCTCCTTCCAGCTACCGGCTGTCAGCGACACCATGCGGGCCACCGACGAGCGGGGCAACGTCTACGCCACCGACGGCCGCCTCGTCTCCGTCGCGCCCGACGACGGACTGCCCAACTCCTTCGCCCACGGCAGCGGCCGGAAGCCTCGGGCCGACGCCTGCGGCGAAGGCCAGGTGCGCTGCTTCAGCCCGGCTCTCTATGCCGTCGACACCGTAGTGCCACTGATTTCGCTCGGTCAGCGGGCCACCTGGTACGCCAACGCCAAGGCGCCGCACGGCGGGCTCGTCGACTGGTGGCTGAACATCGCCACCCTCATCGGCTGGCTGCTGTCGACCATCTTCGTCCTGTCGTTCGCCCGGATGAGCCGCACGACGTGAGTCATCGGACGAGCCCGAGCGTCGCCGGCCCTACGTGGTCGTCAAGTACCCCGAGGACGACCCCGGCTCGGCGTTCATTCGACCTGGGACGGTGGCTGGAGGATGCAGAACTCGTTGCCGTCGGGGTCGGTCAGGACGTGCCAGGTCCAGCCGTGTTCCTCGATGGGGTCGGTGGTGAGACGGCGGGCGCCGAGCGCTGTCACGCGGGCGGTCTCGGCTTCGAGGTCGGGCACGCGCAGGTCCAGGTGCAGGCGGGTCTTGGTGGTTCTGGGTTCGGGCACTCGTTGGAGCAACAACTCGATGCCGTTGCCGTCGCGCGGCAGCAAAGTCCGGTAGCGGCCCGGTGAGCTGGGCTCGGACCGGTAGCCGAGCACACCGCACCAGAAGGCCGCCGACCGTTCCAGGTCGGCGCAGTCCAGGACTATCGCCAGTTCCACGTCGTTGCGTCCGCCGAAGCGGGCCGGGCCGTTGGTCATGACAGCACGTTACGACGAGGGCTCGTAGTCCGTGGGGTCGAGGCGGGCGACCCGGCGACGGTACTCGGAGGCCGTGCCGGGCCAGTTGGTGACGATGCGGCCGGCGGCGTTGCGGTACCAGCTCCGGCAGGCTGTCCAGACGCTGCCGGTCAGGCGGCGCTGGATCTCGCTGTCGAAGGCCGCGGCCACCGAGCGGCGCACTTCCAGGGGGCGGCCGCCGGCGGCCAGGCGTTGCACGGCCTGGACGATGTAGGCGGCCTGGTGCTCCAGGAAATACAGGACCGACGTGTTGCCCGAGTTGGTGTTGGGGCCGTACATCAGGAAGAGGTTGGGGAAGCCGGGAATCGCCAGTCCCAGGTGGGCGTAGGCGCCGGTCGCCCATTCGTCGGTCAGGCGGCGGCCGTTGCGGCCTTCGACCGTCATGCCGGCCAGGAAGTCGGTGGCGGCGAAGCCGGTGGCGTAGATCAGCAGGTCGCACCGGTGGACTGTGCCGTCCGCGGTTCGTACGCCGGACGGGGTCTTCTCGA
This sequence comes from Paractinoplanes polyasparticus, assembly GCF_019710575.1. GTDB lineage: Bacteria > Actinomycetota > Actinomycetes > Mycobacteriales > Micromonosporaceae > Actinoplanes > Actinoplanes polyasparticus. Next base: position 8,437 of record NZ_JAHWFK010000016.1, on the reverse strand, counting down.
GGATCTTCTCGGTGACCAGGGAGACGTCGGGGCGGGACAGCGCCGGCAGCCACCGGTCGGTGAACAGCACCCGTTTGCAGCCCATCGGCTCGTCCGGTGTCACCTGGGCCCGCAGGGCGGCGTCGCGCACCTGGATACGGCGCTGGACCCGAGAGACCGTGCGCACGAAGGCGCTCGCCACCCGGCCGCCGGCGAGGGCTCGGCCGGTGACCACCGTCATCGCCCACACGCCGGCTCGCGGCAGCTTCATCAGCGCGGGCATCTTCCCGTACGCGAAACGGCGACCGGCGCCGTAGCGGCGATCCGGACGTGGGAGCGTCCATGGTGGAGTGCGCTGGAAGACGGTTACGTGAGCGGCGCGGCCGGCGAGCGCGGGCACCAGCTGGATGGCGCTCGCCCCGGTGCCGATGACCCCGATGCGGGCGCCGTCGATCGGCAGATCCGCACGCCACCGGGCCGTGTGCGCAGCCGGCCCGGCGAACTCGCCCGGGATCGGCGGCAGCACCGGGTTGCCGAGCTGGCCCACCGCCGGCACCAGCACATCCGCCTCGACCACGAGACCGTCCCGGGTCGTGACCAGCCATCGGCCGTCCGACCAGACCGCCGATGTCACCTCCGCGTTGACCCGCACCCTGGATTCCACGCCGAGCGCGGCCGCCGTCGACCGCAGGTAGCCGAGAATCTCGTCGTGCGACGGGAAACGTCGGCTCCACAGTGGATTCGGCGCGAACGAGTACGAGTACAGCGGCGCGGGAACGTCGCACGCGCAGCCCGGATAGGTGTTGTCGCGCCACACCCCGCCGATCGACGGGGCCTTCTCCAGCACCACGACATCGTCGAAGCCGGCCTTCAGCAGGGCGGCGGCGGCCGCTGTCCCGCCGAAGCCGGCTCCGATGACGACGATCCGGGGATTCACCGGCTGCAGAGGTCTTCGACCTGGGCCGCGTACCGCTCGAGGACCGCGTGCCGGCGGACCTTCATCGTCGGGGTGACCAGGTCGCCGCCGGGCGGCCACTGGTCGGGCACGATCTCGTACGCCTTGATCTGCTCGGGCCGCGACAGGGTCGCATTCGCCGCCGCGACACCGGCCGCCACCATGCGGCCGACGACCGGGTCGAGCGGATCGGGCGCGAACTCGGGGTCGATGACGATCAGCGCGGTCAGGTAGTCGCGGGCGTCGCCGATGATCACCGCGTGGGCGATGATCGGGCAGGCCGTACGCAGGGCGAGCTCGACGCCGGCGGGTGCGATGTTCTTGCCGCCGTTGGTGATGAGCAGTTCCTTCTTGCGGTCGATCAGGCGCAGGTAGCCGTCCTCGTCGACGGCCGGCGTGCCCTCGCGGTAGCCGCGGGTCACCATCGGGCCGCGGACGAGCAGTTCGCCGTCGTCGAGCAGGCGCGTCTCGAGGCCGGGCACGGGCAGGCCGATCGAGCCGGTGCGCACCTGGCCGGGTGGCACCATCGCGCCCAGCCCGGACACCTCCGACATGCCCCAGCCCTCGACCAGGGGCACGCCGAGCGCGTTCACGTAGTCGATGATCGCGGGCGGGGTCGGCGCGGCAGCCGTGATGGCGACGCGCACCTGGTCGAGGCCGAGTCGCGCGCGCAGCGGACCGAACACCCGCTCCTCGAGTTCGGGTGGCACCGGCCGTCCGGCCCGCCGGAGTCCCACAGCGGCCTGCACCGCCTGGCCGACCGCCGCGCGCACCGTCTCGTCCGGGAAGTGGCGGATGCCGGCGACCAGCCGTTGCCACACCTGCGGCACGCCGCCGAACAGGGTGGGCCGCACCTCGACCAGCGCGGCCAGAATCTTCCGGTGGTCGTCGAGCGTGGTCAGCTCGGTGCCGCACCACGTGTTCATGTAGTGCGAGCCCCAGCGGTCGGCGATGTGCGCGGCCGGCAGGAACGAGATGGCGCGGTCGCCGGGGCGCACGCCGACGAGCGGGGCCGTGGCCTCGAGCATCGCCACCAGGTTGGCGTGGGTGATCTCGACGCCCTTGGGCCGGCCGGTCGTGCCCGAGGTGTAGACCAGCGTCAGCAGGTCCTCGGCGGCGACAGTCGCGGTGTCAAGGTCGAGATCGGTTCCCGCCGGCACGGTCGGCGGGTCGTCGATGACGATCAGGTGCCGGGGCTTGCTGATCGCGACGCGGAGCGCGACCTCGGTGGGGCGCGCGGCGACCGTACGCCGGAAAGCTTCGACCAATGTGGAGTGGCTCATGGCTGACCGCCTTAGCCGTCGAGGATGTGTGCCGAAAGTAGCAGCCTGTTGACGGTGTGCCAATAGGCTTCAGGCAGTCTCGAGGAGCAGCCGCGCGCACGCCGCCGGATCGTCGCCGAACGGCAGGTGACCGCACCCCTTCAGCCGTACGTGCCGGGCCTCGGGAAGCAGCCGCCGGGCGCGCCTCGCCTGACCGTAGGGCAGCACGAGATCGCGCGTCCCCCAGGCGATCGTCGTCGGCACGGCACCCGCCCCGGCGAAGCGCCACGTCCCCAGCTCGCGCCGGGCACCGGCGAATCCCGGCGCGGCCACCAACGCACGCGCATCGTCCACCGCCTCGTCCGGGGTCAGACGCAGCGGACGCGCGTAGAAGAGCCCGCACAGCGCGGCTCGCCCGGCCCGGGTCCGCAGCAGGGCAGGCAGAACCGCCCCGAGCAGAGCGCCACCACTGCGCGCCACCCCCACGGTCGCCTGACACCATCGAGCCCCGACCGAGCCGTAGAAGCCGACCGGGGCGAAGGCCGTCACCGCCCGCGCCACCCTCCGGCGTCCCAGTTCCAGTGCGACTGCCCCACCCAGCGAACTGCCGCCCACCGCCGGCCGCGTGACGCCGAGCGCATCGAGCAACTCGGTGACCCGGTCGGCGAGGTGCGGCACGTCGCCCGGCCCACCGTCCGGCGGCGACGACCCGAAACCCGGCAGATCGACCGCGATCACATCGTGCTGTGCGGCCAGCGCGGGCAGCACCGGCTTCCACACCTGCCACCGGCTGCCGATCCCATGAATGAGCACGAGCGGACTTCCGGCGCCCTCCCGGTGACACCGCACGCGACCCACCCCGCTTATTGACATGCCGCCAACAACGATGTCACCGTACGCCATGGCGTACGGTGACGACGTGCTCGTCGTCGGATCAGGATTCGGCGGCAGCGTCAGCGCGCTGCGGCTGACCGAGAAGGGCTACCGGGTGGCCGTCCTCGAGGCCGGCCGCCGCTTCGCTGACGACGAGCTGCCGCGCACGTCGTGGCGGTTGCGCCGCTATCTCTTCGCGCCCGCGCTGCGCTGCTTCGGCATTCTGCGGCTGACCCTGCTCGACAATGTGCTGATCATGTCGGGGGCCGGGGTCGGGGGCGGGTCGCTGGGCTATGCCAACACCCTCTACGAACCGCCCGACCGCTTCTTCGCGGATCCGCGCTGGGCGGCGGTCACCGACTGGAGAGCCGAGCTGGCGCCCGCCTACGACCAGGCCCGGCGCATGCTCGGCGTCGCCGGCAATCCGCAGGAGACCGCATCCGACCGGGTGCTGCTCGAGGTGGCCACTCAACTGGGTGTGGAGAAGACCTTCCGGCGTACGCCGGTGGGTGTGCACTTCGGGCCCGCAGCGCAGGACCCTTACTTCGGTGGCGCCGGACCAGCCCGGGAAGGCTGCACCTTCTGCGGGTCGTGCATGACCGGTTGCCGGGTCGGGGCCAAGAACACGCTCGTCAAGAACTACCTGTATCTGGCCGAGCGGGCCGGCGCCACGGTCCATCCACTGACGACGGTCACCGACGTACGGACCCGGGCATCCGGCGGATTCACCGTGCGCACCCGCCGCACGGGCGGGATCCGCCGTCGCACGTTCACCGCCGGGCAGGTCGTCTTCGCCGCGGGCGCGCTCGGCACCCAGCGCCTGCTGCACCGCCTGCGCGACCGCGGCCGCCTGCCCCACCTCTCGCCCCGGCTCGGCGAGCTCAGCCGCACCAACTCGGAGTCGATCCTGGGCCCCGCACCCGCCGCCGCGACACCGACTACAGCCGGGGCGTCGCCATCACCTCGTCGATCCACGTCGACGCCGACACACACGTCGAACCCGTCCGCTACGGCCGTGGGAGCAACCTGCTGGCATTGATGTCGACCGTGCTCGTCGACGACGCGGGCGGCCGTTCCCGGCTCGCGGCCGGGTTGCGCGAACTCGTGCGCGACCGCCGGAACCTGCGCCTGCTGGCCTGGCCGCGCCACTGGTCGGAACAGACCGTCGTGCTGCTGGCCATGCAGTCGCTCGACAACTCCGTCACCGTGCACCGCAAACGCGGCCGGCTGCGGACCCGCCAAGGCGTCGGCGCGCCCAACCCGGACTGGGTGCCGGCCGCCCATGACGTGGCCCGGCGCGCCGCCTCGCTGGTCGACGGCGTGCCGCTCGGCGCCGTGACCGAGTTGGCCGGACGCCCGGTGACCGGTCACTTCCTGGGCGGCTGCGCGATCGGCACGTCGGCCGGGGCGGGCGTCATCGACCCGTACCACCGCGTCTTCGGCCCCCCCGGCCTGCACGTCGTCGACGGCTCGGCGGTGGCCGCCAACCTGGGCGTGAACCCGTCGCTGACGATCACCGCCATGGCCGAGCGGGCGCTCTCGCTGTGGCCCAACGCGGGCGAGCCCGACCCGCGGCCACCGCTCGGTGCGCCCTACCGCAGATTGCCCGCGGTTTCCCCCGTACGCCCGGTCGTGCCGGCCGACGCGCCCGGAGCACTCCGGATGTGACGGCGCCGGGTAGGCACCATCATGGTCGGGTGGGCCGTGCCCCAGGCCGCCCCGGAGCAGACCCACTCCTTGATCCGCGCCGCCCGCCGGCCCGTGACGACGGTCGACGTCGATTTGTCGTCAGCCGTCGTGATCTGCAGGATGCCGTCACGCCGTCCCAGGCTGATGCACTGCCCGTAATAGCGCAGCGGGAGCTCCTTCGCCCGTCGCCCGGTCAGGCTCTCGGCGATGGCATCGGCGGCACGCCACGCCATCGGCACCGCCGACGCGCAGCACATCCGCATCGGACGGCCGTCCGGGCCCGCGGCGGAGGCGGCGTCGCCCACGGCGTACACGTCGGGGTGTGACACGGAGCGCATGGTGCCGTCGACGACGATGCGGCCCACGTCGGAGACTGTCAGGCCCGAGCCCGCCGCCATCGGGGTCGCGCTGAATCCCGTTGTCCAGACCGTCACCGCGGCGTCCTGCTGCTCGGCGACCTCGGTGATGGACAACCGGCTCAGAGCCGCTTGCAGGTGGTGTTGCGCCTTGTCGCTGAGCCACGTCCCGACGCCCTGGCGTGCCGTGATCCGCACCTGCAGGTCCGGTCGCGACTCGGCGATCTCGGTCGAGGCCTCGATGGCAGTCAGGCCTCCACCCACGACCAGCACGGTCTCGCCCGCGCTGAGCTCGCTGAGCCGCTCCCGCAGTCGCAGCGCGGCGGCCCGGCTCGACACGTGATGGCGTCCCGGCTCGACCCGGGTGCTGCTGCCCAGGGCGACAACCAGGGTTTCGTACGGGATCTCGCGGTCGCCCAGAACCACGGTCCTGCGCTCGGCGTCGATGCCGGTGACCCAGGCCGGCAGCAGCTCGACGGGGGTGCCCGCGAAGACGTCCCGCAGCGGGCGGTGCGGCAGATCCTGGCCGGCGGCGAGCTGGTGCAGGCGGATCCGTTCGACGAAGTCGGGGTCGGCGTTGACCAGGGTGACCTGGGTGTCGTCCGGATGCAGCCGGCGGGCCAGCCGACCCGCGGCGTGCGCTCCGGCGTACCCGGCTCCGAGGACGACGATGCGGTGCTTCATGGATGGCGCTCCTGTCCGGTAGGCGTGCCTCCTGAACCGGGCCGGGCCGCCTTTCCTGACAGGTCAGCCGATGACCTGGATCACATCGTCGTCGCTCGCCCGCCACCGGTCGGCGAGCCGCCGCAGCTTCTCGGGGTTGGCCTGGATGTGCAGGGCGGCGATGCCACCGGGCGCCACGTCGAGCGAGATCACCCCGAGAACCTTGACGCCGCCGGCCGCGACCACCACCGCCGGGCCGTCGTTGACCACGGCCGCGTAGAAGCCGACCCGGACGTCGCCGATGAAACGCTGGATCGTGTCGGCGTTGAGCCCACCACGCAGCGCCCGCGCGATGGCCAGGGGGCCGCTGATCGGCGCGCTGCGGGCGGGAACCTCGCCGCCACCGTCGGCCACAGCGCGTGCGTCGTCGGTCAGCAGCCGGACGAGCGGCTCGACCTCGCCGCTGAGCGCCGCGGCCAGGAACTCCTCGACGATCTTGCGGGTGGCGGCGGCATCGACGCTCTTGCGGGAGGCGGCGACGTGCTCGGTGACGAGGTGCTGCCGGGCCCGCCGCAGCAACTGCTGGCTGTTGGACTCGCTGATGTCGAGGATCTGCGCGATCTCGGCATGCGGGTAGCCGAACGCCTCGCGCAGCACGTAGACCGCCCGCTCGGTGGCCGGCAACCGTTCCATCAGCGCCAGCATCGCGATCGACACCGACTCGCGCTGCTCGGCGGTCTCGGCCGGCCCGAGCATCCGGTCACCGTCGAGCACCGGCTCGGGCAGCCACTGCCCCACGTAGCTCTCCCGCCGCACCCGGGCCGAGGTCAGCTGATTCAGGCACACATTGGTCAACGTCCTGGTGAGCCAGGCTTCCGGCGTACGGATGAACTGCCGCTCCGCCCCCTGCCACCGCAGGAACGTGTCCTGCACGGCGTCCTCAGCGTCCTGAGCGGACCCCAGCAGCCGATAGGCGATCGCCTCGAGCCGGCCCCGCGACCGCTCGAACACCTCGACCTCGCCCGACATCGTTCCACCCTGCCACGCCGCGCAAAATTGTCGTAGGGGCGAAGTAGGGTCGCGCCGTGCTCGAAAAGCTGGATGACGTGCCCTGGTCCGACCTTCATCACGCCTATGGCCCCGCTGACGATGTGCCCGCTCAGCTGCGGGCGCTGTGCTCCGACGACGCCGACGTGCGCAAGAAATCACTGTGGAGCCTGTTCGGCACCATCTTTCATCAGGGCACGCGCTACGAGGCCAGCTCGCACGCCGTGCCGTTCCTGCTCGAGCTGGCGGCCGCCCCGGCCACACCGTCCCGAGAGTCGGTGATCGAGCTGCTGGTCGCCCTGGCCGTCGGCTCCGACGAGTCCTACCTGCCCGGCAGCTTCCCCCTCACCGAGCTGCGATCCGCCGCGGCCGGCGGCGCCGATCTGCTCCGCGACGGCGGCGCGTGGGACCGGCTCGCCTCCCTGCCCGAGTCCGATCAGGATCGGCTGCAGGCGCGCATCGAGCTGAACGCCTACGAGGCGGTCGCCGCGGGGGTTCCGCTCTTCGTGTCGCTGCTGAAGGATCCCGACCCGGCCGTACGGCGAATGGCCGCGTACGCCCTGGGCTGGTTCCCTGCACCCAGCCCCGGCCTTTCTTCATCCAGCCCCGACGAGCCCCTCCCACCCAGCCCGAAGACGTCCACCTCCGCACGGCCCTCACCCATCCGCCCCGAGGTGCATGCCACGACGCTGCCCTCCCCCAGCCCTGAGGTTCACGCCGCTGCCCTGCCGTCACCCACTCCAGAGGTGCCGATCGCCGCAGTCGGCTCACCCAGCTCTGTTGCGCTTGCCCAGGCGCTCGCCGATGACGACGGGTCCGTAGCAGCGACTGCGGCCCTGTCGCTGGGACTCCTCGGCGAAACGGCCGGGAGCGTGCTCGCCGAGGACGCGATCGCGAGCGCCTTGGGCGATTCGCGCGAAGTCGTCCGGGGCGGGGCCGCCATCGCGCTGGCCAGGGCGCACGGGCCGGCGGCCCAGCGACAAGTGGTTGACGAGCTGCTCAGCTGGGCGGCCGGCGGCCAAGCCACCGAGGTCCCCTATCTCGACGGTGACCTGGCCGGCTATGCCGCGCGGTCGCTGGCGCTGGTGCTGCCCGACGAGTCCGACGAGGCGCTCGACGTCCTGCTGCGCCGTCTGCCGACGGTGTCCGGGGCCGAGGCGCTGCCGGTGGTCGGCGAAGCATTGCGGCGGGTCTTCCCAAGCGGCCCGATCGTCGCGGGCACTCCGTTCGACGCCCTCACCGAGCGCCAGAAACGAGTGGTCCGCGCGCTGGCCGGGTCCCCGTCGACCTGGCTGTTCCTGGAACGGGCATACGGCAACTTCGCCTGGCTCATCGGCAGCTACGGCCTGCCCTCCAACGAGGAGGCGATGCGCGCCTACGCCACCTGACCGAACGCTACGGTGCGGCGCGGGGGCGAAAGTGCCCGCGTCGCACGAACAAAACGCTGCCGTCCGGCGCGAGGGCGAGAAGCGCCACGTGGCACCAACTAAACGCCGCCGTCCCACGCGGGGCGAGAAGCGCCACGCCGCACGAACAAAACGCCGCCGTCCCACGCGGGGCGAGAAGCGCCACGCCGCACGAACAAAACGCCGCCGTCCCACGCGGGGCGAGAA
>NZ_JAHWFK010000015.1 GCF_019710575.1 Paractinoplanes polyasparticus | reverse complement strand
GCGCCACGCCGCACGAACAAAACGCCGCCGTCGGCGCCGACGGGCACGAGCGCGACGGACGGCTGCACTGCCTGACCAAAGCACTGCCGTCCGGCAGTAGGGCAACGCGTGCCTGCGCCACCAGACCAAACGCTGCCGTGCGACGCAAGGGCGAAGGCGCTGGCGTCGCACGACCATGACGCTGCCGTCGGCGCGGGCACGGGCGGAAGGGAGGCCAGGCCCCCACTGCCTAACCAAAGCTCTGTCGTCGGCCCGCAGGCGAAATGCGCCCGCGTCGCATGACCACGACCCTGCCGCCGGCGCGGACGCGATGGGCGCCTACGTCGCCTGGCAAAACGCTGCCGTCGGCGCGGACGCGATGGGCGGGCGCGGACGCGTTGGGGCACACGCGTTGCCTGGTCAAAAACGCCGCCGTTCGGCGCTAGGACAACGCGCGCCTGGATTGCCTGACCGAACGCTGCCGTGAGGCGCAAGGCCGAAGCGCCAGCGTCGCACGACCATGACGCTGGCGTCGGCGCGGGCGGAATGGACGCCACCATTGCCTAACCGAAGCACTATCGTCGGCCCGGGCGAAGTGCGCCCGCGTCGCACGACCACGACCCTGCCGCCGGCGCGGACGCGATGAGCGCCCACGTCGCCTGGCAAAACGCTGCCGTCGGCGCGGACACGATGGGCGGGCGCGGACGCATTGGGGCACACGCGTTGCCTGGTCAAAAACGCCGCCGTTCGGCGCTCGGACAACGCGCGCCCGGACCACCTGACCAAATGCCGCCGTCCGGCGCAGGGGCGGAGGGCGCCCGCGTCGCAGGACCACAGCACCGCCATCAGCGCGAGGGCGAACCGCGCCCGCATCGCCCGACCAACACACTGCCATCGGCACCGACGCGACGCAGGCACGGGCGCCCGCAGCGCCTGAGAGACGCAGCCGTTCGCAGCGGGCCAACGCGCGCCCGCGCTGCTCACCGAACGCCGCCGTCAGACGCAGACACGATGGACGCCCCGCGGCGCCTGACCGAAACGCCGCCGGCCGGCACGGGGCGCCGGGGCCGCGCTACCGGGTCTCTGCCGCCTTCTGTGCGCTTCCGGGGCGGGTCACGGCGAGCCGCTTCGCGCTTCCTCGTGCCTACGACACGGTGAACACGCCGTAGCCGAAGCCCGCCACTCGGAGCTCGCCCGGCCGCACCTCCACGCCGGAGGCCCACAGTGGGGTCGCGCCGTCGAAGGCCAAGGTGGCCGGCTCGCGGCGCGGGTTCACGACGACCAGATGGGAGTCGCCGCGAACGTACGCCAAGGGGTAGCCCTCGGAGACGATCCGGGTCGAAGCCCGTGTGCCCAGGGCGGGCGTGGCCCGCCGCAGAGCGATCAGCTCGCGCACCAGGTTGAGCGTCGACGCCGGATCGTTCTGCTGTGCGGCTACGGTCGGCCGGTCCGGGTCGGGGTCGATCGGCAGATACAGCTTCGACGCCTCGGCGGTCGAGAAGCCTGCGTTCGGGCTGTCGTCCCACTGCATCGGGGTGCGGCAGCCGGCGCGGTTGTAGCCGGGGTCGCAGATCGAACCCTCGACGTCGGGCAGGCCGGGCTGGTAGCGCATGCCGATCTCGTCGCCGTAGTACAGGCACGGGACGCTGCCCCACGTGAACAGGAACGTCAACGCGGCGCCGAGCTGCTCGGGGCCGCGCGGGCCGCAGCGCAGCCGGTCGAAGTCGTGGTCGGCCGTGGCGAGGATGATCGGGCGGTCCGGGTGTTCCTCGCGGGCGGCCGCCCACGTGTCGAGGAACGGCCGGGTGCTGCCCCGGCCCTCGGCGTCGAAGAACGGCTCGCGCGGCGCCTGGAAGGGCAGGCGGCCCGCGTACTGGTTGTTGAACAGGCTCGCGTGTGCGTCGTGGATGACCAGGAAGAAGTCGGCGTCGAAGGCGAGCGGGCCGCCGACGCGCGGTTCGGCGCCCTCCGGTATCAGCACCGCGTCGGGGTAGGCGCCTTCCAGCCACTGGCGGATCTCACGCCAGAGCGCGACCGTCTCGGCGTACCCGTGGGTCAGTTCCTCGTCCTTGACCAGCGAGAAGGCCATGTCGACGCGGAAGCCGGCCACGCCCAGGCCGAGCCAGTGGCCGATGATGTCCTTGAGCGCCTGCCGGTTGCGCCGCGGGCCGGGCGCGTCGATCGCGTCCCGCCACGAGTCGTCCCGCGGGCGCGCGACCTGTACGTCCTCCGGCTGATCGGTCTCGCCCTGAAGCCCGTCGGGGTTTTCCCGCGCTGCGGCGCCCCGGGAGACCCAGCCGAAGTTGAGCGCGGGCTGCTCGTCGTAGAAGTTCTTGAGGTAGTAGCCGGGCCGCGGACCGGGCGAGCGCACCCAGGCCGGGGTGCCCGGCTGCTGACGGGTCCAGGTGCGCTCCGGCAGCTGCTCGCTCCAGATGTAGCGGTCGCCTTCGGGGTCGGGCCCGTCGGCGTTGAGCTCCTTCTGGAACCAGGGGTGCTCGATCGACGTGTGCCCGGCGACCAGGTCGAGCACGACGCGGATGCCGCGCTCCCCGGCCTTGGCGACCAACTCGGCCATGTCGTCGTTGGTGCCGTAGCGAGGCGCGATCGTCAGATAGTCGGACACGTCGTAGCCGGCATCGACGAACGGCGACGCGAAGCAGGGGTTGAACCAGATGACGTCGATGCCGAGCGACGCGATGTGGTCGAGCTTGTCGATGACCCCGCGCAGGTCCCCGACGCCGTCACCGTCGGAGTCAGCGAACGACTGTGGATAGATCTCGTACATGACAGCGTCGGCCAGCCATTCGCGCCCCATGTCCGCCAGCTAACCACGCCCGTCCCGAAACCGCCGCGCTTCCCCCGGCGGCGTCCGGCCCGCCTGCGACCCGAACGCCGCCCGACGGTTTCGCCCGCGTCGAGCTGGGTCCGACACTCTCGTAGCGGCAGCGCCTGTGCTTCCCAAGGCCGGCAACTACCCGCCCCGAACCCGGTCACCGTCACGGCTGCCGGGCCGAGGCGAACACAGACCCCCCAAGCCCTCCGGACGGAACGGTGGCCCCGCCCAGATCAACCCGCGCGGGACGACGCGAATTGAGGTCTCGGGCGGGCTGCCGGGCTCAGACCACCCCCTGCAGGACGGCGCGGGCCGGGATCGCGGGACGGCCCAGGAGCTTCTCGAGCGTCGGGTCGGCGACGGCGAACTCGCCGCGGCGGGCGGCGCGGAACATGCCGAGTGTGAACTCTGCCGCGGGCTCGGGGACACCGTTGGCCACCGCGGCGGCCTTCCATTCGTCGTCGCCGGCTGTCACGCGCTTGATGCGGTGACCGGTGAGTTCGCTCAGGATGGCCGCCACTGCCTCGAAGTCGAGCAGCTCGGGTGCGGTCAGCGGCGGTGTCACGCCGTCGAGGACTCCGTCGTCGGCGAGGGCGATCGCGGCCGCCTCGGCCAGGTCGTCGTGCGCCGTCCACGAGAACGGGCCGTCTTCGGGCAGGACCAGCTCGCCGGTCCGGAGCGCCGCGCCCACGTAGTAGCCGAGCGTGCTCGCGTAGAAGCCGTTGCGCAGAGCGGTGAACGGGATGTCGAGGCCGGCGAGGTATTCCTCGGTGTCGGCGTGGGTGAGCTGCGGCGCGAAGAGCGAATCCTTGGCGGCGGCCTGGTGGCTCGTGTAGAGGATGCGCCGGGCTCCGGCGGCGCGGGCAGCGTCGATGGCCGCCTTGTTGGCGGCGACGGCGGCGTCCCCGCGGATGGCGGCGGAGATGATCAGGACGCGATCCGCGCCTTCGAAGGCGTGCTCGAGGCCCGCCGGTTCGGTGAAGTCGCCCGTACGAACGTGTACGCCCCGCTCGGCCAGCGACGACGCCTTCGCGGCATCGCGGACGCTGACGCCGACCTCGTTCGCGGGCACCCGTTCGAGCAGACGCTCGACGATGCGGGATCCGAGCTGCCCGGTGGCGCCGGTGATGATGATCATGCTGACTCCTTGTTTCCGTCGTTAAGCGTCTGACGTTAGCACCGATACACCCCCCGATAACAAGACCCTGTTAGCATTGCTACATGACCCACTCGGACACGACGGCCGACAGCGGCAGCCGAGCCAAAATCGTCGAAGCGGCCGCCCAACTGCTTCGCGAGCAGGGAATCCGCGCCGTGACGACCCGCGCCGTCTCCCAGGCCGCCGGAGTGCAGGCACCGACCATCTACCGCCAGTTCGGCGACAAGGACGGCCTGATCGATGCCGTGGCCGAACACGTGATGGCCACCTACGTGGCCGCCAAGGCGCGGACCGCCGCCGCCGAGAGCGACGACCCCGTGGCCGACCTGCGCGCCGCCTGGCTGGCCCACATCGAGTTCGGCCTGGCCAACCCCGGCCTGTACGCGCTGTTGTCGAACCCCGAGCGCGCCCACCACTCCCCCGCGACAGCCAACGGCATCAAGGTCCTTCAGGCCCGCGTACGCCGCCTGGCCGCCGCCGGCCGCCTGCGCGTGGACGAACCCCGGGCCGTCAACATGATTCACGCAGCCGGCTCCGGCACCGTCCAGGCGCTGCTGGCCGCGCCCCCCGACGACCGCGACCTCACCCTGTCCGACGCGATGTTCGACGCCGTGGCCGCCGCGATCCTCACGACGGCCCCCGCCACCCCCGACACCGGCCCAGCGTCCGTGGCCGTCACGTTCGGCACGGTGCTGCCCGACCTCCCCGCCCTCACGGACGCCGAGCGGACGCTCATGGCGGAGTGGCTCGACCGCTCCCTGACCCATCTCCGCCCCGCCCGCTGACCAGCTACTCCGTTCCCCCGCGGAGCCGGCCCGCTTCTTCTTCCTCATTCGCTCGCCGATTGCAGGACAACCCTCGCCGACATGCTCGTCCGCCGGCATGAAGAACGGATGACCTCAACCGGGCAGGCCGCGCCGCACAAGCCGCTTCGCGACCAGGCTGGAAGGGTGGACGACTGACGGGCCCACGCTCGCTCGACCCGGTCGGCCACCTTTGTCCCGCGCCGTCGCAACCGCCGGCCCGAGGGGTCGGGTCACGGTCAATCGCACCAGAACGACCGAACGGCAGCTGTATGGCCGGCTTGACGCCGAATGTCGCCGTGAACAGCTCCGGCGTACCTGACCACCGAGGCCGACGGGGCTGATCAGTCCGACCGTGGGCAACTTTCGATCACAGATGTTGTCGGATCCGTTGGGCGAGTGCCGCCTGGGCCGCGTCATCGACCGGCAGGACCCCGTTCTCGGCCATGAGGGCATGAAACTGCTGCTGGTGATACGGCACGCCCGGCGGCAGCGCGGCGAGATGCCAGTGCACGTGCGCGTTGCCTTGCCGGCTGCCCAAACTCAGCGAGCACATCCGCTCGGTCGGTACGGCGGCTGCCACGGCCCGGGCCACTCGGCGCACCACGCCCTGGAAGCGGAGGAACTCCGGCTCCTCCATGTCGTCGATCCAGCTTTCGACATGTCGCTTCGGGGCCACCAGGCAGTACCCCAGCTGCACAGGGTGGCGGGTCAGGAAGGCGATGGTGTCGTCGTCCTCGTACAACGCGTGGTGCCGGTAATCCGGATGGCCGGCAAGGTACGCACAGACGAAGCACGGCCCCTCCCGCACTCGACGACCGTACTGGTCGAAATCGAAGTCCACCCGGGCGGGTTGATCGTCGTCCACATCGGCACGGTAGACCCGCAGCGACCTTGGTGCGATCGGCCTTGAGGCGGAACTCGTCGCCGGCGCGCATCTGCCGCTCAGGGCGATCAGCGAAACAGCGATGGTCAGCGTGGGGTGCCGTCCCACTTCCAGGTTGTACGGGCGGGCAGGCCGGGCAGTGTTCCGCGGCCGGTTGCCCAGAGCAGCGTCGCCCACGGGTCGGTTGTAGTCGGCGCGGTCGGGAAAAGGCGGGCCAGGGCGGCCGCGCACAGATCGGCGGGCGGGGACCACGGGAGGCCCAGGCCGCCGGTCACGTCGTGCATGTGGACCAGCACTTCGACCACGCCCATGGCGGCGAAGCCGGAGGAGTCGGACGGGCCGTAGGGGTGGAACGACACACGATCGGCCGGTACGGCGTCGGCCATCACCGCCAGCATCGCGCCGCAGACCTCGAGGGCCTGGATCAGGCCGGACTGGCCCGCGGGACGCTCGGCGAAGATCGTCAGCCCGGGACCGCCTTCGCGGAGGTGCTGCCAGCCGATCGGAACGTAGGTGGTCGTGGACGGGGTCGCCGGGGCGAGCTGGGCCGTGTAGGCGAAGAGGCAGTCGGCCATGTGCTCGACCGTCTCCCAACAGGTCCATTCGAGTCCGGCTGCCGGTTTCTGCCAGTCCAGGTCGAGCGCTCCGGTCAGGGTTTCGCGGGTGAGGTCGCACGCGCGGGTCACATCGTGGCTGATCATCAGGAGATTACGGCCCGCCGGGAAGATCGGCGCAAGCGATTTCGGGTATCCACGGAGGATGTTCGAGGGGTTCACCGACGAGATGGTCGACGTGGGCGAGGTGGCGCTGCGGGTGCGGCACGCCGGGGACGGGCCGGCCGTGCTGCTGATTCACGGCCACCCGCGTACGGGATCGACCTGGCACCGGGTCGCGCCGCGGCTGGTCGAGGCGGGGCTGAGCGTTTCTGCCCGGACATGCGCGGATACGGCCGGTCGAGCAAGGCCGCGATCAAGGACGATCATTCCCAGCAGTCGAAACGTGGAGTCGCGCGGGATCTCGTGCGGCTCATGCACCGGCTCGGCCATGAGCAGTTCGCCGTGGCGGGACACGACCGCGGCTGCTATGTGGCGCTCCGGCTCGCCCTCGACCACCCTCACGCCGTACGCCAGCTGGTTGTCATGGACGGTGTGCCGATCAGCGAGGCGCTCGCCCGGTGCGACGCGCGCTTCGCCGCAGCCTGGTGGCACTGGTTCTTCTTCGCCCAGCCGGGCAAGCCGGAGCGGGCGATCCTGGCCGACCCCGACGCCTGGTACGCGGGCTCGCCCGAGCGGATGGGCCGGGACAACTACGAGGAGTTCCGCGCCGCCACCCGGGATCCGGCGACCGTCCGGGCCATGCTCGAGGACTACCGCGCGGGACTGACCGTCGACCTCGAGCACGAGCTCGCCGGTCCGAGACAGATCACCTGCCCGACGCTGTTCCTCTGGTCCACGGAGGACGACATGGAACAGCTGTACGGCGACCCACTCGCCATCTGGCGCGAGTGGGCCGCCGACATCCGCGGCGTGCCGATCGAGTCCGGGCACCACATGGCCGAGGAGAATCCGGCCGCGGTCGCCGCGGCGCTGACCGGGTTCCTCAGCGGCTCGCGCCGGCCCGCCGCTTCGTCCACACGTCGAACGCGACCGCGGCCAGCAGCACCGCGCCCTTGACCAGCATGACCTGCTCGCTCGGGGCGCCGATCAGGCTCATGCCGTTGTTGATGACGCCCATGATCAGACCGCCGGTGATCGCGCCGACGACCTTGCCGACGCCTCCCTGCACGGCCGCGCCGCCGATGAAGGCGGCGGCGATCGCGTCCAGCTCGAGCTGGTCACCGCCGGTCGGGTTGGCCTGGTTGAGCCGGCCCGCGAAGATGATGCCGGCCAGCGCGGCCAGCACGCCCATGTTCACGAAGATCCAGAACACGACGGCCTTGGTCTTGACGCCCGAGAGCGTCGCCGCCTGCAGGTTGCCGCCGACGGCGTAGATCTGCCGTCCGAAGACCGCCCGGTTGGTCAGCAACGAGTAGCCGAGCACGAGCCCGGCCAGCAGCACGAGCACCCACGGCAGGTTGCGGAACCGGGCGAGCTGCACGATGACGAACATGACGACCACCGAGGCCGCCACGATCTTCGCCGCGAACAGCGCGAACGGCTCGACGACCTGTCCGAAGCGCGCCCGCCCGGCCCGCGAGCGCCACTGTGAGACGACGATGCCGCCGACCGCCACGACCCCGATCAGGATGGTGAACAGGTCGGCGCCCCCGAGCGCGCCGAGCCCGATGTTGCCCAGATAGCCCTCGGTGAAGCCGTTGGCCAGGGTCCGCACCTCGTCCGGGAACGGGCCGATGCCCCGGTTGCCGAGGATGTTGTAGGTGACTGCCCGGAACAGCAGCATGCCGGCGAGCGTGACGATGAACGCCGGGATGCCGAAGTACGCCACCCAGTAGCCCTGCCAGGCGCCGATCAGCCCGCCGACGATCAGAGTGATCAGCAGGGCCAGCGGCCACGGCACATCGTGGTTGACCATGAGGACGGCCGCGACCGCGCCGGTGGCCGCCACGATCGACCCGACCGACAGGTCGATGTGCCCGGCGATGATCACCAGGATCATGCCGATGGCCAGGACCAGGATGTACGAGTTCTGGACGATGACGTTGCTGATGTTCTGCGGGGCGAGCATGTCGCCGCCGGTGAGGATCGTGAACAGCAGCACGATGGCCGCGAACGCGATGTAGATGCCGCTCTGCCGCAGGTTGATGCGGAACCGGCGGGGGCCGCCGGGCCGGCGGTCGTCCGGAACGGCCGGCTGCTTGCCGGGAGCGAAAGTCGGCGCGACGCTCACGAGCGTGCCTCCTGTCCGGCGGTCATGAGGGTCATGAGCCCTTCCTGGGTGGCCTCGGCGCGCGGCACCTCACCGGTGATCCGCCCGGCCGAGAGGGTGTAGATGCGGTCGCACAGCCCGAGCAGCTCGGGCAGCTCGCTCGAGATCAGCAGGATCGCCTTACCGGCCTCGGCGAGCTGGTTGATGATCGTGTAGATCTCGTACTTGGCGCCGACGTCGATGCCCCGCGTGGGCTCGTCGAGGATCAGCACGTCGGGGTCGGTGAAGATCCACTTGGACAGCACGACCTTCTGCTGATTGCCGCCGGAGAGCTTGCCGGTGATGCTCGAGACGCTGGGCGCCTTGATGTTCATGCTCTGCCGGTACGACTCGGCGACCTTGTACTCCTCGTTGTCGTCGACCCAGCCCCGGCGGGCCAGCTTGCCCAGCGCGGCCGACGAGACGTTGCGCTTGATGTCCTCGATGAGGTTGAGCCCGTACCGCTTGCGGTCCTCGGTGGCGTACGCGATGCCGTGCTTGATCGCCTCGCCGACGGAGCGCAGCTTGATCTCCCGCCCGTCCTTGATGATCCGCCCGCTGATCCCGGTGCCGTAGGCCCGGCCGAAAATGCTCATGGCCAGTTCCGTACGCCCGGCGCCCATCAGCCCGGCCAAACCGACGATCTCGCCGCGGCGGAGGTTGAGGTTCGCGCCCGAGACGAGCAGCCGGCCGTGCTGGGTCGGGCTG
This sequence comes from Paractinoplanes polyasparticus, assembly GCF_019710575.1. Classification (GTDB taxonomy): domain Bacteria; phylum Actinomycetota; class Actinomycetes; order Mycobacteriales; family Micromonosporaceae; genus Actinoplanes; species Actinoplanes polyasparticus. The sequence continues at coordinate 150,993 of NZ_JAHWFK010000015.1, read as the reverse complement.
TGCACCGTCCAGTTCTCGACCCGGAAGACCTCGTCGCCGATCTTGGGCTCGCGCGGCGGGAAACGGTTGTCGAGGTCGCGGCCGACCATGCCACTGATGATCTTGTCTTCGGTGAGGCCCTGGGCCTCCAGCGTCGTGATCGTCTTGCCGTCGCGCAGGATGGTCACGCGGTCCGCGATCTCGAGGACCTCGTTCAGCTTGTGCGAGATGATCACGCAGGTGATGCCCTCGTCCCGCAGGCCGCGCAGCAGGTCGAGCAGGTGGGCCGAGTCCTCGTCGTTCAGCGCCGCGGTGGGCTCGTCGAGGATCAGCAGCCGCACCTGCTTGGACAACGCCTTGGCGATCTCGACCAGCTGCTGCTTGCCGACGCCGAGGTCGAGCACCTGGGTCACCGGGTTCTCGTGCAGTCCGACCCGGCTCATCAGCTCGGCGGCGGCCGCGTTGGTGCGGTTCCAGTCGATCAGGCCGCGCCGGGCCTGCTCGTTGCCGAGGAAGATGTTCTCCGCGATCGACAGGTTCGACGCCAGCGCCAGCTCCTGATGGATGATCACGATGCCGCGGTGCTCGCTGTCCCGGATGCCGCCGAAGCGGCACTCCTGCCCGTCGAAGACGATCTCGCCGGTGTAGTCGCCGTGCGGGTGGACGCCGGAGAGCACCTTCATCAGGGTGCTCTTGCCGGCGCCGTTCTCCCCGCAGATCGCGTGGATCTCGCCGCGGAGCACCTCCAGGTTGACGTCGTCGAGCGCGCGAACGCCCGGGAACGTCTTGGAGATGCCCCGCATGCGGAGGATGGAGTCGCTCATTACTGGAGCTGAGCCTCGGTGTAGTAGCCCGACTCGACCAGTTCCTTCTTGTAGTTGGTCTTGTCGACGATGACCGACTCGAGCAGCATCGAGGGCACGATCTTCTCGCCGTTGTCGTAGTCGGTCGTGTTGTTGGTCTTCGGGGTCTGCCCCTTCAGCACCGCGTCGGCCATCTCGACGGTCGTCTTGGCCAGCTCGCGCGTGTCCTTGTAGATCGTCGAGTACTGCTCGTTGCGCAGGATCGACTTGACCGAGGCCTGCTCGGCGTCCTGACCGGTGACGGTCGGGTAGGGCTTGGCCGAGGTCCCGTACCCGTTGCTCTTGAGGGCCGAGAGGATGCCGATCGAGAGCCCGTCGTACGGCGAGAGCACGCCGTCGACCTTGGCGCCGTCACGGTAGGTGGAGGTGAGCAGGTTCTCCATCCGGTCCTGCGCGGTCTTGGCCTGCCAGCGCAGGATCGCGACCGTCTTGAAGTCGGTCTGCTTGCTCTTCACGACCAGGGTGCCGTCGTCGATCTTCGGCTTGAGCACGCTCATGGCGCCGTTGAAGAAGAACGTGGCGTTGTTGTCGTCGGGCGATCCGGCGAAGAGCTCGATGTTGAACGGGCCCTTGGCGTCGCCCGCCGAACCGTCCGCCTTGAGCACCTTGAGCCCGGTGAGCAGCGAGGTCGCCTGCTGCACGCCGACCTTGAAGTTGTCGAACGTCGCGTAGTAGTCGACGTTCGGGCTGTTGCGGATGAGCCGGTCGTAGGCGATGACCGGGATCTTGTTGGCCTTCGCGTTCTCGAGCTGCGTGGTGATCGCGGTGCCGTCGATCGACGCGATGATCAGCAGCTTGGCGCCCTTGGTGATCTGGTTGTCGAGCTGCTGGGTCTGGGTCGGGATCTTGTCTTCGGCGTATTGGAGGTCGACCTGGTAGCCGAGCGCCTCGAGCTGCTTCTTGAGGTTGTCACCGTCGCTGATCCAGCGCTCGGACGAGCGGGTCGGCATGGTGACACCGATCAGAGCGCCCTTGCTGTCACCGGCGCCGGCTTCCTTGTCGACGGTTTTCTCGCTCGAACCACATGCGGCCAGGGAGGTCGCAAGCACGGCGGCGGACACCACCGCACCCATCCTGGACAGTCTCATGCGGTACTCCTTCATCGGGTCCATCGGAGTTGAATGGCCACGAGTGTGAACGGTCACACGAAGACGTGTCAACCGCGCTTAGCAACGTTGCCGACATTTGAGCGAAACTTTGTTATCGATAACAGGACGGTCTCGAACGCCGCCACGATGGTCGATGCGTGGTAACCAGGCTGGACACGGCGGTTGCCGTGGCTGGATGGAGGCACCCCGGCGAGCACCTCGCTGAACCCGAACGGCGATCCCGACGCCGCCGGTCAGCCCGCGGAATTCCGGTGTCCCCGCCTGCCGGCCCGCGGTTAGCCTGCCCCGGTGACTGTGTCCCTGGTCGTCAAGTTCCCCGTGGACGACGCGGAACTGACCGCCCTGCACGCCCGCGCCTTCGACGCCGACCCGACCCCGATTCACCCCTGGGCTGAGCGCCTGGCCCGCCACGCGCTCACCTGGATCGGCGGCTACGATGACGACCGCCTGATCGGTTTCATCCAGGTCAGCTGGGACGGCGGCGCCCACGCCTTCCTGCTGGACACCGCCGTGGACCCGGCGAGCCGGCATTCCGGCCTGGGCGCCGCTCTGGTGGCCGCCGCCACCCGCGAGGCGCGCAACGCGGGCTGCACCTGGTTGCACGTCGACTTCGAGCCCCACCTACGCCACTTCTACGTCGACCGCTGCGGCTTCCGCCCTACCGACGCCGGCCTGATCCGCCTGAACTGAGTCCTCGCCCGTGGAGCCTGCGCGTCCGACTGCCGGCCATGCGACGACGGGCTGGGCCGACGACCGCGCTGGCCCGGGCGAAACGGCCGACAACCGGCATAGCCGGCTCCCCCTCATCGCCTTCATTGCGTAGGTGTCGCGGTCACCGAGATCGATGGAACTCCGCCACAGCGACGGCCGGCCTCCGGTTTCCTGCTCGATTCACCCACTGTCCAGATTCTTTCTGGGCACAGACATCGGTCACGCTTTGTCATCGCCCGCATGGTTCTGTTGAAAGGTCGGTCCACCCTGCGTCCGTGGGGTCCTACCCGCTGACAATTCGAGGTGGACTGGACGCGCGCCGGAGCTCATCGAATCGGTAGCGACTTCATCGGGCCCGTTACCGGAGTGCCGTCATTGGCAATCGAGGCTGACGTCGACGCGAGCTCGATCGAAGGCGGTGTCCGCTGCGCTGGGTTCCGTGCCGCGGGCGCCGGGCCGCCGGGTCACGAACCGCCCGAGGTGACGCGAAGCCAGGTGAGCACGGCCAGGACACGTCGGTTCGTGGTTGCCCGGCCCTCGCCGGACTGGATCGTGATGCCCAGCTTGTCGAAGATCCGGCCGGCGTGATCCTCGACCGTGCGCTCGGTCAGCGACATCCGGCGGGCGATGCCGACATTGGAGTTCCCCTCGGCCATCAGGCGCAGGACCTCGCTCTCCTGGCGGGTCAGCGAGTCGAGCGCGCTGTCGTGCCGGGCCGGCCGCAGCAGCCGGCTGGCGATCGAGCGGCCCAGCACGGGCTCGCCCGCGACCAGGCGGGACAGTTGCGGGCCCAGGGTGGCGATGTCGACCTCGTCCTTGCGCAGGTAGCCGATGCCCGTCTCGAAGTCGCTGAGCAGCCGGATCGCCTGGGTGCTCGCGGTCTGCGCGGAGAGCATGAGCACCGCCGTCGTCGGCGCCTCCTTCTTGACTTCCCGAGCAACCTCGATGCCCTCGTCGTCGCTGGTGTCGGAGAGCCGGACGTCGATGATCGCGACGTCCACCGGGTGGCGGCGGATCCCCGCAACCAGTTCCGTTCCGGTGGCCGCGTTCACCGGAACCTCGAATCCGCACTCCCGCAGGCACTGGGCGACCGCGGTGCGGAAGATGGCGTGGTCGTCGGCGATCGCGACCTTCATGAAGTTGCTCCGATCAACGGGAACGTGACGGTGAGCCGGGTGCCCTGGCCGGCCCGGCTGGCCAGCTCGAAACGGCCGCGCAGGGCACGCACGCGATCCTCGACACCGTGCAGGCCGCCGCCGAGGGTTATTACGGCCCCGCCGCACCCGTCGTCGACCACCTCGCCGACGACGGCGTGCCTGGCCAGCTCGACGCGAACGTAGACCGACTCCGCCTCGGCGTGCTTGATGACGTTGGTCAGCGCCTCGCTGAGGATGTAATACATCGCCAGCTCCAGGCGCGGCGCGAAGCGCTCGGCGGGCACGTCGAGGCGGATGCGCCGGCCGAAGCTCTCGGCGGCCTCCTCCAGCGCGCCTGCGAGCCCGTCGTGCGCCAGCGAGGTGGGATGCAGCCCCCGGCTGATTGCCCGCACCTGCTCGATGACCGCCACCACCCGTTCGCCGCACTCGCGCAGCCGGTCCCGGGTCGCGCCGGGCTCCGCCTGCCCGATCAGCCCGGTCAACTGGAGGCGCAGCGCGGCGAGATCCTGTTGCACTCCGTCGTGCAGGTCGCGCGCGAGCTCCTTGCGACCGTCGTCCTCGGCGGCCATCAGCCGATCCTGGACGTCGCGCATCTCCTCGGCGTGCACCAGCTGCAGCTGCACCGCCTGCAGGGCCGAGGCGCAGGCCTCGAACGCGACCGCGAGGACGGCGTCGCCGCTCGCCGGAAGGGCACCCGGGACGCACACGGCCAGCGGTTCCCCGTCCAGCGTGCGGATCTCCAGGTCGGTCGGCGCGAAGGCCTCCGGGCGCCGGATCCGGCCGTCCTTGTCGACGAACGCGGTCGCGCCCGGAATCCAGTACCAGACCTCGAGCCCCGGATCCCGCAGCACCGCCCCCAGCGCCCGCTGCACCGAATCCGGGGTTGCGTGCCCGATCCGGGTGATCAGCTGCGCGGCGACCGTGTTCTCCACCCAGGCCGTTCGCAGCGCCGCCGCGAACAGGGTCAACGGCAGCAGGATGGCGGCCGTGCCCTGTGCGCTGCGCGCCGCGATGATCGCGGAGAGCGTGGTGCCGGCTGACATGATCGGATACTGGATCACCGAGGCGGCCACCGCGAACACGCCGCTGACCATCAGCACCGCCACCCCGTTGCGCGGGCCCCGGGTGGAAGGCCGCCGCTGCTGCAGCACGAGCACCAGCACGAAGGTCACGGCGAGGACCACGTATGCGACCGCGGCGCCCTCGCTCACCAGCGCGCCGACCTCCGGCGCGACGCCGACGTCGAACCACACCACGTCCGGCGCGTATCCCACCTGCTCGGGCGCGACCGTCAGGGTCACCGCGACCTGCGCGCCGAGGAGGATCACGAGCGCTTCGGCCACCCACGCCCACTCGTACCAGCGGTCGAAGCGCGACCGGCCGTGCAGCAGGATGCCCACGCCCAGGGTCAGGAAGAACACTGACTGCGTGTACTCGGAGATCAGCGGATACAGACCCGTGTCGCGGGCGAGGACCCAGCCGACCGCGTAGAGAACCGCGGCCGTTACGAAGAGCAAGCCCGTCTTGCGGCTTCCGGTGCCCTGCGCCAGCAGCAGACCGGCGCCGGCGAGAGAGGCCGGCATGATGACCGCGAGGATCGCCGAGCCCGGATGATCCACCCAATACGGCCAGCCGGCCGGGAGCGGCACGATGCCGACGGCGACGGCGATCAGGACCGGCAAGGCCGCCAGGTGCCACCGGCGCAGGCCGTACGGCACGGCGGCCCGCGGTCGCTGAAGGCGGTACACCCGAGACACCTCCGCATCGTCGTCGGGATCGGCGGCGACGGGAACCGGGCGTCCCGGAAGCGGCCACGTGGAAAACCACGTGCGTTCACCGTGCCAACCGGCCGCACCCGCGGAAACCAACGAAAGGCCGACCGGCGGATCCACCATCGATATTCCCTGGATTACCCGCATGGTTATCGACCCGCCGTTCGCAACACAATGGTGGCCGGACGGCGGATACCCGCCGAATCGGATTACCCGGAATAGGCCCGCGCGAGCTCATTTCACATCGCGGTCAACCGTCGAGGAATTGCGCACTGGAAACGGAGGCAAGGATGTTTCGTCGATGCTTTGTGCTGCTGACGACCCTGGCGGTCGGGCTCGGCTCGATCTCGGCACCGGCCATGGCCGCCGACGGCCGCGCCACCAATGCTCAGGGTGAGATCCGGGCGGTGTTGCACCACACCATGGGCCGCAACGCCGACGGCCCGCAGCCCGACCGGCACAACGTGCCCTACTACGAGGTCGGGGTGAAGAACCTCGGCTGCCAATGGGGCGTCGTCGACGCCACCTTCCGGATGGCGACCTCGGTTGAGGCCCAGCGGCGCTGGGGCCACCGCAGCCAGGACCTGGCCGGCATGCTCTACGCGGCCCTGCTGGATCGCGCGCCCGACGACGGCGGCCTGCAGGCCTACACGCGAGCGATCGGCACCTACGGCCTGAGCTGGTCCACCCGCCAGATGATGGGCTCGGTCGAGTACCGCCGTCGCCTCGTCCAGGTCTGCGCCGCCGGCACCACCCTGTCCGCCTCGGTGTTCGACTGGCAGAGCGCCATGGACTACGCGGGCGGGCGGCTGCTGGACGACACCATCAGGATGGCCAAGGTCTGCGGCTCGCAGAAGGCGATCGAGAAGCTCACCGCCTTCAAGGACAACGCCAAGCGGGGGCGGGCGCTGGTCGGCATCGCCGGCGAGGGCGCGCGAGTGCTCAACGGCTGGCTCGGCAACGACCCGTGCAAGGCGACGCTCGAGATGGCCAAGGCCATCGCCTACATCGCGTACACCGTGTACGAGACGGGCTACGACGGCCACAACCCGGTGTTCATCCAGCTCAGTACGAGCCGCGACTGGGTCGGCATGCAGAGCTTCAAGTACCGCATCGGCCCCAACCCGACGTCGTGGCGGGCGTTCGGCGGCAAGTCCTTCTGACCACCGCCGTCCGGCAGCCCGAGGGAAATGTTCCCCGGGCTGCCGGCGCTGATCGGTCACCGTCCGGGTCGCGTCAACCCGGCCGCTGCCGCTCGGACGGCGTCACGGGGTCAGTGGGGCGGTCGACCCGTCGTCGAGAGCCCGCTTGATCTTCTCCATGCCGGTGCGGATCAGCCTGCCGTAGTCGTCGTCCGGGAGGGTGTCGATGTCGGTTTCGGCGGCGGCCAGATGACGCCGGGCGGCCGGGACGTTGCCCAGGCGACGATGGGCGTCGGACAGGTTGAGGTGCAGGGACGGCAGGAACGCCCGCACCTGGAACGACGCGTCCTGCTGCTGGGCGCGTTCGTCGGTGAGATCGGCGGCCACCGCGAGTGCCCGCTCGTCCCACATCAGCTCGTCGGCCACCGAGTCCTGCAGATCGGCCACGAAGTGCGCGATGGTGCACCGGTGCAGGGCGTCGCCGGTCTCGTCCCACAGCCGTTCCAGCTCGGCGCGCGCGGCGGCCCGGTCACCGGCGTGGCCCAGCCCCATGGCCGCGGTGATCGCGGCCATCATCTCGTCACCCTTGTTGTCTGCCGCCTCCGGCACAGTTCGCTCCCCACAGGACGCCACATCAGGACCCCGCGATCCTGCTCCCTCGACCAACTCGAGGGTCAAGTCGAGGAGAACGGCGCGGCAGTCGCCACTCCGCCAAGCGAAAGCGTAGGCGGCGCGCTCGAACAAGCCCGGCCGACGAACGAGACGCCGAGCGGGCCCGGCGCGAACCCTCACTGGGCGGCCCGGCGGATCGCGGCGGTCGCGGCCGCTCGGAGCCTGGCCCGGCGGGCTCGGCGCGCGCGGAGAGCGGCCGGCGCCACCGGCGGCCGCGAGGGCGATGAGACGGGGCGGGTGGCGGGCTTCGCATCGGGGTTCATGGGACGAACGTAGGGCTGGGGTATGACAAAAATGGGGTCTGCAAGGTGGCTCGGTGTGGGGCAGACTCGCGGGCATGTCTGTCATGGTCCGCAGCGTCGGCGAGCTCACCTCGTACGTGGCTCAGGAGCACCGCGTCAAGTATCTGTTCTTCTGGGGGCACCAGCCGGAACGGGACGGCAGCACGGGCGCCGGTTGTCTCAGTCAGTGGTGGCCGCAGGCGTTCGAGGCGGACGGTCACGAATTCGCCAGCGCTGAGCACTACATGATGTGGCGCAAGGCCGTGCTCTTCGGGGACGACGCCATGGCCACGCGGATCCTGCGCGCGCCGCACCCGAAGGTGGCGAAGACGCTGGGCGGGCGGGTCGCCGGGTTCGAGCAGGCCACGTGGAACCAGCACCGCTTCGAGATCGTCGTGTCCGGGAACCTGGCCAAGTTCGCCTGCCACGACGAGCTGCGCGACTACCTGCTGACCACCGGCGACCGTGTTCTGGTCGAGGCCAGCCCGCTCGACCGCATCTGGGGCATCGGCCTCGACCGCAACGACCCGGCCGCTGCCGACCCACGCCGCTGGCGGGGGGCCAACCTGCTCGGCTTCGCGCTCATGGAGGTTCGCGACCGGCTGCGCAGCCATGGCTGACTTCGTGATACGCCGCTGGGATCTGGCGCACTTCCCGGGCGACCAGGCGCCGGCGCACGTCCATCACGGCGGCGACGAGGCGTTCTGCGTGCTGCGCGGGCGCCTCGAGGTGCTGATCGGCGACGAGCGGCGCATCCTGGCGGCCGGCGACTTCGTGACCGTGCCGGCCGGCACGGCGCACACGTTCGCAACCGTCGACGAGGCCGGGGCCGAGGTGCTGGCGGTGATGACGCCCGAGATCGACGAGCTGGTCAGCGCTCTGCACGGCGCCGGAACGGACGAGGGACGCGCCGCTGTCTGGTCTCGCTACCGCTCGTCGGTCGTTGCCGGGTAGCCGGACGAGACGACCAGGCCGGGCATCGACCCCGCGCCGTGGAAGTTCAGCAGGCGGAGCATCACGGCCGAACACCCGACGATGTGCGCGGGGCCCTGGTGGGCCGCGTCGAGCAGGACGCGGGCGGCGGCGGTGTCGGCGAACCCCAGGGCGGTCGCGTCGATGGTCACGAGCGTGCCGGGCTCGCGGACGGCGAAGATCTCCCTGACCATGGCCGCCAGCGCGTCGCGGTTGGACATGTCGGCCTCGCCCGACAGCCACAGCCCGTACGGCTCATCGGTCTTGCGGATGCGCAGCGACGTGTCGGGGTCGAAGGGCAGCAGCGGTCCGGCCGCGCCGGGGTGCGCGAGGGTCAGGCGCCTCAGCGTCATGGGGCCGAACAACCTCTGGTCGTACGCGCAGACACCCATCACGAAGCCGTCGGCGAACACCGTGTTGCACCGGGCCTCGTACCATTCGAGACGTTCCGTGCCGGGGAACCGCCGGACGGCCCAGCTCATCTCGCCGACCACGCGCATGCCCCGATAGCCCTGGGCGCGCGTGCGGGCCTTCTCGGCGCTCCAGAGCGCGAGCGTGCCCTCGGCGTCGAACGAGCCGCCGGACAGATAACTGTCCTCGGGCGTCACCGCCACCAGCTGCCCCGACCCGATCGCGGTGTGGGTGGCGACACCCCGGCGGGCCAGCGCCGACAGCACCTCGCCGGGCTCGTCGCCGGAATAGATGACTTTGTGGCCGGCACGAAGCCCGCCGAGCAGAACGCCGGCGATCGCGTCCCGCCGGATCTCGTCGTCGTCGACTGTCCAGCACACGTGGTCGCCGAGTTCGAGGCGATCGAGCAGCCCCGCCACGGCCATTCTCCTTCGTCCGCCCGGCCCAACGTGCGGTTCACCGTACGCTTCGAAACGCTTCCGCCGCGTTACCTCGGTCGAGTGACTTCGCCCTGTGAAACCACCCCACAGCCCGGTGAAACCGCCCAAGAGCATGCGACCGGGACACATGGCCTTCGCATCAACGCCTCCTGCCATTAACCGCACGGCTGCCGGGCCCGCCTAGCGTCTGGACCGCGCCTAGCTCCCACCCCAGCTACGAAGCAGACCCCAGTGTCCGGCAGAACCGCCCCCGGCAGCCTGAAGCAGGTATCCACGACATGGACGTCAGCGTCGTCATCCCGACGTGCAACCGCCCGGAACTGGCCACGCGCGCCGTCCACAGCGCCCTGAGCCAGACCCACCGCGACCTCGAGGTCATCGTCGTGATCGACGGGCCGGACGACGACACGGTCCTCGCGCTGAAGGAGATCGGCGACGAGCGGCTGCGGGTGCTCGTGCTGCCCGAGCGCGGCAAGGCCCCCAACGCTCGCAACCAGGGCGTGCAGGCGGCCGAGGGCCGGTACGTGGCGCTGCTCGACGACGACGACGAGTGGATGCCCACCAAGATCGAGACGCAGCTGGCGCTGGCCGCGCGGGCCACCAAGGCCTCCCCCATCGTCGCCACCCGCATGATCAACCGGACGCCGCGGGCCGACAGTGTGATGCCGCGCCGGCTGCCCGGGCCGGGCGAGCCGCTCAGCGAGTATCTGACGGTGCGCCGCGGCCTGTTCTACGGCGACGGCTTCATCCAGACCTCGACGATCATGGCGCCGACGGAGTTGCTGCGGCGCGTTCCGTTCACCGTGGGCCTGCGCCGCCAGCAGGAGCTGGACTGGACGCTGCGCGCGCTCCAGCACGAGGACGTCGAGCTGCTCTACGCCCCCGAGGCGCTCGTGCTGTGGCACCAGGACGAGAACCGCGACCGGATCAGCCTGCACAACCCGTGGGAGGAGCAGCTCGCCTGGCTGCGCGCCAGCCGTGACCTGTTCACTCCCCGTGCGTACGCTGCGGTGACGATGAGTGTGCTCAGCTCGATGGCCGCGCCCACCCGTGACCCGAAGGTCTTCCGGGAACTGCTGTCCGAGGCGCGCGCCCACGGCCGGCCCGGCGCGCTCGACTACGTGACCTTCCTGCAGATCTGGGCGTTGCCGCCGAACGTCCGTCACCGCGTACGCGATCTGGTTGTCGGCCGCAGGAACGCCGATGCGTAAGGTTCTCGTCTGGCGCAGCGCCATGCTCCTCGGCTCCGAGACGTTCATCCGCAACCAGGCCGACGCGCTGACCCGCTGGCAGCCGGTCTACGCGGGCGCGGCGAAGGTCGACTCGGTGCTGGCCCGCGACGACGACCTGATCGCCTTCCCCACCGAGGCCGACCGGCGCGCTTTCCTGCGCCTGCGGCTCACCGGTTCGTCGCCGCACCTGCACAAGCTGATGGCGACCGTACGACCGGACCTGGTGCACGCCCACTTCGGCGGCGACGGCTGGCTGGTCAGCGGCGCCGCCGCCGGGGCCAGGGTGCCCCTGGTGGTGACCCTGCACGGCCACGACGTGACCCGCCAGCCGTCGAGCACCGGCCCCAAGGGTGTCCGCTACCGCCGCAACCTGCGCACGGTCTTCGGGCGGGCCCGGGTGCTGATCGCCGTCTCCGAGGTGATCCGCCGCAAGGCCATCGAGCGGGGCGCCGACCCGGCCAAGGTCCGCGTGCACCACACCGGCGTGCCCGTCCCGGCCACGGTTCCCAGCGTTCCGAAGCGGTGGGACGTGGCGTTCGTGGGCCGTTTCGTCGAGAAGAAGGGCGCCGACGACCTGATCGCCGCCCTCAGCACGCTGCCGGCCAGGGCCTTGTTCATCGGCGACGGCCCGCGCTTCGCCGAGATGCAGGGCTATGCCCGGAGCCTGGGGGTGGACGCCACGTTCGCCGGCGCCAAGCCCGCCGCCGAGGTCTACCGCCTGCTGGCCGAATCCCGGGTGCTGGCCGCCCCGTCGCGCACCGCGGCCGACGGCGACAGCGAGGGACTGCCCACCACCGTCGTCGAGGCGATGGCGCTGGGCCTGCCCGTGGTGGCCACGCACCACAGCGGCATCCCCGAAGCCGTGACCGACGGCGTGACCGGCCTGCTGAGCCCCGAGTCCGATCGCGAGGCCCTGGCCGCGAACCTGCGCAAACTGCTCGACGACCCGGCGCTGCAGGCTTCCATGGGCGCGGCCGCCCGTTCCCGGGCCGAGGCCGGCTTCGACGTCGCCCGGCAGAGCCGTCGCCTCGAGGACATCTATGACGAGGCGATCGGGGCTCGCCACTGACGCGAAGTGTGGCCGGCGGGTTACCATCCGAAGTGGACGATGGCTGATGAGCATCCACCGACGAGGAGCCTGGTGCGTGTCCGACTCAGAGTTCAGCCCTGACGCGCTGCGGACACTGATCCGTGCCGGCGCCTGGATCGACCGCCCGGACACCAAAAAGGCCGCGGTGCACCTGCTGACCTTCACCAAGCTGCCGGACCAGCCCGGCTTCGCGGAACTGGTCGAGATCGTGCAGATCCCCGAGTACGACGACGGGCAGGACATCCAGGTGGCCGTGATCCGGGATTGGGCGGCCGTGTTCGCCCTACCGGCGGTGGCGCGGCAGTCCGAGGACGACCGGCGGTTGCTCGCCCTCGCGGAAAGCCTCATCACCGGGCAACCCGTCGATCTGGCCGCCAACATCGCGGTCAGCGGTCACGACCACGCTCTCCGGATCATGGAGGCGATGGTGATCGCCACCGGCTACCACATGAAGTACAACCTCACGCCGACCGCGAGGCTCACGAGGTACGCCCAGCGCTGACCACCTCAACCGACGGCCGCCAGGAAGTCCGAGTAGAACAGGCCCAGGCCGGCCGCCACGCACATGCCGGCCACGATCCAGAACCGCACGACGATGTTGACCTCGCTCCACCCGGCCAGCTCGAAGTGGTGGTGAAGCGGAACCATCCGGAAGACCCGCCGGCCGGTGGTCCGGTACGAGACGATCTGGATGATCCAGGTCGTGATGATGAGGACGAAGAGCCCGCCGATCACGATCGAGAGCAGCGTGGTGCGGGTCGCCACCGCGAGCCCGCCGATCAGGCCGCCGAGCCCGAGCGAGCCCACGTCACCCATGAAGATCCGCGCCGGCGACGTGTTCCACCACAGGAAGCCCAGGCAGGCGGCGGCCGCCGCGGCCGCGATCATGGCGACCTCCAGCGGATCCCGCACCTGGTAGCAGTAGTCGTTCGCCCGGGTGTACGCCTCGTCGGCGCACCAGTGCCGGTACTGCCAGAAGCCGATCAACGCGTACGCGCCCAGCACCAGGATCGACGCGCCGGTGGCCAGCCCGTCGAGGCCGTCGGTGAGGTTCACGCCGTTGGACATCGCCGTGATGACGAGAACGAACACGATCACCGAGCCGACCTTGCCGACGTCCAGCCAGCTGATGTCGCGGATGAACGAGATGTTCTCGCTGGCCACGGTCTGGCCGTTGGTGCTGGCCACGGAGAGCGCGGCGATGCCGAACCCGGTGCCGACGATCGCCTGGCCGAGCAGCTTGCCCTTGGCGGACAGCCCGTCGGAGTTGCGCCGCCGCACCTTGAGGAAGTCGTCGAGGAAGCCGACGACGCCGCAGAAGACGAACAGGCCGAGCAGGACCAGGGCCGTCATGGTCGGCTGCTCCTGCGCGATCTGCCGTTCGGGCAGGGTGGTCAGCGCGATGTGCCCGGCAGCGTAGGCGAACACCGTCGCGACGATGAACGCGACGCCACCCATCGCGGGCGTGCCGTGCTTACCCTCGCTGCTCGCCAGCCCGAGGGAGCGGATCGGCTGGCCGGCCTTGAGCGCCGTGAAGACGCGGATCGCGACCGGGGTGCCGAACAGCGAGATGATGAAGGCGACCGCGGCCGCGACGATGACCGCCCTCACGAGCGCGCCGCCACGGGACCCGGATTTCTCACGTCGTCGATCACGGGACAGGATCTTGCCATCCGGCCCCGGGCGGAGCAGACCCGACGTCCGCGCGTCAGCTGCCGCGGGTGCGGCGGACCACCGAACGCATGGCGCGCTTTCCGGCCCGCAGGCCGCCGACCAGCGTGGTGGCGGCCTTGCCGGGCACTGTTGCGGAGAGGAGCGCGTTCATCTGGCGTACGCGCTTCAGCTCGGCCTCGCGGCGGAGCAACATCTGCTCGTACCACTCGTGCTTGGCCTTCGCCTCGGACAACTCGCGGGTCAGGCGGTCGCGGTCGGCCAGCAGGTCGCCGACGGCGTGCGCCCCGGGCTTGTCCGCGGGCGGGACCTCGGACGGTTCGAGTTCGCGACCGGTCATGCCGGCCAGGACGGCGGTCAGTTCGGCCTCGTCGGCTCGGATCGGCCACAACGGGGCGAAGCCGCCGGCGATCGCTGAGGCGGCGAAGGCGCGCAGGGCGGTGAGCGGATCCGCGGCCGGGGCCAGGGCGGTGAGTTCCGCGTTGTCGCCGAGGACGATCTGGGCTGCCGGCACGCCTGCCGAGGGTGACGACTGCCAGGTGGTGAGCAGGTCCCGCATGGTGGGCAGGTCGCGGCGCTGGGCGGCGGCCAGGAGATGGTCCTCCAGAGTGCGGCCCCGGGGCAGGCCGGCGGCGGGAAGCCGGAACTCCCGGCCGTTGATCACCGCGTCCGGCAAGGCGGCATCCGCGGTCGTGCCGGGGTCGCGGTGGGCAACGACTACCCAGGCCGGGGCCAGCGCGGTGGCCAGGCCGTTGCGGACGGCGGCGGTGGCCAGGCGGACGGGGTCGATCAGCACGTCGGTGGTGGGCTGGACGGCGGTGGCCACCGCTGCTTCCAGGGCGCCGGCGAGCGCGGCGTCGGCCTGGATCTCCCGGCTCAGCAGCACGGTCGGTGAGGACAAGCCCGGGTACGCGGCGTAGTCCCGCTGGACGTGCAGACCACGGCGGGCCAGGTGGCTGAGGAGCCGGGCGTGTCCGGCCGGGCGTTGCGGATCGTGGTCGTCGGGAACCGTCCACTCGGCGTCGGTGGGCGTGGCGGGCAGGGCCGTCAGCCGGTGGATGCCGAACAGGTTCTCCACGCCCAGCAGCAGGCGGCCGCCGGGTTTCAGGACGGCCAGCAGCAGGTCGAGCGTCTCGGTCCAGGAGTGCGGCTCGGCCTCGGCCGAATGCAGGCGGTCGAGGCCGTCCAGGGCGATCACGGTGTCGTACGCGGGGACTGCGGCCATCTTCTCCAGGCTGCCGCACACGACCGTCAACCCGCGGGTGGCCAGCAACTCCGCGTCCGCGGCGCCGCGCGCCAGCACCGTCACCTGCGCGGGCGGCAGAGCCTCGAGCAGCTCGGGAGCGTGCGGACCGGCCACCAGCGTACGGCCGAAGGGTTGCGACAGCAGGAACCCCAGCGCGTCGCCCGAGACGGGGCCGCGGCCGCGGCTGCCGTCGAGGTCGGACCAGAGGAGCATCTCGCCGCCGATCAGCGTGGTCATCGGGTCAGCACTCCGGTCAGCTCGAAATCGGGATCATGACGCAGGGACGGCCAGCCGAGCACGCGGCGCAGCTCGGCCGGGGGCAGCAGACGGTCGGCGCCCAGCTCGGCCGTCGCGATCCGGCGCGCCACGGAGACGTCCAGCGCAGCTCCGTGCAGGTCCGACCACTCCCGTACGATCCTCGCCTGCCCGCCGAAGGCCGACTTCTCGCGCTCCAGCTGCATGGGGTCGCCGTAGACCGCGGGCTCGCAGCCGGCCAGAGTGCCGTACATGATCGCGCTGCACAGCCGGTTCGACGCGACCCGGGAATGCCGGCGCTGCTCAGCCAGTTGACGGTAGAGGAATCCGGGGTCGAGGTCCTTCCACCAGCCACCCCGGTAGCCGTGGCAGATGACCCGGAAGCCCGCCCGCTCGTACGTGGCCCGCACCCGCTTGTCGCGGTATTCCTGCCAGTAGAGACACACCGTCACCGGGCCTTCCTCGGTGGCCCGGATCTCCTCGATCAGGCCCTCGTGGTTGCCGATGATGTGCTGACCCTCCCAGCCGTGGAAGGGGTAGAACAGCGTCCCCCGCCGCGGCGGCGCGTCGGCCGGTTCCGGTTCCATCGCGAGCAGGTACGCCCACGGCGAGCCCACCACGTAGACCTCACGCCGGCCGAGCGACCAGGCCCGCCGCCTTACCCGCTCCGACCAGACGAACTTCGGGACGCCCGGGACATACTCGTGGTCGGGGGCCATCCCGTCGCCGATGTTCCAGCCGTGCTGCAGATAGCCGTGCAGGCGGGGCGGATCGGTGTCGTCGAGGCCGCAGTAGCGGGCCAGGACGTGGCTGTGGCCGTAGTAGTGGTTCGCATGGTGCACGAGGCATTCCATACCGCGCAGGCGTACGCCGGGCAAACACGGCGTGTCGGCGGGATGTCATCTCGCGACCCCGTGCTATCTTCAACCCAGCCTCCGGGCGTGGCACCAGTCTCTGGTAGCCCCCGGGGCGAACATCCGGCCGAGACCATTCCGGCCTTTCCCACAGCGCCTTTCCCGGCGTTTTCTCTCACCCTGCGTGTCGCAGGCTCTTGAGGAGTACCCCCATGACAGTCACACCCACCCGAGGCCGCACCGCGCAGGCCTTCCAAGACGTCGCCTTCGACGCCCTGCTCGACGTGGTCGACGACCGCGCGTGGCTACGCGTCGACGGCTACTTGCCCGGTAGGAACGACATCCCGGTGAACATGTCCGAAGTGCGGCGGCTCGGGCTACGCCGCGGCGACCGGATCAGCGGCACCGCCCGTACGACCGGACGCAAACCGGCCACCCTGCAGCTCGACCAGCCGATGGGCCGCCGGCCCGACTTCTACGAACTGACTGCGCTCTATCCGCAGGAGCGGCTGCGCCTCGAGACCGACCCGCAGCTGCTCACCACCCGCGTCATCGACCTCGCCATGCCGATCGGCAAGGGGCAGCGGGCGCTGATCGTGGCGCCGCCCAAGGCCGGCAAGACGACGATCCTCAAGCAGATCGCCCACGCCGTCGCCCGCAACAACCCCGAGGCCCATCTGATGGTCGTGCTCGTGGACGAGCGGCCCGAGGAGGTCACGGACTTCAGCCGTACGGTGAAGGGCGAGGTCGTGGCGGCCACGTTCGACCGTCCCCCGCACGAGCACACGGCGCTGGCCGAGCTCGCCGTCGAGCGGGCCAAGCGCCTGGTCGAGCAGGGCCGGGACGTGGTCCTGCTGCTCGACTCGATCACCCGGCTGGGCCGCGCCTACAACCTGATCGCGCCGGGCCGGGGGCGTACGCTCTCCGGCGGCCTCGACGCGTCGGCCCTGTATCCGCCCAAGCGGTTCCTGGGCGCGGCCCGCAACATCGACGGCGGCGGCTCGCTCACCATCATCGCCACGGCGCTGGTCGAGAACGGGTCGGCCATGGACACGGTGATCTTCGAGGAGTTCAAGAGCACCGGCAACGCCGAGCTCAAGCTCGACCGCTCGCTGGCCGAGGCCCGCGTCTTCCCGGCGATCGACCTCTCCTCGACCGGCACCCGCCACGACGAGACCCTCCTCTCCCCCGCCGAACTCGCGATCGTCACCCAGGTGCGGCGCGTGCTGGGCACCCCCGACGCGATGCGCCAGTTGCTCGACCAGCTGCGCGGCACGTCCTCCAACAACGAGTTCCTGCGCCGGGTCGCCCACTCCCTGGCCGCGTAGCCGTCATCTCGACGGCTGCGCGTCCTCGATGGTCCGGCCGTCGTTCAGCAGCACGTCGTAAGTGCGCGGCACGTCACGCCACTTGCCGTTGCCGTCCTCGACCAGCGCCCGGCCCGGCCACCACGCGACCCAGCGGCCGTTGTGGACCGTCGCCTGCACGGACAGACCCTCGGTGTGGATGGTCAGACCCGCCACTCCGGGCCCGGCCGCCCCCTCGGTGATCGAAACGCCTTCGGGGAAGACCGAGAGGGCCCCTTCCATGAACCGGCCCGCCGGGGCCTTCTCGAACGGGCCGGAACTGCCGGAGGCGGTCGTCTTCACCTCGTCGACGTCGTCGGTGCCGGGCAGATTGTGGACCAGGCAGGACGCCTCCGATCCCGGGTTGTCGTAGCGGTAGACCATCGCCACGTATTCGCCCCGGCGTTCGGCCAGCACCAGTTCGGCCCGGTCGAGGTCCAGGTCTTTGTAGATGCGCATGTCATCCCGGCAGGCCGCGCCGACCAGCCCGGTCTCGGCCGACGTCAGCGGCACGGGGACCGGGGTCCACGTGGCGTACGCGCGGCCGTCGCCGCCCCACGGCGCTACCGCCAGCACGACGGCAACCGCGGCAGCCACGGCCGGAATCAGCATCCAGCCCCTTCGCCCGGCGAAGCGGCGGGGCGGATCGGGTGGAGTGGCGACGATGCGGTCCAGGGTGGTGGCGGCCCGCTCGTACTGCTCGAAGGTGGGTGCGGTGGCGACGTCCAGGGCTCGCAGCGACTTCACGACTGGGCCTCCATGAGCTCGGTGAGAAAGGCGCCCGGGGCGAGATGGCCGCGCAGGGCCCGGCGGGCGCGCATGAGCCGGATCCGGTAGGTCGCGGCGCTGATGCCGAGCACGCGGGCCGCCTGCGCCGAGGTCAGATCCTCGAACACGGCCAGGGCCAGGACTTCCTGCTCGGCCGGGCGCAGCCGGCGCCACGCGGTCGCCAGGTCGATCAGCTCGGCCGACGGCTCGCCCGGCTCGTTTCTCGAGGCGGACGCGACGCGGACCTCGAGGGCATCCTGGCGGCCCTGCCCACGGCGGGCGTTGAGCAAGCAGTGCCGGACGATGCCGAACACCCAGGCGCGGGCGTCGTCCCGCCGTCGCGGCGCGTCCTCGAACCGGCGCCACACCACCAGGAAAGCCTCGGCGACCACGTCCTCGGCCTGGTCCGGCTGCCCGCGGCGCTGAGCGAAGGCCAGGACGTCGGCGTACGCGTCGGCATAGAGCGCCCGGAAGCGCCCCTCCCGATCGGGTTGCAGTGTCGTCACACCCCTACCTGTCCGGTCGCCCGGCTGTTGTTACACGGGCGACGCGCGTGAAACTCGACGCGCTCCGCCGCCCTCGAAAATTGTTCGCCCTGGCTGTCGAGGCTGCCCATTCTGGGCTGGTGAAGATCAGGGAGTGCCGGGCCGAGGCCGTCGTTGTCGCGCGCGGTGTCGAGCGGCTCGGGATGGGTGTGGACGACTCGAACGGGCGGGCGGCGGCCCTCTACCGGCGGCTCTGCTACGGAGAGACGGGCTGCCGGTATCTCGACCGCTACCACTACGTCGACGACGCGGGCGCCCGCCACGAGGTGGCCGACCCGTGCCGGTTCCTGGTCAGAGCGCTCGGGACAGGATGAGGTCGATGTCGGCGCCCCACTCGTCGAGGACGTCGCCGTGGCCGTGGGCGAGGGCCAGCTCGGCCACGGCGGGGAACAGCTCGACCGGGTGGTCGGCCACGTGGGCCGGCGCCAGGGCTTGGTTCCACGGGTCCGGCAGCGGGTGGGTGGCCAGCTCCCACTCCAGGTACTTGTTGTACGGGCGGATCCGGCCGTGCAGGGCGA
Organism: Paractinoplanes polyasparticus; assembly: GCF_019710575.1. Lineage (GTDB taxonomy): Bacteria > Actinomycetota > Actinomycetes > Mycobacteriales > Micromonosporaceae > Actinoplanes > Actinoplanes polyasparticus. The sequence continues at coordinate 131,959 of NZ_JAHWFK010000015.1, read as the reverse complement.
ACACCGTTTCCAGCAGCCACGGGACGCTCTCACGCTCGTCCATCAAGGCGGCCTCCGGGAGTCCGTCGCGGCGACTCTTGACGGCTCGGTAGAGCTGGTTCACGTACCCGTCCAGGGACTCCCGCGCCCACGAGCGGGCCTCCTCCGCGGTCGGGACGGCCTGTCGTTCGACCAGGGCCGCCACCCCGCCCCGGTCGAGCAGCACCTGGGCGCCGCGGAAGCCGTACCGTGGCCACCGCATCGACGTGTCGGACAGCTGCTCCGCGGTGAGCGCGCCGAGATCCAGCTCCGGCGAGCGATCACGCTGCCAGGCGTCCGAGGGGGCGGTGAGGACCACGATCACGTCGACGTCGGAGTGGTCGGTGGCCAGGCCGCGGGCATGCGACCCGGTGAGGATCACGCCGATCACCCCGGGGTCGGCCGTCGCGCGGGTCAGGAGATCATCGAGGAGGGGCACGAGAATGATCCTATGGATCTTCAGGACGTTGTCGACCGGGTTGTCGCGGGCACACCGGGCGTGAGGTGGTCGATCGCCGTGCCGGGGCGGGCCGCGTACGCGCCGCGGCGGCGGCTGCGGACCGCCAGCATCGGCAAGCTGCTGTTGCTGACCGAAGTCGCGCGCGGCATCGAGGCCGGCGAGCTCGACCCGTACGAGCTGCTCGCCAAGGATCCGGCCCTTGCCGTCGCCGACTCGGGGCTGTGGCAGCATCTGGCCGTCGAGGCGCTGCCGATCGCCGATCTGGCGGTGCTGATCGCGGCCGTGAGCGACAACTACGCCACGAATGCGCTGCTCGCGCGGGTCGGGCTGCCCGCCGTGCGGCGAACGGCCACGGAGCTGGGGCTGCACGACAGTCAACTGCTTGACCGCGTACGCAACAAGCGCGAAACCCACCACCCGCCGACGCTCTCGACCGGCGCCGCCGGCGAACTGGCCGTCCTGATGCAACGGATCGCCCGCCGGGAACTGCTGACGCCGGCGGTGTCCGAGCGGATCGACGCCTGGCTCGCCACCAGCGCCGACCTGTCGATGGTCGCGTCCGGCTTCCACGACGATCCGCTGGCGCACACCGGCAGCGTTCGCAACAAAACGGGCACGGACGACGGCATCCGCGCCGATGTCGGTTATCGGGGCGATCAGGCGTACGCCGTTCTGGCCAACTTCGCGCCCGGCGACACCGCCGTGGTCTTGCACGCCATGCGCGAAATAGGAACCGCACTGTCGTAAAGCCGCAGCATCCTGAGCTGTTCGGACAATGCCGAAACGGCTGGGCGGGGGCAGAATGGCGGACGGGACGGGTGCCTACCCCGCCAGGAGGCATCCTTCCCCTGAACGTGGAAAAGGCCGGAACTCCCCGAGAGGGTTCCGGCCTTTCCTCATCCGATCGTCACGGCGCCGGATAGTCCGTCACGAAGACCGGCTGTCCGACCTTGGTCATGTCGGCGGCCGCGCCCTCCCCGTTGACGACGTGGTTGATCACGCCGGCGCTGAGGTTGACGGTCATGATGTGGTGCAGCTTCACACCGGGGCGCTTCGGCACCTCGAAACCGTTCTCGGTCTCGATGGCCGGGTTGTTCTGGTTGAAGACGTAGACCCCCGCGCCGTACAGCGTGTGGTTCCTGACCTTGTCTCCGACCTTGTACCCGGCGTAGCCCTTGACGTTGCCGTTCATCCAGTCCGCCTGCGTCGGCGGGTCGTACGGCAACTCGTTCTGGTAGAGCACCGTGACGCCCTTCTCGCCGTTCCAGACGGTGTTGTACTTCTGGAAGTGCTCGACGAACAGGCCCGTCGCGGTCACGTTGTCGCCGTTGATGACGGCGCCGTAGCGACCGGTGTTGGTGCGCCACCGCTGGGTGTCGCCGTTCACGCCCTCGGTGAAGCCCTCGACGCCGTGGTCACCGCGCCACACCCAGGTGTGGTCGATCAGCACGTTGTCGCTGTTCACCTCGAGCGCGGTGTCGACCTTGCCGATGTGCGGGCCGCCCACCCGGAAGTAGACGTCCGACAGCGTGGTCGGGTTCGCGGCCGAGCTGATGCCCAGCCCGTTCTTGTTGCCGACCTGCAGCAGGTTCTTCGACTCCTTGAGACCCGCGTCGATCGTGACACCCGCGATGATCACACCGGGGACGTCGGCCACCTTGATCGGCGTGGCCCCGTTGACCGCGGTCAGCGTGGCGTGGCCGATCCCGAGCACGACCTGGTTCGGCCGCAGCACGTGGATGGTCTGATCGATGTTGTAGACGCCCGGCGTGAACAGCAGGTTCTTGCCGAGCAGGAGGTTCGCGTTGATAAGCCACTCGGGGTCGGACGGCTTCGCGACGAAGAAGTCGCTCAGCGGGATCGTCCGGCCACTCGTGAGGTCCTCGGCCCAGCTGACACCGCTGGTGTTGCGGTGGGCACTCGGCACGCGGACGGCGTACTTGCCCTTGGCGTCGACGAACAGGAAGGGCTTCTCCCGGCTCAGCGGCGTCTTCTCCAGGGTCGTGTACGGCGGGTTCGGGAACGTCGCGTCGTCCGGCGCGCCCTCGACGCCGGCGAACACCTGGTTCCACACCGCGTTGGACCAGTTGCCGACCTTGCTGTTGCGGGTCAGCCACTGCTGCTGCGAACCGTTGGTGACCGCGCCGAACTGCGAGTCGGCGATGAAACCACCACTGGCGTACTGCGGACCGGCAGTGCAGTAGTCCATCAGCGTGAAGCCGCCGTCGACGTTGAGCCGGCGCAGCGACACGGCCTGCGAGACAGCCCAGAAGTTGGCGCCGGCCCGGCACCCGTCCTGGCCCGCTCCGTTGACCTTGATGGAGAGGTTCGACAGCGTGCGCCAGAAGTTGACCAGCGCGAGGCAGTTCGCGGTGCCGTTCTCGGTGAGGCAGCGGTTGTAGACCTCCACCTTGCCGTTGATCACCACGTCGTTCGGGGAAGCGCCGAGGCCGGAGACCTCGGTGTAGTAACCGACCTTGATCTGCAGCGGCTGGGCGTCGGTGCCGTACGTGCCCGGCTTGAACAGGAAGGCGTACCGGTTGGTTCCCATTTCGGCGTTGACCTGCTGCGCGTACGCGGCATCGAGCTTCGCCTGAATGTCGGCGACCGGCATGCTCGGGTCGAAAATGGTGACGTTGGCGCCGAAATTAGGGGTGGCCGTGTTGGCGGCCGGAATTGCGGTGGGGGCTGCGGCGGCGGGCACGCTGGTGAGCGCACCCACGGTGACCGTGGCGAGCCCAACGGCGAAAATCCGTCGCAGTTGCCGGCGACCGGACGGCCGCCCGGCGTTTGTCGTCATGCGGGAAGGTCCCTTCCGTTAACGGGGGAGCAACAAACTGGATCACAGCAAGCAATAGACCCATCGACATGTCAAGAACCGGAGCGACCGCCGGGTACGGCATTCGCACAGGCATCGGACATCTCGCCGCGGTTCCGGAACGCACCTTGCCCGAATGGCCCCAGGGAACGGATGTTCGGACGCCGGAACCGGTACCGGCGATCACCCGGTACCGGTACCGGGAGCGCTTTCCCGACGCCGCCGGAGATGGTCACGCTCCGTGTCGGTCGGGGCCAGCGCCAGGGCGATGTCGAACTGTTCCACTGCCGCAGCGGTCCGGCCGAGCCGCAGGAGCATCTCGGCCCGGGCGGCCGGCAGGTGATGGTTGCCGGGCAGGTCGACATCGAGCAGATCGAGCGCGGCGGCCGGGCCCTCGGCCTCGGCGACGGCGACGGCCCGGTTGAGCCGCACGACGGGCGAGCCGGTCAGGTCCTCGAGGCGCGCGTAGAGCGCCGCGATCGCGGGCCAGTCGGTGTCGGCGGCCTGCCGGGCGATGGCGTGGTGGGCGGCGATCCGAGCCTGCAGGCGGTACGGGCCGACGGGCGCAGGCGTGTCGAGCAGCGTGAGCGCCTCGGCGATGGCGCGGCTGTCCCATCGGCTACGGTCCTGGTCCGGCAGTAGGACGATATTTCCGTCGGACAATCGGGCGTGCCGGCGCGAGTGCTGCAGCAGCATCAGGGCCAGCAGCGCGGTCGTCTCGGGGGCGGGCGGCATCAGGCGGCAGATCCGGATCGCCTCGGCCGCGAGTTCGTGCCGGTGCGACCGGTACCCCTCGGTGAAAAGCAGGTAGAGCACGGCGAGAACGCCCTCGGCCCGGGCCGGCAGGTCGTGCGGCGACGGCACACCGAGCGGGATCCCGGCGGCACGGATCTTCTGCTTGGCCCGGGTGATCCGGGCGGCCATGGTCGGCTCACCCACCAGGAAGAGCCGGGCGATCTCGGGAGCCGTCAGCCCGGCCACGAAGCGCAGGGTGAGGGCGACGCGGGCCTCGAGGCCGAGCGCGGGATGGCAACAGGCGAAGAGCAGCTGCAGGGAATCGTCCGCTTCCGGGTCGTTGTCCGCCGCTCGCGCCTCCGGGGTGATCAGCCGCGGGAGGTAGCGGAGCAGGGTCTCGTCGCGGCGGCGGCGGTCGACAGCCCGGCGGCGGGCCACCGACAGCAGCCAGGCCGCCGGGCGCTGCGGGACGCCCCCGCCCGGCCACTGGCTGGTGGCGGCGGCGAAGGCGTCCTGCAACGCGTCCTCGGCCAGGTCGAAGCTGCGCAGCTCGGCGACCAGGGTGGCCAGCAGCGGTCCCCGGTGCTCGCGGAAGGCGGCCTCGACGGCGCTCATTCGTACGCGACCACCGGCCGCACCTCGACGATGTCACCCAACTCGGCGAGGGCGCGTCCGAACTCGAGCGCCTCGTCGAGGTCCCGCGCCTCGACCAGGTAGAAGCCGCCCAACTGCTCGGCTGTCTCGGCGTACGGGCCATCGGTGAGCAGGCCGCCGGAGCGGATGGTCGTGGCAGTGCCGGAGAGCGCGAGCTCCTCGCCGCCCCGGTCGGCGCCCCGGTCCTTCAGCAGGGCGGCGAACCGGCCATGTGCCTCGTACGCCTGGCGCCTCTGCTCCTCGTCGGCCTCGGCCCAGTTCTTCTCGGTCTGGTAGATCAGCAGCGCGTACTTCATCCGTACCTCCCGGACTCATCATGGATGTCATCCGGTCGTCGTACGACGTCCCGCGAAATCGACAATGCGGCGCGATCAGAGCCGGCGCCCGCAAGAATTCCTCAGGTGAGTTTTAAGCCGATCGCAAGTGGGCTCGGTCAGAGTCCCCGGTGTCGCCACACAGCAGACCGGAAGGGACCACCATGACCACCGCCGTCGAAACCTTCGAGGCGCTCCGTCGCCGGCTCACCGGGGCGCTCGCCGTACCCGGAGAGCCGCTCCACGCCGAGCTGGCGACCGGATTCAACGTCGCGATCGCCGCGACACCCGCGGCCGTCGTCGAAGCCCGCGACGCGCGGGATGTCGCCGAGACCGTGCGCTTCGCCGCCGCGACCGGACGGGCGGTCGCCGTGCAGGCCACCGGGCACGGCCTGGCCGGCCCGCTCGACGGCGCAATTCTCGTACACACCCGGCGCCTCGACGAGTGCGTCGTGCACCCCGACGGATGGGCGCGGGTCGGCGCCGGGGTGCGCTGGCAGCAGGTGCTCGACGCGGCCGCCCCGCACGGTCTGGCCCCGCTGTGCGGCTCCGCCCCCGGGGTGGGCGTCGTCGGCTACACCACCGGCGGCGGGCTGGGCCCGGTCGCCCGCACCTTCGGCTGGGCCTCCGATCGCGTACGCGCCATCGAGATCGTCACCGGTGACGGTGTGGCCCGCCGGGTGACAGCGGTCGACGAGCCCGAGCTGTTCTGGGGAGTGCGCGGCGGCAAGGGGGCGCTGGGCGTCGTCACGGCGCTCGAGTTCGACCTGGTGCCGCTGCCGTCGTTGTACGCCGGGGCGCTCTACTTCGCCGGCGCCGACGCCTCGGTGGTCGTGCACCGATGGCGGGAGTGGTCGTCCGCCCTGCCGCCCGAGGCGACCACGTCGCTCGCGCTGCTGCAGCTGCCCCCGATGCCGGGCGTGCCCGAGCCTCTGGCCGGCACGTTCACGGTCGCGGTGCGATTCGCCTGGACGGGCGCCCCGGAGTCCGGGGAAGCCGTGCTCGCTCCCTTGCGGGCGGCCGCGGCGCCTCTCATCGACGCCGTTCAGACCATCCCGTACGCGGCCATCGGCATGGTGCACGCCGACCCGCCCGGCCCGATGCCCGTGCTCGAGGAGACCGACCTGCTGTCGTCGCTGCCCGCCGAGGCCGTGGACGCCCTGCTGGCCGTGGCCGGCCCGGACGCCCGCTCGCCGCAGGTGATCGTCGAGCTGCGCCAGCTGGGCGGCGCGCTGGCCGCCGAGCCGGCGCACCCGAGCGCCCTCTGCCACCGCGACGCGGCGTTCGTCCTGACCGTCATCGGCGTCCCGGCGCCGCCCGTCGCCGACGCGATCGGCCCGCACGCCGCCGCGCTGCGCTCGGCGCTCGCCCCGTGGGCCACGGGCGGGGCGCTGCCCAACCACGGCGCTGCGGCCGGCCAGGAGCGGATCGCCCGCTCGTACGACCCGGCGACCCTGGCCCGGCTGACGTCGCTGGCCGAGCGCTACGACCCGGCGAACGTGCTACGTGCCGGCCAGGTCCCGCTCCGCTCCGCCGCCTGACCTGGCGTCGCTGTCATCTTCCGTGGCGCGTGACCGGGCGGGGTCGCGCGCCACGGACCGGTTCTCCTCCGCAGCGCGCGATTCGCGCGAGAACAGCGCGGTTCTAGCGTCGGGCGATGACGGACGGGATCGCAACCGGCAAACGGGGCTACGCCCCCGTGATAGGCCTCATCGTTCTCACCTATGTGCTGGCCACCTCGGTCACCGAGCGCGTCGGCGTCACGCTCGTGCTGGTCGTTCAGATCGGCACGGTATGGCAGGTGCTGCGGCTGGCCTCGATCCGCTCGCGCCTGCGCCAGGCCGCCACCGCGGTCTTCGCCCTGGCTCTCGTGACCGCCGCGTGGGCGCTCGTCCTGCCGGCCGGCTGGCTGATGGGATCGACCTTCCTGGCGGGCTGCGTGCTGTACGCGATCGCGCCCGTGGCCATCGTGGCCGACCTCGTCCGCCGCGCCGTCGACCGTGAGCTGATGCTGGGCGCTCTTGCGGCCTACCTGATGCTGGGCATGGCGTTCGGCTTCGCCTACCGCGGCGTGGCCTTTCTGCAGCCCGGCCCGTTCTTCGCCGACGCCGGCGACGCCGCTTTGCCCGACACCCTCTTCTTCAGCTTCGTCACGCTCACCACCACCGGCTACGGCGATCTGGTGCCCGCGGGCAACCCCGGCCGCAGTCTGGCCGTCCTCGAAGCCCTGACCGGCCAGCTCTTCCTGGTCACAGCCGTGGCCAAGGTCGTCGAAGCCTGGCGCCCACGCCGGCGGCGGCCCTGACCGGGCTCACATGAGCCAGGGGTCCATCCCGGAGCCGCCCCGCGGCGGGTCGGCGAAGATCGGCGGCGGCCGGCGGCGGCGCCGGACCACCCGGGCCAGCCGCGCGAGCACCACCCCACCCGGCCCCGGCAGCCCGAAGCCGAGCCGCGTCAGATCGCGCGCGGTCGGCCCGGTCGGAATGTCGCGCGGCAGGGCCGCGACGGCGACCAGCCAGGTGGGCAGTCCCAGCAGCCGCAGCATGCGCGCGAGCCGCTCCGACTCGATGACGCTCTCCGGGTCGAGCCGCTCGTCCAGCACCTCGGCGAGCTCTCTGCCCCGCTCGGGATGCCCGGCGGCCGCGGCGATCCCGCCGGCCGCCGAGACACCCAGCGGATCGTCCAGGACGTCGTCCGCGGCCCCCGGCTCGCGCGACGGGTCGCTCACATAGCGACCGACCTCGTCGTCACCCACCCGAGCCACCAGAGCGAGCTGACGATCGGCGAGCACCCGCACCACCAGCACCGTGGCCCCGAGCTCCCCGGCCAGCACCTCGCCGGCCCCGGCGATCCCCCGCCGCTGAGACGCTACGGCGCCGTTCCCCGGCACGGCGAGGACCGGCAGCCACCCGCTCTCGGCCGCGCCGACCCACCCGGTGAAGCGGATGCGCCGCAGAACCCCCAGCACGCCCGCGGCGTCACCGTCGCGCACCAGAGCGACGGCGTAGGAGTCGCCCACCGGTCCACCGACCTCAGGACCGGGACCGAACGGGTAGACCATCCTCCGATGATCCCACCCGGCCGGCGCTGCCGCCGGTCAGCGGCGGCCGAGCTCCTCTGGAGCATGGCCTTAGGGCACAGGCACGCCCAGCAGTTCGAGGAGTCGGCGGCGCAGGTTGCCGAAGCCCGGGGCGTCCGGAGCCCGCGGGTGGGCGAGCTCCACCGGCAGATCGGCCGCGATGACGCCGCGGTCGAGCACCAGAGCGCGGTCGGCCAGCAGCAAGGCCTCGTCCACGTCGTGGGTCACCAACAGCGCGGCGAAGCCGTGGCGGGCCCGCAAGCGGCCGAACAGCTCCTGCATGCGCAGGCGGGTCAGCGCGTCCAGAGCGCCGAAGGGCTCGTCGAGGAGCAGCACCGACGGTTGCCGGGCCAGGGCCCGCGCGAAGGCCACCCGCTGCGCCTGGCCGCCGGAGAGTTCGATCGGCCAGGCCCGGGCCCGGTCGGCCAGGCCCACCTCGGCCAGTGCGTCGGTGCAGCGGGAACGGTCGCTCACGCCCAGGCCGACGTTGTCGAGCACCCGCTTCCACGGGAGCAGACGATGCTCCTGGAAGACGACCGCATTCCGGCTGGGCACCGTGAAGTCGCCCGAGGCGGCCGGGTCGAGGCCGGCCAGGATGCGGAGCAGCGTGCTCTTGCCGGAGCCGCTGCCGCCCAGCAGGGCGACCACTTCACCGGGGGCGACGTCCAGGTCGACGCCGTCGAGGACGGTGGTGGGACCGAAGGCCCGGCGCACGTTCCGGGCCCGTACGACTAGGTCGCCTGCAGGCCTCGGCGCCACGCCAGGGCCCTCCTCTCGAGGATGCGGAGCAACAGGTCCGAGAGCAGCCCCAGACCGGCGTAGACGAACAGGCCCAGCACCACGACGTCGGTCTGGCTGAACTCGCGGGCCTCCATCATGAGGAAGCCGATGCCGTTCTGGGTGTTGGTCTGCTCGCCGACCACCAGGCTCAGCCACGCGGCGCCGATCGCCAGCCGCAGGCCCAGGAAGAGCGAGGGCAGCGCGCCCGGCAGGATGACGTGGCGGATGCGTTGCCAGGTGCCCAGACCGCACGTCCGCGCGGCTTCGACCAGGCGCTCGTCGATGTCGCGGATTCCGGCGTACGTGTTGAAGTAGAGCGGGAAGAAGACGCCGAGCGCCACCAGCGTGATCTTCATGGACTCGCCGATGCCGACCCAGATGATGAGCAGCGGGACGAGCGCCAGATGCGGGAGCATGCGAGCCATCTGCACGGGCGGGTCGATCGCGTCGTCGCCGGCCCGCAACAGCCCGGCCACCGAACCGAGCACCAGGGCCAGCACTCCCCCGATGAGCAGCCCGATCGCGGCGCGGGTGAGCGAGTCCAGCAGGTGGTCGCCGAGGGTGCCGTCACGCGCGAGGCGCCATCCGGTCCGCAGCACCGTGCTCGGCGCCGGCAGCTTGTCCTCGGCGATCAGACCGGCCCGCGACGCCACTTCCCACACCACCAGGATGAGTACGGGGCTCAGGGCGCGTTGCCACCGGAGGCGGCGCTTGGCCGGCGGAGGCGTTGCCCGGGAGGCGACCGACGTGTCGGGCGCCGCCACGATCGTCACGGCGCGGCCTCGGCGAACCGCGGGTCCACCAGCGACTTCATGTCCACCTTCCCGGGAATGAGCTCCAGCGACGTGAAGCCGTCGGCGATGGTCTGCAGTTCGGCGCCGATGGTCGCGTCCAACTGGCCGACCGGCTGGGCCGCACGGGCCAGGGCCCGCTTCGTGGTCGGCTCGTCGATCTTCAGTTCGGGCGCCAGGACCTTGGCCCGCTCGTCGGCGTGGGCGATGCCCCAGGCGGTCGTCTTCTCGTACGCATGCAGGAAGCTCTTGATCTGCTCGGTCTTCCGATCGGCGGCGTCCTTGCTCACCAGGATGTATTCACGGTTGTTGGCGACCCCCGAGGCGTCGGCGAGCACCTGGACGGCGGGCTGCTCGGCCAGCGCGAAGTACGGATCCCAGATCACCCAGGCGTCGACCTGGTCGTTGTCGAAGGCGGGCCGGCCCTCGGCGGGCTTCAGGTATTTGACGTTGATGTCCTGCAGGGTCATCTGGTTGGCCTCGAGCAGCTTCAGGAGCAGCCAGTGCACGTTGGAGCCCTTGTTGAGCGCCACCGTCTTCCCCTTGAGGTCGGCGAAGCTCTTGTACCCCTTGGACTCCTTCACCAGCACGGCTTCGCTCTTGGGCGACGGCGCCCCCACGCCGGCCACCACGAACGGCGTCTTCGCGGCCGCGGCGAAGATCGGCGGCGCCTCCCCCGTCTGTCCGAGGTCGATCGCCCCCGCCTTCAGGGCTTCGGTCAACGCGGGCCCGCTCTCGAAGAGCGACCAGGTCACTCCGGGCGCGTCCCCCCGCGCCTTGACCAGGCTGAGCCCTCCGAACCGCTGATAGCCGATCCGCAGCCCCGAATCCCCACCAGTGGCGGAATCGGACGAGGAGTCGTCCCCGCAGCCACCGAGGGCCACAGCAAGAACCACGGTCGCGAGCACCGCTAACGATCGACGCATGCCCCGGAGTCTATATAGCCGATAGGAGATAGGGAAAGTGTCATCGATGTGTGTCTACTTCTGGCCACATCTTCGAGGCCGGTCCACTTTGGCCCTACGGTGGCTGCATCGTCGAAACAGAAACGGAGGAACACCGGATGATTCGCCACCGGAACGTACGCCGAGGGGTCCTGCTGACCCTTCTCGCCTCGCTCTGCTCCGTGCCCGTCGTGGTCACCGGAGCCACCGCGGCCAGCGCTGCCGCCTGCACCGGCCGGCTCACGAGCTCCCCGAACAGCGTCCAGATCGTGGGATACCAGCGCAAGTACGGCTACACCGCCACCATCGTCGCGGGCCAGACCACCAACGAGAACGCGAACGACCCCGTCGACCGGTTCCGGATCTTCCCCGGCGGGGTCGCCACGGTCGAGTACTGGCACCTGGTGAGCGGCCGTTCACTCGGCACCCACTACAACGTGATCGCCGGCAATTACTGGAAGGACGTCTGTCACCGCGCGTTCGTCACGGTCTCCTGACCTCGATCCCGGGCAGCAGCATCCGCACCAATCGCCGACCGGGCGGGGTTCGCGCCTGACACGCCGTGGGCCCGGCTCCCGGTACTCATCCCTGACAGATGAGGTGCGGGCGAGACGCCGGAGGGACCATGGCCGCGGTGGCCGGGGAGCACCGGCCTGGCAGCTGGAGGTCCGCAATGCTTGGTTTCTCCGGCCCGGAGCCGGCAGCCCACGAGCCGGCGCCTCAGGGGCCGGCAGCCCACGAGCCGGCCCCCCACGAGTCGGCGCCTCAGGGGCCAACAGCCGGCCCGGGCGGATGGAGAGACGTCGCGATCGGCGCAGGAGCCCGGCTGGTGCTAGGCGCGGCAGGGGCGGGAACGGCGGTTCGCGTACGGGTGGACGGCAGCGCGGCTGGGTTGCGGCGCTGGGCCGGCGAGCTGGCGGAGCAGGGAGCCGCCGAGCGCGGCCGAGCCGCCGAGACCATGGCCGAACAGCGGAGCCGTGCGGCGGCCACCGTGGCGAGCCGGCGGAGCCGGATGGCGTCCGCCGTCGAGGCCGCGGTCGACGCTGTGGCCACTTCGCCGCTGGTCGACCGGGTGGTGGACGCTCAGGTCTCCCGGATCTTGCGGCCACTGGTGCGCACCGTGCTCGACGATGTGCTGACGCTGCTCGAGCAGGAGCCGGAACGCATCCAGCCGCTCGTGCGCGGGCAGCGCGACTCGATGGTGGACGAGCTGGTCGGCCGGATCCGGACCGGAGCGGCCGCCGGTGACGACGCCGTCGACCGGATGACCTCGCGGATGCGGTGGGGCAAGGCCCGCCCGGCGCGGATCGGTGAGGCGCCGGTCGCGCCATCGCCGGTGAACGATCCGGCCGTCGCGCCGACGCCGGCCAACGGCGGGGTTCCGTCCGCGCCGCCCGGCGACCGGCGGTGACCTATGCCGGCGCGGTCAGCCGGCTGCTCGCCTATCTGATCGACGCCCTGCTGCTCGTGGCCGCCGCCACCGGCGCCATCGCCACGGTGGCGCTGGTGGCCCAGGTCGGCGGCGCTCCGTTGGAGGGGCTCGACCGGCTGCTCACAGCGACGTACACCCTCGGCCTGCCCACGGTGTTCGCGGCCGGCTGCACCCTGTTCTGGGCGCTGGCCGGGCGCACCCCGGGCATGGCCCTGCTCGGGTTGCGGGTGGTCACCGTCGACGGCCGCCCGCTGCGCTGGCCGGCCGCGCTCCTGCGGGCCGTCGTGCTGGCCTATTTCCCGATCGGCGCGGCCTGGCTGCTGGTGGACCGGCGGCGCCAGGCCCTGCACGACAAGCTCGCTCGCACCGCGGTGACGCGCCCGGCGGACGGCGGCTAACCCGCCACCCGTTCCAGCGTTTCGCGCAGGGCCCGCGCGGCCGGGGAGGCGGCGCCGGAGAGGCGCTGCGCGGTGAAGATGGTGCGGCGCGGCAGGTCGGGGAGGGTGAGCAGGCGGCAGGACGTGTCGCGGCCGGCCCAGACCAGGTCGGGGATGAGGGCCACGGCGTTGCCGGACTCGACGAGGCGGATGTGGGCCTGCAGGTCGGCGGTCTCGTAGCGTACGTCCGGTTCGAAGCCGGTGGAGCGGCACAGCTGCTCGGCGAAGTGGCGGGACGCGGTGCCGCGCGGCTCCATCACCCAGGGCATCTGGCGGGTCTCGTCGAGCGACGCCACCGGGTGCAGCGCCGCACCCGGGGCGGGCAGGGCGAGGCGGATCGCGTCGGTGGTCAGCGGGCGGCGGTCGAGGCCGGGGTGGTGTGGCGCGGCGTGGGCCGGGTATTGCTCGGCGATAACCATGTCGAAGTCGCGGGCCCAGGTCTCGCGCAGGGCCTGTTCGGGCTCGCGTTGCACCATCTCGACCCGTACGTCGGGAAAGCGGGTGGCCATGGCCAGCAGAGTCGCCGGCATGAGGGCCAGCGCGGCCGACTGGAAGACGGCCACGCGCACCCGGCCGCTGACCGTCGCGGTCGAGGCCTGCAGCCGGGCCTCGGCCCGCTCCAGCGTGTCGAGCACCTCCCCCACCGAGTCGACCAGCACCTCGGCCTGCGGCGTCAGCTGCACACCCCGGCCGGACTTGCGCAGCAGCGGCATGCCGGCTTCCTTCTCGAGCTGGCTGAGCTGTTGCGACACCGCCGACGGCGAGAAGTTGAGGGCCTCGGCGACGGCCGCGATCGTGCCCCGGACGGCCAGTTCGCGCAGCAGCACCAGGCGGCGGATCTCCAGCACGTCGACCTCCGCGGAAACATTAAGCAGAACTGAAGAGTACTCGTCGAAAACCGTCGCTTTTCCTGAACGAAACCCGGAAGGACACTTTCGGCATGTCTGATGTCGCCCAGTCGCCGGCCGAGAAGGTCGAGCACGCCGAACTCGCTGATGAGGCCATCGCCCTGGTCCGGCGCTGGCTGCACGAGGCTTCCACCATCAAGCCCACCGCCTCGGCGGCGCAGCTGGCCGGCCTGCTGCGCGACCCGAAGGGCCTCGCCTTCGCGGTCGGCTTCGTCGACGGCGTCGTGCGCCCCGAGGACGTGCGGGTCAGCGCCCGCGCCCTGCACGCGCTGGCGCCCGACGTTCCCCGCTTCCTGCCCGCTCCCCTGCGCGGCGCGGTGCGGCTCGGCGGCGTGCTCGCCCCGGTCATGCCGGGCGTGGTCGTGCCGATCGCCCGCCGCGTGCTGCGCCGCATGGTCGGCCACCTCGTCGTCGACGCCACCGACGCCAAGCTGGGCCGGGCCATCGCGAAGATCAAGCGCCGCGACGTACGCCTGAACGTCAACCTGCTGGGCGAGGCCGTGCTCGGCCGGGGCGAGGCGACCCGGCGGCTGCGCGAGACCGAGCGGCTGCTCGGCCGCGACGACGTCGACTACGTGTCGATCAAGGTGTCGTCGACCGTCGCCCCGCACAACCCGTGGGCGTTCGACGAGGCCGTCACCGAGATCGTCGAGCAGCTCACCCCGCTGTTCACGCTGGCTGCCACCGCCCGTACGCGCAAGTTCGTCAACCTCGACATGGAGGAGTACAAGGACCTCGACCTCACGATCGCGGTCTTCACCCGCCTGCTCGACCAGCCCGAGCTGCGCGACCTCGAGGCCGGCATCGTGCTGCAGGCCTACCTGCCGGACGCGCTCGCCGCGATGATCCGCCTGCAGGAGTGGTCGGCCAAGCGCCGGGCCGACGGGGGCGCGGGCATCAAGGTGCGCCTGGTCAAGGGGGCCAACCTGCCGATGGAGCAGGTCGAGGCGACCGTGCACGGCTGGCCGCTGGCCACCTGGGGCAGCAAGCAGGGGACCGACACCAACTACAAGCGGGTGCTCGACTACGCGCTGCACCCGGACCGCATCGGCAACGTGCGGCTGGGCGTGGCCGGTCACAATCTCTTCGACATCGCGTACGCGTGGCTGCTGGCCGGTCGGCGCGGGGTGCGCGCGGGCATCGAGTTCGAGATGCTGCTCGGCATGGCCGAGGGCCAGGCCGAGGTGGTCCGGCGTGAGGTCGGCGGGCTGCTGCTCTACACCCCGGTCGTACGGCCGGAGCAGTTCGACGTCGCCATCGCCTACCTCATCCGCCGCCTCGAAGAGGGCGCGAGCAGCGACAACTTCATGTCGGCGGTGTTCGAGCTGGACAGCGACTCGGCCCTCTTCGCCCGCGAGCGCGACCGCTTCCTGGCCTCGCTGGAGCAGCTGGACGACGAGGTGCCGGCTCCGCGCCGCATCGCCGTGCGGCCGCCGATCGAGCCCGGGCGGTTCGCCAACACCCCCGACACCGATCCTGCCGTCGCCGCCAACCGGTCCCAGGTCCGCGAGATCTTGAAGCGCGTGCCCACCTCGACGATCGGGGTGGAAGCAATCAACGCCGCCCGGGTGACCGACGAGCGCCGCCTCGACGACCGCCTCGGCGCGGCCGCCGCTGCCGCCACCGCCTGGGGCGCGATGACGGGCACATCACGCGGTGCCGTGCTGCACCGGATCGGCGAGGCCCTGGAGACCCACCGCCTCGACCTGCTCGAGGTCATGGCGTCCGAGGCGGGCAAGACGGCCGACCAGGCCGACCCCGAGATCTCCGAAGCCATCGACTTCGCGCACTACTACGGCGACCTGGCCGCCGAACTCGACTCGGTCGACGGCGCGGTGGCCGTCCCCGAGAAGCTCACTCTGGTCACGCCGCCGTGGAACTTCCCGGTGGCCATCCCGGCCGGCTCGGTGCTGGCCGCGCTGGCCGCCGGTTCCGGGGTGGCGCTCAAGCCGGCCGGCCCCGCCGAGCGCTGCGGCGCCGTACTGGCCGAGATCATCAAGCCGGTGCTGCCCGACGCCGACCTGCTCACCCTGGTCCAGGTCGAGGAGCGGGCCCTGGGCAAGCAGCTGATCAGCCACGCCCTGGTCGACCGGGTCATCCTGACCGGGGCCTACGAGACGGCCGAGCTGTTCCGCTCGTTCCGCACCGACCTGCCGCTGCTGGCCGAGACCAGCGGCAAGAACGCCATCATCGTGACCCCCAGCGCCGACCTCGACCTTGCCGTCAAGGACGTGATCAGCTCCGCCTTCGGGCATGCCGGGCAGAAGTGCTCGGCCGCCTCGCTGGTCATCCTGGTCGGCTCGGTGGCCCGCTCCGAGCGGTTCCGTCACCAGCTGCTCGACGCCGCCCGGTCGCTGACCGTGGGCCGGCCGTCGGACCCGCGCAGCCAGGTCGGCCCGGTGATCGAGCCGGCCGCGGGCAAGCTGCTGGACGGCCTGACCAAGCTCGGCCCGGGCGAGTCGTGGCTGCTCGAGCCGAAGTCGCTGGACGACACCGGCCGGCTGTGGAGCCCGGGCATCCGCGACGGCGTGACCCGCGGGTCGGACTACCACCGCACCGAGTACTTCGGGCCCATCCTCGGCGTCATGACCGCCGAGACCCTCGACGAGGCGATCGACCTGGTCAACGACGTCGACTTCGGCCTCACCTCGGGTCTGCACTCCCTCGACCCGGACGAGCTGGCGCTCTGGCTCGACCGGGTGCAGGCGGGCAACCTGTACGTGAACCGCGGCATCACCGGCGCCATCGTGCGCCGCCAGCCGTTCGGTGGCTGGAAGCGCTCGGCCGTCGGCCCCGGCACCAAGGCGGGTGGCCCGAACTACCTGGTCGGCCTGACCGGCTGGCAGTCGGCCTCGTCGTCCTCCTCTGCCAAGATCGACAACGGTGCGGTGCGGGCGCTGCTCACGGCGGCCGGCAACGACCCGATGCTCGAGCGCGCGGCCCGCAGCGACGCCGCGGCGTGGGCGTCATCTTTCGGTACGACAGCGGACGTGTCGGGGCTTTGGGCCGAGCGCAACGTGCTGCGCTACCTGCCGGTGCCGGTCGAGGTGCGGCTGGCTCCCGGCGGTTCGATCGCCGAGCTGCTGCGGGTCGTCGCCGCGGGTCTGCGCGCGGGCGCGCCGTTCCGGGTCTCGACCGCCTCCTCCTTGCCGGTTGACCTGCCGGTCGACGTACGGATCGAGGATGACGAGACGTTCGCGGCCGGTCTGCGGGGCGTCAACCGCGTACGGCTGGTCGGCGGTTCCGCCGAAGCATTGGCCCGGGCCACCGGCGGACGCCCCGACCTGGCGGTCTGGTCGCACCCCGTGACCGAGGCGGGCCGCGTCGAGATGCTGCCGTTCCTGCACGAGCAGGCGGTCAGCATCACGGCCCACCGCTTCGGCAACCCCGACAAGCTGGCCCAGTCAGTCCTGTAGGCGCCTGGTTGACCAACGGCCGCGCGGCCGTACCACCGCGCGGCCGTCTCCAGCTGTTCGGCAAATCACGACCGGCAACCCTGTGGACAACTCGGATTGCCCACTTTGCGCCGTGCACTTTCAGGCGGGGCTAGTAGGGGTCGGCCGCGGCCAGGTCGAGGGCGTCGTCGATGACCTTGGCCTCGACCTCGGTGCCCGAGATGCTCTTGGCGATCTGGCCCGCGCTGGGGACGTCGCCCTTCACCGGCCAGGTGGACGTGTCCCACAGGCGCGAGCGCGTGAAGGCCCGCGCACAGTGCAGGAACAACTCCTCGACGACGACCTCGACGGCCAGGTCGGGCGTCACGCCCTTCATCGCCATCCGGTCGAGGTAGGGCGCCTCGGCGACGATCCGGGCGCGGCCGTTGACCCGTACGGTGTCGCCCGAGCCCGGCACCATGAAGACCATCCCCACCCGGGGCCGCTGCAGCACGTTCACCAGGCTGTCCAGGCGCCCGTTGCCCTTGCGGTCGGCGAACGCCAGCGTCCGGTCGTCGAGCACCAGCACACTGCCCGCCGGGTCACCCCGCGGCGATACGTCGCAGGTGCCGTCCTCGGCCGTGGTGGCCAGCAGGAAGAACGGGCTCATCTCGATGAACCGGCGCGACTCGGGGTCGATGTGGTCGATGCCCTTCTCCGCGATGAAACGCGGCGGCGGGGCCACGTATTCGCGAAGCTCGGCCTCGGTCTCGATCACCCTCGTCATCAGGCGAGGCTAACTTTGCACGACGTTGCGGAGCGAGCGTCCCTCCTGGAATGCGACCAAGTTCTCGCTGACCAACGCGTCGGCCCCGATGGGCCGGCCGCCGGCGACGTGCGGCGTGACGATCACGTTGGGCTCGTTCCACAGGCCGGACGACTCGGGCAGCGGCTCGGTCTCGAACACGTCGAGCGCCGCCCCACCGATGCGCCCGTCCCCGAGCGCGTCGAGCAGCGCGTCCTCGTCGAGGGTGACGCCCCGGCCCACGTTGACCACCCAGGCGTGCTCGGGCAGCAGATCGAACACCTCCGCGCCGAGGGCGTGGGTGGTCGACTCCGAGGCGGGCAGGATGCCGATCAGCACGTCCGTGGCGGGCAGCAGCCGCGGGAGGTCGGCCTCGGTGACGACGTCGAAGCCCGCGCGCGTGCCGGCGGTGCGGGCCACGCCGGTCACCTTGGCGCCCAGTGCCTTCAGGTGCGGCGCCAGGACGGCCGCGATGCTGCCGAACCCCCAGATCACCACGGTGGCGTCGCGCAGCGTGTAGAAGCCCTGAGTGGCCGGGGCGGCCTGAAGCTCGCGCATCTCGTCGGCCCAGTGGTGGGCAGCCTGGGCCCGCAGGAGCACGTGCAGATGGCGTACGGCGGCCAGCGTCAGCGCCAGGGTGTGCTCGGCGACCGTCTCGTCGTGCAGGCCGCGCCCCGAGGTGACCACGACGTCGGGCCCGAAGCCGGCCGCGAGCACCGCGTCGGGCCCGGCGGCCAGGGTCTGCACCCAGCGCAGCTGCTTGAGCCGCCCGGCCGCGTCCCGCAGCTGGTCGCCCGGGTTGTTCCAGACGACGAGCACCTCGGCGTCGGCGTGCTCCTCGGGAATCGGCCGGGCATGCGCATAACGGACGGCGGTGACCCCCTCCGGCAACTGCGGGTCGAGGTGCGCGCTGTCCGGCAACAGAATCTTCATGGTGCCCAGACTAGATTCGGGACGGTGACGATCGTCCAGTTCGAGCACCGGCCCGGGATCCTCGACCTCGGCTGGGGGCACCCGCGCCCGGCTCTGCTGCCCCTCGCCGAGTGGTCACAGGCCGGGGCACAGAGCATTGCGGCGTACGGCTGGCAGGCCCTCACCTACGGCCACGCGCCCGGCCCGGCGCCCCTGATCGACTGGCTCTGCGCACACGTCGGCGACGCCACCGCCGACCAGACGTTCGTGACGGCCGGCGCCTCGCACGGGCTCGCCCTGCTCACCCAGCTGCTGGCCGAGCCGGGCGACACCGTGCTGGTCGACTCGCCCACCTACCACCTGGCGTTCAAGATCTTCACCGACCACGGCGTGCGGCTCGTGCCGGCGCCAGCGGACGAGCACGGCCTGCTGCCCGCCGAGACGGCCGCGCTGGCCCGGTCGCTCGACGCCGTCTTCCTCTACCTGGTGCCCACGTTCGGCAACCCGACCGGGCGCAGCCTGCCGCCCGAACGCCGGCGCGAACTGGTCTGCCAGGGCCTGACCGTCATCGAGGACGACACGTACCGCGAGTTGTACTACGGCGACGCCGCACCGCCCGCGCTGTGGCATCTGGCCGAACAGGACGGCGTCATCCGCCTCGGGTCGTTCGCCAAGACCGTGGCGCCCGGGCTGCGGCTGGGCTGGATCAACGCGTCCCCCTTCCTGGTCGACCGCCTGACCCGGCTGGGCTACGTGCACAGCGGCGGCGGCGTCAACCACTCGGTGGCGATGACGATGGCCGCGTACGGCTCGTCCGGGGCGTACGCGAAGCACGTGGCCACCCTGCGCGAGCGGTACCGGGAGCAACGGGACGCGCTGACCGGCGCCCTCGGAACGCCCCCACCGGACGGCGGCTGGTTCGTCTGGCTGCCGCTACCACCTCACCTCGACGCGGCGACCCTGCTGCCGGTCGCGGAACGTCACGGCGTCTCGTTCGTGCCCGGCACCGCCTTCTACGCCGGCGGCCGGGGTGGTTCCGACCGCGTCCGGCTGAGCTTCTCGCACCTGTCCCCGGCCGACCTGACCGAGGCAGCGGCGCGTCTCGGCCCGCTGCTCGACTGAAGCGGTGTGGCCTGGCTCAGAAGACGTGCGCCCAGCCGGCAGCCATGCTGACCGTTGTCCCGTCCTCCTCGCCGGCGGTCGCGATCGCGTCG
Source organism: Paractinoplanes polyasparticus (assembly GCF_019710575.1). GTDB lineage: Bacteria > Actinomycetota > Actinomycetes > Mycobacteriales > Micromonosporaceae > Actinoplanes > Actinoplanes polyasparticus. Next base: position 112,284 of record NZ_JAHWFK010000015.1, on the reverse strand, counting down.
GTGGCGCGGTCGATGTGGGCGAACTCGCTGTCGGTGTCGTCGTGCACGATCAGCAGGCGGAGCGGGTCGCGGCGGCCGGGCCGTCGTCGAAGATGTCCCGTTCCGCGGTGTGCACGAGGCGGCCGTCGCGGTATTCGAGGGCCACGGAGTTGCCGATCACCCGGCGGTAGGGGGACTGCCACTTGCCGGCCCGGCGAGGCTTTCCGGTTTGGTGGGCGTCGCTGTAACAGCTCAGACCGGTGATGCCGATGTCGTCGCCCCAGGTCACCAGGATGTTGCGCTGTGCGGTCATGCCGTGCTCCTCCGATTCGGGGCCGGGCGGTGCGGCTTCAGGGCCGGACGATGCTGCGGAAACCCAGGTGGGAGGTGGACGTGTCGACGGCCTGCGGCATCCGCGCCGCAGGCCGGTAGCGACGGCAGTGGTTCGGTGAGCAGAGGTGCGAGCCGCCCTTCGTCACCTTGCGCGGGATGCGCAGCCCCCCGGACTGCACGGTCATGGCTGGTGTCGCGGTCACCGCCGCGGGGATTCGCCACCGCGCAGCAGGCGTGCTCGGCCGGGCGGTGCTCGCCGTACCAGTCGGCAGTCCACTCCCAGACGTTGCCGATCATGTCGTGCAGGCCCGGGTAGCTCGCCGGATCGGCCGGCCGTTCCGCGACGGTGACATGCCCGGTCCGGCGGACGAACACGGCGAACTCGGCGTTGGTCACCGTGTGCGGATCCATCCAGAAGCCGTCGACACTCGCCGGATGGGCGGGCGCCTCTTCCGGATAGTGCTCGTCGGAGCCCATCCGAAGCGGCCACCGGGGATCCACACCATGCCGGTGAGCGGCGGGCTCATGATCTCGGTCATGGGATCGAGCATCGGCGCGATGCGGTCCGCCGGTCGTCATCCGCATCGGATGACTCCTCGGTCAGAGCAGACCCAGTTCCCGGGCCCGGCGCACCGCCTCGTTGCGGCGGGTCGCGGCGAGCTTGCGCAACACTCCGCGTACGTGCGTCTTGACGGTGTTGATCGAGACGTACATCGTGCGGGCGATCTCCTCGGTGGAGAGCAGTTGAGCCAGGTAGGCGAGCACCTCGTTCTCCCTCTTGGTGAGGGGCTCGACGACGATCGGCGCGGCGAGGGGACGCGCGGCCGGAGCCGCCGGGAGCGTCACCCCGAGCCAGCCATGGCGGATGCTGAGGTCCCGTTCTTCGCGCAGGAAACGCCGCACCGGCATCGGGGCCTCGAGCAGCGGGCGCCGCAGACGCTCCCTTTCGGCCAGATTCAGCGCCCTCGTCAGCATCCGCCGGGCGCGGTCGCGGTGCCCGTCGGCCAGCTCGGCGCCGGCCCGGATCAACCAGCTGTCGACCCGGACGTCCATCGGGAGGCTCGGGCAGTCGCCCAGGACGGCCACCGCCGACCGGGCGCGGCCGGTGTCGCCGTCCGCAAGCGCGGCCGCCGCCTCGGCGATCGAGTGGTGAGCAGTCGTGCCGCCGCCCGCCGGCCGGCTGCCGGGCGCCAGCAGTGCCGTACGGGTCAGGTCGACGACCTCGGCCAGCCACGCCGGCAGCCCCTCGTGCGGCTGTTCCAGAATCCCGGCCGCGCGGGCGACGTCGCCCCGCGCGCGATGGACCCGGGCACGCACGAGGGCCAGCAGACCGGACAGCAACGCGTCCGGGCACGCGCTCAGCCGCATTCCGGCTTGCTCGCCGTGCGAGCCGGCGGCAGACAGGTCGTACTCGTCGGTGCAGACCCACGCCAGAGCGACCTCGGGGGCGGCCGACGGGGGTTCGCCGTGGCTGTCGGGGAGGCTCAGCGCCCGGCGTGCGTGCTCGGCCGCCCGCCGCAGCCGGCCCGCCAGCGCCTCGGCCAGCGCGAGACGACCCAGCAGGTCGCGAGCCGCACCGGCCGGGAATGCCTCCGGGTCGTCCACGACAACCCGCAAAACCTGACGTGCGCCGGCCAGATCATGCTGGTGCAACAGGCTCTCGGCCCGGGCGAGACGAATCCGCGCGGACAACTTCGCCGGCACTGCGAGACCGTCGGCGAGCGCCACGCCGAGGAGGTGCCAGGCGCGCTCGGCGGCCACGTTCCGCTCCTCCGGCATTGCCCGGGCCAGCTCCACAGTGGCCAGGCAGAGCGGCAACGCGGGGTCCTGGGTGGTCCCGGACATCTCGGTCGCCCGTAACAGGTGCTTGTCGTAGGCCTCGGCGTCGCCGAGGTGGTACGCGACGGCGGCGTGCACGACGGCGGCTTCGGCGAGGTCGAGGTCGAGCGGTAGCGCAGCGAAGGCTCGGGCGCACTTGGCGGCATCCGGCCCGTCGAGGAAGCAGGCGATGACCATGCTGCGCACGACCGACGTCGCCGCGAGTTCCCACTCCCCCGCCCGGACGGCGTGCGGCAGCGCCTCCAACCACCGGCGGGACCCGGCGTACCAGCGGGCGGCGCGGCGGTGCAGATCGGTGATCTGGTGTGCCGGGCCGGCGGCGAGAACATCCAGCAGAACGCGGCGCACCCGCGGGTGATGCACGTAGGACCGTTCGTCGCCCGCCGCCGCGGTCACGAAGATCCCTTCCCGGGCCAGCCCGTCGAGCACCTGCGCGGCGTCGCGCCGGCCGGTCAGTTCGACCGCCAGGCCGGCCGGCAGCTGCTCGGCGACGCACGTCCGCAGCAGCAGCTCACGAGTCGCGGCAGTCTGCTCGGCGAGCAGTTCGGTCCGGATGTACTCGGCCAGCTCGGCCGGCGCCCCGTCGCCGTCCCGGTCGGACCAGGCCCGCGCCTCGAGCCGGAGCGCGGCCGCCCAGCCGTTGGTCCGTTCGGTGAGCTCCGCCACCGCCCCCGCCTCCAGCCGGGTGCCGTGCGCAGCGAGCAGCGCCTCCGCCTCGGCGGGGCTGAAGGCGAGTTCCCCGTGCCGGATCTCGGCGACCGAGCCGGCGAGCCGGTGACGGTTCAGCGGCAGCGGCGGGTCGGTGCGCCCGACGAGAACGACACGCAGCTGCGGACCGGCGTGCTCGATGAGGAACTGCAGCCCGTCGACCACGGACTCGCGGGCCAGCACGTGGACGTTGTCGAGGACCAGCACCACGGGTTCGGGCCGGGCGGCGAGACCGACAGCCAGCCGAACCAGGAACGAACGGTCGACGGCATCGGCCGTGGCGTGCGTGCGGTGCAGCGGCACCTTGGCCCCGGCCCGGTCGAGGGCAGCCACCACGTACGACCAGAAGACGCCGGGATGGTCGTCGGCCGGCTCCAGGCTGAGCCAGGCCGTCCGGGCGCCCCCGCCTCCGGTGGCCACCCAGTCCGCGACCAGCGTGGTCTTGCCCGATCCGGCCGGCCCGATCACCATGGTGAGGCGCCGGGCCGGCCCCGCATCGAGCCGGTCACGAAGGCGTTCGCGAACCACCCACCAGGGTGGAAGCCCCGGTGGCACGAGCTTGACGGTCATGATCGGATCGCCGTCGGGTGTCGTTGTCGAATCGGTAGCGGTCTCCTCGGTCATCAAGATTCCTACCCCCACACCGCCCGCCTCGCCGGCGGCGCGATCGCCCACCCGCGACCCGCGTCTCGTCACTCAACGAGGCTTCAGTATCAACGCAGAGTTTTCTACCGATCTTCGAATGTCTCATCACCCATGCTGGGTGATATCCGAATGTGGACACTCAGGACGGCTATGAGCAGGTCATGGAGGGTCCTGACGGGCGAAAGATGTCCGACCCGGCATTGCATCGGCTGCACAGAGTGCGATTGAGTAATTACTCGATCGGCCGCCGACCTGTCGAAAATCGACGGGCGCGACCGCGAAACGGGGCATTCGGCCGGATGTTGCGCGACGAACACGTGCCACGCCGCAGGCTGATCAAGGATCTGGCCGCGGTGCGTGACAACGTGCCCTTGATCCTGCTGATCGCCGCGCCGGGATACGGGAAGACGATCACTCTGCGGCAGTGGGCGGCCGTCGACCCGCGCCCCTTCGCCTGGCTCGATGCCGAGCCCGGCGACGCCGACCCGGCCCGGATGGTGCGCCGGATCGCCGACGCCCTGCATCCCGTCCTGCCGGTCGGCGACGCCCCCCGGCCGACGCAGTCGCAGGCCGCCGACGACGTTGTGGCCGACGCCGTGCGCCGGCTCGCCACCGGCCCGCACAGGCGGCCGTGGCTGCTGGTCATCGACAACCTCCACGTGATCCGCAACAGCCCGGGGCAGCAGGCGGTTCTCGCCCTCGCCCAGCGGCTGCCGCCCGGGTGCCACCTCGTGGTCGCCGCCCGCACCCGGATCGGCCTGCACATCGGCGGCCTGCGGGCCGAGGGCCGCTGCGCCGAGTTCGGCCCCGACGAGCTGCGACTGTCCGCAACCGAATCGGTCGAGGTCATCCACAACAGCGGCGCACAGGTCACCACCGATCAGGCGCGGGCGCTGGCCCGGCGTCTCGACGGCTGGCCGGCCGGGGTCTATCTCTCCGCACTGACCCTGCGGAGCCGGACCGCCGTGACATGCGTCGCCGACCACCTCTCCGGCGCCGACCCGTACCTGTCGGAGTACTTCTGGGACGTGGTGCTGGCCGGCGAGTCGGCCGACACGGTGCGGTTCCTGATGCGCACCGCACTGCTCGACCCCATGTCGGCCGGCCTGTGCGACGCGGCCCTGCGCCGGCACGGGTCGGGCCAGACCCTCGCCGGACTGGCCGCCCGCAATGTGTTCATCGCTCCCGTCAGCCCGGCCGTCCGTTCGTACCGCTGTCATCCAGTTTTCCGGGAGATGCTGCTGGCCGAGTTGCGCCGCCGGGAACCGGCCGTCGAGCAGGCCATCCACCGGCGAGCCGCTGCGTGGTACGAGAGGCGACGACAGCCCGAGTCCGCGATACGGCACGCCGTGGCGGCGGGCGACGCCGGAATGGTCGAACGTCTCCTCGGCCGGCACAGCCGGCAATTGATCGACGACGGCCGGGCCGAGTCGGTCGCCGCCGATCTGGACACGCTCGGCCGCGACGTGATCAAGAGTGTCCCGCACCTGTCGGCCCAGGCCGGATGGGTCTACGCCTTCGCCGGACGGCGTACCCAGCCGGCCGCCTGCCTCGCGGCTGCTGTTGCGGGCGGTAGTCCGGCAACGGCGCGGACGATGGCCGCCGTCGACCGGCTGCGAGCCGCACTCGCGCCGGGCGGGGTGGACAACATGCTCGGATACGCCCGGCGGGCCGCGCGGCCCGAGCGGCCCGGCTCCGACTGGTACCCGGTCACGACCGTTCTGCTGGGCGTGGCCGAGGAGCTGACCGGCAACACGGTGATGGCGATGACCCGCTACGCACGGGTAGCACGCGCCGGTGGCGAGAACCGCACGGCGGCGGCCCTTGCGCTGGCCGGCCTGGCCTGGCAGGCCGCCGACGCCGGCGACGACGCGACCGCCGCCGCGTACGCGAAGGAATCCGCCGCCCTGCTCGCCGCGGAACGACACCCCGGCGGCTGGTCGGCCCTCACCCACGTGATCTGTGCCCGGGTCGCGCTGCTGTCCGCCGACGGTCCGGCCTGGGAGAGCACGACCAGCCAGGCCCGCCGCGCGATCGAGGGCGCCCGGGCGTTCCCGTGGCTGGTCGCCGCGGCCTCGATCCGGCTGGCCCGGCTGCTGCTGGACGCCGATGAGACGGACGAGGCCCGGGAGGCCGCCGCCGGCGCCCGGCTCGCGCTGACCGAGCTCACCACGGCCGGCGTGCTCGGCGAGCGGTTCCGGGCCGTCCTGGGCGACCTGGATGCCCACGGCCAGGGGACGGAGGCCGGGGACGCCTTCGGCCTGACCGCGGCCGAACTGCGGGTGTTGCAACTTCTGCCCACCCACCTCACGCTCAGCCAGATCGCCGGCGAGATGCGCGTGTCCCGCAACACGGTGAAGACGCAGGTCGCGGCGGTGTACCGGAAGCTGAGCGCGTCCGGGCGAGCCGAGGCGGTGCAGCAGGGCCGCAAGGCCGGCCTGCTGGATTGAGCCGGCCGCAAGGAACGCTCGCCGCCGCCGCCATGGACCGCGGGTGATAGGTTCTCGGTACGCCTACGAGCCCGGAAGGAGGTCGCATCGTGTCCCACGTATCGCGCCCCTTCCGCGGCCCGGCGTCCCCGCGGTTCTGATCCGGGGCGCACGCGTCACGCGCCCTGGAGGTTCCCATGAGTTCCGTCATCTTCCGTCCGCTCGTCGACGGCGAAGAGCAGCTCTTCGATTCCCTGCCCGATCCTCTGCCGCTGCGCCAGATCTCGTACGCCGAGGGTCTGGCCGGCGGAGGCTTCCACCCGTCTCGAACGTGGGTCGCCGTGCGCGACGGCCGGGTCGTGGGCCGGGCCGCCTGGGTGCTGCCGCCCGGCGCCGTGGGTGGGCCCTGGCTCGAGCGGTTCGACCTGATCGACACGCCGCGGGTGGGCGCCTCGCTGCTGTCGGCAGCCCATGAGGCCCTCGGCGGCCCGCGTCCCTACTACCCGGCGTTGCCGGCCGGGTGGCACACGTCGCCGTCGGTCGTCTCGGCGATCGCCCCGGCTCTCGTGGCGGCCGAGTCAGCCGGCCTCGTTCCCCACGGCGAACGGCTCCGTCTGCGCTGGACCCCCGGCGCTGCGGACGACCGGTCGGCGGCTGATCCGTCCGTACGGCCGGCTTCGGGTCCGGCCGAGATCGACGAGCTGGTGGACCGGATCGTCGTCCCCGACGTGCTGACCGGGAGCGAGACGGCCCGCGCCGTGGCGGCCCTCGACCTCGCCCGGCAGCCCCGCCCCTGGCTCACCGGGGAAGCCACCGCCTGGCATGTCGCCCACGACGGTGACGAGCTCCTCGGGCTGCTGGGCACGGCCGGGCAGGCGTGCTGGCCCATGCTCGGCTATCTGGGTGTCCTTCCCGGCCCGCGGTCGACGACGGCCCGGGCGGCGCTGATCGGCGCCGCGCTGACGGTGCTCGTGGCCGCCGGCGCCGAGGAGGTGGTGGCCGACGCCGACGCCGACCGGTCGGACGTGCTGGCCGACCTGAAACGGGCCGGTTTCCGGCCGGTCCGGGCCCGGCTGACCTTCGAGCCCGCGGGAGCGTAGGGTCGCGCCTCGTGAAGCCAGCAATCACGGCCTGGGTCGAAGAAACCGCGCTGCCCGGTCAGCGAATCGCCGAAACCCGGCAGCTGACCGGCGGATACAGCAACGACAACACCGTCCTCACCATGACCGGCGGCGGTCAGTACGTGCTGCGGCGCTACCTCCGGGGCAACAAGTGCGCCCTGGAGGCGGCGCTGGCACACCGACTGACCGGGGTCGTGCCGGTCGCCGAGGTGGTCGCGGCCGACCCGGCCGGTGACGCCGCGGGCGAGCCCGTCCTGCTGTCCGCCTTCGTGCCCGGCACCCCCGTCAACGAGCTGGACGAGGACGCGTTCGTCGCCGTCGCTCACGACGTGGGCGGCACGCTGGCCCGCATCGGCGCCGTCGAATTCGCGGCCCCCGGCTTTTTCAGCGGGGGCCGCCTCGAGCCCGACGGCGCCGAGCCCGCCGAGGGCCTCGACCAGTGGGTCGACCGCTGCCTGACCGAGGGCAACGCCGCCGGCCATCTGACCACCGCGGAGCAGGACGCGCTGCGCCGATGGGCCCGCGAGGCGGCTCCGCAGCTGGCCGAGCTCAAGGGCTCCCGCCGGCTGGTCCACTCCGACTACAACCCCAAGAACCTGCTCGCCACCCGCACGGACGACGGCCGCTGGCGGGTGGCCGCCGTTCTGGACTGGGAGTTCGCGTTCAGCAGCAGTCCGCTCGTCGACATCGGGAACATGCTGCGCTTCCCCCGTTCCGAGGCCTTCACCGCCGGGTTCCTGGCCGGCTTCCGAGACGGCGGCGGCGCCCTGCCGCCCAACTGGCGGCGCCTCAGCCAGGCGCTCGACCTGTTCGCGCTGGCCGACTTCCTCACCCGCCCGGTCGAGCACCGCTACTTCGCCAAGGCCGTCGACCGCATCCGGGTGATGCTGGCTGACTAGGATGACCGCATGCTGCGGGTGTTCTCGGTGGCGTACTGGGCGTTCATCGGGATCACCTGCGTGGTGTTCTTCGCCGGTGCGGTCGTCGTCTGGCTGGTGACGCTGCCCTTCGACCGGCGGCGACTGGTGCTCCACCTGTACTCATCGGCGTGGGCGTCGTTCTACGTCTACGTCAACCCGCTGTGGCGCCTGCGAGTCACCGGCCGCACCCGGCTGCCCTGGCACGGCGCTGCGGTGCTGGTGGCCAACCACGCGTCGCTCATCGACATCCTGGTGTTGTTCGCCCTGTTCCGCCCGTACAAGTGGGTGTCCAAGCAAGAGATCTTCAAGGTCCCCCTGATCGGCTGGAACATGCGCCTCAACGACTACGTCCCCCTGGTCCGCGGCAGCAGCGCCTCGGTGCGCACGATGATGGACCACTGCGACCGCCTGCTGGCCGCCGGTTCCCCCGTCCTGCTGTTCCCCGAGGGCCGCCGCACCCCCGACGGTTCGTTGCAGACGTTCAAGAACGGGGCTTTCGACCTTTCCGTACGACACCAGGTGCCCGTCTACCCCATAGCCGTGCACGGAACGCGAGCAGCCCTCCCCCGCCACGGCGTCATCCTGCGCGAGCACGTGTCCGCCCGCGTCGAGGTCCTGCCGCCCCTCGATCCCGCAGACTTCCCCGACATTGAGTCGCTCCGAGAAGCAGCTCGCCAGGCCATCGCCAACGCCCTGCAACAGGACTGACGACACGCCAATCAACATGGATTCAATGTTGACGACTGAATCAACACGTCAAGTCAAGTCAACATGAGAGCCCCGCCGTCGTCGCGATCAGCACGGTCGCCGTCGTCGCGGTCAGCGCGATGGCCAGCATGCCGCCTCGGCGTTCGGGTGAACTTCGACGATCATCTCTACGATGACGGCCCGTGAGGATCGCGCATTTCTGCGACAGCCATGCCGGCCGCCCGGACGGTGTCTCCCGCTCGGCCGCATTGACGGTGGCGCTGCTGCGCGCGGCCGGCCACACCGTCGACTTCTATCAGCCCGGCCCGTTCTGGTCGTTCCGGCCGGCGCCGGGCCACGTCCGCTCGCTGCCCGTGCCTGGCCGGCAGGTACGCCTTGCGTCACCGTGGCCGCGCTGCCGTCCAGCCGATCTTGTCCACGCGCACACAACCGGCCCACTGGGAATGGCCGGCTTCCGCATGGCGGCCCGCTGGAAGGTGCCACTGATCGTCACCTGGCACACCGACCTGCTGGCCTACGCCGACATCTATCCGGAGGTCCCGATCGGCGCCGCCTGGTGCGCGGCGCAGCTGCGCTTGCGCTGGTCGCTCCGGGAGTACCTGGAGCTGGCCCAGCCCGGCGCCGCACGTCAGCGCCGACTGGCCGCCCTCGGCCAAGGCATGTTCGCCCGCGCCACCGCAGCAATCGCCCCTTCCGCCAAGACAGCCGCCGGTTTCTCGGTCTTCGGCCCCGGCCCGGAGATCTGCGTACTCCCGACCCCGGTCGGCTCCCTGCGCTCGTCCGTTGTTCACACCCCCACGCCGCTCGAACCGTGCGTCGCGACGAGCGAGCCGGATCGCACAGTTGGCGTGTCGGACCCGTCCCCCGACGCCGTGCGCGTTCCACACATCGGAGCGCACGATGCCGCCAACAGACCGCAGCGGTCATGCACCGCGCTCCACATCGCGCAGAGCGGACAGCACGACGCCGACGACAAACCGCAACGCCCAAGCACCGCAGCCCACAACGCGCAAAACCGACCGCACGACGCCGGGGACGAATCGGAGCGGCCGACTTTCGCGGACGGCGTCGCACAGACCGGGTCGGTCGGTGCGGCCCGTGGCTCGGGGCGACCCAGTCGCGCGGGCGGCGTCATCTTGTCGGTGGGGCGGGTGACGGCGGAGAAGAATCCGGAGTTGCTGCTTCGAGCATTTGCCCTGCTGCTCGACGAGAAGCCGGAGGCACGCCTCGTTCTGCTCGGGGTTCGCCTCGGCCGGGCCAACCTGCTGCGGCGCTTGGCGACGCTCGGGCTGTCCAGGAGTGTCGACGTCGTTCCGCCCGTGCCGCATGCGGACGTGGCCGCCTTCTTCAGCGCGGCCGATGTGCTGGCTTTCTGCTCCACAAGCGACACGCAGAGCCTCGTGCTGGCCGAGGCCGAGGCGCACGGCCTGCCTGCTGTCGTGGCCGATCCGGGGCTCGCCGACCGGCCGGGCGGCGGGCCGCCTCGGTTCACCTGCGGGGCCGGCCCTCGGGAGCTGGCCGCCGCGCTGCGCCGGATGCTCGATGACAGTGCCTTGCGTACGAGAGTTATCCACAATGGGTTGCAGGCGACCGCTGCCTATCCTCCGTCGGTCTATCTTGAGCGCCTGGTCGACCTGTACCGCCGGCACCTGAGTTGAGAACGCCTGTCACGATCTTGTCCGTGACACTCACGAGGAAGTGGTGCGCTGCAACCGGCGTGCATTCCGGCGGGAGCCACACCGGGAATCTGGTACAACCCGGCCGACCCGCTCGGCTTCGTCACCGACTTCGGCGAGCTGAGCAGCGATCGCGGCATGCCGCGAGGATTTCTGGGGTTTGCCGGCCTTCTTCTCGTCGGTATCAGCCTCTGGCTGACCTTCTTGGCCGTCGGTCAGGCGTCACGGTTCCGCCGGTTGATCGTTCTGGTCGACCCCGATCGTGAGTTCGTCGACGGCCGGCACGCGCTCCGTCCAGCGCCGCGGGGATCGGCCTTTTCGAGTCCCTGCGGGGCCGGCACATCGACGAGCTCTGGCTCAGCCCCGGACCTGGGCGGCGAGACGTCCTGGCCGGTCGTCGAACGGCTCCAGGAACTGGCGTACGCCGCAACCCGCCCGGACATCGGAACCATCGTGCTTCCGGAGAAGCAGTCCGAGATGACGCGCGCCCTGCGCGAGCGGGCCTACGAGGTCTCCGAGGGCCAGGCGACACCGGACCACACCGGACTCCCTCCGGGCCCCGCCAGAGCGACCACGAACGCGCACGTACACAAACGGTCAGGAACTGACCGGAACGGCTGCTTCGCTGGTGGGTATGAGCATTCTGCACACGCCGGCCGAGGGCGCCGTTCTGAACCCGTTCGTCATGGTGGAGAACGCCGCCGGTCTGATCACCTTCGTGTCCGAGGTCTTCGAGGTGGCCGAGACCGAGGCGGCGCACACGGAGATGCCGGACGGGACGCTGATCCACTCCGAGGTCCGGCTGGGGGCGGTCGACCTGATGATCGTCGACCGGCAGCAGGGCTGGCCGCTGCGGCCCGGGCTGCTGCAAGTGTGGGTCGAGGACGTCAGCGCCCTGCTCGAGCGCGCGACCGGCCACGGCGCCACCGTGGTCACCCCGGCGACGCCCTTCTACGGCGGGACGACGCTCGGCCGCATGCTCGATCCCTGGCAGAACCTCTGGTGGTTGTACGCGCCGGCGCCCGGCCGGCCGGATCCGGTGCCGCACTGGGACGACGAGGGCTCGGACACCATCTTCACGACGTTGGACGCGACGCTGCGATCGCTGCGCTGAGCCGGCGGACGGCCTCGTCCATCAGATCGGGCGGGGCCGCCGCGTAGGTCAGCCGCAGGTGGGACGCGGGCGCCTCGGCCGCGAACCAGGGGCGTCCCGGAAAGACGATCACGCCCTCGGTCGCGGCCGCGGCGGCCACCCGGACGTCGTCGAGGCCCTCGTCCAGGCGTACCCAGAGGTGCAGTCCGCCCCTGGGTCTCGGCGCGGCGATCGCCGGCAGGTGACGGTGCAGCGCCGACAGCAACGCGTCGCGCCGCGCCGACAACGCCGTCCGTAGCTGCCGGCGATGCCGGTCCCAGACCGGCGAGGTGACGAACTCGAGCGCGGCCTGCTGCAATGGCCCGGCCACGAACAACTCGTCGACCAACCGCACCGCCCGCAAGCGCGCACCGGCCGGCCCGCGCGCGCCGACGGCAGCGATCCGCAGCCCGGGAGCGGCCGACTTGGTCAGCGACCGCAGATAGATCACATGCCCGTCGGCCTCCTCCCGAGCCAGCGGCGGTGGCGGATCCCCGTCGATCGTCAGGTCGCGGGCATAGTCGTCCTCGATCAAGAAGGCCCCGGCTTCCCGTACGGCCGACAGCACCACGCTCCTGCGGTCCGCCGCCAAGCTCGCGCCGGTCGGGTTGGCGTGCAGCGGCTGGCAATAGAACAGCCGCGAGCCCGTCCTCGCGAACGCCGCCGCCAACTGGTCCGGCAGCACGCCGTCGGCGTCGGCGGGCACCGGCACGACGCGCAGACCCGCCGCCCGGGCTGACGCGAGCGCGCCCAGATAGGTCGGGGACTCCACCAGCAGCGTGTCGCCCGGCGCGGCCAGCGCTCGGAACGCCGACGAAAGCGCCGCCTGCCCGCCGGGGCAGATCACCATGTCGTCTGCCCGCAGGCCGATCGCGGCGGCGAACCAGGCCCGCAGGTCAGCTCGCCCTTCCGCCGGTCCGCGCTGCCAGGCCGCCGGTTGCCGCGCCACCCGCGCCAGCGCCGCCCCGAGCGCCACCGCCGGTTGAAGTTCCGGTTCCAGATAGCCCCCGGACAGCGGAATCGCCCCGGCCGGCGGCGTAGCCAGTAACGCCTGCAGCTCGTCCTCGCCCGGCCGCCGCGCGCCCAGCGCCACGGTCTGCCACGACAGGTCGGGCGCCGGCCCGGTCGCGGCCGCTCGCCGGGCCACGAACGTGCCCTGCCCCGGACGCGTCTCGACCAGGCCCTCCTTGACCAGGGCGCGAATCGCGGCGGCCACGGTGACGGGCGACGCCTGATGGCGTGCGGTCAATTCCCGTACGGAAGGAAGCCGCGACCCGGCCGCGGCCGAGCTCACCGCACCGCGCAGATCTTGGATAACACGCGCGGCTGCGTTACCGTCATTCATGAAAGCACAGAGTAGCGCTATCGAGCCGCGAACGATAACGCCGCCCGGCGGCCTGGCCCTGGGCGCACTGGGCGTGCTGGCGTTCAGCCTGTCGCTGCCGGCCACCCGCCTGGCCGTGCACGAGCTCGACCCGTGGTTCGTGGCGTTCGGCCGCGCCGTGGGAGCGGCCGGACTGGCTGCGGCCTACCTGTGGCTCACCCGCGCGCCCCGGCCCACCCCGCGACAGTGGCGCCGCCTGTCGGTCGCCGCGCTGGGCGTGGTCGTCGGCTTTCCGCTGTTCACCTCCCTGGCCCTGACCACCCAGACGTCCGCGCACGGCGCCGTGGTCATCACCGTGCTGCCCGCGATGACCGCCGTCTTCGCCGTCCTGCGCGCCGGCGAACGCCCACCGCGAGCCTTCTGGCTGGCCGCCGTCACGGGCCTGCTCTCGGTGCTGGCTTTCGTCGCGGCCACCGGCGCCACCAGCGGCGCCCTCTCCCCCGCCGACCTGTTCCTGCTGGCCGCCGTCGTCCTGTGCGGACTGGGCTACGCCGAGGGCGGCGCCCTGTCCCGCGAACTGGGCGGCGCCCGGACCATCTGCTGGGCGCTGCTGCTCGCTCTGCCCGCCACCCTGCCGGTCACGTTGGTCAGCGCGACTGTCCATCCGCCGCACGGCACCGCACAGTCCTGGACGGCCTTCGCCTACCTGACCGTCGTCTCGATGTTTCTGGGCTTCTTCGCCTGGTACGCCGGCTTGGCCCGCGGCGGCGTGGCCCGGGTCGGCCAGATCCAATTGGGTCAGCCCGTCCTGACCCTGCTCTGGTCGGCCCTGCTCCTGGGCGAGACAGTCCCACCGGCCGCGCTGGCCGTGGCCCTACTGGTGCTGCTGTGCGTGATCCTGACCCAACGCACCCGCACGAGCCCCGCCCAGCACCCGATCCAGAACGAGCTCGCCACCGCACGCAACAATTGATCTCGGTCCGGCCCGGCGCGGTGCCTACACGACAAGCTCGCGTGCTGCCGACGACGCCCCGATGTGCTGGCACCTGGGCAACCTCATCGACCGCGACACAACCGAACGCCGGCATGCTGCGGACCGCCTTTGTCGGACCCAGGATCGCTGTCGAACGGGTCCGGCCGGTTTCATGTTTCCCCGAGCGGATCCGGCTGATTCCTCAGGGGAAGGAGACCGATCAGGACGCTTCTTCGATGATCGACGCCACGACCGCGGACTTGCCGTCGGTGTATGCCTTCCGGTCGACGGGCCTCTGCTCGGCCAGCCTCAGCTTCACCGCTTCATATCGTTCCCGTGCCCGTGCGCTGCGCCTGAGAATCTCGCGCAAGCGCAGGTACGCGCGCCATTGGTCGCCGTCACGATCAACCACGTGCAGATGGGCGACTCGATGCCATGGTCGGCACTCGAGAACAAAAACATGCCCTCCCTGGTCACCTGCGTCGCCCCGGTAGATCCATCCATCGGCCTCCAGCCTTGCCGTCACGGGCGAGATCGGCTGCTTCACAGCGAGGCCGACCGCCAGGTCGATGATCGGCTTGGCAAGGAGACCGGGAACGGACGACGATCCGACCAGCTCTACCTGCGCTGCCGAACCATGCAGGCCTTCCACCACTCGCGTCCGCAGATCGCCGCCGGCATCCAGCCAGGCCTGAGTCGTCCGGCCGAGCCGAAGATCCCCGTAGTCGAGCCCCAGCCCCATCGCGGTCAGCGAGTCCACGGCCGCATCGTCGCACAGCAATGACTCCGGCTCGTGCCAGCGCCGGGCATCTGGCCACACCGATCCAGGCAGCCGGTGGCGGCGGTGGCCGTACCGATCTGGCGGCGGGCGACGTCATCGCGGTCAAGCATGTCGGTCAGCCGGCCGGGTCCGCCGTTGAGCGTCCGGCCGGACAACACCCGGCCGTCGTTGCTGCGCGACGGCGCCGGCCGGTCAGGCGCGGTCGTGGAGGGTGACGTGGTAGCCGTCGGGGTCGGCGAAGGTGAACGTCCGGCCGAAGGGTCCGTCGATCGGTGCGGCCACGATCGTGTGGCCGTCGGCGACGAGGGCGTCGTGGATGTCCTGGACGTCTGTGGCGTGGAGCCAGATCGCCGCGCCGATGCCGGGCTGCGGGACGGACGCGAGATCGGTGCCGGGGACGATGTCGCGGAGGGCGAAAGCGATCGGCTTCGTCTCGAAGACGACGGCGTGCGGAGGGCCGGCCGGAGAACGTACGAGGCCGAGGTACCTCTCGTAGAACGCGCGTGAGGCGTCGAGGTCGCGAGCCTGCAGGGAGATGAAGTCGGGGCCGGTGACCGGCATGATGGTGCTCCTTCGCTACGTGTCAGTTTACTGACATGTGCAAGGCTATGTCAGAATGCTGACATGAGTCAAGACGACGCGGGCGTCGACCTGGGAACTTCACTCGGCTACCTGCTGAAAGAGACGTCCAGCGTTCTCCGTGCAGCCATGGAGGCGGTGCTGCGGCCGCTGGGCATGACCGTGACGCACTACTCCTGCCTCGAGCTGCTGGCGCAACGCCCGGGCTTGTCGAACTCCGAGCTGGCGCGGGGCACGTTCGTGACCAGGCAGTCGATGAACGTCCTGCTGCAGGCATTGGAACGGGACGGGTACGTGACCCGGCCGGCGGAGGCGCCCGTGGGGAAGGCTCTACCGACGCGGCTCACGCCACGCGGACGGCGAAGCCTCGCGAAGGCGTCCGCCGCGGTCCGCAGTGTCGAGGTCAGGATGCTGAGCGGTCTGACCGAGGCCGAGCAGTCGGCTGCGCGGACCACTCTGCGGAGCATGATCCGTTCGCTGCGGGAGCCCGAGGAGGAGGGGTGAGAGCGCCGATACGGGCCTCAGCCGCAGAGCGCCTGGTCCGGCCGCCTTTTCCCCGCCCGAAACACCGCCCGGGCAAGGCCGGTCGCCCGGACAGGCCTCAAGCGCGGGCCAGCCTTCCGAGCTCGGCCACGACCGACTCCGGCGCGGGCATGGCGGCGATCTCGGCCGCCACCTGCTGAGCCGCGGCGCGGAGCGACTCGTCGGTCAGCAGGCGGGTCAGGTCGGCCGCGGTGATCGCCTTGGCCTCGACCGCCAGCCCGGCTCCCCGCCGGGCGAGCAGCTCGGCGTTGTGGCGACGGTCGCCGGCGCCCGGTGTGGCCAGTTGGGGAACGCCCGCGGCCAGCCCGCCGAGGATGCTGCCCGCCCCGGAGTGGTGGACGAAGGCCGCCGCGTACGGAAGAAGCTCGTTGAGAGGCACCCGCCCGACCGTCCGGACGTTCGGCGGCAGACCGCGGGCAGCGGACGCGGGCCGCACCAGCACGAACTCGGCGTCGACCTCGGCCGCTGCGGCGATCACCGCCGGCCCGGGGTTGCCGTCGTTGGGGCCCTCGATGGTGCTGCGGCTGACGAGCACCCGCGGCCGGTCGCCGGGCGCGCGCAGCCAGTCGGGGATCTCGCCACCACCCGAGTACGGCACGGGCCGCATCGGCACCGCACCGACCGGCGAGCCTTCGCGGACGCTGGGCGGGATCACCGTGATGGTCAGCGCCGGCCTGGGGATCCGCTGCCCGCGCAGCGGCGAGCTGGTGGTCACCGCCTCGAACAGGTCGTCCGCGGGCCACAACGTGTTCTCCTGCAGCACCGACGGGATCGACAACTTGCCGCCCACGATCGCGCCCGCCTCGCTCAGCGACTCGAAGACGATCAGATCGGGCCGTTCCCCCACGGCCAGTCGCATCAGCGGCTCGACCAGGGACAGGTTGGCCCGGCCGAACAGCTCGCCCACGAAGCCGTGCCCCGCGGTGCCCTTCATCTCGGCCCGGGCGACCCTGGGGTGCCGCAGAGCCGCCCGCATCGCGCTGCGCGGCAGGCTGAAGCGGCCTCCGATGTCCACAGTGCGCAGCCCGAGCAGGTCCGGCGGGAAGTTGCCGCCGGCCAGTACGACGTCGTGGCCGGCGTCCCGGCAGGCCGCGGCCAGCGGCACCAGCGGCAGCAGATGTCCCTGGAGCGGCGCGGCGACGACCATGATTCGCATAGGCGTTATCTACCACGACGGCGCCACTATGATGCGCCGGTGACCAAGCCCATCCGCATCATCCACCTGGACGCCGACTCGTTCCGCGCCCTGAGCGAGGGCGACCTCGTCGCGGCGAACCGGGTGACGCCCGTGCCTGTCTCGGCCTATCTGGTCGGCCCCGAGCCTCGCGGCACCTGGCTTCGCCGGCTCGGCCAGGCCTTGGAGGATCCGGCCAGTGCGGCTTGGACGACCGGCATCATCTGGGACGACCGGGCCGGCGTGGCGGTCGGGCGTGCCGGTTTCCACGGGCCGCCCGACGAGTCCGGCACGGTGGAGATCGGTTACGCCGTCGACCCGCAGTTCCGCCGGCAGGGTTATGCGCGGGCGGCCTTCGAGGCGCTGCTCGCCCGCGCCCGCGCGGAGCCGTCCGTCCACCGCGTACGCGTCTCGATCCGCCCCGACAACGTCGCCTCGGCCAACCTGGCCCTGCCCTACGGCTTCGTCAAGGTCGGCGAGCAGGACGACGACGAGGACGGCCTGGAGTTCATCTACGATCTGGAACTTCGGGACGCCACTGGGCGATGAGGGCCGCCATGGTCTCGGCGTCGTGCTCGTGAGCCGTCCGGCCGGCGTGGGGATCGCGTGCGTGCAACACATGCAGCAGCGGAGACCCCGGTCGGCCCAGCTCGACCAGGGTGGCCGAGGCGCCCCGGACGGCTCGTTCACCGCCGGGCGGCCCGGTCAGGTCGATCCGGTTGACGACGCCGGGCGTGACCCAGACCGGCACCCCGGCGAGCAGGCCGAACAGCTGCAGGTGGAAGTGACCGGTGAGAACGAGCCGCACGTCGGTGCCGTGGATCACCTCGGCCAGGTCGTCCGGGTTGGTCAGGCCGAGGGTGCGCTGCACCGCGTTGTCCAGGCCGATCGGCGGGTGGTGGAACGCCAGCACCGTGCCCTGCGGAGCCGGGGTGGCCAGCACCGAGCGGAGCCACAGCAACTGCTCGTCGTCGAGATGGCCGTACACCCGGCCGGGCACCAGCGAGTCGAGCGTGATGATGCGGTGGCCCCCGATGACGGTCACCGATGTCAGCTCTGCGCCGAGGCCGGCCGTGAACGCCTTGCGCTCGTCGTGGTTGCCGGTGGTGTAGAGGGCCGGGATGCCCCGCTCGGCGGCGAACGCCCCGACCAGCGAGCGGACTGCGGCGTAGGCCTCGGCCGACCCGTCGTCGGCCACGTCGCCCGTCACCAGCACGGCGTCGAGCCCGGCCAGTTCGCCGCAGTCGTTCAGGATGCGGGCCAGCGACTCGCGCGGGTCGATCCCGTCGGTGTTGGGACCGGCCGCGCGAGTCAGATGCGTGTCCGACAGGTGCAGGATCCGCATGGGCCGCCGGACCCTAGCGGTTGAGCTTGGTGCGCCAGTCGCTCGGCACGGCGCCGGCCGGGCCGGGCACGGGCTGGTCGGCCGGGCGGCTGTCGGCGGGCGCCAGCGTCGGGCCGGAGCCGGCCTCTTCGGTGGTGAAGTCCCAGAACCAGTCCTCGCCGGGCTCGAACGACTGAATGATCGGGTGGCCCGTCTCGCGGAAGTGGGCGGTGGCGTGCTGCGCGGGTGAGGTGTCGCAGCAGCCGACGTGGCCGCACTGGGCGCAGCGCCGCAGGTGGAACCACCAACCGCCGGCGTCGAGGCACTCGACGCAGCCGGTGCCGGAAGGGGGTACGTCGGGCTGGATCGCGTTTTCGCTCGTCACGACCGAGAATTTACCCCAGCCACCCCGGGCTCAGGCGGCCTCGTCCGTCACATCGGCGAAGGTGCCACCCAGCTTGACAACGGCCTCGTCGGCCGGCACCTGCAGCCCCACGCCGCGTTCCCCGGCACCGAGGTTGATGGTGCGTCCTTCCGTTCGCGAATCCGCGATGACCGGCCAGGCCGTGCTGGCGCCGAACGGGGTGATGGTGCCGCGCTCGTAGCCCGTCGCCGCCTTGGCCGTGGCCGCGTCCGGCATCGAGAGCCGGTTGACCCCGAGCAGCGCCCGCAGCTTGGGCCACGAGATCGACCGGTCGCCGGGCACCAGCACGAACACGTAGTCGTCGTCGGCCCGCCGCACCACGAGGGTCTTCACCAGGTCGCGGACCTCGACGCCCTGCGCCTCGGCGGCCTCGGCGACGCTGCTGACCGGGCCGTGGCGCAGGAGTTGGTAAGGGATGCCCAGGGCGGTGACCGCGGCCTCGGCCGGATTCGTCGACATGGAAACGAAAATAGCGCCAGGCCATACCCGATCGGGTATGGCCTGGCTCTCTTACTTCAAGATCAGTCGTCGTCGCCACCGCGGTCACGGTCACGGTCGTGGTCGCCGTCACGGTCACGGTCGTGGCCGCGGTCGCGCCAGTCCCACGACTTCTCGACCGTCAGCCGCCACTCGCCCCGGTAGGGGCCGAAGCGGACCCGGTCGCAGTCGTAGTCGTCCCACCGGTCACGCCACTCGCCGCGCTTGCCGGCCCACTCGCACTCGCGCCGCGAGTCGTAGTAGCCCTCGGTCCACTCGCGGTCACGACGCGGCGAGTCCGCCGTGGTCGTGGCCGCCCGGGCCGCCGTGTCTGGTGCGGATGTCGACGCCATGGCCGGTGCAGCCCCGAGCGTCGCGCCCGTCATCAGGCTCAGTCCGACGAGTGTCAGAATCCGCGTTGCCGCTTTCATGGTTCACCCTTCCTCGAGCCGATTTGTGCCCTGTCAGGTCACCACGCGGAGCGGCCCGGCATGCGGCAATAGCGGGCAATAGTCCGTTCGGTGGAGGTAAGAGGGTATATCCGTCTTGAAAACAGTGGCGTGGCTGACGCCGCAGCAGCGGTATGCGCCGAGCACACCGGGAATGGAGGTGCCGGAGAGCGACTTGTTCCCGCTGGAGACCTACCGATGGAGGCACCATGTCGAACAACCGTCCCGAGCTCGTGCCCGGCCCCGACCACCCCATCACGATCACCCCGAACGCCGGCCACATCGTGGTCAAGGTCGGTGACAAGGTCGTCGCGGACTCCCGCAACGCGCTCACCCTGCAGGAGTCGACCTACCCGGCGGTGCCGTACATCCCGCTGGCCGACGTCGACCAGTCGCTGCTCGAGCGCACCGCGACCTCGACCTACTGCCCCTACAAGGGCGACGCGACCTACTACTCGATCCCGGCCGGCGGCGAGAAGTCGGTCGACGCGATCTGGGTCTACGAGAACCCGCGGGACGCCGTGGCCCAGATCAAGGACCACGTGGCGTTCTATCCCGACCGGGTCGACTCGATCGAGATCACAGCCTAGGCAAAGGCTCCGCACAGGGTCCGCGGGCACCGTCGGTCACGTGCGGAGACGAACATTGTTGCTCAGCGTGTCGGCGGCTGTGGCCGGCGGGCTGGCTGTCAGGACCGGGCAGGCGTCGGCGAGCGAGCGCACCGTTCTCTCGTCGACCAAGAACTCGACCCTCGAGGCGCGCGCCGTCACGCCGTACCGGCCGATCGAGGGCCGAGCCCCGGGCGGGGTGCGTTCGGTGGCGCGGCGCGACTACTCGTTCGCCCGCGACGGCCGGGCATTGCGGACGCAGGTGTGGGCTCCGGTGGGACCGGGGCCTCACCCGCTCGTCCTGTTCAGTCACGGACTGCACTCGCAGCCCGACGACTCCGCGTCGCTGCTGATCCGGTGGGCCCTGGCCGGCTTCGTCGTGGCCGCGCCGCGCTATCCGCACACCGCGCTGGGCACCTCCAAGTTCACCGCGTACGACCTGGTGAACCAGCCCTCGGACGCGTCCGAGGTGATCTCCCGCATGCTGGAGAAGGAGAACATCGACACCTCCCGAGTCGCGGCGGCGGGGCACTCGGGCGGCGGCATCACCACGGCCGGCCTGCTCAGCAAGCATCGCGACGACCGTCTCAAGGCGGGCATCCTGATCGCGGGCACCGATTTCCTGGGTACGCCGTTCAGCGGTCCGCCCGCGGCCGTGCTCCTGGTGCACGGCCGCGAGGACACCTCGGTCACATACGACGCCGCCCGCACCGTCTACGAGGCCGTGCCCTGGTCGCGAGCCATGCTGAGCATCACGGAGGGCGGCCACCAGGTCAGCGACCTCCCGGTTGTCGCCGACACCACGACCGCCTTCCTGCGCTGGAGCTTCTACGGCGGCGAACCCGGACTCGCCGGCCGGGGCGGCGTGGCCACGCTCGACAACGAGCTCACAGCTGCTGTCGCACCCGCGCGATGAGGGCCGGATCGACGTCGTACGGCGTGTAGAGCGAGATCCGGTCGACCAGGCCACCGAACCGGGAGCGCACGCCGGCGGCCACGTCACCGGTGACCGCGAACGTGTCGAGCACCTCGTCGCTGATCAGCGCGGTCATCTCGGCCCAGGCCTGCCGCCGCGACAACGCGTTCAGCTGGTCGGCCAGGCCGCCCCAGCCGTGCAGTTCCAGCACCGGCCGGTACGCCGGGGTGGAGGCGTAGAACGCGATCTGCCCCTTGACCGCCTGCTCGGCCCGCGACCGCGCGGCCTCGTCGGCTCCCAGCACGACCATGGCCGACAGGCACACGGTGAAATCGCCGAGGTCGCCGCCACGCGCCTCGCGCAGGGCCGGCCGGGTACGCTCGCCGAGGTAGGCCGCGCTGGTCAGCGGGTGCGCCAGCAGACCGTCGGCGACCCGGCCCGCCGTCTGCGTCATCCGCTCCCCCACCGCCGCCAGCAGGACGGGCGGATTCCCGTACGGATGGGGACCGGGGTTGAAAAAATCGGTCATCAACGTGTGCCGGTAGAACTCGCCGCGGAACGCCAGCCGCTCGCCGCCGCCCCAGGCCGCCCAGACGGCCCGGATCGCGCGGATGAACTCCTCCATGCGGGCCGCCGGTTTGCTCCAGGGCATCGCGAACCGCCGCTCGATGTGCGGCTGCACCTGGGAGCCGAGGCCCAGCTGGAAGCGGCCCTCGCTGATCAGCTGAAGGTCGTTGGCCAGGACGGCCACGCTCATCGGGTTGCGCGCGAAGGCCACCGCGATCGCCGACTGCACGGTGATGCGCGAGGTGGCCCGGGCGGCCAGGGCGAGGGCCGGGAAGACGTCGTGCTTCGTCTCGGCGGCGCCGAAACCGTCGTACCCGTCCTTCTCGGCGGCGACGGCGGCCGCCTCGACCTGGATCGGCGTGGCCGCGACGTCGGCGGCGAAGTCAACCAGCATGGAACAGCTATAGCACCTGCTGCCGGATCCACTTCACGCACGCCCGGTCGACCGCCGGGAAGGGCACCCCGTACGCGTCCCGTGCGGCCTGGTCGTACTCGTTGTCCTGAGTCAGAACCAGGCGTACGAAGGTGAAGAGCTTCTCGTCGCCGTACTTGCGGGCCATGCAGTCGACGGCGAGGTGGCTCAGCCCGTAGAAGGCGTCCCCGGCCCGCGAGGGCGCGTCCCGCCCCGGCTGCGACGGGATCATCGACCGGGGCCGGGCGCCGCCGTTCAACGCCCACCGCACGCTGTGCCGGCGCAGCGTCTCGGCGGCTCTCATCGGTGACCACCCGATGTATTCGGCGATGCCCTCGCTGAGCCACGTGTCCTCGGCCGCGTCGGCACGGTAGGCGCCCGCGAGGGTCACGACGTGGCCGAGCTCGTGCTGGAGGGCGACGCGCAGCATGACCGGGTTGCCGGCCAGGGACTTCATACGCAGCATGACGTCGATGCCGTGCATATTGAGCGGGACGGCCAGGCCGATGGCCCAGTTGTCGCCCTCGCCGCCGTACCAGCTGCGCCACTGCGCCTCACCGGCCAGATAGATCCGGTAGCGGGACTGCGACGTGCCGGCCAGCGCCGCGAACCGGTCGTCCACCTTGGCCGCGGTCTCGGCCACCGGCAGCACCTGGGCCAGGTGGCGGCGTTGCCCGGGCGCGGCGATCAGGGTCACCCGGGTGCCGCGCAGGGCGACCAGCTCGCCGTTCTCCCAGGGAACGGGCCGGCGCGGGTCGTCGCTCGGCCCCGGCGCGACCGCGCTGATCACGTAGCGACCCCCGACCGGCCGCAGGGTGAGCCGCTGTTCGATGCGCGGCGGCTCCTGCCACCGGCTGCCGGCCGAACCGGGGCACATGTCGGGGCCGAGGCAGTACGAGATCTCCGTACGGAAGGAAAGCTTGGTCCCGGCCTTCTGTTCGACGCCCGGCCGGTAGTCGAAGCGGGTCACTTCGAGGGCCCGCAGCGAGCGGAACATGCTGCGGTACCGCTTCTTCAGCGGCGCGTCGACAGCGGCCAGCCAGCCCTGCTCGTCGCCGCTCAGCAGCGCCGCGGACTGCGCGTTCAGAGCAGCGACGGCTTGCTCGTACGGTGTGGCCGGCTTGCTGCGAGCAGCCACCGCAGTGCGCGTCGTGGGACGGGAGACGACGACCGCGGCGGCGAGCAGCAGCACACCGACCGCGGCGACGGCGAGAAAGGCGCGGCGCATCGCGCTCCGTTCGGGGATGGTGCATCGGGGCCGGGTTCGCATCCCAGCCGATGCACCACGATGACATCCATCCCCATCACGACGGAAGCGTCACATCAGCCCGGGAATCGGCACGCTGAGCACCCGTACGGTCCACCGGCGCGACCCGGCCGTGCCGGCGCACGAGCCCTGCACGGCGACGCCGCTCCCGATCTGCAGGCACTGGCCGGTCAGCGTGTTCTCAATCTTGGCCGTCTCGCCCAGCGAGTCACGCAGCTCCCACCGGCGCGACTGCACGGCCGCGCACGGCTCCAGACCGGCCCGCGCGCCGGTGGTCCGCGTACCGCCCGGCATGCTCAGGCACCGGCCGGTCCGCACGTTGAGGATCTCCAGCTTGCCCGTGACGTCGACCGGGCGGAACCGCCACCGGTAGGGCTCGGTCCGCGCGCACGGCAGTTCGGTCAGCCCTGAGGTGAGGCACCACCCACTGCCGGCGTTGATCACTTGGAAGTCGAGTCCGACCAGGTCGATCGGGGCGGGCGCGGCGGGTGCCACGGGTGCGGCGGGTGCGGCAGGTGCGGCGGGTGCGGCCTGGACGGGGACGGCCGGCAGGAGGACGAGGGCGGCGATGACGGCGAGCGCACGGCGAAGCATGCGCCCACTTTATCCGATTTGTCCCTATCGCTGCAGCAGCCCGCGGAGGGCCCCGACCACGACCTCCGGCGCCTCCTCGGCCATGAAGTGCCCGCACTTCACTGGAAGGTGCTCGAGATCTGGCGCCCACGCCCGCCACAACGCCTCCGCGTCGAACCCGAGCATCGAACCCCAGTCCTGCTGCAGAACGGTCACCGGCATGCCCAGGACGCGGCCGGCGTCACGGTCGGCCCGGTCGTGCTCCACGTCGATCCCGGCCGACGCTCGGTAGTCGGCCACGATCGACGGCACGGCGGCCCGGCACGCGTCCAGGTAGGCGGCCCGCACGTCGGGCGGGATCGCCGCCGGGTCCTGGATCCACAGGTCGAGGAAGTAGCCGAAGAAGTCGTCGGCCGCGCCGGCGATCATCTTCTCGGGCAGGCCGGGCGGCTGCGCCATCAGGTAGAGGTGGAACCCGACGGCGGCCGAGACGCCGTGCATGACGTCCCACATGTCCAGGGTCGGCAGCACGTCCAGCGAGGCCAGGTGGGTGACGTGCTGTGGATGGTCGAGCCCGGCCCGGATCGCCACCAGGGCGCCCCGGTCGTGCCCGGCCAGCGCGAACCGGTCGAACCCGAGCTCGGCGGCCAGCCGCACGACGTCGCGGGCCATGGTCCGCTTCGAGTACGTGTCCGGCCCGGCCTCGGCGGGCTTGTCGCTGGCGCCGTACCCGCGCAGGTCGGGGCAGATCACGGTGTGATCCCGGGCGAGGTCGGCGGCGACGTGCCGCCACATCAGGTGGGTCTGCGGGAAACCGTGCAGCAGGACGATCGGGTTGCCACTGCCGCTCACCCGCACGAACAGTTCCACGTCGTCGTCAACTCGTACTTTGCGCTCTTCGAACATGCTCCCGATTGTTCGGCGCGCGAATGAGCGCTGGATGAGCGAGTTGTACGGTGGCCGGGTGGCGGTGCGGTTCGGGGTGCTGGGGCCGGTTACGGCATGGCGTGCCACCGGCGAGCTCGTCCCGCTCAAGGGCCCGATGCACCGGGCCGTGCTGGCCCGCCTGATCGTCGCGCGCGGTCGCGTCGTGCCGGTCGGTCATCTGGTCGATGATCTGTGGGTCGCGCCGCCCGAGGGTGCGATTCCCGCCGTACGAACCTTTGTCGCGGCGCTGCGCCGCGCGCTCGAGCCCGATCGCCGCCCCCGCACTCCCCCGGCGCTGCTGGTAACCGAGGGCCCCGGATACGCCCTGACCCTCGCGCCCGACGCGGTGGACGCCTGGTGTTTCGAGCAGGCGCTGGCCACCCCGGCCGCGCTGTCCGAGGCCCTGAGCTGGTGGCGCGGCCCGGCCTACGCCGACTTCCCCTCAGCCCCATGGGCTCGGGCCGAGCGCGCCCGCCTGGCCGAATTGCGCCTGCACGCCGTCGAGCTGTTGGCCGAGGCCCGCCCGCCGGCCGAGGCCGTGCCCGACCTGGAAGCCCATGTCACCGAACACCCGTGGCGCGAGGAGGGGTGGCGGCTGCTGGCGCTGGCCCTTTACCGGACTGGCCGACAGGGCGACGCCCTCGCGGTGCTGCGCCGCGCCCGCGAGCAACTGATCGACCGGCTCGGCCTCGACCCCGGCCCGGCGCTGCGCGAGCTGGAGACGAGCATCCTGCGGCAGGACGTCTCGATGACGCCGGCCCTGATGCAGGCCGAGCCGCCGGCCTCGGTGCAGGCTGGGCCGTCGTCCCCCATCCGGGCCCAGGCGGTGGCCTCGATCCAGGCCGATCAGACAGGCTCGATCCAGGCCGAGCAGACACGCTCGATCCAGGCCGAGCAGACACGCTCGATCCAGGCCAAGCCGGGAGCCTCGGTCCAGGCCGAGCAAACACGCTCGATCCAGGCCGACCAGGCTGGCTTGATCCAGGCCGAGCAGACAGGCTCGATCTGGGCTGAGGCGGCGGCAGACTACGAGCGAACGGTCAGCGCCCGCGCTCGGCTGGGCTCGACCGTGGGTCTGCTGCGCAACCTGGCGGTCACCGGAGGCGGGGGCGGGCTGGAGGCGGCCGGGCGGCACCGCCTGGCCACGATCGCCGCCGCGGAGGAACTGGGCGATCCGGCGCTGACCGCCCGGGTGATCGGCGCGTACGACGTCCCGGCGATCTGGACCCGCTCCGACGACCCGGAACGGGCGGCGCTCATCGTGGCGGCGGCACGTCGCACCCTGCCGTTCGCCACGGGTGCGGCGCGGGCTCGCCTGCTGGCCACGATCGCCGTCGAGTCTCGGGGCGTTCCCGACCGCGAACCCGCGGAGGGGGCGGTCGCCCTGGCTCGGCGGCTGGACGACCCGGCCCTGCTGGCGTTCGCCCTGAACGCCCTTTACATGCAGACCTTCCACCGGTGCGGCCTGGCACCGGTTCGCGACGAGATCGGCGCCGAGCTGATCGCCCTGTCGGCGCGGCACAACCTGCCGACATACGAGGTTCTGGGTCACCTGATCCGCGTGCAGTCCCGATCGGCCCGGGCCGACTTCGCCACCGCCGACGCTCACGCCCGTGCCGCCGATCGCCTGGCCGCCGACCACGAGCTGCCGCTGGTGGGAGTCTTCACCGAGTGGTACCGCGCGATGCGCCAGTCGACCGCCGCCGCCTACCGGGTCGCCGCAGCCCACCTCACCGGCGCCGGCATGCCCGGCCTCGAACACGGGCTGCTCGCCCTGGCCCTGCTGTGCCTGGGGAAACCCGACCACACGCTCGATTACGGACCGTACCGGCCGTGGGCGCGGCCGCATGTCCTGCTGGCCCAGGGCCGTACCGGAGAGGCCCGGGACGCGCTTCGCATCGTCCCGGACCCACCGGCCGACCTGCTCGCCGAGGCACTGTGGTGCCTGACCGCTCGCGCGGCTGAGGCGCTCGGCGAGCCAGAGACAGCCGCACGAGCCCGGGACGCACTCCTCCCGGCCGCCGGTCAGATCGCGGCGGGCAGCGGCGTGCTGAGTGCCGGCCCGGTGCCTACTTCGCGTCGCGCAGGGGCTTGAGGGCGGTGGAGACCTTGGCCAGCTCGTTGAGCACGGCGGTGGCGGCCGTCGTCATGATCTCGGTGGGCCGGAGCTCGCCCTCCTGCACCAGGCTGTGCACGAACGGGATGTTCACCGACTCGGGGATCATGAAAAGCTTCAGCGCGTACGCGGAACTCTGCAGCTGCAGGGCCGACCGCGTGCCCGCCGAGACGCCGCCGTAGCTGACCACGCTGGCGGCCTTGTAGTTCCACTCGGCGTGCAGGTAGTCGAGGGCGTTCTTGAAAGCGGCGCCCAGCCCGTAGTTGTATTCCGGGATCACGAAGACGATGGCGTCAGCCGCGGCGACCTTCTCGCTCCAGCGCTTGGTGTGGTCGTACTGGTAGTTCCGCAGGCGTGGGTGGTGCGGCTCGTCGAGCAGCGGCAGGTTCTCGTCGGCCAGGTCGGCCACGCTCACCTGGAACCCGCCGTGCGCCTTGGCCGCGTCGACGAACCAGTCGGCGACCTTCGGGCCGACCCGTCCGGGCCGCGTGCTCCCGACAACCACCAGCAGATTGAGCTCACTCACGACGCGTTCCCTCTTCCTCGACCACCGTTTACTTGCGTTCGCAACAATATCGGTGCGCCCCTGTTCCGGCCTCGGCAAGTCGGATACATCACACCCCTATATAGATCTGTCATTCATGCTGACCGCATGTCGTTGACGTGGCTGGACGAGCCGGCGGTGGATGCGTTACGTGTGGCGCTGCGCAAGGTGGCGCCGGAGCTGGCCGACGGCACGATCGTCCCTCGAGGTTTGGAGCCGAGCGACGATCCGCAGTGGTGTGCGGCCAGTGCCGTAGTCGATGGCCGGTTCGTCGTGAAGTTCGCCTGGGCCGAACCACCCGCACGGCGGATCTGCCATCAGGCGGAGCTGTTGGACGTGCTGCGCGCGACCGCACCACAGTTGCCACTGCCTGTCGTCGTGGCAGCGTCCAGCGATCCGGCGCTGCTCATTACGCAGCGAGCCGCAGCGATGCCGTTCTTCGACGTACGGCACCTGATCACGCCGGCTGCTCGCCCGACGGTCGCGGGTGATCTTGCTGCGGCCCTGGTTCGCCTGCACGATCCCGATGTGCTGACGGCAGCGTCCGAGGCCATGGGCCCTCTGCCCAGGCCGATGGCGCACGCCTCGACGAATGACATCCGTGCCCGCTTCGGCGCGCTGATCCGTTCCGATCAGCGCGACCGGGTGCTGTCCTGGTGCGACTGGGCCGACCTTGCCCTTGCGGCGCCCGGCCGGACCGTTCTGGTGCACGGCGACTTCCACGGCGACAACCACCTCTGGGACCGCGAGTCGTTGCGGCTGCGTCTTGTCGTCGATTGGGAGACCGCGGGTACCGGCGAGCCAGAGTTCGACCTGCGGTGCCTGCCCGGGGATTGCGGTATGGAGCTGTTCACCGCGACGGTGGCCGCGTACGAGCGGATGTCCGGCACGACGTTGGACATGGACCGGATCATGGCTTGGCACCTGCGCACAGTTCTGGGAGACGCGTTGTGGCGGGCCGAGGCCGGGGTCGCGCTGCCGGACCGTCGCACGCCGGCGCAATGGGTCGATGATCTGGACGCCCGCTTCACTGCGCTGGCGCGGTGACGGGCGACGGCTGAGGATGTTGTGGTGCATACGAATCCGGCTCACGTCGCCGCTCGGCTCGAAAGGGTTGTGCGGGAGCGTCTTCAACCCCGGCTCCACGAACCCGTCGGCGATGTCGAGGTGGCGGCCTGGCGGGTCGGCGGGGACGGCGAGCCCGTACCGCCCGCGCAAGCCCTCGGCGCCACCTATGAGCCACTCGCGGTGGGCGCGACGTGGGGGCCACGGTGGGGTACGACCTGGTTGCGGGTCGAGGGGCAGGCGCCCGCGAGCGAGCGGCCGGTGGAGCTCGTGCTTGATCCGGGGTGGTCCGGGCGCTTCGTCGGTGGGCAGGGCGAGGCGCTCGTGTATCGGGCTGACGGCGTACCGCTGAAGGCCCTTCACCCCCGCAACGGCTGGTTCCGGCTGACCGGGCCGGGCGCGGCCGAGGGTGTCGTCGCGGCGGACGGCCGCTTCACCGTGTACGTCGAGGCGGCGGCCAATCCGCTGGTGCTCGATTTTCCCCCGTTCGGCGAGACGACGTACGGCGAGAAGCCCGGCCCGGACGAGCCCGAGCCCTACCGGCTGATTTCCGCGAAGCTGTGCGCGTTCGACGCCGAGGTGTTCGAGCTGCTGCGCGACCTCGAGGCCACCGGCGACCTGATGCCGCAGCTCAGTCCGGACGAGCCGCGCTACTGGAAGATCCTGCGCGCCGTCGAGGCGGCCCTGGACGCCGGCTCCGACGCCGAGGCGCGGGAGGCGCTGGCCGAGGCGCTCTCGCAACCGGCGAACGCCAGCGCGCACCGGATGACGGCGGTCGGGCACGCGCACATCGACTCGGCGTGGCTGTGGCCGCTGCGCGAGACGCGGCGCAAGGTGGCGCGGACGCTCGCCAACGTCCTCACGCTGATGGAGACCGAGCCGGGACTGGTGTACGCGATGTCGTCCGCCCAGCAGTACGCCTGGGTGCAGGAGGACCATCCCGAGCTGTTCGAGCGTGTGCGGCAGCGTGTCGCGGAGGGGCGCATCGTTCCGGTCGGCGGCATGTGGGTCGAGTCGGACGCGGTGATGCCGGGCGGCGAGTCGCTCGTGCGGCAGATCAGCTTCGGCAAGCGGTACTTCGCCGAGACGTTCGGGCACGAGTCGGAGGTGGTGTGGCTGCCGGACAGCTTCGGCTATTCGGGGGCGTGGCCACAGATCGCGCGCCGGGCCGGGTACCGGTGGTTTCTCACGCAGAAACTGTCGTGGAACGACACCACCGTCTTCCCGCACCACACGTTCGCGTGGGAGGGCATCGACGGCAGCCGCATCCTCACGCATTTTCCGCCGGCTGACACGTACTCGGCCGAGGTGACCGCGGGCGAGTTGCGGCACGCGGTGAGCAACTTCCGCGACAAGGTTGTCTCGGACCACTCGCTGCTGCTGTTCGGCTATGGCGACGGGGGCGGCGGCCCGACCCGCGAGATGGTGGCCCGCGCGCACCGCTTCCGCGATCTGGAAGGCGCGGCCCGGGTCGAACTGGGAGCGCCCGAGCGGTTCTTCGCGACCGCCGAGGCCGAGCTGGGCGACAACGCGCCGGTGTGGGCCGGCGAGCTGTATCTCGAGCTGCACCGGGGCACGCTGACCTCCCAGATCGCGATGAAGCAGGGCAACCGGCGGGCCGAGGCTCTGCTGCGCACGGTCGAATATCTGAGAGCGGTCTCCGCCGTACGCGATGACGTGCCGTACCCCCACGCCGAGCTCGACGAGGCGTGGCGAACCGTGCTGCTGCACCAGTTCCACGACATCCTGCCCGGCTCGTCGATCTCGTGGGTGCACCGCGAGGCCCGTGACACATACGCCCGCCTCGAGAAGCAATTGCGGGCGCTCGTCGAAGGCCCCGGCGACCCCGGCCGGATCGTGGGCTGGCAGGTCGTGCGCGACGCGAACAGGGTGGCGCCGACCAAGGCTGTCGCTATGAGCGAAGCAGATCGGTTTGTGAGCGACCGGGACGGAACTGAGCTGAGCGTGGATGTCGCTTTGGACAACGGGATTCTGCGCGCTTCGCTCGATGCGAACGGAAACGTGCAATCGCTCGTCGACCTGCGCGACGGACGGGAGATCGCGGCCGGGCCGCTCGGTGGGCTGCGCCTGTTCCGCGACGAGCCGGTGCAGTGGGACGCCTGGGATGTCGACCGGCACGTGCTGCGACGCCCGGTGCCGCTCGACCTCGCCGGCGTGGAGGTCACCGGTGACGCGATTGTCGTGACACACCGGCGCGGGGCTTCGACGTTTGTCACGACGTACGCGATGGAAGTGGGCCGGCCGCGGCTGGAGATCACCGTCGACGTCGACTGGCAGGAGCGGGAGCACCTGCTCAAGCTGTCGTTGCCGGTGGCTGTGCACAGCTTGCGGGCGCGCTACGAGACGCAGTACGGCTCGATCGAGCGGCCCACCCACGAGAACACGCTGGCCGACGAGGCCCAGTACGAGGTCTGTTCGCACCGCTGGGTGCACGTCGCCGAACCCGGGCTCGGCGTCGGGGTGATCAACGATTCGACGTACGGGTGTGACGTGCGCCGGATTCCCGGAGGCACTGACATCCGGCCGACGTTGCTGCGCGCGCCCCGCTACCCCGACCCGCACACCGACCGCGGCCGGCACACGCTGCGCTTCGCCGTGGTGGCCGGCGACGAGACGCAGACCCGAAAAGAGGCCGACGACCTCAACGCGCCGCGCCTGGACGCGCTCGCCGGCATCGAACCGTTGGTGACCCTCGACGTCGCATCGGGCGCGGCGGTCATCGACTGGGTCAAGCTGGCCGACGACCGGAGCGGTGACGTGATCGTCCGCCTTTACGAGACGCGCGGCGGGCGCGCCGTCGCCCGGCTGAAGCCCAGCTTCCCGGCCACTGTCGCCGAGACCGACCTGCTGGAGCGGGATCCCGTGCCCGTCGATCGGCTCGTCCTCGGCCCGTTCCAGATCACCACGCTGCGACTGGTCCGCGAATCATGAAGAATCGGCCCATGTATGTCATCCGGGAACGGTTCTTCTCGATCGGCGACGACTTCGACGTGCTGGACGAGCACGGCGCCAAGGTCTTCCACGTCGACGGCAAGGTGCTGAGCGTCCGCGACAAAGTGGTGATCGAGGATCCGTCCGGGCAGGAGGTCGCCTCGCTGCACCGGCATCTCGTGTCACTGCGGCCGACGTACGAGATCCGGATCGGCGGTGAGAAGGCGGCCGAGGTCCGCAAGAAG
The DNA here is from genome assembly GCF_019710575.1 of Paractinoplanes polyasparticus. Lineage (GTDB taxonomy): Bacteria > Actinomycetota > Actinomycetes > Mycobacteriales > Micromonosporaceae > Actinoplanes > Actinoplanes polyasparticus. Next base: position 80,554 of record NZ_JAHWFK010000015.1, on the reverse strand, counting down.
CTGTTCACGCCGTTCCGCGAGAAGTTCACCATCGACGTGCCGGGGCCCGACGACCTGGAGATGAAGGGTGACCTGCTCGACCACGAGTACGTGATCGAGCGCGGTGGCGAACAGGTGGCCGCCGTCTCCAAGCGCTGGCTGACGATCCGCGACACGTACGCCGTCCAGGTCGCCGCCGGCATCGAGCCGTTGCTCGTCATCGGCAGCGTGCTCGCCCTCGACCTGGCCCTGGACCGCGAGCGCGACAAGAACGACGACAATTGACCCTCGGCGAGATCCTCGCCCTGCTGGGCGGCGGCCTGACCGCCGGCGCGGTCAACTCGATCGCCGGCGGCGGGTCGCTCATCACCTTCCCGCTGCTGGTCGCCCTCGGGCTGCCCGGCGTGGCGGCCAACGTGAGCAACGCGCTGTCGGTGGCCCCCGGCTACGCGGCCGGCGCCGTCGGCAGCCGTCCCGACCTCGCCGGCCAGGGCCGCCGCATCCTGTCGATCACCCCCACGATCGTCGTCGGCGCGCTGGGCGGCAGTTCCCTGCTGCTGTTCACCCCGCGCGGCGTCTTCGACGTGGTGGTGCCGTTTCTGCTGCTGCTGGCGGCCGCGATGATGGCCTTCCAGGGCCGGCTGCGGGCGCTGGCCGGCCACCCGCGCGACAAGTCGCCGCGGGCCGTGACCGTGCAGGTGCAGTTCGCGGTGTTCCTGTGCGGGCTGTACGGCGGCTACTTCAACGCCGCGATGGGCCTGCTGCTGATCGCGGCGCTGAGCCTGGTGCTCGACGAGCCGCTCCGCCGGATCGGCGCCCTCAAGAACGTCTTCTCCGCGGTCGTGGGCGTCACCACGGTGCTGACCTACAGCGTCTTCGGTCCGGTGAACTGGGCCGTGGTCGGCGTCCTGGCCCCGGCCACCGTGATCGGCGGCTTCGCCGGGGCCAAGGTCGCCCGCCACCTGCCCGCCGAGGTACTGCGCTGGACCATCGTCGTCTTCGCCGTCACCGTTGCCGTGGTCCTGTTCGTCACGTGACCCGGCAGCGCGAAGGGTCAGTCGGCAACGGTGAGGTCCACCCGGAGCCGGTCGTAGAGAGCTTGGTAGTCGGCTCGAGCCGGTAGCGCTCGCTGATCGCGGGGACGTCCGTAGGGCACTTCCAGGTCGGTCCGGACACCGCCGTCGGCGAGCGTGATCACCCGGTCGGCGAGCACGAGCGCCTCGGTGAGGTCGTGGGTCACGAACAGGACGGTCTTGCGGCGCGCCTCACCGGCCCAGATGTCGAGCACCAGGTCGCGGACGGATGAGCGTGTGAGGGCGTCCAGAGCGGCGAACGGTTCGTCCATCAGCAGCAGCTCGGGGTCCGGCGCCAGGGTCCGGGCCAGGGCCACCCGCTGACGCATGCCCTGCGACAGCTGGGACGGGTACTTGTCGGCGGCTGCGGAGAGTCGCAGCGCTGACGGTCGACCACAGGTTCGGCCAGAGCACGCCCGAACTGTGCAACCGCAGCCCGGCATCCCAGACGGCACGCGGGCTCGGCAGCAGGACGCGGCCGGCCAGGTCGAGCTGGTACGCGAGTTGCCAGAGCCCCACCACGACGGGCGGCACGGCGACGCGCCACAGCCACACGCGCAGCCGTCCGCGACACGCGGAAGCATCAGCCGGTCCGATCCCGCCCATCCCGCCACCCCCGGTCGGCGAGCGCCTCGATCAGGCCGTCGAGCAGCCGTCGACCACATGCTCGGAGAAGTCCGGCGCGGTGGCGCCGGCAGCGAATTTCGCCTGATGATTCCAGTTCTCCTCGGTGAGCGGGGGGATGTTCGCGACCGGAGTCCCGTACTTCTCCCACAGGTTCCGGACCGGGCCGGGATCCGATCCGAGGCCGAGCCAGGCGAACGCCCGCGGCCCCGCGTCCGGCTCCTGCTCGAGGGCCCGGAATCCCTCATTGAGCGCGTGGCAGAACTTCAGCACCGTGTCGGGATGCTCATCGGCCCAGTCGCAGTTCGCGACGGCGACCGACTGCCAGAACGCGCCCAGCGGCGTGTCCGGGCCGGCCAGGTCGACCAGCTTGTCATAGCCGGCGCCTCCGGCCCCGAGGTTCACCTCGAGCTGCGGGTAGGACATCGCCGCGTCCACCTTGCCCGAAGCGAAGGTCGACGCGGCGGCGGCGCCGGCGCCGATCGCCACCCACGTGACGTCGGTGTCCGGGTCGAGGCCGGCGTCCGCCAGCAACGACCGGAGCACGAGCTCCTGGGCGGCGCCGCGAACGGGGACACCCACCGACCGTCCGCGCAGCTGGGTAAGGGTTTGCGGGTAGGGCCGCGTGGTGTCGAGGCCGAGGCCGGGCTGGGCGATCACGCTGTAGGCCGCGCCCTGGGTCGGGCGGAGCACCCGGGCGCAGGCGCCGTTCGCGATGGCTCCGTAGAGTTGCGCCGGACCGAGGTTGGCCACGTCGAAATCCCCGCTCACCACTCCTTGCAGCAGCACCGTTCCGGACGTCGCCCAGGTGGGCGAGAACGTCAGCCCCTGTTGCGCGTACAAGCCCTGCAACTCGGCCACGGCGTATCCGGTGGTGCTCTGGTCCCGGACGCCTCCGTAGGAAACAGCGGTGGCGGCATCGGAACCGCCACACCCGGCGATCGACGGCAGGGTGATGAGCATCAGGAGCACAACGATCCGGCGTACGCCCGGCATGATTCCCCTCACGCGGCCGGGCCCATGCTCGGCAGGGCGCCCTTGAGGCCGCGCCGCAAGCTGATCCCCAACTTGGTGAACACCTTGCGCAGATGCCACTCCACCGTCCGCGCGCTGAGATAGAGCTCCCCCGCGATCTCGGTGTTGGTACGACCGTCCCGGGCCAGGCGCGCGATGTGCAACTCCTGAGGCGTCAGCTCGGCCCGGCTGCCCGCCTGCCGGCGACGTACGTGTTCGCCGGTCGCCAGCAGCTCGAGGCGGGCCCGCTCGGCGAAGCCGTCGGCCGACATCGCCGCGAACATGTCATGGGCTGTGCGCAGGTGTTCCCGGGCCTCGCCGCGACGGTTCTCACGGCGCAGCCATTCCCCGTACAGCAGCTCGGCCCGGGCCAGCTCGCCCCGGACCCGAGCCCGGCCCAGCTGCTCGATCGCCTCCCGGAAGAACCCGTCTGCCTCATCGCCGTCGCTGAGCAGGGCCCGCGAGCGTGCCGCGATGCCCCGGCCCCACCCGTGCTGCCCGGGGTTCGCGGTGGACTCTAACTCGGCCAGTGCGGCGGCGGCCACGTCCCGTTCCCCGCAGCGAACCGCCGCCTCGATGCGCTCGGGCAGCATCCAGGTGGAGATGAGCAGCGCCGGCGCCTTCGGGTCGGCGGGACGGGCCGCCGCCATCGCCTCCGGGTACCGTCCCACGCTGTTGTTCAGGATCGCGGTGCACCACCGTGCGTGGTCCACGCCGAGCCCTTCCCCGCGGCTGATCGAGTCGTCCGTGTCCGCCGCAATGAAGGCGGACGCGTTCGCCGTCTGTCCCTGATAGGCGGCGAGCAGCATGGCTCCGTACGGCGCGATCCTGGTTCCCGTCGCCTCCTTGACCGCGTCGTGCTCGGCGGTCAGCCGGGCCGCTGTCTCGAGTCGCCGCGCCACGTGGCGACCATGGCCAGTCCGTTCAGCGGACTGGGCGGCAACCGTTCCCGGCCTTCTCGGAAGGTTTGTTCCAGGCCCTCCGCTACCTGGACACCCAGCTCACCCGACGGGCCCACCGTTAAAGCCCGCTGAGCGGATCTTTAAGGGTTCCTTAGGATCGGCCGGGCTCGGTACGGATGTGGATAGTTTGATCCGCCGTCCCCCATCCGAGGAGATTCACCGTGCCCGCGCATGCCGCCCGCCGTTTCCGCCCTGTCCTGACAGCCGCCCTCGCGGTCGGGGTGATCGGTGTCAGCTTCGCCGGCATCGCCGTGGCACGGTCCTCATCCGACGACGGCGGGGCCCGCCTGACCGCGACAGCGCCCCTCGACGCGCCGCCCGCCGACGCCTCGACCGGGTCGAGCCTCGGCACGGAGCCGGCCGCCGATCCGCTGCCGACGGCGTCTCCGGGCACAGCGAGCCCGTCGCCGAGCCGAGCCACGCCCAGCGCCAAGCCCACCACGGCCCGGCCGACCAGCACCGCCACCAGGCGCCCGGCCAAGACGAAGACGAAGGCGCCGACGAAGACCGAGGCCCCGGCACCGACCCGGACGACCCAGCGCCCCGCCTCCGGCGGCAGCACGTCCACGGTCACCGAGGTGATCCGCCTGGTCAACGTGGAGCGCAAGGCGGCCGGATGCGGCTCCCTGGCCGGCGAGTCGCGGCTGCACCGGGCGGCACAGAAGCACTCCGAACGGCAGGCCGACCAGGACTCCATGTCGCACCAGCTGCCCGGTGAGGCCTCGATGGGCGACCGCGTCACCGCCGAGGGATACCGGTGGGGCGGCGTCGCCGAGAACGTCGCGGCCGGCTACCGCACCCCGGCCGACGTCATGGACGGCTGGATGAACAGCCCCGGCCACAAGGCCAACATCCTGAACTGCGGTTACAAGCACATCGGCGTCGGCCTGGCCAAGTCCGGCAAGGGCACCCAGTACTGGACGCAGAACTTCGCTTCGCCGCTCTGACCGGGCGCCGACCGTGCGGGCCGCCACCGCGGCCGATCGAGCGTGGGCTATCGCGTAAGTTGCGAGCTGGTGCGGCTCGCCTGAGCGGCCGCACGTCCGGTAGGCACGCCGATGGGAACCGCATGGATGACGACCGCTGGATGAGCCGCGCGGTGGAGCTGGCTCATCGGTCGCCGCGCTCGTCGACGGCGTTCGCGGTGGGGGCCGTCATCGTCGGCGCCGACGGCGACGAGATCGCGTGCGGCTGGTCGCGCGATGTCGACCCGATGGTCCACGCCGAGGAGTCCGCGCTGCTCAGGGCGGGCACGGGGCTGCGGCAGGCGACGCTCTACAGCAGCCTGGAACCGTGCTCCAAGCGCGCCAGCCGACCCGGCGCCACCTGCACGAGCCTGATCATCGCGGCCGGCATCCCCCGCGTGGTGCTGGCCTGGCGCGAGCCGGACCTGTTCGTGACCTGCGAGGGCGTGGCCTTGCTGACCGCGGCCGGCATCGAGGTCGTCGAGCTGCCGGCCTTCGCGGAACAGGCACGCGCCGCCAACGCCCACCTGCTCTGAGAACTCCGGAATCAATCGGGTGCATCGGTATGACGACCCAAGGGCGGAAGGCAGTCATGCGGAAGCGTTTCCTGATATCGGCCACGGCGCTGGGAGTGATCCTCGTGGTGGTCGCCGCGGTGACGGTGAACCGTCGCTCGGACAGCGACATACCCACGGCCGCGCCGCAGCAGAGCACGACCGCCGGCTATCCGATCATCTGGCCGCGGGCTCTGGTGGGCGGGAAGACCGGACCGGGGCCGGCGAACGATGATCCGGGACCGACCGCCCAGCAGTTCCTCAACGAACTCGGCATCGCGACGTCCGACTTGTCCTTCTCGGTCGAGCAGGACAGCGGGGGCGAGGCACGGCTGGTCGAGGTCACGACCCGGAACGGGAGCGTGCTCGGCACGGTGAGCCTGCGTCGGGACGATGGCGGCGGGGCGTGGGGCGTGCAGGCAATGCAGTCGCCGCGCATCACCGTGCGCAACCCCGAGCCGAACGGTGCGGTCAACCCGCCGCTGTCGGTCAACTTCCGGACCGATACCGACGGCACAGCGCGGGTACGCCTGCTGGACGCCCGCAACTCCGAGGAGTTGACCAGCTGGTCGGAGCGGATCGACGCGGACGAGGACTGGCAGGCGAACGCCAACTTCACGAGGGACGCGAACCCGTTCCGCGGGTACCTGGTGCTGACCATGCAGGACGGCGACGGACGGTTCACCGGTGTCGTCGTGATGCCGCTGACTATCGGGATCGGGGGAACCTGAGCCTCGATCCACCGATTGAAGGTCGGCTCGGCAGGACCCGGCGGCCTACGAGCAGCGTGCTCGCCGATCTGGCCCGGGCCGGCACCGCGGTGCGCACCCGCCGCACTTCCGCGGCGCCGACGGTGCTGCGGGCTGCCGAGCTCGGCGGCTCAAGCCAGATGCCGCTCCAGCGTCCGGCGCTCGGCCAGGACGTAGTCGGCGTCGGTCAGATACTGACGGTGGTGGCCCTCGGCCAGGTGGGAGGCGAACGCCTTGTTGCCGGCTTCGGCCCCGGTGCGCATCAGGGACACCAGCGCGTGCAGGCGGGCGGCGACCTCGGGGATGAGGGTGGCCCGGGTGGGAGCGTCCAAGCCGTACGCGTCACAGAACAACCCCAGGCGGGTCGCCTGCTCCGTCGTGGTGCCGAAGCCGTCGGCGTTGGTGGGGGCGGTCAGGGGCACCCAGCGGTAGACCGCGTACGCCACGTCCCACCGGCGGGGCCCGGGGTGGGCGAAGTCGAAGTCGAACATGCCGGTCACCTCGGCGCCGGTCAGGACGCAGTTGTGCGGGGCGTAGTCGGCGTGGCAGATGACCTCGACCGGGTGCCGGGCGGGGACCTGCCAGCCGTCGCGCGGGGCCGACCCGGCGAACCCGGCCGTCGCGTCGTGGTAGGCCCGGAGCAGCGTCGCCGCGGTGGTCAGGGCCGTCCGGGAGGCCGCGGCCGGAGTGGCCGGATAGTTCGACACGTCGCCGGGCAGGTACGACAGGTATTCGAAACCGTCGGCGGGCTCAGCGACCACACGCGGGGCGCCGGTGAAACCCTCGGCCTCGAGGTGGCGCAGCAGCGCGTGCACGTTCGGGGACCACGGACCGGTCGGGCGGCGCACGGTGTCACCGAGGCGGACGACCTCGTTGATGCCGCCGGGAAGGATCTCCACCCCGGTCACTGTACGGCTCTGGCCGATTGGCGACAGTCCCGGCGCGGCGGGCGGCACAGACTGGCGGCATGGGGCTTCCGCCGCTCGCGCTGGGGCTGGTGCTCTCGTCCGCGCTTCTGCATGCACTGTGGAACGTGCTGCTGGCGGGAGCGGCGGCTGACAAGGGCGCCGGGGCGGGCAGGGGCTTCGACGTCACCATCGCCAGTAACGCGTACGGGTTCCTCGCATGGACGCCGCTCGCCCTCGCCCGGTGGCGGGTGGAGGACGCGGCCTGGGGCTACCTGGCCCTCTCGGCCTGCTTCTCGGTCACCTATTCCCTGTTGCTCAACGTGGCCTACGCCCGCGCCCCGGTGCATGCCGCCTATCCGATCGCGCGCGGTCTGGCCCCCGTACTGCTGCTGCTTCTGACCCTGCCGACCGGCGGCTTTCACGCCGGGGCGGCGCTGGGCGTCCTGGTCATCAGCGGCGGGATCTTCCTGACCGCGGCCGGGGCGGACCGGCGGTCGGTGCTGGCGGCGGCGCCGGTCGCGGTCTCGCTGACCTGCTACACGTACGTGGCCTCGCTGGGTCTGCGGCATGCCGACCCGGCCACCTACTTCTGGCTGACGATGGCGCCGCTCGTTGTCGTGACCTCCCTGGCCCGGCCGGGAGCCATCCGGTCCCGCTTCCAGCCGGCGCCCCTGGTGATCGGCCTCGGCTCGTTCGCGGCCCACGGGCTGGCCCTGGCCGCGATCTCGCTGGTCTCCGCGGCCCAGGTCGCGGCCGTCGCCGCCCTGCGCGAGACCGGCATCCTCTTCGTGATCGCCCTCACCTGGTTCACGGCCCGCAAGCCGATCAGAACGGCCGCGCTCGGAGCCGGAGTCATCTTCGCGGGCGTCGTCATTCTGGCGGTCACCTGAGGACGGGGAAGACCTCGGCGCCGGTACGGCCGGTGGCAGCCTCGATGAGGTCGACCGGGTCGGCCATGGCGGTCAGCACGGACGCCGTGAGCGCGAGTCCGCCGGGCGGCGCCGACGGCCGTACGCCCAAAGCCCGCTGCAGGTCGAGCAGGTGCACGGTCGCCTCGAGGATGCCGATGCTCAGCACCTCGTCGAGCCGCAGCCGGGCCAGGCCGAGGTAGTCGACCACCACGTCGCCGAGAGCGCGCGCCTCGTCGAGCGCCTGCGGCCCGACCTCGGCGCACGCCGCGATCATCTGCTCCGTCGTGTGCTTCCGGCCGTCGTCCACCGCCTTGTCGGCGGTCGACTGCCGCATCCGCGTGGCCAACCCGTCGGGCGCGTTGAAGTCGAGCAACAGCGCCGCCGCCGTCGGATGGGTCGGTGGCGTCTCACGCTCCTGGGTCACGATGTACGCCAGCCAGCGCGGCCACGCCGAGGCATGGGCGAACAGGGCGCGGACGTCCCACGGGGGCAGCCGGGTCGGCGTGGCCCACTGCTTTGCGGTGAGCGCCTCGCCCTGCGCCGCCCAGGCCTGCCACAGCGACCCGAGCGTGTCGGCCCGGTTCATGACGCGTGGACGCCGGCCACCGCGATCAGGCCGTCGGCGAAGGTGCGCCGCCAGTTCACGTAGTCGTGCCCGCCGGTGTACTCGGCGTACGAGACCGAGTAGCCCCGCCGGCGCAGCGCGTCCCGCATGGACCGGTTGACGTCGATCTGGCTCGGGCCCCCGCCGGGCGCGGAGACGGTCTCGAGGATGCCGACGTCCAGATAGAACCGGATGTCGGCCGGCGGCCGCTGATCCACCTCGCGGATCAGGCCGCCCGGGTTGTCGCTCGGCCACCAGAAACTGCCCGACTGCGCGATGACCGCGCCGAAGCAGTCGGGCGAGCGGAGCGCTATCCCAGCCGCGGCGAGGCCGCCCCGGGACACCCCGGCGATGACGTTGGCCCGGCCGTCGGCCCCGGCGCCCAGCTCGGCGCGCGCCCACGGCAGCAGCTCGTCGGTGATGAAACGGGCGTGCTCGGAGCCGGGGGTCAGCTCGGCGTCGCGGGTGGCCGCGTAGTTGCTGACGAACAGGGCGACGACGGGTGGGATCTCGCCCGCCGCGATCAGGTTGTCGAGGATGGTGGGGATGCGCTGGACGGTCCGCGAGATCCAGCCGTCGAAGACGACCAGCACCGGCAGGCCCTCGGTCGGGACGCCGGCGGGCCGGTAGACCGCGACCGGCGGCGACAGCGGCGCGTCGACGATCGTCCCCGCCGGCACGCCGGGGCGCGGTTCGAGCCACGGCTCGCCGGGGGCGTCGGGCAGCGACAGCAGCGACAGCCAGGCGTCGGGGTCGTCCGGGTCGCCGGGCTCGCCCGGGAAGAACTCCCGATGCGGGTTGAGGACGTCGATGTGACTCCGGCCCCGCCCGCGGTCGTCGCTCGGCAGGCCCTTCTCGCCGTCGTGCGTGATGCAGTAGATGGTGCGCAGGTCGGCGGGCAGCACCCGGGTCGCGTACCAGAGATCCGTGCCGGGCATCTGCTCGAGTTCGACGTCGAGCCCCCACCACACCCGTGTGCTGCGGGCCGGCCCCCGCCACAGGAACGTGACCAGGCGGGAATCGTCGCGCCAGGGCTCGACCAGCGGGGTGCCGGCCGCCGTCACCCGCTGCCAGAACTCGTCGAGCGAGGCAGGGTCGTCGAGCAACGCGTCGATTTGCGGACTCTGCACGGGGGCACTCCCGAGAAAGGCGGAGGGTGAGCGATCCGCCACTGAGAGTTCCAACACGATCTATCGATGTCAAGGAAACGATCTATTTCGCGTACGCCGAGAGCCCGGCCAGCAACGCGCCGAGCCCCGCCTTGGCGTCCGCGAACAGCATCGCCGTACGCGGATCACCGTAGAGCTCATTGTCGATGCCGGCGTAGCCGTGGCCCAGCGAGCGCTTGATGACGATCACGCTCTTGGCCCGGTCGACGTCCAGGATGGGCATGCCCGACACCGGGTTGCCGGGCCGCCGCGCCGCCGGGTTGGTCACGTCGTTGGCCCCGATGACCAGCGCCACGTCCGTACGCGGGAAGCCGGGGTTGCTCTCCTCGAGATCGGCCAGCTGCTCGTAGGGCGCGTTGGCCTCGGCCAGCAGCACGTTCATGTGGCCCGGCATGCGCCCGGCGACCGGGTGGATCGCGTACGACACCTCGACCCCCCGCTCGGTCAGCGCCTGCGCGAGGGCGACGGCCTCGTGCTGCGCCTGAGCCGCCGCGAGTCCGTAGCCCGGCACGATGACGACCCTTCCGGCGTACGCGAGTTGGATGGCCGCGTCGTCGGCGGTGATCTCGCGTACGGACGACGAGCCGGACCCCGCCGCCACCGCGACCGCGTCGCCCGTGCCGTAACCGCCCGCGATGATCGCGCCGATCGGCCGGTTCATCGCGTCGGCCATCAGCTTGGTCAGGATCGCCCCGGCCGCGCCGACCAGCGCGCCCGCGATGATCAGCGGGGTGCTGCCGAGCACGAACCCGGCCATCGCCACCGCCGTGCCCGTGCACGCGTTGAGCAGCGAGATCACCACCGGCATGTCGGCCCCGCCGATGGGCAGCGTCAGCAGCACACCGGCGGCCAACGCGGCGGCGGCCGCTCCCCACAGCGCCGGCGCCCCGCCGTCGAACCCGACGACCAGCACCGCCATGACCGCGGCGACGACCGCGAGGCCGAACGAGATCAACCGGCCGTAGCGAACGACGATGGGCCGCCCCGGCACGCGCCCGGCCAGTTTGCCCGAGGCGATCAGCGAGCCGCTGAAGGTGAGCGCGCCGATCAGGACGTCTAGCACGCCGGTCACTTCGGCCTGGGTGGACGCCGGGTGCTCGCCGAGCGCGATCAGCGCCGCGGCGCCGCCGCCGACCGCATTGAACAGCGACACCAGCTGTGGCATGGCGGTCATCCGCACCCGGCGGGCCGCGACCAGCCCGGCCACCGCGCCGCCGGCCGTGCCGAGGCCGAGTGCCCAGGCCGCGTACGCGTTGATTCGCCCGCCCTCGGCCAGCACCACGACCGTGGTCACGATGGCCAGGCCCATGCCGGCCGCCGACACCTGGTTGCCGCGCCGGGCCGTGGCGGGCGCGTTCATCAGGTGCAGGCCGATCACGAAGGCTGTGGCGCAGGCCAAGTAGACCAGGTGGACGATCGTGTCGAAGGCGCTCACGACCGGCTCCGGAACATGGCGAGCATGCGGTCGGTGACGACGTAGCCGCCGGCCACGTTCATGGCGGCGAAGAAGGCGGCCACGGTCAGCAGCGCGTAGCCGGCCGGGGTCGAGATGGTGGCGGCCAGCAGCATGACGCCGACCAGCACCACCCCGTGGATGGCGTTGGCCCCGGACATCAGCGGCGTGTGCAGGGTGGCCGGCACCTTGCTGATCACCTCGAAGCCGACGAGCAGTCCGAGCGTGAAGACGGTCAGGTCGGCCAGCAGCAGCGGGCTCATCGGGTCTCCTTCTTCTGAACGTCGCTCTCTTGGAAGTCGCGCTCATGAACGCCGCGCACTTGAGCGTCGCGCTCATCAACGCCGCCCACTTGGACGTCGCGCAGGCGGGGGTGCACGACCTCGCCGTCGTGCGTGACCAGCACCGCTGCGAGGACCTCGTCGGTGCTGTCGCTGGGCAGACGGCCGTCGGGCAGGAGACTGCCGAGAAGGGCCACGACATTTCGCGCGTACGCGGTGGAAGCCGCCACCGGCACGGTCGAGGCCAGATTGGGCGCGCCGATCACCGTGACGCCGTGGTCGGTCACGGCCCGGGTGTCGGCCGCCGCCCCGGCCACATTGCCGCCGAGGTCGATCACCACCGAGCCCGGCTTCATCGCGGCCAGGGCCTCGTCGGAGACCAGCAACGGCGAGCGGCCGCCCGGCACCTTCGCGGTCGTGATCACCACGTCGAACCGGGGCACGGCCGCGGTCAGCGCCGACAGCTGCCGCGCCGCCTCGTCGTCGCCGAGCTGCCGGGCGTACCCGTCGTCGGTGTTCTGGCCGCTGCCGAGCTCGAGCACGGCGGCGCCGGTGGAGGCGATGTCGGCCCGGGCTGCCTCGCGGACGTCGTACCCGGTGACCTGCGCCCCCAGCCGCCGCGCGGTCGCCAGGGCCTGCAGCCCGGCGACGCCCGCGCCCAGCACGAGCACCTGGGCCGGCCGCGTCGTGCCGGCCGCCGTGACCAGCATGGGGAAGAACCCGCCGTACGCCTCGGCGGCCAGCAGCGCGGCCTTGTAACCGGCCACATTGGCCTGAGAGGTGAGCGCGTCCATCGGCTGGGCCCGGCTCAGCGTGCGCGGCAGCAGGTCGAGGCTGATCGCGGTGACTCCCTGGTCGGCCAGCATCTCGGCCAGCGCGGGGTCGCCGAGCGGATCGAGCAACCCGATCAGGATGCGGCCGGGCGGGACCGCGGCCACATCGTCGGGCGGCCGCACGACCAGCAGCACCTCGCTCTCGTCGTACACCTGTTGTCTCGACCCGATCTCGGCGCCCGCCTCGGCGTACGCCCGGTCGTCGAACCAGGCCGGGCGGCCCGCGCCCGTCTCGACCAGCACCCGGAACTCGCCGCCGCGCCGCAGGCGGGCGACGCCGTCCGGGGTCAGCGCCACGCGGCGTTCGCGGCCGGCGGTCTCGCGCAGGACTCCCACTGTCGTCATCGACATACCGAAGCCCTACCACTTCAGGCTCGGCCCGGCCACCCGCCGGACGGTAGGGTCGCCGCATGGCGGAACGGATCGGCGACGGTGTGTGGACCCTGCAGGGCGAGAAAGTCACCCTCCCGGTGCAGATCACGTCGGCCCGGTTCACCGCCGCCGTCTTCACGACCCGGTCCGAACAGGCCCGTTCGGTGCTGGCCGGCACCCCGCTGCGCCCGTTCTCGGTGTTCGGCCGCGCCATCACCATGATCATGTGCATCCACTACGACGAGTTCGCCCTCAAGTCGTACGACGAGGTGGGCGTGGGCCTGCTCGTGCGCGGCCCGTCCGGCCCGCCCGGCCTGCACCTGGTCGACCTGCCGGTCACGGGCGCCTTCACCCGCGAGGCCGGCCAGAACTTCTGGGCCCTGCCGAAGTGGTTGATGGACGCCGACCTGCGCTTCTCGAAGATGGAGACCGACGTCGTGGTGCGCGACCGCGTCACCGAGGTCGTGCGCGCGTCCTTCCGCCACGGCCGGGTGCGGCTGCCGTTCGCCGTGCAGGCCGCGTTGCCGGCCTGGTCCTATCTCGACCATGGTGCCCAGGCCGGGCGCCTGCTGCGCGGCCAGGTGCCGATGCAGCTGTCGGGGGCGCGTCTGGGGCGGGGCGCTTTCCGCGTACGCCTGGACGACGATCACCCGATGGCCACCCGCATGAAGGCCCTCGGCATGACCCGCAAGCCGTTCCTGACCGTCCACGCCGACCGCCTCCACGGCCCGCTCGGCGAGTTCACCGAGGTCTGACCGCCCGCCGCCCGCCTGCCGTGATGCTGCGCGGGTCCTCATCCGCCGCCCACCCGCCGCAACACGGCACGGGGTCCTCGCCCGCCCCTGTTCGCCGCAACAGGGCACGGGCTCCTCACGCGCCGCCTGCTCGCAGCAACGCGGCGCGAGATACCCATCCGCCCGCCGCAACGCGACGCGAGGCCTTCACGCACAACCCGCCCGCCGTAACGCGGCGCGCATCCTCACGCGGCGCGCATCCTCACGCGGCGCGCATCCTCACGCGGCGCGCATCCTCACGCGGCGCGCATCTTCATGCCAATGCGTCCAGTGCCTCCGTGGCTTCGCGGTCGAGTTCGATGCGGGTGACGGCGACGTTGTCGGCCAGGTGGCCGAGGTCGCGGGTGCCCGGGATCAGCAGCGTGGCCGGGCTGTGCCCGAGCAGCCAGGCCAGCCCCACCTGAGCCGGGGTGATGCCGAGGCGCTCCGCCTGAGCGACGACCACCGGGTGCGCGGTGACGCTGGGGATGCGGTCGAAGGCCGATCCCAGCGGGAAGTACGGCACCCAGGCGATGCCCCGTGCGGCGCACTCGACAAGCACGTCCTCGTGCTCGCGGGTGAGCACATTGTAGAGATTCTGCACGCAGACGATGCCGGCCGGAAGCGCCTGCCGCAGTTGGTCCAGGCTGACATGGCTCAACCCGATCCCGCCAATTTTGCCCTCGTCGCGCAGCGCAATCAGCTCGGCCAGCTGGCTGTCGAGGTCGACGGACTGATCACCGGAAGCGATGATTCCCGGCGACACGTCGGCCCGGCGCAGATTGACGACAGCGACCTGATCGACGCCCAGGGTGCGCAGGTTCTGCTCGACCGCGGCCCGCAGCTCGGCCGGCTTCTGGGCGGCGGCCAGCCGCTCGGTCGGATGGATGACCGCCCCGACCTTGGTGGCGATCCGCAGTCCCTCGCCATACGGGTGCAGGGCCTCCCGGATCAGCTCGTTGACCGTGCCCGGCCCGTAGAACTGGGCTGTGTCGAGGTGGTCGACGCCGAGCTCGACCGCCCGGCGCAGAATCGTGACGGCGTCGCCCCGGTCGGCGTGTTCCAGTTGCATGGCGCCGTAACCGACGCGCAGCACGTCGTACTGGCCGAGCTTCCCGCGCATGCTCATGATGACCCCCTAGGATGGCCGCAAGCGGAACCGATTCCGCTTACCTCGACCCGACCATAACAGAAGCGGAATCGATTCCGCTTCACTCCAGGGGTGGTGATTCCGGTTTCCGACACCGAGCGGCGTCCCGGCGCGCGCAAAGACGCCCGGCGCAACCGCGAGCGCATCATCGAGGCAGCGACGCGCGCCTTCACCACGGGCCCCGACCCCGTGAAGATCGAGACCATCGCGCACGAGGCCGGCGTCGGCGTCGGCACGCTCTACCGGAACTTCCCCTCACGGGAAGCTCTGGTCGAAGAGGTCTACCGCAGCGAACTGACCCGCCTCTCCGCCCTGGCCCCGACGCTGCTGGCCGACCATTCCCCACCCGAGGCGCTGCGCGAATGGATGCGCCGCTACCAGGAGTTCGTAGCCACCAAGCACGGCATGGCCGAAGCCCTGCGAGCCGTAATAGCCAGCGGCGCCATCACCTCCGGCAACACCCGCGAACACCTGAACGGCGCCATCGCCACCCTCCTCGAGGCCGGCCGAGCCGACGGCACCCTGCGCACCGACATCCACCCACCCGACGTCTCGGCCAGCATGGCCGGCATCATGCTCGCCGCCGCCGACGTCGACCAGGCCTCCCGCATGCTCCAGCTCCTCGTCGACGGCCTGCTGGCCCGAGATTCGCCCTGACGCCTTGCGTTACCCGAACTCGTCCGGAAAGGGCGCACGGCATGGAAGATTATCGATCATCACTACTGGAGTACGCTCGGGAATCATTCAAGTTCATCGAACCTCTCGCAGGACGAGCGGCGATCGTGGACGACAGACCGTGGCGCAGCGTCCTCATCTACGTCATTGGATCGACCACCGTCGAGGTGGAACTCGACTGGTGGGATCAGGGTGCCCTTGTGCTGCCGGGCCGGACCGTGAACGGCAAGCGGCCGCCCGGCTACTACCGGCATGACGGCCGGCGGATGCGCGTGATCTTGACGCTCGCACTGGACGACGGGGATGCGCAGGACCGGGCGACAGCCGCGAGATTGCGCAGCATCACCCGGCAACGAGGCGCAGCGGCGATCCGGCCGCAGATTGACGTGTTCGCGACGGAGCTTCGCGGTCTTGTCGATCGTCTACCGGAATTTCATGAGCGGCTGTTCGCAGACTGAAACCCGGACTCACTGCCTGCCACTGATCGCAAAGGAACGGACCGGCAGGCGAACCGAAGGCGCGTATCGTGCGGCCGATGACCACTATTTCAGTCATGGTCGCGGTGCCGGATGCCGCGGCGGCGTCGGCCTGGTATCAGCGGGCTCTAGGCGCCGTGGAGCTGTGGAACCTAGGGTCGGTGATCGGGCTGGAGATCGAGGGCGCGCCGTTCTTCCTGGCCGAGCCGGCGAAGAATCGGTGGGCCACGCCCGTTTCGGCCGGCACCACGACCGCCCGGGTCGAGGTCTTCGTCGACAATCCGGATCAGTTCGCCGAGCGGGCGGCCGCGGCGGGGGCGGAGTATCACGATCCGGTGCGGAATCACGCCATGCCGTGGGGCCCGCATCGGCAGGGCGGGTTCTTCGACCCCTTCGGGCACCTCTGGCTCGTCGGTGACACGTCACCGCTGCAACGTCATCCATGACCGGCCGCGGATTGCTCGCCACCGCGGGCTTCGCCGGTCCTTATTGACAATTGCCGATGGGATGGAAACGCCGGGTCGCCGAGGTCGCCGGCACCGCCAGCGTCCCGGCCATGACCGATGACGGGCCGGCGCAGGAATTGATCGACATGACGGACGAGCGCCGGTCCGAGGTCGGGCTCGACCCCTTCCACGGACACGTCAGCCGGCATGCCCCCGCCTGATCGGTGGTCCGGGACGCGTTTTGCGAGCGCTGGTCCGTGCGCGCGGCAACGATGTGACCGGATCGGGAGGCTGACCGGTCCTATCTGCTGAAGGACTGATCGGGTGGACGGGAGAGCGGGCTGTGGATCTGCGGGAGCACTTCGAGCGGGCGGTCGACGACGATCCGGGGGCTGATCCGGCGGTGATGGCGCACGCGGCCATCGCGCGGGGCGGGCAGGTGCGACGGCGGCGCCGGCAGGTGGCGGGGGCGGCCGGGGGCGTCCTGGCTGTGCTGGGAATCGTGGCGGGGCTGAACCTGCCGTCCCAGGCGGAGCCGGCGGTGACCGTCGCGGCGGCCATGCGGCCTCCGGCTGCGCCGTCGTGCTCGGTCGATCCGGTGCAGAGGGACGCCACCGACGTGGCCATCTTCCTGAAGTCGGACACGAGCGGCCCGCAGCAGGCGGCATTGGCGTCGGCTCTCGGCAACGATCCGCGGGTCGGCACCGTCGTCTTCGAGAGCCGATCATCGGCGTACGAGAAATTCCGGCGGCTGTGGGCGGACAATCCGGATTTCGTAGACGCGGTCAGCCCCAAGGACCTGCCCGAGTCGTTCCGCGTACGCCTGGTGGACGCCGCACAATTCACGGCCCTCCAGTCCGACTACGCCGCGATGGACGGCGTGCAGGACATCGTCGGTCGCATCTGCTTGGTCGGCGCAGCGATCGGGGGCGTCCAGTGACGGACACCGTGACGGCGTCCCGACCGGCGGAACAGCAGTCGACCAGAACAACCCGGGATCGGGAGTTCACGGCTTTTGTGGAGTCGGCGGCCACCCGCCTGCGGCGCAGCGCGTACCTGATGTGCCGGGACTGGCACCTCGCCCAGGATCTGACCCAGCAGACCTTCACCAAGATGTACGTGGTCTGGAACCGGATCCGCACAGGCACGAACCTGGACGCCTACAGCCGCCGGGTGCTGATGAACCTGGTGTTCGACCAGCAGAAGCGACGCAGCGGCTCCGAGATCGTGCTGGCCGAGATGCCCGACCAGCCGGACGGAGCTGACGGCGGCGGCGCCCCCGACCTGCACCTCACCTTGGTCGACGCGCTCGCCCAGCTGACCGTCGACGACCGGGCCGTACTGGTGCTGCGCCACGCCGAGGACCACAGCGTCGACACCGTGGCCTCGATCCTGGGCATCTCAGTCTCAGCGGCAAAAATGCGGGACACCCGCGCGCTGTCCCGCCTGCGCTCCCTGCTAGGCGACGACTTCCTGAACCACTGACTGCGCGGTGCCCGCTCAGCTCGCTCAGTTCGCCCGGCTCGCTCGGTCCGCCCGGCTCGCTCAGTCCGCCCGGCTCGCTCAGTCCGCCCGGCTCGCTCAGTCCGCCCGGCTCGCTCGGTCCGCCCGGCTCGCTCAGTCCGTCCAGCTCGCTCAGTCCGTCCAGCTCGCTCAGTCCCTTCAGTTCGGTCAGTTCGGTCAGCTCGCTCGGCACGCCCAGTTCGCTCGGCACGCTCGGCTCCCTCGCGGGAGGGAGCGGTTCCCCTCGCGGCGGGATCCGTGCGCGGGGGCGGGCGACGAGGCTCGACCCATGGACACGATCTCGAGAACCCGCACTCTCACCTACGCGGTGGCCGGGTGGGCGATTCTCTACGGCGGACTCCGGGCGGTCTGGGCGGCCGGCGCGGCGCCCTCGTTTCCGCCGTTCGGCTGGGATCTGGTCGGCTTCACCGGCTGGTGGTCCGTTCCGTTGTGCGCGGCGGCCGGCGTTCTGGCCGTCGCGCTGTACCGGGCGGACACCTGGCAGCCATTGCTGGCCGCTGCGGCGTGGGCCGTGGCCGGGGCTCTGGTCGCGGCGGCGGCTATCCTGCTCCCGGAACTGGTCGGGCTTCTGCTGCTCAGCCCGGGGCCGCACTTCGACCCGCTCGCCCTGGCCAGCCGTCTCGCGTGCGCCGGCGGTGCGGTGCTCCTGGGCCTGGCCACGGCGGCCTACCAGCGCCGCACCCGAGGCGACTGCCCGTCGTGCTGCCGGGTCGGAACGCCCGGCCCTCGAACGAGAAGGACCGCCTTCTGGGCCGCTTACCTGGCGGTCGCCGGCCTGGCCGCCCGCTTCGCCGCCCAAGCCGTGGTGGGGTTCGACGGCCTGATCCAGGATCCGGCGATCATCGCGCTCGAAGTCGGGATGCTGCTAGCGGGCGGGTTGCTGCCGCTGGCGCTCGTGCACGGCTGGGGCCGGATCTGGCCCCGCTGGGTGCCGTTCCTCGCCGGCCGCACCATCCCCCGCCTCCTGCTGCTGGTTCCCGGCTTCGGCCTGGGCGCGGGGCTCGTCGCCTACTTCGGGATGGGCTTCGTGCAGCTGGCGTCGGGCTCGGACAGCGAGTTCTCCGACGCGTTTCTGGTCGCCGCCATGTCCGCGTACGTCATCTGGGGTGTGGCTCTGCTGATCGCCGGCACCGATTACCACCTGCGAACCCGGCGAGCGTGTGCCCACTGCGGACGGTGACCGGCCGTTGGGGCACGCTGACGCGGAAGTAACAGGCAAGTTTCAAAACAAATAACAAGACTTTTCGATAATTGCGCCAAAGTTATGGACCTAGATGCAGAAGTCGGCCTAGCGTGCTGGCATCGATCCCTGTCGAAGCCTGGACGGTCCGATGAAGAAACAGCTGGCGCTGCTCACCGTCACTACTCTCGCGGGCCTGTTGCCCGCCCTCCCCGCTGCCGCGGCAGCTGCTCCACCGCCGCAGGAGCCCGGCATCACCCTGCGGACGTTCGACTTGCAGGTCTCGCGTGACTCGCTCTGCACGCTCAAATCCGGCCAGACCCCCAACATCGACAAGAAGCTCTCGACGATCAACTGGACGACCGCGGCCGACTTCGGCCTCGAGGACCGCTTCCAGTCCGAGGTGCTCGGCAACGTCAACATCACGACCGCCGGCACGTACGGCTTCCGGCTGACCAGTGACGACGGCTCACGGCTGCGGATCGACAGCGCGACTGTCATTGACCACGACGGCGCCCACGGCGCAACCGCCAAGGAGGGCTCGGTCAGCCTCACCACCGGCTACCACGCCCTCAACATCGACTACTTCGAGCGCGACGGCGGCCAGCAGCTCACCCTCGAGTGGCGGCCGCCCGGCGCCACCGCGTACACGGTGGTGCCGGCGAACGTGCTGAGCACCGACGCCGGCGTGGTGCGGGTGACCGCGCCCGGCCGCAAGGAGTGCGAGACCGCCGGCGACAGCCCGGGCGACGGGCTGCCGCTGACCGGAGTCCACCCCGGCTACACGCTCACCAACCTGCGCCCGTCCGGGTTCAACCCGCAGGTCAGCGCCATGGACTGGTTCCCCGACGGGCGGCTCGCGATCGCCACCTGGGGTGGCAGCGAAACGGTGGCGGGCGAGGTCTACGTCCTCAGCGGGGTCACCGGCAACACGTCGCCGAGCCAGGTGACGTACAAGAAGATCGCCACCGGGCTGCGGGAGCCGATGGGCCTGAAGATCGTCGACGGCAAGATCTACGTGTCCCAGAAGCACGAGCTGACCGAGCTCAACGACACCAACGGCGACGGCACGATCGACCAGTACCGCCGGGTCGCGACGTGGCCGTTCGACGGCAACTTCCACGAGTTCGCGTTCGGCCTGCTCTACCAGGACGGCTTCTTCTATCTGAATCTGTCCGTCTCGATCAACCTGGGCGGCGCGACCACCGAGCCGCAGGGCTCGCCGAACCGCGGCACCACGTTGAAGATCAACCGTACGACCGGGGCGGTGCAGTACATCGCGGGCGGCCTGCGCACTCCGAACGGCCTCACCTTCGGGCCCGACGGCGACATCTTCGTGCTCGACAACCAGGGCGGCTGGCTGCCCTCGTCGAAGCTGCTGCAGGTCAAACAGGACCGCTTCTTCGGCCACTACACCAACCCGGACGGCCCGTTCGACCAGCAGCCGGTCACCCAGCCCGTGCTGTGGCTGCCGCAGAACGAGATCGCCAACTCGCCGAGCACGCCGCTGATGCTGAACTCCGGCCCCTACTCGGGTCAGATGCTGTTCGGCGACGTCACGTACGGCGGCATCCAGCGCGCATACCTGGAGAAGGTCAACGGCCAGTACCAGGGCGCGGTGTTCCGGCTGACGCAGGGACTCGAGATGGGTGTGCTGCGGCTGAACCAGGGCCCGGACGGCGCGCTCTACGTCGGCGGGCTCGGCGCGGGCGGCAACTGGGGGCAGGAAGGCAAGTTGACGTACGGCCTGCAGAAGCTCGCGCCGAACTCGGCGAGCGTCTTCGACATCAAGGCCATGCGCGCCATCGCCGACGGCTTCGAGTTCGAGTACACGCAGCCCGTCTCCGACGCCACCGCGGCCAACCTGGCCGGCCGGTACCGCGCCAAGCAGTGGCGGTACGTGCCCACACCGGCCTACGGCGGACCGAAGGTCGATGAGGAGACGCTGTCGGTATCGTCAGCCACCCTGTCGACCGACAAGCTGAAGGTGACACTGAAGCTGGCCGGCCTCAAGCCGGGCCGGGTCGTTCATGTCCGCTCGCCGCGCCCGTTCACCTCGGCCTCGAACAACTCGCTGTGGAGCACCGAGGCCTGGTACACGCTGAACAGCCTGGCCAACGGCACCACGCTGAAGTCGGACCGGGTGGAGGCCGAGTTCTCGGGGCTCAGCCCCGGCACGTCAGTGGCCAGCGACCACCCCGGCTACACCGGCACCGGCTTCTCGGCCGGGCACAACGCGGTCGGCGCGGCGACCACCTTCACGGTCAACGTGCCCACGGCCGGCGCCTACCCGACGACGTTGCGCTTCAGCAACGGCCCCAACCCGTCGGCCGGGGCCAAGACGATCAGCCTCTACGTCAACGGCGCCAAGGTGAAACAGGTCAGCCTGGCCGACACCGGCAACTGGGACACCTGGGCCAACCTGAACGACACGGCGACACTGCGAGCCGGCGGCAACACCGTCTCGTACCGCGTCGACACCGGCGACATCGGCCACGTCAACTTGGACAGCCTGACTGTCGGATCGTCGTCCACAGGCGCCACCAACAAGACAGGCACGCTGACGGGCATCGGTGGCAAGTGCCTGGATGTGGACAACGCGAGCATCGCCGACAAGGCCAAGGTGCAGCTGTACACCTGCAACAACTCGACCGCGCAGAGCTGGACCCGCGAGGGTGACACGCTGCGGGCGCTGGGCAAGTGCCTCGACATCGACAACGGCGGCACCGCCAACGGCACGAAGGTGCAGCTGTACACCTGCAACAACAGCGCCGCTCAGGTGTGGCGGGCACAGGCCAACGGCTCGCTGCTCAACCCGGCGTCCAACAAGGTGCTCGACGTGGCCGGCGGTGCTACCGCCGACGGCACGCAGGTCCAGATCTACGAGTGGACCGATGTCGCCCAGCAGCGCTGGACCCACAACGGCACCAGCCGCGTGACGCTGTTCGACGGCGGCAACCTGAACGCCTTCCGCAACGGCGACGGCAGCGCGGTGACCTGGCCGGTCTCCGGCGGCTCGGCCGAGGTGCTGGGCGGCGACATCAGAACCAAGCAGTCGTACGGCGACTTCAAGCTGCACGCCGAGTTCTGGCTGCCCAATCTGCCGGCCGACGTGACCGGGCAGCAGCGGGCCAACAGCGGCATCTATCTGCAGGACCGCTATGAGCTCCAGGTCCTCGACACGTACGGGAAGGCGACCCTGGCCAACGACGACTCCGCCGCCATCTATCAGAAGCGGGCGCCCTCGACCAACGCCGGCACCGCGCCGGAGACGTGGCAGAGCTACGACGTCACGTTCCGCGCCGCCCGCTGGAACGGCACCACGAAGACCGAGAACGCCCGGGTCACGGTCGTCTGGAACGGCGTGACCGTCCACAACAACATCGAGATCGACGGCCCCACCGGCAACGGCGCCGCCGAAGGCCCGTCCGCCCTCCCGATCCGCCTGCAGGACCACGGCGACCCGGGAGCGAACGTCCGCTACCGCAACATCTGGATCGAACCCGCCTAGCCCGTAAACAGCGAGTCGAACACCGCCGCCCTGTTGAAGGTCATCGCCTTCCTCAGGGCGGCGAGCACCACCGTTGCTCGCTAGGCGCTCGTCAGGAAGACACGACTGGCCTGCACCCGCGTCCGTACCTGCAATTTGTCGAAGATGTGGCCCACGTGCACTCCTACCGTCCGCTCGGAGATGAAGAGCTTTTCTCCGATCTCCCTGTTCGTGAGACCCTCGGCAACCCCGGCCAGCACCTCTCGCTCTCGCGCCGTGAGGACAGCCAAGTCGTCGTCCACCTCTGGGATGTCGACCTCTTCCGCCTTCTCCGCCCCCGCCAGCTGGTCCAGCGTCTCTTTCGAGACACTGGCGTCGAGGTGAACACCGGCGCCCGCCACGAAGTCCTTCAGCGACATCAGAAGGAGATCGGCCGAAGCCGCGTCACGCATCTCCTGGACAAGTTCGGGTCTCGGTCCCTGCGGCCGGCCCTTGCCGTCGAGTTGCCACCAGTCGGCTTTCATGTCACTCGTGATGAGCAGGATCTGCCGCGCGGTATCCGGAAGCCGCGCGGCACGGTCGAGAGTCTGCCGCCAGAGCAGATAGTCACCCGCCGCCCGCAGCGGGTTCTCTTTACCCGCATCCAGATAACCGGGCGGAATCTGGTTCGGATACCGGAAATGCTGGGCTTCTTCGACGAGTCTTCGCAGCTCGTCAGCCTGGTAGTGCGGTCCGATACGTCCGGTCAAAAGCGAATCGATTTCCATCAGGAGCGCTTCGGACCGCTGCAGGTCGTGCGGATGCAGATCATGCTCTGCCTCCAAGGCGTCCAGCTCGGCAAGCGCAGGATCCATGACACCCGCCAGGCGGGCCGCCAGACTCTTCTGATCGAGACCGTGATCTCCCCGGGCCCATGACCGCGTTGTGTTGTTTCGCTCCCGGAACATGACCAGCTGAGTGAGGGCCGACTCCAACGCCTCCAGCGCGTCGACGCTCGCGGCACGCAACAACTGACGAGAATGCTTGAAGGAGGACACTCGATCGACTACGACACGCCTACGGTTCCGGCTGAACTCGAGAGCCGCCTGGTACGGAACCCACAACCTCCCGGCCACCACGTTCAATGCCGCCAGAACCTGATTGCGCGAGCCAGGGGTCATTCGGTAGAGGTCGAGCAACACATTGGCATCGAGAACAACCAATGCCTGGCGAAAATAGCTTTCCAGCGCAATGTGCGGTTGACCCAGCCAGGCTCCGAAATCGACGACGAGGCGCCGGTGGGGCGCCTCGTCATCAGCGGGTTTCACATGCACGCGAAGCACAGTAGTGGATGCGCGACTGCTCAGCCGGGCAGGAGATCGTCGAACACCGCACCGCGATCGAAGGTCATGGCCCTCTTCAAGGCGCGGCCGGCCATCTCCTCTTTCTCGTACGCGGGCATCTCGAGCACGGCGTGGTCCAGGGCCTCGGCCAGGGCGTTGATGTCGCCGGGCTCGACGATGATCGCGGTGTCGCCGACGGCCTCGCCGGTGCCGCCCGTGAGCGTCGTGACGACCGGTCCGCCGCCGGCGAGCATCTTCTCGGCCAGGGCTATGCCGAAGGTCTCGACGAAGTCGGGTTCGGGCTTGGTGGGCAGGGCGTAGGCCGCGCAGCCCCGCATGAGCAGGGGCTTCTCCTCGTCGTCGACGTCCGTGAGGAAGATGATGCGGTCGTCCTCCTTCGACATCGCCTGGACGTGTTCGAGCGCCGGGCCGTTGCCGGCCACCACCAGCTTCACGGTGTCGCGGCTGCGCATCTGGCCGTACGCGATGACCAGGTCGTAGATCCCCTTGGCCCGGGCGACCCGGGACAGGAACAGGATGTAGCCGTCGCGCTCGAGACCACGCTTGGCCAGGGCGGCGTCGACCGCCTCGGGGTCGAGGTCCAGGTAGGCCGACGAGTCGATCGGCGGGTAGCTGACCGTCACCCGCTCGCGGCACTGCTCGGCGAACGTCGTGCCGCACGCGGCATCCACCTCGAGCGCCGACGAGATGATCTCGTCCTTGGTGTACTCCGAGACCGCCACCACCTCGTCGTTGGCCAGGAACGTGGTGAACAGGACCGTCGCCGCGCCGAAGCGGCCCTCCCGCAGGCACTGGCGGATGACGTTGGTGACATCCGAGCCGACCGCCTTGGCGATGGTGTGCACCTGCGGGTCGAGGCCGGCCGCCCGGGCCGCGGTGACCGCGTCCACCACCACGGTCTGGTGCGGGACGAGATACATCGACAGGCAGACTGTCGGTATCGGCTCGGCCAGCAGCTCGACCAGGCGCCCGGTCAGGCCGGCCATGTGGCGGCCGTCGGGCACGCGGTAGTCGCCCACCGCCTCCGGGCGTTCGACCGTGATGCCCTCGCTGTAGGGCAGCAGCCGGTCGAGCGGCTTGAGCGGCAGACCGGCCGCCTGCAGCACCGGGATGGGCCAGGTGAGCAGGCGGACGTCCGTGAAGCCCCGGGTGAGCGCGACCTCGGCGAGGTTGCGGGCCTCGCCGGAATGGCCGCAGATCACCGGGTCCGCGCGGACCACGATGACGAGACGACGGTCGGGTTCGTTCAACGCGTGTCCTCCAGCGGATCGGACAGGGAAGGCGGGCGGTTCCCACTCCCCCAGCTCGACGGCTCCGGACCCAGCCGCAGGTGCAACCGGCCGCCGCGGTGCACATCGGCGGCGCTCAGGTGGGTCGCGGGCAGGGGTTTGCCGTTCAGGGTCGCTTCCTGCACGTACAGGGGCGGCGGCTCGTGGTCGAGGCCGTCGACGCCGATCGGGGTCTCGCGGTGGCCGCTCGTCTCGATGTGGAACTCGCCCTCGGGCACCTGGATGGTGGCGCCGGCGAAGGCGGGCGTGTTGATCAGGAACAGGTGCTGGCCGGCCACCGGGAACAGGCCGAGCGACGCCCAGACGTACCAGGAGCTGAGCCCGCCCGAATCGTCGTTGCCCGGCAGCCCTCCCGGCCCGGTGCCGAACTGCCAGGTCAGCGCGGAGTGCACGATCTCGGCGGTGCGGTCGGGCCGGCCCGCGTAGTGGTACGCCCACGGGGCTTCCATGTCCGGCTCGTTGTTCAGGCCCTCGAAACGCTTGAGCGCGTAGCCGGCCGCCATCTCGGCCGCGGGCGGCCGCCGGCCCGGCTGCTTGACCATCTCGGCGCCGAAGCCGAAGAACCGGTCGAGCTTCTTGATGAACCGGGCGTCGCCGCCGGCCAGCTCGATGCGCGCGCGCATGTCGTGCAGCAGCCGGAACGAGTAGTTCCACTTGCCGCCCTCGTAGAACTCGGAGTTCCGGAGCAGACCGCTGTCCGGGTCGAAGGCGTTGACCCAGCCCTTGCTGCGCTCCTCGAGATCAGCGGCGAGCCGGTGGTCGTTGAGCGCGCGGGCCACCCGGGCCGTGCAGTGGTAGCCGATCGCCAGGTCGAGAGTATGCGTGATCGGGTGCACGACGCCGTGCTCGTAGAAGTCCTCGCCGTACATGCGGCGCAGGTCGTCGACCATGTGCACGAGAGCCCAGGCCCAGTCGATGCGCGAGGTGCCCAGGGCGTGCGCGTCGGCCAGGGCGGTGTGGGCGAGCGCGCTCGCCTGCCGGAAGAACCGGTCGGCGCCCCGGGCCATCCGGTAGCCGATCGGGAAATTGCCCTCCTCCTCGCACACCCGGATCAGCGATTCCAGCAGGTCGGCCGCCCGGTCGGGCACGAGCGCGGACAACAGCGGGATCTGCGTCTTGTAGATGTCCCACATGGTGCAGACGTCGAACGCGTACGGGCCGGAGTCGGGCCAGAACGGGCTCTCGTCGTCGGCGAAGCAGGGCTTGATGAGCGCGTGGTACAGCGCGGTCGACAGCACCGTACGCCGGGCCGGTGTGCCCCCTTCGACCTGCACCTTGCCGAGATGCTCCCGCCATGTGGCCCGGGTCTTCGCGCGTACGGCGGTGAACGCCGGCCGATCCGAGCCGCACTCCCGCTCGAGGTTCGCCCGCGCCTGATCGTTGCCGCGCAGCGAGAAACCCAGCCGCACCTCGATCGTCTGCCCGGCGCGGGCCGAGCCCATGAAGAGCAGCCCGAACGGGCGCAGGTTGGTGGGCCGGATGCTGTCGAAGTCGAGCCGGGTGCCCCCGTCGATCAGGCGCCGGTCGTACCACAGCATCTGCCGCCACCCCGGGCTGTCGACCTCGGCGTACACCGAGAGCGGCACCCCTTCCATGACGACGGTGCCCTGCGCGCGCCCGTGCCCCATGCTTTCGATCTGGGCCCGCAGCGGAACGGTCCGGCCCAGCTCCGTGGCCAGCCCCCCGCACGACAGGTCGATGACCACGCGGGCGCTGCTGTGCGCCGGAAACGTGTAACGGTGCACGGCGACCTTTTCGCCCACCGTGATCTCACTGCGAATGCCGGTGCCCAGCGTGGCCGCGTAATAGCCCGGCGACGCCTCCTCGTCGTGCAACGGCCACGACTGCCCGAGCTCGTCGAGCGGCTGCACCATCGGGGTGACCCGCACATAGTTGTAGTACTTACGGATGGCGCCGGTGCCGGACTGCTGGAAGTGGGTGAAGCCGGACGCCTGCACCCGCTCGAACATCGTCTCGGGAACACCCTCGGTGTTCTTGGTGTAGAGCCCGTACCCGGTCGGATAGGCGCCCGAGTAGGCGCAGGCCGACACCATGCCGAAGGGCGCGGTGGCCCCGGGGTGGGTGTTGCCCACCTGCGGCTTCGGGAACCACCACGTGCCGGCCAGACCGCGGGCGGGAGGCAGATCCGTCGCCGCGGTGCCGATGAAGGGATCAACGTTGTCGAGAATGACTGGAACCTAACTCGCAGTGCGCGAACGGAGGTTTCGGCAAGGTGAACTCCCCAGGTCAGACATGCTTCGCGGACGGGACTGCCTCTCCGGAGATGATGGACCGGCCACCCGCCCGAGGGACAGATCTTCGACACGGACTTCCGGGCGGCGACCGGGTGCGGGATCCTTGATCCCCCGAACGGAGTCGCATGCCGCAGGTCTTCATCGGCCACACCGCCGAACTGCGCGACCTCCCCGCCGAGCGCAGCTTCATCGCAGCGGTCGAGGCTGCGGTCCTGCGCGCAGGGACCTGACCGATCCAAGCGATCGCTCGGGCACATCAGCTTGCCGCTGAGCTTGCCGACTGACCGAAGATCCTTTCTGTCGGACATCCGGCCTTGGGCACGGTTCACTTACCCATTCGGGCAGCGTCGCGGATGGTGCGGGTCTGGGACTATCTACGGCGTGAAGGGGACCTACGGGCTCGGCATCGACCTGGGCACTACTCAGACAGCGGCGGCTTTGCGTGATGACGCGGGGCGGGTCGAGGTTGTTCGGCTGGGTGGGCGGCGGGCCGAGATTCCGTCGTTGGTGTTTGTCAAGGATGACGGTGGGCTGCTTCTGGGGGAGGCTGCTGAACGGCGAGGGCTGGCGGAGCCGGGGCGGCTGGCCCGGGAGTTCAAGCGGCGTATCGGGGATCCGGTTCCCATTCTGGTGGGTGGGACGCCGTTCTCGGCTCATGCTCTGACGGCCAAGCTGTTGCGGCATGTGCTGGATGAAGTCACCCGGCTGCGGGACGGGGCTCCGGCTTCTCTGACGCTGACGCATCCGGCCAACTGGGGGCCGTACAAGCGTGAGCAGTTCTCGCAGGCCGTGCGGCTGGCCGACGCGGGCGCGGTCAAGCTGATCACCGAGCCGGAGGCGGCGGCGCTGCAGCACGCGACGGCTCGGCGGATCGCGCTGGGTGAGACCGTCCTGGTGTACGACCTGGGTGGCGGGACGTTCGATGTGGCGTTGCTGCGGCGCGATGCGGACGGGTTCTCGCTGGTGGGTGAGCCCGAAGGCGTCGAGCAACTGGGTGGGGCCGACTTCGACGAGGCTGTGTTCGCGCACGTCGTGGGGGCGCTCGGCAGCGGGGCGCAGGGGCTCGACCCGGACGACGACGCGGTGACCGAGGCGCTGGCCCGGCTGCGGCGCGACTGCGTGGAGGCCAAGGAGGCGCTGTCCTTCGACACCGAGACCTCGATTCCCGTCGCGCTTCCGGGGCTGCACACGCGCGTGCGGCTCAACCGGTCCGAGCTGGAGTCGATGATCTCGCCCGCCCTGGAGGACACGATCGCGGCCACGCGGCGGGCTCTGCGCGGGGCCGGGGTCGACGCGGGGCAGGTCAGCGCGGTGCTGCTGGCCGGTGGGTCGTCGCGGATCCCGCTGGTGGCGCAGATGCTGTCCGAGGAGTTCGGGCGGCCGGTCGTGGCCGACCCGCATCCTGAGCACAGCATCGCTCTGGGCGCGGCCGTGGCCACGGGGGCGCCGCTCGCCGCACCCGAGCACCCGGAGGCACAGGACCCGTGGGCCGACCACGCGGAGTCGCCGGCTGGCTCGCCGATGTCGGCCACGGGGGCGATGCCCCGAACCGCCCAGCAGAACGTCGAGCCGGGGTGGCAACCGGACAACCAGCCGGTGTCGCGGAGCTTCGAGGCGGGATCGGTCGCGCCGCACGTTCAGGGTTCAGCGCCGGCGGTCGCGGCAGCTGGTGTACACCCGACGCCGACTCAGGCCATGCCGACGCAGGCGGTGGAGGGCGACCAGCGCAGTCCGGTCGCGTTCAGCCGCGGGGCCGCGTCCGTTCCGGGTTCGACGCCGACTCCACCGCTGGCGCCAACGGCCACGTTCCCGACCAGCCCTGAGGTGGGAACGCCGCCGACAGCGACTGACCAGCGCCCGTACGAACCCCAAGTGGGGACACCGCCTACGGCTGAGCGACCACGCCCGTACGGACCGGGTGTCGGAGGGCCGTATGACCCCGGACCGGGAACCCCGCCTCCGGCTGATCGCCTACGCCCGTACGAAATCAGCAAGCCGACAGACCCCGAGCCGCCCCACCCCCGCCGGAAGAACCGCCGCCTCGCGATCGCGGGCGCAGCCGGCGCGGTGCTCATCGCCGCCACCGCCGGTACCCTCGTGGCGCTCAACTGGGGCGCGGGCGAAGGCGCCGAGAAGGCGCAGGGCTCGACGCCCCCCTCCGTGCCGGCCTCCTCGTCGGCGCCGGTCGGGACCCCCATCCCCGGCCTGGCCACCGATGCGCGGCTGCTCGTCCGGGTCGACACCGGGCCCGTCTCGCAGACCGACCGCGTCTCGACCGTCTCGTTCTTCAAGCCGGGCCTCGGCACGGCCCGCGAGCAGCTGGCCGGGACCGTCGACGGCGACACGCTGCCGCGCTGGTCGCACGACCGGAAGCAGGTCGTGCTCACGCACCTCAACCCCGGCTCGACCAGCGACATCATGATCATGGACGCGGACGGCAGCAACCGCCGCAAGCTGGCGTCCGGCGCGACCAACGGGCGGGCCTCCTGGTCGGGTGACGACCAGCAGATCGTCTTCGTGAAGAAGGTCGGCCAGGTCAACCAGTTCTTCACCGTCCCGGCCGCGGGCGGCGAGCCCCAGCAGCTCACCACCTCGGACGACCCCAAGGACGACCCGGTCTGGACCTCCAACAACGACGCGATCGTCTACTGGCAGGAGCGTGACGGCGCCCGGCTGCTGTACGCGATGCACGTGACCCGCAAGGTCGAGCGGCGCATCACCGATGCGAGCATGGGGCCGGCCGTCGACCCGGCCCTCGACCCGAACGACCACTGGATCGTCTACACCAAGCAGATCGGCAAGAACGACTCCGACATCTACATCATCGCCAAGGACAGCAGCACGCCGCCGCGCCGGCTCACCGACTCGCCCGAGCGGGAGATGGACCCGACGTTCTCGCCGGACGGCAAGTGGATCGCCTTCGTGCGCGGGACCTACGAGGAGCCCACGGTCGTGGTCATGAAGACCGACGGCACCAGCCAGACGCTGCTGACGAAGCCCGGCGAGCGGGAGGGTCACCCCTGCTGGTTCTGACCGGCCAGAATGCCTTCGCAGGTGCGGGCCGCGGCGCGGGCCGCGGCCTTGAAGTCCCGAGCCGAGAGCGGGTGCTCGGCCAGGCGCTGCCAGCGGGCCTGGGCCGTCCGGGCCGCGTCCACCACGTCGTCGGCGGGAACACCGAGTCGCTCGGACGGGGCGCTGCCGGCCCCGCCGAGCAGGCGGTCGAGCTCGGCCCGGCGGTCGTCGGCCACCGGCAGGCGGCCCGACCGCAGCTGGTGCAGCAGGCGCAGCTCGACGAACTCGTGCGCCCCGGCGCGGATCCGCTCGGCCTCCGCCACCAGCGGTGAGCCGGGCGGCAGGCAGTCGTCGAGGGCGGCCAGGGCGCTGCGAGCCTTGAGCACCTCGGCCCGGCCCTCGATGTGTGTCCGCAGCACCTCCCGCAGCCGGGTGATGCCGCTGTTCTCGGTGAGGGCCGCGGCCAGCCCGGCCGCGTCGGTCACGTGGCCCTCGCGGATCAACCGCGTTCCCAGCCGTACGCCGAACAGCCCCAGCCTCGTGACGAGCCGCCGCCGCTCGTCGCCGGTCGCGGCGAACCGGTCGGCGGTCAGCAGCAGCTCGACGATGTCGTCCATGGGTAGCTCCGCCACCTGGGCCAGCACCCGGAACTCGCCCTCGCGCAGGGTCGCCCCGGCCGCCCCGAGCAGGCCCGCCACCGGCACGACGACCGGGCACAGCTTCCGCAGCCGTTCGTCGGTGGCGTAGCGGTCGGCGACCCGCTCGGCGGCGGTCATCGCGTCGAGCCGGCAGCCGCCGATCTCGTCGGCCCGCGACAGCACGCCGATCGCGTTGACCGGCGTGCCCGCGCCGTCGTCGCCGTGGAACGCCTCCAGGAAGCGGACGTCGCCGCTGTGCAGGTGCCGCAGCAGGTAGATCACCGCGTCGGTCTGGGTGGCGTGCTCGCCCTCGGCCTCGAGGAACGCTGTCGTGCGGGCGGAGACGTCCGCCGACAGCGACTCGATGCCGGGCGTGTCGATCAGGGTGTGGCGGCGCAGGCGCGCGCTCGGCACCCGCACCTCCAGCCGCTCGACCTGGAAGGACGGGCGGCCCAGGTCGATCCGGACGGCGCCGTCGCGCCGCGTGAACGGGCGCGCCTCGGCGTTGCCGTCGGTCAGGTACGAGGTGACGGCGTACGTGGGCCCGTCCGCGTACCAGGTGACGACCCGGGTGCACTCCCCCGCGTCGGTCGGCGCCAGCTCCTCGCCGATCAGCGCGTTGAGCAACGTGGACTTGCCGGCCTTGAGCTTGCCCGCGATGGCCACCCGCAGCGGCTCGTCGAGGCGGCCGCGGGCCCGGGCCAGACGGGGATCACGGGTCTCGGCCACGGCCCGGTCGAGCAGGGTCCGGGTGTCGTCGAGCAGGCTCACGGGGCCAGCCTCTCGAGGCGGCGGCGCTGCTCGGCCACGGTGGCGGCCCGGGTGCGGCGCTGCTCGCCGGTCAGCGACACGGACTCGCGTACGGCGGCCTCGGCCGCGGCGGCGGAACGGCTCAGCTCGCGGGCCCGGGTGGCGAACTCGTCGCGCAGGTGCCGCTGGGTGCGGCGGACGGACTCCCGGCTGTCGCGGCCCACGTGGAAGCCGACCTCGTCGACGTACCGGCGGAGTTCCTGCCCGGCCTGATGGCGGCGCTGCTGCACCTGCCGTTCCTTCTCGGCCTTGACCAGGCGGCGGCCGAAGGCGACCCCGGCCAGCAGGCCCAGCGGCGCCGCCCAGGCGACACCGACGAGCGCTCCGACGCCGCCCAGCACGAAGAAGCCGCCGTACGCGACCCGGGCCGCCGTGAACGCGCCGAGGAACTGCTGCATGGTGGACTTCTGGAAGTCGAGCTCGAGGTCGCGGGCCTTGTGCACCGCGGGGCCGACGGCGGGCAGGGTCGCGCTGAGGTCGTGCGCCTCCATCCCGAAACGGTCGGCGACGTCCCGCGCGAGCTGCTCGGCCCGGGCGACCAGCAGCATCAGGTTGTCGGCCGCGGCCCGGCTGGCCTCGCGGGCGGCCCAGGCCTGGAAGTCCTGCCAGGTGTTGCGCGGATCCGACTCGGCCAGCAGCTGCTCGCCCCGGATGATGATCAGCCGGAGGCGTTCGCGCAGGTCGTGGTCGACGTCGGCCGCGAGGTCCTGAATGCCGTCGCCCAGCACGGTCTGCCAGGTGCCGGTCACCAGCTGGGCGCTGCGCCGGGCCCGCTCGGCGTAGCGCTCGGCGCGGCGCGGGTCGGCCGCGGACTCCTCGGCGTCGAGGCGGTCACGGAGCTGCGCGACGACGAAGCCGAGCTCGGCGCGGGCGCTGTCGATGCGTTCGCTCCGGTCGGCGTCGACGATCTCGCGACGCAGCAGCTCGACCAGGCGCGGGAAGCCGGATTCCTCGTTGAGGGCGGTGTCGTCGCGGGCGTGGGCGCGCACCCGCAGGAACGACGACACTCCGATGATCGGCACGTCGAGGCCGGCCCGTTTGAGGTGGGCCTCGTTGATCGACGCGATGCGACGCCACTCGACGTGCAGGTCGGTCTTGGTGAGCACGAGAAAGGTGCGGGGGCAACGTTCCCGCGTACGGCGGAGGAAGTCGACCTCGGGGGCCGTGAGCTCCTGCGCCGCGTCGGTGACGAACAGCGCCGCCCCCGCCGTGGTGAGCGTGGCCAGGGTGAGGTTGCCCTGCGCCGAGTCGAGCCCGCCCACCCCCGGCGTGTCGACGACGGCCAGCCCCGCGCCGAGCAGCCGCCGGTCGATGCCGGCCTCGACCGCCCGGGGCGCCGGATCGGCGTCACTGCCGGTGATGTGCTTGGGCAGCTCGGCGAACTCGATCGGCTCACGCCGGTCGCCGTCCGAGATCAGGAACGCCGCGGGCGGACGGGCGAACCGCAGAATCGTCGGCAGCGCGGTGACCACATCGGCGTCGACCGGGCACAGGTCGGTGTGCAGCAGGGCGTTGACGAGGCTGCTCTTGCCCTGCTTGAACTCGCCGACCACGGCAACGACGGAGTCGCTGCGCTCGGCGAGCGCCGCCGAAGCCCGCTCGAGCCGCTCCGCCAGGTCGCCCCGCCCGGCGTCGACGGCGAACTGCCGAGCCTCGGCCAGCTGCGCGGACAGGCCGGCCGCTGTCGTGCTCAACCGCTCCCCCTCCGCTCGCAACGCCAAACCATAACCCCCACCGCCAGCAGTTCCGCTCCCTCATCCCGACGGATTTCCGACACGCCGGGCCGACCTCCCGTGTGTCATCGTGTGGTGTCGGCCGGAATCGCTGCTCCGGGCGGCTACGGTCAGCCCGGCCTGCCATCCGGGAGCGCGGCCGTGGGCGGGTGGGCCGATGGTTTCCATCCGATGGCCGCTGCCGGCGAGGAGCCAGGCGGTCAGTGAGTTGGAGTTCCACATCTCGCCGGCACGGCTTTCGTCGCGGCCCCAGACGAGCGCCGGGACGAGCGCCACCAGGCGTAACACCTCACGTGCCCGGGTGGCGTCCGCGCTGACGATGCACGGACCGGCGACGGCTCCGGCCACGTCCAGGATGGTGCCGTCGCGCCACCGCCTGATCTCGTACCGGAACAGCGGTGAACGTCCGAGGAGCCGGGAACCGACCGGGCCTTCGCGGACGACGCCGCGATCGGCGGGTCCGCCGCCCACTACGGGGGTCATCTCGATGACGAATCGGTCAGCGCCCCGGCGTACCTGCAGTGCGGAGTGGTAGAGGTCGCGGATCGGCCGGTGCTCGTGACGTGCTTGGAGGGCTTCGAAGATGCGTCCGTTGAGGCGGATGCAATGACCGCCGGCGCCGAGCGGCAGCCAGTACAGCGTCACGTCGGCGCAGGAGGATGGGGAAGAGCCCGCAAGCACCGGTGTGTCCCCGGTGTGCCCCGGCCGTGACATCGTCAACGCTCGACGACGAGCCGGCGTGCCCGCAGCGACCGGGCCCACCATGGCCGGGACGGCGCGACAGAGTCGCGCATCGGCGGCAAGGCCGTCCCTTTGAGGCTGACCCAGCCGCCGGGGCCCATCGTGACCGACCGGATCGCGGGAGGCCGCCGTACCGCGACAGCGATGGCAATCGTGACCACGGTGAGCGCCACGGTGGTCACGGCGGTCACCACGATGCGGGTGACATCGGTGGCGGGCTGGAAGCGGACTCCTTGCGGCGTCATCACGTACGCGCCGACGGTTCGCCGCCCGTGGCGTATCGGCACGACAGTGACGCGATCGAGGGCAACGGGTTCTACGCGACGGTCATGGTGATGGATGGTTGCAGTGTCCGTCAGGTGCGTCATACGGTGCTCGCCTCCAGGTGGGCGGGTGGGCCGGTGCCCGGACCGGGCGCGCCTGAGCGTGCCGGGCACCGCATGATCAGCGGCCGGTAGAGGTAGCAGGTCACGGCAGCCAGCAGCGCGGTCATCAGCGTTGCCCCGGCGACAACGGTGGCTGAGGCGTCCGGGTGTTGCGACGAATCGTGGGTGACGCGGAAGACCGGATATTGGACGGCGATCTGATCGAAGTCCGGCAGCGGCGCTCGCGGGTCGACGGCCATGTGTGGCCGGGCGCCGGGAGCGACAGCGAGATAGCGGCGCAGAATCGGGGCACGCGCACCGGCGTCGACGTCCGTGAGCAGGACGTTCTCGCGGGTCCCGTGATGGATGACGGCGTGGCCGCCGGCGGCTCGCACGTTGGCCACCCAGTTCGAGGCGGCTCCCAGCATGGACACGAGATAGCGCTCGCCCTCGTGGTCCGCCACGACGAGGGGGAAGGTCACCGGCTTGCCGGTGCGGCGTCCGGGAACCTCCAGCGTCACCCAGTTGCGCGGCGCCAGCTTCCCACTACGGAACTGGAGGGCTGATATCCGGTTCAGGATGCGGGCCAGCCGATTGGGACGGCCGTGCTGATACAGCCACCGGGCGAACCGAACGCGGATCGCAGTCACGGATTCCTCGATTCTGTGCGGCAGTCGGCCGTCGGGCCTATTTCGGGATGACGACGGTGGGCAGGTGGCGTGCTGGACACAGTGCTGGCTGACCGACCCGGATCCCTCCGCGCCCACGGCTCTGCGGCTCCCGCTACGGTGCTCATCGCCGACCTCAAGGGGCCCCGACGGCGTGCGCGATCCGGGCAGGCGGATCGCGCACGCCGTGCGCTTCTACGTCAGCCAGGTGTTGCGTCGCACGAGCGGGGTCGCCGCCCATCGACGGCCGAGGCCCCACGTGGTTCCGGCGCCCAGCAGGGCGAGCAGGACCAGCACGGCGGCGTAGACGAGATGGTCGTCCATGAACGGGTTGGTGGCCGGCGGCAGCACCGCGGTCCACATCAGGACGGTCAGCAGTGCCCCGGCTGCGGCGGCGATGCGCATGCCGATGCCCAGAAGCAGGGCCACGCCGATGCCGAGCAGGGCCGCCATGAACAGCAGGTCGACGAAGGCGTTCCCGGCGATGGAGTTGTAGATGCCCGAGAACGGGCCGGTGGCGGCCTTGCCGAGGAACCCGGCGGTGGGACTGCCGCCGTCCAGCTACGCGTTCGCGGCGGGGGTGCTGCGGCCGAGGCCGAACAGTTTGTCGAGGAACGCCCACAGGAACACCCAGCCCAGCGCGATCCGGATGCCGGCCAGCAGGTACCGCGTCGCGGTAGCCGTCCTGCCGGTGACCGGGAACGCGTTCTCCCAGGCGGGTTCGGTGCCGACGTGGCGCCTCGGGCCCTGCTCTCGCCGTTCGGTGGTGGTGACGGGTGAGGTTTCGTGATCGTTGGCGATGTTGACCATCGCGCTCACATTCCTTCAAGTGTTCGTGACACATGTTCCGCAGCGCGTCCAGCGCACCAACGGATGACTCGGAGGACGGTGCCACCTACTCAGGGTGGCAGCCGTGCTCCTGCGCAGCCGCCGGGCCGGTTGAGGCGCGTCAACCCGATGTCGGCAGCGACGGGCTCAACGGCCACCGGGGGCCCAGGCGACACCATGACCGTACGCGCATTTCTTCGAGCCGGCTGACGGGCGCCCGGCCGGGCGCGGTGGGCAGGCGTAGGGTTGAGGTGTCGCCCGGGACCCCGGTGGCCTGGTAGTTGGCTGTTGTGTGTGTCTCGGCGTTTCTTCGCCCACCGCAGCGATCAGGTGCGTTTCGCATACAGACTGTTCTCGGGCACGAATATCCGGCTGCGGCCGAAGTCAGGATTCCTCATGTGGTCCCTGTGGATCGCTCTCATCATCCTGGTGCTTCTTGCTCTGGCGTTTCTCGCCGTGAAGGTCGTCAAACAGTACGAGCAGGGTGTCCTGTTCCGGCTCGGCAAGGTCATCGCCGTCCGCAAGGCCGGCCTCACCGTGATCATCCCGTTCGTCGACGTGCTGAACCGGGTGAGCCTGCGGATCGTGACCATGCCGATCCAGTCGCAGGGCATCATCACCCGCGACAACGTGAGCGTCGACGTGTCCGCCGTCGCCTACTACCGGATCGTCGATGCCGAGAAGTCGGTCGTCGCGATCGAGAACGTCGGCGCGGCGATCAACCAGATCGCCCAGACCACTCTGCGCAAGGTGGTCGGCCAGCACACCCTTGACGAAACGCTGTCCGAGACCGACCGGATCAACATCGACATCAAGACGATCCTGGATGTCGCCACCGAGGAGTGGGGTGTCGAGGTCACGCTGGTCGAGCTCAAGGACATCCAGCTGCCGGAGAGCATGAAGCGGGCCATGGCCAGGCAGGCGGAGGCCGAGCGGGAGAAGCGCGCGAAGATCATCGCCGCCGAGGGTGAGGCGTTGGCCGCCGACGCGCTCGGCGCGGCCGCGGACATCATGATGGCGCACCCGCTCGCGTTGCAGCTGCGCAACCTGCAAACCCTGGTCGAGCTGGGCGTCGACAAGAACAGCACCGTCGTGTTCCCGGCCCCGTTGATGAGCACCATCGGTGAACTCGGCTCGTTCCTCGCCCGCGAGAACGCCGCGGCCAGCACCACCACACCTGCAACGACGCCGCCGGTCAACGGCACACCGATGACGCCGATCGTCCGATGACCGCGACCCGAACGACCCCCGTGGACGACACCGGCACTCTGCATGTGGCGGCGGGTGAGCCGCTGAACGTCGATGATTTGCACCGAATCGACGCGTACTGGCGGGCCGCGAATTATCTGTCGGTCGGGCAGATCTATCTGATGGGCAACCCGCTGCTGCGCGAGCCGCTGCACCCGGACCAGGTCAAGCCACGCCTGCTCGGGCACTGGGGAACCACTCCCGGCTTGAACCTGCTCTATGCCCACCTGTCGCGGATCGTCGCGGCCCGCGGCCGGGAGGTCATCTACGTGACCGGGCCGGGCCACGGCGGTCCCGGACTGGTCGCCAACACCTGGCTGGAAGGCACCTACTCCGAGGTCTACCCGCGCATCTCGCAGGACTTCACCGGCATGCGGCGCTTGTTCACCCAGTTCTCGTTCCCCGGCGGCATCCCGTCGCACGTCGCCCCGGAGACGCCGGGGTCGATTCACGAGGGCGGGGAACTGGGCTACTCGCTGTCGCACGCCTATGGTGCGGCCCTGGACAACCCCGATCTTGTCGTCGCGTGCGTGATCGGTGACGGGGAGGCCGAGACCGGCCCGCTGGCCGCGTCGTGGCATTCGAACAAGTTCCTCGACCCGGTGGGTGACGGCGCGGTCCTGCCGATCCTCCACCTCAACGGCTACAAGATCGCCAACCCGACGGTGCTGGCGCGCATCGGCGACGCCGAACTCAGTGCGCTTCTCGAGGGGTACGGCCACAAGCCGTACCTGGTCGCCGGCGACGACCCGGACACGGTCCACCAGCTGCTCGCCGCGACCCTGGACGCGGTGTTCGACGAGATTGCTGAGATCCAGCGGGCCGCCCGCGAGGACGGGGTCACCGGCCGTCCGCGGTGGCCGATGATCGTGCTGCGTACCCCGAAGGGATGGACCGGGCCGAAGGTCGTCGACGGTCTGCCGGTGGAGGGCACCTGGCGCGCCCACCAGGTGCCGCTGACCGCGGCTCGTGACGACGCCGCGCATCTGGAAGCCCTGCACGCCTGGATGACTTCCTACCGGCCCGATGAGCTGTTCGATGCCGACGGTGCACCACATTCGTGGGTCACCGACTGGCTGCCGCGCGGTGACCTGCGGATGTCGGCGAATCCGCACACCAACGGCGGTCGCTACCCCCGTGACCTGGAGCTGCCCGACTTTCGCGATCACGCGGTCAAGGCGGGCGAGACCGTAGAGGCCACCCGGGTGCTCGGCGGCTGGCTGCGCGACGTGATGACCGCCAATGCCACTTACCGCAACTTCCGGCTGGTCGGGCCGGATGAGACCGAGTCGAACCGGCTCGGCGCGGTCCTCGACACCAGCGGCAAGGCCTGGCAGGCCCGCATCGACGACGTGGATCAGCACCTCGACCGGCACGGCCGGGTCATGGAGATTCTGTCCGAGACCACCTGCCAGGGCTGGCTCGAGGGATACCTGCTGACCGGCCGGCACGGGCTGTTCTCCTGCTACGAGGCGTTCATCCACATCGTCGACTCGATGTTCAACCAGCACGCCAAATGGCTCAAGACCACCCGGCACCTCGGCTGGCGCAAACCCGTCCCATCGCTGAACTACCTGCTCACCTCGCACGTCTGGCGGCAGGACCACAACGGCACCTCGCACCAGGACCCCGGCTTCATCGACCACGTCGTCAACAAGAAAGCCGAAGTCGTCCGCGTCTACCTGCCGCCGGACGCCAACACCCTGCTCTCGGTCGCCGACCACTGCCTACGCAGCCGCGACTACATCAACGTCATCGTCGCAGGCAAACAGCCCGCGCCGACCTGGCTCGACATGAACGAAGCCACCCTGCACTGCGCCCGCGGCCTCGGCATCTGGGACTGGGCGAGCAACGACGACGGGAACCCCGACGTCGTCCTGACCGCCGCCGGCGACGTACCCACCATGGAGGTCCTCGCCGCGACGGACCTGCTGCGCCGGCACCTGCCCGACCTCAAGGTGCGGGTGGTCAACGTCGTCGACCTGATGCGTCTCCAGCCGGTCTCCGAACACCCGCACGGCCTGCCGGACCCCGAATTCGACGCCATCTTCACCACCGACCGGCCGGTCATCATGGCCTACCACGGCTACCCGTGGCTGATCCACCGCCTGACCTACCGGCGTACCAACCACCACAACCTGCATGTGCGCGGCTACAAGGAGGAAGGCACCACGACCACGCCGTTCGACATGCTCGTCGTCAACGACATGGACCGCTTCCATCTCGTCATGGACGTCATCGACCGGGTACCCGGCCTCGCCCGGCGCGCCGCCGTCCTGCGCCAGCAGATGGTCGACAAACGCGCCGAGCACCGCGCCTACGTGCGACGCACCGGCGAGGACCTGCCCGAGATCCGCGACTGGACCTGGCCGCACACGCCGTGACCGGCCCCCGTTTCAGCACACCAGGAAGGAACCCGCTATGAGCACCGAAGCGTCGATCCGGGCCGCTGACACCCGCGCCGAGGGCCGGGCATTGTCGACCGCCGCGACCACGGCCGGGCACGCCCCGTCGATCCACAACACCCAACCCTGGCGCTGGCGTCTCACCGGCAACGAACTCAGCCTCTACCTGGTTCACAGCCGCAGGGCCGAGGTCACCGACCCCGACTCCCGGCTCGCCGTCCTCAGCTGCGGGGCCGCACTGCACCACGCCCTGGTCAGTCTCGCCGCCGACGGCTGGCACACCATCCTCGAGCGCATGCCGGATCCCGAACACCCTCATCACCTCGCGCGGCTACGCCTCGACCACCGGATCCCGGTCACTTTCGAAGCGCGCCGCCACCGGCAGACCATCGGGCTGCGGCACACCGACCGCCGGCCCACCGCAAGCACCCCGACAGACGCCGAGCAGCTGAACGCGGTCGTCGAAGCCGCCGCATCCGCCGGCGCAGGCCTGCACATCCTGCGTCCCGACCAGGTCCTCGAGCTGGCCAGCGCCGCCGACCAGGCACAACGCGCCGACAATGCGGACGCCGCCTGGCAGGCGGAGGTCAACTACTGGACCGGCGGCACCCGGCCCTTGGGCAGCGGCATCCCGGACGCCGCCATCGGTGACCGGGCCACGCAGACGACCGTGCCGGGCCGCGACTTCGGCCACCACGGCGACCTGCCCGTCTCCGCAGCGCACGAGAACGCCGCGACGTTCGCGATCCTCTACGGACCCGAGGACGACGAGGCCGGCTGGCTCCGCGCCGGCGAGGCACTGTCGGCTGCCTGGCTCACCGCCACCGAGCTCGGCCTGTCGGTCCTGCCGCTCAGCGCCACCATTGAAGTCGCCATCACCCGGGAACGCATCCGACACCTGCTCTCCGGCCTCGGCCACCCGCACCTCGTCCTGCGGCTCACCACGGGCGATCCGGCCGGCACCGCCGCACCGCACACCCCACGGCTACCCGCGGAGCAGGTCATCGAACGGTTCTGACGCGAGGATGCGGAGCTCTCACCACGATCCAGCGA
This sequence comes from Paractinoplanes polyasparticus, assembly GCF_019710575.1. Lineage (GTDB taxonomy): Bacteria > Actinomycetota > Actinomycetes > Mycobacteriales > Micromonosporaceae > Actinoplanes > Actinoplanes polyasparticus. Next base: position 40,001 of record NZ_JAHWFK010000015.1, on the reverse strand, counting down.
GGCAGGAACGACATGACCGTACCCAACCTTCAGGTCGCTGCGGATCCGTCGGGTGTCACCCGGCCACCCGGAGGGGACGACACGCGCCACGCCGCGCCGGGTGCGGGCGGCCTGTCGTCGGGTGACGCCGCGCAGCGGCTGGCCCGCGACGGCGGCAACGTGCTGCCGGCCCGCCGGCCGCCGCCGTTGTGGCGCCGTATCGTGTCGCAGCTGCGTGATCCGCTCGTGCTGGTGCTGCTGGCCGCAGCCGGCTTCACGCTGGCCACCGCGGACTTCACCGACGCGTCGGTCATCCTGTTCGTGATCGTCGTGAACACCACGGTCGGGGTGATCCAGGAGGTCAAAGCGGAACGGGCGATCTCCGCACTGTCCGCGCTGACCGCACCTGCCGCCCGGGTGGTGCGTGACGGCGCGCAGCGAGAAGTGCCCGCAGCGGAACTGGTCGTCGGTGATCTGCTTGTTCTCGCCGAAGGCGACATCGTGCCCGCCGACGGCCACGTCGTCGAGGCCAGCGCTCTGCTGATCGACGAAGCGGCACTGACGGGTGAGTCGGCGCCGGTCGACAAGGCCGCCGGCCCGGACGGGTCGACGGCGGACGTGTCCGCGGGAACGGTAGTCGTCCGCGGGCGCGGGCAGGCTCTCATCACCGCCACCGGCGCGGCCAGCGCCATGGGCCGCATCGCCGCGATGATGACGACCGCGCCCGCCATGACTCCCCTGCAGCGCCGCCTGGCCGGGGTGGGCCGGCTCCTCGCCGCCGCCGCCCTGGTGCTGTGCGCCGTCGTCCTGGCCCTCGGAGTGTTCCGAGGCCAGCCACTGCAACTGATGATCGTCACCGCGATCACCCTGGTCGTCGCGGCCGTCCCCGAGTCCCTGCCGGCTGTCGTCACGCTCAGCCTCGCGCTCGGCGCCCGCCGTATGACCGCCCGCAACGCCGTCATCCGGCGCCTGCCCGCGGTCGAGACGCTCGGCTCGGTCACCGTCCTGGCCACCGACAAGACCGGCACCCTCACCGAGGGCCGGATGGTCCTGCGACAGCTGTGGACCCCGACCGGAGAGGCCCTCGTCGAAGGGTCCGGCTACGCACCACACGGTGACATCCGACGCGACGGCACGGTCGTGGTCGACGGCGACGTGCCCGACCTGTCGCAGCTGCTCCGAGCGGCCGTGTTGTGCAACGACGGCTCCCTGCACCCGCCGGACGGCGACAACCCTGAGTGGTTGCCGATCGGTGACCCCACCGAGGTCGCCCTGCTCACCGCCGCCGCGAAACTCGGCATCGTCCGCGAGACCCTCCACACCCAGCTGCCCCGCATCGGCGAGGAATCGTTCGACAGCGTCCGCAAACGCATGTCGACCACCCACCAGCTCCCCGACGGCGGGACCCGGACTGTCTGCAAGGGCGCACCGGAAGCCGTTCTGCAACCGGCGGTCCTTGCCGATCCCGCCGAGCTGATCGACCGGGCAGCGGCCCGTGCCGACGGCCTCGCCGGCGCCGGCTACCGGGTCCTCGCGGTGGCCCAAGCCGACCACGCACCGTCCACCGATCCCGGTGCCCCGGAGCAGGGCCTGAGCCTGCTCGGTCTGGTCGCGATCCTCGACCCGCCCCGACCGTCGGCCGGCGCGACCATCGCCGCGTGCCAACGCGCGGGTATCACCCCGGTGCTGATCACCGGTGACCATCCGGCCACCGCCGGCGCGGTCGCCGTCGAACTCGGCATCATCGGTGCCGGTGACGATGTGGTCGACTGCCGTACCGCCGAACCCGGCCCCCGCGCCGGACAGGGCGCACGTGTCTTTGCCCGGGCCACCCCGCAGCAGAAGGTCGCCATCATCGACGCGCTCCGTGCTGCCGGGCAGGTCGTTGCGATGACCGGTGACGGCGTCAACGACGGGCCCGCCCTGCACCGCGCCGACATCGGCGTCGCCATGGGCAAACGCGGCACCGAAGTCGCCCGCCAGGCCGCCGACCTGGTACTGGCCGACGACGAACTTCGCACCGTCGTCGCCGCCGCCGAGGAAGGCCGCCGGGTCTACGCCAACATCCGCCGATTCCTGCTCTATGCCCTGTCCGGTGGCGCAGCGGAGATAGCCGTCATGCTCGCCGGACCGTTCGCCGGCCTCGCACTGCCGCTGCTGCCCGCGCAGATCCTCTGGATCAACCTGATCACCCACGGCCTGCCAGGACTCGCCCTGGGCAGCGAACCCGTCAACGCCGACGTCATGGACCGGCCACCGCGGCCGCCGTCCGAAACGATCCTCGGCGCCGGGCTGTGGCAACGCATCCTGCGCGTCGGCGCGGTCATCGCCGCGGTCACCATCGGCGTCGGCATCTGGGCGCACGCCACCGACCGCCCGTGGCAGACCCTGACCTTCCTCGCCCTCGGCGTCACCCAACTCGCCGTCGCGCTGGGCTCCCGGGCCCGGCCCGGCACCCGCGCCAACCCGATGCTGCTCGCCGCTGTCGGCGCCGCACTCGCCCTGCAACTCGCCGGCATCTACCTGCCACCCCTGCAGTCCCTGCTCGGCACCCAACCGCTGGCGATCACCGACCTGCTCATCGTCACCGCCGTCGCAAGCCTCGGCTACGCCGCGATCCGCCTCGACCGCCGCGTGCACACCGCCAAGCGACCCACACCCGCCTAGGAGACTTCCATGACCGGCCCACCCATCCTCGTCGGCGTCGACGGATCCGAACCCAGCCTCGCCGCCGTGGACCTGGCCATCCGCGAAGGCGCGCTACGCGAACGCACGGTCCGCATCGTCTACGGCGACTGCTGGGCCGACCACCCCGCCTGGGCGACCAACGACCCGGACGGTGACGTTGCCGCCGACCTGCTGTCCGAGCCGCAACAAGCCATCCGCGACGCCACCGACCGCGCAAGCGCCACCCAGGTCCCGATCACCACAGAGATCCTCGCCGGTGACCCCGCCGCTGTCCTCATCCGCGAATCCGCCCACGCCGACCTCCTCGTGCTGGGGCACCGCGGCCGTGGAGGCCTGCCCGAGTTGCTACTGGGCTCCGTCGCGATCAAAGTCGCCGCGCACGCCACCTGCCCCGTGCTGATCACCCGAGGTACCGCTCCAGCCACCGGCGACATCCTGGTCGGCGTGGACGGATCCACCGCCGACGACGCCGTGCTCGGCTTCGCCTTCCACGAGGCAGCGCTACGCGGAACCGAGCTGCGAGTACTGCATGCGGCAAACCGGTCACACCTCGGCAACCCCGAGTCGCTGCTTCAACACCACACGGCAACAGAAAGCGCCCCGGCCCAACTGCTGACCGACGCCGTGCTGAACTGGTCCCGCAAGTATCCGACGGTGACGACGCACCAGCACTCGACCACGGGTCGCCCCGCCGACGCCATCCTGCAGGCCGGCGCGAACGCCCAACTCGTCGTCCTCGGCGCCCGCGGACACGCAAAACTTGCGGGCAGACGCCTCGGGTCAGTAACTCACGCCGTTCTCCACCACGCCTCATGCCCCGTCGCCGTAGTCCAATAGTTCCCAGGCGCCACGACGATCCGTTAACAGCGTTCGACGGCCAGCAGCACACGATGCCCACTCCAGCCGTCACCTATCGCTGCGGCCGTCGTGTCCCTCCACCGGGTGAGCCCCACATCGGCTCCTCACCGTTTCGCCGCGGGCGCGGATCTTCGCGTGGCGCGTTGACGGCCTTCTGCCGGCGTGACAGGTTCGGCCGGAACCGGCGCCGTTCGAAGGGGGTCTTCATCGAGGATGACAGAATCTAATGCCCGGTCCCGGGAGCGTAGAGGTCGTCCTCGGTGACGACCGGGGCGACGTCGTCCTGCGGGCGGCCGACCCGCGCGGCCGAGCCGAACATCGCGCCACGGGCCGGGTGCACCGGGGCGAAGGCTGCGAAGCCGCGGCGCTGCGGGATGTCGTCGTAGACCGCCTCCATGCCGCCGCGCAGCAGGTAGGTCTCGTGCCAGAACCCGGTGCCGCCGCTGTCGCGCAGGAAGTCGCGCCACCACAGGCGGTGCGGCTCGGAGCGGGCCCAGGCCAGCAGCGTGGGTAGGTCCCGCCAGTACTGGCGGATGCCGAGGTGCATGGGGAACAACGACCACAGGAGCGGCTCGTGCGCGAGCAGCCCCTCCGGCTTGTCCGACGGGTCGATCCGCGGGCCGCGTGCCATCAGGGTGCGCAGGCCGTACAGCCGGTTGACGCGCATTCCCAGATAGACCACCACCAGGTCGGGATAGGACGACAGGTCGACGGTCTCTCGATTGACGCTGGTCAGCATCGCCGGATCTCCTTCCGGTCAGGGATCCTCCGATCGTAAGGCCGCGCACTGACCATTTACTTGATGCGCACCGCCTTCCATCAGTTCTCGCGTCGGCTGCCCCCGGGACATTCTTCCCGGCCGCTGCCCCAGGCGAGCCGGGACAAAGATCCGGTTGGGTCTGCGGCATGACCACAACGCTCACTGCCACCGAGACCTTCACCCGTCGCTTCTGGGTACGGATCGGCGCCGTCGGCCTTCTCGCCTGGCCGGTTACGCACTTCGCCGGCTTCGTCACCGGCCCGCCCGGGTCCGACCACGCCCCCGCCATCTTCCGTACGCACGCCACCCAGGTGCAGGTCAGCGGGGTCCTGCTGCACTGGAACGCGATCATCATCGTGCCGGTGATGCTGGCCCTCGCGTACCTCCTGCACGACCGGATGCCGCGCCTGGCCGCGATCGCCGGCCTGCTCGGCGCGCTCGGCGCGATCAACGGCTCGGGCCTGTTGATGGCCGACTTCTACGATCTCGCGCTGGCGCAGTCGCTGCCGGACGCGCAGGCCACCGCGATCACCGAACTCGCGTACGGGTATTCCGGCGTCACGTTCGGCTTCCTGCTGCCCGCGTTCCTGCTCCACCCCGCGCTGCTCGCGCTGGTGATCGGCCTGGTCAAGGCCGGCCGGGCCTGGTGGTGGCAGCCGGTGCTGCTCGTGATCGGCCTGGCGCTGCCCTTCCTGACCGCCGACCGTCCGATGCTCGTGCAGGCGAGCGGCGCGCTGTTCATCGGCGCGGCGTTGTACCCGCTCGGTCTGCGCATGCTGCGCCGTACGGCGTAACCGGGGGGATGGGCGGGTCACCGGGTGGCGGCTCGGTGACCCGCCCGCATCACAACCCCGCCTCGCGCGCCCGCATGATCGCCTGCGCGCGGTCGGCCACGCTGAGCTTCGTGAAGATGCTCGACACGACGTTGCGTACCGTCTTCTGACTCAACCCCAGCCGCTCGGCGATCTGAGGGTTCGTCAGGTGCTGAGCCACGAGACCGAGGATTTGCCGCTCCCGCTCGCTGAGCTCCGGGAACGCTGCCTGCCGACGGTCCAGCCCGGAGAAATACCCCATCAGCCGTACCGCGAGAGCCGCACCGAAGATCGCCTCGCCCGCCGCCACCGCCCGTACGGCGCGCAGCAGTTCGGCCTTGCGCGCGCCCTTGAGCACGTAGCCGCGCGCTCCCGCCCGCATCGCCGCGAACACCGAGTCGTCGTCATCGGCCATGCTCAGGATCAGCACCCGGATGTGCGGCATGGCCCGGATCAGCCGCTCGGTCGTGGCGATTCCCCCCATGCCCGGCATGGCCAGATCGAGGAGCACCACGTCCGGCTGCACGACGGGCGCCAGCGCGAGCGCCTGCTCCCCGGTCGCGGCCTCGTCGGCCACCTCGATGTCGTCGGTCGCCTCGAGCAGCGCCCGCAGCCCTTCCCGGAACGCCGCGTGGTCGTCCACGACGAGCGTACGGATGATCTCCACTAGCTTCCTTCCGGTGCGGTCGCCGGCAACTCCGCGCGGATCCGGGTGCCGGCCGTCCCGGTCTCGAAGGTCAACGAGCCACCGAGCTCATCGGCCCGCTCCCGCATGGACGTGAGGCCGACCCCCGGCCGTACGTCGTCCGGGCCGCGACCGTCGTCGCTGACCTCGACCACCAGGCGGTCCGCGACGACCGAGAGCCGTACCGAGGCCGTGGCCGCCCTCGCGTGACGGCACACGTTGGTGACTGCCTCAACCGCGATCCGGTACGCCGCGACCTCGGTGGCGGCCGGGAGAACGGGCAGCTCGTCAGGCGCGGAGAGGTGTACGGCGGGCGAGCCCGCGGGAAGCCCGGCCAGATGGGCGGCGAGGGCGCCGGTCAGGCCGAGACTGTCGAGGGCAGCGGGGCGCAGTCCGTCGACCAGCCGCCGTACGTCCGCGACCGCCGCCTCCGCGTCGTCCACGACCTTGGCGAGCAGGGTCTTGAGGGCGTCGGGGCGGGCGTCCTGAGCGGCCTCGGCCCGCATGGTGAGGGCCGCGAGCGTGGGGCCCAGCCCGTCGTGGAGGTCGCGCCGCAGCCGCCTGCGCTCCTCCTCGCGAGCCATGACGAGGCGTTCACGCGAGCGCTGCAGGTCGGCCGCGAGCCGCGCCGAGTGCACGGCGGCGCCCACCTGGCGGGCGAGGTCGGTCAGGACGGCTTCGTCGAACGGAGGCCGCGGCCAGATGCTGAGCGTGCCGACCGGGGCGCCCTGATAGGTGAGCGGGAGGTCGGCGGGAACGGCATCGGCGGGCAGGGCGCCCACGGTGGCCGGGTCGTCCGCCACCGTCACGGCGACATACGACGCCCTCAGCGTCTCGGCCACCGTCTCGGCGATCAGCGGCAGAACCGCGGCGGGCGCCACCGCGGCGTCCAGGCGCTGGCCCAGGCGAGCCAGCACCACGTACGGCTCCTCGCGCCGGCCGTGCATGAGGATCGTGATCCCCCGCTGGATGCGGTCGCGCAGCGGCGCGAACGCCACCGCCACGGCCGCCGCGGCCGGCGCCGACACGCTCAGGCTGGTGGAGCGGCCGAGCAGCGCGCCCAGGTAGCCCGCGATCAGCGCATAGCCGCCGAGCAGGCAGGCCGACAGGGTGCCGTAGAGCAGCGTCCGGGTGATGAGGACGTCGATGTCATAGAGCCGGTGCCGCAGCACAGCCACGGTCACCGCGGCCGGCAGCAGGCTCAGCGCGACCGCCCCGGCGGCCTCCCAGACCAGGCTGGCCCGAGGCCACACCGAGCCGGTGTCGGCATCGGCGAGCCCGGCGACGAGCCGAGCCACCACGACGACCGCGGCGACGGCCGAGGCCCAGGCCACCCACTTGATCTGGCGGCGCCGCACCTCGTCGGCGCGGCGGGCTCGCCACAGCACGGCGCCGCCGCCCACGACGAAGGCAAGCCCGGCCAGGACGGTGAAGGCGGCGCCCACGGCGTCCGCGGCGGGTGCAAGACCGGCCACTCCGAACGGGTTGTCGACCCCCGCGCCGTCCCGTACCTGCCCGGACGGCCCCGGCCGCAACGCACCGAGCACCACGGCGGTCAGGGCCACCGCGAACAGCGGTCCCAGCAACGCCCACCAGAGCTTCGCGCGCGGCAGAAGTCCGTCGGGGAACAGCAGCGGCACCAGGGCCATCCCCAGGTTCGCGGGGACCCACAGCCAGTTCTCCGGCCACCCCGCCAGCCGGGCCCCCGGTCCGCTCCCGGCGATCGCGTACTCCCCGAAGAACTCGAGCAGACCGAACGACGAGGCGCTGACCAGCAGCGCCCACCCGAGCGCATTCCCCGGCCGCGACCCGGCCACCAGCGCCCCGGCCACCGCGCACGTCCCCACGAACAGCAGGTGGCTCTTCGCGGCCCCGTACGCCGCCGCGCCGTTGTGCACGCCGAGCACGATCGCGCCCACCCCGCCGAGCAGGGTGACGGCGCACAGCACCCACGCAACCCACACCGCCCGCCGACCCGCCACCGGGTGACCATAACCGGCCGTTGTCCTGCGGCGACGGGACAAAGTCCCGCCCCTACCGGTCCGAGGGCAACCGGGTACGACGATTGGATACCGGACGGCGCGTGGGACGACCCGGGCATGACGATCTGACCCCACTCCCGGACGACACCACGGCCAGGATGTCGCCGGCCAGGAAGCGGTCAGCGGCGGCCGAACTCGTTGGCGAGAACCCCGCGCGTGACAGCCTCGCCGAGCCGGTCACCCTGCACAGCCGCGCCACGGTAGTGGACCCCAGCCCAGACCCGCGCCCCGATCAGCTCGGCCCGAGCCGAGGACAGGCTGTCGTAATGCCGGGTTGTGCCCGAGTCGGCACTGTAGGCGCTGAACGACAGATCGTCGCGGCCGAAGAACTCCCGCAGCGCGGTCATGATCGATGACGTGTAGCAGGCGTGCCCGGAGGGCCACTCCGGCGATGGCGCAGTGGCGCGGAGCGGCGTCCAGGCCGGATCGGCGGTGGTGCCCGGGTTACCGTCGATGTCCGCCAGCGGGATTGCCGTCACCGGACGCCAGAAGCTCCAGTGCCGCTTCTGCTGGTAGCAGGAGATCATCGTGTCGGCCGTGGACACGTCGACCATCGCCAGCATGCGCGCCGTCTGCAGCGGGCTCAGCCGGTGCTCCGCGGCCAGGCCACGCTTGATGTACCACTCCACCTGACGGTAGTCGTCCCACCACGTCGCCGCTTCGGTCTGGTCCTGCGTGCGGGTGGTGCTGGCGGCCGCGCCGAGCGACTTGACCTCGTTGAGCTGGCGCGCGTAGGCGGCGCTGGTCAGGGCCGGTGGTCCGGGCACGCGGTAGGCGGCGGTGTCAAGGACGAACGGCTTGAGGAAGGCGTACCAGGCGCCGGCCTGGACGAATCCCGGCGGGGTGAGGCGGTATGCCCCGGGGGCGGTGCCGACCGGCCAGGTCGCGTCGGAGAACGCGCCGTCGTCGCGGCGGGCCGCGATCATGGCCGCCGCCGCGGCCTCGCCGACCCTGATGCCATTGCGCTTCGCGCTGCCGTCGGGGACCGCGGCGAGCGCTTCGTCATGCTGCGCACGGAGCGCGTCGGCCTGAGCCGGGAGGAGCGAGAGGAGTACGCGGTGAGCCGCGGTCGCCACGGCCGCGGGAGTGGAATCGCCGCGGCGGGCAGGTGGAGCGACCAGATACGGCTCGTACGGGGTGCCGGCGATCGCGTTGACCGCGTCATACACGGCGCCCTGCACCATGGCGAAGCTGCGGACGCCCGCAGTGGGCGACTGGCGTGCGACCTCGTAGATGGCAGTCTGGGCGTGGACGTTCCAGACGAGCACGACGTTGGGCCGGGCAGGCGACTGTGCCGGAGCCGCGGCGGGCGTCAGGACGGTCGACGCGAGCGCGGCCACGGCCGCCGCGCCGAGCAGTCTGCTGAGGCGAACACGATGTGCCATGGAATCCCCCGGTGGCTGATCGGTGCCGGTTCACACAACGGGGCCCAGCATCCGACTTCATCGATGCCCGAGGCAACGTTCTGACGGAAACCCGGCTGTGCCAATCCGGCCGGCGGACCACGGCAGCCTGCCATCACCGGCATTCCCGTCGTCCATTGTCGAGGGTTGGAGAACTGGCACGGTGTTCGGCCGGGACCTGCAGCGCTCACGAGTCGCAAGCTGCAGAGACCTCCCCCGGTTGGCCACTCGAAATATGGCCAGGAGTAAATCAAAGGTTCCGTGAGTGCTCGACGGGTGCCCAAGGACGAGCACTCTCGAAATTGCTCCGGCTGACGGTGGGCAGAACACATGACGGCGATGCGCCAATGACGCTGGCGGCCGGGGAGCGACCGCATGGCGTCCGGGCGGTTCAGTGTCCTGACACCACCGGTCCCGCGAGACCCGTGCCCGGACGGGGTTCCGCCGACCGTCCGCGCTTTCGCTGGAGGGGCCGAAGAACAGGTGGTTTTTTGGCTGTCGCAATGCCGGTGGTGGAAGGCCGGCTAGGAACACTCTCGTAGCCGCTGAGCGTGGTCATGACCGTAGGTCGTCAGGGATCAGCGAGTAGATGGTCAGGTCCAGGCGGCCGGCGTGGACGATGCCGGCGTTGCGGGCGGTGCCCTCGTAGGTGAAGCCGGCCTTCTCGGCGACCCTGGTCGATGCCTGGTTGCCCGTAGCTATGCGCAGGACGACTCGTTCGAATGCCGCCTCGGTGAGCACCCAGCGGGACAGTGCCACGGTCGCCTCGCTCATCACGCCCTGGCCGCGGAAAGTCGGTGCCGCCCAGTAGCCGATCTCGGTTTCCCGATGACGCCAATCAGTGCGCTTCAGATCGATCACACCGGCGAGGGCGCCGTCCCAGTCGATGGCCCGGATCAGCCCGCGACCGCCCGTCCGCACGGCCGGCGCCTGTTCGCGCACCCAGGACATCGCATCCTCGCGGGAGTACGGATCCGGCAGCGGGAGCCAGCGCTGGGTCAGCGGATCGGATACGGCCGCCACGATGGCATCGACATCCTCGTCGAGCAGCGCTCGCAGCACGAGTCGCCGAGTCCGCAGCACCACATCGGGGAACACCTGATCGCTCACCGCACGATCATCGTCCCCGATCGGCGGGGACGACGCGGCAGGGGTGACGGAGGAAGTCAGAATTGGCTTCCGCTATCACGATTTGCTTGCCGCGAGCCTATTGGGCCATGGCGACCCGACAAGGTCGCCGCACACCGGACATGCGGCCGCGACGCGCGCGCCGGGCTACCGGACTCGAACCGGCTCATGCCTTGCGGCAACACGACTGAACGTGACGCACCCTTCCCATGTGCCTTTGCCCGACGCGCGGGAGGAAGGTAACCCATGCGGCGACCGGAGGGCGAGGCCTTTTGAGTGAGATCCTCATCTGCCGCCGAGCGCGCGCGGCGGCCAGCGGTGACCCGTCCCGAGATTTCACGCAGGTCGAGGTCCGCCCGACGCTCGGCCCCTGCCGACGAGCACACGCCCCGCCCGAACCGCTCGTGGCATTCTCGGCTGATGATCGGCTCTCTGACGAAACAGGATGTCGACGCGTGCGCTGCACTCTACGTCGAGACGTTCAACGCGCCGCCATGGAACGAATGTTGGCGTGTTGAGGACGCGAGTCAGCGCCTGGCGGACTTTCTCGCGACGCCGCGTGCATACGGTGTCCTCTTGAGCGCCGCCGACGGCGCCTTGCTGGGCTTTGCTGTTGGGCATCTGGAGCGCTCGGAAGGCGAGGACCACTTCCTGTTGCAAGAGATGTGTGTACGGCCTGCTTGGCAGCGGCAGGGACATGGCACCGCGCTGCTCGAGGGCCTGGCAGCCCGGATGCCCGACGTACGTCGTTGGTACCTGTTGACCGCTCGAGACAGTGAGGCGTCACGGTTTTACAGCAAGAACGGCTTCAGGTTGGCGGGACGTATGTCGGTCTTCGTGCGTCCTTGACCGGACACCGCCGCGTCTACTCTGCAGGCCGCAGCCGCCGCCGTATCTTCACCGGAGGTCATGGCGTCGAGTGCCGCGATCTTGAAACAACCGGGCGGGCGTACCGGGGCCGGGACCTGGTGCCGGGAAGTTACCCGGCGGTAGATTGGCCGGATGACGCATGAGGTCTTCAACCAGGCGCCGCCGCTGGTGGACTGTGACGTCGCGGCTGACGCTGGGTTGCTGGGGGCGGTCGAGCGCGAAGGCGCGGCCTGGGCGGTCGGCGACCTGCACCGGCTGGGGAAGCTGGCGGGGACGGCTGAGGCGCAGCGGTGGGCGGAGGAGGCCAATCGGTACGAGCCGCGGCTGCTCACGCACGACCGGTACGGGCATCGCGTCGACGAGGTCGAGTTCCACCCGTCGTGGCACCGGCTCATGGAAGTCGCCGTCGGGGAAGGGCTGGCCGGGGCGCCCTGGGCCGACGCCCGCGAAGGGGCGCACGTCGCCCGGGCCGCGGGGCTCTACGTCTGGTCGCAGGTGGAAGCGGGTCACTCGTGCCCGGTCTCGATGACGTACGCCGTCGTCCCGGCGCTGCGGCACGCGCCCGAGCTGGCCGCCGCCTACGAGCCGCTGCTCACGGCCAGGACGTACGACTTCGGGTTGCGGACGCCGACGGCGAAAAATGGCCTGCTGGCCGGCATGGGGATGACCGAGAAGCAGGGGGGCTCGGACGTCCGGGCCAACACCACCCGCGCCACGGAGGCGGGTGACGGCACGTGGCGGCTGCGCGGGCACAAGTGGTTCACCAGCGCGCCCATGTGCGACCTCTTCCTGGTGCTTGCCCAGGCTCCCCGAGGGCTGTCGTGTTTCCTCGTGCCCCGTGTCCTGCCCGACGGCACCAGGAACACGTTCCGCATTCAGCGCCTCAAGGACAAGCTGGGCAACCGCAGCAACGCCAGCAGCGAGCCCGAGTTCGACGACACGGTGGCCTGGCTGGTCGGCGCGGAGGGTCAGGGCGTCCGCACGATCATCGAGATGGTCGCGATGACCCGGCTCGACTGCGTGACAGGATCGGCGTCGGGCATGCGGGCCGCGCTCAACCAGGCCGTTCACCACACGCGGCACCGGTCCGCGTTCGGCGGGTTGCTGGCCGACAAGCCCGTGATGCGCAACGTGCTGGCCGATCTGGCGCTCGAGAGCGAGGCCGCCACTTTGCTGGCGATGCGGCTGGCCGGCGCGGTCGACCGTGGTGAGCAGGCGTTCCAGCGGCTGGCGGTGGCGGCCGGCAAGTTCTGGGTGTGCAAGCGGCAGCCCGCCGTGGTCGGCGAGGCGCTCGAGTGCCTGGGCGGCAACGGTTACGTCGAGGACTCGGGCCTGCCGCGCCTCTACCGGGACGCGCCGCTCAACTCGATCTGGGAGGGCTCGGGCAACGTCCAGGCCCTCGACATCCTGCGTACGCTGCACCGCGAGCCCGACAGCCTCGAGGCCTTCCTGGCTGAGGTCGCCCCGGCCGCTCAGGCCGACCGCCGGCTGGCCGAAGCAGTCAGCGGGCTGAAGGACACACCGGACGAACAGGGCGCCCGCCGCACGGCCGAGCGGATGGCGCTCGTCCTTCAGGCCTCGCTGATGGTCCGGTACGCCCCGGCGGCCGTGGCCGACGCGTTCTGCGCGAGCCGCCTGGCCGGCGAGTGGGGGCACACCTTCGGCACCCTGCCCGCGAGCGCCGACACTGCCGCGATCGTGGAGCGCGCCGCACCCGCGTAGCAATCGGCGATGCCGGTAGGGTGCCCGGGTGGCGCTCGGCTCCGACTTCCGCCGGCTGTGGTCGGCGTACGCGATCAGTGAATTCGGCACGGGCGTCGGCTTCGGCGCGTTGCCGCTGGTCGCGGTGCTCGTCCTCGACGCTCCCGAGTTTCAGGTGTCGCTCCTGGCCGCGCTGGGCGGGCTGGCCGCGGCCGCGCTCGCGTTGCCCGCCGGCCCGTGGATCGAGTTCCGCCGTAAACGCCCCGTGATGATCGCGGCCGACCTGGTCCGCTTCGGGGCGATCGTCAGCATCCCGGTGGCGATGCTGGCCGGCGTGCTGACCTACGCGCAGCTCTGCGTGGTCGCCGTCGTGCAGGCCATCGGCACGATCATCTTCGCGACGGCCAGCGGCGCCCACCTCAAGGCCCTCGTCGGCGCGGACGACCGCGACCTGGCCAACGGCCGTTTCGAGGCGACCTTCTGGACGGCGTACAGCGCCGGCCCGGCCCTCGGCGGCGCCCTGACGTCGGCGCTGGGTGTCGCCTGGACGATCACGGTCGACGCCCTGAGCTTCCTGCTCTCCGCCGTGGGCGTGCGCTCCCTGCGTACGCCCGAGCCGCCCCCACCCGTACGCCACCCGACCGCCTCCAAGCTCAAGGAGATCACCGCCGGCTGGCGCTACATCGCCGCCCACCGCGGGCTGCGGGCGCTGTTCATCAACGCCCAGCTGTTCGCCGGCGCCATGATGGCCGCCTCTCCCCTGCTCACCGTGCTGATGCTGCGCGACCTGGGCTTCACGCCGTGGCAGTACGGCCTGGCCTGGGGCATCGCCTGCCTCGGCGGCGTGCTGGGCGCGCTGACCATCGGCCGCCTCACCACACGCTTCGGCCGCCGGCGCGTGCTGCTGGTCTCCGGCGTGGGCCGCGCCCTGTGGCTGTGGGCGCTGGCGTTCCTGCCGGCCGGCGTGGCCGGCATCATCCTGGTGATCGTGGTCGAGTTCCTGGCCCTGTTCGGCTCGGGCGTGTTCAACCCGGCGTTCGCCACCTACCGCATGACCGAGACCGAGGACGGCTACCTTTCCCGGGTGATCGCCTGCTGGGCCATCACGTCCCGCACGGTGCAGCCGGTCTGCATCGCCCTCGGCGGCCTGCTGGCCGCGGTCACCAGCGTCCGCACGGCCCTGCTGATCTGCGGCCTCGGCGTCCTGGCCAGCTCGGCGCTGCTGCCCTGGCGCAGTTCCCGCCACCTGGACACGCCTAGCGCGGCCCTGTCGGCTCCGTCAGCTCCCTGACGCTGGCCAGCAGTTCGTCGGTGGTGATGGGGGCGACCCGGCCACCCGAGCGCGCGTCCTGCATGGCCTTGGAGAGCTGGACCCGGCGCAGGATCTCCTTGATGTCGGCGCCGGTCATGCCGTGGCTGGCGGCGGCCAGGGCGGTCAGGTCGAGGTCGTCGGTGAACATCTGGAAGCCCGGGGCCTCATGGGCGGCGATCAGTCCGTGGATCATCTTGCGGAAGATCTCGGCCCGGGAGGCCTCGTCGGGCTTGGGGACGCTGATCTTGACGTCGAAGCGGCCGGAGCGGATCAGGGAGTCGTCGACGCGGTGCGGGAAGTTGGTCGTGGCGACCACGATGACGTTGGGGTTGGCCTCGATGAGGTCGTTCATCTCCTGCTTGAAGATGCCGGCCACCGCGTTGATGGCCTGGCTGGCCGCGTCGCCGCCGGAGCCGGCGTAGCTGATGATCGAGTCGAACTCGTCGAACAGCATGAGGGTGGGCACCCGGTAGCGGCGGGCGTCGCGGAAGATCTGCTTGATGTTGCGTTCCGAGCCGCCGAGCCACTTGTCGAGGATCTCAGGGGTGCGGATCTCGCGGAAGTCGGCGCCGATCTCGTTGGCCAGCGCCCGCGACAGCATGGTCTTGCCGGTGCCGGGCGGCCCGTACATGAGAAGGCCCTGCGGGCGGCGGGCGCCCCACCGGGCCATCGCCTCGGGGTGGCGGAACGACACCGCGATCTCGCGCAGCTCGGCGACCACCTCGGCCAGCCCGCCCACCATGTCGAGCGTGACGGTCTGCGTCGTGGCCGGCACCTTGGACACCGCCTCGCGACTCACCGAGTACCGCCGGCCGGCCAGCGACTCGGGCCCAGCCAGCTCGATGACGGCCTGCAGCGTCAGCCCCACGAAGGCCTGCAGGTGGGCCGGGGTGACTTCGTCGCGCGGCACCTCGGCGTGCAGCCGCACCACCGTGCCGGTCGGGTCGTAGGTCAGTTCGGCCTGCAGCCCGACCACGGCGTCGGCCAGGGTGCCCGGCTCGCGCTGGGCGACCGGCGCGTTCGGGCGGTCAAGACCGAGTTTCTTGTACGCCGCCGCGGCCGCCGCCCCGATGTTGTCGACGATCCGGGTGGCGATCGGGTCGCCGGCTTCGATGCGCTTGGCCAGCAGCAGCCCGACCGGGTCGGTGCCGAGCACCAGCTTGCGGATGCGTTCCTTGGAGAGCGGCTCCTCCGCGGTGCTGATCGCCGCCGCGAACGTGTGCACCGGGCCGTCCGGGCGGTCGGCGCTCGCCACGGTCAGGTCAACGCGCTGCACCGGTGACGGCCAATCCGCCCGGCGCAGCAGTTCGACCGGGTTGACCCTGGCCGCGGCCAGCACGGTCGGCGCGTCGATCAGCTCGACGGTCGCCCCGGCGTACTCGAAGGTCTCACCTCGTGGCCGCGTTCCGGACATTTGTTCCTCCCAGCGGTGTCGACCTCTCCAGAGTGACACGGGCGCACACGGGTTGCCGTTCGTTGCGTTCGCGCGAGGCGCCGTTCGACCCGCCGATCGGTGCGGCATGTCAGCAGAGCCGATGCAGGACACGCGCCCCGTCGAGCACGTCGCCCGCGCCCCGTGGTGGCGCGACGCCGTCGTCTACCAGGTGTATCTGCGCTCGTTCGCGGACGGCAACGGCGACGGCGTGGGCGACTTCGCCGGGTTGCGGGCGCGGCTGCCCTACCTGGCTGAGCTGGGCGTGGACGCGGTCTGGGTGACCCCGCACTACGTGTCGGGCGGCGCCGACGGCGGCTACGACGTCATCGACTACACGGCGGTCGACCCCGAGTACGGCACCGTCGAGGACGTGCGGGGCCTGATCGAGGACGCCCACGCCCTCGGCCTGCGGGTGCTGCTGGACATCGTGCCCAACCACACCAGCGACCAGCACCCGTGGTTCCAGGCCGCCCTGGCCGACCCGGACAGCCCCGAGGCGGCCCGCTACCACTTCCGGCCGGCGAGCGAGGAGCCGCCGAACAACTGGCAGAGCATGTTCGGCGGGCCGGCCTGGTCGCGCACCCCGGACGGCCGCTGGTACCTGCACCTGTTCACGCCGCAGCAGCCCGACCTGAACTGGGACGATGCCTCGGTGGTCGCGGATTTCGACCGTACGCTGCGGTTCTGGTTCGATCTGGGCGTCGACGGCTTCCGCGTGGACGTCGCGTACGGCCTGTTCAAGGACCCTTCGTACCGCGACAACCCGGGCATCTACTCGCCCACCCTGTTCGGGCACGGGCCCGAGCAGGCCATGACCACCAACCAGCCGCAGGTGCACGAGATCTGGCGCCGCTGGCGGGCCCTGTGCGACTCCTACGACGAGCCGAAGATGCTGGTCGGCGAGGTCTCCCTGGCCGACCTGGACGAGGTGGGCCGGTACGCCCGTCCCGACGAGCTGCACCACGCCTTCCAGTTCCGCCTGCTCAAGAGCGACTGGGACGCCTCGTCGTTCGCCGACACCATCGCCGAGGCGCTGACCGCGTTCGAGACGGTCGGCGCCCCCGCCCCGTGGGTGCTGGGCAACCACGACAAGGCCCGCCAGGTCACCCGCTACGGCAGCGAGCGCCGCGCCCGCGCCGCCGCCCTGCTCATGCTGGCCCTGCCGGGCTCGGCCTACCTGTACGCCGGCGAGGAGCTGGGCCTGCCCGAGGCCGACGTCCCCGACGCCGCCCGCCGCGACCCGATCTTCTTCCGCTCCCACGGCCGGCGTCCCGGCCGGGACGGCTGCCGCATCCCGATGCCGTGGGAGGCCACCGACCCGAACGCCGGCTTCTCGACCGCCACCCCGTGGCTGCCGCAGCCCGCCGACTGGCCGGCGTACGCCGTCGACCAGCAGGAATCCGACCTCACCGCCACCCTCACCCTCTACCGGCAGGCGATCATGCTGCGGAAGCTGCACCCGGCGCTCGGCTCCGGCCTGGCCGCGGTCACCCTCGACGGCAACGTGATCCGCGTCGACCTGGTCGCCCGCACCGGCGACCCCGGCCCGATCACGTGCTGGATCAACATGGGCGCGGCCCCGGTCACGGTCCCGGCCGGCCACGTGCTGCTGGCGTCGGCGCCGGACCAGCCGGGTCCCTCGGGTGGCCGCCTGACCCTGTCCGGGGACACCGCCGTCTGGGCCACGTCCCTATAGTGGTTGCAAATCGCAACCACTTCTGGAAGAGGGACCGATGGGCCGCTTCTCGTACTGGATGAACGTGTCTCTCGACCTGCGGATCGAACAGGCCCCCGGCGACGACGGAGGGGGCGACTGGATGCGCATCGACGAGGAAGTGCACCGCGAGTTCAACGAGCGGGCGCGGGCGCTCGCGGCCCTGGTCCAGGGCCGGGTCATGTACGAGACGATGGAGGGTTTCTGGCCCGGCGCGCGGGCCGACGCCTCCTTGCCGGACTACATGCGCGAGTACGGCGAGATCTGGACCGCCGCCCCCAAGGTGCTCGTCTCGCGCACCCGCGACAGCGCCGGTCACCACACCCGGGTCATCGGCGGCGACGACGCTGTCGAGCAGCTCGCCGCCCTGCGGTCCGAGACCGACGGCACCATCGGCGTGGGCGGCGCGACCCTCGCCACGCAGCTGCTGCGGGCCGGGCTCCTGGACGAGCTGCTGCTCTTCACCCACCCGGCGATCCTGGGCTCCGGACGGCCGTTGTTCGACGACCACGACGTGCCGGTCGAGCTCGACCTGCTGGAGCAGCGTTCGTTCCAGCAGGGCGCCACCATGCACCGCTACGCCGTCCGGACCGCGACAGCGGCAAGCGGTCCGGGATCGGCTGTCAGCGCGGGCCGAGCAGGCGCGCCGTAGCGTCGACGGCGACGCCGGTGATCGTGGCGACGTCGCGGCCCTCCTCGACCGTCACGGCGATCAGCTCGCGCAGGCCGCCGAGCAGGATCGTCGCGGTCTGGTCGGAGGCCGGGCGCACGCCGGCGGCGGCCAGTTGCGGCGTGTCGGTGAGGCGGCGGATCAGGGCCACGAAGTTGCTCATCGTCTCGCGCTGCAGCTGCCGGGCTCGATCTTCGCCCAGGGCAGGGACGTCACGGATCCAGCTCAGCGTGATCGGCGGGTCGGCCTGCACGGCGGCGATCCAGCCCTCGATGGCCTGGCGCACCTGAGCCTCCCACGGCGCCGCCGGGTCGACGGCGGACGTGATGCGCGCGATGGTGCGCTGGTTGCTCTCGTGCAGCAGCGCTACCAGGCACTCCTGGCGGTCGGCGAACTGCGCGTAGAACGTGCGCCTCGAGGTGCGCGCGGCCCGGACGATGTCGGCCACCGTCGTGTCCCGATAGCCGCGCTCGCGGATGCCGGCGGCGAGACCGTCGAGCAGGCGGCGGCGGTGCCCGGTGTCGGCGCCGGCCGGCGCGTCGAGGGTCGTCACCTGGCACACGCTACCCCTTGCCCGGCACCGGTACGTCGGCGTACCGTCGGCCCGGTACGTCGGCGTACCGCGCGAGGAGGTCGCTATGACAGTGCTGCTGCCGGACGGTCCCACCAGCCCGCGTCTGGTCCAGTCGCTGAGCTTCGCGCTCTCGCGGCGGCGCACCATGGAACGGCTGCGCGCCCGCTACGGGTCCGCGTTCACCGTGCAGTCGCTCAACCTGGGCCGGATGGTGATGCTCGCCGACCCGGGCGAGGTGCGCGAGATGTTCCAGGCGAGCCCCGACGAGGCCGACACCCCGGACGCCAACCTCGGCTCCGTGCTCGGGCCGGGCTCCTTCTTCGCCATCAAGGGCGACGAGCACCGGCGGCAACGCAAGCTGCTCACCCCGCCCTTCCACGGGCGCAGGCTCCGGGCGTACGAGGGCCTGATCGAACGCGAGACGCGGCGTGAGACAGCCGCCTGGCCGCAGGGAACGCCGTTCCCGGTGATGCCGTCGACCATGCGCATCACCCTCAACGTGATCCTCGGCGCGGTCTTCGGGGCCGAGGGCGCCGAGCTCGACGAGTTGCGCGCGCTGCTCCCGCGGATGGTCCGGCTCGGCTCGATCCTGGCCGTGCTGCCCGTGGTCCGGCGCGACCTCGGCGGCTACGGTCCGGGCGCCCGCTTCACCCGCTACCGGCGGCAGTACGACGCGATCATCGACCGGCTGATCGACCGCGGGCGCACCGACCCGGCCCTCGACGAACGCGACGACGTGCTGGCCATGCTGGTGCAGTCCCGCTACGACGACGGCGCCCCGATGAGCCGCGGCGAGATCGCCGACCAGCTGCTGACCCTGCTGGCCGCCGGGCACGAGACGACGGCGACCACCCTGGCCTGGGCGGTCGAACGTCTGCGCCGGCACCCGGCCGTGCTCGAACGACTCGACGACGACGAGTTCCGTGCGGCCACCCTGACCGAGGTGCAACGGGTGCGCCCGGTCGTCGAGATCACCTCACGGCAGGTGCGCTGCGACGAGCTGACGCTGGGCCGCTGGACGCTGCCGCGGGGCACAGTCGTCACGGCCTGCATCGCCCTGCTGCACGACGACCCGGCCCTCTTCGAGAACCCGTACGTCTTCGACCCCGGGCGCTTCGCCGGCGCGCGGGCCGACACCTCGGCCTGGATCCCGTTCGGCGGCGGCGTCCGCCGCTGCATCGGCGCTGCCTTCGCCACCCTCGAGATGAACGTCGTGCTGCGCACCGTCCTGCGCGACTTCACCCTGGAACCGACCGCCGAGCCGTCCGAGCGCCCGCACAGCCGGGGCATCGCCGTGGCCCCCGCCAAGGGCGGCCTGGCGGTCGTCCACCGCCGCTGACGCAGCGGTCGTCCGCCGCCGCTAAGGCTGCCTGGTCGAGCCCAGCCCGACCAACTGGTCGCCGACCTGATAGATCAGGCGGTTGCTGCCGTGGACGACGAACGCGGTGGCGGCGGGGAAGCTGCGGCGCAGCCCCCGCGACTGGTCGTAGAAGACCACCCCGGGACCCGACGCGAGCAGCCAGCCCGCCCCGGCCCGCACGCCCCACGGGCGGCCCGAATCCGGATCGGGGACACCCAGCGCGGCTGGGAACTCGCGCCAGATCCGGTAGCCGCCGGCCTCCGACCAGGCCAGCTCGCCGGTGACCAGCTGCTCACCGGGCCGGATGGGCACGGTGCGGGCGGTCCCGTGATAGTCGTCGAGAACGGTCACCCGGCCCGGCTCGGGCAGGAGGAGGCCGTCCAGCGTGACGTCGAAGTCGCACGTGCGGGCCTCCCGTTTCCACACCTGCTTACCGAAGTCGATTCCTCGCAGAACGATGCGGCAGCCGGGGCGGGTGGGCGGCGTGATCACGGCCAGGCGGTAGAGACTCGGCTTGAGCACGGGCAGCGGGCCGGGCGGCGTCGGCACGGTCCAGAGGCGGCGGCCGTCGAGGGGCGACAGGGCCGAGATCGTCGTGCGGCCCACTGTGTGGAGGCCGTCGGTGAGCGTCACCCGTTCCGCGGTACGAACCTTCCAGGCCCGCTTGCCCGTCTCGAGCAGCAGGGCGGTGAGGTCGCAGCCCCGGGCATCGCAGTGGTTGAGGACGACGGCCGCCTCGAGGCCACTGCCCGCGACCACCATGCGACCGCCGGGCGACTTCCTTTCCCACAGCAGGTCACCCGACCATCGCGAGAGCACCCTGACGGCCCCGCCCCGGCCCGGCACGACGAGATAGTCGTCGAGCACCATCGGCCGGTTCGCGCTGCTCGCCGCGTACGTGCCGGGCAGGGTCTGCGTCCAGCGCACCAGGCCGGTCTCGAAGTCGACGGCGGCCAGCCCGGTCCCCTCGGCGATGACGCCGCTCCCGGGGTCGACGAAGGCCCACTGCCGCCGCCCCTCACCCGGCGCGGGCACCGGCGAGGGAATCCGGTACACCTCGACCAGCGGCTCGTCGGCCAGCGTGGGCGGGTCGGCCTCGACCGGAACCCAGCAGCCGGCTGCCGTGAGGACGACCAGCAGCGACACCAGCAGGAGACGCATCAGCCCACAGTGCCAGCCCGCCGCAAGACCAGGGTGGCCTCAGGGCATCACCTGATGTTGTCTCGGTGCGCGCACTGTCGAGGATGGACGGCATGATCCGTCGCCGCAGCATCGTCGCGTCCGTGACCGCCATCGTGACCGGCCTGGCGCTGGCCGCCACGCCGCCGGCCTCGGGCGCCGACCGACCCCAACCGCGCATCGTCTGGACGCAGTGCGCCGACGACATCCCCAAACTGCCCGTCGACGACGTCGTGCGCTGCGGCAAGCTGCGATTACCGGTCGACTGGGCGCGGCCGCACGGAGCGACGTTCGAGCTGTCGATCGCGTGGCGGCCCGCGCTCAAGCAGGATCAGCGGGTCGGGACGCTGGTGTTCGGCCCGGGCGGGCCGGGTGACTCCGGCGTCGAGCGCATCCGCCGCGGCAACCGGTTCAGCCCCGAGATTCTCGACAAGTTCGACACGGTCAGCTTCGACCCGCGCGGGGTCGCCCGCAGCGGCGGCCCGTCGTGCTCGCTCGCCGTCGCACCGCCCGGATTGCTCACCAGCCAGGCCGATTTCGACCAAGCGGTCGACGGCAACCGAGCCGCGTGGACGGCCTGCCGGGCGACCAGCCCGGTGTGGAACCACGCCGACACGCTCAGCGCCGTCCGCGACCTCGACGCGCTGCGATCGGCCCTCGGGGAACGGCGGCTCACGTTCCACGGCAGCTCCTACGGCACGTTGCTCGGCCAGCAGTACGCCGAGCGCTACCCGGACCGGGTGCGGGCGATCGTGCTCGAGAGCGTCTTCAACCACAGCCTCGGCGTACGCGCGTTCGTCCGGACCCAGGCGTTGGCGGCGCAGGACGCTTTCGACGAGTTCGTGACCTGGTGCTCCCCCACCCGGGTGGAGTGCGCGCTGCGCGGCTCCGACGTGCGGGCGGAGTGGCGGGAGGTGCTCGACCGGGCCGACCGCGGCGAGTACCAGGGCGTCACGGCGTTCGACATCTCGACCCTGCCGATCGCCCGGCTGGCCTCCCCCGACCGCGCCGGCCTGTCGCGCGACATCGCCGACCTGCGCGACGGCAAGGTGCCGACGATCAAACTCCCGCCGCTGGTCTCCTCCGTCTTCTGCGCCGACTGGCCGGCCGAGGTCCGCGATTTCCCCGCGTACGCCGGGCTGGTGCGCGCCGCCCGGGCCGTGGCGCCCGATGTGCGGTACGGCGGCGGGCTGCTGGCCGTGCGAGCCTGCCTCGGCTGGCCGTCGCCGGTCGCCAACCCGCCGTCTCGCCTGCACGTGACCACCGAACGCCCGTTGCTGCTGCTCAACTCGCGGCACGACGTCCGCACCGGCTACGCGTGGGCGACCGACGTGGCCCGCCAGCTCGGCCGGCACGGGCGGCTGGTCACCTACGAGGGCTCGGGCCACGGCGCGTACGGCACCACGCCGTGCACCACCGCGGCCGTCGACCGCTACCTGATCGACCTGGTGGTGCCCCCGCCCGGCGCCGGCTGCCCTCCGGCCTGACGAGCCCGGTGCGGTAGGCGACGACGAACTGGGCGCGGTCGCGCGCGCCCAGCTTCGGGATCGTTGCCGCCTACTACGTCATCAAGGCCTCGGAGGCCGATTCCTTTGGCGGGCCGGTGCGGTCTGTATCGGTATGACGACGACAACTGATCTCAATCGGCTGCTCTGGGAGGAGCGGGCCGCGGGCGACGACAGCCGGGCCTGGGAGTCGCTGACCGCCGAGCCGGTGGGTCTGCGGGAGGAAGCCGGCGACGACGGACTGTGGCTGCGGCCACCCGGGGCCGGGGACGACCGTGTGGTGCTGGCCATTCACGGTGGCGGGTTCGTGAGCGGGTCGATCGCCACGCACCGGCGGATGTTCGGGCACCTGGCACTGGCCTCGGGACTGACGACGCTCGTGGTGGACTACGGGCTCGTGCCCGACCATGTCTGTCCGGCGCAGATCGAGCAGGTCGCCGCGATCTACCGGCGGTTGGCGGGCCGGCGGGTGGCGCTGGCCGGGGACTCGTGCGGCGGAACTCTGGCCCTCGAGGTGGCAGGGCGGGAAGCCGTACCGGAAGCGCTCGTGCTCTTTTCGCCGTGGGTCGACCTCGCGGCGGAAGGGGCGGGCTACGACAGCGGGAGCGACCCGTTCTTCACGCCGGAGCTGGTGCGCGGGCTCGCCAAGGCCTACCTGGCGGGTGCCGAGCCGGCCGAGCTCGACCTCGGCGGGCTGCCTCCGACGTACGTGCAGGTGGGCGGGGACGAGGCGTTGCTCGACGACGCGCGGTTGCTGGCCTCGAAGTCGGCGGCGGTCGAACTGGACGTGTTCCCGGGGCAGCTGCACACCTTTCAGATGGCCGCCGGGAACTCGGCGGTCGCCACCGGCGCCATCGCGAAGGCGGGATCGTGGCTGAGCCGCACAATGGCCTGATGACCGCACCGAGCTTCGAGGCGGAGACCGGCGGACTGCGGCGGGGGCTGGCCGCGCACTGCTACCGGATGCTGGGCTCGTGGGACGAGGCCGAGGACGCCGTCCAGGAGACGTACCTGCGGGCCTGGCGGTCCTGGGAGCAGTTCCAGCACCGTTCCTCCGTACGGACGTGGCTCTACCGGATCGCCACGAACGTCACGCTGACGGCGCTGGAGGGTCGCGGCCGGCGTGCCCTGCCGTCGAACGTCGAGGACGACGAGTTGTGGATCCAGCCCTACGCCGACGACCGGGACGACCTGCGGCTGGCGCTGATCGCCGGGCTGCAGACGCTGACGCCCGGCCAGCGCGCGGTCCTGCTGCTGCGGGACGTGCTGGCGTTCCCGGCGGCCGAGGTCGGGCAGATGCTCGGCCTCACCCCGGCCGCGGTGAAGAGCGCCCTGCAACGGGCCCGGGCCCGGCTCGGCGACGCCGCCCACCGTCCCGACGACGTGGCCGAGCCGACCAGCCCGGCCGCCCGGCGCCAGCTCGACGCGTACATGACTGCCTTTCGTACGGCCGACATCACCGGGCTGACGGCGATGCTGCGCCGGGACGCCCGGCTCGAGCTGGTCCCGGGCCGCGAGTGGTTCGACGGCGTCGAGAACTGCCTGCCCGTCTTCGCCGGCGCGGTCGGCGAACCCGGCGACTGGCGGATGGAACCGGTCGTCGTGAACGGGCAGCCGGCGGCCGTGGTGCATCTCAAGGGCGAGCCGATGGGGGTGGCTGTGCTCGACTGCCGGCTCGACGGCATCGCCGCCGTCACAGTGTTCTTCGACCCGGGGCTCGTGGCGCGGTTCTCGCCATCGACGTAATACGATGCGTCGATGTCAGGGCTACGAATGCGCGCGCTTGCCGTCGCCGTCGCCGCGGGGGTCGGGGCCACACTGACCATCGCGGTGACGCCGGCCGCGGCCGCCGGGACACCACACATCCGGGCCGGGGAGACAGTGCCGGTCTATTCCTACGAGAACGCCGTGCGGGAAAGCGTCTGGGTGCAGACCACTCTGGACAACGACCTCGACGGCGTGCCCGACCGGGTCGCGGTCGACATCGTGCGGCCCCGGGAGGCGGCCGACCGGCGGATCAAGGTGCCGGTCGTCCTCGAGGCGTCGCCGTACTACTCGTGCTGCGGTCGCGGCAACGAGAGCGAGCTCAAGGAGTACGACGCCAACGGCACGATCACCAAGCAGCCGCTGTTCTACGACAACTTCTTCGTGCCCCGCGGGTACGCGTTCGTCGCGGCCGACCTGGCCGGCACGGGCCGCTCCACCGGTTGCATGGACGTCGGCGGGCGCGAGGAGGTGCTGAGCGCCAAGGCCGTCGTCGACTGGTTGAACGGGCGCGGCCGGGCCACGTACGCGGACGGAACCCCCGCCGTCGCCACCGGCTGGACCAACGGCCGAACCGGGATGATCGGCAAGTCGTGGGACGGCTCGGTGGCCAACGGGGTGGCAGCGACCGGCGTCGAGGGTCTGGAGACGATCGTGCCGATCTCGGCCATCTCCAGCTGGTACGACTACCAGCGCTACAACGGTGTGCTGCGTGCCGAGGACTACCCCGGATACCTGCACGAGGTGGTCAACGGGCGCCCCGAGGGCGTGTGCGCCGCGACGCTGAAGGAGCTCGACGAGGGCAGCGACGACGCCACCGGCAACTACAACGGCTACTGGGCCGAACGCGATTTCCGCCGGGACGCCCACAAGGTCCACGCCAGCGTGCTGGTCGCCCACGGGCTCAACGACACCAACGTGACGACCACCCAGTTCGCCGAATGGTGGGACAGGCTGAACGTCCCCAAGAAGATCTGGCTGCCCCAGCAGGGCCACGTCGACCCGTTCGACATCCGCCGCGCCGAGTGGGTGGAGACGCTGCACAAGTGGTTCGACCGCTGGCTCCAGGGCCTGCGCAACGGCATCGAGCGGGAACCGCAGGCGACCATCGAAACGGCGCCGGGCACGTGGGTGAACGAGCGGACCTGGCCCGCCGCGGCCGCGCGAACGACGAAGGTGGCGCTCGGCAACGGCAACGGGACGACGGGCACGCTGGGTGGCCGGCCGGGCAGCGGTTTCCGTACGTGGACCGACGCCCCCGATCTCAGCGAGGCGGCCGCCGTCGCGAATCCGGCCGGCGCCGTTCCCGGCCGGGTGGCCTTCCTGTCCGGGCCGCTGGCTCAGGGCGTACGGATCTCCGGCACCCCGTCCGTGTCGCTGCGCGTGCAGGTCGATCGACCGACCACCGAACTGACCGCCCGGCTCGTCGACTACGGCACCGCGACGAGGGTCAACTACCAGGCCCGGGGCGAGGGCATCACCACGCTGACCACCGAGTCGTGCTGGGGCGCCTCGACCACGGCCGACGACGCCTGCTACCGCGACACGGCCGAGAACGTGGTCACCAGCGACCACGCCATCCTCGCCCGCGGCTGGCAGGACGCCGCCCACCGCGTCTCGCTGCGCTTCGTCACGCCGCTGCAGCCCGGCCGCTGGTACACGGTGACCGTCCCGATGCAGGCCACCGACCAGCGCATCGCCGCCGGTCACGTGCTGGGCCTGATCCTCCAGGCCAGCGACAACGAGTACTCGACGCCGCAGTCCACCGGGGCCACGATCCGCCTCGACCTGCGTGGCAGTTCGCTGCAGCTGCCGCTCGTCGGCCGGCTCCCGGCTCCGTCCGCCACGACGCCGTCGGTGTCGACAGCCCCCTCCGCGAACAGGTCGGCGCCCCAGCGGTTCCAGCCCCTGCTCCCCTAGGGTCGTTCGCCCGTCACGGTGGTAGGCAACCACCGTGACGGGCCGAACCACGCTCAGCGTTTCGAACGGCCCGACCCGGCGATGAGCAGCACGAGGCCGACCAGCGCGGCGACCACTCCCGGCACGAACCGGGCGAGCCCGACCCCGCCGGCCACGACGAGCACGGGGAACCACGCCAAGCCCGCCAACAGGAGTCCCAACCCGGCCACCATCAGCCGGTTCTCCTCCTCGGGAACAGCTTCGCCGGTCTCCCCCACCGGCCCGGTCCGGTTCTCGGCACGCCGGGAGACGGGCCGCGAGAACGCCCGGAACCCGCCGGAGAGTTCCAGATCGTTCGCGGGCTCAGCGTTGCGCGGCCGGCCAGCGGGCTCAGGCTGATATTCACCAGCCGCCTCCGGGCCGGCACTGCGGTAGCCACCCACCGCCCCAGACCGGAAAACGCCGGAGTCTTCGACCCTCTCCGGCTCCGCGCCGCGATGCCCGCCGGCCGCCGCCGACCGGAATACACCGGAGTCTTCCACCCGCACCGGCTCAGGACCGCGATGCCCACCCACGGCCCCCGAGCGGAACACACCAGAATCGTCGACCCGCGCCGGCTCAGCACCGCGATGCCCGTTGACGGCCCCCGAGCGGAACACACCGGAGTCTTCCAGGCCATCAGCCCTGCGGCGTCCACCCCCGGTTCCCGGGCGGAACACGCCGGAATCCTCAATGCCCGCCGGCTCCGCACGACGGCGGCCGCCCACGGCACCCGACCGGGACACGCCGGAATCGTCCAGGTCGTCAGGCTCCGCACGACGGCGCCCCACCCCGGCGCCCGGCCGGAAGACGCCGGAGTCCTCCAACTCGTCACGGCGGCGTCGGCCGACGCTCGTGTTCGGCCCGCCACTCGGCGATCCCTCGTCGGGCCGGGTGTGCCGGCCGCTGCTGCCGACGGCCGGCTCGATCTGCGGCATCGGCGCGCTGTGCCGCCCGGCCCAGTCCGGCTCGCGATGGGCGACGCCGCCGTCGCCGCGTCCCGGTTCGAGACTCGGCCCGGCGCTGAACTCCGGTGCGGCCCGACCGGGCCAGGCCGCGCAACCCTGCGCGATCACGAGCTCCGGATCAGGCACGGGCGGAATGACGGCGTACGGCCCGGCTACGGCGGCGACGAGCTGAGTGAACACCGGAACGCGGCTGGTGCCGCCGATCAGCAGTACGGTAACCGGCTCCGCTGCCCCGGCGAGCGCGGCCCCGACCGTACGCACCACCGGTTCGAGCACCCGCGTGGCCACCGCCTCGAACTGCACGCGCGGCACGGTGACGCCCACCTCGGCCAGCGGCACGAGCAACGCGGCGCTCGGCTGCCGCGACAACGCCTCCTTGGCGCCGACGATCTGCAGCATGAGCTTGCTGCTCGCGTCCTCGTCGTCCGGAGTCTCCGCCCGGTCCAGCCGCTCCCAGGCCGGCAGCCCGCCCGACGCGGCCACCCACGACCGGATCAGCTCGGTGAGGCCCGCATCGAGCGCGTCCCCCGCCGCGTCGGCCAGCGTCTCGGCCGCCGCCACCGCGAGCCCGCCCGCAGTCCGCCGCACCAGGGTCACGTCCGCCGTGACCGCGCCCACGTCGACAACCAGCACGCAGTCGGTGTCCGTCACCAACGAGGCTGCGGCCAACGGCTCCTCGACAACGTCGACGCGGCCCAGCCCCGCCAGCATCGCCGCCGACGCGAGCGCGTCCCGCTCAGCCGGGTCCCAGCCCAACGGACAGCTGACCACAGTCTCAACGGCCGAGATCCCACCCATCCGGCGCATTTCGGCCGCAACGCCGTCGAAGACGGCAACCAGCCCGTCCGAGCCCAGCGCCGCCGAGGGCAGCAGAGGCGACCCGTCGAACAACAGCGGCCGCGCCCCTCGGCCCGGCTCATCCAGGATGGCGACCGTGTTGACGCTGCCGACACTGATGCCCAGCCGCGTGACGCCCGCTGTCGCCCACCCCTCCCCAGTCATAGGGGAGCAGTCTCGACCGACAAAAGCCCGAGCAGG
Organism: Paractinoplanes polyasparticus; assembly: GCF_019710575.1. Lineage (GTDB taxonomy): Bacteria > Actinomycetota > Actinomycetes > Mycobacteriales > Micromonosporaceae > Actinoplanes > Actinoplanes polyasparticus. The sequence goes on along the minus strand of NZ_JAHWFK010000015.1, from coordinate 11,618 downwards.
ATCCCCCGATTAGGTGCGCTCGCCCGACGGCTCGCCATCAATACCCAGAAAACACCCACATTGCGACCAAGATCACGCCCCACCCCCAGCGACGCAGATCACTGTCTCACCCTCCACCGGCCAGCATCCGCCGTCATCCGCTACCCCACCCGGGGCGGGAGCACACCCCGCACAGCCAGCTCGGCGAGGAGTTGATTGTTGTCGCGGTAGTAGATCGTGGCGATGCCGGCCCGGGCGGCCCCGTCGAGGTAAGCGGGTGTGTCGTCGAACGAACAGGCATTGGTGCGCGCGGCGACGCACCCGCGTCAGGGTCGATCACCTTCGGCACTGTCGGGGTGCGCGGTTCCGCCCGCCCTAGCGCGGGCGAGCATGAGCCACGCGGCCGGGCGCGATTCGTTTCGGTCCTTGCCTGCCGCTTCGCTGAGCAGGCGTCAGCCGCGACGCTTTCGGTACGGTGCTGTGGTGGCACGAGCGGGGAAGATTCGGATTGCCGTCGCGCAGACTGAGGTCACTACGGATCCCGGCGTGAACGGTACGGCGATCCGTGCGGCCCTGCGCCGAGCCGCCGAGCAGGGAGCACGCCTCGTTCATTTCGGCGAGGGCGCACTGTCGGGCTACGTCGGTCCCGCGAAGGCGTACTACTCCGGTTGGCGCATCGACTGGGCGCCGGTCACCGAAGAATTGCACGCCACGATGGCCCTGGCCGCGGAGCTCGGCGTCTGGGTGGTCGTGGGTGGCAATCACCGGTTGTCCGGCGAGCATCGGCCCCACAACTCGCTCTGGGTGATCGACGATCGTGGCCGGCTCGCCGACCGCTACGACAAACGGTGGGTATCGCACTCCGAGATCACCGGCTTCTACACACCCGGCGACCACGTCTGCGCCTTCGAGGTGGACGGTTTCCGATTCGGCTGCCTGCTCTGCATCGAGGTGAACTTTCCCGAGTTGTGGATGGAGCAGCAAGCACTCGGCGTGGACTGCGTGCTCTTCTCCACCTACTCCGAAGATCCGATCTTCGAAGTCATCGCCCGCGGCCACGCCGCCACGAACGGCTTCTGGGTCAGCATCGCGGTGCCCACCCCGTGCGCGCCGGCCATGCCGTCGGCTGTGGTCGGCCCGCACGGGTATGTCCTGCAGCGGGCTCGGCCGGACGGCTCCGAGGTGATCTGCGTCGACCTCGACCGGGGCGATCCCGTGCTGGACGTCGCACTGAACAAGGCCCGGCCCTGGCGGGAAACCGCCCGCGCCGGTCACATCTACACCGCTCACCGGGTCAACGACCCGCGCAGCACCGATCGAACCCGCGTCTGACCACTGTCGGCGGCCGTCGGCGCCGGATCAGAGCTCGTCCATCAGCAGGACGCCGTCCGGCGAGTAGAAGTAGTCGCGCACGTCGCGAGCCCAATCCTCGACCGTCCCGGCTCCCGCATGCGACAACCACTCGGAGAGAGCCGCGTGCTCTTCGGTGTACCCGTTTTCCGAGAGCCACCGCAACGTCTCGTGCCGGCCGGCGCCGAAGATCGCCTGAGCGTCGAAGCCGATACCCAGGTCCATGTCACCCGTACGGAATTTCGCGTCGTACAGGCGGCACGAGTCCGCCGGGTCACCGATCAGAAACAGCAGGAACGCCGTCACGTAGATCTGCTCGAACTCGTCGCTCTCGCCATTGTCCGGACCCTCGCGCCAAACCCGCTCGAGGTCGAAGATCTCCCGCAGCATCGCGTGGTGGGGACGAGGGTCGCCGACGTCCACCATCCGGAGCGCCTCCCGGCGAGAAGCGGGGCTCGACAGGTCCACGGCTGCACGATAGTCCAGCATGAGACGCCGCAGGCACTCAGCAGGCGGAACGGCTCAGCGAACAGATCTGGGTTCCCATCGTGGCCGACGCGCACACCGAACTGGCGGGATTCACCCCGGCCCAGCTCGGTGTGATCGAGCGGTTCCTGGGCGTCGCCCTGGCCGATCAGCGTCGCCACGCCGACCGTCTCCGACCGAACCGGGACACCTGACCCGGGAAGCGGTGCCGGGCCGTCGGTGCGCCGGGTCAGCGTGGCGTTCGTGTCGTCCGGCCCGCGCGGCCGAGGGCCAGCCGGCCCAGCCCGCCGCCGATGAGCCCGAACGCCACGGCGACGTAGCCGCCGACGACGCCGCTTCCGCTGCCCGGGCCGCCGTCGGCCACGGCGATCACAAAGCCGCCGGCCAGCAGGCCGGCCGCGCCCACGATCACGGCGGCGAGGGGACGGCCTCGGGGGCCGGGGCGGACCAAGGCGTACCAACCGAGGAGGACCGCGGCGAGCGCGATCAGCGCGGCGGCCGTCGCGAACAGGCGGCCGCTGGTCAGGGAGTAATCGGTCATGGGTCCGATGGTGGCGGCCGGCACCGGGTGGGCGCGTCGTGCAGCTGTGGACACTTGGGCTGCTGCCGGCGCAGTAGTCGTCTGCTTCGCTCGGATGATTCGCACCGGGCGGTTGTCCGGTTATGGTGCCCGCATGGGCGGGATGCGCATCGACCTGCGGGACGCGGCCGTCGCCGTCGGGGTGGCGGCGATCCTGCTGTTCGACGGCTTGCCGGGGTCGCGGCCGGGTTCCGCCGTGGTCGGCTGGGTGCTACTGGCGGCGGGCGGTCTGGCGCTGGTCGTACGGCGCAATTGGCCCGTCGCCGTTCTTGTGGTCACGGGGTTGTGCGCGGTGGCCTACCGGGCGGCCGGATTCGAGGTCTTCGCGGTCGCCTATCTGGTCGCGGTGTATTCGGCCGTACGGGCCGGGCGGCGGCTCGCCACGGTGGTCATCAGCGTCGCGGTGCTGGTCGCCCTGCCCTTCGCGGCCGTGTTGTCCGGTTCGGACGGTGCCGGTGCGGCAGTCGACCAGGCGCGCGGTGTTCTCGAGCTGGCCTGGCTGATCGCCGCAGGCGCGGCCGGCGAGGCGTTGCGGCAGGCCGAGCGCCGGGCCGACGAGGCCGAACGCACCCGTGAGGAGATCGCCCTGCGCCGCGCCGGCGAGGAGCGACTGCACCTGGCGCGGGAACTGCACGACTCGCTCACCCACCAGATCTCGGTCATCAAGGTGCAGGCCGAGGCGGCCGTCCACCTGGCCCAGCGGCGCGGCGAGCAGGTGCCCGAGGCGCTGGCGGCCATCCGCGAGGCCGGGCGGGAGGCGTCGCGCGAGCTGCGGGCGACCCTGGAGGCGTTGCGCGACGACGACAGTGCCGTGCCGCGCGGTCTCGGGGACGTTCCGGACCTCGTACGGCAGGCGCGGTCAACCGGCCTCGAGGCGACGCTGACGGTCGACGGCCACCGCCCCGATCTGCCGGAAGCGGTGGACCGCACCGCGTACCGGATCGTCCAGGAATCGTTGACCAACGTCACCCGGCACGCGGCGGCGGCCGCCGCGACGGTCCGGATCGGCTACCGGCCGGGCGCCGTGTCCATTCAGGTCGACGACGACGGCCGGGCCGCTCCGGGCGACAAGCCGGTTCCGGGGACCGGGCTGCTGGGCATGCGGGAGCGGGTGACCGCCCTCGGTGGCCGGCTGCGCGCCGAGCCCCGCGCGGAGGGCGGGTTCACCGTCCACGCCGAGCTGCCGGTGGACCGTACGCCATGATCCGGGTCCTGCTCGTCGACGACCAGCCGCTGATCCGCAGCGGATTCCGGGCCCTGCTCGACGCCGAGCCCGACGTCGAGGTGGTGGCCGAGGCCGGCAACGGCGACGACGGAGTGGCGCTGGCCCGGCAGCATCACCCCGACATCGCGCTGGTCGACATCCGGATGCCGGTCACCGACGGCATCGAGGCGACCCGGCGCATCGCCGCCGACGAGAGCCTGGCCGGCGTCCACGTGGTGATCCTGACGAACTACGGTCTCGACGAGTACGTGTTCCACGCGCTCCGGGCCGGCGCCGCGGGCTTCCTGGTCAAGGACATCGAGCCGGAGGACTTCCTGCACGCCGTCCGCGTGGCCGCCCGCGGCGACGCCCTGCTGGCCCCCTCGATCACCCGCCGCCTGATCGACCGCTACGTCGCCGACCCACCCCGCAAACCCGGCGCCGCCCTGCGCAACCTCACCAACCGCGAACGCGAGGCAGTGGCACTGGCCGCGCGGGGCCTGTCCAACACCGAGATAGCGGCCCGCATGGTGATCAGCCCGGTGACCGCGAAGACCCACCTCAACCGGGCCATGACCAAACTGCACGCCCGCGACCGGGCCCAGCTCGTGATCTTCGCCTACGAGTCGGGACTGGTCACACCGGACCGCACCTAGCTGTTTCGTAGTGGGGGTGGGAGCGAGGCGCGGTCCAGATTTCGTCTGGTGGTGGCTCGCGGAAGCCCGGCTCCCGGTGTTGGAACCGGGTTTTCGCGGGGCGCCGCCAGGCGGGATCTGGGCCTCGCCGCAGCCCCGGCCCCGCTGCGAAACAGACCCTAGGCCGGGCGGGAGCGCCGGACGCAGGTCAGCATGGGCAGCGGGAACTCGCCGTCGGCGGTTTCGGGGCGGGCGGCGAGGTAGGCGCGGATGCGGTCGAGCGTGGCCTCCCGTTCCCGCTCGGGCATGACCAGCAGGCCGGCCCGGGTCGCCAGCGTGGCCACCAGGGAGTCGGCGGTGCGGGTCTGGACGTGGGGGAACTCGGCCGGTTGCCCGGGAAGGCCGGATGTGGCGGCGCGCCAGGCCGCGGGGGTGTCGCGGGGGCCGATGACGGCGCTGCCCGCGACCCGGGCCAGGCCGGCGACCCAATCGACGCTGTCGTCCAGGACGTTCCACAGGCCGGCCAGGACGCCGCCAGGGGTCAGCACCCGGGCGATCTCGGGACCGGCGACCGTCATGTCGAACCAGTGCATCGCGTTGCCGGCCACCACGGCGTCGACCGACGCGTCGGGCAGCGGGATGGCCTCGGCGTTGCCGGACCGGGCCTGGACGGCGGGCACGGTGCGGCGCAGCTCGCTCAGCATGGCCGGGTCGGGCTCGACCGCGGTCACTTCGGCGCCCAGGGTGATCAGGGTGGCCGAGAGCTTCCCGGTGCCGGCGCCGAGGTCGAGCACCCGCGGACCGGGTGCGGGGTCGAGGGCCCAGCGGACTGCGGCCTGCGCGTAGTCGGGGCGGTGCTCGGCGTACGCCGAAGCCGCCGTGCCGAACGAGGAGGCTTCCTTCATCCGGTCAATGTAGTGGGCGCAGCACGCCCGAAACAGCGTCGTCATCCGCGGTCGAAGTGAGGCGTTTCTAACGGCGGATTGTTCCGGAGGAAACCTCGGCGAAACCCCCGATTCCTTGACTGTGACCCATCACCAGCCGCTCTACCTGGGCGGACGGGCCGGTTAGGGGTTCACGATGCCGGAACGCTATGTGTTGGTGCGCTGGCCGGACGGCGAAGCGCAGAGGATCTACTCGCCCTCGACGGTGGTCGAGGACTTCTTCTCCGCGGGGCAACGGATGGCGGTCGGCGACTTCGTCGCGACGAGCCGGGCCGCGCTGACCGAGGCCAGCGAGCGGGTGCGCCGGGCGTACGGCTTCCCGTGCGGCAACGCGGCCCGCAGCCTGGCCTCGGTGGAGGCTCGGGCCGCCGCTCAGCCCGCCGGTGACGTCCTCGTCGAAGGGATCGAGCCGTGAGCGACGGGCACGTCAGCGTCGCCGTGATCGGCGGCGGGCAGGCCGGTCTGGCCATGAGCTGGCACCTGCGGCAGAGCGGCGCCGACCACGTGGTGTTCGAGCGGGACCGGATCGGGCACGAGTGGCGCGACCGCCGGTGGGACTCGTTCTGCCTGGTCACGCCGAACTGGCAGTGCCGGCTGCCCGGCTATGCCTACAGCGGGGACGACCCGGACGGGTTCATGGCCGGCTCCGAGGTGGTCACCTTCCTGGAGAAGTACGCGGCCAGTTTCGATCCGCCGCTGCGCGAGGGCGTCCGGGTGAGCCGGCTCCGCCGTACGGGGAACGCCTTTGAACTGCTCACGAGCGACGGCCGGGTCACCGCGGACCAAGTGGTGATCGCCACCGGCGGCTACCACCGGCCGGCGATGCCGCGGCTGGCCGAGAAGTTCCCGTCCGGTGTGGTGCAGCTGCATTCGTCGCAGTATCGGAACCCGGAGCAGTTGCCCGACGGGGATGTGCTGGTCGTCGGCACCGGACAGTCCGGCTGTCAGATCGCCGAGGACCTGCATCTGGCCGGGCGGCGCGTCCATCTGGCGGTGGGCAGCGCGCCCCGGGCCGCCCGGCGCTACCGCGGGCGGGACACCCTCGCCTGGCTCGAGGAGATGGGTCACTACGACAAGAGCGTGCACGAGTTCGGCGACGCCGACGAGGTGCGGCTGCGCGCCAACCACTACATGACCGGGCGGGACGGCGGGCGCGACATCGACCTGCGCCTGTTCGCTCAGCAAGGAATGCAGCTTCACGGCCGTTTGCTGAGCGTCGACGACACAACGGCGACGTTCGGCGACGACCTGGCCCGCAACCTGGACAACGCAGACGCGGTGGCCGAGGGCATCAAGGACGCCATTGACGCGTACGTCGAACGAGCGGGCCTCGACGCGCCGGCGGAGACGCGGTACGAGCCGGTGTGGACGCCCGGCGTGCCGTCGCCCGCACTCGATCTGGCCGACGTGGCCGGCGTCGTCTGGGCGACCGGTTTCCACCGCGACCACCGGTGGATCGAGGTGCCGGTCTTCGACGGCCGCGGCTATCCGACCCACGACCGCGGCGTCACCAGTTGCCCCGGGCTGTACTTCCTGGGCCTGCCGTGGCAGCACACCTGGGGTTCGGGCCGGTTCGCCGGGGTGGCCCGCGACGCCGAGCACCTGGCCGGTCAGATCGCCCGCGCGCGACGCCGGCGCGTGACCGAGGACGTCAGCTGGCTGGCCGGCACCCCGACGGAGACCTACCCGGACCTGGAGTGGGCGGCATGACCAACGACGCCCACCGCCATCTCGGCGTACTGCCGGCGTTCCCGTTCTACGGCGGGCCCCCGGTCAGCCCGGACGTCACCGCCCGGGGCACGATCGACGAACTGATCCGGGATCTCGACCGCGAGAAGACCGAGCGCGCGCTGATCCTGCCGAACTACGGCGTGCCCGATCCCGACGTCGCGTTCGGCTTCAACGACCTGGTGGTCGAGGCCGCCGCCCGGGACGACCGGATCCGGTGCGGCCTGTGGGTCAGCGCGAAGGCCGACGACCGGGCCCGTACGACGAAGGCCCTGAAACTCGCGGGTGAGCCCGGCGTCCGGGCCCTGAAGATCAGCTTCCTGCTCGGCGGCAGCATCGACGACCCCGGACTCGAGCCGATCTTCGCCGCCGCCCGCGAGCACGACCTGGTCGTCCACGTGCACACCTCCCCCGGCGCCGCGTCCGACATCGACCGGGTCGGACAGCTGGTCGACCGTCACGGCGACGACGTGAAGATCCACCTCGTCCACTTCGGCGGCGGGATGAGCGGCCACATCAAGCTGATCGGCGGCCGCTTCTTCGACTGGATCGCCGCCGGCAAGCAGGTCTACACCGACCTGTCGTGGGCGATCGGTTTCGCCCCGCGCTGGCTGGCCCAGGAGATCGACCATCGCGGCCTGGGCGCCGACCGCGTGCTGTTCGCCAGCGACGAGCCCTGGGGCGACCACGCGGGCGAACTGGCCCGCCTCCAAGCAGCGGCGGCCGGGCGCGAGCTCAGCGACGCCGTCTTCCGGACCAACTTCAACAACTTGTACGCCTAGTTCGCCTTGTACGCCCAGTTCGTCGATTCCGCCCAGTTCGTCGATTCCGCCCAGCTCGTCGATTCCGCCCAGCTCGTCGATTCCGCCCAGCTCGTCGATTCCGCCCAGCTCGTCGATTCCGCCCAGAAGGAGATCACCGTGACCGACCTGACCGACCTCGAGCAGAAGAGCCTCAACGAGATCCCCCACCCGGCCCTGGCCGAGGGTTCCAGCATCTACGGCGGCACCAAGGTCTTCCCCGACTACAAGGCCGAGGAGGGCCAGAGCTACTTCACGCTCGTGCACGGCATCGCGCACGAGTCGTCGGTCAGCTTCGTCGCCGTCCTGCAGGCCACCCGAGCGCTGCGCAAAGGCTTCGAGGCGGCCATCTACTTCTACGGCCCGGGCTCGCTCAACTGCCTGGCCACCCGCGGCTTCCCGACCACCGGCACGAGCGCGTTCCCGGGCGAACACAACATCAACAATTCGCTCAAGACGTTCATGGCCGAGGGCGGCAAGGTCTACTGCTGCCGGTTCGGCCTCTCGCTGCACGGCGCCCGCGAGGAGGACCTGATCGAGGGCGTCATCCCGACCCACCCGCTCGACGTGCAGGACGCGCTGATCCACTACGCCCGCAAGGGCGCGATCATCAACTCGACCTACCAGCTCTGATCCTCGTGTCTATCGACGTTCGAGCCGACCTCGCCGTGCGCGGCGTGCGGGTGCCCACACCCGTGCGCCGCCCGGCGGGGGCCGGTCCCAGCGACGACGGCCACCTGGTGATCGACGGGGGCAACGCCGCACTGCCGATCAACCCCCAGAGCCCGTACGAGGTACGGGACAACAAGCTCTGGCTGGGCGAATCCGACACGGGCCTGTCGCTGTCGGTCGTGCACCGCCCGAAGTTCTACGACCTGCAGACGGCCGAAGGCATCCCGTACGAGAAGATCGCGCGCCTGCACGGCAAGGACGTGCTCGCAACAACCGTGGTGCAGACCTGCATCCGGTACGCCGAGGAGCAGCGCTGCCGTTTCTGCACGATCGAGGAGTCGCTGCGCGCGGGAGCGACCGTAGCCGCCAAGACCCCGGCCCAACTGGCTGAGGTCGCCGAGGCGGCCGTACGACTCGACGGCGTGACCCAGATGGTCATGACCACCGGCACCACGACCGGCCCCGACCGCGGCGCGCGCAACCTGGTGCGGTCGGTCCGCGCGGTCCTGGACGCTGTGCCCGGTCTGCCGATCCAGGTGCAGATCGAGCCACCCGGCGACCTGACCGCCATCAACGACCTGCACGACGCGGGCGCGGTATCGATCGGCATCCACGCCGAGGCACTGGACGACGAGATCCGTCTGAAGTGGATGCCCGGCAAGGGTTCGGTGCCGATGGCCGACTACGAGGCCGCCTGGGACCACGCCGTCGAGGTGTTCGGCCGCAATCAGGTCTCGACCTACCTGCTGATCGGCCTCGGCGAGAACCCCGACGAGCTTGTCGAGGGCTGCCGAAGACTGATCGCGCGCGGCGTCTACCCGTTCGTCGTCCCGTTCCGCCCGATGACCGGCACGCTGGCCCGCCGCGACGGCATCGCCGGCCCACCGCCCTCATTGGTACGGGACGTCTCGTCTCGCGTAGCCGCACTGCTGCGCGAAGCAGGAATGCTGGGCGGCGACCAGAAGGCAGGCTGCGCCGCGTGCGGCGCCTGCGGAGTGCTCCAGGCGGCCGGCGGATGACCGGCCCCACACAACTAAGCGGTCACCTGTGGGGAACCGGCCTCACGTGGATGAGCGATTGCGCGCAAGACAGCGATCGCCCGCGGACGACCGATCACGCATGGATGAGCCATCACACGCGGACAACCGATCACGCGCGGATGACCGATCGCACGTGGATGAACGCTCGCACGCAATTGACCGATCACGCTTGCCTGACCGATTCGGCGTGGATGAGTGAGCCCGCACGGTTGACCGATCGCACGCAGTTAACCGATCACGCGCGGTTGATCGATCAAACGTGGTTGAGCGCTCGCCCGTGGATGAACGCTCGCAGGCAATTGACCGATCACGCGCGGATGAGCGATCACGCGCGGATGAGCGATCGCAGGTGGATGAACGCTCGCACGCGGACGACCGATCGCGCGCGGATGACCGATCACGCGCGGATGACCGATCACGCGCGGATGACCGATCACGCGCGGTCGACTGATCGCAGGCAGTCGACCGATCACGCGCGGACGACCAACCGCACGTGGCTGAGCGATCACGCGTGGCTGACCGATCCGGCGTGGATGAGTAAGCCCGCACGGTTGACCGATCGCACGCAGTTAACCGATCACGCGCGGTTGATTGATCAAACTTGGTTGAGCGCTCGCACGTGGATGAAGGCTCGCACGCAATTGACCGATCACGCGCGGACGACCGATCGCACGTGGACTACCGATCGCACATGGATGAGCGAGCACGCGCGGATGAGCGAGCACGCGCGGATGAGCGACCACGCGCGGATGAGCGACCACGCGCGGATGAGCGACCACGCGCGGATGAGCGATGACAGGCGGTTGACCGGGCGCACGCGGTTGAGCGATCGCACGGGGTTGACCGATCGCGCGTGGAGGAGCGATCGCGCGTGGGTCGGCGGATCCTGTTCGTCCGAGCGATTGCGATCGACCGGTGGAGGTGCTGAATGACGGATTTGGTTCCCGCGCTGCTCGGATCGCCGCGCTTTCTGATCGAGCCTGCGCGAACGCGCACCGACTACTACCGGTTGCGGCGGCGGGTGTTCGTCGACGAACAAAAACTGTTCGCGGCGAGCGATTTGGACGACCGGGACGACGATCCGCGCACGATCGTGCTGGAGGCGCGCGATCCGAGCGGTGCGCTGCTCGGTGGCGTGCGGTTGGGGCCGGCCACGGACGGTCCGGACATCGGCTGGTGGCAGGGCGGTCGGTTGGTCGTCGACCCGGCTGTGCGCGGCGCTCAGGGGATCGGGCCCGCGCTCGTGCGGGCCGCGTGTGCTGCGGCCGAGGAAGCCGGTGCGCTGCGTTTCGACGCGAGCGTGCAGGCCCGGTTCCGGCGCATGTTCGAACGGCTCGGCTGGGAATCCGTGCGGTCCCTGACCGTCGCGGGGCAGCCGCACCACCTGATGCGCTGGCCGATCGGGCGGATCGCTGCCCTGGCCGCGGCGACCAAGAATCCGCTGGGCGGACTGCTGGACGGGCTCAACCCGGGCGGCGGCGGGTTTGTCGGGGACGACGGAGCCCCCGTACCGGGAACCGATCTGATCGCGGCGTGCGACGCGATTCTGCCGTCCATGGTGGAGCGCGACCCGGACTGGGCGGGCTGGTGTGCCGTGCTGGTCAACGTGAACGACCTGGCGGCCATGGGCGCGACGCCGGTCGGCCTGCTCAACGCGATCGGGGCCCGCGACGCCGCCCACGCCGCCCGGATCATCGGTGGCCTCAAGCGCGCCGCCGAGGCCTACGGAATCCCGATCCTGGGCGGTCACACCCAGCTCGGCGTGCCGGCTTCCTTGTCGGCGACCGCCCTCGGACGAACAGCCGACCCGGCACCCGGCAGCGACGGAAACCGCCACGAACGCGCACGCCCAGCGAACGACCCGATGACCGGCGGCAGCCTGGACCACCATGAACGCGCACGTCCCACGACCGGCTCGATGCCTGGCGGGGGCGTAAACGACCCCGAACGCGCACATCCCACGACCAACCCGGTACCCGACGGCGTAAACCCCGGTGATCGCGTACGGCTGACCGGCAGTCCGGTGCCGGATGGTGGCGAACATCCCGGCGACCGCGTGCGGCGCGCAGCCGGACCAATGCCGGGCGGTGACGAACATCCCGATGACCGCGTACGGCCCGCAACCGGACCAATGCCGGGCGGTGACGAACATCCCGATGACCGCGTACGGCCCGCAACCGGACCAATGCCGGGCGGTGAC
>NZ_JAHWFK010000014.1 GCF_019710575.1 Paractinoplanes polyasparticus | reverse complement strand
GAACATCCCGATGACCGCGTGCGGCGCGCAGCCGGGCCGGTGCCGGGCGGTGGCGGACGGCCCGGTGATCGCGTGCGGCTCACGGCCGACCTCGGGGGCGGCTGGCGGCCCGGCTATCACGGCCGGCAGTGGGACTCGACCAGCCGGCGCACGTCGGCCGAGCTGCGGCAGATGCAGGGATACGTGGCGGCCGCGCAGCCGGCGGCGGCCAAGGACGTGTCGATGGCCGGCATCGTCGGGACACTCGGCATGCTGGCCGAGGCGAGCGGATGCGGCGCCGTGCTGGACGTGGCAGCGGTGCCACGCCCGGCCGCCGCGACCATGGGCGACTGGCTGACGTGCTTTCCCGGGTTCGCGATGCTCACGACCGGACCGCAGGCGGAAGCACCGGCCGGGCCGGCGGACACCGCGGTCTGTGGCGAGCTGGTCGCGGGCGCCGGCGTGCGCCTGCGCTGGCCCGATGGCGAGATCACCACCGCGTTGGCCGGCGGCGTCACCGGAATGGGAGCCGCGGCATGAGCCCTTCCCGGCCCCGGGCGCCGATCAGCGACCGCACCGGAGCCGGCGACGATTCAGCAGGAGGCACAGCATGATCAAGGTGGCGGCGGTCGCGGAGGCATTCGACCGCGATCTGGAGGACGGCTTCACCCGCGTCGAGAAGCTGGTCGAGGCGGCGCGGGCCGACGGCGTACGCCTGCTGGCCCTGCCCGAGGCCTGCCTCGGCGGCTACCTGGCCGACCTGGACGGGCAGGCCGATCTGCCGCCGGCCCTGCGCCTGGACGGGCCCGAGATCGCGCGGCTGGTGGCCATCGCCGGCGACATGGTGGTGTGCGCCGGCTACTGCGAGGACGCGGGCGACGGCACCCGCTACAACAGTGTGGTCTGCGTCGGCGAGGGACGGGTGCTCGGCAATCACCGCAAGGTGCACCAACCGCTGCGCGAGGACGCCAGCTACGCGTCCGGCTCGTCGTTCGCGGCCTTCGACACGCCGGTCGGCCGGCTCGGGCTGATGATCTGCTACGACAAGGCGTTCCCGGAGTCGGCCCGCTCGCTCGCCCTGGACGGCGCCGAGATCATCGTGTGCGTCTCGGCCTGGCCGGGCAGCCGCACGAACGCCCCCGAGTCCCTGGCCGACGACCGCTGGACGCGCCGGTTCGACCTGTTCGACCGGGCCCGCGCGCTCGAGAACCAGGTCGTGTGGATCTCGGCCAACCAGGCCGGCACCTTCGGGTCGCTACGGTTCGTGTGCAGCGCGAAGATCGTCGACCCGGGCGGTGACGTCCTGGCCACCACGGGCTGTGCTCCCGGCATGGCGGTCGCCACTGTCGACGTCGCCGGCTCGCTCACCAACGCGCGCCGCTACATGGGACACCTGCGCGACCGCCGACCGGCCGCTTACAACTGATGCCCGTCCAACCAGCCCATCACCGCCCTAAGACGGACTGAAGCCATGCCTATCCGAATCGCCGCCGCGGCGGCCCACTTCGGCCGCGATCTCGAGCACGACCTGGGCCGGATCGGGAAGTTGATCGGCGACGCCCGTGCGGCCGGCGTCGGGCTGCTCGTGCTGCCCGACGCCGCGCTCGGCGGCTACCTGGCCGACCTGCGCCATCCCGACCCGTCCGCGTTCCCACCCGCGCTCAAGCCGGACGACCCGATTTTCGAACGGATCGCGGCGACGGCCCGGGAGATGGTGGTCTGCGTCGGCTTCTGCGAGGCCGACGGCGACGAGCGCTACAACGCCGCGGTCTGCCTCACCGGCGACGGCGTGCTCGGCCGGCACCGCAAGGTGCACCTGCCCGCGGCCGAAGGCGTCGTCTACCGCGCCGGCGCCGGATTCGCCTCGTTCGACACCCCGGTGGGCCGGATCGGCATGCTGATCGACTACGACAAGACGTTCCCCGAGTCGGCGCGCACGCTCGCCCTCGACGGCGCCGAGATCGTGGCCTGCCTGTCCGCGTGGCCGGCCAGCCTCACCAACGCCGCGCCGAAGATGTCGCAGGACCGCCAGTCGCGGCTGTTCGACTTGTACGACTGTGCTCGCGCCGCCGAGAACCAGATCGTCGTGGTGTCGTCCAACCAGACCGGCGCCGCGGGCGGGATGCGGTTCCTGGGCCAGGCCAAGGTGGTCGGCCCGGCCGGGAACGTTCTCGCCCGTACGTGGGCGAAAGCGGGCCTGGCGGTGGCCGAACTGGACGTCGCGCTCGAAATCGCGCAGGCCCGGCGCGTGCTCAGTCATCTCGCCGAGTTGCGCCCGGAGGCCTACCGGTGAGGATTGCCCTGCTGACCTATTCGACGCGTCCGCGGGGCGGCGTGGTGCACACACTCGCGCTGGCCGAGGCGCTCGCCGCGCTCGGTCACGACGTGACCGTGTGGACGCTGGGACGCGGCGGCGGCTTCTTCCGCCCGGTCGATCCGCGGGTGCGCCTGGCCGTGGTGCCGTTTCCCGACCGGCCCGGCGAGAGCGTGGGCGAGCGCATCCTGCGGTCGATCGCGCTGCTGCGGGAGGCTTTCACCCCTTCCGCGTACGACGTGGTGCACGCGCAGGACTGCATCAGCGCCAACGCTGTTGAGCGTTGTGTGCGCACCGTGCACCACATCGATCAGTTCACGACACCGGAACTGGTCGCTTGTCACGAACGAGCAATCGTCCGGCCGTACGCGCATGTCTGTGTCTCCTCGGCGGTCGCGTCCGAGCTGTCGGCCGGATGGGGGTTGTCGGCCACGGTCATTCCCAACGGCGTCGACTACGAGCGCTTCGCGTCGGCCGTGCCGCACCGCGCCGGCCCGATCCCGCCCGTCCCGGACAGGACGGTCCAGGATCCGGAGTTCGCCGACCCGTTCCCGCCGATCCCTGCAAGCACGGTCCACGAACCGGCCTTCGTCGACCTGGAGCAGCCTTACCTGCTGGCCGTCGGCGGCATCGAACCCCGCAAGGGCTCGCTCGACCTGCTCACCGCGTACGCCGAACTGCGCGCTTCTCTCCCCGAACTGCGCTTGGTGATCGCCGGTGGCGAGACCCTGTTCGACTACCGCGACTACCGCGCCGAGTGGGACGCTCAAGCCGCCACCCTCGACCTCGCCCCCACGGTCCTCGGGCCCGTCGATCACGACGCTCTGCCCGCCCTCGTCGCCGGGGCAGCCGCCTTCGCGTTCCCGTCCACCAAGGAGGGCTTCGGCCTGGCCGCCATGGAAGCCCTGGCCGCGGGCATCCCGGTCGTCGTGCGGGATCTGCCGGTGCTGCGCGAGGTCTTCGGCCCCGCTGTCGGCTACGGCCACGATCCGTCGTCGCTGGCCGCCGCCCTTCTGCAGGCCGTGAAGGAACCGGATCCGTCCCGCCGGGACGCCGGCCGCGCCTTGGCCGCCGCCCACACCTGGGAAGCCGCAGCGCGCCGGCATGTGGAGTTCTACTCCTCGCTGCCGCCGGCCTGACAACTCAACGGCGCCGAAACGGTGACGCGAGCGGCGGGACCGGTCCCGCACTTTACTGGGGTGTGAGCACGGGACCGGCCGCTGTCGAGTGTGACCGCGGAGACCCCGTGCCGCCCGAAGTCCGGACGAAATCGGACGGTCGTTAACCTGGGTCGGTGCCGCGGCCCGACCTGCCCGAACCGGCCGGCGCCGGCTCGCTCGACGAGCTGGTCGACCGGCTACGACGGCTGAAGACCGAGGCCGGCGACCCGTCGTACGAGACGATCAAGGAGCGGGTCAACCAGGCCTGGTCCCGGTCCGGCCGCCCGGCCGCCGAGCTGGCCCGCCGCTCCACCGTCGCCCACGCCTTCCAGCCGGGCCGGCGGCGGATGAACACCGAACTCGTCCTGGCCGTGGTACGGGCGCTGCACCCCGACGAGGCGTACGTGAACCGGTGGCGCCTGGCGCTGCGGGCGGTGGCGGGCGAGATCGAGGCCGTGTCGCAGGTGCGGGTGCACGACACCCTCCCGCCCGACCTGCCCGGATTCACCGGACGACACAGCGAGCTCGACCGGCTGTCCGCCGCCCGCGCCGGCGGGGGCGTGGTGGTGGCCGCGATCGAGGGGATGGCCGGGGTCGGCAAGACCCAACTCGCCGTCCACGCCGCCCACCAGCTGCACCGGCGCGAGCCGTTCGACCGGGTGCTCTTCGTCGACCTGCGCGGCTTCCATCCCGACGATTCGCAGCCACCGGCCGATCCGTCGGCGGTGCTCGACGGTTTCCTGCGGCTGCTCGGGGTGCCCGGCAACCGGATGCCGCACGGGCTGGACGCCCTGAGCGCCGCCTACCGCGAACACCTCACCGGCGTACGGCCCCTGGTCGTTCTCGACAATGCCGCCACCGCCGAGCAGCTCCGCCCGCTGCTGCCGGACGCGCCTGGCAGCGTCGTCCTGATCACCAGCCGGCGCCGCCTGACCGGGTTGCCGCCGGTGATCCGCCTGCCGCTCGGCGTCTTCACCACCGACGAGGCAGCCGGCTTCCTGACCAGCGCCGTGCCCGGAGTGCCGGTGGGCGCCGACCCGCAGGCCGCCGCGGTGATCGCCCGGCGGTGCGGCCACCTGCCGCTGGCCCTCAGCCTGATCGCCGGCCACATCGGCGACAGCCCCGGCTGGACCCTGACCGACCACGCCGACCGCCTCGGCGAACGCCACCGCGACCGGCGGCTCGACTCCGGCGTCGAGGTCGCCCTCGCCCTGTCGTACCGGCATCTGCCACCCGCCACGCAACGGGCCCTGCGGCTGATCGCGCTCCACCCCGGGCCGGATCTGGACGCGTACGCCCTGGCCGCCCTGGCCCGGGCCGACCTGCCCACCGCCCGGGCCTGGCTCGAGCACCTGGGCACCGACCACCTGGTCCAGGAGGCCGCGCCCGGCCGCTACACCCTGCACGACCTGGTGCGCGCCCACGCCGCGACCCGGGCCCAGGACCAGGACCCCCCAGCCGAACGGCAAGCCGCGCTGACCCGGCTGTTCGACTACTACCTGGCCGCCGGAGCCGCGGCCATGCGCTCCCTGCATCCAGCCGAGGCCGGGTCGGAGGATGTCACGGCCGCCACTCCGATCCCCGACCTGACCGGACCGGGATCCGCCCCGGCCTGGCTCGACGCCGAGCGGCCGACCCTGGTCGCGGTAGCCGCCCACACGGCCGCGCACGGCTGGCCCACCCACACCACCCGCCTGGCCCGCCTGCTGTCCTCCTACTTCGCAGGCGGCCACCATCACGACGCCCTCATCCTGCACGACCACGCCCGTCGCGCCGCCTGCCAACTGGGCGACATCGAGGCCCAGGCGCACGCCCTGGACGGCATGGGCGTCGCCCACCTGCACCAGGGCCGTCCCGACGAGGCCGCACAGAACTTCCGCCGCGCGCTGGACCTGTTCCGCGAGCTCGGCGACCTGACCGGGCAGTCCCGGGCGCTGTCCCAGTTGAGCCTGCTCGAGGACCACTCCGGCGGCCGTCCCACGCCCACCGACCACACGTAGTAGTCCGCCTTGGTGCCGGCACGTTTCCGCAGGAAACAGGCGGTCCGGGTGCCAGGCCGCCAGGCCACCCAGCCGTGAGCCCTCAGCGGCCAAACCGTCAGGCCGCGCAAACCGTCAGCCGTCAGCCTATGAGCCGTCAGCCTTCCGAGCCGCCAGGCACGCGAGCGCCAAGCCGCCAGCCTCGAGCCGCCGAGCCGCCAACCCATCAGCCCTCAGCGGCCAGGCCGTCAGGCCCCGCGAGCCGTCAGCCCTCCGAGCCACCAACCCGTCAGCCCCCAGCTGCCAGGCCGTCAGGCCCCCCGAGCCGTCAGGCGCCGCATGCCGCCAAGCCGTCCGCCTCCCGAGCGGTCAGGCAAGCGAGCCGCCGAGCTACCGAGCCGTCGGGTACGCGAGCCGCCCGGCCCCGAGCCCGCCACGAGCCGTTGGGCCGCCCTGCCGCCGAGCCGCTGGGCGGTCAGACGTCAACGCTGGCGAACTGTTTACCGGCGGTGTTGACCACGCGCACCGACTTCACATCGTCGGGGGCGATCAGGGCGCTGCCGTTCAGGGTGGTGCCACCGGCCTCGCCGGCCGGGGAGACCAGCCAGCTGCCGGCCTGGGCCACATAGCCGTCCTTGGCGACCACCTCGAGCACGCAGCGTTCGCCGGCCGGGATGCCGGAGACGGCGGCGTTGACGCGCACCCAGCCCGCAGCCGGAGCCACGGCGACGGTGATGCGAGCGCCGGTGGTGGCGTCGACGCCGGTGGCGGTGCGGGTGCCGGGGACGGTTGTCGGCTGGGTGGAGACCGTCGGTGTGGGCTGCGCGAGGGGGGTGTCGGGCGCGGTGGTGCGGCCGGCCAGGATGCCGCCACCGATCGCCACCGCGACCAGCACCGCCGCGGCCGAGGAGACCAGGGCCGTACGGCGGCGGTAGTGGGACGTCGACTCGGTGCGCACCTGGCGCAGCGTGCGCTGCAGCAGCAGGTCGCCCCCGTCGGGTGGGCCTTCGAGCAGCATGGGCTCGGGCACCGCTTCGAGGGCCGCGCTCCACTCGCGCAGCGAATCGACCTCGTCGCGGCACTCGGCACAGCCGGCGAGGTGCTCGTCGACCGCCCGGCGTTGCTCGGGCGTCAGCGTGTCGAGGAGGTAGCCCGCGATGTCGGCGTGCTCGGAGGCGGTCACGGAGCGGACCGTTTGGTCGCGGTGTCGTCGCAGGCCCGGCCGCTGTTGAGACATTTCACCGCGCGGGCCATCACCGGCTCGGGCATGAGGTTCACCAGGAAGCCGTGATCGGTGGCGGGGTCATGGTCCTGCTCGTCGAACGCGTCGATCTGGTACCGGGTGCCGCGCGGTACTGCGTACGCCATGGTGATCTGCAACCGGGGCACCGCGAACGTGCCGACCGGGCAGCCGCCCCCGGCGACGGGAAAGACGACGTGCTGCCGGTGGTTGGCGCTGTCGAGTTGGCGGCCGTCCCAGCAGCTCGGGAAGTCGAAGATCCGCACCACGGCAGCACCGTCGTCGCATAGCGGATACTTCATGGTCTGCCTCTCGGGTGTGTCGGAGCAGGTCCACCGGCTGCGGGCCAGCGCGCCCCCGTTGGTGTGAGCGTAGGCGTCACCGACGGCCGCGCGCAGCAATCGCGGCATCGGCAGCACCGGCCCCAGCGGGTTGCCGTAGTACGTCATGGTCAGCGAGACCGGCACCTGAACCGGCCCGCCATGCTCATTGTTGCTCGGCCCGGCAAGTCGCAGCACCGCCCAGTAGTACGTGGAGGCGTCGCCGTTGGAACAAGTCGTCGGTTTCCCCACCAGATCGGCCACCGTCGAGTCGACCTGAACCCCGAGATTCCCGATGTAGTCGTGCAGGTGATGCGCCGGCCCCGGCTTGCCCGGCGTGACCACGATGTTCGCCGTGTTGCGGTGCCCCCGCTCGTTGCGGCCGCAATTCCAGCGGTACGACCCGGTGGAGGCCCCCGCCACCGGCCGGACCGCAGCCGGCACGGCCTCGGCGTCGTCCATGGTGGTGTAGTACGGCCCCCACGAATTCTTGACGAAGTAGATCGTGGCCGCGGTGACCAGCAGCACCACGGCCAGCAACGCTTCGAAAGCGATCACCCGACGCCCGGCCGAAGCCATCGACATGACTCGACGATACCGACCCTCCCCCGCTCCCGGAGGACCCGCAGCCCCGTTGACTCGCCGCCGCGCCGTTCACTCACGGTGTCACCACGCCGGGCCGCGCGCCGCTCCTTCGCAGTGCCGCCACGGCAGGCCGCCGCCGCTCCTTCACAGTGCCGGCAAGGCGCGCCGCGCGCCGCTCCTTCGCAGTGCCGCCACGGCAGGCCGCCGCCGCGCCGTGTCTGAACGGCGCGGCGACGGGTGTCGGTCGTCACGGCTGGGCGCGGGGCCCGTCCGGGTCGAGGGTGTCGATGAACTCGTGCGGGCTGTGCAGGTCGGGGACGGCGCGGGCCGCGTCCGCCTCGGCGGCCATCGCCTTCGCGGCCGAGCCCGGGTCGACGCCCGACTTCTTGGCGGCCGCGACCACCTTGCCGTACGCCGAGTCGGCCAGCGCGTACGCCGCCCGGTACTCGTGCTTGGCGAACGCCACCTTGGCCAGACCGAGCAGCGCGTCGGCCCGCACCAGGTCACTCCGGGCCTTCCCGCCCGGGATCGTGGCGGCAAGCCGGTTGGCCGCCTCCCAGTACGCGGCGGTCAGGAAGCGGTCGCTGTTGTCCCGGTCGAACTGCGAGAAGTCCCAGTTGACGTCGATGTAGCTCATCATCGAGTTGCTCTCGTCGCCCGACCACGCGAAGAACGTCGAACCCGACGGCCCGTAATCGACCCCGGTCTCGCTGTCGTAGCCGTCGTGCGGGTGCGACATGCCCAGGTGGTGGCCGACCTCGTGAATCGTCGTCGTGCTCAGCCCGTAGCCGCTCTCGACGATGCTCTGGGAGAGGAAGTTGAAGACGTACGACTGATTGCCGGTCGCCCAGTCGTCGTCGGCGAACCCGAGCAGCGACGGGTCGACGTCGGGCGGGAGGACGTAGTTGAAGACGGGCAGCTCGTAGTCGACCTTGGCGCCGTCGTCCTTGGTGCGGGCCAGATTCTCGCGGTTGTAGAGGAACAGGTTGGCGTCCGACGGCAGGCCGCTGTCGGGATAGCAGCTCACGCCGCTCTCGAAGCCGTCGTAGCACTGCCGGTTCTTCGCGTCGAGGGCGAAGTCCTGGTTGTCGTAGTCGACCTTGTTGCGCCAGCGCAGCTCGGCCAGCTCATCGACGACCAGCTTCGGCTTCGTGTACTGCCGCGAGGCGTCGACACCGGGCCAGCCCTCGTACGTGTTGCTGTCGATGTTGATCGAACGTGGCGGCTCGGCCGTCGGCAGCTCGACCGGGTACAGCGGCGACGTCGTCATCAGCAGGTTCAGCGCGACGTAGCGGGTGATCTTGCCCAGGTCGCCGGCCAGGGCGCTCGGCGCACGGTAGCCGCCGGCCCTGTATTCCCAGATCGGCGGCATGCGGTAGTCGGCCTCGCCGTCACCGTCGACGTCGGCGTTGGTCACGTCGTAGTTGGCCGTCCACGACTCGGGGCCGGCCGACAGGTCATGGAACCAGACCCGCCGGGTGGAGCGCAGCCCGGTCTCCTCGTCGTCTGCCGTGGTGCCGCCCCAGGCGATCATCTTGCGGCTGTCGCGGCTGGCGCCGAAGTCGTAGCCGGTGTCGGGGTCGGGCTCGCCGGTCTTGGTGTAGACGTGGAACTTGAAGTCGGCACGGCCGTACCAGTTGATGAAGAAGACGGTGTTGCGCCGGGTGTCCACACCGGCCGGTGGGTGGAAGGCCAGCCACTTCTCCACGCTGGGGGCGTCGATCGTGTGGTTGGCGGTGATGTCGAGAACGCCGCCGGGCTGGGCGTTGTAGGCCGTCTGGTATTGCGTCAGCGGCGCCGGCTTGGCCAGCTTCGACAGCTGCTTGAAGAATGTGTCCTCGTACGCGCGATCGGTGTATTTCAGTCTGTAGTCGTACTTGTAGGTGATGCCGAGCTTTTCGACCTTGTCGTACGACAGCCGGGAACGGACGACCGGCTCGTACTTCTTGGCAAGTTGGCCCGTGAAGGCCGATTTGCCGACCTGGCCCGGCTCGTAGCCGAGGAAGACGACGTTGACCGGCACCGTCTCGGTCAGCCTGGGCTGACCGCCCGGGCTCAGGAAGTGATAGCGGTATGCAGGAGCCGCGGCGCCGGCGGGGGTGGCGGATGCCCCGACCAATGCCGCGACCATCAATGCGATGAAGGCGCCTCTCCGTCTCATGCAGACACGTAACCATCAGCGACTGCCGATGGGAAGGCCCTGTGGACAGACGGGCATCGGTGCCGGCTGATTGTGGATAACCGATGCCCGCCGCGCGATATCCGCTACGGTCCCGGCCATGGACCAAGGCACCCCGAACAGGGCATCTCTGTCACTCGATCGATGGACGGCGTCGACGCGGCGCCGCCCGCGGCGGACCGGCGCGGCCCGGCGGCAATCCTCTTCGATCCCGCGCGGACCTGCGAAAGCTTCCGCCGCGCCGCTCCCCCACCGGACGATCCGCCCGCCACCTGCGCTGCTCCGGCCGTTGGGCGGGGCCGCTATAAACCCCCATGACCTACGCGCATCCCGTCCCGCCCGAGGAGGTTGCCGTCATGGGGGCGCCCGACTCTGTACCGGTCACCGATCCGCACAAGGTCCCGCCACCACCCAGCGTGCCCGCGCCCCGGGTTCCGCCGGGCGTCACGCCCCTGTCCGACGGCTTGCCCGATCACGGACGGAATTCCCCGACCGGCGTGCTCCCGTGGGAGGTCCAGCCGGTAACCGGCCCGGACGGCGGGCCAGCGCCCTCCGAACTCCCGCCGGACATCGAGCCGGACGGGCCGGAGGCTGCGTTGGGGCTGTCCCCCGGCTCGCCCGCCGCCAGGGCGGCTGCGCCGGGCAGCTCGCCGTCCGAAACGTCCTGTCGGCCGGACAGCTCGCTTGACGCCGGACCAGAGCGGCCAGACAGCACGCGACGCGGCGGGCCCGATCGGCATGACGCCTCGCCGGACCCCAGAGCAGAGCGATCGGACAACATGCCAGCCGGCGGGCCGGAGCGGCCGGACGACTCGCTGGACGCCGGACAAGAACTGACGGACGCCGGAACAGAGCTGTCGGACGGTTCGCTGGACAAGGCTGGCTTGCTGGACAAAGTTGGCTCGCCGGCCGAGGACGGCTCGCTCGACGAGGCCGGGTCGCGGGAAGAGGCCGGCTCAGTGGACGAAGCCGACTCAGTGAACGAAGCCGACTCAGCGGACGTGGCCGGCTCAGTGGACGAGGCCGACTCAGCGGACGAGGCCGGCTCAGTGGACGAGGCCGGCTCGTCGCTCGGGGCGCGGCTGCGCCGCCGGCAGATCGACGAGCAATCGGCGCGGTCGACGACCGACGGACTTGCACCAGCCGTGCCGAGACAGCGGGATCCCGCCACCGTGCCCGGGGACATCGGCGCTGCCATCGAAACGCTGGGCGAGCAGAATCCCGCGGCGGCTCAGCTTCTCTGTCTGTGTGCGGTGCTGCACAAGGCGCCGGTGCCGGTCGACGTGTTCACCCGCTCACTGGGCCGGCTTCCGCGACCCCTCGGCGGGGTTGCTCCGTTCCAGTTCAACCGGCTGGTGGCGGCCCTGGTCGAGCCCGGCCTGGCCCGGCGCGGCGCTGACGGCCTGCTGGTCCCCGAACCGGTGCGTACGGCCGTCCGGGACGACCTGGGTGAGGCGGCGTCTGCGGTCTGCCGCTCGTACGCGGGTGAGCTGGTGGCGGCGGCCGTTCCCGACGAGGTCGAGGCGTCGACGTCCTGGCCCCGCTGGGCTGCCCTGGCGCCGCACCTGATCGCCTCGGATGCCGCCCACAGCACCGACCAGGCGCTGAGAACCGCCGCCTGCCGCCTGGTGGAAAGCCTGCTGCACCGGGGAAAGGCCCGCCCGGCCCGCACCATCGCCGCCGAACTGCACAGGGGCTGGCGCGACGTGCTCGGCTCCGACCACCCCGACACGCTGCGCTGCGCCCACGAGCTGTCCCGCGCCCTGATCGCGGCCGGCGCCCTGCTCCCGGCCCGCAAGCTGCTCGACGACACGGTCGACCGCCTCGTCACCCGGCTCGGCTCCAGCCACCCGCAGACCCGGGTGGCGGCCGAAACCCGCCGCGGCGTCCTCATCCGCATGGGCGGCATGCCCCGCCCCGACGGCGCCCGCCCCAAGGCAGCCCACCGCCGCCGCAAACAATCTTGAACGAGCCGACTGCAGCTGCAGGCTCGGCCGGAGCCAGTGACGTGAGCAGGACGCCGCCGACCACGAAGAACGCGCCGGATCGGCGCCCGCAAGACGGTCCTACTCAGCCTGCCGCTGTGGCTGGCCGTCATATGTTCACGCCAAGCACGGTTGAAGCCGCCTCGCGGCAACACCGAAGACCGGTGGATGCAGCGCCGCCGATCAGCCCGCACGCGGCACGGCCACCTCGCGGCGAAGCCAACGAACGGTGATGCCACCGTCACCGAGCCGCTCAGCAACGGCAGGCACGGCTACCTCTCAACAAAGCCAAGATTGCACCTCGGCCCATCAACTCACGCGCAGCACAACCAAACCGCCCCGCGGCGAAGCACAAGACCACCAAGGTCGCCGCGGCAGTCAACTCACGCGCGGCACGGCAGAAGCCGCCCCGCGACGGAGCCACAGCGCGGCTATGCCCCCGGCGGGGAGGAGCAGCCAGCACGAGATCAGCCGGTAGATGAGCACGGCGGCGGCCGCCGTGACCGCGGTCGCTCCGGCGGCGGTCAGACCGGCCACGAGGGCGGTGTCGATCACGCCCACGCCGCCCGGGGTCAGCGGAACCTGACGCACGATCTGCACGCCCAGGTAGATGCCGGCCAGCGTGGTGATGCCCACCGGCAGGCCGACGGCCCGGCAGGTGGCAACCAGGCAGAGCAGGTCGGTGAGCCAGTTGACGGCGTAGTAGAGCGTGCCGACCACCCACTCGCGGGCGCGCAGGGCAGCGCCGGCCCGCCAGGCTTCGCGGGCCGAGGCGAGAGTCCGGCGCAGGAAGGCCGCGGCCCGGTTGTCCGATCGCGGCCGTGCGGGCCCGGCCTCGGCCGGCCGGCGCATCAGAAGGCGACCACCGACGACCGCAGCCACAGTCAGCGCGACCAGGCCGGCGATCACCATGAGCGGCTCCGGCCCGGCGAGCAGACCCGGGTCCCGGGTCAGCACCGCGGCGCCGCCGGCCACGTAGAGCAGGGCCAGCCCACCGATCGAGGCGAGCCCCGAGACGATCATCGAGGCGGCCGCGATCTCTTTCGAGGCGCCCGCGCGCACGTACTGCCGGGCCGCGTAACCGGCCGAGACCGCGGAGCCGACCGGCATCGAGATGGAGATCGCGGTCCGCGACAGGGTGACGGCCATCGCGAAGCCCGCTCCCAGCCGTACGCCGAAGGCCCGCAGAATCTGCCGCTGCTGCCAGGCGAACGCGCCCAGAGACACGACCTGCAGCACCACGGCGAGGGTGACCCACCTGTAGTCGGCGCCGGTCAGCGCCCCCAGGAACTCGCGCGGGTCGGGAAACCGCCCCTGCAGCCCGAACGCCGCCAACCCCAGTGCCGCGAGCACGACCAGCGGCACTCGCAGCCGCCGCCACCAGTCCGGCCGCGCGCCGCCAGCAAGCGCGCCGGGAGGGGGCCGCAGCTCAGACCGGGTACGGGGCACCCGGTGATCGTGGCAAACGCGATCAACCCGAGCCACCCGCTGTGATGTTCGTGTCACGAACACCCGTCGAACGGCAGCTTCACCGGTCGGCGGTTCGCGCCGAAATCTCCCCCGATCCGGGGTACGACCCGGACGCCGGGATCGGGCAGTATGCATAACGCCCAGACCCGACCCGGACGGAGCTTTGCGACAGTGGCTTCAGACTTCTTCGTCAGCTACACCGCGAAGGACCAGGCGTGGGCCGAGTGGATCGGGGTCCAGCTGGAGGCGCACGGTCACACCGTCGTCGTGCAGGCGTGGGACATCCGGCCCGGCAACGACTTCCTGCACGAGATGCAGCGCGCGGCGACCGAGGCCGAACGCACGATCGCCGTCCTCTCCCCGGACTATCTGGAGAAGTCGGCCTTCGGCGAGGCCGAGTGGCGGGCCGCGTTCGCGAAGGACCCGAGCGGAAGCCATCGACTACTGGTACCGGTCCGGGTTCGTGAGTGCGACCCGCTGGGGTTGCTTTCGAGCCGCGTGTACGTCGATCTGGTCGGCCTGTTCGAGGATGACGCCCGCAAATCCCTCCTCGACGGCATCGACCGCGACCGCCCCCACCCCACCTCAGCTCCGTTCCCCGGCCCCACTCGATCGGCCCCGTTCCCCGGCCCGGCCGGCGCGGGCCCCACGGCAACGACCAACTTGCAGCCGCGCAACACCGGTTTCGTCGGGCGTGCAGAGCAGCTCGACCACATCCGCGACGGGCTTCAGCGCCGCGGCCGCGTGGTGACCAGGTCACGCGAGCGCATGGCGGGCATCGGCAAGACCCAGCTCGCGCTCGAGTACGCCCACCGGCACGCCGCCGACTACGACGTCATCTGGTTCGTCGCCGCCGAGCAGGAGGATCTGATCGGCGGCCATCTGGCCCAGGCCGCCATCGCAGCCGGCCTTGTTCCGGACGGCACCACCACGCCCGCCGCCGTGCGGGCCACGCACGCCGCGTTGGAGGCCGGCGCCCGCTGGCTGCTCGTCTTCGACAATGTCGAGGATCCCGCGAGTGTGGAGCCGTGGCTTCCCCCGCGCGGCGGGCACGTGCTGATCACGTCGCGGCACCCGGGCTGGGACGAGCTCGCCGAGCCGGTGGACGTCGGGCTGTTCACGCGTGAGCAATCGGCCGATCTACTGCGGCAACGCCTTCCCGCCATCACCGGTGCGGACGCGGACCGGCTGTCCGAGGAGCTCGGTGATCTGCCGCTCGCGCTGACTCAGGCCGCCAGTGTCATCAGCAAGTACGCCATGCCGCCGGCCGAGTTCTTCGACCTGCTGAGGAGCGAGGCGGCGGCGATCCTGGACGACGGCCGGCCGTTGACCTATCCGCGTTCGCTCGCGGCCAGCATCACCATCGGCCTCGACCGGCTCGACCGGGACCACGCAGCCGCCGGGCAGTTGCTGCTGCTCTGTTCGGTGCTCGCCCCCGAACCGGTGCCGCTCGACCTGTTCACCCGCAACCTCGGGCTGCTGTCGCCGCCGCTGAGCAAGTTGGGCCGATTCGCGTTCTACCAGGTGATCGAGGCTCTCGCGGCCAACGGGTTGGCCGGCACGGGCGTCGACGGCCTGTGGATCCATCGTCTGGTGCAGGCCGTCGTCCGCCACCGGGCGGGCGAAACGGCCGTCGACGCGGCTCAGAGGCAGGTAGCAGCGCTGGTCGGAGCGCGAGCGCCGGTGGACACCGACGACCCGGCGAACTGGCCCGACTGGTCCGCTCTCGCACCGCACATCACCGCCCTCGATCCCGCGACCAGCGACGACCATGAGGTGCGGGACGCCGCCCGCAGAATGGTCCTGTCGATGCTGCGGCGCGGGGAGACCCAGACGGCACTGCAAATCGTGTCGACTCTTCACTCGTCGTGGACCAGCAGGCTCGGTCCCGACGCTCCGGACGCGTTAGCCATCGCCATGCAACATGCACATGCACTTAATCAGGCCGGTCGATATCTGGAAGCGTATGAGATCGCCTCGGACACGGTGAGAAGGTACGGGGTAATCCTCGGCGAGGACGATCCCGATACGCTCCGGGCGGCCGGCACCCTGAGCTCCACCATGAGCATGCTCGGCGACCTGGTCGCCGCACGTGATCTTCAGGCGATGGTGGCGGACGGCTTCGGGCGAGTGCTCGGAGACGACCACCAAGACACCCTGTTCGCGCGGCACTCGCTGGCTCAGGACCATGCCGATCTCCGAGACCTCGACGCCGCGGAGCCGATTGCCGCCGACGTCCTCGCCCGGAGCCTGCGGGTCCTCGGTGAGAACCATCCGGACACTTGGAGCGCTCGTAAGCTCCTGGCGGGCCTTGCCCACGACAGGAAGGACTTCGAACGAGCATTGCGGATGACCGAAGAAGCGCTCGAGGGAATATCGCGACTCTTGCCACCGGATCATCCCGATGTACTCAACATGACGATGAACCTTGCCGTCTGTCTCGGCAACTGTGATCGAAGCGCCGAGGCTGTGGATATCCTCGAGGAGGTGCATGTGCGCTACGCCCTCCGCTACGGCCGCAACAATCCTGAGACTCTGGTGGTCGAGCGAAAGCTGGCGATAGCGCACTGGAAGTCCGGACGCGTCGTGCAGGCGCGAGACAAGCTTCAGACAGTCCTGCGACGTAGTCGGGACGTCTTCGGACCCGACCTGAGTTGCCCCCGCTTTGATGGAGCGGTGGTTACCTGCCGCCGGTCGGGGCAGGGGTGAGGTTATCTGGCTCGCTCTGGGCGTGCCAGGCGATCTCGTATTCGTCCGGGCTGAGGTAGCCGAGCTCGCGTTGGATACGTCGGGTGTTGTACCAGCCATCGATGTAGGCGAAGATCGCGTTCTCGGCCTCGTCTCGGGTCCGCCACGAGGTCCGGTAGACCAGTTCGATCTTCAGCGTCGACCAGAAGTTCTCCATCAGCGCGTTGTCGTAGGAGTCGCCGACCGACCCCATCGACGGCAGGATTCCGTTGTCCCGTAAGCGTTCCGCGAAGCGGAACGAGGTGTAGTTCGACCCTCTGTCGCTGTGATGTATCAACTCACCGTCGCGGGTGTCACGCGACCAAATCCCGTATTCGAGCGCGGCCAGGATCAGGTCGGTGTCGCACCGGTCGGAGGTTTTCCAGCCCACGATCCGCCGCGAGAAGACGTCGCGGACGGCGGCCAGCCAGAACACCCCTTCACCGCACGGGATCCGGGTGGCGTCGGCGACCCACAACCGGTTCGGGCGATCCGCGGTGAACTGCCGGTTGACCAGATCCGGCGCCGGCGTGTGGCGGGGGTCCTGCCGCGTCGACCCGCCGCGCCAGCCACGACGCAGGAACGCACCGTGCCAGCCCTGTGCGGCCATCAACCGCTCGACCCGCTTACGGCCGACCCGGATGCCGTCGCGGCGCAGCTGCCCGTGGACCCGGTCAGCGCCGTAGGTGCACCCGGA
>NZ_JAHWFK010000013.1 GCF_019710575.1 Paractinoplanes polyasparticus | reverse complement strand
GGCTCGCCGCGGCCGGAGTAGCGGTGGGCGAGGTGGCGGGCCAGCGGCAGCCACGCCTCGATCGCCCGGTCGCGCAGTGAGGCGCGTGAGGGGTGACCGGCGGGCATCGCGGCCATCGCGTTCAGCAGCTCGGCGGCGCTGTCGATGGGCGCGCTGGCGGCGACCGTGACGGCGTCGGCTTCGACGCTCGTGGTGGTCTCGGTGACGGTCATGTCGGTGGTCCTCCCTGGCACCTGTCCGGAGAGCCGGCCCTGCTCGGAAGCGAGGGCCCGGGTCGGTCGGGTGTCCCTATCTACTGGTCGACGACGATCGATGAGATCTCCGTCAGCCGGTCACAACTAGGCCGTTCGGATATGACCAACCTAGCCGACAAGTCCAAGGAAGACTAGCCGAAAGTATGAATTACTTTGCGTGATAGCAAATATACGTAGCGGATCTTGCCGGGGGATCGAGAGCCCTGGATCGAGTGCATCGGGGATTAGTCCGTACGGTTGTTGTGGTGACCCGCACGGGCCAGTGTCAAACACGTCGGACCGGGAAAGATGGACATCATGTCTGCTTTGCGTGCCTCGGCTCCTCATCCCGCGGCGGCCGAGCTGCGCTGTTGGAAGCTCGGCACCTTCGGTGAACTGCGCAGCCTGCGGGCGGCGTTGCGCGAGGCCATCCAGACGCACACCGATGAGGTCGACGACCTCTTCGACAAGATGGCGGTCGTCGCGACCGAGCTGGCGACCAACGCCCTGCGGCACGGTCTGCCGCCGACCGAGGTGCGGCTCCTCCGCGAGGACGACCACCTCATCCTCGACGTGGCGGATCACGATCTGGGAACGCTCCCGGAGCTCGACCGGGGTCGTCCGCTGGGCGCCGGCGGGTTGGGACTCCAGCTCACGAAGACGTTCGCCATCGACGTCGGCTGGTACCGGACGGGCTCGACCAAGCACGTCTGGGCGAGCTTCCCGGGCTGAATCTCCGCGCTCCTGATAGAAAGTCCCCGTGGCGGACTCCTACCAGATCGGCCAGGATTACGCGGCCGACCCGACCGCGACGATCCTGCGGCCCAGCGGCGAGCTGGACATCAACTCCCGTGACGACCTGCACGCGACGATCGTCGAGGCGTTCGGCACGGCCACGCGGGTCGTCGTCGACCTGGCCGACGTGACGTTCATCGACTCCGAGGCTCTCGGTGCGTTGATCGACGGCTACAACATCGCGGTCACGACCGGCGCCGGCTTCCGGGTGGTCAACGCGAAGGCCGGCGTGGCGCGGGTGTTGAACGTCTCAGGTGCACAAGAGTTGTTCGACTCGTAGCCTGCCGCGGTGCCCCTGATCATCTCGGCCGTCCTGCTGGTTGTCGTGCTGGCCTTCGCCGTCGTCCGGCCGCGAGGTCTGCCCGAGGCGGTCGCCGCCGTGCCCGCGGCTGCTCTGGTGATCGCCCTCGGGCTCGTGTCGTGGGACGACGCCTGGGCCGAGTTCCGTGAGCTCGGCCCGACGGTCGGCTTCCTGGCCGCCGTACTCGTGCTGGCCCATCTCGCGGCCGAGCACGGCGTTTTCCGGTACGCCGGGACGATCGCGGCCCGCAAGGGCGGCGGCAACCCGCCCCGGCTGCTCGCCGCCGTCTTCGTGGTCGCCGCCCTCACCACCGCGTTCCTGAGTCTGGACGCGACCGTCGTGCTGCTCACCCCGGTGGTGCTGGCCACCGCGGCCCGCGTCGGCGCCCGAGCCCGTCCGCCCGCGTTCGCCGCCGCACACCTGGCCAACTCGGCGTCGCTGCTGCTGCCCGTCTCGAACCTGACGAACCTGCTCGCGTTCGCGGCCAGCGGGCTCACCTTCCTCGGGTTCACCGGGCTGATGACGTTGCCCTGGCTGGCCGTGATCGCCGTCGAGTACCTGGTGTTCCGTCTCTATTTCGCCGGTGATCTGCGGGCCCGCGAAGAGCCCCGCCCCCAGCCCGGCAACGGCCCCGCGCCCCGGTACGCGCTGATCGTGCTGGCCCTCACCCTGGCCGGCTTCGCCGTCGTGCAGCCCCTCGGCGTACACCCGGCCTGGGTCGCCGTGGCCGGTGCGATCCTGCTGGCCGTGCCGCGGCGGGTGCCCGTCGGCACGCTGATCCGCGAGACCAACCCGGCGTTCTGCGCGTTCGTGCTCGCCCTGGGCGTCGTGGTGCTCGCGGTGCAGCAGCACGGACTCGAGGACCTGATCCACGCGATCACCCCCGACCACGCCGACCTGCTGGGCCTGCTTGCGGTCGCCTTCCTGGCCGCCGGGCTGGCCAACCTGCTCAACAACCTGCCGGCGACGCTGGTGCTGCTGCCGGTGGTCGAGTCGAGCCCGGCCCTGCTGCTGGCGATGCTCATCGGAGTGAACGTCGGCCCGAACCTGACCTACGTGGGTTCGCTGGCCACCCTGTTGTGGCGGCAGATCCTGCACACGCACGACGCGGCGCCGGACGCGCGCGACTTCCTGCGGCTGGGCCTGCTGACTGTGCCTCCGGCGCTGATCGCCGGTGTGCTCGCGCTGTGGCTGAGCCTCAAGGTGGGAGGCTAGGGGCGCACCCTCGCCGCCGCGCCGGTATCGGTCCGGGGAACGGCCGAGGTGATCCGGTGGGGGATCCGGCGGCGGGGTGCGTCCGACGGAGTCAGTCTTGTCGATGTAACTGTTACAGGCAAGTAAACGAGGTTACGGAACCGTTGACGCCGGGGGAGCCCCGCCCGGGCCGCCGTCGGCGCAGGGGCTAACCGCCCGTGGGCGTCGTCGTGGTGTTCACCCTGACCGTCAGGGCGACCGCGTATCCGTTCGTCACATCGCCGGTGACGGCGCCGAGCTGCAGGGCTCCCGAGTCTTCGCCGAACACGTTGTCGCTGTCGAGGCTCACCTGGGCCAGGGCGGTCACTGACGACTCGTACCCGGCGGTGGCGTAGACCGTCTCGGAGGTCTCCTTGGGCAACGCGACCTGCGAGGTGGCGATCGTCCTGGTCGCGTCCGTGATGTCGGTCTGGCTGGGGTAGACCTCGAAGTGGACGTGCGGCCAGCGCCCGGGGTAGCAGGCCGGGAAGATGCTGGTGAACGTCACCCTCCCCGAGCCGTCGGCGATCTGGACGCCGCGCAGGTAGTTCTCGTTCTGCACCGCCTCGGAGTACATCGAGTACTGCCCGGCCCGGTCGCAGTGCCACACGTAGACCGCGGCGCCGGCGAACGGCTTGTTGTCCTTCGCCATGTCGAGGATGGTCAGCTCGAGCGTCATGGGTACGCCCTCAGCCGTCCCGCTCCCCGTGCCGAAGCTCGACCGGATGTCGCTGCGGACCACGCCGCTCTGCTCGAGCACATCCGGCCCGTTCGACCCGTTACCCGGGTACGGGCCGCCTGTCTCCTCCGGAATCTCCCCGGAGGCGGTCGAACCTGCCGGCGCCGCCGTGTCGGAGGACGAGTTGCTGCTGCACGCCGCGAGACCGATCGCGGCCGCCCCGAGCCCGAAACCCCGCAGCAGCCGGCGGCGGCTCATCAACGTGCCGAGGTCGAACCCGAGGCCCTGGTCGACGACCTCCTCGCCGGGCCGGGGCAGGCGCCGTCCCTCGTACATAGGTCTCCGGTCCTGTGCCATCGGTTCGCTCCCGTCGTGTTGCCGCACGGTGTTCCGGTCACAGTAAGTCCGTTTCCTATGGGTCTTCTGTGACCGCGCTGTGACAGCTACGAGGGGCCGGTGTGGTGGGCGGCCTGGCTCAGGTCGATGTCCTCGATGAGCTCGCGGGCGGTTTCCTCGCTCAGCTCGTGGTCGCGGACGGCCTTGCCGATCGCGAGCCGCTGAGCCTCGAAGCTCGCGTCGATGCCGGCGGCCGGCTGCGCGGCGGCCGTGGCGGCGACCTGGCGTCCCCGCTCACGCTCGGCCTCCGTCTCGGCCCGTTCGGCGGTCAGGTCGAACTTGAGCCGGCGGGCCAGCCAGCCCACCGTTGTGCCCTGCAGGAGCAGGGTGCCGAGGGTGACGAACAGGGCGATGGCCTGGATCGCTGTCCGGCCCGGGAACTCCTCGCCCGACGCCGTGTGTTCGGGGATCGACGCGGCCGCGGCCAGGGTGAGGATGCCGCGCATGCCGGTCCAGCCGACCAGCAGCCGCTCCTTGCGGGTCGGCGCGGGCAGCGGGTCCTCGCCCCGCCGCTGCCGGTGACGGTCGCGCATCGCCTGCAGGCGGGTGCGGTAACGGACGTCTCGCTCCGCCCGTTGCTCGACCTGCCGTTCCCGTACGGACCACCGGCCGAACAGCACCTCGACCCCGACCAGCCGGATGACGATCGCCGCGACCAGCAGCACCCCGGCCGCGACCAGCGTGCGGCCCAGCCCGGGGTCGTCCGATTCGGCTAGTTCCTCCAGCACCCACTTCAACTGCAGGCCGATGTACGCGAAGACGAACGTCTCGAGCAGGAAGTCGATGACCGGCCAGACCTCCCCCTCCTGCAGTCGGGTCCGGTACGCGCCGGGGTACTGGTGTTTCGGGTCGAGCGTGAGGTTGACGCTCAGCGAGAAGGCCGCCACGACCACCGCGAGGATCCCGGAGGCGTGCACCTGTTCGGCGGTCAGAAAGGCGGTGAACGGCACCAGCATCACCAGCGCCGTCTCCAGCGTCGGGTTGCCCAGCCGCTTGCGGATCCAGAGCGCGATCACGGCGTACAGCGCGCCGATGACGACGCCGACCGACGCGTTCCGGAAAAACTCGCCGATCCCGCCCTGCCAGGTGGTGTGCTCGCCGTTGACGGCGGCCACCGCGATGCTGAACAGGGTGAGCGCAGTCGCGTCGTTGACCAGGCTCTCACCGGTGAGGATCGAGGTGGCCCGTTTCGGCAGCCCGATCTCGGCGCCGTGCGAGACCGTGGTGATCGTGTCCGGCGGCGCGAGCACGGAGCCCAGGACGAAGGCGGCGGTCAGCCCGAGCGTCGGCAGCAGCCACGACGACAGCAGACCCAGCGCGCCGGTGGTGAGAACTACCAGCACGACGCCGAGCGTCCAGATCGAGCGCAGGTTGGCGCCGAAGTTGGAGAGCGACGCTCCGCGGGTCGCCGAATAGAGCAACGGCGGGATGACGATCGCGAGGATCAGCTCGCTCTCGAGCTCGAGTCGCGGAACCCCGGGGATGAAGGAAGCGCCCGCGGCCAGGACAACGATGATCATGCCGGGCTCGACGCCCCGCTTGCGAGCGAGCGCCGACACCGCGATGCCCACACCGATGATGAGCAGGATCTGCACGCCGTTCACGCCGAATACCCTAGTGATCATCGGTTTCGGTCGGGCGAACAAGACCGGTATGCTCGTCGCGGGCCGTGACTGGCGCGTCAAGGTGGTCAACCATCGGGGAGCGGCCTCGTCTTGATGACGACACCTGCCGTGCGCCTGGGCCTCTGCATCGTGATAGGGAGGTCCCATGACTGTGTCTGACCGCAGCGGAAAACAGAATGTCACCCCGGTTGAAGGGCTGAACCCTGAGTCCGCAGCTTTCCGCTCCGCCCTTGAGGTGGTCCGATCGGTCGAGCCCCGCATCGCCGACGCGATCGCGCAGGAGCTCACCGACCAGCGCGAGTCGCTCAAGCTGATCGCGAGTGAGAACTACGCCTCGCCGGCCGTGCTGCTGGCCATGGGCAACTGGCTCTCCGACAAGTACGCGGAGGGCACGATCGGCCGCCGCTTCTACGCCGGTTGCCAAAACGTCGACACCGTCGAGTCGATCGCTGTCGAGCACGCCAAGGCGCTGTTCGGCGCGCCCTACGCCTACGTGCAGCCGCATTCCGGCATCGACGCCAACCTGGTCGCGTACTGGGCGATCCTGGCCGACCGGGTCGAGGTCCCCTATCTCAAGAAGTTCGAGAAGCGCCAGGTCAACAACCTGAGCGACGCCGAGTGGGCCGAGCTGCGGCAGGCGTTCGGCAACCAGCGCATGCTCGGCATGTCGCTGGACGCGGGCGGCCACCTGACCCACGGCTTCCGGCCCAACATCTCGGGCAAGATGTTCGACCAGCGCAGCTACGGCGTCGACCCGGCCACCGGTCAGATCGATTACGCGGCCCTGCGCGAGACGGCCCGCGAGTTCAAGCCCCTGATCATCGTGGGCGGCTACTCGGCGTACCCCCGCAAGGTGAACTTCGCGACGCTGCGCGAGATCGCCGACGAGGTGGGCGCGACGTTCATGGTCGACATGGCGCACTTCGCCGGTCTGGTCGCGGGCAAGGTCTTCACCGGTGACTTCAACCCGATCGAGCACGCGCACATCGTCACCACGACGACCCACAAGAGCCTGCGCGGCCCGCGTGGTGGCGCCGTGTTCGCCCAGCCCGAGCTCGCCGACCAGGTCGACCGCGGCTGCCCGATGGTGCTCGGCGGCCCGCTGGGTCACGTCATGGCGGCCAAGGCGATCGCGTTCGCCGAGGCCCGTCGTCCGGAGTTCCAGACGTACGCCCAGCAGATCGTCACCAACAGCCAGGCGCTGGCCGAGGGCCTGGCCCGGCGCGGCGTGCAACTGGTGAGCGGCGGCACCGACAACCACCTGGTGCTGATCGACGTGCACCCCTTCGGCCTGACCGGCCGCCAGGCCGAGCAGGCGCTGCTCGACAGCGGCGTGGTCACCAACCGCAACGCGATCCCCAACGACCCGAACGGCGCCTGGTACACCTCCGGGATCCGCATCGGCACCCCCGCGCTCACCTCGCGTGGCCTCGGCGTGGCCGAGATGGACCAGATCGCCGACCTGATCCACACGGTCCTCAGCAGCACCAAGCCGGCCCAGGACAGCAAGGCCAAGTTCCACCTCGACCCCGCGGTCTCGGACAACATCCACAAGCAGGCGCACGATCTGCTGTCCGGCTTCCCGCTCTACCCGAGCGTCGATCTGGGCTGATACTGCGCATCAGAAAACCGATGTCGTGGCGGGGTGGTGGGTACAGACCGTAACTCCCGTCGAGGGCCCGGGCGGGGCGAGCAGGGCGCTGGCGCGCCCAGAACGCTCACCCCACCCGGGCGGCCTGCGTAAGTGGTCACGCCCAACGCCGAATGGGCTGGTCCAAGCCGGGTATGCGGGCCTTTGTGAGCGAACAACCAACCGACCAGCCGGTCGGCACCCTGGAAACCGTGCACACCTTCGACGACGGGCCCATGCCCACCGGCGTGAGCGTCTCCCGCACCGGGCGGATCTTCGTCAACTTCCCGAAGTGGGGCGACGAGGTCGCCTACACCGTCGGCGAGATCAGGGACGGCAAGGTCGTGCCGTATCCCGATGTCGACTGGAACTCGCCCCGGGACGACGCCGATCCCGAGGCTTTGGTCTCGGTGCAGAGCATCGTCGTGGACCCCGCCGACCGGCTCTGGATTCTCGACACCGGCAGCCCGATGTTCCAGCCCACCCGGCACGGCGGCCCCAAGCTGGTCTGCGTCGATCTCGAGACCGACCAGGTCGTGCGGACCATCGTCTTCGATCAGGACGTCGCGCTGCCCACGACGTATCTGAACGACGTCCGCTTCGACCTGCGCCGCAACGCCGCGTTCATCACCGACTCGTCGGACCAGGGCCCGAACGGCCTCATCGTCGTCGACCTGCACACCGGTCAGGCTTGGCGCCGCCTGCACGATCACCCCTCCACCAAGGCGGTCGAGCCGCCCGGCATGCTGCCCATGGTCGAGGGCAAGCCCTTCTTCGAACGCCCCAAGGACGGCCCGCCCCAGCCGGTGAAGATGGGTTCCGACGGCATCGCCATCGCCGCCGACGGCTCACGCATCTTTTACTGCGCGCTGGTCTCCCGCCGCTGGCACAGCGTCTCGGCCGAGGCACTCTTCGACCGCGGCCTCAGCGACGCCGACGTATCGGCCACGGTCGTCGACGAGGGCGACAAGGGTGGCGCCTCGGACGGCCTGGAGACCGACGACCAGGGCCGCCTCTACCTCACCGACTGGGAGCACAACGCCGTCCTGCGCCGCCTGCCCGACGGCACGGTGGAGACCCTGGCCCACGACCCTCGCCTGCTGTGGCCCGACACCATGTCGGTGGCCGACGGCTACCTCTACGTGACCGCGAACCAGCTGCACCGCCAGGCCAAGTATCAGAACGACGAGGACCGCCGCCAATACCCGTACTCCCTCTTCCGCATCCCGATCGACGCCGGCCCGATCAATCTGCGCTGAAGGTAGCTCCGGCAACTGCTGCCCGCGCTGGGGGCCGCGGCGACTTCACAGAGAATCCGGTCGTTATCCACAGGCATATCCACAGGTGCTCGGGCGGTAGCCTCGGGCGCGATGCTGCCGTCGACTGTTCTTGCTGTGCTCGCCGAGCTCGCGCCGGCCGGGAGCGACCGCGTGCTCGATGTCGGGCGCGGCGGGCAGCCGATCGTGTGGCTGGAGGATGCGGAGCGTGCCTCGCGCGGGAAGGACGTGGATCGGCTCGCGGCTATCGGGGCTCTGCACCGGGACGAGC
Source organism: Paractinoplanes polyasparticus (assembly GCF_019710575.1). Taxonomy (GTDB): domain Bacteria; phylum Actinomycetota; class Actinomycetes; order Mycobacteriales; family Micromonosporaceae; genus Actinoplanes; species Actinoplanes polyasparticus. The sequence goes on along the minus strand of NZ_JAHWFK010000013.1, from coordinate 538,507 downwards.
GGCCGCTGCGACGCGGCTGGGGTTTCCTGACCGGGCGGACCGAGATCGAGGGCAAGCAGCGCAGGATCCGGGTGCCGCTGCTGAGCCAGCCGGTGCAACTCGAACGCGGGTTGCTCGGCTACCGGGTCGTGCCGGTCGGCGACGTCGAGATCACGCCGCTCATCGAGGACCGGAATCTCGCCGCCGCGCTGGAGGCCGCGCCCGGTGTGGCCGGGCCGGGCTGGCTGGCAGCGACCGGCAGCAAGGCCTGGCTGTGGTCGGCCGCCGAGGCGACCGGGCTGCCGGTCGACGCGGTGGCGAGCGACCGGCGGGCGCCGAACGACCGGATCGTCCTGGTGCCGGAGCCCGCCCTCTACGTGGTGCGGGACGTCTTCGGAGCCGGACTGGCCGACAGCCTGCGCAGCTGGGCCGCACGCGATCTCACCGGCACCGCTCTCGCCGCCGTCTACGGAGCCGGCGACCGTGAGGCCCGCGCGGATGAGCACGGCCGCCCCCGGCTCGGTGGTGGCCGTGAGGGCCGGGCGGATGGTGCCCGAAGCGCTTCCCGCGGCACTGCCGGCAAGACTGAGCCGGTTCTTTCGCCGCTGCCGTTGAACGAGGCGCAGGCCGAGGTGGTGGCCCGGGTGCGCACGGACGCGGTCACCGTGGTGTCGGGGCCGCCGGGCAACGGCAAGAGCCACACGGTGGTGGCGGCGGCGCTCGAAGTGGTGCATCGGGGCGGGTCGGTGCTGGTGGCGACGCAGTCGCCGCATGCGGCCGAGGTGCTGGCGCGGCTGTTGGAACGCTATCCGGGGCCGGTTCCGGTGCTCTTCGGGGACGCGGCCCGGCGCGAGAGCCTGGCTGCGGAGCTCACGGCCGGCCTCGAGCAGGGCGCGACCGACGACGAGCTGCGAGCCGGCGCCGAGGCTGTCCGACGGGCCCACGACGCCGTGAACGACATCCGCCGGGGGCTCAGGGCAGCGCTCGAGGTCGAATACCGGGCGGCCGAGCTGTCCGAGTGGCAACCCCGCCTCGCCGCGCTGGCCGGCGACGTGCCGGGCGCGTTCTCGGACGACCTCGACCCGCGCGCGGTGGCCGACCGGCTGGCCCGCGGTGGGTTCCGCGAGTGGTGGACCCGGCGCCGGCTCGGCGTGCTCAAGGGCGTACCACGGGAAAGGGTGACCGACGCGCTCGCCGCAGCCGCCGCGCAGCGGGCCGCCGCCCGGCTGGCCGCGACCGGGGGCACCGACCTGGATCCGCAGTGGCAGGCCCTGCACGACGCCGAGGAGAGGCTGGCCGCGGCCGTCGGCGAGGCCATGCGCCGGGCCGCCCGCAGCCGGAAACGGTGGGACCGGACTGCCCGGCGAGCGTCGGCCGGCCTCGCCGCCGCGTTGCGGGCCGGGCGCAACCGCCGCCGCGAACTGCTCGCCGGGCTGCCCGCCGAACCCTTGGTACGCGCTCTCCCGCTTTGGATCGGCACGGTGGCCGACGTCGAGGATCTGCTGCCGGCCGCGCCCGGCATGTTCGAGCTGGTCGTGCTGGACGAGGCGTCCCATGTGGACCAGGTGCGGGCCGCGCCGGTGCTGGCCCGGGCGCGACGGGCGCTGGTAGTGGGGGATCCGCGGCAGTTGCGGTTCGTTTCTTTCGTCAGCGATGTCGATGTCGCCGAGGTGCTCCGGCGGCACGGCGCGGACGAGCGGCTCGATGTGCGCCGGGTGAGCGCCTACGACCTGGCCGCGGGGGCCGCCCCGGCGACCTGGCTGGCCGAGCACCACCGCAGCGTGCCGCATCTGATCGGGTTCGCGGCCCGGCGCTTCTACGGCGACCGGCTCGACGTGCTCACCCGCACCCCGGCCAACGAGGGCGCGGACGCCATCGACATCGTGCGGGCGTCCGACGAGCTGGCCGCGGTGCTGAAGCTCGTCGAGCAGGAAGCGGCCGCCGGCACCCGGGGAATAGGGGTGATCTCGCCGTTCCGCCCGCAGGCCGACGCGATCGAGGCGGCGCTGGTCGACGCGTATCCGGTGGAACGGATCGAGGAGCTCGGGCTGCGTACGGGCACCGTCCACGCGTTCCAGGGCAGCGAGGCCGACGTCGTGATCGTCTCGCTGGGCCTGCGGCCGGACGATCCGCCCGCCCGGCGTCGCTTCGTGGCCGACCCCAACCTGTTCAACGTCATGATCACCCGGGCCCGGCGGCGGCTCGCGGTGGTCACGGCCCTCGACGGCGCCGACGGCCTGATCGACGACTTCTTCCGGTACGCCGCCGCGCCACCCGAGATCGCCGGTGGCACCCGGCCGGGCGGTTGGCCGGCTGACCTCGCCACCGAGCTGAACCGTCTCGACGTCGAGACCAGGCCCGCGTACGCCGTGGGCCGCTGGACGATCGACCTGTGCATCGGCCCGCCGGACAAGGCCGTCGGCGTCTTCTGCGGACCGCACCCGGACGGCCCGGAAGCGCACGTCGCCCGGCAACGCGCCCTGGCCCGGAAGGGCTGGCGCCTGCGGGACGGCTTCGCCACCCGCTGGTCCGGCGACCCACGCCGCGCGGCCCTCGAACTGGCCCGCGAGCTCTGACGCCGGCGCAGAGCCGCGCGGCCCTCGAACTGGCCCGCGAGCTCCGACGCCGGTGCAGCAGCTAAGTGCGCCGCGGCAAATCGTGCAGCGTCACCTCGGTCAGCCGGCCCGCCTCGATCACGGCGGTCTGGTACGTGGCGAAGGGCTGCCGCCGCCGGTCGGTCGGTGAGCCGGGGTTGAGCAGGCGCAGCCCCGACGCGGCGGTCGTGTCCCAGGGGATGTGGGAGTGGCCGAAGACGAGCAGGTCGACCTCGGGAAAGCGGGCCGCGCAGCGCTCGGTGCGACCCGTGGACGCCCCGGTCTCGTGCACCACGGCCAGACGCAGGCCGTCGAGGTCGGCGTACGCGATCTCGGGCAGCCGCGCCCGCAGCGCAGGCCCGTCGTTGTTGCCGTAGCACCCGATCAGCCTCTTCGCCCGCGCCTCGAAAGCGTCGAGGGCGGCCTCGTCGACCCAGTCCCCGGCGTGCACCACGACGTCGGCGGCGTCGATCGCGGCCCACAGCGGGGGTGGCAGATCGCGGGCGCGCTTGGGCAGATGGGTGTCGCTCGTGAGGACCAGCCGCATCGTCCCAGGGTAGAAAACTCGGATCGGTAAGCGCTCTCCACGCCATGATCGGACCGAATTGGCGCTCATGCCGTTTTTGCTGATCCGCGCCGGAACCGGTTCCGAGATCTGTGTTATCGGGTCCGCCGCGGACGGCCGGAGCCACCGCCGTACGGCATTGACCTGGGTTTATGCCGGAGCGTGGAGCGCATCGAGCCCGGCCTTTGTGACAAGCGCAAGACCGCCGAAGTTCCGGAACCGTGTTCATCTATGGACAGCTGATGAACACGTTCCCTAGCGTCGGTCCCGGGGGAGCGCTTTCCCTCGTGCAGAGGAGAGATCGGTCTTCCCTAGGGCGCAAGAAGTCCCCCTTGCGCATCCCCGCCCAAGGAGAAGCAATGACCATCCCCATCTCCTCCGCACCCGAGCGGAGACGCTCCCCCTGGCGCCTCGCCGCGATAAGCGGCCTGGTCGCCACCGTTGTCGCGGGCTACGCCGCGGCAACCGCGGTCGGCGCGAGTGCCGCCGAAACCCTGCTCTCGCAGGGCAAGCCGGCTACCGCGTCGTCCACGGAAGCGGCCGGCGCCTACGCGGCGGCCGAGGCCGTCGACGGCAACACCGGCACCCGCTGGGCATCGGCGTTCAGCGACCCGCAGTGGCTGCAGGTCGACCTGGGCAGCTCGCAGCAGATCACCCGCGTCGAGCTCAACTGGGAGACCGCCGCGGCCAAGGCGTTCCAGATCCAGGTCTCGGACAACGCGAGTTCCTGGACCAACGTCTACTCCACCACCACGTCGGCCGGGGGCAACCAGAACCTCACGGTCAACGGCACCGGGCGGTACGTGCGCATGTACGGCACCCAGCGCACCACCGGCTACGGCTACTCGCTGTGGGAGTTCAAGGTCTACGGCGGCACGACGACCACACCCCCGACCACGCCGCCCCCGACCACGCCGCCCCCGACCACGCCGCCCCCGACCGGCGACCCGATCCCCGGCGGCGGCAGCCTCGGCGCCAACGTGGTGGTCTTCGACCCGTCGATGTCGAGCGCCAGCATCCAGGCCCGGGCCGACCAGATCTTCGCCCAGCAGGAGAGCGCGCAGTTCGGCACCGGGCGTTACGTGCTGGCCTTCCGGCCGGGCACCTACAACAACCTGAACATCCAGGTCGGCTTCTACACCTCGATCGTCGGCCTCGGGCAGAACCCGCAGGACGTACGGATCAATGGCGACATCACGGTCGACGCCGGCTGGTTCCAGGGCAACGCGACCCAGAACTTCTGGCGCAGCACCGAGAACGTGTCGGTCTATCCGGTCAACGGCACCAACCGCTGGGCCGTCTCGCAGGCCGCTCCGTTCCGCCGCATGGACATCCACGGCAACCTCAACCTGGCCCCCAACGGGTACGGCTGGGCGTCCGGCGGCTACATCTCGGACTCCCGGATCAGCGGCAGCGAGGGCCAGTACTCGCAGCAGCAGTGGTTCACCCGGGACAGCCAGATCGGGTCGAACACCAACGCGGTGTGGAATCAGACCTTCGTCGGCGTGCAGGGCGCTCCGGCGGCCAGCTACCCGACCCCGCCGTACACCGTCATCCCGCAGACCCCGGTGATCCGCGAGAAGCCGTACCTCTACCAGAGCGGTGGCGACTACGCGGTCTTCGTGCCCAACCTGCGCACCAACACCTCGGGCGCGACCTGGGTCAACGGCAACACCCCGGGCTCGTCGATCCCGCTCAGCCAGTTCTACGTGGCCAAGCCGGGCGACACCGCCGCACGGATCAACCAGGCGCTCGCGCAGGGTCTGAACCTGATCTTCCAGCCCGGCATCTATCACATCAACCAGACCATCAACGTGACCCGGGCGAACACCGTGGTGCTCGGCCTCGGCTACGCCACGATCATCCCGGACAACGGCGTCACCGCGATGCAGGTGGCCGATGTGGACGGTGTGAAGGTGGCCGGCGTGCTCTTCGACGCGGGCACCACCAACTCGCCCAATCTGCTGGTCATGGGTCAGGCCGGCTCCTCGGCCAACCACGCCGCCAACCCGAGCACCGTCCAGGACGTGTTCTTCCGGATCGGCGGCTACGTCGCCGGCAAGGCCACCAACAGCCTGCTCGTCAACAGCAACAACGTGATCATCGACCACATCTGGGCCTGGCGGGCCGACCATGGCAACGCCGGCACCTACGGCTGGACGGTCAACACGGCCGACAGCGGCCTGATCGTCAACGGCAACAACGTGACGGCGTACGGCCTGTTCGTCGAGCACTACCAGAAGACCGAGGTGCTCTGGAACGGCAACGGCGGCCGCACGTACTTCCTGCAGAACGAGCAGCCGTACGACCCGCCGTCGAACGCCGCGTGGCGCAGCGACGGGGTGCTCGGCTACCCGGCCTACAAGGTGGCGGACAGCGTCCAGACCCACGAGGCGTGGGCGATGGGCAGCTACGCCGTCTTCCTGGACAACCCGGCCGTGCACTCGGCCAACGGCTTCCAGGCCCCCACCCACGGCGGCGTGAAGTTCCACAACATCTTCACGATCTCCCTGGCCGCCGGCACGATCGACCACGTGGTCAACAACATCGGCGCCCCGGCCCAGGCCAGCAACGTCGTGCCGTCCACAGTGACCAACTTCCCGTAAACCGCCTGACCCCGGGGCCCGTCGCTGTCACGAGCGGCGGGCCCCGATCCACGTCGCCAGGACGTCCGGCCGGCTCAGGTAGACCTCGTGGTCGTCGGCGCCGGGCACGCGTACGGGCGCCCGGCCGATCAGCTGGGCCAGGCGCTGGGCGATGTCGAGGTGCATCGGGTCGGGCCGCTCGCTGACGGCCAGGGTGACCAGCTCGGCCGGCAGGTCGCCCGGCCCGAACGCGCGCCGGGTGAGCTGCCGGGCATCGTCGCGAATGGCCGGCTCGGCGTTCCGCAGCGCGGCCAGCACCTCCGGCGAGTCGAGGTCGGCGCGGCCTTCGGACAGCACGGTCAGCGCAACTCGCCAGGCGCCTTCCCAGTCTTTCGGGTACGCGGTCAGGTGCGCCTCGACCGGGGCCATGATCGCGTCGTGCGTAGCGTCGGCGTCGGGCAGCATCCCGAGTGCGGCCGGCTCCCAGGCGATCACCTCGCGCAGCAGGCCGGCATGGCGCTGTGCGAGCGCCAGAGCGACGACCCCGCCCGAGCTGAAGCCGACGACGGTGGCCGGCGCGAGCCCCAGCCGGCGGATCAGCTCGGCTGCGTCGTCGGCGTGCCGGTCGCCGCGGTCGGCGGGCCAGTCGCCGGTGCGGTTGCGGCCGGTGCCACGCCGGTCGTACCAGACCGTGCGGCAGCCCCGCCCGGCCAGCGCCCGCGCCTGCGGCTCGATCATGCTCGCGTCCTCGGCGCCGCCGTGAATCAGCAGGACAGGCCGTCCGGACCCGGCCTCGTGGTGGTGAAGAACCATCGGAATGCCTTTCGCTTTACTGGCTCAATATTCAATACACGCTAAGCTAAACCGATGGGTGGTGATGTGTCTCGCCGGCGTCGGCCATACGACTCCTCCGGCCGCCAGGCGCAGGCGTCGCTGGTGCGGGCCCGGGTGCTCGAGGCGGCGCGCCGGCTGTTCATCGAGCAGGGCTACGGGCGCACGTCGATGACCCGGATCGCCGCCGAGGCCGGGGTCTCCACCCCGACCGTCTTCGCCGGCTTCCGCACCAAGTCCCAGCTGCTCAAGGCCGCGGTCGACACCGCGATCGTCGGCGACGACGAGCAGGTGCCCCTGGCGGCCCGCCCCGTCATGCGCCGCGTCCACGAGGCCGCCGGCTTCCCCGAGCTGGTCGAGCGCCTGGCCGACGCCTTCGCCGAGGTGGCCGAGCGTGCCGGCCCGATCGCCGCCGTGGCCTACGCCGCCGCCGACGCCGATGCCGAGGTGGCGCAGCTGGCCGCCACTCTCGACGCGGAACGCCTGACCGGGGCCCACCACCTGGCCGCGGCCGTGGCCACCCGGTTGCAGGTCACCGATCCGGCCGCGACGGACCGTATCCGAGACACGATCTGGACCCTGAACTCCTTCCAGCAGTGGCACCTGCTGACCCGCCAACGAGGCTGGACGACACAGGCCTACCGGGACTGGATGGTCGTGGCTCTGACCGCCCTCTGCACCCACGCGGCCGACTCCACCGCGACGTGATCAGCCGGCGCCGCTCGCTGTCAGGGCGCAGCGACCTGCCACAGCGCGCTGACCGGCATGACGCGGAGTTTGTCGCCGAACGGCAGGGTGGTGCTGCCGGTGTAGAGGACGATGCCCGCGACGAAGTCGTCGCCGAGGCGGTCGCGAAGGCGACGCAGCCCGCGGAAATCCTCGGGCTTGACCGTCGAGGCCGCCTTCACCTCGATGCCGACGACTTGCCCGGACCGATTCTCCAGAACGGCGTCGACCTCGAACTTGTCGCGATCCCGGTAATGGGAGAGTTCGGCTCTCTGCGCGGACCAGGTCAGCTGGCGGCACAACTCGGACAGCACGAACGACTCGAGTAACGGCCCGAACGGTGCACCGGGACGGAGCAAGGAGCGGGCCTCGACTGCCATCTCATTCGCGAGGATGCCCGAGTCGACGAAGACCAATTTCGGTGCAGCTGTGGCGCGGCTGCCGAGATTGCGCGACCAACCGGGGATCCGTTTGATCAGGAATATCTCTTCCAGAACCTGTAGGTATCGCGCGATCGTCGGCCGGCTCAGTTCCAGGGCGGATTCCAGCGAGTTGGCGGCGATGATGGTTGCTGACCGGGCTGCGAGCAGCCGTACCAGCTTGCGCAGCTGGCCCTTGTGCTGGATGTCGGAGAGCTGCCGCACGTCACGGTCGATGAGCGACTGGACGTACGCGTCGAAAAACTGCTCGCGGCGCTGCGGATCGTCGCGGAACGTTGCTTCCGGAAGGCCGCCGCGGACGATCCGGGCCGCATAGTCGGCGCGGGTGACGGTCGAGGTGTGCCGCAGCCGGGGGCCGAGTGCGAAGACGGCGTCGATGAAACCGTCGGGTTCATTGTCGATCTCGCCCTGCGAAAAGGGCCAGAGCTCGACTCGGGTGTCAGCCAGCGCGGCATTCACTTTCGAGGCGGCATGGCGGGGAATCAGCGGATGGGTAGCCACGCCTCATGCTAGCTGGGTAGTGTTCGATCTGCGAAGGGTTGGACTTTCGATTTGCGGGGACAGCGGCCTTCATTATGCGAGGCAGATGACGTTCGGTCTGCTTGCTCCGCCATGTTCGGTCTGCGAAGGGTAGGGCGTTCAGCTTGCCGGGTGCTCTCTCACAGTTCGCCGGAGCCGCGGGGGATCAGGGTGGTCGGGATGCGGATCTCGCGGGGTGGGCCGTCGTAGCCGTCGATGCGTTCGAAGAGGGCCGTGGCGGCGGTGCGGCCCATGCGGGACGGGTCCTGGGCGACCACCGTGACCGGCGGGTCGAGCAGATCGGCCAGGGGGAAGTCGTCGAAGCCGATCAGGGCGACGGACCGCTCGCGCCCGAGGCGGCGTAACGCGCGTACGGCGCCCGTGGTCACCATGCTCTGGGTGGTGAACAGGGCCGTGGGTGGGTCGGGCGCCCGCAGCATGGCGATGGCGGCTCGCTCGGCGGCGGTCGGATCGTGCAGATCGTGCACCGCCGGGCCGGGGTGGCTGCCGAGCGCGCGCAGGTACCCGCGGTGGCGTTCGCGAGCCGTCGACAGCAGACGGCGTCCGCCCAGGTAGCCGATGCGGCGGTGGCCCTGGGCGACGAGATGGCGTACGGCGCCGGCCGCTCCGGAGACGTTGGTCGAGACCACCGAGTCGCCGGTGACGCCGGCCGGGATGCGATCGACGAAGACCACGGGCATGCCGGTGTGCGCTTCGAGATGGCCCAGGTCGCCGCCGGTGGGGGCCAGGATCAGGCCGTCGGTCTGGCGCTCGGCGAACGCTGTGGCCAGTGCCTGTTCGCGTACGGGGTCCTGGTCGAGGCTGCCCGTCAGCACGTGGATCCCGCGGGCCCGCGCCTGATCCTCGACCGCGCGGTGCAGGGCGGCCGAGAAGGGGTGGGAGACGTCGTCCAGCAGCACGCCGATCGTCCTCGTGCGACGGTCGTTGCGGCGAAGCATGCTGGCGCCCAGGTGGGGGTGGTAATCGAGCGACTCGACCGCCGCTCGCACCTTGGCCACCAGGTCGGGCGCGACCGTGGTCTCGCCGTTGACTACCCGGGACACCGTCTTGAGGCTCACCCCGGCGGTGCGGGCGACGTCGTTCATGGTCGGTCGTTGAGGCGTCATGCATCCACCTCCATCGATGTTGATCACGGAACGCAACATCTTGGAAACTCATTGTTGACACGGGGTGAAGGCGGGCGTCTACTGCGGGACAACGTTGTCTTTCGATTTCGGCTAAATCGGTTTGGAGGAGACATGCGCGATCCGACCATGTCTCGGGCCGGAAGGATGCTGGCCGCGGGCTGCGTGGTGACACTGCTGCTCGGCACGACCGCTGCCTGCAACCGAGGTACCGGCGAGGACGTCGTCGGTCTCATCACCAAGACCGACACCAACCCCTTCTTCGTCCAGATGAGAAAGGGCGCACAGAGCGCGGCCGAGTCGCAGGGAGTCGAGCTGCAGAGCTTCGCCGGCAAGCAGGACGGCGACAACGAGGCCCAGGTGCAGGCGATCGAGAACCTGATGTCCTTCGGCGCCAAGGGCTTCCTGATCACCCCGAACGATTCCAAGGCGATCGTGCCCTCGATCGACAAGGCGCACGAGCTGGACATGCTGGTGATCGCGCTGGACACGCCGGTCGACCCGCCCAACGCCGCCGACGCCACCTTCGCCACCGACAACTACCAGGCGGGCAAACTGATCGGGCAGTGGGCCAAGGCCAAGTTCGAGAAGGAGGGCAAGCAGGCAAAGATCGCCATGCTCGACCTCAACGCCAACCAGGTGTCCGTGGACGTCAAACGCGACCAGGGCTTCCTCGACGGCTTCGGCATCGACGTGGGCGATCCGAACCGGATCGGCGACGAGAACGACCCGCGGATCGCCGGGCACGACGTCACCGACGGCGCCGAGGACGGCGGCCGGACCGCCATGGAGAACCTGCTCCAGAAGGATTCGACGATCAACCTGGTCTACACGATCAACGAACCCGCGGCGGCCGGCGCCTACCAGGCGCTCAAGTCGGCCGGGCGCGACAAGGACACCGTCATCGTCTCGATCGACGGCGGCTGCCCGGGTGTCGACAACGTCTCCCAGGGCGTCATCGGCGCAACCTCGATGCAGTTCCCGCTCAAGATGGCGCAGCTCGGCGTCGAGGCCATCGCGCAGTTCGCCAAGGACGGCACCAAGCCCCAGGCGACCTCGGGCAAGGACTTCGTCGACACCGGAACTGACCTGATCACCGACGACCCGCAGGCCGGCGTCGAGTCCAAGGACTCGGCGTGGGGCAAGCAGAACTGCTGGGGCTAATTATGGCGACTGCTACCGCTGACTTCGACGTACGCAAGAGCGACTCGCTCGGCCTGCGCATCCAACACACCCTGCACGCCAACCCGATCCTCGGGCCGCTGGCCGTGCTGCTCGTCGCGATCATCGCCTTCTCGATCGTCAATGGGCGGTTCTTCACGGCGACCAACCTCTCCCTCGTGCTGCAGCAGGTCACGGTCATCGCCACGCTCGCGCTGGGGCAGACGCTGATCATCCTGACCGCCGGCATCGACCTGTCGGCCGGTGCGATCGCCGTCTTCTCGTCGATCCTGATGGCCACGTTCTGCGTCGACGCCGGGGTGCCCGGTATCATCGCGCTGCTGCTCGGCTTCGCCTGCGGCACGGCGATGGGCGCGCTCAACGGCTTCCTGGTGACGCGGATAAAGCTGCCACCGTTCATCGTCACGCTGGGCACGCTGACCATCTTCTTCTCGCTCAACTCGGTGGTCAGCAACAGCGAGACGATCCGCGGCTCGGACATGCCGTCGCTGATGACCTGGACCGGCGACTCGATCCCGATCGGCAACTTCCGGCTGACCTACGGCTCGATCATCATGCTGCTGTTGTTCGGGTTCTTCTTCTACGCGTTGCGGTCCACCGCCTGGGGTAAGCACGTCTACGCGACCGGCGACGACGCCGAGGCCGCGCGGCTGGCCGGCATCCGTACGAACCGGGTGCTGTTCTCGGTCTACACCGTGGCCGGGCTGCTCTACGCGATCGGTGGCTGGATCCTGATCGGCCGGCTCGCCTCGGCCAGCCCCAACGTGGGCGTCGAGTACAACCTCGACTCGATCACCGCGGTCGTGCTCGGCGGCACCAGCCTCTTCGGCGGCCGGGGGGCCGTGATCGGCACGCTGGTGGGCGCGCTCATCGTCGGCGTGTTCCGCAACGGCCTGCAGCTGGGCGGCGTCGAGGTGGTCTGGCAGGGCTTCGCGATCGGTCTGCTGGTGCTCATCGCCGTGTCGCTCGACCAGTGGATCAGGAAGGTGAAAACGTGAGCTCGGATACCGACACCAACCCGGTGGGCCCGCGGCACGCCGCCGACCGGACGCCTGTGTTGCAGGCCAAGGGGCTGGTCAAGAAGTACGGCCGGGTCGTCGCGATCGACGGGAGCGACCTCGAGCTGTACCCGGGGGAGATCCTCGCGGTCATCGGCGACAACGGCGCCGGCAAGTCGAGCCTGATCAAGGCGCTCTCGGGCGCCCTCGTGCCGGACAGCGGCGAGATCTTCCTCGACGGGCGGCAGATCCAATTCCGTACGCCCATGGACGCGCGCTCGGCGGGCATCGAGACCGTCTATCAGACCCTGGCCGTGGCGCCCGGCCTGGACATCGCCGACAACCTGTTCCTCGGCCGCGAGCAGCGCAAGGCCGGACCGATGGGTTCGATCTTCCGCATGCTCGACCGGGCGCACATGCGCTCGGAGGCGAAACGGCACATGAGCGAGCTCGGCGTGGCCACCCTGCAGAACATCGGCCAGGCCGTCGAGTCGCTCTCCGGCGGTCAGCGGCAGGCGGTGGCGGTGGCCCGGTCGGCCGCGTTCGGCAGCAAGGTGGTGATCCTCGACGAGCCGACCGCGGCACTGGGCGTCAAGGAGGGCAACCGGGTGCTCCAGCTGATCCGCGACGTGCGCGACCGCGGCCTGCCGGTGATCCTGATCAGCCACAACATGCCGCACGTGTTCGAGATCGCCGACCGCATCCACATCCAGCGGCTGGGCCGCCGGGCCACGGTCATCACTCCGGAGAGTCACTCGATGAGCGAGGCCGTGGCGATCATGACCGGCGCCGCCGAGCCGCCACCACATACCGCCTGACCCGTCCCCATCCCCAGCCGGCGCCGGGAGACCGGCGCCGGCTACTTCTTCTTCTTGCCCTTGGCGTCGCCGAACATCTCGCCGAGCATGTCGTTGTCCCGGTCCGTGGCGGTCTTGGGCTCCTTGACGGCCACCTTCCAGAACAGGAACACCACGACTGCGATCCAGGCCCACCACGGGATGCCGGACTCCGGCCCGAACAGGGCGGTTGTCACGTCGTACGCGGTGGTGAGGTACTGGTCCATCCGTGGCCCCCTGTCGCTGAATGTCGGCCCCCTGGATCGGCCGCGCAGCGCCCGGGCTTAGTAGTTCGTAGAGTCGTGTCATGCGAGCAGTGACCTGGAACGTGTGGTGGCGCTTCGGTGGCGCCTGGCGCGAGCGCGAACCCGCGATCGCCGATGTGCTGAAGGGGCTCGATCCGGACGTGGTGGGCCTCGTCGAGACCTGGTCCGGCGAGGGAATCACCCAGCCCCAGCTGCTCGCCGACGACCTGGCCGACCATCATGCGGCCTTCGTGCCCACCTCGTTGCCGCCCGCGCCCGACCCGCCCGAGTATTCGTCGCAGGCGGGTATCGAGGTCGGGCTGGGCCTGATCAGCCGTTGGCCGATCCTGACCACCGAGGTGCACGACCTGCCGCACGAGCAACGCCCCGGTCCGCCGCCGACGGCGTTGCTGGCGACCCTCGACCATCCGCGGGGCCCGCTGCACGTGATCGTGTCGTGCATCGAGTGGGAGCCGGCGTACGCCGCCGATCAGCTCGCCCAGAGCGAGGCCCTGGCCGCGCTGGCCGCGGACCCCCGGCTCGACGGCGACCTGCCGGTGCTGCTGCTGGGTGACCTCAACGCCGACGTGAGCCAGCCCGATCTGGCGCCCCTGCTCGCTGTTCTGACCGACACCTGGTCTCTGGCCGGCGGCGATCCCCGTGCCGTGACCCTGAGCTCCGCCCTGCTGGAGGCTCCGCTCGAGGCCACCAAGCAGATCGACCGCCGGATCGACCACATCCTGGCCCGGCCGGGCCGGAAGGGCGCCGGACTCACCGCCCGGCGGGCCTTCCTGGCCGGCACGGAGGCGGTCAACGGCAGGCACCCCTCCGACCACTTCGCCGTCGTGGTCGACCTCGACGTCTGACCCGTCGGTCGTGGTCAGGCGCCCCAGCCGGCCTGGGTGCCGCCGACGCGCTCGGCGATGATCTTTTCGTCGTGGCCGCTGCGGCGGTAGGCGGCCATCGGGTCGGGGTCGAGGCCGGCGTCGGTGCGGACCTCGGCCAGCAGGGGGCGCACGTCGGTGTTGTAGGCGTCCATGAAGACGGCGTTCGCCTCCAGGACGTCGCCGGCCTGCTGGGCCCTCGTCAAAGCTTCCCGGTCGACCAGCAGGGCCTTGGCCGTGGCCTCCTGCACGTTCATCACGGAGCGGATGATGGCCGGGATCTTCCGCTCGATGTTGTGGCACTGGTCGAGCATGAACGCGATGCCGTAGGCCGGGTCGAGGGCGCCGCCGCGGACGATCTCGTACATGATGCGGAACAGCTGGAACGGGTCGGCCGCCCCGACCATCAGGTCGTCGTCGGCGTAGAAGCGGCTGTTGAAGTCGAAGGCGCCGAGCTTCTTCTGGCGCAGCAGGAACGCGACGATGAACTCGATGTTCGTGCTGGGCGCGTGGTGGCCCGTGTCGATGCAGACGGTGGCCCGCTCGCCCAGCTCCAGGCAGTGCGCGTACGACGTGCCCCAGTCGGGCACGTCCGTCGCGTAGAAGGCCGGCTCGAACAGCTTGTACTCCAGCAGCATCCGCTGGTTGCCGGTCAGCCGGTCGTACGCCTCACGCAGCGCCGCCGCCAGCCTGTCCTGCCGGTCCCGCAGGTCGTCCTGGCCGGGGTAGTTGATGCCGTCGGAGAACCACAGCTTCAGGTCGCGGGACCCGGTCTGTCCCATGATGTCGATCGCCTCGAGCAGGTGATCGGTGGCCTTGCGGCGGATCCCGGCGTCGGGGTTGGTGACCGAGCCCAGCTTGTAGTCGTCGTCCTGGAAGACGTTCGTGTTGATCGCGCCGATCTCCACCCCCAGGTCGCGGGCGTACGAGCCGAGGGCAGCGTAGTCGTCCACCTTGTCCCACGGGATGTGCAGCGCCACCACCGGCGCGACGCCGGTGAACTGGTGCACCGTGGCGGCGTCGGCGATCTTCTCCTCGGGGTTGCGCGGCACCCCGGGCTGGGCGAAGACCTTGAAGCGGGTGCCCGAGTTGGCGTAGGCCCACGACGGGGTCTCGATGCGCTGTGCCGTCAGAGCACGCTTGACGGCGGCGAGGTCGGTCATGGGGTCTCCTGAGAACTTTCGGAAAGGTGGAACACCTCGGTCAGCAGCGGGAACCCTTCGTCGCCGGGTCCGCCGCGGGCGAAGAACTCCGCCATTTCCGCTTGCCACCTGGTGTTGACGTCCAGCGCCGCCATTGCCGCCTGGGACGCTTCGAGATCGTCCGCCTCGACGTAGCCGATCAGCAGCCCGTCGCCGCGGAGGAAGAGGGAGTAGTTGCGCCAGCCGGTGGCCCGGAGAGCGTCCTGCATCTCGGGCCACACGGACTGGTGCCGCTCCACGTACTCCGTCATCCGCTCGGGGCGGACCTGGAGCTGGAAGCAGTAGCGCATTGGCTGATCCCTACGACCTAGAAGTTGAACTGGTCGATGTTTTCCTTGGTGAACTCGGTCGGCGGGCCGAGCACGATCTCGCCGTCGGCGCCGATCGTGTACTCGCCGAGCTTGCCGGCCTTGAACTTCTCGCCCGGGGCGCCGGTGATCTGACCCGAGGCCATGGCGGCGCCGGCGAAGGCGGCCAGGTAGCCGATGTCGGCCGGGTTCCACAGCGCGAACTTCTTCACGGTGTCGTCCTTGACGTACTCGCGCATCTGGTTCGGCAGGCCGAGGCCGGTCACCGCCACCTTGCCCTTGTAGCTGGACGACGAGATGTAGCGGGCCGCCGCGGCGATGCCCACGGTGGTCGGGGCGACGATCGCCTTCAGGTTCGGGTACGACTGCAGCAGACCCTGAGCCTCCTGGAACGACTTCTGGTCGTCGTCGTTGCCGTAGGCCACCTTGACCAGCTTCAGCTTCGCGTACTCGGGCTTCTTCAGCTCTTCCTTCATCACCTCGATCCAGGAATTCTGGTTCGTGGCGTTCGGGGTCGCCGAGAGCACCGCGATCTCACCCTCGCCGCCGGCCTGCTCCAGGGCCATCTTGGCCAGCGACTGGCCGATGCCCTCGGTGGTGGCCTGGTTGATGAAGGCGTCCCGGCAGTCCTTGGAGGCGTCCGAGTCGAACGTGATGACCTTGATCTTCGCGGCCCGGGCCTGGTTGAGCGACGGGCAGACCGCGTTCGGGTCGTTGGCCGCGACCACGATGACGTCCTGCTGCTGCTGGATCAGGGTGTTGATGTACGACACCTGCGACGAGGCCGACGCGTCGTTCGGGCCGACCAGCTTGTACTCGCCCTTGAGCTCCTCGACGGCGACCTTGCCGCCGCCGGTCTCGACGTCCGAGTACGGGTTGTTCAGCTGCTTGGGCAGGAAGGCGATCTTCAGGCCCTCCTTGATCGCCGCGTTGGGGTCGGCCGCCGCGGAAGCCTGCGTGCCCGAGCCGGCGTTCGTGTTGCTGTCCTTGGTGGTGCCACCGCAGGCGGCCAGGCCGGCGACGAGAAGTGCGGCCGAGGTTACGGAAAGTAGTGTGCGGGGGGAGCGAAGCACGGCGTACTCCATTCTCTTTTCGAGCGCTATCGGGCGGCGGCTTGCCGCAGCTTGCGGCGTTGCCAATTGCCGCGTACGGCGGTGGTGATGTTGGGAAGCAGGACGGAGAGCACGAGCAACGTGCCCGTGACGATGTTGAGCGCCTGCCCGGAGACGTCCTCCAGGCGCAGCGCGTTCTGCAGCGCGGTCAGCAACACCACACCGGCCAGCACGCCGGGCAGGCTGCCCTTGCCGCCGAAGATCGACACCCCGCCCAGCAGGACGGCCGCGACGACGGCGAGTTCGAGGCCCGCGCCGTTGTCGGCCCGGGCGCTGGAGTAGCGCAGTGTCCACAACACACCGACCAGGCCGGCCACCGCGCCGCTGGCGACGTAGAGCCAGAACTTGGTGCGCGCCACCCGGATGCCGGAGAAGTGCGCGGCCTGCGCGTTGGCGCCGATCGCGTAGAGCGAGCGGCCGAACGGGGTGGCGTGCTGCACGATCCCGAAGATCAGGGCGAGGACGACGATGAGGATGAGCACGTTGGGAACGGCGCCGCCGCCGATCGTTCCCGTGACCCAACCCGTGTAGTTCCAGGGGAAGTCGGCGACCGCGCCGTCACCGAGCACGACGAACGCGAGGCCGCGGTAGAGGGCCAGCGTGCCGATCGTCACCGCCAGCGACGGCAGCCCCAGCGTGGTGATCAGGAAACCGTTGACCACGCCGCAGATCGCGCCGATCGCGATGCAGAGCGGGATGATCGACTCGATCGAGAGGCCCTGGTTCCAAAGCCAGCCCATCATCGAGCTGGTCAGGCCGAGGGTGCTGGCCACCGACAGGTCGATCTCGCCGGTCACGATGATCATCGTCATCGGCAGCGCGATCAGGATGATCGGCAGCAGGTCGAGCACCATGAAGGTGAAGTTCCGGCTGGTGCCGAAGTTGTCCACAGTGAACGAAGCGATGATCAGCACCAGCGCGGTGAGCACCAGGATGATGCTGTCCCAGCTGGTCAGCCGGCTCCTCAGCGCGCCGCTTCGGTTGGCCGCGGGCCGCTTGCCGAGGTCGATGTCAGACATGCGCGTCCCTCTTTCGCAGCGAGCGGGCGATCCGCACCGCGACCAGGCGGTCGGCGCAGATGGCCAGAATGATCAGCGCACCCACGATGGCCTGCTGCCAGAACTGGTTGATGTCGAGCACCGCGAGGGCGCTGCCGATCACCGTGAGCAGCAGGGCGCCGAGGGCGGCGCCCCACACCGAGCCGCTGCCGCCGAAGACGGCCACGCCGCCGACCACGACCGCCGCCACCACGTTCAGCTCCAGGCCGGTGCCGGCCGCGGCGTCGACCGTGCCGAACCGGGCCGCGTAGAGCACCCCGGCCAGACCGGCCAGCGCGCCACTGAGCACGAAGGCGCCGAGGAGGTTGCGGGCGACCTTGATGCCGGCCAGCTCGGCCGCGGCGGGGCTGGACCCCATCGCGTAGAGCTCGCGACCGACCCGGTAGTTGCGCATCATCACCGAACCGGCGGCCACCACGACCAGCGCGATCAGCACCAGCCAGGGGATGCCGAGGATGCTGTCGTTGGCGAAGGTCAGGAAGTGCCGGGGGAGCTCGTCGGCGTTGACCTGCGAACCGCCGGCCCACGAGTACGTGATGCCGCGGTAGATGTAGAGCGTGCCGAGGGTGACCACCAGCGCGGGCACCTTGCCGTAGCGAACGAGGACGCCGTTGACCAGGCCGGCGACCGCGCCGATGGCCAGGCCGGCGAGCAGCCCGACGACCATCGGCAGGTCCTGGTTGCTCATCAGCGTGGCCACGGCGAAGGCGCTGATGCCGAGCACCGAGCCGACGCTGAGGTCGATGTTCCGGGTGATCACCACGACCGCCTGGCCGGTCGCCATGACCGCCAGGATCGCGGTATTGAGCAGGTTGTCGCGGATGCTCTGCCCGGAGAGGAACCGGGGGTTGTCGATCGCCGTGTAGGCCACCAGCAAGGCCAGCGCGAGCACGATGCCCAGCTCGCGGGTCTTCAGCAGGCCGCCGAAGCGCTTGGCCGCCGGGGCGCCGAGCGGCGCGTCGGTGGGCGCCGACCGATCGGAGGTGACAGTCACGCCGCGACCTCCTGTCCCATGGCCGCGTACATGACGGACTCCTCGGTCGCCTCGGCTCGGGTGAGCTGGGCAGCGATGCGGCCCTCGCGCAGCACCACGATCCGGTCGGCCATGCCCAGCACCTCGGGCAGCTCGGACGAGACCATGACGACCGCGAGGCCGTCGGCGGCGAGCGACGACATCAGCCGGTGGACCTCGGCCTTGGTACCGACGTCGATGCCGCGGGTGGGCTCGTCGACGATCAGCAGTTTGGGGCCGGTGGCGAGCCACTTGGCCAGCACGACCTTCTGCTGGTTGCCGCCGGAGAGCGTGCCGACGGCGTCGCTGAGCCGGCCCAGCTTGGTCTGCAGCTTCGTCGTCCACGTCTCGGCGGCCTCGTGCTCGGCGCTGCCGAAGAGCAAGCCGAGCCGGGCCAGCTTGCGGGCCCGGGGCAGGGTCACGTTGCGCTCGATCGACAGCTCCATCACCAGACCCTGCTGACGGCGGTCCTCGGGGACGAGCGCCATGCCGGCGGCCATCGCGGCCCGCGGCTGACCCTTACGAAGCTTCCGGCCGTGCATCTTCACCGTGCCCTCGTCGTACGGGTCGACGCCGAACACGGCCTGCATGACCTCGGACCGTCCCGCGCCGACCAGTCCGGCCAGGGCGACGATCTCGCCCGCGCGCACCGAGAACGAGATGTCGCGGAACACGCCCTCGCGGCTCAGCCCTTCGACCTCGAGCACGACGTCGCCCGGCTCCACGTCCTGCTTGGGGAAGAGCGCACTGAGGTCGCGGCCGACCATCCGCCGGATCATGTCGTCGACGCTGAGGCCGGCCACCAGTTCGGTGGCGACGTGGCGGCCGTCGCGCATGATCGTCACACGCTCGCACAGCGCGGTGATCTCCTCGAACCGGTGCGAGATGAACATGATCGCCGCACCCTCGTCGCGCAGCGACCGCACCACCGCGAAGAGCCGTTCGACCTCGACGGCCGAGAGCGCCGCGGTGGGCTCGTCCATGATCAGCACCCGGGCCTCGGACGACAGCGCCTTGGCGATCTCGACCAGCTGCTGGTCGGCGATCGACAGGCCGCGGGCCGGGCGACCCGGATCGAGCGGGACGCCGAGGCGGCGGAACAGCCGTTCGGCGTTGGCGGTCATCTCTTTGCGGTCGATCTGCCGCAGCCGGGTCAGCGGCTGGTTGCCGATGGCGATGTTCTCGGCCACCGACAGGTCGGGAAAGAGCGTCGGCTCCTGATAGATGACGGCGATGCCGGCCGCCTTGGCGTCGGCGGGGCCGGCGAAGTCCACGTCGACGCCGTCGACCCGCAGCGTGCCGGTGTCCGGACGGTGGACCCCGGCCAGCATCTTCACGATGGTGGACTTGCCGGCCCCGTTCTCCCCGACGAGCGCGTGCGCCTCGCCCGGGAACAGCGGGAAGCTGACCCCCTGCACAGCAGCGACCGCGCCGAAAGACTTCGTGACGTCGTGGACCTCGAGCCTGGGCGGCTGGTCCCCGGGCCGGGCGTTTGCCTCCGCCACGGTCCACCTCCGTCGGTAAAGTTGAAATGTTTCAGTGAATGTACGAGCAACGTAGGTGGCCCCGATCACACCTGTCAAGCGTTGGTCAGAAACGTTGTGGAAACACTGCCGTTGTTATGACGACGGGTGCCGTAGGATTCGGCTTCAACGTTTCAACGGGGATTTCAAGGAGGACCTGTGCTGAACGGCAGGACGCCGTCCGTCAAGGACGTCGCGGCAGCCGCGGGCGTCTCGCTGGGCACCGTCTCCAATGTGATGAACCGTCCCGAAGTGGTCAGCGCGCGCACCCGCGAGCGGGTCGAGCGGGCCATGTCCGAGCTGGGCTTCGTCCGCAACGAGTCGGCCCGCCAGCTGCGCGCCGGCACCAGCCGCACCCTGGCCTACGTGATGCTCGACGGCACCAACCCGTTCTTCCACGACGTGGCCCAGGGCATCGAGCTGGCCGCCGAGGACGCCGATCTCTCCCTGTTCATCTGCAACAGCAACAGCCGCTCGGCCCGGGAAGCGGTGCACCTCGACCGCCTGCTCCAGCAGCGCGTCCAGGGCATCCTGATCACGCCGGTCGACCCGGCCGCGCCCCACCTCGACGAGCTGATCCGCCGGGGCGTCCCCATGGTGATCGTCGACCGCATCGGCAACGCCGACAGCTGCTGCTCGGTCGCGGTCGACGACGTGCTGGGCGGCCGCATCGCGGTCGAGCACCTGGCCGAGCAGGGCCACACCCGGGTGGCCTTCATCGGCGGCCCCGAGTCGCTGGGCCAGGTGCACGAGCGGCTCGTCGGCGCCCGCGAGATGTGGGCGTCGCTCGGCAACGACCCGGAAGACCTGATCTACCTGCCGACCGAGACGCTTTCCGTGTCCGAGGGCCGCTCGGCCGGCGAACGGCTGGCCGGCCTGGCCGCGCGGCGCCGCCCCACGGCCGCCTTCTGCGCCAACGACCTGCTTGCCCTGGGCCTGCTGCAGCAGAGCATCGGCGCCGGCCTGCGTGTGCCCGACGACCTGGCCATCGTCGGCTTCGACGACATCGAGTTCGCCGCGGCCGCGGCCGTGCCGCTCACGTCGGTGCGCCAGCCCCGCCAGGAGCTCGGCCGGGCCGCCGCCCAGCTGGTGCTCGACGAGGCCACCAACCCCGACCACCGCCACCAGCAGCTGCAGTTCACGCCGGAGCTGGTGGCCCGCGCATCCACAGTCAGCCGCAACCGCACCATGTGAGTCGCTTGCCCGGCGCGGCCGCGTCCGGCGAGCTGCGCCTGTCCGCCATGCGCCCACACGCGTCGAGATGCCTCCCCGCGCGGCGACCCGGTTGCGGAAACAAGATCGCCCCGAAGCCAAGATCAGCCCGTGGTGCCACCGCCTCCCCCGCCCACCCAAGGGACGGGGGAATTATGCGATCTTTCGGCGTGGGACGAGCCGGGCTGTCCACAGGCGGTTTCGAAGGCCGGGCTCGGGCTGTGGAAAACAATCCAGCGGGCGGGCAAGGGGGCCCAGCGCCGGGGCCGCCGACCGGCTCGCGTCCGGCCGCCCTCGTTGGAAACGAAACATGCAGGCCGAAAAGCGGCGCGGGCGTCAGCCGAAGTAGCCGGAGGGCTCCACGGTCTGGATGCGCAGCAGGCTCGCCAGGCGGTTGGTCACCGGGCGGGCCTCCAGGTGCAGTCGCGCGATGTTCAGGCCGCTGTCCCCGATCACGGCCAGCAGCGCCAGCTCGCCGACCGCGTACACCGCGAGGTAGCCACCCTGGTTGCGGATCGTCACCTCCTGGAAGGTGCCCTGGTTGAGGGCGGCGCCGCAGGTGCGGCTGATCCCGTGCGCGCCCGCGGCCAGCGCCGCGATGTCGTGGGGCTCGGGACCGGTCTCGGTGTCGTGCAGGATCAGCAGGCCGTCGACGCCGGCGACGACGCAGCCGCGCACCCCGGTGACCTGATGCCGCAGCGCGGCCAGCTCGGCACGGACAGCCTGGTACGGATCGGAGGATTGCAACGCTTTCTCCAGGGGGTGGGAGGCCGGCACGGAGGAGGGGTCAGAGGCTGCGGAGAGCGACCAGCACGCGATCCAGGACGTCGTCGTCGGTCACGTACGGCCGGCCCAGCAGGTCGAGCAGGTCGGCGGAGGACTCGTCGGGCTGGGACGGGTCCACCCGTTGCCGCCGGGGCAGGTCGGCGGCGTCCGCGGAGTGTGAGCCCGGGGCGGAGCGGGTCGACGCGCTGAGGTCGATGGTGCTCCCGCCCAGGTCGCGCGGGGTCAGGTCGAAGTCGAGCAAGGAGGCGGTCAGCGCGGGGGCGTTGCCGTTGTGGTCCGGGCGCACGGCTCGGGGTCGTACGACCTCGGGGGCGTACGACCGGATGATCGAGCCGAACTCACGCCGGGCCATCGCCAGGTTGGCGTCGGCCCGGCGCAACGTCAGGTGGGCGACGAGCGGCTCCTGCGCGCTCACCAGGCGCACGACGTGGAAAGCGTCGACGCTGGTGAGCAGGATGTCGCTGAGCTCATCGGCCCCGTTGCCCTCGAGCAGCACCAGCCCGGCCGCCGCCGTGGCAAGCGTGACAGCGGCGGCTGCTTCCTGCTCGGTCGGCGCGGTCTCACCCGCCCACCACAGCACTCTGGGGCCGTCCGGGTCGAGCAGGGACACCGCGTGGGCGCCGGGGATGCCCAGCGCCGCCGTCAGCGGTGGCACGGACATCAGCTGAGGCCGGCGTCCAGCTGCTTCATGACGAGCCGGGACTGCGTCAGGATCATGCCGGTGTTCGCCGTCTTGCGGGCGATCACGACGGCGGCGATCTCCTGGTTGCTGCTGCGCAGGAAGACGTGCACGTGGGAATCGCTCTGCGCCAGGAACTCCTGGAAGTAGTGGCGGTCGTCGAGCACGCCGTACCGGGCCTTGAAGATCTCTTCGATCATCACGACGTTGCGGCCCTGGAACAGGTCGAACGTGGCCGCGGCGATCAGGTCGAGGACCTCGTTGGGGTGCTCGTCGAGCGTGTCGGCGGCGAGCAGCATGCCGGTGGACATGTCGACCAGACCGGCGCCGATGCACTCCGGCACCTGGGCGCGGAACTGCTTGACAGCATCACCGATCAGCTGGGTCGTGCTCCGGATGCCGAGTCCGGTCTCGTCGACGGCCGTCATACGTCCAGCTCGCTCTCGATCTTGCGCAGCTGGTGCCGGGCCAGGCCGAGGTTCGCGCGGCTCTTGTTCAGGGCGAGGTAGAGGAAGAACGCCTCGTTGCCGCGGCCCTGGAGCAGGCGGATCAGGTGGTACTGCGAGTCGAGGGTGATCAGGATGTCCTCGATGCTGTCGGCCAGGCCGAGCATCTCGAGGGTGCGCACCTTGGCCCGGATCACGTCGGTGTTGCCGGCGGCGGCAATGTTCATGTCCATGTTGATGCCGCCACCCATGACACCCAGCGTGAGCCCGCTGGTGTAGTCGACGAGCGCCACGCCGATGGCGCCCTCGATCGTCATGGCTTCCTTCAGCGAAGTCTCGATGTTCGCCACTTAACTCCTCCTTCTCGTGCCGTAACTGCAGGTCACGAGGAACGTCCTTCTCGTGCCGTAACTGCTGGTCACGAGGAACGGCGTCGTTCTCGATGTCCAGGCCACAGTCGCACGTCCGACAATGGTTGAACACGGAAGATCCGGCGAATCGGTGCAGGTCAGACCGAAGATCCACCCGTTTCGGCCGTTGACCCGTCCGGGGTCGGCCGAACGTCGGTGAAGCGGCCGATTCGTCGGATGGACACGACGTCGGCCCTTGATCGGAAACGACGCACGGGCAACGTTTCAATTCGCTGTCGTGTCTTGACCGAGGTTGCCACAGACCCGTAATGTATCGGCAACGTCTGAAACGTTTCACGAAGTCTTCACAAGGCCGAAGGACACCATGACGAACCCCGCAGTGCGTGAGCTTCTGGAGCGCAGCAACCGGCTCGGCGCCGACCCGCGCAACACCAACTACGCCGGGGGCAACACCTCGGCCAAGGGCTCCGAGACCGACCCGGTCACCGGCGAGCCGGCCGACCTGCTCTGGGTCAAGGGATCCGGCGGCGACCTCGGCACCCTCACCGAAAAGGGTCTCGCCGTGCTCCGCCTCGACCGGCTGCGGGCGCTGACCCGCACCTACCCGGGCGTCGAGCGCGAGGACGAGATGGTCGCCGCCTTCGACTACTGCCTGCACGGCCGCGGCGGCGCGGCCCCGTCGATCGACACTGCGATGCACGGACTCGTCGAGGCCCCGCACGTCGACCACCTGCACCCCGACTCGGGCATCGCCATCGCCACCGCGGCCGACGGCCCGGCCCTGACCAAAGAGATCTTCGGTGACCGGGTGCTCTGGGTGCCGTGGCGCCGGCCCGGCTTCCAGCTCGGCCTCGACATCGCCGCCGTCCAGAAGGCCAACCCGCAGGCCATCGGCGTCATTCTCGGCGGGCACGGCATTACGGCGTGGGGCGCGACCAGCGAGGAGTGCGAGCGCAACTCGGTCGAGATCATCGAAACCGCCGCCGCCTACCTCGCTTCGAAGGGCCGGAAAGACCCCTTCGGCGCCAAGATTTACGAGCGCCTCGAAGACGATCTGCGGAAGGAGCGCGCGGCGGTCCTCTTCCCGGTGCTGCGCGGCCTGGCCTCCACCGACCGTGCCCAGGTCGGCCACTTCACCGACTCCGAGGTCGTGCTCGACTTCGTCAACAGCGAGCGCCTGGGCGAGCTGGCCGCGAAGGGCACGAGCTGCCCCGACCACTTCCTGCGCACCAAGGTCAAGCCGATGGTGCTCGACACCGCCCCGGACGCCCCGCTCGACGAGGTCGTCGCCCGGGCCAAGGAGTTGCACGAGGCCTACCGCGAGGACTACCGCGCCTACTACGACCGGCACGCCACCGCCGACAGCCCGGCCATCCGCGGCGCTGACCCGGCCATCGTGCTGGTGCCCGGCGTGGGCATGTTCTCGTTCGGCGCCAACAAGCAGACCGCCCGCGTGGCCGGCGAGTTCTATGTCAACGCCATCAACGTGATGCGCGGCGCCGAGTCGGTGTCCACGTACGCGCCGATCGACGAGGCCGAGAAGTTCCGCATCGAGTACTGGGCCCTGGAAGAGGCCAAGCTCCAGCGCCTGCCGAAGCCGAAGCCCCTGGCCACCCGCATCGCCTACGTGACCGGCGGCGGCTCGGGCATCGGCCGGGCGATCGCCCTGCGCCTCGCCGCCGAGGGCGCCGTCGTGGTGGTCGCCGACCGGGACTTCGAAGCGGCCCGGTCGGTGGCCGGCGAGATCGGTGGCCCGGACGCCGCCCTCGCGGTCGCAGCCGACGTGACCAGCGCCGACGCGATCACGGCGTCGCTGCAGGAGACCGTGCTGGCCTTCGGCGGGGTCGACCTGGTGGTCAACAACGCCGGGCTCTCCGTCTCGAAGCCGCTGCTCGAGACGACCGAGCAGGACTGGGACCTGCAGCACGACGTGATGGCCAAGGGCTCGTTCCTGGTGTCCCGCGAGACCGCCCGCATCCTGGTCGCGCAGGGCCTCGGCGGCGACATCATCTACATCTCCAGCAAGAACTCGATCTTCGCCGGCCCCAACAACGTCGCCTACGGCGCCACCAAGGCCGACCAGGCTCACCAGGTGCGGCTGCTGGCGGCCGAACTGGGGGCCCACGGCGTCCGGGTCAACGGCATCAACCCCGACGGGGTCGTCCGCGGCTCGGGCATCTTCGCCGGTGGCTGGGGCGCCAAGCGGGCCGCGGTCTACGGCGTGCCGGAGGAGAAGCTGGGCGAGTACTACGCGCAGCGCACCCTGCTCAAGCGCGAGGTGCTGCCCGAGCACGTGGCCAACGCGGTGTTCGCGCTGACCGGCGGCGACCTGACCCACACGACCGGCCTGCACATCCCGGTCGACGCCGGCGTGGCCGCGGCCTTCCTGCGATGACATCCTTCGCCGCGGTCGACCTCGGCGCGTCCAGCGGACGCGTCATGGTCGGCCGCTTCGCGGACGGTGCCATCGGGCTCACCGAGACGCACCGGTTCGCCAACGAGCCGGTGCGGGTCGGTGGCACCCTGCACTGGGACATCCTCGGCCTCTACCGCGGGATGCTCGAGGGTCTCGGGAAGACCGGCCCGGTCGAGAGCATCGGCATCGACTCGTGGGCTGTCGACTATGGATTGTTGGACGCGTCCGGATCACTGCTGGGCAATCCGGTGCACTACCGCGACGGCCGCACCGACGGCGTGCGCCTCGACATCAGCGACGAGCAGCTCTACGAGGTCACCGGACTGCAGAAGCTGCCGTTCAACACGATCTATCAGTTGGTCGCCGCCCGGGGCACGCCGCAGTTCGAGGTCGCGCAACAGATGCTGCTCATTCCGGACCTGCTGGCCTACTGGCTGACCGGCGAGATCGGCGCCGAGTACACCAACGCGTCCACGACCGGGCTGCTCGACGTGCGGACGCGCGACTGGTCGGCGCCGCTGCTGGTGGAGCTAGGTCTGCGGCCCTCGCTGCTGCCGCCCGTCCGGCCGCCGGGGTCGATCATCGGCGAGTACCGCGGCACGAAACTCACAGCTGTCGGGTCGCACGACACGGCGTCCGCGGTGGTGGGCGTGCCCGCCTTGGGGCAGAACTTCGCGTACATCTCCTGTGGCACTTGGTCCCTCGTGGGACTGGAGCTACCGGAACCGGTGCTCAGTAAGGAATCCCGGGCGGCCAACTTCACCAACGAGGGCGGCGTCGACGGCACGATCCGCTACCTGCGCAACGTGATGGGGCTCTGGCCGCTGCAGGAGTGCATGCGCGAGTGGGGCTCACCCGACATCGGCGATCTGTTGCGACGGGCCTCCCGCGAGAAGCCGGTGGTGATCGACCTCGACGACCCGAGCTTCCTGCCGCCCGGCGACATGGTCCAGCGGGTGGCGAAGGCGGCCGGGCTTCCGTCGGACGCCGACCCGGCGAAGCTGGCCCGATGCATTGTGGACAGTCTGGCGCTGGCCCACCGCAAGGCGATCGAGCAGGCCCAGGAGCTTTCCGGCCGGCATGTGGACGCAGTGCACATCGTCGGCGGCGGCGCCCGCAACGAGTTGCTCTGCCAGCTCACCGCGGACGCCTGCGGGCTACCGGTGCTGGCCGGTCCGGTCGAGGCCACCGCGCTGGGCAATCTGCTGATCCAGGCGCGGGCGGCCGGGGTGATCGAGGGCGATCTGGCGGCGCTGCGCGCGGTGCTGCGCGACACTCAACGGGTCGTTCGGTACGACCCCGTGCGGAGGTAGACGGTGCGGATAGCCCTGTTCGCCACCTGCCTCGCCGACACCATGTTCCCGGCGGCGGCCAAGGCGACCGTCCACCTGCTCGAGCGGCTCGGCCATGAGGTCGTCTTCCCGGTGGGGCAGACCTGCTGCGGCCAGATGCACATCAACACGGGCTATCAGGGTCAAGCCCTTCCCCTCGTACGCCGATACGTGCGCACCTTCGAGCCGTGCGACGTGGTGGTGGCGCCGTCGGGCAGTTGCGTCGGCTCGGTCCGGCACCAGCACGCCATGGTCGCGCGGCAGGCCGGCGACGAGGGGCTGGCCGCCGCGGCCGAGGCGGTCGCGGGACGGACGTACGAGCTGTCCGAACTGCTCATCGACGTGCTGGGCGTGGAGGACGTCGGCGCGTACTACCCGCACCGCGTCACCTACCACCCGACCTGCCACTCGCTGCGGGTGCTGCGGGTCGGCGACCGCCCGCAACGGTTGCTGCGCCGGGTGCGCGGCCTCGACCTGGTCGAGCTGCCCGCGGCCGAGCAGTGCTGCGGGTTCGGGGGCACGTTCTCGGTGAAGAACGCGGACACGTCGACCGCCATGCTGGCCGACAAGCTGCAGCACGTGCTCGAGACGGGCGCCGACGTCTGCACGGCCGGCGACGCCTCGTGTCTCATGCACATCGGCGGCGGTCTGTCGCGGCTTCGCGCCGACGTGCGGACTGTGCACCTCGCCGAGATCCTCGCGTCGACGGAAGTGGAGGCAGCGAGGTGAGCACCTTCCTCGGCATGCCCGCCCACGCGCCTCGCGGGGTCGGGCACCTGCGCGGGGACGAACCGTTTCCCGCCGCGGCTCGAACGGCGCTGGCGAACCCGCAGCTGCGGCGCAATCTCGAGCACGCCACGACCACGATCCGCGGCAAGTCGGGCCGGGTCATCGCCGAAGTGCCCGACTGGCAGGAACTCCGGTCGGCCGGGTCGGCTCTCAAGACGTACACGATGGCGAATCTGCCCCGCCTGTTGGAGCAGCTGGAAGAGAAGGTCACGGCTGCGGGCGGAGTGGTGCACTGGGCGGCCGACGCCGAGGAGGCCAACCGGATCGTCACCGGCCTGGTGCGGCAGACCGGCGAGCAGCGGGTCATCAAGATCAAGTCGATGGCGACCCAGGAGATCGGGCTCAACGAGGCGTTGGGGGAGGCCGGGATCGACCCGGTCGAGACCGACCTGGCCGAGCTCATCGTGCAGCTGGGCCACGACAAGCCGTCGCACATCCTGGTGCCGGCCATCCACCGCAACCGCTCGGAGATCCGCGAGATCTTCCTGCGTGAGATGCCGGGCGTCGACCCGGCGCTCACCGACAACCCGGCCGACCTGGCCGCGGCCGCGCGACGCTATCTGCGCGAGACGTTCCTGTCGACGAAGGTCGCGGTGTCGGGCGCCAACTTCGGGATCGCCGAGACCGGGACGCTGGCCGTGGTCGAGTCGGAGGGGAACGGCCGGATGTGCCTGACCCTGCCGGAAACGCTGATCACCGTGATGGGCATCGAGAAGGTCGTGCCGGCCTGGCAGGATCTCGAGGTCTTCCTGCAACTGCTGCCGCGCGCGTCGACCGGCGAGCGGATGAACCCGTACACGTCGATGTGGACCGGCGTGACCCCGGGCGACGGGCCGCAGAACTTCCACCTCGTGCTGCTCGACAACGGGCGTACGGCCGTGCTGGCCGACGAGGTGGGCCGTTCGGCGCTGCACTGCATCCGGTGCTCGGCCTGCCTGAACGTGTGCCCGGTCTATGAGCGGACGGGCGGGCACGCGTACGGGTCGGTCTATCCCGGCCCGATCGGTGCGGTGCTCTCGCCGCAGCTGACCGGGATCGAGGACAACGCGACGCTGCCCTACGCGTCGTCGCTGTGCGGGGCCTGCTTCGACGCCTGTCCGGTGAAGATCGACATTCCGTCGATCCTGGTGCACCTGCGGAATCAGGCGCCGCACCCGCGTGCGGAGAAGGCGGCGATGGCCGCAGCGGCGTACACAATGGACCGGCCACGGCTCTATCGGCGCGCGCAGCGGGCCGCCAAGCTGACCAAGTTGCTGGGCCGGCGGGGACGAGGATTGCCGCCGCCACTCAACGGCTGGGTCGCGAGCCGGGATCTGCCCTCGCCGCCGGACGAGTCGTTCCGCGATTGGTGGCGGGGGCGATGAGCAAACAGCTGATCCTGGACCGGATCCGGCAGGCCTTGTCCACATCGTCGGCCGAGCCGGAGATTCCGCGCGACTACCGTCGTGGACCCGCGCCTGTGGATCTTGACCGGTTGGTCGACCGCCTTGTCGACTACAAGGCCGTCGTGCACCGCGGATCGGACATCTCCGTTATAGCCCGGCAAATTATCGGCGCGGGGTCCCTTGTTGTCCCGCCGGGGTTGCCCCCGGAGTGGTTGCCGTCCGGCGTGCCCGCTCGCGTGGATGATCGGCTCTCGGCGGCCGACGTCGCCGCCGCCGACGGTGTGCTCACCGCGGCCGCAGTGGCGATCGCCGAGACCGGCACGATCGTGCTCGACGCGTCGCCCGACCAGGGCCGGCGCATCCTCTCACTCCTGCCCGACCTGCACATCTGTGTGCTGCGCCCGGAGCAGGTGGTGGCCTCGGTGCCCGAGGCCGTCGCCCGGCTCGATCCTGGCCGCCCGCTGACCTGGATCAGCGGGCCGTCCGCGACCAGCGACATCGAACTCAACCGGGTCGAGGGGGTGCACGGCCCCCGCAACCTCCACGTCGTCCTCTGGGAGGCAGCATGATCCTCACTCCGAAACCGCGCCGGAAGATCCGCATCGGGCTCGTGGCGGGCGGGCTCGGCACGTACTGGCCGCAGTTCCCGCATCTGCTCCCACAGCTGGAGGAGTCCGCCCGCTACGTCTCCGAACGCTTCCAGCAGATGGACGCCGAGGTCACCGACGTCGGCTTCATCTCCGACGCGCAGGAGGGCGCGGCCGCCGCCGAGAAGCTGCGGCAGGCCGACTGCGACCTGATCGTGCTGTTCCTGACCACCTATCTGACCTCGTCGATGGTGCTGCCGATCGCGCAGCGGGCCAACAGTCCGGTGCTGGTCATCGACCTGCAGCCGACCGAGAAGATGGATCACGCCACGTTCGACACCGGCGCCTGGCTGGCCTATTGCGGGCAGTGCCCGGTGCCCGAGGTCGGCAACCTGTTCCGGCGGGCCGGCATCCCGTTCCGGTCGGTCACCGGCTGGCTGCGGCAGGAGTCGGCCTGGGCCCGCATCTCGCAGTGGATCACCGCGGCCCGCGTACGCGCGGCTCTGCGCACCGCCCGGCACGGCCTCATGGGCCACCTCTACCCGGGCATGCTCGACGTCTCGACCGACCTCACGCTGCTGCCGGCCACCTTCGGCTCGCACGTCGAGGTGCTCGAGTTCGACGACCTGCGGGAACGCACGCTGGCCGCCACCGACGACGAGGTCGCCGAGCGTATGGAGCTGGCGCGGAAGATCTTCGTACTCGACGACTCGGTCAACGAGGACGACTTCGCCTGGGGCGCGCGGGTCTCGGTGGGGCTCGACCGCCTCGCCGACGACTTCGACCTCGACAGCCTCGCCTACTACCACCGCGGACTGAACGGCGAGCAGCACGAGCGGCTGGGCGCCGGCATGATCCTGGGCGCGTCGCTGCTGACCGCCCGTGGCATACCGGCCACCGGCGAGTACGAGCTGCGGACCACCGTCGCCCAGCTGGCCACCCAGGTCGCCGGGGCGGGCGGCTCGTTCTGCGAGATCCAGGCGCTGAACTTCACCGACAACGTGGTCGAGATGGGCCACGACGGGCCGGCCCACCTGGCCGTCAGCTCGCGCCGGCCGCTGCTGCGCGGCCTCGGCGTCTATCACGGCAAGCGCGGCTGGGGTGTGAGCGTCGAATTCGACGTACGCCCGGGGCCGGTGACCCTGCTCGGCCTGGGACAGGACCGGGACGGCTCGTTGTCGTTCATCGCCGGCGAGGGCACCGTGGTCGAGGGTCCGCTGCTCGCCATCGGCAATACCACGAGCCGGGTGGACTTCGGCCGCGATCCGGGCGAGTGGGTCGACGACTGGAGCGCCTCGGGCGTCGGCCACCACTGGTCGCTCTCGCTCGGGCACCGCGCGGCCGACTACCGGGCGGCGGCGAGCCTGCTCGGTATCGAGTTCCGGCAGGTCTGAACCGGGTACTGAGGGGTGGCATGACGATTGTTGTGACCACCCCCACCGGAAATGTCGGCTCCCGCGTCGTCCAGGTGCTCGTGCAGGCGGGCGTCCGGCCGCGGGTGCTCGTGCGCGACCCGGACAGGTTGCCGCCCGACCTGCTGCCGCTGGTCGAGGTGGCTCAGGGCGACCTGCTCGACCCGGGTTTCGTGGCCGACGCGTTCAAGGGCGCCGAGTCGGTCTTCTGGGCCACGCCCGAGGCGTTCGACGTGCCGGATCCGCTGTACGACATGGTGGCGATGGGCGAGAACGCCGCGGCCGCCGTACGCGCGTCCGGCGTCGCCCGGGTGCTGCAGATCAGCAGCGTCGGCGCCGAGCTGCGGCAGGGCGCCGGGCTGATCGACGGGCTCGCCCGCAACGAGGAACAGCTGGCCGCGACCGGAACCGACCTGCTCACGCTGCGCTGCGGCTACTACTTCACCAACCTGCTGGGCATGCTCGACAGCCTGCGCGAGGGCGTGCTGGCCACCACCGTGGCGCCGTCGCGGCGCATGCCGTGGGTCGACCCCCGCGACGTCGGTGACCTCGCCGCGGCCCGGCTGCTGGCCGGCTGGACGGGCTCCACGGTCGCGGCGGTGCACGGCCCGGCCGATCTGAGCTGGGACGAGGCCGCCGAGATCCTGGGAGCCGCGCTCGGGCGGCCCGTCACGGCCGTGCAGATCGCCGATGAGCAGCTGCGCGACGCCCTGACCGGCGCCGGGCTGAGCGAGGTGGCCGCGGCCGGCATCGCCGCGATGACCTCGGGCATCCCCGACGACTTCGAGCCCGAGCAGCCACGGGACTTCCGGAGCACGACGCCGACCACGTTGGCGTCGTGGGCGTACGGGACGCTGCGCGGGGCGGCGGAGCCGTCCACAGAGGAATAGGTTCGCGTCGTCGCGCATAAGCCCTAGGATCGCCAGCGTGACCACACCGATGCGGGTGCCGCCGTCCGAACCCGAGCGGGAGCAGGCAGCCGAGCTGCTCCAACGGGCGTGCGGCGACGGCCGCCTGACGCTCGAACAGTTCAGCGTGCGGGTCGGCGCCGTCTGGGCCGCCCAGACCGCCGACGAACTGGCCGAGGCCACCGCCGGCCTCAGCCAGACGCCGATCGTGGGCTCGGCCCGCACGGTCGACAAGGTCGTCACCATCTTCAGCGAGAACAAGCGACGCGGCCGCTGGCGGCTGCGCGAGCCCCGGCTCAAGCTGTTCACGCTGTTCGGCTCGGCCGAGCTCGACCTGCGCGAGGTGCTGACCGACCAGGACGTCATCGAGATCGCCGGCAGCTGCACGTTCGGCGAGCTGAAGATCATCGTCCCCGAGGGCGTCGAGGTCGACGTGACCGGCACGGTCGTCTTCTCGGCCCGCAACCTGCACCTGGCCGCGGTGCCCCGCCTGCCCGGCACACCCGAGATCCGCGTCCACATCACGACGTGGTTCAGCAACGTCGAGGTCGTCTCCAGGCCGTACGCCCTGCCCCCGGCGTAGGGGTGCTGTTCTCGTGAACCACTTCATCGACGCGCTGACCACGCTCGGCTGGGCTGCCGGTGCACCCCTGTTCGTCTCCGGGGACGAGCGGCCGGGCCGGGTCTCGGTGGTCCACGGCCCGAGCATCGAAGTGATCTGGTTCCCGTCCGATGCCGCGGCTGAGACCACGTTGTTCGAGTTGCGCCGCGATCTGAACCTGCGGCCGGTGGCCGGCGACTGGATCGTGATCGACGGCGGGGAGCCGGTCCGGGTGGTGCCGCGGCGGACGTCGCTGTCGCGTCCCGATCCGAACGAGAGGGACATCCAGGTCCTCGCGGCCAACATCGACACGGTGATGATCGTGTTGCCGATCGACCGGGGCCTGAATCTCAAGAACCTCGAACGGCTCTCGGTGATGGCGTGGGACAGCGGCGCCGATCCGCTGATCGTGCTCACGAAGGCGGACGCCACAGATGACCCCGAGCCGGTCGTCGATGAGGCCCGGGCGGCTGCACCCGGGGTGCCGGTGGTCCTGACCAGCGCCGTCGACGGGCGGGGGCTGGACGAGCTCCGGTCGCGGATGGCTGCGGGGACGACCACAACCATGCTCGGCGCGTCCGGGGTGGGCAAGACGTCGCTGCTCAACGCGCTGGAAGGACACGCCGAGGCGGTTCGGGAGGTCCGGCGCGACGGTCAAGGCCGGCACACGACGACGACCCGGAAGCTGTACCGGCTGGGCAGCGGCGGGGTACTGCTTGACCTGCCGGGGATCCGGTCGCTCGACCTGTACGCCAGCGACGCCGCTGTTGAGGAGACCTTCACCGACGTCGCCGCTCTGGCCGAGTACTGCCGTTTCCGGGACTGCGCTCATGACGGCGACAAGGGCTGCGCGGTCGAGGCCGCGGTGGCCGCCGGTGAGTTGCCCGAGCGGCGGTTGCAGAGCTGGCATGCGATCCGGCGGGAGATGGCGTACCAGTCGCGGCGCAGCGACCCGGCGGCGATGGCCGCCCAGCGCCAGGAGTGGAAGCGTGTCACGAAGGCGAGCAAGAAGGACGGCCGATGACCAGCAGGACCTGGCCGGCGTGCGTCAGCCGATGTCGACCCAGACGTCGTCGAGGGCGCCCTGGAACTGGTCGTTGTCGGGGTAGGAACCCTTGCCGCCGATGCTGAACGGCAGGCGGTTGCTGACCGACAGGTCGGCCGGCAGGGTGGCGCGGCCGCGCGGCACACCGTCGACCAGGATGGTCAGGCGGCTTCCGGAGCGGTGGCACTCCAAGGTGTGCCAGCGGTCGTCGGCCACACCGACACTGCTGATCGCGGCGTGGATCTCGGGCCGGCGGTCGTCGACCAGCACGCAGCTCGGCCGGCCGGCGAGCCCGTCGACCTGCAGCTTGTACTGGCTGCCGCGGGCCGAGTAGCCCTTCTGCATGACGTTCTCGCCCTTGGTGGTCTGGTCGGCAGTCAGCCGTACGGTGGCGCCGTAGCGCAGCGGACGCCGGCCCGGGTTGAGGTCGGTCGTGGTGGCGGCCCGCAGCGCGATCCGCGGACACGGTTCGGCGTGACAGGGCGCCGGGAAAGCGAGTGCCTTCCCGCCGTCCCGCGCGACCAGCTTGAACGAGCCGCCGTAACGGCTCACCGGGCTCAGGTCGTGCCCGTGCCCCGAGACGTCGGCCAGCGGCGCCGGACCGTCGAAGGTGTAGCGGACCCGCTCGACCGGAGCCGTGCCGGTCGCGGCCGCCACCAGCGCGGCGGCCAGCAGTGCCCGCATCATCCGAAGGACGCGTAACGCCGCGCGGTCCGGCCTCCGATAGTGGTGAAGTCGCCGCCGGCCATCACCGTCGCGCCGTTCACCACGAGTGTGCGTACGCCGACCACGCCGTTGGCCTGCGGCGCCCAGCGGCTCAGCGCGCCCGACCGGTCGACCGCGGCCAGCTTCACCCGGGACACCGATCCGGCGTCGCACTCGCCGTCGGCCGCGTCGTCGCTGTCAGCGCAGGCCCGGTCGAAATGACCGCCGACGTAGGCGACGCCGTCGAGCACCGCGACGGCCTGCGCGTCGCCATCGAAGATTCGGGTCCAGCGGGTCCGCCCGCTCGGCGAGTACGCCGCGGCGCGTCCGCCCGGACCGCCCATCGCCGCGTATACACCGGCGTCGTCGACGGCTACCGAGTGCACCAGGGCCGGCGCGTCCGGGCGGAAACCACTGTCGCCACGGCCGCTGGTCGCGTGCACCGCCGACAGCCGGCGCGGGAAGCTGCCGCCCAGATAGACCCGGTTCCCGCGTACGGCCAAGGCGTTGACCACCCCGCCCGCCCGCGGCGCCCACGTGTCGTCGAGCTGGTCGTCGGCCAGCGAGAAGGCGGCCAGATTGCCGCGCCGCTCGCCGTCCACCCGGCTGAAGGTGCCGCCCGCGTACAGGCGGCCGTGACCGACGGCCAGCGTGCGCACGCCACCGGTGATGCTGTGGTCGAAGGAGCCGACTTCGGCGTCGCCCGCGTCGATGCGGGCCAGCGACTCACGTGCCTCGCCGTCGATCTCGTCGAAGTCGCCGCCCACGTAGACCCACCCCGGGGTGACGGCCAGGGCCCGTACCGTGCCGTCGGCCGACGGCGCCCAGTCGAGCAGTTCGCCGGTGCGGCCCGAGAACGCGGCGATGCGGTTACGGGTCACGGTGCGGCCGTCGATCGTCATCCGGGTGAAGGAACCGCCGACATAGACCGTGTCGCCCCGGTGGGCGATCGCGTGGACGGAGCCGTTGAACGACGGTGTGACCCGGTGGGCGAAGGAGCTGACCACCGCGAGGGCGGGCTGCGCCGAGGCGCACACGGCGAGGGCGACGGCGCCGGCGACGGCTGCGCGGCGGACACGCTGAGAGATACGCACGCCGTGTCAACGCGCCACGCGAGCCGAGGATGCGCGCTGTATCCGCCGTATCAACGCCGCTGCGTGGGCGTTGCCGCGACCGTCGGCTGGGCTCAAACCGACGGTGAAGTGAAGCCATTCTCAGCCAGCCACACCCCCCTGCCGCCGGCCAGCGCGAGCGACACGCATCGCGCCTGGTGCGGCGGCAGGGGCGGGAGCGCCTCCGCCGCGAACCACCCGACCGCCACCGACTCGTCGTCGTTGACCCGGGCCGTGCCGCCGCCGTAGCGGCACAGCAACCCGACACAGAGCCAGTGGATCTGGTCGCCGTTGGGAGCGACGGCCAGGTCGAGAGCCTCGACGGCGAGCAGACGTTCCACCGTGACGTCGATGCCGGTCTCCTCCCACACCTCGCGGGCGGCTCCGGTGGCCGGTTGCTCGCCCGGCTCGAGGCAGCCGGTGGTCAGCGCCCACTCGGCGGTGTCCGAGCGGCGAACCATCAACCCCCGGTCGCGGTCGTCGAGCACAACTGCGATCACCCCGGCCAGCGGCAGCGGGTCCCGCCCGATTTTGGAACGCAACGCGACCACGAACTCAGGAATCGGCACGCCGCCAATGTAGAGGCGCCGGTCGACAATTGATCAACGCCTCGGCCGGCAGCACCCCACCACTGGCGGCCGTTCCGACGACCCGGAACCGTCAGGAAACGGCGCCGGCCCGATCAGCGTGAGGCTGGTCGGGCCGGCGGCTGTGCTGGTCAGGCGGGGATGTTGCGCCTGCGCAGGCCCGCCATGCCGGTGGCCGTGAGTAGTGCCGCCAGGAGGGTCAGCGCGATCAGCGGGGTGGCTGTGGCGTCGCCGCCGGGGAGGTGGGGGACGTGGGTGAAGGGGGAGATGTCGAGGAACCACTGGTCGAGTTGGAGCGTCTGGCCGACCAGCAGGATAAGCAGGCACAGGGCGGGCGGGGCCCAGGCCACCGCGGACAGGCGGGGGATCAGCCCGAAGGCCAGCACGGCCAGCGCGGCCAGCACCCAGACTGCGGGCAGCTGGACGAGCGTGCCGGCCAGGATGGCGCCCAGATCGCCCTGGGGGTAGGCGAGGCCGGTGGCCAGGCCCTCGGCGGTGAGCACCACGGCCGGGCCGAGCAGGACGAAGAACAGGTTGGTGCCGGCCCACGTGTAGCGGGACACCGCGGTGCTCAGCACCGCCTCGGCGTGGCCGGTCTGTTCCTCGTCGCGCAGACGCAGCGTGGCCTGTACGGCGTAGCAGGCCGCGATCAGGCCGACTATGCCCGCGGTGCCGGCGAAGTAGCTGTCGACCAGCGCGGTCGAGCCGCCGAGCCGGGCGAAGATGTCGCTCAGGCCCTCGTTGTCCGAGGCGATGTCGAGGACGCTGCCGCCGACCCCGCCGAAGATCAGGCCGAGCAGCGCGAACCCGGCCGTCCAGCCGAGCAGCAGACCGCGGTGCAGGTGCCAGGCCAGCGCGAACGGCGAGCCGAAGGATGCCGATGCCGGGCCGAGCCGGGCGGGCAGCAGCCCGGCGCCGAAGTCGCGACGAGTGAGCAGGACGGCTGCCGTGCCGGCCGCCGCGATCGTGAACAGGATGGTGAGGACGGCCGGCCACCAGTCATTCACGCCGTACGGGAAAAGGTGTTGGACCCACCCGAGCGGCGAAACCCAGGAGAGCCACGACAGCGAGCCGTTGCCGAGCGCCGAGACGTCGCCGCCGACCCGCAGCACGAAGGCCACCCCGAGCGCGACGACGGCAATCGACCGGGCGCTGCGGGCACTGCTGGTGAGCTGGGCGGTGATCGCGCCGACGCCCGCGAAGGCGCAGCCGGTCAACGCCATCTCGGCGCCGAACGCCACCGAACCCATCGCCGGCATGCCCTGACCGAGCATGGCCGCCGTCAGCACCGCGCCCAGCAGCACGCCGGCGACGCAGGTGGTGATCAGCGCGGCCGCCAGCTGGGCGTGCCGGCTGACCGCGGCCGCGCCGATCAGCTCGGTGCGGCCCGCCTCTTCGTCGGCGCGCGTGTGCCGGATGACCGTGAGCAGAGCGCACAGCGCGACCAGCACCGGCAGGAAGCCGGCACGCCAGGCCACCAACTCGCCGAGCGACGAGCCGTGCAGCGGGCCGTACAGCGTCACGAACCCGGCGTTGGACGCGCTGACCTGCGCATAGTTGACCCGCTCGGCCTCGGTCGGGAACAGCCCCTCGAACGACGCCACGTAGCCGGCCGGGATGAGCCCGAGCAGCACCACCCACAGCGGCAGGACGATGCGGTCGCGGCGCAGGATGAGCCGGACGAGTTTGCCGGTGCCGGTCATCGGTCGGCCTTCTGGTACTGCCGCAGGAACAGCTCCTCGAGCGAGGGCGGCTGGCTGACCAGGCTGCGTACGCCGACCTGGACCAGCTTCTGCAGGGCGGGCTCGAGTGCTTCGGTGTCGACGTCGAAACGTACGCGGTCGTGATCGAGCTGGAAGTCGTGCACGCCGGTCAGCGTGGCCAGCCCGTCGGGCGGCCCGGCCAGCTCGGCCTGGATCGACGTGCGGGTCAGGTGGCGCAGGTCGGTGAGCGTGCCGGTCTCGACCGTGCGGCCGTCGCGGATGATCGTCAACCGGTCGCACAGCGCCTCGACCTCGGCCAGGATGTGGCTGGACAGCAGCACCGTACGGTCGCCGCGCCGTTTCTCCTCGAGGATGACCTCGCGGAACACCTCTTCCATGAGCGGGTCGAGCCCGGAGGTCGGCTCGTCGAGGATGAGCAGCTCCACATCGGACGACAGCGCCGCGATCAGCGCGACCTTCTGCCGGTTGCCCTTGGAATACGTGCGGCCCTTCTTGCGCGGGTCGAGCTGGAAACGTTCCAGCAGGTCGGCCTTGCGCTTGGCGTCGAGGCCGCCGCGCAGCCGCCCGAGCAGGTCGATCACCTCGCCGCCGGTCAGGGTGGGCCAGAGCGTGACGTCGCCCGGCACGTACGCCAGACGCCGGTGCAACGCGGTGGCCTCGGTCCACGGGTTGCCGCCGAGCAGGCTGACACTCCCGCCGTTGTGCCGCATCAGGCCGAGCAGGATGCGGATGGTGGTGGTCTTGCCGGCCCCGTTGGGACCCAGGAATCCGTGCACCTCGCCCGTCGCGACGTGCAGGTCGAGCCCGTCGAGGGCGGTGACCTGGCCGAACCGTTTGACGAGCCCCGTGGCGTCGATGGCCTCGGTCATGATGCTTCCTCTCCGGCGATCAGCCGGTCAAGAGCGGCCTGCGCCTGCAGGGCCTGCTCCTCGGTGATGAGGGGTTGGGAGAACAGGTCGAGCGTCGCCTGGAGCATGCGCGCCCAGGTGGCCGGCTCGGTCACATCGCTGCCGAGTGCGCGCGACAGCAGGTCACGCATGGTGAACAGCGACATCTTCATGACGGCGAGCACCGCCACGAACGCCTCCGGGTCGGCGATCTTGAGGTTGGTGGTGGCCAGCCATTGGTGCCCGAAGATCAGCATGCGGTCGAACATGGCGGCGCCGGTCGGCGAACCGTCCATGGTGGAGCGGATCAGGTAGCGCTGGAGCAGCTGGA
The DNA here is from genome assembly GCF_019710575.1 of Paractinoplanes polyasparticus. GTDB lineage: Bacteria > Actinomycetota > Actinomycetes > Mycobacteriales > Micromonosporaceae > Actinoplanes > Actinoplanes polyasparticus. The sequence goes on along the minus strand of NZ_JAHWFK010000013.1, from coordinate 499,449 downwards.
CGCGGGGAGTCAGCCCGTCGAGCGTGTTGAACTCGGTGAACTGGCCGCTGATCTTGGTCAGCTCGTTCAGCGCCCACTCGTCGCACGCGTCGCGCAGGCCCTCTTTGGAGCCGAAATGGTGGCGCAACAGCCCGGACGAGACATCGGCCTGCTGCGCGATGTCACGAATGGTGGCTCCGTCGATGCCACGTTCAGCAAAGAGCTCGATCGCGGCGTCCCGGATGCGCGCACGTGCGGTCAGATCGCTACTCACGTGTGTAGGTTACTACACGCGTGTGTAGTCGAGGGTGTCAGGAAGCCGTCAACATCGATTGGGCTTCGCCCCTTACGCAGGTCGCCCGGTCGGGTTGAGCGTTCTGGGCGCGCCAGCGCCCTGCTCAGCCCGGCCGGGCCCTCGGCGGGAGCAGCGGTCCGTACACCGCTCCCAGCTACGACATTCTGACGTTGACCTTGGTCAGTCTTACCTGCGCTCCGGGAGCAGGCGCTCTTCGTGGTCCAGCTCTCGTTCGAGGATGCGCAGGCCTTCGTCGTTCAGGTTTCCGGCGTCGCGCCAGCGCAAAAGCTCCTCGCGCTGCGCCTCGATCGTCATTCGGCGCACCATGAGGGCCGCCTCGTACTGCGGGGAGGCCGGGACCTCGTCGGAGTCGGCCTTCTCGAGCAGGTCGAGGCGGCGGCGGTAGCGCTCGAGGCGAACCTCCAGCTGCTTGCGCATGTGCTCGATGGCCACGTCCTCGACGTGGTCGTGCTTCTCGGCCCGGACGTCGTCCAGCCGGTCGAGGGCGGCCTGCACCGCGGCCGAACGCGCCTCGTTGCGTTCCCGGGCCTCGTCCGTCTTGTTGGCGCGCAGGCCCAGCCGGTGCGCCAGCGGCGCGAACGTCAGGCCCTGGCCGAGCAGCGTGACCAGCACGACCACGAACGCGCAGAAGTGCAGCAGCCCCCGGTTGGGCACCGATGCGGGCAGTGTGAAGATCGCCGCAAGGCTGATCACGCCGCGGGTGCCGGCCCAGCTGAGCGCCGTGACCTCCCGGCCGTTGAGGGCCTTCTCGGGGTTGCGGGACGTGCCCTCGACGTCGGCTTCGCCACCCAGCCGCAGGTGTAGCGACCGGGGCAGCAGCTGCGTGAGGATCAGCCAGAGCGGGCGCAGCAGCAGCGTCACCCCGACGGTCACGCCGACGGCGGTGGCGATGGTCGCCGTCGTGTACTCGCTCAGCTCGTCGACCACGATCGGCAGCTGCTGGCCGATCAACAGGAAGACCAGGCCCTCGAGCAGGAAGTCGACCAGGCGCCAGACCGCGGTGGTCTGCAGCCGGCTGGCCGCCATGCTGTGCCGGGACGAGTCGTGGCCGATGATCAGGCCGGCGATGACCACGGCGAGCACGCCGGAGACGTGCACCGACTCGGCCAGCACGTAGGCCGCGAACGGGGTCGCCAGGGACATCGCGTTCGAGCTCAGCGTGTCTCTCCGCAGCGGCCGCATGAAGCGGATCGCGTAGGCCACGACCACACCGGCGATCACGCCGCCGATCGCCATGACGAAGAACTTGCCGGTCGCGGACGGGAAGGAGAAGCCGTCGCCGTCGGCGGCCGCGATCGCCACGGTGAGGATGGTGAGCGCGGTCGCGTCGTTGAGCAGGCCCTCACCCTGGATCAGCGTGATCAGTTTGCCGGGCAGCCCGGCCCGGCGGCCCACGGCCAGCGCGGCGACCGGGTCGGGTGGGGCCACGGCCGCACCCAGCGCGATGCCGGCCGCGAGCGTGGCGCCGCCCACCCACCAGCTGATGCCGAAGCCGATGAGCAGCGCGGTCGCCAGCACCAGCAGCACCGACAGGCTGATCACGGTGCGCAGGTGGCGGCGGATGTCGAGCAGCGACGAGTCGAGCGCCGCGCTGTAGAGCAACGGCGGAATCAAGTACGTCATGACCAGCTCAGGTTCGAGCTCGACGTTCGGTCCGGGAAGCACCGCGTACGTGATGCCGGCGATCGTCAGAAGAGCAGCGGCCGGCAGTCCGGTCTTCTCCGAGATCCACCGCATGGCGATGATCACTGCGACGGCGGCCAGAATGAAGAGCAGGGTGTCCTCGACGTGCACAAAACCATCTTTCCCCGCCCGCCCCGCCGATGCGGCCGGGCGGGGAAAGAGCAGTTGTCAGTAGCGGTAGTGCTCGGGCTTGTACGGGCCCTCGATGTCGACGCCGAGGTATTCCGCCTGCTTCTTGGTGAGCGTGGTCAGGCGTACGCCCAGAGCGTCGAGGTGCAGCCGGGCAACCTTCTCATCCAAGTGTTTCGGGAGAACGAACACCTGCTTCTCGTACTCGCCGGGCTTGGTCCACAGCTCGATCTGCGCCATCACCTGGTTGGTGAAGGAGTTCGACATCACGAAGCTGGGGTGGCCGGTGGCGTTGCCCAGGTTCATCAGGCGTCCCTCGGAGAGCACGATCACCGCGTGACCGTCGGGGAAGCGCCACTCGTGCACCTGCGGCTTGATCTCGACCTTTTCGATGCCGGGCACCTTGGCCAGGCCGGCCATGTCGATCTCGTCGTCGAAGTGGCCGACGTTGCCGACGATGGCGTTGTGCTTCATCGACGACAGGTGGTCGGCCGTGATGATGTCGGTGCCACCGGTGGTGGTGATGAAGATGTCGGCCTCACCGATGACATCCTCGATGCGGACGACCTGCATGCCGTCCATGGCCGCCTGCAGCGCGCAGATCGGGTCGACCTCGGTCACGACGACGCGGGCGCCCTGGCCGCGCAGCGTCTCGGCCGAGCCCTTGCCGACGTCGCCGTAGCCGCAGACCACGGCCAGCTTGCCGCCCAGCATCACGTCGGTGGCCCGGTTGAGGCCGTCGACCAGCGAGTGCCGGATGCCGTACTTGTTGTCGAACTTGCTCTTGGTGACCGCGTCGTTGACGTTGATCGCCGGGAAGAGCAGCGTGCCTTCCTTGGCCAGCTTGTAGAGCCGGGCCACACCGGTCGTCGTCTCCTCGGTCACGCCGCGGATCTCGGCCGCGATGCGGGTGAACCGCTGCGGGTCGTCCGCGAGGCTCGCCCGCAGGGTCTCGAGGATGATCCGGTACTCGTGGTTGTCGTCCTCGGTGGCCTGCGGCACCGCGCCGGCCGCCTCGAACTCGACACCCTTGTGCACGAGCAGGGTGGCGTCACCGCCGTCGTCGAGGATCATGTTGGGACCCCGGCCGTCGCCGAAGTCGAAGAGCCGCATGGTGGCCCACCAGTACTCCTCGAGCGACTCGCCCTTCCAGGCGAAGACCGGCACGCCGGCGGGCGCGTCGACGGTGCCCGTGGGGCCGACGACGGTCGCGGCGGCCGCCTCGTCCTGGGTCGAGAAGATGTTGCACGACACCCAGCGCACCTCGGCGCCGAGCGCGACCAGCGTCTCGATCAGGACGGCGGTCTGCACGGTCATGTGCAGCGAGCCGGCGATGCGCGCGCCGCTGAGCGGCTTACTGTCGCCGAATTCGCTGCGCAGCGACATCAGCCCGGGCATCTCGTGCTCGGCCAGGCGCAGCTGGTGACGGCCCGCCTCGGCCAGCGAAAGGTCGGCTACGGCGAACTCGACCCCGTTGACAGAGGTCAGACGGCTTTTGGCAAGATCTGTGCTCACGCGAGGGCTCCTCCCTCATCAGGAGGCGCCCTTGAGGTCATGAAACCCGGGTCGAGCGTGGCGGAGACCGGCACACCGGTTCCGTCGCAGCGCCTCTCGACGCGGGCAGGTAATAGCTTAACCGAGTGCCCGACTTCTTTCCCGCCACGTCGTGAGGATCAAAGCCCCAATCATGAGGCTCCGCACTCAGCTCACGCTCACCGTGACCGCGCTCGTCGCCCTCGTGGTCGCCCTCGCGGGGCTGGTCATCGTCGTGCGCATCGACCACCGGGACCGGGCCGACCTCGACCGGACGCTCGCCCAGCGCGCCGATCGGGTGAAGGCCGCGGCGACGAAGAACGGCTCGCTGCCGACGGACGGGACGTTCGCCATCCGGCTGATCGCCAACGGCGAGATGCTCAAGCAGGTGGGCTCGTCGGCCGGCTTCCCGCTGCCGGTGAGCGACGGCTATTCGACCGTCAACTCGGGCGACGAACAGTGGCGCTCGCTGGCCCAGACCCTCGTGACCGGCGCCCAGCTGCAAATTCTGGTCAGCCTGAACGGCCTCGAGGAGCAGCACGACGATAACGTGCTGATCGTGGATCTGCTGGTGCTGCTCGCCGCCCTGCTCAGCGCGGCCGGAGTCTGGTTCGCCACCGGCCTCGTCCTGCGTCCCTTCCAGCGTCTGCTGTCGGCCGCCCGCGACCTCGATCCGGCCGACCCCGATCAGCACCTGCCCGAGGTGAAGAGCCCGCGCGAGGTGGCCGAGCTCACCGCCACGCTCAACGATCTGCTGGCCCGCGCGCGGTCGTACGAGGCCCCGGAACCCGACGGTGTCCGGTTGCCTCCGGCCGCCCCGACGGTCGAGCCGCCGCCCGCGCCCGCGGCCGTCGCCGCCCCGACGGTCGAGATCAAGGCCGTCGAACCGCCCGCGCCCGCTCCCGCTCCTGCTCCTCCTCCGGCTCCGGCGCCGGTCGAGCCGCCGCCCGCGCCCGTCTCCACCGCGGTCGACGAGTTGCGCCCCAGCCTGGCCGACCTGGGCACCCAGCTCGACCAGCTGATGGACAACCCCGAGATGCCGGCCACCCAGCGTCACCTGCTGCTGGCCCAGATGGCCGACGAGCACCGCCGCATGGTCGCCCTGCTCGACGGTGACGCGTGACCAGTCACGCGATGGGCTGACCACACATCAAGGCTCTTCCATAGGCCCTCAGAAACCCCTCATCCTGTACGCGGGAGGTGGGGCTTCTCGTGAAGCATCCGCACCGGATCCGGGAGATCGCCGCCCAGGCCGGTCTCAGCCAGGCCACCGTCGACCGCGTGCTGCACCACCGTGGCGGCGTGCGCGAGAGCACGATCCGCGACGTCCACCAGGCCATAGCGGCCCTGGACCGCCGCCATGACCAGCCATCCCTGCCGGCCGGCACGTTCACCGTCGACCTGATCGTCGCCGACGGCACCCGCGCCGGCGCTGCTTTGCGATCCGAACTGCCGGCCCTGCGCCCCGCCGTGATCCGCCCCCGCCTGCGCCCCGCTGCCGACCCGCTGACCGAGCTGGCCAAGGTCGCCCGCTCACGGTCCCACGGCCTGATCCTCGAGGCCGCCGAGTCACCCGAGCTCATCGAGGCCATCGGCCGCCTGGAGATCCCGGTGGTCACCCTCAACACCGACCTGCCTGCCAGCAAGCGGGTGGCCCATGTGGGCCTGGCCGAGCCCGAGGCCGGAGCCACCGCCGCCTACCTGATCGAGCAGTGGCTGGCCGACCGGGCCGGTGACGTGCTGATCGTCCTTGCGACGACCGCGGCCGAACGCGTTGCCGGGTTTCGGGCTGAGCTGCGCACCCGCTCTCCGAACCGCCGCCTCCAGATGACCGATTCCGCCCACGTGCGAGCCACGTTGGCCGCCAACCCGTCGATAAGGGCGGTCTATACCCCGGAGCGCGGCCACACCGCCGCCGTGATCGCCGCCTTCGCCGCCGAGCGCCGCAAGTACGACGCCTTCGTGGCCCACGACCTCGACGACGAGAACACCGGATTGCTGCGAACCGGCCACTTGTCCGCGGTGCTGCACCACGACTTGCGCTCTGACCTGCGCGCGGCCTGCCTGGCCATCCTGCAGTCGCTCGGCTCGGTGCCCGGTCCGGTTCGCTCGACCCTGTCCAGCGTCCAAGTCGTCACCCCGCCCAACTTGCCGCCGGCGTGAGACGGACGCCCTCGGCGCGAATCCCTCTCCCGGCGCATCCTCGGCCGGTGAAACCGAACCCCGTGTAGCTGCATCACGGTCGAGCCGGCGAAGAAAGACGGGCAGCGGGGAAAAGTTTCGGGTGGCTGTCCGAATGGGGTGGGCGGCGTTCGTCATGTGGGTGAAGATGCGGAACGAGATGGGGAGACAGCGATGAAGTACATGATGTTCGTCTGCACCGACACCGAGCCCGAGACCGATGAGTCGCGGGTGCCCGACATCGACGTCTGGGTGGCCGAGAACGACGCGGCGGGGCGGCGGCTCGACGGGAACGTGCTGGCGCCGCCGACGGCCGCCACCACCGTGCGGGTGCGCGGCGGTGAGGTGTTGCTGACCGACGGGCCGTTCACCGAGACGAAAGAGGTGATCGTGGGCTACGACATCCTCGAGTGCGCCGACCTCGACGAGGCCATCGCCGTCGCGGCCGCGCACCCGATGGCCCACGGCGGTCGGGTCGAGCTTCGGCCGTACGCCGACCTCTGACATGGACGCCGTCGCCGTTGCGCACCAGGAGCACTGGGGGCGTCTCGTCGCCACCCTGATCCGGGTGACCGGCGACTGGACGCTCGCCGAGGACTGCGCGCAGGACGCCCTGGCCACCGCGCTGGAACGGTGGCCGCGGGACGGGGTTCCGGAGAATCCGGGCGGCTGGCTGATGACGGTCGCCCGGAACCGGGCTCTCGACGTGCTGCGGCGGGCCGCCGTGGAGGATCGCAAGCTGCGGGAGATGGCGATGATCGAAACTCCGGCCCCGAGGGACGACCGGCTCCGGCTGATCTTCACGTGCTGCCATCCCGCGCTCGCTCTGGAGGCGCGGGTGGCGCTCACCCTGCGTACGGTGGCCGGGGTTTCGACCAGTGACATCGCCCGGGCCTTCCTGGTCACCGAGGCGACGATGACGCGGCGGCTGACCCGGGCCAAGTCGAAGATCGCGGCGGCGCGGATCCCGTACCGGGTGCCCGAGGGCGACGCGCTCGACGAGCGCCTGCCGGGGGTGCTGGCGGTGCTGTATCTGCTGTTCAACCGCGGGTACGACGGCGAACCGCGGCTCGCCGACGAGGCGATCCGGCTGGCCCGGCTGCTGGGCACGCTGATGCCCACCGAGTCCGAGGTGACGTCGCTGCTGGCGCTGTTCCTGCTGCAGCACTCGCGCCGGCACGCCCGGCGCGACACGGCCGGCGACCTGGTGCCCCTGGACCGTCAGGACCGCGACTGCTGGGACCGGGCCGCGATCGCCGAGGCTGTGCAGATCCTGCAGCGCACCCCGGTCGAAGGCCCGTACGCCCTGCAGGCCCGCATCGCCGCCTGTCACGCCACCGCCGTCACACCGGGTGACACCGACTGGCGTTCGATAGCGCTCTGGTACGACGAGCTGGCTCGCGTGCAGCCGACCCCGGTGATCGCCCTCAACCGGGCCGTGGCCCACGGCTACGCCTTCGGCGCCGGACGGGGTCTCGAACTGCTCGAGCACACCAGGGACATCAGAGACGCCTACCCGATGGTCATCGCGGTCGAGGCCGACCTGACCGCCCGCGCCGGCGACCTTGAGCGCGCGAAAGACCTGTTCCGCGAGGCCGCCGCCACGACCGGAGACGGACCGGAACGCCGGGCCCTGCTGGCCCGGGCAGCCGAACTCTGAATCTCGCCGACCGCGGCCCCGAAGCGGGAAACGCGTCAGGCCGCTGCCAGCCGGTTGGAGGCGTCGAGCGCGCGCGTCGACCAGCGCACGGCGTCCATGTACTGCGGGGCCAGGTCGTACGAGCCGAGCTCGCCCTTCTCGTACCCGTCGACCGCCAGCAGCACCTGCCCGAGCCGCCCGGTGCCGTCGGTCAGCGCCGCCGTCACCGCGGGCGCCAGGGGGAACTGCTCGGCCATCTCGGCCGACGGGATGCCCAGCACCCGCGCCACGCCGCTGATCACGCCGGACATGAAGGCCGCGTCGGGCGCCGCGCCGAACCACTGGGCCACGTTCTCGCAGAGCCGGGCCCGGGTCAGCACGCCGAGCATGTGCTCCTCGGCGGGGCCGCCGACCTCGTCGAGCACCATCAGCATCGCCCACTGGCGGATGTGTTTGAGCCCCACCATCACCACGGCCTGGCGCACCGACGAGACCCGGTTGGCGTGGCCGGCCGCGACGGAGTTGCTCGCCCGCAGCACGCGCAGTGAGAGGGCCGGGTCGCTGGCGATGATGGCCACGATGCGGGGCATGTCGGTCTCGGGGGCGCTGAGCGCGGTGACCAGTTCGAGGCGGCGCAGACGGGAGGGGGAGAGGCTGGCAACCGTCAGCACCTGGGGGCGGCTCAGGGCGTACCCCTGGCGCAGTTCCATGCCGTAGTGGTCGGCCAGCGCGAGCTGTTCATCGGTCTCGAGCCGCTCGGCCACGAGCTGGATGTTCGGGAACTGCCGGACGGCCGCGACCACCTCGTCGAGTTTGCTCACGTCGCCGTCGAGAAGATCCAATTTGACGTACGAGGCCAGGCCGAACAGCTGCTCGTGCCCGGAGCCCCAGACGAAGTCGTCGAGCGCGATCCGGTAGCCGGCCTCGGCCAGGCGGGTGATCCCGGCGATCACCTCGTCGTCCATCTCGACCGTCTCCAGCACCTCCAGCACCACCTGGGCCGGGCCGAAGGGCAGGGGCAGCTCGCCGGCGAGGAACTCGCGGGTCAGGTTGATGAAGCAGAGGCGGTCGCCGGCGACCTCGCCGATGCCGAACTCGGTGAACGCGTTGATCATCACTGTGCTCGTGGCGTATGTGTCCTGCCGGCCCGCTGCCACGGCGTCCATGCTGCCGCGGAAGAGCAGTTCGTAGGCGACCACGTCACCGTGCACATCGAAGATGGGTTGGCGCCCGACGTGCACGAGCTTGGTGCCGTCGCCTGCCTCCGATGGTTTCACGCGCTGCCTATCGGCCGGACGGGTGCCGAGTTGATGACTTGGCCGAGGTTGATCCGCCGGTCAGCCACCACGGGCTCGCGTAGGCCAGGCCGAAGTCGTTGCAGGCGTGGCCCGCGGGACCGGGCGTGGGGTTGTCCAGGGCCGGGTTCGATACACGCAGCACGACCCAGTCGCCGTCCGAGACGTCGAGCGGCACCGTGATCGTGACGACCTCGCCCGCGGTGAAGTGCACCAGGCCGGCCACCTCGGGAACGGTCGTCCCCGGCCGCAGCACCTGGAGGCAGAGCGTCCGCCCGGCCAGCGCGGAGCCGGCGTCCAGGTCGACCCGGAACGTCACGTCACCCTTGGCGATCGGCAGGCGGCCACCCATCCGTACGCCGTCGGCCGTCGCATCCAGCCGGAGCGCGTCGACGCGACTGGCGAAGAAGCGCCGCGCCCGCATGGCCGACAGCACCCCGGCCCGCGTGTTCCCGGTGAGCCAGAGACCCGTACGCCCTTTGTCGTCGTCGTGGCCCCAGTCCCCGCCGTGCTCGTCGGAGACCCCGGTCAGCCCCGTCCGCCACCCCGCGTTGAGGCAGGCCGACAACGGTGAGTGGTGCGTCGGCCAGCCGCCGAAGAGGTAGTCGTCGCCGTTGTTGAACATCTCGAGCGCGACCATCTGGCCGGCGATCCGGGCGTCGTACGTGAAATCGCCGAACTGCTCGCGCTGCCGTCCCGGATGGTTGAAGCTGCCGATGCCCGACGTTCCGGCGAGCCACTTGTAGAGCGCGGCCGTGTCACCGGCCGTCTTGAGGTCGGCGAACTCGTCGGTGAACCAGATGTTGATGTGGCCGAGGTGGGAGTGCGACCACTCGAAGCCGCGCAGGGTCGTGTACGAGCCGGGCCGGTACGCGCCGTCGGCCAGCTTGCCCAGCTGCCGCCACTTCCGGCCGGTCAGACCGGTCAGCGCCTGGTCGGTGGCGTGGTCGGTCAGCGCGGCCACGTCGAAGCCGGCCGAGCGCATCGACGCGAATGCCAGCTCGGGCTCGCCCATGCCGTCCGAGAGCAGCGTGTGGTTGTGCAGGTCGGCGTAGGCCAGGGTGGTGCCCCGGCTGATTCTCGACGTGCGCCGGTCGCCGGCGGCCCGGCCGCGACCGGGCGTCGCGGCCAGCACGGCCAGTCCGCCGGCGCCGGCCAGCAGGGATCGTCGTCGGACACGGTTGTGGTGATGGGGCGCGCTCACCCGAGGAGCATGTCAAGGCCCCGGGCGATGGTCAGGTGAATCGCGCAAGGGCGGCCGAGGATTGGTCCGTACGAGGTCGGCCGATCAGGCGGTGAGCCACCACGGGCTCGAGTAGGCCACGCCCCACTCGTTGCCGGGGTGCCCGGCCGGGCCGGGGGAGGCGTTGGCCTGGGTGGGGTCGGCGACCCGGATGACCACCCAGGCGCCGTCGGCCAGGTCGAGCGGCACGGTGAACTCGGTCGTCGTGCCGGCGACGGCGTCGACCACCTCGGCCACCTGCGGGGCCCGCGAGCCCGGCCGCAGCACCTGCAGCTTCAGCGGCTTGCCGTCCCATTCCGGGCCGCGGTCGAGGTCGACCACGAAGCGGATGTCGCCCTTGACGGTGGGCAGGCTGCCTCCCATCCGTACGCCATCGGCCGTGGCGTCGAGGCGGAGCCCGCTGACCCGGGTGGCGAAGAAGCGGCGGGCCCGCATCGCCTCGAGCACCCCGTTGCGGGTGTTCTCGGCGACCCACAGACCCGTGCGTCCCTTGCCCTCGGGGAAGCCCCAGTCGGTGCCGTGCTCGTCGGTAACGCCGGTGAGCCCGGTGCGCCAGCCGGCGTTGAGGCACGCGTTCAGCGGGGAGCTCTGCCCGCTCGACCAGCCGTCGAACAGGTAGTCGTCGCCGCGGTTGAACATCTCGAGCCCGACCATCTGGTCGCGCAGGCCGGCGTCGTACGCGAAATCGTTGAACCGCAGCAGCTCGCGGCCGGGGTGGTTGAAGCCGCCGATGCCGCCCGACCCCTCGATCCAGTCGTAGAGCCGGCCCATGCTCGACGAGCCGCCCAGATCGGTGAAGCTGCCGGTGTACCAGACGTTGACGTGCCCGAGCAGCGGGTGCGACCACTCGAAGCCGCGCAGCGCTGTGTAGGCGCCGGGCACGTTGGCGGCATCGGCGAGCTGCCCGGCCCGTCGCCACTCCGAAGACGAGAGGCCCTCGATCGCGAACAGCGTGGTGTGGTCGGTCAGCGCGGCCACGTCGAGGCCGGCCGAGCGCATCGAGGCGAACGCGTTGGCCGGGTCGCCGTCACCGTCCGACATCAGGGTGTGGTTGTGCAGGTCGGCGTGCACCAGCGTGGTGCCCTGGGTGAGGCGAGAGGTGCGAGAGGCGCCCGTGGCCCGCTGGGGCGAGTTGTCGACGGCGACGCCGGTGGTGGCGGCGTGCGCGGTGCCGGGCGTGGCCGCCAGAACCAGGAGGCCGCCCGACGCGGCGAGCAGGGATCGACGGCTGAGGTGGTCGTGCTCGTGGCTCGTCATGAGGCCGAGCATCGCAAGAAAACGACAGCTGTGGATGGCTCAGCGATGAACGGTGGTCTGCCAGAGGCTGTCGGCCGTGGCCATCAGCAGGGTGTCGCCGCGGGCGGCGACGGCGACCGGCTCGGCCGGAGTCTTCCGTCGCGAGCCGGCGATCAGCAGGCTTTCTGCGGCGACGACGCTCTGTCCATGGGCAACGGCCAGATCTCGTACGCCCTGAGGGCCGCCTTCGGACGAGCCGGCCGCAGACCACTGGCCGTCGTGGCGGCGCCAGACCCGGAATTCGTCGCCGCTCATGCCCGCGGCCAGCACGTCGTCGCCGTCGCGGGTCGCGCGCTGGACCTCCAGGCCGTCCGGTATTCGCGCGTCGGGTGACCAACCCTCGGGCCCGGCTATCCAGGCGGCCGCCTTCTGGCCGGCGCCCGCCTGGCCGTTCGCTGCGCCGCCGACGATCAGCCAGCGGCCGTCGGTCAGCGGCACGGCGTCGCGGGCGAACGTTCCGGCGGCGCCCGACTCGCTGAGCGTGAACGCCTTGCCGTCCGGCGAGAACCACGCGGCCGCTCCGCTCGTGCGGTTGCCCGCGATGGCGAACCCTGCCGGCCCGGCGGCGATCCGCCCGACGTCGACGGCCTCGTCTCCGCCGAACGTCTCGAAGGGCGCGGCATTCTCGACCATGCGCTCGCCTTCCACGTGCCACGTGCTGACCCGCGGATTGCCGTGCGCGCCGCCCGGCGTGGCGCCGACCATCGCCACCCTCCCGTCCGTGCAGGCCACGCTCTTGATCACTTGGTGTGGGCCGTAGTAGCTCGTCGGCCGCGGCGCGAACGTGACCGCGGCGCCGTCGATCCACGCGGCCGGGCGGGTCGTGCCGTCGGCGGCCCGGATGCCGCCGACCGCCCACCACCGGCCGTCGCAGTCGGCCACATCGCTGAGCAGCACCGCGCCGTCCGCCGGGATGGTGATCCGGGTCCAGGTGGGGTCTTGCGGCTGATTGCTGCAAGCGGCGGTCAGCAGCACGACCAGCGTGAAAGAAACCGATCGCTTCACGTAAAAACCGAGCAATCTGCCGGAAACTTCGGACTGAACCTTGTGGACTGCGTCACAGCAATCTTATGGTCACAGCCACGCTCCCTCTCCCACCTCAGAGAAGAGTTCGTCGATGTCCCTGGCACTCCGACGGCCCGTCGCCGTGGCCGTCATAGCGTTGAGCGCCGTCGCGGTCGTCCCCGCCGGCGCTGCCCAAGCCTCGCCTGCCCCCGCCGTCCCTGCGGTGACCCGCGCCGCCCTCGATCCCGCGCTCGTCGCCGGCCGGGGCGCTTCGGTCGCCTTCCTGGAACAGGAAGCCGAACGCGCCCGCACCAACGGCACGGTCATCGGACCCGGCCGCACCGCGTACACCCTGCCCGCCGAGGCGTCGGGCCGGTCCGCCGTACGCCTCACGCCCGGCCAGTACGTCGAGTTCACGCTGCCCAAGGCGGCCAACGCGGTCACCGTGCGCTACAGCATCCCCGACTCGGCGACCGGCGGGGGCCTGACCGCCCCGCTGAGCGTCAAGGCCGGCAACGCCAGCCGCACCATGACGCTGACCTCGCAGTACTCGTGGCTCTACAACCAGTATCCGTTCACCAACGACCCGAACGCCGACCTGCTGCACCCGGACTGGTGGATCACCGAGTGCGCCTGCGTGCCCGCCGCCACCACGCCGACGCCGGCGATCACCAAGCCGTTTTGGCCCAGCCACTTCTACGACGAGCAGCGCCTCCTGCTCGGCCGCACGGTCCCGGCGGGCGGGAAGGTGCGCCTCACCGCGTCGTCGGCGGTGCCGTGGACCGTGATCGACCTGCTCGACTCCGAGCTGGTCGGGCTTCCCCACGTCAATCTGCTGGCGGCCAACGTGCTGGCCTTCGGCGCCGACCCGACCGGCCGGCGTGACTCGGCCCCCGCCTTCGACAAGGCCATCGCCTTCGCGCAGAAGACGAAGCTCAAGGTGTACGTGCCGCCGGGCACGTTCCAGGTCAACCGGCACATCGTGGTCGACAACGTGACGATCGAGGGCGCCGGCAACTGGTACACGATCATCAAGGGCGTCTCCGTGCCGCTGGCATCGCCGGCGCCGGACGGCTCGACCCACACGGGAGTCGGCTTCTATGGCAGGTACGCCTCTGAGGGCGGCAGCCGCAACGTGCACCTCTCGGGCTTCGCCATCGAGGGCGACGTCCGCGAGCGCATCGACAAGGACCAGGTCAACGGCGTCGGCGGCGCGATGAGCGACTCGACGATCAAGGGACTTCACCTGCGCCACACCAAGGTCGGGCTCTGGTTCGACGGGCCGATGTCGAACGTCCGGGTCGAGAACAACATCATCGTCGACCAGATCGCCGACGCCCTGAACTTCCACACCGGCGTCACCGGCTCGGTGGCGCGCAACAACTTCGTCCGCAACAGCGGCGACGACGGCCTGGCCATGTGGGCCGAGAAGACCACGAACGCCGGCAACACGTTCGACCGCAACACTGTGCAGACGCCGGTGCTGGCCAACGGCATCGCGATCTACGGCGGCCGGGACAACACGGTCTCGAACAACCTGATCGCCGACCCGATCCGTGAGGGCAGCGCGATCCACGCCGGTTCCCGGTTCGGCGCCGAGCCCTTCACGGGCACTCTGAAGATCACCAACAACACCACGGTGCGTGCGGGCACGTACGAGCTGAACTGGAACATCGGTCTGGGCGCGATCTGGATCTTCGCGCTCGACCGCAGCATCGACGCCGACATCCAGGTCACCGGCGACCACTACCTCGACAACACGTACAACGCGATCATGATGGTCTCCGACTGGCCGGTGAAGGACCTCTACTCGATCCCGAACGTCCACTTCAAGGACGTCCGGATCGACGGCACGGGCACCAGCGTGCTCAGCGCCCGCGTGGCCGGCGGCGCCACCTTCGAGAACGTCGACGCCCGCAACGTCGGCGCGGTGCCGGTCAACAACTGCGGCTCGTTCGGGTTCACCCCGGCCGGCTCGGAGTTCACCGTGACCGACCGCGGCGGCAACGACGGCTGGCTCGCGCCGTGGCTGCTCCCCAACACCATCACCTGTGACGACCGCCCGCCGGTCGTCGCGCCCCCGGCGCCGGCGCCCTTCTGATCGAAGGCCGTCCCGCTCGAGCGATTCGGGCGGGACGGCCTGCTCTTGGTAGCCTTTTCGATCGGAGTCGTCGGTCGGAGGGTTACGTTGAGTCACACGCTGCTGGTCACCGGTGGTGCCGGGTTCGTCGGTTCCGCCCTGATCAAGACCTTGCTCACGGACTATCCGGCCGCGGCCATCGTGTCGCTCGACAACTACTTCACCGGCGTCCCCGAGAACCACGTCAACGACCCCCGGGTCACCTACCTCGACGGCTCGACGGCCGACCTGGCCAAGATCTGGGCCGGCCGCGGTCTGCCCAGCCCCGAGATCGTCTTTCACCTGGGCGAATACTCGAGAATCGTCACGTCGTTCGAGGACCACGACCTGACCTGGGACTACAACCTGCTCGGGACCAAAGAGGTGGTCAAGTTCGCCTCGGCCGCCGGCGCCAAACTGATCTACGCGGGCTCCAGCTCGAAGTTCGGCAACGACGGCCAGGACGAGAACCTGAACCCGTACGCGTGGACCAAGGCCAAGAACATCGAGTACATCCGGAACTACGCGAACTGGTACGGCCTCGACTACGCGATCACGTACTTCTACAACGTCTACGGCCCCGGCCAGATCACCAGCGGCAAGTACGCCACCGTGATCGGCATCTTCGAGGACAAGTACCTGCACGGCGAGCCCCTGCCGGTGGTCTCTCCCGGCACCCAGACCCGCGACTTCACCCACATCGACGACATCGTCCGCGGGATCGTCCTGGTCGCCCAGAAGGGCAGTGGCGACGGCTACCTGCTCGGCGCCGGCCACGAGTGGCCGATCCTCGAGGTCGCCCAGATGTTCGGCGTGCCCTACGAGCTGACCCCGGCCCTGCGCGGCGAGCGCACCCGCGGCCAGGCCGACATCACCAAGGCCGCCGAGCTGGGCTGGCGCCCGGAGCGGCGGCTGGACGAATACGTGGCAGCCTTCGTGGCGGCGAACCCGCTCTGAGCCGCCGCACCAGGGGCAGCGCCCACACGGCGACGAGCGCGATCGTCAGCACGGCGGTCAGGACGTCGGCCCGGCCGTGCCAGAAGAGGCCGGCGAGCCACGGCGTGACGACAACCGTACGAAGTGAAAGCTCGATTCCCATGCCGCCCGATTGCCCGGGAGCCTGACCCGTCCGGGCCGGGGCTGGCCCCCGGAGGTCAACGGCGATAGCGGGGCAGCTTGACCTCCATGACCAGCCCGGTCGGCGCCAGCGGCACGGCCCGCACGGTGCCGCCGCGGGCCTGGGCGAGCTGGCGTACCAGCCACAGGCCCAGACCCCGGTCGTCCGGCGGAGGGCTCTGCCGGACCATCGCCGTCATCAGCTCCGGAGTGGGACCACCCTGATCGGCCACGGTCAGCCGCAGCCGGCGACCGCGCAGCCCCGCGGTCAGCCGGATCCGTCCGGGCGAGTAGCGGACCGCGTTGCCGACCAGATTGATCAAGATCTGCCGGGTGTGCTGAGGGTGCACGAGCCAGCGCATCGCGGACGGGGTGGCCCCCACGCTGAGCCGGTCGCCCGGCGCGGCGGCGGCCACGACCGGCAGCACCACGTCGAGCGGCGCCGGATCGGCCGGCAGGGTGTTGAGCCCCTGCGCGACCGCGGCCGCCTGCCGCAGCACCGACTCGGCGTGCGAGACGTGCTCCACGGCCAGTTGGGCAAGCGCCGCCCGGCGCTCCGCACTGGGCTGATTCTCGATCGCCCGCAGCAGCGAGGTCAGCGTGGCCACCGGCGGCCGCAGCTCGTGGCAGACGTTGCGCAGAGCCAGCAGAGCGGGGTCCGGCTCAGCTCGGCGCGACCTCAGGCGCATGAGTCGGCTCCGTACGGGAATGCGCGCGCCATGCGTGCAGGTATCCGGATCGCCATCGTGGACGACCATCCCCTCTTCGTACGTGGGCTCGAATTGCTGCTGCCCGAGGTGAGCAGCGGCCGGGCCGCCGTGGTGGCCAGCACCGGCGACGCCGCGGCGGCCGCCGGAATGGTCCGCCGGGCCGTGCCCGACCTGGTCATGGTCGACCTGCACATGCCCCCGCCGGGCGGGGTGCGGGCGATCGCCGCCATCCGCCAGGAGTCGCCGCGGGTCCGGGTGCTCGCCATGTCGGGTGACGACGACCCGGGCCCGGCGGTGCAGGCGCTGCGGGCCGGCGCGGAAGGGTTCCTGCCCAAGAGCAGCGAGCCCGCCGACCTGCTCCAGCCCCTGCTGGCCGCGCTGGACGGGTGGGTCGTGCTGCCGTCCGACCTGCTCGCCGCCGTGATGGCCCAGGCGCCGGGTCCACGGCGGATCGCGGTGCCCCTGTCGGGCGAGGAACGCGACCTGTTGCAGTACATCGCGGCCGGCGCGTCGACGACCGAGATGGCGGGCAAGCTCCACGTCTCGGAGCGGACGGTGAAGCGGCAGACGGCCACGCTGCTGCGCAAGCTGCGCGTCTCGAGCCGGGCCGAGGCGGCCGCGCTCGCCGGCAGTGCGGGACTGCTCTGACTCACCATGGCCGGGCGCGTTCCCGGTGCGGACCGGCTCAAACGGCTCTCTTCGCGGTGCGTGTCACGCGGCGAATGTACGGATGACGAGGAACACGTTGAGCGCGATGATCAAAGCGGCCGCCAGCATGGCGATCGCCGTCGTTACCGGGTGGTTTGTCTGGTCGCCCATGATGTCGCGGCGCCGGGTCAGCCAGATCAGCGGGATCAACGCGAACGGCACCCCGAACGACAGCACCACCTGCGACCAGACCAGGGCGGCGGTGGGGTCGACCCCGACCAGCAGGATCACCATGGCCGGGGCCATCGTGACCAGGCGGCGCAGGGTCAGCGGGATGGTGCGGCCGATGAAGCCCTGCATCACGACCTGACCGGCGTACGTGCCGACGCTCGACGACGCGAACCCGGAGGCGAGCAACGCGATCGCGAAAGCCAGCGCGGCGTACCGGTCGAGGGTGAGGCCCAGTCCGGCGTGGATGCCTTCCAGGGTGTCGGTGCCCGGGATGCCGCTGCCGAAGAACAGCCGGGCCGCGATCGTCAGCATCACCAGGTTCACCAGCCCGGCCAGGCCCAGGGCGAGCAGCGTGTCGATCCGCTGGCAGCGCAGCACCGTACGCCGCTCGGCCGGATCGGCGGCGGCCGCCGACCGCGACTTCGTCAGCGCCGAGTGCAGGTAGATGACGTGCGGCATGACGGTCGCGCCGAGGATGCCGGTGGCCAGCAGCAGGCTGTCGGTGCCCGAGAACGTGGGCACCAGCCCGCCCGCGATCCCGGCCACGTCGGTGCCGGCCCGCAACGCGTCGTAGACGAAGCCGAGCAGAATTACCCCGAGCAGCCCGCCGATCACGGCCTCGAACCGCCGTACGCCCCGCTTCTGCAGTCCGAGCAGCGCGAACGCCACCACGCAGGTGATCAGCCCGCCCACCGGCAGCGGAATGCCGAAGATCAGGTACAGCGCGAGCGCGCCACCGATGATCTCGGCCAGGTCGGTCGCCATGGCGACCAGTTCGGCCTGCACCCACAGCACCCGCGAGACGGGGCGCGACAGGTTCTCGCGGCAGAGCTCGGGCAGATCGCGGCCGGTGACCACGCCCAGCTTGGCCGACAGCGACTGGATCAGCATGGCCATCAGGTTCGCCGCGACGATGACCCACACCAGCTGATAGCCGAAGGTGGCGCCGCCGGTGAAGTTGGTGGCGAAGTTCCCGGGATCGGCGTACGCGATGGCGGCCACGAAGGCCGGCCCGAACCAGGGCGCGACCCGCGCCACCTGTCGCTTGATCGGCAGCGCGACGTCGAGAACCACCATGGTCGCCTCAGTCCCCGTTCCGGTGACCCGTGAGTGCCAGACCAGGACCCGTACGGGCCAAGGCACGACCGGGCCACGAACTGACCCGTCTGGGACATCCGTACGGGTAGCTGGTTGAGCGTCCCGCCTTCGTCTCCTTGGAGGAACGATGTTCAAGCACGTCGACTACCTGCAGTTCCAGGCCAAGCCGGAGAAGCCGGACGCCTTTTTCGCCGCCAAGCTCCAGGAGCTGGTCGGTGGCCAGTTCGGCGAGATGACCGTGATGATGCAGTACCTGTGGCAGGGCTGGTCGTGCCGCGTGCCCGGCAAGTACAAGGACATGATCATGGACATCGCGACCGAGGAGATCGGTCACGTCGAGATGCTCACGACCATGCTGGCCCGCCTGCTCGAGGGCGGCCCGGCCGAAGCCACCGAGAAGGCGGCGGCAGCCAACCCGGTGCTCGCGGCCGTGCTCGGCGGCCAGAACCCGCAGCACTCCATTGTGACCGGTGGCGGCGCCATGCCGACCAACAGCCAGGGTGTGCCGTGGAACGCCGGCTACATCGTGGCCAGCGGCAACATGCTCGCCGACTTCCGCTCCAACGTGTCGGCCGAGGCCCAGAGCCGCCTGCAGACCAGCCGCTGCTACAACATGACCGACGACCGCGGCGTCAAGGACATGCTGCAGTTCAACCTGGCCCGCGACACCTACCACCAGCAGCAGTGGCTGCTGGGCATCGAGCAGCTCATCGAGGACGGCTTCACCGACAGCCCGATCGAGAACTCGAACGGCGACGTCGAGAAGGACTTCGCCCGCCGTACGTTCTACAGCTTCGACCCGGCCAGCACGGCCGGCGAGGGCCGCTGGGCCCAGGGTGAGACCCTGCTCGGCGACAAGATCGACTACGTTCCCGACGCCCAGCCACTCACCGACGACAAGCCGCTGGGCCCCGCGCCCGACCCCAAGCTGTTCGTCACCTACGACGGCTCCCAGGGCAAGGGCAAGCCCGGCACCGGCGCCGGCGCCCACGCCCAGGGCGTCGCCAACGTGGTCAACAAGATCAAGGGCGCGCTCGACTAGACAAACAACACTTCTTGCCTCACGGCCGGGCGGCGTTGCCGCCCGGCCGTGGCTGTCTTTCCTGGGAACGGCGACTCGGCTCACTCGAAGCGGGTGTTGCCGGGCTCACCGATGATGGGCGGCATGCAACCCCACCGTGGAGCCGATCGTCATCGGGGTGTGAGACGAGACAGAGACGAGCAGTTCCACGATTTCGTGGTGAGCCGGCGACCTCGCCTTCTCCATACGGCGACCCTGCTCACCGCGGGCGACACCCACTTGGCCGAGGATCTGGTCCAGGCGACGCTGACGAAGCTGTACGTCGCTTGGCCGGCTTTCCAGCGGGCGGACAACCCCGACGGGTATGTGCGCCGCGTGCTGGTCAACGCGTTGATCGACGAGAAGCGGCGGGTCTGGCGGCACCGGGAGCGAAGTATGGCCGAGCTCCCCGACGTCGCCGGTGACACGCCGGGCGGTGCCGGAGCCGCGGGCGAGGCCGTCAGACAGGCCCTGCGTGAGCTCCCACCCCGGATGCGGGCGGCCGTCGTCTTCCGCTACTTCTACGACCTCGACGTGGCAGCGACGGCGGACGCGCTCAGCTGCTCGGAGGGCAACGTCAAGAGCCAGACAGCGCGCGGTCTGGATCGTCTCCGAGCCGCCCTGCACGGCAGCGCCCGACCCACCTTTCTCAGCCAGGGAGCCACCCCATGAACGACCTGCGTGACCACTTCCAGGAGATCGCCGGTCCGATCTCCGCCCCCTCGAACGACCAGATCGAGGCCGACCTCACCCGCGGCCGTCGCGCCCTGCGCCGCCGCCGGGTCGTCCAGGCCTGCACCGGTTCCGCCTTC
Source organism: Paractinoplanes polyasparticus (assembly GCF_019710575.1). Classification (GTDB taxonomy): domain Bacteria; phylum Actinomycetota; class Actinomycetes; order Mycobacteriales; family Micromonosporaceae; genus Actinoplanes; species Actinoplanes polyasparticus. Next base: position 479,356 of record NZ_JAHWFK010000013.1, on the reverse strand, counting down.
GGAGTGGCCGCCCTGGCCGCTGCCATCGCCGTCGCCACGAGCACCAGCGCCCCCACGGCTCCGGAGGACCGCGTGGTCGCCGGCGCCGCAGCCGTTCAGCTCGTCGCCTACAAGGGCGAACAGCCCAAGGGCTTCACCGTCGACAAGGTGCCGGACGGCTGGTTCGTCCAGGCCAGCGAGCTCGGCTACGTGACGATCGCCCCCGACAAGGCCAAGAACCCCGGCCCCGGCGTGAACCCGTCGACCGACCCGGTCTACGACAAGGACTCGTTCGCCGACAAAATCGTCGTCATGCTCGAGTCCAAGGACCAGAGCGGCCCGTCCCGCGAGGGCAAAACGGTTAAGGTCGGCGACCACAGGGGCGTGCTGCTCAAGAGCCTGCGCGGCGAAACCCCCGACGGCCCCGCCCCGACCGCCCCCGGCGGCGACACCGGCTGGGAGCTCTGGATCAAGCAGCCCTCCGGCATCTACCTGATCGTCCAGGTCTGGCAGGGCCTCGGCCTCAGCGAAGCCCAGATCGTCGAACTCGGCGCCGGCGTCCACGTCCACAAGGACGCCGTTCAGGGCGTCGGCTGACCTTCCTGCCCCGCCGAACGGCCCGCGACCCCCAGGTCGCGGGCCGTTCCGGTCAGCCGCCGAGCAGCACGCGCAGGTTGGTCAGGCTGGTGACCAGCGCGCTCGTATAGCCCATGATCCGGCCTGCCCACTTGACCACGGCCGAAGCGATCTGCGCGGCCACGACCGGAATTGTCACGACCAACAGCGCCTCGGCGGCCCAGACAATGGCCCGAGCGACCAGATCAGCGATCAGATCCCGCACGATGTCGCGGGTGAACTGCACCAGATTTCCCGCTGCCTGAGTAGCTGCCGCCATCGTGGAGGCGAGCACGCTCAGCCCGCCCACACCGTCGACGTTGTTCGCCATCAACTGCTGGTAGGAATCGGCGGTCGTGCCCTGCCATCCCGGCAGGTCAGTCGCCAGATCGGCCTGCAGGTCGGAGGCCAGCGCCTGCAGTTCGACGGCCATGTTGGACCACGTCCCGGCGTTGGCCCTGACCTGGTCGGGAATTCCGGCCAGCCGGTCCAGAACCTCGCGCAGCGGCTCGAAGTACTCCATGGCCCAGCTCAGACCACTGGACAGAAGCGCGCTGAACGGATCGAGCACGATCGCCGCCGCCTCGAGCGCGAAGGCGCCACCGGCCAGGGCGCCATCGACCCAGCTTCCGCTCTGCACCGCGTTGTTCAAGCCTTGGAAGCTTTCCGCCAGGCCCACACCCGCGGTTCCGGTACGAGTCGAAACTACGCTCGCGACCAGAGAGCTGTCCGTCATGGCGAGTCCTCCATGCGCCCGGCGCGGCGGATGCGCCGGGCCGCGGTGTCGTCGGTCTCCGCGTATTCCTGAGTTGTCCGTATCAGCGCCTCGGCGGCCCGGACCAGATTCCGCTCGACGTCGGCGAACAGCTGGTTCTGCCGCTGGTGCCGGCGCTCCAGGACCTCGGCCATCCAGCCACACAGGACGCCGTAGGCGGCCTCGTTGCTGCTGATGCTCGCGCTCGCCGATCTGATGGCAGCGACCCGTTGACGCAAGGCCTGCAGCTTCGCCGCGTGCGCGCGTAGCTCCTCGACGTCGACCGCGAACCCTTCGACCATCTGCCGGTCACCCCCTCAGCGCCTGAAGCGTGGCTAGCGTCTCGGGATAGGAGCGGAAATGCACCCCGCTTCGGCCGGCGCGTTCGGCGAGGGTGAAGACCAGGCCTCGTACGCGTGGAAGGGCGCCCACGATTTCGCGCACGTTCCTGGGCGTGAAGTCGAATCCAACCAAGAGCGGATGACGGCCGGCGAGCTCGTCGAGGTCGGCGATCTGAAACTCCTCCTCGTATTCGGGTGCGCGGTCGCGCAGAAAAGTCCAGGAGTCGCGGTACTCGGGCAGCACGTCGGCCTGAAAGAAGGAGGCCTCCAGGCCCGGCTCGTCGAGGTAATCGCTGAGAACCCAGGACGGGTCATCGTCGTGGGCAATCTCGATACCGCCGTAGACGATGCCGACACCGGCGTCGTTCAGCCGTGCCCGTACGTCGGCCGGCGCTACCATGCGCCGCGCCGACTGCACCATTCGGGAATGCGTGGCGTGAGCGATCCGCAGGATCCGATCGGGATCGCCCGCCAGATCGAGGACCGGCACCAATGTCGCCCGGGCCAGAGCGCCGTCCATCGCGGTGGCCTGCTCGAGTGAGATCGTTCGGCCGTCGTCGAAGCGCGGATCCGGTGTGAGGTCGATCCCGAGCAGGTCGGCCCCCAGCTTCTCGAGCGTGACGGCCTCCTCGACCGAGCGCACCCGATCCACCTTGATCAGCTTATTCGTCATAGCGCACCACGTTTCCGCCCAGCTCGTCGGCGCCTCGGAAGTCCCTCGGGACGACCCAGGTCTTTCCCTGCGTACTCGTGGAAATCTTCCAGTACGGCGAACCTTCCGGCGTGTGCCGCCCGCCGCCGGGGTGGACCTGGATGTTGGTGATCTCGGGATGCCCTTGGATGCGCACCTGCTGGGCCCGCTGAGAAGTGCCGCTTCGGGTGCTCTGCTCGACATGGGCCCGGTAGCCCGCCGCGGTGAATTGATCGGCGATGTCCTGCGCCGACCTTCCGGCGACCGACCGCGGATCGCCGACGATGGTGTCAACGAAACCGTGGGCGCTGTCCGCGTCAGCCCGGGTCGCGCTGAGGGTGACGTCGGCGCTGTCACCGCCGGGGCCGTTGCTGGTGCCTCGTTCACCTGCCAGCCCCGCCTGAAGCCGAGCCGCAGCTGCTTCTTCCTGGGCGGCCGCGTTGTCGCCGCCCGGTCGTGGCCGGTGCGGTGACGGCGACCCGTCGTCACCTCCGCCGCCCCCGCGCGGCCTGGACGGCGCCATGAGATCCCCCGGCAAAGCGATGATCACTGTCGATGTCTCATCGTATTGCCCCGTCGCCACCGTTCCCGGTCACGCGATGTTCAAGCTACATTCCGGCCCTATGACGACTGGGGCCGAGCAGCGGGCCGGCGAGATGGTGGCGGCGGTCCGTGACGATCCCGCGCGGCGGTTGGGGCTGGCTGCTGCCTTCTATGAAAGGCCGGACATCCGGTCGTACCGGAGGGCCGAGGTTGCCTTCATGAAATGGCAGATCCGATGTGGAGTGCTTCGGGCGGACGGCGGCAGCCCGTGGTGGCGGGCCGTGAACGAATCGTTGCTGCGGGACGCGGCCGAGGCGGATCTGCTTTTCCGGGGGGCTGCCGGCGCGGGCAGCAACCGCAGCGTCGGTTTCTGGTTGGCCTTTCTGCGGGCGCCGGGGCCCGAGCGCTGGTATCGCGCGCACAATTCGAGCATCGTCGGCGGCTATCTGCGGCATCGAGATCTGGTCGCGGGTGAGGGGTCGCTCGAGCGGTTCTTCATGGATGTGGCTCTGCTCCGAGTGCTTTATGCCCACTGCCTTCTCGTACGGCCGAAGCTCGCGCTCGGAAGGCTGGCGGTGTTCGGCCGTCTGCTCGGCGACCCCCGCCGTCGCGGCGCCGACCTGTTTCTCTCGCTCAAGGATGTGCTGCCCGACGCGTACCCGTTGGGAAAGGTCGGCATCGACAAGGTCCTGGCGGCCGAGAACTACCTGTCGCGCATCGTGGATTACGGCGTCATCGTGCCGCGGATTCCGCAGCTGTACGCGCACGCCGCCGAGGATCTGGGCGAGCCGGAACTGGCCGGGTTGTGCCGCGACGAGTCCCCGGTCTACGCGTGGCCCTACGAGGAACGGCACGTCTGGCGTACGGACAAGTCGCCGTTCGCCATCGCCTTGGCCCGCGCGATGACCCGCTCAGATTGAGTCGTGTGCGACGCGCAACGCGGCCGTGCGCGCCTGGTCGGCGACAGCCCGCCACCGGCCGATCTCTCTGATCGCCGCCTCCAATTGCTGTTGTGATTCGCGCAGCTGCCGATCTCCGGTTCCGCGTACGTCGTCGACCGGTGGCGGAGATTCGCCGACGGCCCGGGCGGCGCGCTCGATCGTCCGGCGCAGCCCCGGCCCTCGCGTGCGCACCTCCTGGATCAGCTCATCGCGCTGACGACGGGCGAATTCGGCCTCGTGCCAGGCGAGGCGGTCGTCCTTGGCCCGTCCCGCGTCGGGTTTGCGGATGCTCCCGATACGCCTTCGCATCTCTTCGCAGGCGCGCAGAGCCTTGTCGCAGATCCGCACCGTTTCCACCAGCACCCGGAACTCGGGGTCGTCCCGGACCAGCAACGGCTCGAGCATTCCGTCGACGCGCTCGGCATAGCCGGCGTACCTGGCTTCGGCTTCCGCCAGCGCTTTCTGCGCGGTTCTGTGCTCGTCGCGGGCCCGCCGATATTGCTGGGTCCGCCCGTCGTCGGCGCTGAACAGACCACCCAGCAGCCGGTCGCGCCAGTCGGTGCCACCGGCCGATTGGGTCAGCCCCTGCTCGGCCGCCTCGAATCGCCGCCGAGCGGTCACCAGCTCTTTCTGAGCGGCCCGCAACAGTACGACGTGGGGCGCCAGAAGAGTGCGATCCCGATCGCTCAGCACCTCCTCACGGTATGTCGTATCGTGCCCACGAACCAGGAGGTGTCATGGGCGCCAAGACTGCGCTGCTGGCTTTCACCGACGGCGATCTGAGGCCGGCGTTGCGGGGCGCGACCCGATCCGATCCCAGCGAGGCTGAGGCTCTGGTCCGGCGGGTCCTTCCCGGCTGTGACGTCGCGCTGGTCGGCGACAGCAGTCTCTTTCAGACGTACCCGCCCGAAGACATCGCCCATGTGACTGTGCTGCCCGGCGCTGAGTTCGTGTGCGACCAGCGGCTGGTCCTGGATCGTCCGTCGGAGCTGCCGGAACATCTGCTCCGGGCCGGCGCCGGTCGGCGGATCGTCATGCACGGCATGCATTCGGTGGTGGATTGGCTCTGCTTCGCGGTCTGGGAGGACGGGAAGCTGGTTCGTTCGCTGAGCCTCTCCCCGGGCAGCGGCATCATCGAGAACATCGGCGAGCCGTACGAGTTCGAGCGCCCGTTCTGGAACGGCCGGCATCCGGTCGAACCGGTTCCCGGTTGGGAGGATCGAGAGCCGTACCCGCTGCCTTTCCATCCGTTGGAACTGGGTGAGGTGGCTCTGAGCGCCTTGTTCGGCTTCGTCATCGAAGGAGACCCCGGTCCGGACGATATCGAGGCGGAAGACGTTCCCGTGCACGTCTTCCGCGTCGGCGACCCGTCAGGTCAGGAACTGGCAGCACGCGAGGCGGCTCACGAGCGGGCAAAGCGCGATCTGGGCCCGTTCACGATGTACGAGATGGGTCCGGACGGCACGATGCGGGAGGTCAGCTGGGAAGAATTCGAGAAGGCCCATCCCCCGAACGCACCCGAGTCTCATTCGTGATCTTCGAAGGGTTGCCCATTGAGCAATCTCCATAGTTAATTCTCCTGCCGGTCGAGCGGGGGCTCGCCCCGGTCATAGGAGGAGAAATAGTGAAGAGAGCTCTAGGGCTGGCGCTCGCCGCCGGCCTGGGTGTGGTCCTCGGCGTGCCGGGTGTCGCATCCGCCGCCTGGCACCCGGACTCACCGACACCGGTCGCCATCGGGTGGACCGACTCGGCGAAACCCGGCAAGGCGTTCCCCACCGGCAACGGTCTGGACCTGCCGCTGGGCACCTCGCAGGACGACGCCGGCGTCACGCACACGTCCCGCGTCTACGCCACCTTCGACCTTTCCGAGTACGAGGGTGCGAAGGTCACCGGTGGCACGCTCTACGTCGTGGAGCGCAGCGCCGCCGACTGCACGAAGCGCTCGATCGAGGTGTGGCGCACGAAGGCGCTGCCGAGCCTGCCGACGTGGAACAAGGCGCCGGCCGAACTGTCCAAGCTGGATGAGATCCAGACGCCTGAGTACTGCCCGCGGGCGAACATCAGCTTCGACGTGAGTTCCGCGATCGCCGACGCCGTGGCGAAGAAGCAGCGTCTGGTCAGCTTCGTGCTGCGGGTGTCGGCCGACCACGAGGCCGACCCGGCGTACGGCCGGGAACTGAACTGGTACAACACCGTACGGCTCGGCCTTTCGCACAACACGGTCCCCAAAATCGACAACACGCACCTCTACAACGCCGGCTTCCCGTGTACGCAGCTGAAGCCGTACCCCGTGGTGGGTGGCTTCGCAGGCAGCCTGCAGGCGCTGGTCACCGACCCCGACGAGATGGAGCGCCTCACCGCCGAGTTCGCGATCTGGCCGGTGGGCAGCCCCGACGACCGCACGACCTACACCGACAACTACCCCCAGAGCGGCCGGGTGGCGAACGCCAACGTGCCGCGCTCGAACCTGGTGCAGGGCACGGCGTACGGCTGGCAGGCCCGGGTCAGCGACGGCACGGAAACGTCATCCTGGTCGAAGAAGTGCTTCTTCAAGTACGACGGCATCGCCCCCTCGGCGCCCGTCGTGACCTCGACCAACCACAAGCCCGACACGTGGGGCCCGGTCGGCGAGCACCCGACCTTCGTGTTCGACGGCCACAAGGACAAGGACATCGCCGGCTTCCAGTACTCGTGGAGCGGGCTCGGCGTCCCCAGCACGTGCGAGGGTGGTGACCACGGCCAGCTGATCTGCAAGGACCCGTTCGACCGGACCGGCACGGTGAAGGCCGACGTCCCCGGCGGAAAAGCGACCGTCACCCTCAACCCCGACCGGACCGGCCCGGTGCGGCTTGCCGTCCGCTCGATCGACCTGGCCGGTAACGCGTCGCCCGAGACCACCTACAGCACGTCGATCACCCGCAACGAGCCGGTAGTCACGGTCGAGAGCGGCACGCCGGAGTGGGGCCAGGAGGTCCTCCTCAAGATCACGCCGGCCCCCGGCATCACCGGCGTCACGGAGTACGAGATCAAGCGCGAGGGCCAGAACTACACCGACACCAGGACGCCCGGCGAGGACGGCGTGGCCTACTACAGCTTCGTCGCCTCCGAAGTCGGCGGTCCTCAACTACAGATCAGAAGCAGGAGCGGAGATACCTTCGTCTCGGCCCCGGCCAACTGGACCGCGTACTTCCCGCCCTGGCCCGGCATCCAATCAAACGTGTACGACATCACGGGCGCCCAGCCCAAGGGCGGCGTAGGCGTCGAGGGCACGTTCACCTTCACCCCGCCACCGGGCTGGCAGGAGGTAGCCACGTACCGCTACACCATCGACGCCGACTGGGACACCGAGCCCACCGTGATCGAGGCCGACGAGAACGGCCGGGCCAGCGTCACATGGACCCCGCAAACAGCGGGATACCACTCGCTGGAGGTGAACGCAGTCAAGCCGGACGGAACCATGAACGTGCACGGCCACTCGGTCTCGTTCCAGGTAGCAGGCTGACCGCCGGGCCCGCCGGGCTTCGGCCTGGCGGGCCCCCGGGCCACCTCCTGTGTTTCAGCGCGCCCGGCGGTAGTGCATGGCCACCGCGCCGTTGCGGAGCGGCTGCGCCGAGAGCAGCTCGAGCCGGCGCGTGGCGGGCAGCCCGCCCTGGTACAGCGTCGGGCCGTGGCCGGCGATCCTGGGATGGACGAGCAGCTTGTACTCGTCGATCAGGTCCAGCCGGTCGAGCTCGGTCGCAAGCTTGCCACTGCCGAGGAGCACACCGGCCGCGGTCGCATCCTTGAGCTTCTGCACGCCCTCCCGCAGATCCCCCGCGATGTGGTGACTGTTCTCCCACGGGAAGTCATTACGCGTCGACGACACCACATACTTGGGCTTCGCCTGCAGCTTGACCGCCCACTCGCGCACAGCCGGCGGCGCCTCTTCGTCACCACGAGCGACGGCCGGCCAATAGCTCTCCATCATCTCGTAGGTGACGCGACCCCACAGCATCGCCCCGCCCTCATCCATGAGACGCGTGAAGAAGGCATGCGTCTCGTCGTCGGCGATCCCCTCCTGGTGGTCGACGCAACCGTCCAGGGTGAGGTTGAGGCTGAAGATGAGCGCTCCCATGGCCGCGGAGTCTAACGCCGCTACGGCTGGGCTCAGGCTGGCGTCGCGTACACCCGAGAACCGGTCCTTGGCTCATCGAGAGCGTTCGAGGTACGCAGAGTTCGCGCGACCAGCGACACACAGCCGCGCCGAGCCGCATCGCGCAGCACACCGGTGCCGATCGGGCGAGGTCTATCAAACCAGGCCACGGCGCAGAACTGATGGTGCCACTGCCGTCCTGACCGGCGCATCACAGGCCGAGACCGCCCGCGCCTACGGCGTCTCGCAAGGCCGGATCAGCCGGCTCATGACCCGCTACCACGCTGAAGGCGAAGCAGCGTTCGAGCCCCGCTTCCCGCGCCCCGAACACCCGCCCCGCCGCCACCCCGGCCGCGACAGTCGAACTCGTCCAGGTCCTGCGCAAACAGCTCGGCGAGGCCGGCCTGGACGCCGGCGCCGACACCATCGGCTGGCACCTGCAGCACCATCACGACACCGTGCTGTCACGGGCCACGATCAACCGCATCCTGGTCCGCGCCGGGCAGGTCACACCCGCACCGGCGAAACGGCCGAAGAGCTCATACATCCGCTTTCAAGCCGAGCAGCCGAACGAGACCTGGCAGTCCGACTTCACCCATCACCGGCTCACCCGCCCCGACGGCCGGCCTGGTTCCGACGTCGAGATCATCACCTGGCTCGACGACCACTCCCGCTACGCCCTACACATCAGCGCCCACCCGCGGATCACCGCCGTCATCGCCCACACCACTTTCCTGCAAGCCGCCCAGCTCCACGGATACCCGGCGTCCACGCTCACCGACAACGGCATGGTCTACACCGCCCGCTTCGCCGGCGGCCGCGGCGGACGCACCGCCCTCGAGACCGAGCTCCGCCAGCAGAACATCATGCAGAAGAACTCACGACCCAACCACCCCACCACCTGCGGCAAGCCGAACGGTTCCAGCAAACGATGAAGAAATGGCTCCGCGCCCAGCCCCACCAGCCGGCAACCCTCACCCAGCTGCAAGCCCTGCTCGAGGTGTTCACCGACGAATACAACCACCGCCGCCCGCACCGCTCACTACCGCACCGGGCCACCCCGGCCACCGCCTACCAGGCCCGACCCAAAGCCACACCCGGCACCGACCGCAGCACCGACACCCACGACCGGGTCCGCCACGACACCATCAGCAAAGCCGGCACCATCACCCTGCACGTCCACAGCCAACTGCACCACATCGGCATCGGCAAGACCTACGCCGGAACCTACGTCCTACCCCTGATCCACGACCCCGACGTCCGCGTCATCGACGCCGCCACCGGCGAAATCCTCCGCGAACTAACCATCGACCCCCGCCGCGACTACCAGCCCACCGGCCGACCACCCGGCCCAGCCCCCACCAAACAAAAAGCCCGAACCTACGAAACGTAGGTTCGGGCTATTCCGATGTCCTGAGACATCACATGGTGCCCCCGGTAGGAATCGAACCTACGACACACGGTTTAGGAAACCGATGCTCTATCCCCTGAGCTACGAGGGCCTGCGGCCCATATCGTACCTAGCTGGGGATATCCACGAGTGCCCGGGCGTCCCGTCGGGTGCCCACCGGTGTCATCTGGTCGACCGGTTGCGGTTCCGTCGCTGGTCGGAGCGCGTCCGGAGCAAACCCCGCGCACACGCGGCTCGGCGTGCCCGGCAGTGACCGCGGGTGCCCAGCGCTGACGTCGAGTGATATTCACTCGCCGAGCACGTCCGGAGCATTAGCGGCGACCTCTGAAGGTGACATGCCCAGGATTTTATCCGTGGGAGAGCTGGCAGGACTTCCGCCGACCGTCGTTCCTGCGGCCGGAATGACCTTCCAGCGCCAGTGCCGTTCCAGGGGTTGGGCAGGCGTAAGAGGAGTAGTACTGGTAGCCGCCCACCGTGGTCTATCGCCCTGCCCAGTGCCGGTAGGCGTCGATCCATACCGAACCGTCCGGTGGCGGGGCGGGTAGTGGCAGGTCGAGCAGGTCGATCCGCTGCCGGTCACAGCCTCGAGCGCAGATGGCGACGATGTTGTCACCGATCAAGTCGACTTTCTTCACGGTGACCTCGACACCGAGCACGGTGGTGGCGAACGGTACGACCAGGTGGTCTTCGATCATGGTGAACAGGCCAGTGAGCTGTTCGTCGTCGTTGTACGCGTCGACGGTGGCTTCTTCGATCATCGCCTCGAGCGCCGCGTTCCGCTTCGGTGCCATCGGCGGAGGATAGCGGCCGGTCGTCGTAGGTTCGAAGCCCGATACGTCAGAATGATCCAGTGGATGCGACGGCTGAGCACGCCGACCTACGCCGCGCGGTACAGCGTTTACAGACCGAGAACGCGAGGCTGTCGCGGCTGCTGGAACTGCGTGGTCAGGACACTGCTCCGCCCCCGGAGCAGCTATCCGCCCCGGTCGCCGTGCCGGGCATGGTCACCATGGCGTCGCCGGTGGCGGACAAGTTAGCCTTGTTCGCCGACCGGTTCCGGGCCCGTACCGACGTGTACGCCGTCCGCTGGGAGAACACTCGTACGGGTGCATCTGGGTGGTCGCCGGCCGTCGCCGGCGGCTGGCGCAAGGGCATTGATCGGCGCAGCGCCACTCATCTACCCCGCACCCCGCAAGTCGTGGCGGCTCATCTCGTCGGCGACGTGTTTATGGGTCTTTACCCGCTGCTACCCAAGAACACGTGTCAGTTCGTCGTCGCCGACTTCGACGGTGCGATGGCGATGCTCGACGCGCTCGCCTACGTCAAGGCGGCGAGGGCCAGTGCTGTGCCGGCCGCGCTGGAGATTTCCCAGTCGGGCCGTGGGGCCCATGTGTGGATCTTCTTCACGGAAGCGCTTCCTGCGGCGACGGCGCGAGCTGTCGGTACCGCGTTGTTGCACGAGGCGATGGTGCTGCGCGGGTCGATGGACCTACGGTCGTACGATCGGCTGTTTCCCAATCAAGACGTCGTGCCCGACGGCGGGTTCGGCAACCTCATCGCCGCGCCGCTGTACGGCCGCCGCCGTAAGGAAGGCCTCACCACGTTCCTCGACCTCGGCACTCTCGAACCGCACGAGGACCAGTGGGCGTTCCTCTCCACGCTGGATCGGCTTAGTCCTGGCGATGCAGAGCGCCTCTCCCGCAACGCAAAACGCTCCACCACCGGAACCGACGTCGCCACGATCAGCAGGTCCGCCGCAACGCGGGTCCATCCCGCGCTACCTGCGGTGGTCCACGCGGGTCTTGGTGCCGGGTTGAACCTTGACACCGGCCAACTCACCCCGGCCGCGCTCGCGACGTTCAAACACGCGGCTGCCATGGCCAATCCGAAGTTCTACGAACTGCAGCGCCTGCGGAAATCAACCTGGGACACCCCGCGATTCATCCGCGGCTATGACCTCACCCTCGACGACCACCTGGTCCTGCCCCGCGGGCTGCGCCACTCCATCCACTCCATCGTCGAACAGGCGGGTTCGCGGCTTTCCGTCACCGACGCGCGAAACCCCGGCCGGGAGATCGACGTGGCGTTCACCGGCGAACTCACTGCCAAGCAGGGGACCGCGGTCGGCGCCCTTCTCGCCCATGACGACGGGCTGCTCATCGCCCCGCCCGGCTCCGGCAAGACCGTCATGGGCTGCGCCGTGATCGCCGAGCGTGGCACGTCCACCCTGATCCTCGTCGACCGCAAGGCCCTCGCCGACCAGTGGCGCATGCGCGTCGAGCAGTTCCTCGGTATCAAGCCCGGCCAACTCGGCGGCGGCCGGCGCAAGCTCACCGGCATCGTGGACATCGCGCTGCTGCCGTCGCTGGCCAGACGCGACGACATCGCCACCCTCACCCTCGAGTACGGGCATGTGGTTGTCGACGAGTGCCATCACCTCGGCGCCGCCGCGTACGAGCACTCCGTCAAAGCGATCGCCGCGCAGTTTTGGCTCGGTCTCACCGCCACGCCCACCCGGCGTGACGGTCTCGGTCAACTCGTCACCTGGCAACTCGGCCCAGTGCGGTACACCATGACCGACGACGAACAGGGCACTCTCGCCGCCGCCATGAACGCCGGCACTGGACCGCGGCGCGTGCTGTTCCAGCACGACACCAATTTCCAGGTCGGCGACGTCGACCTGGACGCGCCGGGCGCGCTGGCCGAGGTGCACCGGAGATTGGCCCTCGACGAGCCACGCAACACTCTGATCGCCGATGACATTGCTGCGGCCCTGACGCGTGGCCGCAACTGTCTGGTCCTCACCCGACGAGTCGCCCATGTCGAGGCTCTCGCCGCCATGCTCGCCGCACGGGGACATCAGCCGCTCGTGCTCCAAGGCGCGATGAGCACCACCGACCGACGGGCGGTTGTCGAACGACTTGACACAGCCAAAGCGGGTGACGCTCTGTTGGTCATCGGGACCACGCCGTTCATCGGCGAAGGCTTCGACGCCCCAGCCCTGGATACGCTCTTCCTCGCCGGGCCGATCTCCTACGACGGCCTGCTCGTTCAATGCGCCGGCCGCGTCATCCGAGCCGCACCAGGGAAGGACACCGCCGAGGTCCACGACTACCACGACGTTGCCACCCCCGTCCTTGCCGCCTCATTGCAGCGGCGCATGCCCGGATACCGGACACTCGGATTCACGGCGGCATGAAAAACTCGCCAACGAGATGGACATCGACCTCCACGACCCCCGCCGAGCAGGTGGCCTTGACGTCCGTTCTCCACCGGTCGACGGCCCCGAAGCTGAACTGGTTACCGAGTCCACCCACCAACTGGCGGCGCCCGAGTCGCCCGGTAGGTTTTCGGCGTGAGTAGCTCTTCGGAACCTCATATCGCCCGTACCGCGTACGAGGCTTTCCTCGCCGATCTGCGGCGTGAGCCGTCCGCGGCCGACTATGAACAGTGGGCCACCGATCACGCGGGTGATCCCGAAGCGGCCCGGGCGCTGGTGGATGCCGGGTGGTCGATTGCCCGCAGCAGCGGCGACCTTGAGCGGGCGCTGGAACAGTTCCGCCGGGCCGCGGGGTTCGGCGGTGAGGTCGGCAGGGACGCTCAGGTCGGCATCGCGGAGCAGCTCTACGCGCTGCATCGTGATCAGGAAGCGGACGAGGTCCAGCGTGCCCTCCGGGCCGAACTGGACGACCAGCCCAGCAGCCTGGAAACCGTGCGCGTTTTCGATGACATGACGGAGATGCTGTCCGACGCCGGGCAAGACCACCTCGCCCTCGAATGGTGCCAGGCCGGAGTGGATCGGGCGGTCGAAGCCGGCGACGACCCCGAGGTGGAGGAGCGTCGGCATGCACTGCTCTTCAGCCGCTCCTACCTGCGGGAGAAGCTGGGCGTAGAACTCGACGAGGAGGATCTTGAAGCGCTCGCGGAGTCCGACTCGTCGTTTGCGGAGCTCGCAGCGACGATTCGCGAGACGCTAGGTTCTTTACCGCCGGGCAGTGGGGCCGACGCAGCCCGTGCGGAGGGAGCGTTCGACGGGATCGTCCTGCGGTGGGTTCGAGAGGACTTCAGCGCGGTCCGCTCCCGCTGGCCGGAATCGACGACGGCCTATGGAGACGTTTACGAGACGTACGCCGGGCGGATCCAGCGGGAGGCCCGATCGTATGAACAGTCAGGCGCGACTCGGGTTCGCCTGGTCTCCGGCAGCCTTGCGGACTACGAGGCATACGCGAAGGCGCAGCAACGCGATCCGGCCGCCCCGTCGACCCGCCGGGACTATGGCGAATGGTGCACCACGGCGCGGCCCGATCGGGTACGGCTCTGGCCGCCCGAGCGTAACGAGGCGTGCTGGTGCGATTCGGGACGTAAGTACAAGAAATGCTGCGGAGCACCAGCCCGCAACTGACGCTCTCGATGAACTCGCCATGCCTTCCGAGCTGGAAAAATACCTTCAGCGATCGACTTGATGTTCGCGAGGGCTCGCGCGATCGTTCGTGCACCGGTACCGCGGGGGTGCGCCTCCTGCGGCAGCGTCGCCGGGCACCTCGCGCACGAGTTGCCCGGCGCGTGGCTTTCGCTGCTACGGCACTGACTACGCAGCGCCCCCGCATTGCGATGGGCCCGCGACTCTTCTCTCGGATTCGTCAGGCGGAACTGGCGCTAGCTGGAGCGTTCGTCGCACTATTGGTACGATCGCTCCATGTCGAGACGCACTGCCATAGCCGCGATCAGCCCCGTGACCGGTGAGCAGTGGGGCATGATCACCGCAGGGCAAGCCCGTCGGCTCGGGGTGTCCCGCCAAGATCTGAACCGTCTAGTCGATGACGGCACGCTGGCCGTCGTCGATCAGGCCATGCGGGTGTATCGGCTCACAGGCGCGCCCGAAGACCCTGACCTCGACCCGCTACGCGCGGCGTGGCTGCAACTCGGCGGCGCGCAATCGTGGCACGAACGCACCACCGTCCCGAACCTCGTCATCAGCCACCGCAGTGCTGCACACCTACGCGGACTCGGTGGCCTGATTCCGTACGAACACGAGTTCTACGCCACCACCCGACTGCGACCACGACGCGACGACATCAAGCTGCGCGTCCGGTCACAGATTGCCCCGGACAGCTGGGAGATCTGGGGCGGGCTTCCGGCGCGCACCGTACCGGCGATCATTGACGATCTGCTCGCCGACGGCGAGGACGAGTCCGCGGTGGCTCAGGTCGTGCAGGATGCCCTCGCGCTGGGCCTGCTGCGCGATGAAGCGCTCACCTCGATCGTCGGGCCCTACACGGTCGCCTATGGCCACACCGACCCAGGCGAGTTCGTCCAGGTACTCACCGGCAAGGGGGCGCGCCCATGACCGAGCCCGCGTTTCGGTATCAGACACCTTCGGCGTTCAGGACGGCACTCAAGGAACGTTTCGGGCAGATCGCGCGTACCGACCGGCGCTACCCACTCGCTGAACTCCAGCGACAGTTCGCCTACGACCGGGCACTCGCCCGGCTGTTCAGCTCCCATGACGCCGACCGGTGGGTCCTGAAGGGCGCGGGGGCGCTATTAGCCCGGCTCGCCACGGCTCGGCACAGCAAAGATGTCGACGTCTTCTTCAACGCTACCGAAGCCGCCGTCGATGACGCCGTTGACGCTCTGCGTGCTGCACTCCGTGCCGACATCGGCGACCACTTCGCGTTCGACGTCACCCGGATCGCTCCCCTCCAGGAGGAGGCCAAAGGGGCCCGTGTGCACGTCAACGCACGACTCGGCCCGACGTCCTTTGCCGGCTTCCACATCGACGTCGTAGTGGGCACCGCCATGACCGGCACACCGGATGTCGTCGCACCGCTGACGCCGCTCTCCATTGACGGCCTCGTCCGGCCGCACTATCGCGTCTTTCCGATCCCCGACCACCTGGCCGACAAACTCTGCGCGACGATCGGCACCTACGTCCGGGACGGACAGTCGGCGAGCAGCAGCCGAGTTAAAGATCTCGTCGACATCGCGATCATCGCCAGCACGCAAACCTTCAGCGCCGACCGGCTACGCACCGCGGTCGTCATCAACGCGGCGATACGCAAGGTTGAACTTCCCGACCGATTCATCGTGCCCGACGAGGGCTGGGCAAGGCGTTACCCGAAGGTCGCGGCCGAAGCACCCGGCATCGTCCCGGACTACGACACCGCCGTGAGCCTCGCGCGCCAGATCTTCGACCCCATCCTGGACGCAACAGCGACCGGTGTCTGGGATCCGTCGGCGCGGGTCTGGAGCCCAGAGTGACCCCACCGCCCAGATCGCGGGCTGGCACGACAGATCACCGTCCGGGACACGAACTCGGTCAACTGCTCCGGCACACGCACGTCGTCTTCTGCCGCGACGCTCACGACGCTCCTCGAACTTCTTGATCGCGGTCAGAACCTGCAGGACCTGGTGCGGCCACGCCTTGCCGCTTTGTCCTGGGTGTTGACTCTCGGGTCACCGGGTCGGGCAGTTCCGGGAAACGGGCCTGCCAAAGCGCTCGCATTCGGACGGGCAGCCATAGAAGCGGCCATACTCGGCGCAAGATGTCGGCATTGAGCCAGCGACTGAGGTCATCAGTGGTGGCCGCCTGATTCAACACCGTTTGATACATCACTCGAAGGTCGCCTGGATCGTCCAGGTCGTAAGTGCTGTCGCCCGACCAATCCAGTGACCGATCGAGCGTCACCTGACCGACGGCCGGGCCATGCAGATCGGCGAGGCTTGTCGGCACGACGTAGTGCCGCTGGTCCGCATAACGCGAATCGCGCGCCGCGCCATCGACCGCTGCCATCTGCTTTACCCCCTGAAGAGACCGGCCCAGCCGGTGCGGTCGACAACCGTCGGGCAGGATTGGTCTCGTGCTGATCGTCCGGGCGACCAAGAAGCTGCGCCAGCGGCTCGGGTCGGCGACGCCGTATGACGGTGAATCGTCGACCACCCTGCTCGGCGAGTGGTACGCAAACCTGCTGCCGTGGCGGCCCCAGCAGTTGATCCTGCTGGTCAACGAGGAGACCCTGTTGCCGGTGCTGATGCCGCTGGCGCTGGGGGCCACCGTGCCGGCCCGTATCGGACCGGAGATCGCCGCTGCTCTGGCCGCTCACCGGGCGCCGGCGGCCGTCATCGAGGGCGAGTTGAGGCAGATGCGGGACTGCCGGTTCGGTCCCACCGCGAACCGCAGCGTCGTCGGCATCATGAACGAGTTCGCCTACCTCGCCGACGTTTACCGGCACTCCGACCCTGGCAGAAGCCTGGCCGAGTTGGGCCTGAAGCTGGCGGAGACGCCGTGCAGTCCGCTCTACCGCCGCCATGTCCGGCCGGACCGTGAGCTCGAAGCGTTCCTGCAACTCGTCCAGCGCTCGGACTCCTGATCCTGCCGCCGTCCGGCCGGGGTGGCCAGCGTGTCTTTCGTTGTCACCCAGATGCTGTTCGTTCCCGCACGAACGACTCGCTACGTGGGCGTCAGTAGTAATACGCGTGGGCGGTGGCCGGAGCCGTCCCGGCCCGCCGGTAGGCGCGCATGATCGCTACGACCACCTGGTTGAACAGCCGTTGGTTCACACCCGCAGCGGTGCCTGACGGCTCGCCCACTGCGGGATCGAACAATAGATCCCCGATCGGCTGGCCGCTGTCGTCGGCTGGCCGGAACCGCCGGGTCGGTACCTCGAAGGTCACGTAGCCGGTCTGTTGGTCGGCTTCCCAGCGGTACAGCACCGACTCGCCGCTCGGGTCGCCCTGCGCCCAGATACCGATAGAGGCGGTCATTGCCGGCACCGCCCACAGCCACCGAACACGTCAGTCCTTTCGTTGATAGCCGACCCCATCGCGCGCTGCGGCTTCAGGGTCCCACGTAAAGCCTGCGTCGTTGGTGGCGGTGTGCGCGCGTCCGTAGCTGGGGTCTCCGGTGCTGGCCATGTAATCCGATTCGAATCGCTCGTGCCGCAACAGGTCGATGTCGGCCGGGTGCGGGTTGCCGGTGGCGAGCCGTTGCCATGCCTCGGCCATGCGGGGGTTGGCGTCGAAACGTGCCACGGTGTTGTCGCCGTACAGATCGAGCAGGTGCTCGTCGCGGAAGACGTGGTTTTTGATTGTGGTGATGTCTTCCGTGCTGAAGCCGTATTCTCGCGCGGTCGCGGCGACCGCCGGGAGCTCGTCATCACTGGCGCGAAAAGTGTCGTAGGCCCGGTCTGCCCATTCCTCCTCGAAGTCGATGTCACCGCGCGGACGCCGTAGTTCCCCACCGGTCTGTCGCACGGCGGACGTCGTGTCGGGTGTGGTCGCTGTCGGATCGGAGCGGCTGAGCTTACGAAGTGCCGTCTTGAGACCATCGAGGACGCCGGTCAGCTCGTTGAGCTTGCCGCTGAGTCGTCGCAGGCTGTTGAGCAGTGCTCGGATGAAGCCTTGGATGCGGTTGACCCATTTGGCGACCAGTGTGGCTACCTGACCGATGACCACCGGGGCGCCGATGCCGAGAGTTAGCCCAGCCTCGGCCAACCACATGGGCAGGCGGGCGGCGAGGGTGGCCACGAACTGGGCGATCAGGTCACGGACGATGCCGCGGACCAGTCCGACGAGCAGTCCGGCTCCTTCGACAGCGTACGAAATCGCCTCGGACGCCTTGGCGATGCCGCCGAGCGCATCGGCCTGCTGGGCGGCATGGTTGCGGTAGGCGTCGCCGGAGGCGCCGGACCAGCCGTCCGTGTGCGACCGGACGGCGTTGGCGTAGTGCTGTTGGGTGGCCGTCGTAGCGGCGGCGACGTTGCGCCAGGTGGCGGCATGGGCGGCGATCTCGTCGGGCTGACCGGCCAGCCAGTCCAGGCCCTGCTTCAACGGCCGCACGTGCTCCATCAGCCAGCCGACACCCCAGGCCACCAGCGAGCCGAGCGGGTCGACGACCGTGCCGAGCAGGTCCAGGGTGCCGCCGACGCCGCCCAGGGTGCCGTCGACCCAGCTGCCGTCCTGGATGCCGCTGCTGATTTGCGCCGCGTCTTCGGCCAGGCCGAGGCCGGTGTACCAGGTGGTCGAGCTGTTCGCCTGAGCGACCAGCGGATTGTCGGTCACAGCGGAAGATCGAGGTGCTGGGTCGCGGCTGTGTTCAGCTGCCGGGCGCTGCCGGCGTCGGCGGCGTTCATCCCCGTCGCGGTCGCCCGCAGTTTCGAGGACGTCTCATCGAGCGCGTCCACCGCGTCGCTCATGACCTCCGTGGCGCTGCCGAACAGAGGGCTGAGCAGGGCCGGCAGGAATTGGCAGAGCTGCCCGTACGCCTGACTGTCCATTGCGACTTCGCCTGCCGCCGATCGAGCCCGCAGCATCTCATCGGACGCCTCACTCACGGTGCTGGCATGGCGTATCACCGCCTCGGCGGGAAACTCCACACCTTCGCTCACCGGTCTTCCTGACGTTCAACAGTCGGGAATCGGGTCTCGAACGACTGGAGTACCGCGCGTCCCGTCTCGGTGTCTGCGCCCACGGTGTCCTGGACCTGATCGGCGACCAGACCGGATAGGGCCGCCTGGGCGCGCCGCATGACCGACACGATCTCGTCGGCAAGGCGGGGGCCAGACAAATCGTGTACGCGCTCGTCGAGCTCAAGGCGCTCGATCTGACCGGCAGACCCCACCGTGACCCGAATCGCGCCGTCGCGGCCCTCCGCCGTGCCGGTCAGCGCCGCCACCCGCCGCGACAGCTCAACACTGCGCGCCGCTTGGGCGTTCACCTGCCCGACCCAGGTATCCAGCCAGTCCTCAGCAGCATCGGCGCCGTCCATGGGCTCACCCCCATCGATGTCTTCCGACAGGTTATCGAGCGCTTGCTATCTGGATCTTCGACTCGGTCTTGACGGGCCTTCCGAACCGATGGCAGTTCGGCCACGGTGCAGACGTACTCCGAGCCCGAACCACTCCGCGGGTTCTGCCGCGCGACTATTCCGACGAGGGCTCGTCACGCAGATCGCGACGCCATGCGGCGAACCGTTTCCGGACGTCGTCGAGCGCTTGACCGGTGATGCCGTATTGGGCGAAGTCGTCCGGGTCCAGCAGATCGGCCTGTCCGAGAGCGTCAGCGAAGATCCGCCGGTCGAAGCCCGCGATCGGCGCGTTCGGCGAGGCGTAGAACGGCTTCGTGGGTGTACCTGCCTGATCGCAGGGCGGCATCGATGTCGACGAAGTCACGCGCGAACGCCCGCCCGTAGAGCGCACTCATCTTGTTCGCCACCGCGTCATCGGGATGCAGAACCGGTCCTACGGCCATGAGAATCGGTTCGTTGGCTCGCCAATCCACGCCGAGTTCCACCTTCGACGTGTGGCTGCCGTCGGTCACTGTTAGTCGGGCGAACGTGTCATAGCGCCGTTCGAGGTCGACAGTGAGGCCGTCGTCGCGGTACGCCTGAATAACGGCGGCGACCGCTGTGCCGAACTCGTTGCGGCGGTTCCAGCCGGTGAACAGGTCGATGTCCTCGCTGGGCCGCTCAAGAAGACCGGCTGCCTGGACCGCGTATCCGCCGGCCAGGGCGAAGCCTTACCGCTGAGCGGCCGCAAGCCCCGTACAAGCGAGTCGTTCGTGAAAGGGATCCACCAGTTGCTACGCGGCGTTCGTGCGGGTAGCGGCCAGTTCCGGGAAGCGTTCTTCCCAGCGTCGCCGGAGCTGCGGTGGCAGCCAGAGTGTGGGCCAGAGCCGGAGAAGCACGTCACCGGAGAGCCACATGTGCAAGTCCTCGAGGGTGGCGGCCTCGGTGAGTACCGCCTTGTACATGCTGGCAAGGCGAGCGGGGCGACTCAGGTCGTATTCGGCGTGGCCGGACCAGTCGAGGTGGTGGGGGAGTGTGATCACGCCACGGGTCGGCCCGTTCAGCGCGGTTAGCGTGTCGGCCAGAAAGTACGGCTTCCGATCACCGTACGGAAGGTAGCCCACCGGCGGCCGGGATACCGGCTCGTGCCGCCCGGTGTTAACGCCTTCAGAGGACTCGCCCACGACTCCAGCGTACTGGGCATCCCCGCACACTTCGTGCATACGCCCAGGCAAATGACAGTCTTCAGTCCTCGAATTCTGACAATCGACTCCTCCTTGCCCTAGGAGTTCTGCCCGAAATGCGTACTACATCACTTTCGGTGTGAGCCGTTCGGCTGATTCTCAAATCGGGGTGTTCGCGAGAGCTGACAAAGGTCGGTTTGAGGGTGTGAGGGAAGTGGGCGGCGGCGCCGGAGGCTGCCTCCCGCAAGCGGCCCCACGCCATCGATGATCGGCGCTCGCCATTGGCGCGACCTATCCGCGCTCACGCCGCTCGCGAGCGCAACCCGACGTCGTTCCACTCGGGCGATGCCCGAGGAGGTGCGCGATGCATCGACCAGCCCTCACGACGCCCCATCGAACAACACTCTGGAGCCTTCGTGTCTACACACCCATCCATATCGGGCATTTCACCCCGTGCGCTCCTCAACTGCCATCCCGGCTTGCCGTCCGATCGGATCCGGCGCTTGTCCTCCCTGTTGACCTCCGTTGGGAAACGGACCCGTGAATCGGCATCACGGCGCAGCACAACGCGCCTTTCCTCTACCGCGCTCGTCCTGCGACAGACCCTCCAGTCTGGGTCTCTCCCCCGGGGGAGACGACATGGTTAGGTCGCTGCGGTACGTCGATCCCGTCCTGCGCGTGCAGTCGCAGATCACCGACCGGGACTGCGTCCTGCTCGACTGGCTCGCCGAGCACGGTGTGCTGACCTCGGTGCAGATCGCGCAGGCGTTGTTCCCGTCGCTGGACTACGCGCAGGAACGGCTGCGCGCCCTGGTCGGTCTTCGGGTGCTGGAACGGTTCCGGCCGAACCGGGCCGGCGGCGGCTCGTTCCCGTACCACTATGTCCTTGCCCAGTTGGGGTTGGAGGTCATCGCGGCGCAACGCGGCGAGCGCCTTGAGCGCGGCTACCGCGACCGGGCCCGGCGGCGCCGCTGGCAGTTGACCAACCGCGCGAACCTGGCGCACCTGGTCGGCGTCAACGGCTTCTTCACCGCCCTGGCCGGTCACGCCCGCACCCGGCCCGGCTGTGAACTGGCGCGGTGGTGGTCGGCCCGGCAGTGCCAGCAGATGGGCGCCTTCGCCGGCGAGGGCGCCGACGTCACCGAACGTACCTACATCCCCAGTTCGCGGCCCGACGGACACGGAATCTGGATCGAAGACGGCTCGGAGATTCCGTTCCTGCTGGAGTACGACACCGGCACCGAACGGCCGCTCTCCCGCCTGGTCGACAAGATCGACGGATACGAGGAGCTCGCCCGCGTCACCGGGCGAGTGTGGCCGGTGCTGTTCTGGCTGCCCGGCCCGCTCCGGGAGCGCCACCTGCACGAGGAACTGACCGATGCCGGTGTGCGCTACCCCGTTGTCACCGCGACCCACGGCGCGGGCAACCCCGCCGAAGCGGAGTGGTGGCTGCACCGCCGATCGGGGCGGCGCCTGCGCCTGGCCGAGCTGTGCGGCCGCAACCTAATAGCCGTGGCGCGGTGAACGCCTGACCGGCTTTCCCGTAGTGACAGCCACCGCCGAGACCTTTCCGTGCCGGGTGACAGACGGCGCCTTCTGTCACCGCGCGTACGGCCGCGGTGGTGACAGATGCGGACGCTATCGTCGCGCCCCCGTCGCATCGTCGCCGGCACGCCTGCGGGCTGTGCCCGTCCGGGCTCCGTTTTCATCCATATCGACCGGAGGATCCACACCATGAAGTCCCGCCAGCACTTGCACACTCCCGCCTTCGCGTCCCGCCGCGTCCCCGACGAGAACCGTCGTGAACGTCCTCCGGCGCGTACGGCACGGACCGGTCCGCGGGGGGTGGTCCCGTAGCAGCAAAGTCGTTCGCCGGACCGGACCGTCCGCGGCAACCGCGCCGAGGGACTGGCCCAGATTCTGATCATGCTCGCGATCGGCGCAGCCGCAGGAGCCGCGAGCTTTCACCCACGTCCACAACGTTGCCGCGAGCCACGGGCAGCCGGGCTGGCTCGCCTGGGCCGACGCCATCGTCCTCGAGTTGATGTCGATCGCCTCCGGCCTGGAACTACGCCGCCGGCGACGCGAACACACCTCACCCCGGTTCCCCGCCGTGGTGCTGGGCTGCGCGGTCGTGCTGTCGCTGGCGGCGCAGGTCGTCGAAGCCGAACCGTCGCCGATCGGCTGGACGGCCGCCGCCATCCCGGCACTGGGTTTCCTGGTCATGGTCAAGGTCGCGCTAGCCACACCGGTGGACCGTCCGCCTCGAAACTCGACGATTCCCCGGTCCGCGCAGAGCCCGCCGACGCACCCGCGGTCCGCAGCGCAGCAAACCCGGATCAGCGGTCCACACCGGACCGGCGCCGGTCCCGTGGACCGTCCGCCGAGGTGGAAGACCTGGGGACCGTGCTGCCCGCCGCCCGGGCGATCAGAGACCGCCTGGCCGTCAGCGGCGAACCCCTGACCCGTGGCGCGCTCGCTCGCCACCTGCGAGCCGGTGGCACCAGCGTCTCCAACTCCAAGGCCTCCGCGCTGCTCAAGACGCTCAGGTCCGAGCGGGAGCCGCCACCGACCCGCCAGTACCGCGGCTCCGGTCCGGACTGGCAGGCCGAAAGCCCACGTCAGCGGCGTGATCACGGCGCTGACGTGAATTCCCGACTGGAGGGAGGTGATGCAGCATGACAAAGCTTTCAGAACGCTTCCCGGAGATCTTCCCGCCGGAACGTCCGGTTGTGGACCACGACGCCGAACAGTTCGCCCGGATATGGCTGCACGAGTCCCGCCGCCGCATCGCACGTACCGTGCCGGTGATCGCGGTGGTCCGCGAACTGGCGGCGACGCTGCGCGACGATCAGATCCCGGCACCGCAGGTTCTTCTTGCCCTGCGGCGCGCGGTCAGTCTGCTCACCGTGCTCGCCGACGTGGAGCACGTCAACCAGCAGGTGGTCGATTACGGCTGCTCCGAATTCGAGGACAGAGTCGAAAGGAACCGGCTCCTCGGTCGCGAGGCCATCTCGCGGCCGGGGGAATCGACGCGGTTCGCCAAGGCGTGGCTGCTCGCCAGCCCCGCTGAGGCCATCCGTACCGAACCGGTGATCGCCCTCGTCGAGCAGCTGCTCGACAGCCTGATCGTGCAGATGCCGGCCGTCGCCTACGACTGCCTGCAGCAGGCTGTCCCGGTGCTCAACGTCTTCGCCCGCGAAGACGACAACACCGCCGGCATCGCCGGGACGGCGGATTCCACCGCCGAGTAACCCATCCACACCTCACCGCCGAACGGGGCTGTCCCGCCGCCACGGGCAGGACGGCCCCGTCCCGGCGCGGACAAACCGCCGCTCACTATGTCGCCGTGAAACCCTTCAGTACGGCGGTGAGCCGCTCGTCGTGCGGATGGTGCCGCCGGCCCTCTTCCAGCACCGCCCGTGCCGGGCCGGCAAGGTTGTCGGCGAGAGCGACCACCGCGTCGACGTACTCCCGACGTATGAGGTACCGATAGCCGGCCAGCCACAAGTACCCGGCGCCGTCGGCAAACGGCCCCGCATAGGCGTCCACCGCCCGGCGCAACGCCGCGACCCGCGACTGCTGCTCGGGTGCGGCAACAGCGTCCGCGACAGCGTCGAGCATCGTCCACAAGTCGACGTCGAACCCAGCCCGGTCCAACACGTACTGATGCTGCCGCACCTTCAGGTAGCTGCCGTCACCGCCTAGCCGAGCGAAGACCTGCCGCAAGTTGTACGTGTAGGTGTGCAACCGCTCCACGGCCTTACTCCGGGACGGCTCAGGCAGCAGGTCCTCGAGGATGAAGTCCTGATGCACGCTGCCGCCGCACGCGATCAGGTACGTCAAGAACTCCAGGGAACGCTTCCGGACGTGCACATCCGCGGGAACATCCAGAATCTCCGGCTTCCCGAGCACCCGCACCCTGATAACCGCACGAGAACCACCACCGGCGTCGGTTCCATTGGGCAGCCGCTCCGGACGGCCAAGCACCGGGAGGGTACGGGCGTCCGGCCATAAATCCACGTCACCACCATCGCGACCGCCGGCCCGATCATGCATGAGCAGGACGGTAACGCATCAACCACCAAAGCATGGACGTCAATACGTACGCGCCAACCCGCCATCCTGACTGGGAGATACCTTGACCGATCGTCGCCGCACCCGGACACCCGCCGGTCCTGAACCGCCCACCGATTCGCCGCCGACCATCGAGGACCTGCAGGCACTCGGCGCCACCACCGACGTGGTCACCGCCGGAAAGCTCCTCGGCATCTCCCGCAACACCGCCTACCGACTGGCCCACCGCGGAGCGTTCCCACTGCCGCTCATACGCGTCGGCGCTCAGTACCGCGTTCCGACGGCCGCCCTAATCGCCGCTCTTCACCCGCAACCAGGAGAGCCACGCACTGTCAGCGGCGAAGCGCCGTAGCCACCGCACCAAGACGACTTGATCAATGTTAGGAGCAGAGCGTGAATGACGAGCGAGCACCGAAAAACCGTTGCACACCAACCCTCATACGCTGGGAGCGTCCACCTCGTGGCCACCGACACCCCGTTCAAAGTCTGCCGTTGCAAGGACCCTGATACCGACCGACCACTGCGCAACAAATGCCCGAAACTACGCCGCGCCAACCGATCCTGGAGCCTCACCCACGGCCAGTGGGCATACCAGCTCGAACTCCCGGCGACCGCCGACGGGAAACGACGCCAACTGCGGCCCAGCACCGGCTTCGAGAACCGCGATGCCGCACAGGACGAAATCGATCAGGTCCGTCGACTGCTTGACCTTGCCGGCAAAGACCCGAAACGGCTGACCGAGGTCGCCGACCTCATCCAGGCCTCCCGCCGCGCCACCGGCGAGCTGCCCGACCTCGACACCGTCCGGTTCCGCCTGAAGACCGACAGCGCACTCGGCGGCATCCCCACCCTCGCCCAGTACCTGACCGGCTGGGTCAACGACATCGAGATCGACGAGAACACCCGCCGCAGCTACGCCAACCACATCACCACCCACCTGATCCCGCACCTCGGCGACGTCGCCCTCGACCAGCTCCGGCCGCACCACATCCACACCCTCATCCGCAAAATCAAAGAACGAAACGAGGAAATCCTCGCCAAGCGAAACGACCCCGACCCCGCCGTACGCAAAAGCGTCGCCGGCAAACGACCCACCAGAGACGCAACCCGCTCCCGCATCCGCGCCACCCTGCGCAAGGCCTTCAACGACGCCCTCCGCGAAGGCATCATCGCCGGCATAGCCAACCCCGCCGCCCTGGTGAAGACCCCCAACAAACGATCCCGACCGATCGTCTGGGAACCCGAACGCGTCGAACGCTGGCAGACCACCGGCGAAGTCCCCAGCCCCGTCATGGTCTGGACCGACGAACTACTCGCCGACTTCCTCGACTACGCCGCCGACCACGCACCCGACATCCACCCGATGCTGCACCTCATGGCCTACCGCGGCACCCGCCGCGGCGAAACCTGCGGCCTGCTCGACGCCGAAGTCCGCCTCCGCAAAGCCGAAATCGGCATCATCAACCAGATCACCACCTACGGCGGCGGAAGCATCCGCCACAAAAAACCCAAGAGCGAAGCCGGCAACCGCGACGTCATCCTCGACCCCGACACCGTCGCTCTGTTCACCAGTTATAAAGCCCAGCGAGCGAAGTGGCAGCTGGCCGCCGGCCCCGCCTGGCCCGACACTGGCCTGTTCTTCGTACGCCCAGACGGCAGAGCCTGGCACCCCGCCGCGGTATCCCAGCGGTTCCGCCGCCTCATCCAACGCGGCGGCTTCCCACCCATCCGCCTGCACGACCTACGCCACTGCGCCGCCACCATCGCCCTCGAAGCCGGCATCGACATCAAAGTCGTCTCCGAACAACTCGGCCACTCCACCACCACGCTGACCCGCGACACCTACCAGAGCGTCTCCAAGGAGCTGCACCACGAGGCCGCCGGAGCGGTCGCCGAACGCATCAAAGCCAGACGCCGCACCGTCTCCTGATCTCGGCTGGTGATCAGAAAGTTTGAGCACGAATTGCCGCTGGCTACTCGTAGGCGCAGCGTCACATCTGACGACGGGCATGCGGCTAACTCCGCGGAGCCGGTGATCGGCTACGCCAACTTAGGCTCGCGGTCTCCGTGGCCTTTCCGCATTGCGTCGGAGCACGAAGCGTCACATCGCCTCCACGGACGTGAAGACCTGTAGCCAAGTTCGGCCAACCGTGACAGCCTGTCTCTGCTCTGATGGTCACTGTCGCGCCGGGCACCACCACAGTTACGAGCTCTCCCCGGCCGCTGGCGAGCTGAGCCACCTCCGAACCGAGGTACGCGACGTTTGTGCGCTGCACCAACCGCAACAGGCGACGTCCGCGCAATCAGGCACCTCCGGAAGCGCCCGCCTGTGACGCGGAACGACTGCACCGAACGGTTGTCTTTTTCTCCGATCGGATGAACCAACGGTCGCCACGTCGCCCGCGCGGAATACTGGCGCAGGCACGAAGGAGGAACGATGGCGTCACAGTTGTCGTGGCTCGACAGCTCTCGCGCGGAGCAGCAGCGGGTGCGCGAGTTACTCAACATGTTCAGCGAGCACGAAAGCCGCGATGAGTTGGGCATCGGTCAAGTTCGCGACGCGTTCGGCGACCTTCTGTTTCCAGGAACGTCGACGTTGCATACCCGGGCGCGGTATTTGCTGATTGTTCCCTGGTGTGTGCAGCAGGCCGCTCGCCGCACTACCCGGGACCAAGCCGTGGAGCTCGACCGCGTGGAACGCAGCGTCATTTCCGCTCTGTCCTCGGCAAACGCGACCGATGGCCTCATCGGCCGGCGGGCGTCGACCGGAGTCAAGACCCTGCCCTCGACAATCTACGCGTCCGCACTGCGCCGCTACCACATCGACAATGGCGACGAGCTGGATACCGCGACCGATGATCCCGAAGCAGCGGAGCTGACTGACCGGCAGGCGGGCCGGTGGCCGGCTACCCTGCCGCAGCCGCCGACTGGTTTTCCCGAGACCGTCGGATCACTTCACCTGACCGCGAGCGAGGCCACATGGCTGCGGGAACGCATATTGACCAGCGTGCCTGGAAGTTTGCTGGCCCATCTCCTTCAAGCGGGCAATCGGCCCGAGCCGGACACCACTGCCCCGTGGTGGACGGCCGCTGTCGCCTCCGCGCCGGCACGAGTGAGAACCGACCTCGAGTACGCGCGCAGGTTCTCCATCTGTTTGCATGGCGCCGCTTTGCTCTACAACCTGCTCGTCGCCGAGGCGTATGAAAAGGCGGAGAACGACACCGCCGAACTGCCGGACTATCGCGAGTTCCTTGCCGACTGGGCAGAACGGATGGAGACCGTTGAGCCGTGGGACCGCGGCGACATGTGGACCCGGTTGCTCACCGTCAATCCGCGAATCGCTACCAACGTGCGTGTCCGTATTTTCGTTGAGACGTGGCTCGATCTTGTACATGCCGGGCGCGCAAAGGACGCTGCCGACGACACGCAGCTGCGTGACCTGGTCGCCCGGCGGGAGAGATCTGTGAAAAAGACCCAGTCACGGCTGATCAACAGCAAGCTGCTTAGGAGCTGGACCGGCGCCTCGGGTACCCGACAGCTGGTGTACCGCTGGCCTCAGGTCCGCCGGATGCTCATCGACATCCACGACGGCATGGAGACGACCGATGCTGCTGCCGCCTGACGGACGCTCACTGCTCACTGACCTTTTACGGCCGCCGCCGGGATACTCGTTGGACCGGGCCGTTGCCACCACTTTCACGCTCGAGCTCGACAGCCTGCTCACCGCGCCGCTTGCCTTCGCCGCCCATGCGATGCGCGAACAGCAGGATCCGATCTCAGTGATGGATGGCGTGCGGCGTTGTGCCGACCGAGTAGACGTGTTCTGCCAAGCAGGCCAGATCGCGCCACCGCCGGGCAACTCCAGCCTTCTACTCCTGCTCGAAGAGATCATCCATCCGGTACGCCGTCCACGCCCCGGCCGACTCTTCCACCCCAAGATGTGGTTGGTCCGGTACGTCAGTGACGAGGACTGGCTACTGCGCCTCATCGTGCTCAGCCGGAATCTGACCAACGACCGCAGCTGGGACGTCAGCTTGAGCCTGGACGGCGCCATCGGCACGAGGCCTGACGCTAGGAACGCGCCGCTGGTCAAACTGCTGAGGCACACCATCACCCTCGCCGGTCAACCTGTGCCCGAAGACCGCCGTGCGGCGATCGATGAACTGCTGGAAGACCTGAGACGCGCCGTTTGGGAACTGCCGGAGGGGTTCCAGGACATTGCTTTCTATGCGCTCGGCGTGCCCGGATCCCGGCCGCCTGACTTCGCCGGCACCCGACACTTGATCATGTCTCCGTTTGTGGAGAACGACGGTCTGGACCTCTGCGCCCCCGGCAATGGCGATCTCACCATCGTCAGCCGACAAGAGCAGCTCGACCGGCTACCCGACGGTTCCCTGGACGGGTGCACGGTGTTCGTCCTGAACGACCTCGCGGCGCTCGAACTCGAAGACGAAGCCGGCCCCGCGCATCTCTCAGGCCTACACGCCAAGACTTACGTCGTTGAGAAGGGACACCGTGCCCGGGTCATCGTCGGATCGGCCAACGCCACCGGAGCCGCCTTCTCCGGCAATATCGAACTACTCGTCGAGCTCGCCGCCTCGAAAGAGAAACTGGGCATCAACAAGCTGGCCGGCGAAGATTCGGATCTGCGGGCGATCCTCGAGGAATACGAACGGCACGACCTCGTCGAGCCCGACGATGACAGCGGCTGGGCCCTTGAGAACTACTTACGCGACATCGCGGCCGTCGCTTTCAGCGCGACCGTCCTCAACGGCGGAGAGCCGTACGAGCTGCGCGTACAGACGGCAGAGGACGTGGTGCCGCCGCCTGGAGGGCGACTCACCCTCAGCCTGCTGACGCGACCAGACCAAGCGATAGACCTACCGGCCGAAGCCGTCTACAGCGGGTTAGCCACCACTGAAATAACCCGGTTCTTGCTGCTCACCGCGGAAGGGCAGGACGGCACGATCCGGCGGGCCGTAGTGATAGCCAGCCTGACCGGCGACCCGTACGACCGGCTCGACCGGGTCCTCGCTGAGCAGATCAACACACCCGAGAAATTTCTGCAGTTCTTGATGTTGCTTCTCGGTCTCGGCGTCCCAGGCCAGTTGACCGCCACAGGCGAAGCGGTCGGCGGAGGTGGAGTCTGGCAGCAGAGAAGCAGCGGCGTGCTGGAACTCCTGCTCGGTGCGCTCGCCGATCGACCCCACCAGCTCGACGATCTGGCCGGGCTGGTGCAACACCTGGCCGCGACCGAGGAAGGTAGAGGTGTTTTGCCGGAGGGCTTCCTGGAACTCTGGCAGCATGTCGATCAAGTTCGCCGAGATCTCGCGACCGCCGAGGCAAGCGCATGAACGGGCTGAAGGACTTTCAGCGCGACACAGTCGCATACGTGCTCGACCGGTACTTCGGTGCGGATCCAACTCGCCGTTTCCTGGTCGCCGATGAGACTGGGTTAGGCAAGAGCGTTATCGCCGGCGGTGTCGTGGCCGCGCTGATCGACCGCCTCCAGCACGATGACGCGGTCGGACGCATCGACATCATCTACATCTGCTCCAACCAGGATGTCGCTGAGCAGAATCTCGTTCGGCTGGCCGGACCGCACCACGCCCCGCAAGCGATGTCGAGCCGACTCACCCTGCTGGGCCGCGAGCTACCTCGGTTCGCGACGCAGCCACAACAGGGAAAGCCGGTGAACCTGGTGTCGTTCACGCCGGGCACCTCGTTCTCTCCGGGCTGGCGTACCGGCAAGGCCGAGGAGCGCGCCATGATCCATTGGCTGCTGTTCCACGATGGCTGGGACGGATGGCAGCGCAAAGCCGCTCTGAGGATCCTCCAACGCACTACGGGGTCACTGGAGCGGTTCCGCGTCGTCTGTGACAACTTCGAACGCACTCTCACAGATGGCATCGACCCGCGGGTCGAGAGTGAATTCCTGACCCGCGCCGAAGACAAAGGGCTGCTCGACCGGTTCGACGACCTGGTCGCCTCTATCGGCCGTCGATCCACCTTCACCGATGGCGAACACGCCGTCTCCAAAGAGCTGGTCGGCGAGCTACGCGCCACCCTGGCCGAGGCGGGGGTCGAGGCCCTCGAACCCGACCTGGTCATCCTCGACGAGTTCCAGCGCTTCCGGACACTGCTCGATCCCGAGCTGGGCGGTGAGGCCGCCGAGCTGGCCCAGAATCTGTTCAACCATCGGGATGCGCGGGTCCTTCTGTTGTCCGCTACCCCCTACAAACCCTTCACCTTCGCCGAAGAAGCCAAAACCGACGATCACCACGCCGACCTGGGACGGATCCTGCGCTTTCTCTGCTCCGACGAGAAATGGAACGACGCGGTCAAGACCGCGCTGCGGACGTACCGCGACGCGGTTGTCACCGGCGCCCCGACTAACATTGCCCGCGGTGAGATCCGAAATCTGCTGCTGCGAGTTATGAGCCGGACTGAACGCCCGGCCCTCGGCCAGCACGCCATGCTGACCGAGCACATCACGCCAGCAGCCGGAGTCAATCAGGCGGAGATCCGCTCGTTTGTCGCCATGAAGCGACTTGGGACTGCGCTCAACGCGCCAGTGCTTCTCGATTATTGGAAGTCAGCACCCTATTTCCTCAACTTTGTCGAAGGCTATCTACTCGGCGACCACCTGCGTGAGGCCCTGCACGACGACCTGGACGAAGAAGTACAGGAGCTACTGGGATCAGCGCAGCTACTCGACGCCGCAGCGATCCAGGCGTACGCACCGATCGATCTCGGCAACGGCAAGCTGCGCAGCCTGGCCGAACAAACCGTCGGCCGAGACTGGTGGCGATTGCTTTGGCTTCCCCCATCGATGCCCTACTACGTCCTCGGCGAGCCTTTCGCTGGAGCAGCCCAGCAGGGAATCACCAAACGTCTGGTGTTCTCCTCGTGGAACGCCACCCCGACAGCAGTGTCGGCGCTGCTCAGCTACGACGCCGAACGCCGCATTCGTGAGGGCCGCAGCGAGATTCCGCGTAGTCGGCTGGACTACCGGATGAATGAGGGACGCGTAGCGTCGATGAGTTCGGTCGCTTTGTTCTGGCCGCATCCGGCGCTGGCAGCGGCCTGCGATCCACTCGCTGCCGCCAGAGACGATCCCGCCCGCCTCTCAGATCTCACGGCGATCGAAGCGCGGTGCCGCGACCGATTGGTCGCAGAGGCGCCGGCAACCTTTCGCGACGCCCAGCACACCGGCGAACCTCAGCCGTGGCGAGCCGTACTCAGTTGGCCGAATGCTGTGCCAGATGTCTCTCTCGAGGCGGCCATCGAGGCCGCTACCAGCGACGCTGACTCAACGCACGCCACCGAGGACGATGCGCTTACCGGGCTACTTCAACACTTCCAGGAAGCCTTCGCGGTAGTCGCTGGCGCTGGGCCCGTCAGTGCCAGCCCCGAAACCGTCGCGGACGACCTTGTGGCCCTCGGAATGCACGGACCCGGCAACATCGCGTGGCGTGCTCTCAGCCGGCTGGTCAACGACGACAGCACCGTCACCCCGCAAGGACTGTGGCAGGCCGCGACTACCATCGCCGCCGGACTGCGCAGCCTGTTCAATCGTCCGGAGTCCATGTTGCTGCTCGACCAGCTTCGCTTGGACGACACCTACTGGCGTGCCGTCTTGAGGTATTGCGCGGCTGGCGGCCTGCAGGCTGTACTCGACGAATACCTTCACACGTTGCGCAGCTCGGCGGCGGAGACGCCTCTAACTGACGTTGATCTGCAGACCCTGGCGCATGAGGTCAGCCGGGCTCTGACACTGCGCCCGGCGCCCTACTCCGCTCTCGACCCGCTCAACCCCAGCAGCCGGATCCGGATGACCGGGCGGTTCGCCCTACGCTACGGCGGTCGCGGACTGGAAGAAGCAAATGCGAAACGTATGACCGGGGTCCGCCACGCCTTCAACAGCCCGTTCTGGCCCTTCGTGGTGACGACCACCAGTGCAGGCCAAGAAGGCATCGACTTCCACACCTACTGCTCAGCCGTCGTTCACTGGAACACACCAGCCAATCCCGTCGACTTCGAGCAGCGAGAGGGGCGCGTGCACCGCTTCGGCGGCCACGCCGTAAGGCGAAATCTTGCCGCGGCCCATCGCACTGAAGCCCTGCGGTCGGCCGCCCCGGACGTCTGGCAGGCAGCGTTTGACGCGGCACGCCAGGAGTCGCAACTAGGAGATATGTCGCCGTATTGGGTGTACCCAGGTGCCGCACACATTGAGCGTCACGTTCTACCTCTACCGTTGAGCCGAGACTTCGCCCGCTACGAGCAGTTGCAGAAAGACTTAGCGCTGTACCGTCTCACCTTCGGTCAGCCGCGGCAGGAGGACATGCTCGCTTTGCTCAACAGCACCGGCCTGGCCGACCACCCGGAGTCCCTACCAACGATCGACCTCCGACCCCCGCCGCGCGCCGCCTCACCCGCTTCATGAGGCGGTAGCTGTACATCTCGGATGAGAAGACCGATCCAAGCCTGCGAGTGGCCTGCTGCCTGAGCGGTCCTTGCGACCACCGGCCAGTCCAGAGTCTGCATAAAGCTATAGAGAAGGCCTCGTTGCGCATAGTTGCCGCTATGGTGCTGTCGTCCTTCGCTGTATCACGACTAGCTCGTCGCGGGCCCGAGTCGCTGCGACATAGGTCAACGAACGGCTTCGGAGTTCTGCGTCCGCGCGTTCGGACGGTTCGAGCTTGGCAAGGCGTTCCGTCTCCGCCGGTGATGGTTTGCCGACGGCGAGTACGACCTTGGAGAACTCGGTGCCTTTGGCGCGGTGCATGGTGAGTACCGGCACGCGCCCGGCCGGTGGACGGTCTCGGTCGACGGCGCGGGCATCGATTCCTGCCTCGGTTAGGGCGGTGGCGACGCGGTCGCGGTGGTATCGGTCTGGAACCAAGACCGCAACGTTCTCCTCGGGATCGCCTGCGTCAAGCCAGATTTGTACGTGACGGACGACCGCGGCTGTTTCTTCGGCCAGAGAATCGACGGTCTCGACGACGGGTGCTGGGCCGGTTCGGGCCGAACGGTAGCCAGTGCTCTCCGGTTCATCCTGCAGGTCGACGTATTGACCTCCGGCGAGGATCGTCATGGCGTAGTGAAGGTTCTGCGCTGTGGTTCGGTAATTGAGAGTCAATCGCTGAGAGCGGCCGACGATGGCGACTCCGTACCGCCCAAGGACCACACGGGTGCCATAGATGCGCTGGTGGGAGTCTTCGGCGACGAACAGATCGTCGGGGTGCTCACCGACGACGGCACGGAGCAGGAGCCAATGGGCGGGTGAAAGGTCTTGGCCTTCGTCGACGAGCACGTGGTCGGCGGGAGGCCCCCCGGCCGCCGTCAGGTGCGCTGCGGCTACTACGGCTGCTTCAGTGAAGTCGAGACTGCCGTCCGCTCGGCACCGGGACCGATATGCCTCGATCAGCGCCCAGACGGCCCGCCGCTTGGTGCGGTCCAGAGCCACCCCCCTGCCTGGTCGGCGTACGCGCATGTAGCCCACCTCGTCGTGCACCTTGTTGGGCAGGACGACGTTCGCGTACTCGGCAGCAAGGAACGTCTCGTTGGCAAGCTCGTGCGGAAGCACGGTGCCGGTCGATTCGACGACTTCCCGCCACTGGGTCGGTGCTGTGCGGGCCATCGGCGTCGTGCGTTCCTCCCCGAGCACCTCCCGCATCGCCGGGACGAGACCACGACCGGCGGTTCGGAGTACGGCGGACGCGAGCGCGTCCACCCCGGTCACGTACACGCCGGGCTGGCCGAGCGTCTTCGACTGCGGCGCGCGTGGGTCGAGTTGGGTGAGGCTGTCACCCAAGGCTTCGGCGAGGTTGGTGGTGAAGGTGGTGAGGACGATCCGGGCGTCCGGGCTGCGCCGAGCGAGGGCGCGGGCCCGATGGAGCAGCACGACAGTCTTGCCGGTGCCGGCCCCGCCGGACAGGCGGAAGGGGCCGCTGTAAACACGGTCGACATAGCGGCGCTGCTCGGGATGCAGGAAGATGCGCCAGGCGCTGAAGTCGCCGCCTTCGATGACCCGGCGCAGTTCCTCCTGGTCGTCGATGAACGCATACTGCAGTGCGGCGGCCGGCCGTTTGAGGGATTCCAGCACATCGGCGTCGTCGTCGCCGGACGTGGCGGCCTTCTCCAACTGCATGCGTCGGACGATCGCGTCGATGGCGTCGCCAGCGGCCAGGTCCACGAGGATGCTGCCAATCCAGCCGTCGTGGCGTTGCGCGAGGTCGAGAATGCCGTCCTCGTCGAGGGCCGTCAGGGCGCGGGCGACGACCTCCTCGGGGAGTCCGAGCCGTTCGACGAGATCGGTGCGTTCGTGGCCGAGCCTGGCGAAGAGCGGCTCGGCGGTAGTCGCGGGGACGGGCGGAACCGGCGCTGGGGCGGGTGCGGGCTCGATCTCCTCGATCTGAGGCAGACCGTTGATCGGATTGACCTTCAGGCGTACGCGTTGCGCGATGGCGATGGCGTCGTCGTGCGGCCAGATGCCGTGGATGACGTAGTGGGTTTCACCCTCGCCGTCGAGGCGGAACATGACGGCCCGCCAGAACTCGTCGACTCGGCCGGTGCGCACCCGCGGGTCGGTGCTGTGGTGGATGGGCTCGACGTGCAGGCCGGGGGTGGCGTCGTCGATGCTGAGCTTCTGCAGGAAGGTCATCGCCTTGCCACGGATCGAACCGTCGATCTTGCTGGCCAGTTTTCCCATGATGATGGTCGGCATCAGTGTCCTTCGTCCGTGGCAGCGGCGGAATGCGTCAAGGCGGCGACGACCTCGTCGGGTGTGGGCTCGACCAGGTGCCAGCCGTGGCGGGTCAGGTCAGTGCGGTCCTCGGGCGGCATGTGCGGGAACGCCACGGCGATTCGTACCGTCGGCCAGCAGATGTCGAGCGGGATACCGTCCGGGCCTTCCGCGCCGATGGTCGGCGGTGCGACGCCGTGATCCGCCAGCGCGGCGATCAGTTCCTTCTCGGCCTGAGAGAACGCGGCTTCGTACAGGTCGGCCCAGGCGCCCATCGGCCGGTGCGACTGGGCAGTGTCGGGTCGGCCGTCGATCGGTGCGATGAGGCTGGTGGTCGTCACGACGGTCGGCCAGTCACGTGGGCCCAGCGCGGTCGCGAGACGAAGCCAGGAGCGCCAGTAGCCGGCGTGTTTTTCGTCGAGTACCTCGTCCCGGTCGTCGAGCACGACCGCGACCTCGACGACGGCCGTGGGCCGCATTTCGACGACGGCTGCGAGGGAACCGTTTCGATGCAGGTGTACGCGCCGTTCCCCGCCGGGCGATTCCTCACCGAGCAGGACAGCCCGGCCGACCTGGGCCAGCGTGACGTCCGGCGGGATCTGGACGGGCTGGGCCCCGGCGGACAGGAACATCGGCACAGCACGCGCCACGGCCTGGACAGCGGCCGGATTCGGGTCGCACACCCAGCCGATCAGCCAGTCGACGAGTCCGCGGCCCAGCACTTTGTAGACCTCCGGTGGCGCCTGGAAACCCGGCACGTTCATCAGGCTGCCCGCCAGTCCCGCGTTCCACCACAGGGGGGCGGTGTGGGTGCCGGCTTCGGCTTCGGCGATGTCGGCGCTGGTGAGGGCGACCACCAGCATGCCCAGGTCACGAAGGTTGGCGCGTTTGGTGGCGTCGTCGGCGAGCCGGTTGACCGAGGCGGTGGCATGGTAGGCGCGACCGTCGGTGAAGATCGCGACGTCGGGCACGTTTGTGTCGTTGGCCTTGAGCAGGAAGTCCGGCCGGGAGTCGGCGACGTTCACCTGCGGGGTCAGCGTCCAATGTCGAGAAGTGCCGGGAAGGGTGAAGCGGGCGACGTTACCGACGGGCGACGGCGTCTCGGTCACTGCCGCTCCGCACCGACGCAGCCGGCCCAGGAAAACCCGATGGAACGCACGTTCCAGATGAGATTCCGGTTCTTCGTGCGGGGCCACCTCGGTCACCGTCCACGTCGTGTCCTCAGCCGTCTGCTCATCGGGAGACAACCCGAGCAGGGTGCGCAGATGCCGGTCGGCAGAAGCCCGCGACACCCGGCGGATCACTCCCGGTGGAGTGAAAGGTAGCAGGCAGCGATGGCAGGCGAGACGCTCCTCGATGCGGCACTCGCAGTCGCGTACCCGGTTCCAGGCGAGGATCAGCAGTTGGCGGAACTGTTCGGGCTCGGCGAGGCCGGCTAGATATCCGGTGCCACCCGGCACCGTGTCGTGCAGCAGGATCGCGTCGTGATTGTCGCGGCCGTCGGTCAGCGTCGGGTCGACGACCTGCTCGACCCGGATGTGGTCGGGCTGCCCGCCCATCTGCTCGCGCAGGCCCAGCAGCAGTGCCGCCGACAGACTCGGAACGGCGAAGTCGTCGCCGAGGCTGACCGTGTGCGGCAGCCGGACCAGCAGACCCTGGGTGCGCAACGTCCGGGACAGAGCGACGGTGCTGGTCATCTCGCTTGGCGAGGTGCGGTAAGGGCACCAGGGCCGGTGTTCGTGCGGCCGGTTTCGGCCGCTCTCGGTGTCGCGTTTGCCGCAACCGGAGCAGACTCGGAACAGAGTTCCCTGTCGTTCGGCCCCAGCGATGGTTCGGGTCTGTCCGTGCCCAGACGGGCCGAGATTGAGCCAGCGGATGTCTACCGAGCGCAGATGGCTGCAGCCCAGCCCGACTCCGGCGGTAAACCAGCGCCGGGTCACATGGTCCGGGTTCACGTCGACGGTGGTGACGACCTGGAACGCCACCCGGCCCCGCTCGTCGCGGCGGTCGGAGATGGCCACCTCGTCGCGGCGCAGTTCGGCCGAGACCCTGGTCAGTTCCACCACGTCGAGACGCTGCCCTGTGTCGTGGATGCCACGGCTCCCGCAGCGGGGGCAGGAGACGGGGGTGGCCTCTTGGCCGGTCTCAGTCAGATCAGCCCCGTGACCACAGTCTGGGCAGAACGCCCACGGCCGGATCGAGGCGCCGTCCAAGCCGAGATCCACGGCGTCGATCTCGATCTCCCAGCCGCGGGCGTAGAAGGTGGCCCCGGGCGCGAACTCGCGCAGGGCCTGCGCCGACCCTCGTTGGAACTGGGCACTGTCGTAGCGATGCTTGCCGTCGTCCGGGTCGATCCAGGAAAGCCCGACGTCCAATGTGACGGTGTCGTCGATCAGCGTGTAGTTGGGCAGCAGGCCATACTCCTCCAGCACACCGATCCAGTGGCTGCTGCGCAGGTGAGTGAGCTGACCGCTG
The DNA here is from genome assembly GCF_019710575.1 of Paractinoplanes polyasparticus. Classification (GTDB taxonomy): domain Bacteria; phylum Actinomycetota; class Actinomycetes; order Mycobacteriales; family Micromonosporaceae; genus Actinoplanes; species Actinoplanes polyasparticus. The sequence goes on along the minus strand of NZ_JAHWFK010000013.1, from coordinate 441,682 downwards.
GTCAACTTCCGAGTCGCGTGCGCCGAGCGCAGCGCCTGCCGGTCGTCGTCGGTCACCGCGGGTGACTGGGCACGCGCCTCCAACTCGGGAAGCAGTTCGACGATCTTCGCCCGGCGCTGTTCGAGTTCCGTGACCGTCCGTTGCCATCGCTCGCTGGCTTCCCCGGCGTGCCGGGCGAAGCCGCTGCTGCGTGGGCCACCCTTCGCCACCAGCCACTCTCGTAGCCCGGCCACCACGTCGACCGGTAGGTCGGTGAAGGTGGCGACGAACCGGGGAAGCTCCTCTTCCCAGGACTCTTCGGCACGCAACACCAGGTCACCCAGGAAGGTTCCCGGTGCATGAGACCCGATGGCCCCCGCGGCCTTGGTCGGGTGTCGCCGACTCTTGTCCCGGGCGAACCCGTCGATCAGGTAGGCGGTGTACTGGCGCCGCAGGATCTCCTCCGCCGCCAGATAGGTCGCCGGTGGCCGCACCTCTCCGTCGATCACCGACAGCGGGTCGCCGAGCTTCGGCAGATGCTCACCACGGCCGGTCACGAACGCCAGGTCGAAGGCGTTACCGGTGAGACGTCCGGCCCGGCCGACCCGCTGAAGGTACGAGGCGACAGTGCGAGGCAGCGACGCGAGGAAGACCGCCGACAGGTCACCGATGTCGATACCCATCTCCAGCGTGGGCGTGGCGACCAGCACGTTCGGTGACTGCGGACTGGTCGCCGAGCCCCTGAACCCGTCCTCGTAGGCGAGGCGGGTCTCGTCGTCGAGCAGACTGGTGTGCTCCCGGGCCACGACCCGCCGCATGTCCGGGGACGCATAGAGGCGGCGATAGAAGTTGTCCGGCAGCGGCTGCGCCTGCAGCCGCCCCCGGCACCGTACGTTCAGACAGGGTGCCCCGGAGAGTTGGGCGACGGTGGCGATGCCGCCGGGTGTGCCGCCCCGGCAGGTGTCGCAGACCAGCAGATGCCGCCCGGAGTCCAGGTCGATCTCAGCGGTCGGGGCCACCACGACACCGGAGGCGGGAAGGGCGTAGACGGTGGCCCCGGACTGGCTGGTCGTCGTGGAGAGCACGCCGTCCCTGGCGAGCCGCTCGAATAGCATCCGGGCGAGCCTGCCACCGTCGAGCGGGGAGACGTCCAGCACCCGCGACGTCCAGCGGGCATACCAGGATTGGGACGACGTCACCGGGTCGAGGTGGGAGTAGTTGGTCGGGCCCGGCGAGCCACCGACCTTCGGGTACGCCGGTCGTGGCCGGTCCCGGGGGAAGGCCGGCATGCCGTCACCGCGTGGTCGGCCACCCCAGATCGACCAGTCCCGGCCGTCCTCGGCGCGGTACCGGTCGAACCACGGGTGCTCGATCGCGCCCTGCGCCCGCATCCGGTCCAGCACGCCGCGCACCCACTGCACCAGCGTGTCGTCGCCGACCCCGTTCGAGCCCAGCCGCTCCTGCCAGGTGGTGCCGCTCAGCGCGGCCCGAGCCAACCCGGCGATGCGAGCCGGCAGACCCGCCTCCACCTCGACCGCGACGGAGCCGGTCAACTCCAAGGTGCGGCCGATGCGGGAGTTCAGCCCGAATTCCAGGGCCGCGTCCAGAGCCAGCCGCTTGCGTACCCGGGAATGCACCGACGTCTTCACGGCACGCTGCCGCTTCGCCTGCCAGAACGGGACGAACGACTCCCGGTCGGCGCAATCCGGGGCCAGGATCCGATAGCGCCGGACCGGGTCGTCACCGGCCGCCGCCAGCACCTCCTCCACCAGCCGGTCGAGGGTCAGCGCCCCCTCGGCCACCGCCTCGTGCAGCACCGACCGCAGGGTCAGGGTGTGCGACCGCGCCTGCACGAAACCGGCCCGATGCGCCGCGTCCTGCACCGAGTCGGTGAAGACCAGCGCCTTCTTCTCGTCGGCAGCGAGCTTCGGGGCCCCGAAAAGGGTGGACAGCGACACCGACAGCAGCGTCGCAATGGCACTGCCCAGAAATCGGATGCCGTCCTCCTGCCCGCACGACGGGCACGTGTCCTTGCGACTGGCCTCGTCGGCACCGTCCCCGACGTTCGTCAGCACCGGAAGAGTCCATCCGTCGCGCAGATCCTGGTCGTCCACGTCGACCCGGTTCAGCAACTCCCGGCTGCGAACCGCGAACCACACCAGACCCTCGATCGGCGAGTCGCTCCCGGTCGTGGCGGCGGCCTCCGCCGGCGCGTACAGCAGGGGCCGGAACCGGCCCTCCCGGGTGGCATGTCTCCGTCGGATGCCCTCGTCGTCGGGGGCCAGGCTGTCGCCCACCGGCGCCAGACCGACACCCCACCCGGAACGTCCGCAATGTCGGCAGAAGATCGCCGGAAACGACGGATGGGCCTCCTCCGCCTCGTCACCCGCGGCCGCCGGGCCGTCGTCGCTCCACCGGAACCGAGCCGTCGCTGCCGCAGCCCGATCGACACGGGTCAGCTCCCGCACCCACAGGTGCGCCTCGACCGACAGCGCCTCCAGGCCGACGACCTTGCGCACGTGCCCCAGCATCGCCAGCACCTGCGATAACAACGCCTCGGCCTGCTCCGGCTCGTCCTGCGGACCGAACACCCGGGCCGTCAGGTCGCCGAGCGCGACGGCCTGACCAGCTGTCCGCGCCAACTCGACCACCAACGGATGCGCATGGCACAGCGCCGACAACAGATCCGGTGGAACCTGGGCGATCTTCTCGTCAGCCACCCCATAGAGAAGACCCAGGACGGCGTACGCGGCCTCGGCCCCGGAGGCGTCCACGCTCACCTCGAGCAGCGGCCGCAGGCCGGAAGCACGCAACTGGTCGACGGTCGAAGGGGTGAAACCGGCCGCCGCGACCGTCTCGGCGGCACCTTCCACCCACTCCGGCAGCCCTAGCCGAGTCTCGGTGACCACCGACGCCGAGTCGAAGCGCTCCCCGAACACCGTGTGGGCGAAGTCCCGCATCACCGAGGGATCACCCTTGTCGCCCAACGTCGCGGATGTCGCGACCGGAGTCATCAGACCCAACGGCCGGGACCGGGCCGCATCGTCGACCGTCGGGTCGTCGTCACGCCAGTGGCTCTTGAGAGCCAGGCCGAGACGGCGCAGCAGCATCGCCACGTCGGTGCCCTGCGCGCCGTCGTAGGTGTGGAACTCGTCCAGCACCAGATAGCGCAGACTGGTCGCCGACTGCCGCCACAGCTCCTGGTCCTCGGACCGCAGCAACAGTTGGTCGAGCATCTTGTAGTTGGTGAGCAGCAGGTCGGGTGCGGTGTCCCGGACCGCGGCCCGGTCGGTGATCAGGCCGTCCGAAGTCACCGCGGTGCGCTGGGCGTTCTCCTGACCGGTATAGAGTGCAGCCGTCACCCCGGCCAGCGCCGGATGCGTGGTGAGCAACCTGGTCAGACGGGCTGCCTGGTCGTTGGCGAGCGCGTTCATCGGATACAGGATCAGCGCCTTCGTGCCGGTCACTCCGGCACGCCGGGCTCGGATCACGTGGTCGAGGATCGGATGCAGGAACGCTTCGGTCTTGCCCGAGCCCGTGCCTGTGGTGACCAGCGTCGGCAACGGCCGGCGGGGCTCACCGCCGACCGCCGACGCCAGGCGCGCGAATGCGGTTGCCTGGTGACCGTATGGCGGAAACCCCTCGTACCACTCCAGACTCGACCGCCAGCCCTCTTCGGCCGGCCGGAACGGCAGCCTCAGCCGCACGTAGGGGCCCTTGAACATGCCCGTCTCCGGGTTGGACAGGAATCGGTCCAGACCGTCCCGGGCGTCGCCGTCGGTCAGCCCGAACGTCGTCGTCAGGTAGTCGACCAGACCCTGCCGGACTCGGGCCGCCTGAAACGTCGGTAGGAGCTCGCTCACGAACGCTCCCGCAGCCGCTGCTTGAAGACCGCATACGCCTGCCGCATGTCCGCCTCACGATCCAGAGTCACGAACGGCAGCTCGTACGTGTATGTGAAGCCAGTCTGATTGGTCGCGGTACGTTCCTCCTCGGTGATCCGGTCACCCTTCTTCCGCCATACCGTGAGTACCGAGTTCGGTACGAGCCGTCCGTTGGCGTCATAGAAGTAGACGTTGCGGTCGTAGCCACGCAGCACTGCGAACTGGGTATGGTAAATCGAACACAGTTCGTCAGCAGTCAACCCCAGTATCAACGCGACCAAAGCGTCGACTTCTAACAATGCCTGACGACGGTCGGCTGCGATCCGAAGCGGCGTGTCCTGAGTCCACTCTGGGTCGACTTGCCCTAGCGGCTTCCGTCGCCGGTGCTCGAATCCGCCAGTCCAGATGTCTCTGTCGAACGCTGCCAGGTGGTTATTGCGCCACAGATCGGCGTAAGCGTTGGTGACACAGTTGAGTCTTAGCGCCCGCAGAGTCAACAGACTGCGCGCCTGAGGTTCGGTACCAATCCACGGCAGTCGTGTGATGGCAGGACCCCGGATATCCCCTTTCGGGGCAGTGCGGGTCAGGAAGTCGCAGACCAGAGACCCGAGGATGGCCTGGATTAGGCCAACATCGCCATCAGACCTGTCTGGATCGCCAGCTGAGACGATGCCGTCAACGTGGGCGGGACCAGGCGGAACGATGCTTGGAATCAACGTGCGTTCGCCCTGGTTGGCGGCCATACGGCGCCAGGCGATGCGGTAGTGGTCGCGGGCGGGATCAGGTCGGTCCTCGTCGCCCCAGTCGGTGTAGGCGCAGTCGTAGGCGTACCGGTCGCCGATGGGCTGGTAGGCGGTAGCCGGGATCGCATCAGCCGGTAGCTGCTCGAAGTCCGTCGCGGACCAGTCCTGGTTGTTCCGCATGGTCGAGTTCGGCGTCTTGTAGAGGGGCGTCGCTACGAACAGATGCGGCCCTTGCAGGATCACGTCGTCCCACGATGCCGGGACAGCCCACTCCGATTCAAAGTAGCCTTTTCGCCGATCAGTTGTCTCGTTCCAGCCCTGCGAGAAGCGAAGACCGACTTCACTCATGCGTCTGGCGCGAGACAGCTTTTCCAGAACGGCAGCAGCAGATCGATTTACCGCGTACACCATCCGGGTTCGCCGAACCGGAACCGCGTCGGTCTCCATGGTGGCATGCCAGGCTTGCAGCGTTTTGTCGGTGACATGGGTGATCCGCGAGCCGTGGGGGCGCACGTCCCAGTTGCCGTCGTCGTCCTTGAGACCAGGCTCGGGTCCAGAACCGTCGTGGGCGATGGAACGCACCGCCGTGTCGGGGTGGTACAGCCAACTCGCTTGGGTAAATGCCGGTGCATCGCGCCGAGATCCGTGCACCGTGATGCCGTAGTGCTTGTGGTCCTCGATCTCGAAGAGAATCAGCTCGTTGACGAAGTGCCAGTGGCGGCGGAGACGCAGATACAGCTCGGAGCGGAGCAGACCCGCCTTCTCGTCGGTGAAATGAGAGTTCAGGTGAATCATGCCGATCGTGCCGCGTTCCGATCCGTGCCGCCACATCACCTCTATGAAGCAGCGATAGAGGTCGGGCCGTAGCCCTACAAGGTGCGGAAATTGCGGCGCCGCGCTGACGGCGGATCCCACGCAGGATGTATCCGCGATACCGTCGATGACGAATTCCGTCATGTCGGGGAGGGCGAGCGTCGCGGTTCGCTTCGCGGTGACTTGTGCCTGACTCGGCTTGAGGGCAAGCTGCCACCAAGGGTCGCCCTCGGCGAGCAGTGCTGCGACATCGACATCGGGTCGCACCCAGGGCGGGTTACCGACCTGCAGGTCGAAGCCACCACGGGCGAAGACTGAAACGAAGTCGAGGTTCCAGTGGAAGAACCCCTGCCGTTGGGCGATACGTTCGCAGACCACCAACCACGGGTGTTTCTGCAGCACTTCGTCGATGGCCTCCGCACTGGCGAAACCGATCTCAAGAGGCTCGGCGTCGTCCAACTCGTTCCAGGTCATGCCAGCACCGAAGCGCAGTTCGACCGGCTTGCGCTTGTGCACGTCTGGGTTACGGCCCAATAGCGACTGCAGGCCCGCGATCCACTGGGTGACGGCCGGAGGTTCGATCACCTCGCCGTTCACGGTGGCGAGCGAATCGGTAAGCGGCCAGAACCACAATGCGGTCCAGGCGTCCATGGCTCGGCGTAGCCGACGGTAGGCGCCGCCCTGATCGGTGAGCGCTGCTTCGATTTGCTCACGGGTCACCGCGCCGCCGGCGGGTAGCGTTCCCGCTCCCCATACAGGGATCGACCGGCGGATCTGCTCTTCGGCGATGGTCAGTCGACGATAGGTGATCTGCCACAGTGCTTCGACGCGATGCGCGAGTTCGGCGTACGCGTCGATCTGGGTCTTGGTGGGTTTGTTTCGCGTGCAGGTCCGCCATTTCTTGAGCTTCGCGGCTGCGGCTGGCGCGAGGGCCGCGGCCTCTTTCGCGTCGGCGGCGGAGCCCCAACCGTCGGCGGGCAGCAGGAAGTGGTGGATACCGTCGGTGGCGACGCGTCCGGTGTCGATGTCTTCGATCAGGGACGGCAGCGGCACTTCGTGCGGGACGGCGCCCAGCCAGGACTTGTCGGCAACCTGGCTGCGGCGGTAGACGGCGCGGCGGGCGCCGATCAGCGAGTTACCGCGGCGCAGGTGCAGGCCGAACCAGGGCGCCGACAGGCCCTCTACCATGGTGTCCAGCCAAAGCGTGATCTCGGCGAACTCGACTGCCGTGTCGTTGAGGTCGACGCCATAGACGTTGTGCAGTGCGAGGTACGCCTTGACCTGCTGGAGCCGCTTCGGGTAGTCGTCCGGGTCGATGCGCTGGCCGAGTTCCTTCTGGCGGCGTTTGAGGTATTGGTCGGCGAGCTGGCGGACCGCTTCGATGGCGAACGCACCCGACCCCAGTGCCGGCTCGCAGATCGTCATCCGCAGGATCTCTTCGGCGGGCGTGTCCTCGGTGAGCAGCTCCTCCAGCGCTTGGCCGACGGTGAAGCGGGTCAACACCTCGGGCGTGTAGTAGGACGCCGACTGTTGGCGTTCCCGGCCGGCGAGGCGGAACACGAACGAGCCCTGCTCGTGCACCACCGGACGGGGCTCGCCGGTAGCTAGGTCGACGGTTTTGACGAAGTCAGCGGCGTCTAGATGGTCGGCACGGTTGACCGGAACGACCCAGGAGCCCTTCGAGCCGTCGCCGTTTTTGGCCACCTCGAACAGACGGGTGTCTGCGAAGAAGCCGGTGTAGGACATCAGGCCCTCGTAGACGGCGCCGAGCTGGTTGATGCCGAGTTCGGCGTACGAGATGAAGCCCCGGTCCTTGCCTCGCTGTTCCTTGCTGAGCAGCAGGTGGGCGAGCACCTGCTGGATGGCGACGTTACCCAGCCCGACCTCGTCGATGTGCGCGGTGGCTGCGGGCCGGAACAGGTCGGCCCGCAGCGGGTTGAAGGTCAAGCCCGGTGCAACTGCTGCATCCTCACCGACGGTGGCCGTCGGGCTGCCTTTGTCGACGAGCCGGAACAGCACACCCAGCGACTCGTAGAGGTGGGTGCCGTTGCGAGCCCGGGGTGTGGCCAGTTCGACCTGGACGAGTTCGCGGAGCCGGTCGAGGCTGTAGCCCTGGTCGTATTCGGGGGCACCGACCGGCAGTACTCCCAATTCCGGGGAGGCTTCGGCGTAAAGCAGGAACAGGATCCGATAGAGGAAGCGCAAGGATTGCCGGGCGAGCGGCTGGGCTTCCGAATTCGGCAGCGGCGGCAGTCCTCGGGCGCGTCGGCGGTCGACGACCTCGTTGGCGACGATCTCGATGGAGAGGCGTACGCCGTCGCGCAGGTCCTGAGAGACACCGACGGTGTGCTTGACCGACGCATCCAGCACGCCGTGCCACCACTGTTTGCCGTCGGCGTCCGGGGCGATCGATTCGGCGCAGAGGCAGGCGAGTGCCCGGTCGATCTCGCCGCCTTTCTTGGTGTCGTTGCGTTCACAGACGAGCTGAAGGTCGACGGCGAGGTAGCGGCCCTCGGCCCAGCGCTCGCGTTCGGCGAGCAGTGCCCATCGCCCGGCCAGCACGAGAGCAAGCTCGGGGGCGTCGTCGGCGACGAAGAGGGCGGACAGCAGCCGGGCGGCACTCTTGATCTCGTCGCCGTTCTCGGTCAGCTGGATCGGCTCGGCGAGTGTGACGGCGTCCCGGGCGAGTAGCTCCTCGACGGCGTCCACGGGCAAGGCGGTCAGCACAACCAGCGGAGCGGCCCCGGCAACCCCGGCCGAAGAGACGCGGGTGATCGGCCCAGTCGTGGCGGTGACCAGGCCGGGTGCGTCGAGGCCGAGGACGGTCCGCAGGGTCGTGACGACGCGGGCGGGAACACCGTGGGCGGCACGACTTCCGCTCTGGTCGGTGGCCGCGGCTGGGCCGAGGAGTTCGGAGAGGGTGGCCAGGTCGGTTTCCAGGTCCCGACGGACTGCCAGGAATCGGGAGCGGGCCGTCGAGCGCTTCTCGGCCTCTTCAGCGTCCCAGACGGAGCGGCGTTCGAGGACCTTGGCGCGGAACGACTCCTTGGTGGCCTCGGTCGTGAAGTAGTGCTCGGAGATCCAGCCTTCGCCGACGAGGATCGCGTCCGACCCGCTCACTTGTCGTTCCCTTCGGTGTCGGGCACGACCACCAGCAACGGGCGTACCAGTTGGCGGGACGGGGCCATCGATGCGGCCAGTTCGCGTTCCTCGTCGATGCGGTCCCGGTCGGCCTGTAGATCGCTGCGCCGGATCAGGACGTCGGCTCCGGCGTCCCAGGCGTCGAGTTTGCGGCGCCACTCGTCGACCCGCTGTTGTGCGTCGCGGCTCGCCGCCTCGAAGACGTTCTTCTCCAGGTAGGCCGACGCCTGCTTGACCGCGGGGCCGATCAGAGGCTGGAGCAGGTCGAGACCGGCGACGGCGCCGGGGTTGGCCCGGGAGGTGGCCCAGCCGAGTTCCTGCAGCGCGGCCTGGGCCGAGCGGTGCGGCGTCACCAGGACGAACGAGGGTGCTTCCGGATCGGGGAACTGCGCGGTCAGCCACGAGGTGGAGACCACCTGACCACGCTTGTTGGTGAGGGCGCCGAGCAAAAGGACGGTCGGAGCGTCCACCGTGCCCCGCACGGCGAAGACCTCGTTGCGGCCCAGGGCTGCTAGGGCACGGTCGGCTGCCCAGTCGAGGACCGGGTGCAGCGGACTCAGGTAATGCGCGTCGGGCCAGGTGGTGCCGGTGCGGTCGCGTAGTGCGGCGGTGAGCCGTTCCTGGCCGCGGGCCGTGGTGGTGGCGAGAACGAGACGTTCGGTGACCTTGCGGTCGGTGAGGTAGCTCTGTGGCAGTACGTCGAGGCGTTGCACCAGGTCCGGTGGCGGGACGAGTTCGGCCGTGCCGAACGCCTCGTCGCGGCGCCAACCGACGCCGCCGCGAGCCGGTGGTGCGGTCGGATCGATGAAGGCCTCTCGCAGGGCTTCCTCCAGGTAGGAGACCTCGTCGTCGTAGAGGCCGGAGCCCGCGTTGCTGGTCTCCTCGACGGCGGCCGGCGTAGTTGGCTCGACGGTCTCCAGAGCCGGACTGTCGAAAAGCTGGGCGAACATCGCGGCCAGGTCGTTACCGGCGGCGACCTCGGCGACCGGACGAATGACGTCATCGAGCTTTTTCGTGCCCGCCAGGACTGAACGGATCTCGTCTTCCTCGCCCTTGACGTCGTATCGCCCCATCAACGAGGCGACGTCACCGAGAGCGGTATGCGCCTCGTTCTCCTTTTCGATGAGCTTCGACAGCACACGGACGTCACCAGCGAACTTGCCGCTGGACGGATCGAGCACAAGGGCGGTGATCCGGGGCGGATGCTTCTGGCCGTAGCGGTCGATGCGGCCATTGCGCTGCTCGATCCGGATCAGGCTCCACGGGATGTCGTAGTGGATCAGCTGATGGCACTGGGCGTGCAGGTTGACGCCCTCGGAAGCGACGTCACCGGTGACCAGCACACGAACGGGTGCCTGCTCCTGCTTGAAGCGTTCGACCACATCCTGTTGCTCCTGGTCGGTGAGTCCACCGTGCATCAGGTCGACGGCGTTCGTGGCCAGCCCCAGGTCCTTCGGCAGGTTGCGGTGAAGCCAGCGCAGCGTCTCCAGGCGTTCGGCGAAGACCACCGCGCGGACAGACGAGTTCGGCCCGACGCCGATCTCCTTCAGGTACGCGATCAGCCGGGTGTACTTGGCCGACGGCTGCTTGATGGTCTGCTCGTTGAGTTTGCCTAGGTGGCGCAGCGCCCGTAGTTCACGCTCGGCTCGGTCGGACGGGACCTTCGAGTCCTTGGCCACACGGTCGATGCGGCCGTCGATGGTCTCCTGCAGCGCCGCCGGTGAGGAGAGGAACGCCTTCGCCAGCGTCCACGGGAAGAAGGTCCCACGCTGGCCCGAGTAAGGACTGCCGCCTTCGCCGGGCCACAACCAGGTCTGCTCCAGTTCCTCGGCGACGGCGTTCTCGGCGGGGGTGGCCGGCACGAGAATGTTGTTCGGTTCCTGGCGTTCGGCCCAGTCGGCACCGACGGCGTTTGCCACCTCGGGGCTGTGCCGATGCCGTCGGACGACGAGCCGGCGGATCTCGGTGCGGTCCAAGTCCCCGCTCGGCGGCACCGCGGACGGGTCGAGCAGGCGCACCAACTCGGCGAAGGATTCGGCCTTGCCGTTGTGCGGGGTGGCCGAGGCGAGGATCAGGGCCTCGGCGTGGCGGGCCAGCAGCCGGGCAAGTCGGTTGTTGAGGGTGGCCGCGTTCGACAGGTTGTGCGACTCGTCGATGACCACGGCGTCCCAGCGCTGTTTACGCAGGCTGGCCACATAACGGTCGGACTTGAGCGTGTCGATCGAGATGATCGCCCGGCGGTAGTAGGTGAACGGGCTCCGGGTGGCCGGCAGTTTCTGCCGAACCCGCTGGATGCCGGCGGTATCGAGTCGGACGAACGGCAACGCGAACCGGGTCCACAGCTCGTGCTGCATCTGTTCGAGCACGTGGCGGGGCGTCACCACGAGGATGCGGTCACCACGACCCCGGCGGACCAACTCCGAGAGGATCATGCCGATCTCGAGGGTCTTGCCGAGGCCGACCGCGTCGGCAAGCAGGATGCGTGGTCGCAGGTTGGCGGGGTCGAGCGCTTTACGAACGGCGGATTGCTGGTAGCCGAGAGCCACAGCCAACCCCTGGGTGGCGACGGACAACGACTGGTCGGCGAGGGGCACCGCGGTCTTGCGGATCGTCGACTCCAGCCATAGCCGGGCCGTTCGGTAACGCGGGCTCTCGTCGGCGGTGACTACTGCGTTCGCCGGGTCCAGCGGAGTGATCGTGTCCAGGCTGGTGTAGAACGATGCGACCGTGTCGCGGACCAGTTCACCCAGGCCCTGCACGTGCACGAGAGTGCCGTCGGCGGTCTCCTCGGTGGCGCGGACCAGCCACTCCTCGTCTCGGATCTCGACCACCGCGCCAGGAGCGAGCGAGCGGCGGACGTCGGGCTTCGGTGCCGTCACAGCAAGGATCTCCACTTTCCCGATTAAAGGCATATTCAGCTACAAGTCGGCCACTGATCGGAGCAGCCTAACGCCCGGCGAGCCGACCGAGTCTCACCAGATAGGTTGGAGAGATGGGCCGAAAGTCCACCCTGCCGACACCACTGGACGCCGCAACCTCGGCTCGCCTCGCCCGCCAGGCACGGGCAGCCACGAAACCGGAGCTTGCGCTACGCCGGGAACTGCATCGGCGCGGTCTGCGATACCGGGTGAACCATCCGCGGCTGCCCGGGCGCCCGGACATCGCGTTCACCCGGGCGAAGGTCGCCGTCTTTGTCGACGGCTGCTTCTGGCATCGCTGTCCAGAGCACGGCACCATGCCGCGCAACAACCGGGACTGGTGGCAGGACAAGCTTGATCGCAATGTCGCCCGAGACCGTGCCAAGGACTCCGCGCTCGCCGATCTCGGCTGGACCGTTCTGCACGTCTGGGAGCACGAGCCGCCGTCGGCCGCGGCCGATCGGGTGGAGCAGGCCTGGCGGGAAAGCGGATCCATGATCATGGCGTGACCCGCTGCCTCCGCAGGTAGCCGTCTTTGCCGAACAGGGCTCCGCGGTCCAGGAACCGGTTGAAAAACCGGCAGGACGGTTCGCCGACATGCACGCAGGCGCTGCAGGCGCCACTGCCTATGCTGCATCCCGGGTCCAGCGGGCATCGGTGCTCGGCCTCGACGAAGGCGGTCAGCAGGTCGTCGAGGTTGGACTCGAAGACCGCCTGCATGCCGCCGAGGACGAAGTCGCCACGGGCTGCCGCGTAGACGAAGAACCCGAGATGGCCCGGCACCAGGTACTCGCTGAGAGCGTCGCGCTCGATGCCGGCGAAGACCGCCGTCTGCCGGATGAACCGGTGCGCGTACGTGTGAATCAGCTTGAGCAGGTCGGTGCCGGTGGACTCCACCTTCGGGTCGTCACGCTTGGTGGGGATCACCGCAGATTCCAGGATCGCGACCCGTGCCGCGAACGGGTCGGTCGACTCAGGCGTCCACCCCGACAACCGGTGACCTCGGTTGGACAACCACGTAGCGACACGCACCGGATCTAGGCGAATCAGGAAAGCCTCGGTCTCCGCCAGGTTGCCGTAGAGGCGGTAGCCGCCTCGCTTGCGGCGGAACGGCACCAGCCGGCACTTCGACGGATCGTCCTCGCCGCGGGTGTAGCCGTACATCGCGTTGAGCACCGGAAACCTGTCGACGAGGTCGAGTCCGTCGATGCCGGCCCGTTTCAGGGCTGGCGGATAGGCGTCTCGGTAGCGGCTTTCGAGGGGATCGCCCGGGTCCGGTGCGTGCAGTTTCGTCGTCGGGGTCCGGCTCTCCGCCAAGGCCATCGCGATGTCGAAGGCTCCGCGTTCGGCCTCGTCGCGGCGCGTCTGAGAGAGGAGGTCGACCGGATGATCGCCGGCCTCGGCCAGCTGGCCTGCCTGCTCTGCGAAAGTCGCCATCTGCTCGGCGATCTCCGGCGACATGTTGCCGGAGATCAGCTGATCGAAAAGCTCCTTGCGGGTCGGCTTCGCTGCCACGTCGGCGGGCCGAGCCGCGGTCAACCCTTCGACCACCCAGATGAGCGCCTTTCGGTAGCCGCCGGCCAGCTTGAGGTTCTCACGGTGCTCCGGCCGCGGAGGGTTGATCAGCACCATGCCACGCGGCACATACACCATCCGGGCTTTGTGCACGTTCCATCGGACGGTTCCATCACCGCACGCGCACTTGCGTCCAAAGCCGAGCCCCGGCATCGTCTCGACGCGGCATGTCGGACAGACGAATTTGATGTCTGCCGCCTTGGCGCTCTTCGGAGTGACCAGCTGGACATCGTCGTGCTGGGGACACCGCTTGATCCAGGGCTCGGCGATGGCGCCGCACTCGTGCACACCGACGAAGTGCAGCTGCCCCCAGGCCTTCTTCCCGCATTTGCAGCGGGCTTCCTCCGACTTACCGATGCGCTTGCAGGCGCGGCACAACCACACTCGCGGATAGCGCTCGACCGTGACGCCGCGGCGCTCGTCGAGCTCCACCACTTCCACGGGCACCTTGCGCAGCAGATCTGCGGCCATGCCGCTGTCCTTGTCGTTCGCGGTCCACGCGCCGATTTCGTTGAGCAGGCTCCATCGGACCAGGTCCGAATCGACCTCGATCGGGCTGGGCGCGGACCATTCGTCGACCCGGTAGATGTCACCGCGCAGGTCAACGGTTTGCGCGGGCAAGAAGGTCCGAAGGATCTGGCTGCCGCTACGGGATCCCAGCTTCGTCATGTCGTCCGCCTTCAGTCGTGGATCGGAGCTTGAGCCTCGACATCACGGAGGCTGGTCATCGGGGACGGACTGCCGATTTGAAAGGTGTACTGGGCCTTGCTGGCCGGGTCCTCCAGCTCGGCGAACCACTCTCGCACCCAGTCGACGATCTGCTGCTGGTGCAGGGAATCCTCTGGCCCGTCGAGCCCGAGGATCGCCGCCATCGCTGCGGCCTCGTCGACCGGTCCGATCCCGGCATCGTGGGCATACTGTCGCAGCTTCGAAGATGTGCTCAGCCGCTGCTTGCTGGCCGGCTCGTGAAGCATCAAGACACGTGCTGCCATCACACCCGGCATGGTGATAGCCAACACGCGCCGACTACGGCGGGTGATCGGAATGGCGTCGACGAACCTGTCGCCCTGGCTCACGTACTTGTCGAAGTGCCGGAACGTCTGGGCGTCGCGTTCTCGGGCGATCTTGTGCAGGACGTAAACCAGCCCCGGATACCGGCGGCCGACGCGCGCCGTCGTCTGGATAAACTCGGCCGTGGTCAGCGGCAAGCCGAGCATGACCATCGTGTTGAGCCGGTTGACGTCAACGCCATGAGACAACATCGAGCTGGCGGCGATCACGTGGATGCGGTCCTCGAACTTGTCCTCCGGCTTTTCCAGCCGTTCCAGGATGTTGCGTACCTCATCGAAGTCGGTCTGACCGGTCAGCTGTTCGATGTTGATGCCGGTGACGGTGTTGTTGCTACCAAGGCTTCGGCCGGCGGCCTCCACGTCGTAGAGCGTCGAGCCGTAGACGACGTCCGTGCCGTACATGCTGATCAGTTTTTCCGCATGTCCCAGATCGACCCCGGCTTCCGCGCACACCCGTGCCGTCTCGTCCACCAGTTCGCGAACGCATCGCTGCAGGGCATCCAAGGTTCGGTCGCTGACATGCTCCAGCGTCACGCCACGCGGTGCGACAGCGACGAAGCGCCGCAGTTTCGTGGCGTTCGGGACGGTCCAGAAAGATTCACCGGCTCTCGGCCCCGGCTGCGGAAAGACGCGGCCCTTGCGCCGGTACAGGATCTTGACTTGGTGGTCGTATCCGGTCAGGGTCGCACTGCTGGCAACGATTTTGGCGCGGCTGCCGCAGAGCTTGTCCTGCAGATGGTCGAGCAGGCTCTCGTAGTGCGAATCGACAGCGCCCAGACTGTCGCGCAGCAGGTGAAGCTCGTCCTGCAGCCGAAGCGACGGGCCGAAACGCTCTTCCGGCATAGGTAGCGGTTTGAGCGTGCCCTGGCAGCCGGGAACGAGGCAACCGTTCGGCGATTTCGAACGAGTCGAATAGGTGAAGCCGTGCCACTCCTCGGAACAGAGCTTCTGCGGTGGGCCGAGGAGACCGCGCATCGCCTGCTGCAGGCCGATCGATGCTGCCTTGTCGAGGGTGCCCACGACCACCGTCGGGAGGAACCGAAAGATCTCCTGGTCGACGATGTAGACGGGCAGTGGCCCCCGCTTCCAGGGGCAATGCCCGTTGGTGCAGTGGTGCTCCAGCTTCCAGTGTTTCCTGTCGAACTTCATGGCCAGACGTTCGTCGCCACAGAACGGGCAGTGCAGCAGTACCCGGTACTTCTCTTCCATGCCCGGGGTGTCCGGAGTGATGTCGTCTTCCTTCTCCGGCTTGGGGACGATCTTGTTCGGCGTGCCCGCCTGCCCGACGAGGAATCCGAGGCTGAATGGGGCGGTGCGCCGAAGGTCCTCCTGCTGCTGGCGGACGATCTCGGCGCCGGCGAGGGCGTCAGCGAACCGCTGCGTTTGCTGCAGGCTCAGCAGCCGGAGGGGGAAACGGGACCACGCGGTCACGCCCGTGCGCTTTCCCGTCAATCGATCGAAGAACGCGGCGGTCAACAGCAGCCCGAGGTACGTCTCGGTCTTGCCGCCGCCGGTGGCGAACCACACGGTGTCGACGTAGTCGGCTTCCTCTTTGGGTTCGGCCAGGAAGCGGATGGAGGACAGCAGGAAACCCACCTGGAAGGCACGCCATGTGCTGTAGCCACGGCCCTTCGCGCTCAGCCCGATCGCCTCGTTCATGAGCTGGAAGGACCGCAGGATCTTCGGGTGAGTCTGCAGCAGCTCCAGACCGACGCGTACCCGATCGAGCTCGGCGATGACCTCGTCAGCTGCCGTCTGAGCCTTGGCACGCATGTCCTCCGTCCACCCATCGGCTGAGTGGCGTGCCTCCAGCGCAGTCTGCGACCAGTGCCGGTGCGCGTACTCGTCGAGTGCGTCCACCAACTCGGTGAGCACGGGGATCGGGTCGTTCGCGAGCCGATCGAACGACAGAACAGGCTCGGGACGGTCGCTGTTCCAGTAGTCCGGCCGGTAGGTCTGCACGCTGACGGTGTCGGAGGTGCGGAACGCCCCCGTCGGCAGCACCTCGACGCCGACGTTGATGCCGTACGCCGGCACCCGGCGGTCGTACCGGAAGCTGTCCGGCAGGGCCTCGATCTGGAACGGAACGGTTGCAAGACCCGCCACCTCGAGTTGCGTCTCGTAGAGATGCGAATCAGCCAAGCCCGGAACCTTTGCCAGACTTGTGTTCACCAACTCCACGACCAGCTCGGGCTCCTTGTGCCAGTCCTCCACCTCGACCCGGACCTCGGCGCTCAGGCCCGGTGCGCCGACGGCCGCGAACGCGGCCTGCAGCTGCTTGGCCCCGAACTTCCCGCCGCTGGCGCCCACGACGACCGGAATCTTCTCCTCGACCGGGCCGGTGCGCCACCACGGCATTTCCGGATGCGGCCCGTCCTTGGGATCCTTCACCCAGGCTCGGGCCCGTACCGTCACCGTCATCGACCACGGGGCCGCATCGGCCGGACGGAACCGGAGGCCGATCGCGCACGGATCCAGCCGCTCCGATCGGTCGTCGCTCACATCCGTGCGAACCTCGTCCTCGCTGGCGAGCCGCCCCAGCCAGAAGGTTCCGGCCGGCGCCACCTCCAGCCGATCCAGACCATCGCCCCGCCCAGCTGCCGTCACACGGCGGTCCAGCCAGCTGACGAACCTGTCGCACGCCTCATCGAAGAGCTGATCCTTGCTGTCACTCATCACGCTTTCCCTTCGGCGGAACGGTGGGACGGATCGCCGCAGGTTCGTCGGTCACGTACGCGCGTAGGGGTGCTGCACCTTCATGCTCACGGAGTGTCGCCATGGCCTTGGCCTGGATCTGCCGGATCCGCTCCCGCGTGACGCCGAAGTCCGCGCCGATCTCCTCCAGCGTCTCCTCCTCACCCGTATCGAGGCCGTACCGGCGCTGGAGGACACCCACAGCTCGCTCCGGCAGCAGCTTCTTGAGGGTGCGATCGATATCGGCGCGCAGCATCGTGTGACCGACGATTTCCGCCGGATCGGTGCGTCCGTCACGTTCGTCGTCGTTCGCGAGGACATCCGAAAGACGGAGATCTCCCTCGTCGCCCAGGAGTACGTCAATGCTGCGTATCGGCTGCATGAAGTCCAACATCGCCTGCACCTTGCCGGGTTCCATGTCGGCTGCGTCGGAGACTTCCCTCAGGGTCGGCTCACGGTCCAGGCGACCGGTGAGCTTCCGGATTGCCTTCCGCACCTTCTGGACCTGCTCGTGGACGTGGACGGGGATACGAATCACGCGGCCTTCATCCGCGACTGCTCGCTCGATACGTTGCCTGATCCACCAAGTTGCGTAGGTGGAGAACTTGTAGCCCTTGGACCCGTCGAAGAGGTGGGCGGCGTGCATGAGCCCTATGTTGCCGTGCTGGATCCGATCGGCGAACTCGAGACCGCTTTGGTCGTAGTGCCGCGCCTTCGCGATGGACACCACCAGCCGTAGATTCGCGCACACCAATGCAGTGTGCGCGTTGTGACCTTGCTCGACGCGGTTCCGCAACGATCGCCGCTCGTCGCGCGAGAGATCGCCCCAGCGCGAGTCGAGTTCTGCGAGTGCGACCTCGCCCTGCTTCATCATCGACCACAGTTCCACCTCGCGGCTTGCGCCGATCAGGGGGTGCCGGCCGATCTCTCGCAGGTAGTGACGGACCGAGTCTCCGTTCAGCTCCCTGGTCGGGTCTGCGGACCTGGATGGGCGAGCCTCGACGGACGTCGGCAGATCGACACCCGCATCCTCCAGCAGACTGAGCAGTTCACCGTGCTGGGCGGCGGACAAGCCACGACGGGTCACGAGCAGTGCGACCTCAGCACGCGTCACCCGGCCGCCGGATCGGGTCCAGTCGCCGAACAGATCGTCGAACGCCATCCCCACCGCATCGCGGGATGCAGGAATCGCAGACGGTTCGGGTTCGTCGCCGAACATCCAGTCGGGCCCGTCGTCCGCGGGTTCTTCGTCGGTCTGCCCTTCATCGCTGGCAGCACTGTCCGCGGAGACTGGATGCGTGTCTCGCACGTTGTCGGGACCCTTGGGTATCGACGGGTGGTCGACGAGCACGGAGACGTGTGTCCGCTGGCGGGGCGCGGTGGTTCGGCTCGGGGCTCGTCGGCGTGTCAGCAGCGCCAGCAGATCTTCGACGTCGTCTTGGGTGAGGTTGTGCCGGACGACGAAGTCTGCCAACAGCGACTTCGCCTGGTGCCTCTCGTGGCTATCGAGAATCGCCCGCAGCTCGTCCATGAGAGCTGCGGAAACGCTTACGGAAGGCGGTGCCGAAGGCTTCGCGGTAATCGTCATTGATCCCTCCCCGTCCGTGGGGCTCCGAGAGTAGAGCGGGGGTACGACAAAAATGGGCTTATGGAACAAATATTCTATTTTTTTGGTGGTGCGCCGTTCGGATCAAGGTGGCTTGCAGTGCCCAGGTTCCAACCCCAAGTGATCGTTGACACGCTAGTAGTTCCATCAGTCGTCAAGCGGGACCGAGGAGCTCGTGTTGCACATATGTCGATGATTCGACCGTTCGTCGTTCTCGGGTGGTCGAACGGACACGCGGTGATCCCGGACAGCGTCGACGCGCGTCGACCAACTAAAGTCCCAGCATGGCTCCGCGAAACGTCAAGATCTCCGCAATCGACCTCTTTTGCGGTGTCGGTGGTCTGTCGTACGGGTTGCAGGAGGCAGGTATCGATGTCGTCGCGGGCGTCGACATCGACCCAGCATGCGACTACCCGTACCGGGCCAACGTCCGTGCGCCCTTCCACAAGAAGGACGTCTGCGAACTGGCGGCCGACGAGCTGGCTGAGATGTGGCCGAAAGGCTCGATCCGGATGCTCGCCGGTTGCGCGCCTTGCCAGCCGTTCTCCTCCTACCGCCGTGGGGCCGATACCTCGCAGGAAGCTCAGTGGCCGTTGGTCGACGAGGTCGGGCGTCTGGTCG
This sequence comes from Paractinoplanes polyasparticus, assembly GCF_019710575.1. Lineage (GTDB taxonomy): Bacteria > Actinomycetota > Actinomycetes > Mycobacteriales > Micromonosporaceae > Actinoplanes > Actinoplanes polyasparticus. The sequence continues at coordinate 422,638 of NZ_JAHWFK010000013.1, read as the reverse complement.
AAGGCACCATGCCCGAAATCGTCACCATGGAAAACGTTCCTCGCATCGGAAGCACCCCGGTCTTCAAGGCGTTCGTTGCCAGGCTCGAAAAACTCGGCTATGCGGTGGATTTCGACTCCTGCCACTGCCCCGCCTACGGCGTTCCCCAGCATCGGCGTCGCATGGTCCTCGTCGCCTCACGTCTGGGCGAGATTCGTGTACCCAAAGGCAAGGTCGCGCCAGCCGACTACGTCACCGTCGGGCGCGCCCTTCGCGAGCTACCCGCACTCGACCACGGAAAGACCGACCCCACCGACCGCCTTCACAAGAGCCGGACACTGACGCCGATCAACCTCGAGAGGATCAAGAGCTCGACTCCGGGTGGCACCTGGGGGGAGTGGCGCGAAGACCTTCGATCTCCGTGTCACCGCAAGTCGTCCGGGTCGACCTTCCGCAACGTCTACGCCCGCATGGTCTGGGACCAGCCGTCTCCCACCATCACGACCCTGTCCTACAACTACGGCGCCGGACGTTTCGGGCATCCCGAACAAGATCGGGCGATCTCTCTACGGGAGGCTGCAATCCTGCAGAGCTTCCCACGCGACTACGAGTTCGTCTCGCCCGATCAGCCGGTGCAGTTCGCGCCCCTCGGGCGGCTCATCGGCAACGCCGTACCGCCGAAGCTGGCCCAAGCGGTAGGCGAAGCCGTCCTCGGCCACGTAGAGGCAAGTCAAGGCCCGGTAGCGAAGGCTCGTCGACGTGCAACGATGCCTCCACCAGTCTTGAACACATCACAGCACCAATCCTCCCTCCCCCGGACCGCCGGAAAGCGTGCGACAGCGGCATGACCCCGCACGCCTGACCACGGTTGCCTCTGATTTGCCCGCGAGTGGTTGCGCTGCTGCTCAACGGCGGAGCTGAGGACGTCCGCGATAGCGGCGTCAGCGTCCAGATGGCCGGCGGCTTCACCGGGCTACGCGGCACCGGTGACCTTCTCGTAAAGGGTTCACGCCATGCTGGCCGAGCCAACTGCGCTCTTTCCGGCGACAGATGCGGGCGCTTCGACGGGTCTGGACGCCCATGGTTGTGGCGGATCGGCTGAGCCATCACGGGCCGAACCTGCCCTATCGTGATCGAATGCCTGAGACGTTCGAGGTCGACCGGGTCGACCGTATCGCGGACATTCTTTTCGGCGTTGCTACGGCGAAGGGGCTGATCGGCTATGGCCCTCTTGCGAAGCGGGTGGAAACCAGGCCTGACTTCCTGAGCCAACCGCTCGAAAAGGTTTCTCGCCGAGCGTTCGACAAGGGCGAGCCGCTATGGAGCGCGCTGGTCGTTTCACGTGACACCGCCCGGCCGAGTTCGGGCTTCTACGGCCTGGCCCGAAAGATGCGGCCAGAGTATGCCGCGCTGAGTGACGACGAGCTGTGGCAGCAGGAACGTGAACGTTGTTACCAAGCGGCCTCCTAGAAATCGGATACTGGCCACTCCGGTCGGTGCCACATCGTGGCTGGCGTAAAATGACGAGAGCCGCCCCGGGCGCTGCGATTGCCTGGTCACAACGAAGGTGCCGGCTCGAGCTACGCTCGCTGCCCCCGAATGTCTGTTAAGACGGGATGCTACTCGTGACCTGGCGGATTTTTAGCCAGCCCGGTACGTCGGGTCAGGGTTCGGCACGTGAGTGGATCTCCGGGTCGGATGATTCATCGTCGACCGTGCCCGCTGCATTCCGGGCGTTCCTGGTTACCGGTGGGCGAGAGGTGTCTCGCGAGCTGGCACGAGCATCGCAGGCAATCGATGTGCAGCTCGGCACCAGTGAACATCGCCGGTCACTCGAGGGTGCCGTCGACCGTCTGCGCCACAGCGTGGTACACCTTGAAGCTGTCTGTGAGTCCCTTGCGGACCGTGATGTCGAACGGCCGTTCCGGGTCGTCCTCATGGGCCGGACGATGGCTGGCAAGAGCACGCTTTTCGAGTATCTGTCGGCCGGCGATGGCGACCGCGTCGGCGATGGGAGGCAGCGATACTCCCGAGATTCCTGTGTCCGGGTGGCGAAAGAGATCGGCGTCGAGATCGTCGATACTCCGGGTGTCGGCGCCATGGACGGCAGAGAGGATTACGAGGTCGCGTTCGGTCAGGTCGCCGACGCGGATCTGATTCTCTGGGTGGCGACCGATCAAGCGACGCAGGAACAGACCGGGCGTGCGCTGGAGCGGCTGTCCGACCTTGGCAAGCCGATCCTCGTGGCTCTGAACTGTCTCGCCGACGTCACCGATGAGATCGGGCTGCTGGACATGCTCGAAGAACCCGGGCTGGTGTTCGGAGGTGACGCGGAAGGGAACCTGGCGCCGATCCGCCGTCACCTTCTGCGAGCCGGTGGGCGTTACATCGACGCGGTGGCAATTCACGCCCAGGCGGCCGAGTTGGCGCGCTCGGGTTCGCTGAGCGTCGAAGAATCCCGCATCCTGCACGCTAACAGCCGGATCGACTCCCTGATCAGCGCCCTTCGGTTCCAGGCGGATCGCACCGTCGAACAACGGCGCATAGTCAGTATCTGCGACAATCTGCGTCTCGCTCTCCTGGACGCCGCCAGCGCCCTGGAGGACGCACGCGCCACGGCGTCCTCGGCGCTCACGGCGAGCATGGGGATGCAGCTCGAATTCCGTAAACGCGCCTTACGGCGGGTGGACGATGCGCACGAGGAAACCAAAGCGGCCTTCGCAGCAGCCATTGCCGCCCGTGAGCGCTGGGCCGAGAGCGTGGACGTCGACCGGGACCTCGATGAGATCAACGAACGGCTGAACCGCGAGATCGCCGTCCTCCGCACGGAAGTCGAGCAGTCCGTTGCGGACGCCGGGCAGCGACTGACTGCCGACCTGAAGGGCGTCGCGATCGATGTGGCCGACGATTGGGCGGGGCTGGGCGTCGATGGCTTCCAGGACCTCGGGGGTAGAGGTGCGGTCTGGGGCAATCGTGCGGTCAAGGCTGGTGGGCGGTTCGCCGTGGGCCTGGGCGGACTCGCACTTGGCGCGAAGGCCGGCGCTGTCGCCGGCACCTTTCTGACGCCTGGTCTCGGTACTGCGATCGGTGTGGTCGCTGGCGGCGTCATCGGACTCGCCGTCAGCTTTCTCGGACTCGACCGGTTCATCGACTGGATCGGTGACGAAATCTTCCGAAGTGCCGCGGAGGTTCGTGAACGCCGCCGCCGGAAGGTCCGCGACCAGATGTCGGAGCTGCTGACGAAACTCAGGGATGGTCTCGTACCGGAATGCGACCGGATTCGCCAGGACTGGCTCGATGCAGTCGAGGACGAAGTCGCCCGGCAGTACGCGGCCTGTGCCGTGCTCGAGCGTTCCATCGCGGTGCTGCAGCGTGTCGCGTCGGACGAGGTCGAGCCGGCGATCACCCGGATCGACACCGAACTCGGTCGTGAACTGTTGCGCTGCACGGGCCATGAGCGGGTGGCCTCGGCCGTCATCCGTGCCACCCGCTGGCGGGGTGCGGGCATCGCGGTCGAGGTTTCGGGGCCGAATTTCACTGAGCTCACGCTCGACCCGACGACGGAGTGCGTGGAACGCATCGTGCCCACATCGGTGCATTCATCGGCGAACACCAACGCGCTCCAGATCATCCGGTACCTGGCGGATCGCGAGGTGACTGTGCACGAGACGGGCTCGGACACCCTAGACATCGCCCTGAACGAGCCTGTCGCTCCGGGTGCTTGGGAGGCATGGCACGCTCTTGCGCGCGTGCACACCGGGGTCGACGTGCGAATCAAGGAAACGGACGAAGGAGGCCCTCGTGACGAACGTTCTCGTGCATGAACTGCCATCGCGGGCGCAGGAGTTGATGTCACGCTTGCAGCACGTATTGAGTTTGAATCCCGGCGTGCTCGCGGGGGAGCTTCTCGCCCGCGCACGCATACAATCCCGACAGAAGCCGCGAATGGTTCTCACCGGTCAATTCAGCAGTGGTAAGTCGAGCCTGATCAAAGCGTTGACCGACGGGGATGTGGAACCCGTCATCGACGCCGACATAGCTACCGATGCCGTCACCGAGTACGAGTGGGACGGCTCGGTGGTGCTCGTCGACACACCAGGTGTCCAGTCCGGTCTGCGAAGTCACGACGAGTTGGCCGTCGGTGCGATCGGTGAGGCGGACTTCATTCTGTTCGTCGTCACCGTGAACCTCTTCGACGACGCATCCAGGGACTACCTGCGGCACCTGGCGAACGATCTCCAGTTGTTCGGGCAGATGATCGTGGTGATCACGCAGGCCGGCAAGCAGGCGGCGGCCGAGGGCGTGCGCGACAAGGCTGTCCAGGATGCGCTCGGCACCTTGGCGTTCAATCTCCCGATCGCGGAAGTCGACTCCGTCTACTACCTGCGAAGTCTGGATGGCGGTCCCCGGGCCGACGCGCTTCGAACGCGTTCCGGCATCGACGAGTTGCGCTTGCAGATCAACAAGATCAGTGAGGACCGGGGGCAACTCGCTCAGCTCCGGCAGCCATTGCACCTCATTCGCCAGCTGTGTGACGAAGCACAACAACTGTTCGTGGAAGACTCCCCATCACAGGACGCGCTCGGCCTGCTCGCCGCGCAGCGTTCCGCGGTTTCCGACCGTCGCTACATGATCGAGAGGTCTTTCCTCGCGGCCGAGGCGGAGTTCAAATCAGCGTGCCTGGTCAACGTGACGGCGTTCGTCGATACGGCGACGAGTCTCCCCGCCGATGGCTCACGGGCGGGAGATGCTCTCGACGCAGCGGAGTCAAGGCTGGTGGAGGCACTCGACCGTCATGCCGAGCAATTCGCTCACGCGATCAACAGGCTGACCGAGATGCAGCTCGACAAGTTGTCGGAACGGCTGCTGGAGATCGGCGACAGCAATCGAGCTCAGCACCTTCTTCACCCTTCGGGCAATGTCGCGCTGGAAACGCCGGACGGCCTGGGGGCTACGCCTTCGGACCATGCCACGCACGACCGGTTCACATCGGTAGTGGACTGGCGTGGGGTCGCCGATCAGATCACGAAGGGTCAGAAATGGTGGGGGGCGGGCGACGGCCTCAAGAACGCGTCGGGGTCGGTCGGCCACACCGTCGTCAAGGACGTCGGCCACCTGTTCGGGAAAAAGTTCAAGCCCTGGGAAGCGCTGAAGATCGCTGACAAGATCGGCAAGGCCGCCAAGATCGGCGGTTTCGCGATACAAATTGGCCTGACGGGCTACGAGGTCTGGAAAGGCGAACGCGAAGTGCGTAAGGCTCAGCTCGAGAGCGAGCGTCAGCACGCGGCGTTCATCACCGAGATCATGGGGCACGCCGACAAGATCGCGGCCGATGCGCGCCGCCAACTCTGGGAGATCATCGACCCGCCCATGGAGGTATTCCTCGCCGGGGTCCAAGCAGCACAGGACGAGATTCTCGGCGCTGACCTCGCGCGCGGAAATGCCACTCGCGAACTGAGTGCGATCGCATCAGAAGCGGATCGCCTCCTCGCCGAAAGTACGGCGGCAGCGAATAGCCGCGACGCGCCCAGTCCGGCGCATCAGGTCCTTGACACTCGACGTGCCGCATACTGATTCGGGACGGCCCGTTCGAGTTGGGCCAGACGTCCGGTAGGCGCTAGCCTCGTCGAGGCTTGGCATAGGTCCGACCCAATGAGCACAGGCCGAGCAATAATGCCGCACGGACAGCCTGTGCAAACAGGGGAGGTGCAGGTGAACGCGCTGTCGCATTCTGTGCATCGCACATTAGGAAACCGATGCTCTATCCCCTGAGCTACGAGGGCCTGCGGCCCATATTTTTACCTACCAGGGCATACGCGGGAGCGGCCGGGCGGGGTAGGTGATCGCTTCCGGCTGCGTCCGTGCTGGTGTGGGGCTCGGGACACCGGAGAGGTCGGCAGTTCGGCGGCGGGCGAGTGCTGATCTTCGAGCGTAGATCGCCTTCTTGGCGGGGACTGTGAGCGGTTCGGCCGAATCGGCGGAGGCTGTGCGGTTCTACGGTGCGTGGCATGTCGGTGCCGTTTGATGTGTGGGGCCAGCGTGGGTGGGCCTCGATGGAAGTGGCTGGCGAATCGCATTATCTGGGGGCTATCAAGGCGCTCGTCGGTGCCGGCGTTCGGGCGGACGGCAGTGAAATTGTGGCTGCGGTCCAATTGGTGCCTGAGCCGCTCAACAAGCACGATCGCAACGCGGTTGGGGTGTGGGGCAGCGCGGGGCAGATCGGGTATCTGCCGCGGGAGGAGGCTGGGCGCTACTCGGCCGTGTTGATGGAGCTGGTGGCCCGCGGGTGGACGCCGCAGGTGTCGGCACGGATCTGGGCTGCTCATTGGCCGGATCGGCGGGATGGGTTCAGTGCCTCGGTTCGCCTCGAGCTGGCCGAGCCGCACATGCTGGTGCCTGCGAACCGGGCGCCGGGTGTGCCGCACGAACTGCTGCCTGTGGGGGCAGCGATTCAGGTCACGGGCGAGGAGAACCACCTGGCAGACCTGGCGCAATGGCTTCGGCCCGAGGGCGAATGCTGGGTTCATGCGACCTTGCACGAGGTCACCGAGCAACTGGCCCGCAGCACCCGGACGGTGGTTGAGGTCCGGATCGACGGGCGGCGGGTCGGGCAGCTCACTCCGCGTATGAGTGGGGAACTGCTGGCGGCCGTTCGGCATCTCGACCAGCGCGGGATGGTCAGCGGGGCGCGGGCGATCGTCAAGGGCAACAGGATCAAGACCGAGGTCGTACTGTACGTGGCCCGGGCCCACGAGCTGCCGGACAGCTGGCTCGCCAGCTCCCCGGAATCCACTCACGAATCTCAGCCGCTCACCGCTCGGCCGGTCGCTCGAGGCGCCGCCTCAGCACCGATGGCGTCCGCTTCGGCCACAGCCGGACCGCCCCCACCCATGTCGTCCTTACCCCCGACGTCGTCCGCGCCAGTCACCCCCGCGCCGGCTATGTCTGAGTCGGTGGCACGCCCGATCGGCTCCGTCCCCGCCACGCCGGTTCCGTACGTGTCGGCAGCGCACGAGCCGACGGCCCGAGCGGCCCCTGTCTCAGTCGAGCCGGTTGTACTTCCGGCAGGTGTCCGGGAGCGGCAGACAACGAGCGACTCCGGTGGATACCGATTCAATGCCCCGCCGAACTGGCCGGAGCCGCCTCCCGGGTGGTCGCCACCACCGGGGTGGTTACCTGATCCCGGCTGGGGGCCGCTGCCCCCGGGATGGCAACTGTGGATTGAGGACAGTCCGGTGGACGCGCCTGTGCCGTCACCGGTCGTCCCCAGCCCTCAGGTGCCGGAGCTCGTGGCACTGAGTCGACCCGTGCCGACGCCCGTCGTGTCGAGCTCGCCGGAGCCGGTCGAGCAGGACATCCCGCTGTTCGGGGCCCGGGGCAAGGCGCGCGAGCTGGCAGCCGAAGTGACGTCTCTACGCGCCGAGCGGGACCAGCTCCGCGCCGAGATGGACCGGCTCGGGCTGGTGGAGATCCAGGAGCTGGAAGCGCACCGCCGGCGCCTGAGGGACGAGATCGCCGGACTTCGAGCCCAGGCCGCAGCCGAGCAGGCCGAGCTTCAGCGGCGCCTGGCCGATCTGCGCCGGCAAGTGGTGGTCACGGAGGAGAAGGCCCTCTTGCAGGAGGCCGGAATCTACAACTACCAGCATCCGCTCGGCGACTCCGTGGCCTACCAGGATGTGCTGGCCACACTGCAGGAGCAGATCAAGACGATGGCGAAGGCCGACGGCGGCGCCATCCTGGCCGCCTCGGGCTGGACCGTCAACGGGTCGGCGGCGCAGGGGCGGACCATGCTGCGCGACTACTCCAAGTTGATGCTGCGCGCCTACAACGCCGAAGCCGACAACCTCGTTCGTACGCTGAAGCCCTACAAACTGCAGGCGGCCGTCGAGCGACTGGGCAAGGTGGCCGCCACCATCGCCCGTCTCGGCAAGACGATGGACATCCGCGTCTCCGAGGACTATCACCGTCTGCGGGTCCGCGAGCTCGGCCTCACCGCCGACTACCAGGAGAAGCTCGCCGAGGAGAAGGAACGGGACCGGGAGGAGAAGGCCCGGCTCCGCGAGGAACGGCGCCTCCAGCAGGAGATCGACCGGGAGCGGGCGCGGCTCGACAAGGAACGGCAGCATTACGCCAACGCGGTGGCTGCCTTGCAGGCGCAGGGCGACAGTGAGGGCTTGGCGCAGTTGCAGCAACGCCTGGAGCAGATCGACGCCGCCATCCAGGACGTCGACTATCGGGCGGCCAACGTGCGGGCCGGATATGTGTACGTCATCTCGAACGTCGGCGCGTTCGGCGAAAAGATGATCAAAGTGGGGATGACCCGACGGCTCGAGCCGATGGACCGCGTCCGCGAACTCGGCGATGCCTCGGTGCCGTTCCTGTTCGACGTGCACGCGCTGTTCTTCTCCGACGACGCCGTCGGCATCGAGGCGCAGATGCATGCACGGCTGGCCGATCGCCGGGTCAACCTGGTCAACCAGCGCCGGGAGTTCTTCCACGCGACGCCGGCCGAAGCTCGGCAGCACCTCACCGAGCTCGCCGGCAACCTGTTGCAGTACGAGGAGCTCCCCGAGGCCCTGGAGTATCGCCAGAGCCTCACGCACGCCCGCAAAGGGCTACCAGCCCCCGATGCCGGCTAGGGGAAGATCTCCAACCGCGTCGTCCTGATCGACAGAAGTCGGTGGTGTTGCGGAGAGTGATGGTGATGCCGGCAACCAGCGGTCGTAGTGAGGGGAATCGCCGTCGCACAAGGTGGCCACACCTCGGTCACAATGCACAGCTATCCTTGCTGGCCGTCGGACCGTCACGCTGAAGGGAAGTACTCCGCTCATGCCTCAGGTGGTGACGTTGTCGGTGGTGACGCCGATGTTCAATGAGCGCGAGGCGGTCGACCAGTTCGTCGGGCGGCTGCGGCCGGCGCTCGACGGGCTGGGGGAGTCGTACGAAGTCATCGCCGTGGACGACGGCAGCCGGGACGCCACCGTGTCGCGGCTGATGCAGTTGCGTGTCGACTGGCCGCAACTGCGCGTGGTTGCCCTGCGACGCAACGTGGGGCACCAGACGGCTCTGCGGGCGGGGCTGAAGGCCTCGCGCGGCGAGTACATCGTGAGCATCGACGCCGACCTGCAGGATCCGCCCGAGACGATCGGCGAGATGCTGGCCGCGGCCCGGCGCGACAAGGTCGACGTCGTTTACGGCGTGCGCAGTGACCGCAGCACCGACACTGCCTTCAAGCGCAACACCGCGGGCCTCTACTACTGGGTGATGCGCCGGCTGGTCGGGCCGTGGGTGAGCGACCAGGCGGGCGACTTCCGGCTGATGAGCCGCGCGGTGGTCGACGTGCTCAACGACCTGCCCGAACCCCGGCCGGTGTACCGCCTCGTTGTGCCGTCGCTCGGGTTCTCCAGCACCGAGGTGAGCTACGTGCGCGAGGAGCGGGTCGCGGGCGAGACGAAGTACCCGCTCAGCCGCATGATCCGGCTGACCTTCGACAGCATCACCGGGTTCTCGGCGTCGCCGTTGAAGATTGCGACCTGGCTCGGGCTGCTCAGCTTCCTGCTCTGCGTCGCGCTGATCGTGACCGGGTTGGTCGCCTGGGGCACCGGCGCGACCGTTCCCGGTTGGACGTCGCTCTACATCGCGGTGTTGCTGCTGGGTGGGGTGCAGCTGATCTGCCTGGGCCTGCTCGGCGAGTACGTGGGTCGTATCTACGCAGCCAGCCAGGGCCGCCCGGCGTTCCTCGTGGCCTTCGATACGGCAGCGCCCACCCCGCAGACGGCCCACCCGCTCTCCGGGGGCCCGCTGACGGTCGAGATCGAAGCGGCCGAGCTGGACCGCGAACGCGCGCCGATCGCCTGACCCTGGGGATAACTACCGTCCGTACTCGGCCGGCTTGTGGACAACTCCGAAGGCTCCTCGCCCGAGACCGTAGGGTCGAGTCCTGCCCCCTCAGGGCGCGAGGTCTTTGGCAACTGAAGAAGGTGTGTGCAGCTCCACGTGGCCGTCGACGACGGTGACGATCACCCGGCCGTCGGGGAAGAGAGTCAGCGCCTCCTCCGGGAGCTGCAGGCGGCCCAACCCGTCGAGGTTCGCGGTGTGGGTCTGGCCCGATTCGTGCGCCCCGGAGAGCACGCCGTGCCGCATGCGCAGAACAGTGTCGGCGGCGTCCATGGCGCGCGCGTCGTGGGTGGCCATGACGACGGCGCTGCCCTCTGCGGCGCGGGCGCGCAACATCCCTAGCACCAGGGCGGCCGAGGTGTCGTCGAGTTCGGCCGTGGGCTCGTCCGCGATCAGCAGAGCGGGGGCGCCGACTCCGGCGGCGGCTACGGCCAGGCGTTGCTGTTCGCCGCCGGAGAGCGCGTCCGGTCGGGCCGCGGCGCGCGAGGTCAGTTCCACCTCGGCCAGAGCGGCGTCGGCGTCGACCCGTACGCCGCGCAATCGGGCCATCTGAAGGATCTGGCCACGGGCGTCGAGCTGAGGGAACAGGCTGTGGGACGGTCGTTGGGCGACCCAGCCGATCTCGTTGCGGCGCAGCCGTTGCAACTCGCGACGAGAGAGCGACGAGACCAGGCGTCCACGGTGGCGCAGCTCGCCGCCGGCCGGTCGCTCGCGCAGGGCGAGCACGGCGAGCAGGGTGGATTTGCCGCTGCCGGACGGCCCGGTGATCGCGCTGACCCGGCCGCCGGTCACCCGCACGTCGACGCCGCGCAGTGCCTGCGTGGGGCCTGTCCGGGCGGCGTACAACTGGAGCAGTTCGCGGCCCTCGAGGATCGGCTCATTCGTCACGGTAGGCCGCCTCCTCGGAGGACGATCGATCCCGGGCGACCAGCACGGCCAGCAGGGTGGCCAGGACGGCCGCGCACGCCGTGACCACCAGGGCGGTGGGGGAGAGGGTGAACAGCAGCCGGGGCAGCAGGCCGGGCTGGTCGTCGAGCAGGCGGGCGCCGAGTGGCGCCAGGGCCAGCACTCCCGCCACCGAAGCGGCGAAGGAGATCGAGGCCAGCAGGACGAATTCGACCGCCCGCGCGCGCCCGACGCGCCGGCGGCCCAGACCGACCCGGGCCAGCATGAGGTCGGCCGGGCGGCGCAGTGCGGCCGTGCGCTGCGCGTAGATACAGAGCGTCAGAATTGCCAGCAACGCGAGGTAACCGGCGATCGCGAGCTGGTAACCGCGCGCACGGCTGGTCGCGACGTAATCCGACCCCTGTCGCAGCGCGGCGGCGGTGTCGATGCGCTCGGGTTGCACGTCCTTGTGTGGCGCCACGACGGCCTGCACCCCGTCCGCGCCACCGGAGCTCCACAGGAACACCTGCGGGAAGACAGAGTTGCTGAGCTGGTTGCGTGGTCGCAGGCGGGGATCGTCGAAGGCGAGCTTGCCCAGCGTCGGGTCGGCCGCGGCCACGTACATCGGTCGCCCGCGCTGGCCGGGGAACGCGCGCACCCGTGCGGCGACCTCGAAGTACTGGTCGCCGAAGCCGACCTCCATGCGGATCGTGTCGACGTCGTCCGAGGCGGGATCGGCCACGGTGATCACCCGCGGCCGGCCGATGGCGTCGACCGGTTCGGCCGCCAGCGCCGCGACCGCCGCGCGGGCCTCGGCCAGGTCGGCGCCGCGGCCCCACAACGCGACCTCCGCGAAGCGGGCGGGGTCGATTACCAACAGGTCCTTCTGATCGTCGTCGAGCAGCGTCCGCACATCGGTCCGCCAGACGACCGTGTTGCCGGGCGGCAGCGGTGGCACGCGTACGCCGGCCACCGGATCGAAACTCGGCGGGTTTAGCGGGTCTTGCTTCGGCACCAGCGGCGCCGCCTCGTCGAGCTGCCACGAGCCTTCGAGGACGCCGACACCCTCGGCGCCGGCCGCCACGGCGACCCGGTCGTCGGCCGAGATCTCGGTCGAGTGCACCGCGGAAAGTGCGAAGAGCAGCATGCCGAGGCCGGCCGTCACCACCACAACGGTCAGCCGGCGTTCGGCGCCGCCGGAACTAAGCCGGCGCCGGGCGAGCCACAGAACGGCACGCGCGGGTGACCCCGGCAGCCGGGCCTGGCGGCCGGCCAGCCGGCTTGGCAGCCAGCCGGCGAACACACCGACCGCGGCCAGAACGAGCAGCGGCACGAGCAGGTCGACGCCGCCCGCGGGGCCGCCGGCGCTGATCAGTCCCCCGGCGGCCACGAGGGCGGTGATCACGACCATCGAACCCCAGGGCAGAGCTCGCCGGGCCGTGGCCGGAGGGGCCGGGCGTACGCGCCGATAAGCTGCCAGCATCGCGACTGCTGCCACCGCCGCCAGGCCGGCCAGCACGGCCGCGCCACCCGACCGGGCGGCCGGAGCCAGCGATTCCGTGACGGTGCCGGGCGGCCCCAGCCGGACGACCAGCTGCCAGGCGACGAGCCAGCCGAGCGCCGCGCCGGCCACGGCCGGCAGCAGATGTTCGAGCAGCCACAGGCCGCCCACGCGGATCGGGGACAAGCCCACCGCGGCGGCGTGGCGCAGCTCCCGCTCGCGGCGCCGGGCTGACAGCAGCGCCACGGCGAGCACGGAGGCGAGCCCGATCGTGATGGCCGCCCATTCCACCGGACGGGTTCTCAACCGTACGGCCTCGGTCGTGGTCTGGGCAGTGGCGACGATGCGGCTGATGCCGGTCGCGAACCGCAACGCGAGCGGATCCTCCCCGTCAACCATCGGCTGGGCCTGGGCATACCTGCGGCGCAGCAGCTCGACCTCGGCCGCCGTGCGCCGCGCGTCGGCCAGCGTCGTCCCCGGCGTCAGCGCGGCCTCAACCGACCAGAACAGCGGATCGTCGACCGACTGCGCCAGCCGCTCCACCGTCGGCAGGTCGCCCACAAGCAGGTACGCCGGCAGGGTCTCGTACTCCGTGTCGGGCGGGGTGTCCCCTCGTCGCAGCGACCATTTGCGGCTGCCCGGCACGTCGGCCGGAAGCCGTCCGCCCGCGTCGACCGCGTAGACGCCGCTGACCGTGGTCGTCGCATTCCGCGGTGTGCCCCGGGCGCCCTGTCGCAGGGATAGGCTGATCTTGTCGCCGGTCCGCACCCCGAGCTCGGCGGCCACCGGCTCCGGAAGCCAGAGGCCGTCCCGGCCCGCGGGCCCCTGCGCGACGAGCTCGGCCGCCGGGTCCTGAACCGTGAAGAACCGCCCGCGCTCCTGCTTGCCGCCGGCGCTGACCGTGAAGCCCCAGTATTGCGGCGAGGCCAGTTCCGCACCGATGGACTGCCCGGTCAGGTCGGGTTCGCCCAGCCCGGGCACCGCGCGCAGGTCGGCCATGACCGGCTGCTGGTCGGCGCTGCGCGGCCCGACGTCAGCCGACACCCGCACGACGGCCGCGTCGTTCTGCCGGGCCGACGCCGGAATCTCGTCCTGCCGCACCTGGAACGCCGCGTTGTCGGAGGCTTCGGCGAACATCGGACCCGCCGCGCCGGCCGCCCCCAGCACCAGAAACGCGGTGACGATGAGCACCGACCACGCCCGCTGACGCACGCCACCGAACACTGCGGCCACAGCGAGCCGGTCGCGCATGGTCCTCCTCCGGCCACGGGGCCTACGCCGAAGAAGCTATAACACCGGGCTGCCTTTCCGAGGCCCCCCGCTCAGGCTCGGCGACGTGACCTTGCCTGCGGAAGCGGCTTTGATCGAAGCCGCTCGTTCACTCGTGCGAACGCAAGGCGACGGCGACGTTCACACGGTCGCCGCAGCCGTCCTCGACGAGAACGGCCGCACCCATGTCGGCCTCAACCTGTACCACTTCACCGGCGGACCCTGCGCGGAACTTGTGGCGCTGGCCGCCGCCCGTGCCGCCGGTGCCCGGGCCCCGCGGCTCATCGTTGCCGTCGGCGACGCCGGCCGCGGTGTCCTGGCCCCGTGCGGACGGGACCGACAGGTGCTGAGCGACTACCACCCGGACATCGACGTCATCGTCCCCACCGTCTACGGCCCGCGAGCGATGCCGATCGCCGACCTGCTGCCACACACCTATCGGTGGCAGACGCAACAATTGCAGCGCCTGCGGTTCCGGGCCGGTCACCTGCCCGCCGTACGCGACGGAAGCAAACGCGTGACCATGAGATTCCAGGATCCGGTTGTGGTCGGCCCGGCGCTGCTGGTGTTCGAGTCGCAATCCCTTCCGGGGCGCATCACGTCGACGGTGGCGAAGCGGCTCGACGACATCACGGACGACGAGGCCCGGGAGGACGGCTTCACGAGCGCCGCCGATGTGCTGCCCGGCCTGCGCGACTACTACCCGGAGCTGCAAGCGGACAGCGAGATCGTGATCGTCCGCTTCGAGGTGGACGGGAACTGATCACCGCGGGACGGGGACGGCGATGCGGAGGGCTTCGACCAGGCCGCGGTAGAGGTCGTCGGATTCGAGGAGGGCCTCGTGGGTGCCGACGGCCCGGACGCGGCCGTGGTCGAGCACGATGATGCGGTCGGCCTCGACCACTGTGGACAAGCGGTGGGCGATGGTCACGACGGCCGAGGAGCGGGCCCTTTCCCGTACGGAGTCCTGGAGCGCAGCCTCGGTCAGGGCGTCGACCTGGGCCGTGGCCTCGTCGAGCAGCAGTACCGCCGGGGTGCGGACCAGGGCGCGGGCCAGGGCGATCCGCTGGCGTTCGCCGCCGGAGAGTTCGGCTCCGGAGAGCTGCGTGTCGAGCCCATCGGGAAGGGACGCCACCTTGTCGGCCAGGTGCACGCGCTCGAGTACGGCGTGCAGCTCGGCCTCGGTGGCGTCGGGCCGGCTGAACAGGAGGTTGTCGCGGATGGTGCCCGGCACGACCGGGGCCTCCTGTTCGACGTACGCCAGCTCGGACCGGATCTCGTCGTGGCTGAGCTCCCGGTACGGGCGGCCGTGCAGGTAGAGGTCGCCCGACTGCGGGTCGAGGAAGCGCAGCAGCAGCGAGAACAGCGACGTCTTGCCGGCGCCGGACGGGCCGACGATGGCGGTGTGGCCGCGGGACGGAATGGTCAGCGTCACCCCGTCCAGGGCAGGGCGGGAGTCCTCCGCGTAGCGCAGCGTCACGTCGCGCACGGCCAGGACGGGAGCATCGGGAACCTGGACGCCGGGGCGCGGATCCGATGTCTCGGGGGCCATCGCGTAGACCTCGCTGATCCGGCGGGCCGCGGCGATGCCGGATTGCAGGGCGGTCACGTTCTGGGTGAGCTCGCCGATCGGGCCCATCAGCTGGAACGCGTACAGCAGGAAGGCGATCAGGCTGCTGACCTCGAGCAGGCCGGCGTCGGCGCGCCAGGCGCCCACCCCCAGCACCGCGATGATGGCCAGGGAGACTCCGCTCCACGAGACCGTCCAGACCCAGGCGGCGCGGCGGGCGGCCCGGACGTTGTACGCGGCGGCCCGGCGGGCGTCGGCCTCGATGCGGCTGCCCTGGCGGGCCTCGGCGCGGCTGGCCTTGACCGTCCGCATCGCGCGCAGCGTGCCCTCCAGCCCGCCGCCGAGTTCGCCGACCGCGTCCTGGGCGAGCTTCTGGCTCTTGCTGATCGTGGGCAGCAGCACCGCCATGATGGCGCCGACGATCACCACCGCGGTCAGGGTGCACAGCAGCAGCACGATGTCGAGCGTGCCCATCAATACCAGGGTCGCGATGAAGGCCAGCGAGGCGTTGACCAGGCCGACGATGCTGGACGACGCCTGGTGCAGCAGGCCCGGGTCGGCCGTGACCCGGGTGACCAGTTCGCCGGTGGGGCGGCCGGTCAGTTCGGCCAGCCGGGCGCGGAAGTAGCGCTGGATCACCGAGAGCCGCGCGTCCAGGACGACCTGCTCGGCCAGCGTGCCCATCAGGATCCACTGCCAGAGGCCGATGACCGCGCCGATCACCACGAGCACCAGCAGCAGCGTGATCGGACCGGTCAGCGCGTCGCCGGTGCCGAGCGTGTCGATGATCCGCTTGGTGGCGAGCGGAGCCGCGAGGTTGGCGGCGTTGGAGATCAGGCCGAGGACGAGTCCCAGCACGAGGACCCGGAGGTGCGGGCGGAGAAGGCGCAGCAGAATCTGCATGGTTCGTAGTGGAACACAGTTGTTCCATCTCGGGCAATGACAATTCCCGTACAGTATTGCCGTGACCTCCGGAGTCAAGAACCGCACGCGGCAGGCGATCATCGATGCCGCGATCCACCTGCTGGCCGGCAATCCGGCCTGCTCGCTGGGCGACATCGCCGCCGCGGCGCAGGTCGGGCGGACCACACTGCACCGCTATTTCGGCGAGCGCGCCGACCTTCTCGCCGCCGTCGCCACCGAGGGCGGCGAGCGTCTCGGGCGGGCCGCCACCCTGGCCGACCTCAACCGAGGCACCGGGGCCGAGGCGCTGCTCCGGCTCTGCCGGGAGTATTTCGACCTGGGCTCGCTGCTGTCCCTGATGTTCAGCGGCCAGGCCGGGGAATGCTGGGAGTCGCAGGACGAGCAGTTCCTGGTCGGCGTCATCGAACGCGGCCGTGCCGACGGCTCGATCGACCCCGCGCTGCCGCCGGACTGGGTGATCACCCTGCTCTGGAGCCAGCTCTACGCGGCCTGGGAATACCGTGCCCAGCGGCCCGAGGAGTCCCGCCACCACGTGCTCGACCTGCTCACCCGCACGCTGTCGAACGCGTTGCGGCAGCCGCCGAGCTAGCCCGGCGGCTGCCCTCTTCAGGCCGGTTGACGGGACTAGGCGTGGCTCACCGTGAGGCTGTAGAACTTCACCTTGGCGCCGTTCGAGGTGCTCTCCGAGGACGACTGGTTGTACGAGCCGGCCTTGAAGTACTGCTTGTACGGGTTGAACGACGACGGGATCGTGTAGTTCGTCCGGCTGCCGTTGATGGTGACGCTCGCCTGGTTGCCCCGCACGTTGAGCACGTAGGTCCACCGCTGGCCGAGCGCCACGTTGCCCAGCTTGTGCAGCGTCTGGCCGTCGGTCGGGCTGCGCTGCTGGCCGAGGTAGATGTCGCCGTTGGCCCGGTAGTAGAGCTCGAGCAGCGGCTTGGTCGACGGCCCGCCGGTGCCCAGCTTGACCTGGCCGACGGCGACGTTCTTGGTCACCGAGACGATCCGCAGGTCGGCGCTGAGCGTGTGGTTGCCCGCCAGCGCCCAGTTGGCGGCCGAGCCGTTGGTGTTCATCTCGCGCAGCTCGGAGCGGGCGTATTTGGAGTTGGGCGTGGTCACGCCCTTCTCCGGCGCCCAGAAGGTCATCGACCCGTCGTTCTTGTCGGTCCAGAAGTACGTCGGGTTGGAGTACCCGTTGGCCCCCTTGAGCTGGGCCGGCTGGATGGTCTGGGGTGCGCCGGGGGAGCCGATGGGCAGTTGCAGCGACCAGACCGAGAGGTTGAAGTTGCCGCCCGGGGCGACGGCGGGGTTGAGGGCGGCCGCGTTGGCGTTGGTGATGCCGAGGACGCCGAGCCCGGCCACGACGGCCGTGGACAGCGCGGCGGCGAGCAGCGTGCGCTTCTTCATGGGGATACCTCGTCTGCCGTTGAGGGGATTGGCAAGAGGCTTAACAATAAAGAGCGACATCGATGTCAGGTCAAGACCGCTTCTTAAACATCCTTAAATAAAGTCGTACGATCCTCATCCATGCCGACCGACCGGTTCAGCGACACCGTCCAGCTCGTCGCCGCGCCGTCGGCGGTCTATGCCCACCTGATCGACCCGCGGAGCTACGTCGGCCTGTCCCCGCTGGTCGTAGCCGTTCGTGACATCCGCGCGAGGGGCGACGAGACCTCGTACGTCGCCGTCGAGCGCATCCCGCTGGGCCCGTTCCACTGGAACAATCCCATTCGTGTCACGCTCACCGGCTTCGATCCCGACCGCCGCCTGGTCAGCCGGGTGGTCAGCCCCGGCGGCGTCCGCCTGAGCGCGACCGTCGACCTGGCCCCGGCAGGCGCCGGTACCGCCCTCACCGAGACGATCGAGGTCAGCTCGCCGGCCGTGCTGCGCTCGTTCGTCCGCAAGCAGGCCACCTCGGTCCAACGCGCCCGCCTGGCCGAGCTGAGCCGCCGCTTCAGCCGCTCAGTCCCGCCCGGCCGCTCAGTCCCGCCCGGCCGCGAGGATCTCAACGACCCAGCGTGATCCACTGGCCCGAGGCGGCGGACTGCTCCATCGCCTCCAGGGCCTCGGCGGCCCGGATCGCGTCGGCCAGCGTCGGCCCGTACGGCCGGCCGTCCGCCACCGACCGCAGGAAGCGCGCGGCCTCGATGACCTTGAGGTCGTCGTAGCCCATCGGGATGCCGGCGCCGGGCTGGAACGCCCCGAAGTCTCCGTCGAGGGGACCGACGTGAACCGTGCGCACCGGCTCGTCCTGATAGGACGGCCCGGCGCCGACGCCCAGCTCGCCCATCCGGCGGAAGTCCCAGAACAGCGCGCCCGCCGTGCCATGGATCTCGAAGCCGTAGCTGTTCTGCTCGCCCACTGCCACCCGGCTGCAGTCGAGCGTGACCCGGGCCCCCGAGGCCATCCGCAGCAGGCTGCCGAGCCAGTCGTCGTTCTCGACCGGACCGGGCGGCCCGCTGCCCCGCTGGTGGCCGGCCGTGGCGGCGGCCGGTCGCGGCCTCTCGGGGATGAAGACGGCCGTGTCGGCCACCAGCGCGTCGATTTCGCCGAGCAGGAAGCGCACCAGGTCGACGCCGTGGGCGCCCAGGTCGCCGAGCACCCCGTTGCCGCCCCGGGCCCGCTCGAACCGCCAGCTCAGCGCGCCGTCGGGGTGGGCGGCGTAGTCGCTCAGGAAGCGGAACCGGGCGTGCGTGACCGTGCCGATCTCGCCGGCGGCGACGATCGCCCGGGCCTTCTCGACGGCCGGGGCGTTCCGGTAGTTGAACCCGACGGTGACCTGCACGTCGCCGGCGATGGCGCGCGCGTCGGCCGCCGTCAGGCCCACCGGCTTCTCGATCCAGATGTGCTGGCCGGCCGCCGCGAACGCGCTGCCCATCTCGCGGTGCAGGAAGTTGGGCGCCGTGATGCTGACCGCCGCGACCCGCGGATCGCCGACGAGGCGCCGCCACTCGGCGGTCGACTCCTCGAAGCCGTAGCGCTGGGCAGCCTCGGCGGCCCGGCCGGGCACGTCGTCGGCCACCGAGACCAATCGCACTGTCGGCGCCGTGGGGAAGTGGTGGGGCACCCGGGCGTACGCCTGCGTGTGCACCCGGCCCATCCAGCCGAAACCGATGACGGCGACGCCCAGGGCGGCCATGTCAGCTCGTCTTGCGGCGACGGGTGACCAGGAAGATGCCGAGAGCCACGACGGCGAGGCCCGCGACGATCAGCGCGATCAGCAGGCCGTTGCCCCCGGAGTCGTCCTGATCGGAGGCCAGCTCGGTGGTGGCGGGGGCACTACTGGCCGGCGGCGGCACGGCGACCAGGGATTCGTCGGCGGCCGGCGTGGTGGGGGCGGCGGCGGGGGGTTCGGCGGTGGCGGACGGGTCGGCCACCGTGAACTTGTAGGAACCCTGGACGGTGTGGCCGTCCTTGGAGACCACGCGGTACGCGACCGTGTAGGCGCCGTTGGCCAACGCGTCGAAGGTGACCGTTCCGGTCGCCCCCTCGACCTCGGGTTCGGAAGTCTGGACCCTGGCGGCGCCGGTGACGGTGATCGTCGTGTAGTCGGGGTTGAGCTTCTGCAGGAACTTCAGCTTGACGCTGGTCGGGGCCTTGGTGACAGTGGCGCCCTTGGCCGGGGTGGCCTGAGCCAGCGCGTTGTGGGCGAACGCCGGGGCGCCGGGCAGCAGCACGGCCAGCATCGCGGCGAGCGCGACAAGCAGGCGGATCGGGCCGGGGCGGCGGGGCTTGTCCATGAGTTGAGCGGGTCCTTCCCGTCGCGGGCGTTCGTGGCGCCATCGTAGTTCCCCGGGTTGGTCGCTCCCGGACGTGCCGAAGTTCCCGGGAACACAGCGGCGGTGCCGGGCGCTGGATGCGCCCGGCACCGGCCGGGGACCTGTGGGGTTGTGAGAAGTGAATTGTTTCCTGGGGCGCCTCCTTTCGGGAATTCTATTCGGGCGCGCGTCCGGGCCCGTCCGGGAATGTATTTACGAAAGCATTACCCGCGGCGGTGCGGCCCGCGGTGCCCACGATCGTCGAAACGGTCGCGGTCGCCGAAGCGGTCCCGGTCACCGAACCGGTGGTGGCCCGGCCGGCCCCAGTCCCAGCCGCGCTCCACCTCGAGGGCGAACTTGCCGCGGTGGAAGCCCCGGCGCTGGAAGTCGCAGTCGTAGTCGTCCCACCGGCCGAACCGCTCACCGATTCGTCCGGCCAGGTCACAGGCTCGGTAGGACCGGTAGTAGCCGACGACCACGTCGCGGTCGCGGAACCGGTCGGCCTGGCTGGCGCCGGTCTGGGACTTGGCCGC
Organism: Paractinoplanes polyasparticus; assembly: GCF_019710575.1. GTDB lineage: Bacteria > Actinomycetota > Actinomycetes > Mycobacteriales > Micromonosporaceae > Actinoplanes > Actinoplanes polyasparticus. The sequence goes on along the minus strand of NZ_JAHWFK010000013.1, from coordinate 402,322 downwards.
GCTCGGCGCCGACACGTCGGCGGCCTGGGCCGGGCCGACCCCGAAAGCCACGCCGGCCAGCAGGCCGAGGCCGGCCGTGGTCAGGATCCGCGTCACCTTGTTCATGTCCAACTCCTTTTCCGGAGGGTTTTATCGCCAATTCCGTGTTGCATGATCAGGAAAGCATCTCCGAGCACCGGAACACGCCATTCAACACGCCGGGTAACCCGGAAGGTCGATGGCCGAAAAGAGGATGGGTAATGAGACGTTTCGGCACCGCGATATCGGGATAAGGAATTTGCGGGTGCTCCGCGCCGAGCGCGTCTTAGGGGTATTTCACCGATCCGCCTGAGGCGCGCGGGTCCATAGGCTGCCTGCGTGCAGATGGTCGGCGATCTGATCGGGGGACTGCCCGCGGGGCTGGTGCTGATCGTCGTCGCTGCGCTCGTGGCCGCGGAGGCGGCGCTGCTCGCCGGGCTGGTGCTGCCGTCGGCGACCGCGCTCGTCGCGCTGGGCCTGCTGGCCAACGAGGGGGTGGTCGGCATCGGGCCCGCCGCGCTGGTCGCAACGGGGGCGGCGGTCCTCGGTGGCACGGCCGGATACTTCATCGGCCGGCGCCGGGGACCGCGGGCGCGGTGGGTGAAGGAACGACACTGGCAGCGGGCCGAGCGCATCTTCGACAAGCACGGCGGGCGCGCCGTCTTCTTCGGACAGTGGGTGGTCGGCGCGCGCACGCTGGTGCCCCGCCTGGCCGGGATGAACGGGGTGTCGTACCGGAGGTTCGCGACCTGGCACAGCCCGGCCGCGGTGGGCTGGGCGCTGTGGCTGGTCGGGGGCAGCTATCTGGCCGGCGCCTCGTACGACGTGCTCGCCGCCCGCGCCGGCCGGGCCGGCGGCGCCCTGGCCGTGCTCACCGTGCTGCTCGTCGGTCTCGTGCTCGCGGGCCGCTGGCTGGGTAACCACCCGCCGAGCGTGCCGGCCGGGCTGACACGCCGGCTCGCATCGGTCGCGGCGCCCCTGCGGATCAGAACCCTGGTCGGCGGACGGGTGGTCCCCGTGCTGGCCAGCCTCGGAGCCCTCGTCCTGCTGGCCGCCTTCCTCGTCGCCGCCGTTCCGCTGATCGTCGAGCTCAGCGGGGTCGCCGCGGCCGACGACGCCGTCGCCGCCTGGGCGCGGGGACAGTGGACCTCCGACGGCTACCGCTTCGCGCTCGACCTGGCCACCTCGGTCAGCCCTGAGATGCTGCTCGGCGCGGCAGCAGTCGTCGCGCTGGCTCATGCCTGGTGGCGGCGTCGGAGCCTGCTCAACAGCCTCGCCCCGATCGCGCCCCTGGCCGTCCTCACGTTGATCCTCGCCGTCATCGACCCGCCTTCGTGGCAGGGGCCGCCCGACGTGTTCTTCCCGTCCGCCGCCGAATATGAGGGACCGCTGCCGGTGAGCGAGGCCGGTCCGGCGCTGGCCGCCCTCGCTGCCGGTCAGACCGCGCAGCTGGCCGCGGCGATCGGCCTGCTGACATGGCTGCTGTCGAGGCGTCTGACCCGGCCGCGACGCGCCACGGCCGGCACGGTGGCCGCCGCCGTTCTCACCGTCAGTGCCGGCTCGTGGGTCTATCTGGGCTGGAGCCCGCTGAGCGAGACGATCGCCGCCGTGCTGCTCGGTGTGGCCTGGGCCGTCCTGAACGCCGCCATCTGGGCATCCCACAAGCCGGTCGACGCGGCGCGGTTGCTCGAACCCGTGCCTTAAGGTGCGGGCTATGACCCTCGACGGGCTACGGCGCCGCACGCACGCCGCGGTCGACGCCCTCGAACGGCTCGTCGGCGGGCTCGGCACGGCGGTGCTCGCCCTCGCCCTGCTGTTCTGGCTGTTCATCGTGGCGGTGACCAGCCTGGCCGGCGTCGGCCTGGTGTTCGCGCCGACCGCCGTCCGGGCGGTCCGCGCGGTGGCCGACCGGGAGAGGGCCCGTCTCTCGCGCTGGGGCCCCGAGATCGTCGGTCCCGAGCCGCTGGCGCCGGGCCTGCGCGCCTGGAGCGACCCGGCGGTGTGGCGCGAGGTGGCCTGGCTGGTCGAGCACGCGACGCTCGGGTTCGTGATCAGCATCTTCAGCCTGACCATCCCGCTCTCGGCGGTGCAGGACCTGACGTACCCGTTCTGGTGGTGGCTGGTGCCGGCCAACTCGGCGCCCGGGCTGGTGTTCTGGTCGGTGCACACCCAGCTCGACGCGCTGGCGGTCGGCCTGTACGGCGTGGCCTGGCTGGCCGTCGGCTTCTTTGCGGGCCCGTGGCTGGCCCGGGCCCAGGCCTGGCCGGGGCGCCGTCTGCTCGCCCCGCCGCCCGGCACTGACCTCTCGCTGCGCATCGTCGAGCTGACCGCGACCCGGGCGGCCGCCCTCGACGCGCACGCGGCCGAACTCCGCCGCATCGAGCGCTCGCTGCACGACGGCGCGCAGAACCGCCTGGTCGCGGTGAGCGTGCTGCTCGGCGCGGCCCGGCGGGCGGTCGCCCGTGACCCGGCGATGGCCGCCGACGTGCTGGAACGGGCCCAGGCCGCGGCCGAACAGGCCCTGGCTGAGCTGCGTACGGTCGTCCGCGGCATCCTCCCGCCGGTGCTCGACGGCCGCGGCCTCGACGGCGCGCTGGCCGGTCTGGCCGCCGACTGCGGCGTGCCCTGCCGCCTCGACGTCGAGCTGCCCCGCCGGTGTGCCGTCTCGGTCGAGGCCACCGCCTACTTCGTGGTGGCCGAGGCGCTCACGAACATCACCAAGCACAGCGGCGCGACCGCGGCCGGGGTCACCGTGCGCATCGAGGATCAGCAGTTGAAGATCAGCATCGAGGACAACGGCCGCGGCGGCGCCGACGAGGACGCCGGATCCGGGATCACCGGCATCCGGCGGCGCGTCGAGGCGTACGACGGAAGCCTGACCCTGACCAGCCCGGCCGGCGGGCCGACAACCCTGCGAGTGGAGCTGCCGTGCGGATCGTGATCGCCGAGGACGACCCGCTGCTGCGCGAGGGCTTGGCGTTGCTGCTGCGCGCCGAGTCGCTCGACGTGGTGGCGACGGCGGAGGATCCGGCCGCGTTCCTGGCTGCCGTGGACGAGCACAAGCCGGACGTGGCGATCGTCGACGTGCGGATGCCGCCCACGCACACCGACGAGGGCATCGTCGCGGCGGTCGAGGCGCGCCGGCGGTTGCCCGGCCTCGCCGTGCTCGTGCTCTCGGCGTACGTGGAACAGGCCTTCGCCACCGACCTGCTGGCCGGTGGCGCCGCCGGCCTGGGCTACCTGCTCAAGGAGCGGGTGGGCCGGGTCGAGGAGTTCCTCGAGGCGCTGCACCGGGTGGCGGGCGGCGGCACGGCGATCGACCCCGAGGTGGTCGGCCTGCTGCTCGCGCGCAACCGGCCGGACGACGCGCTGGCCCGGCTCAGCCCGCGCGAGCACGACGTGCTGGCGCTGATGGCCGAAGGGCTGGGCAACACCGCGATCGCCGAGAAGCTCGTGGTCACCGAGGGCGCCGTGCACAAACACATCCGCAGCATCTTCGCCAAACTCGACCTGGCCCCGGACGACCGCGCCGACCGCCGGGTCATCGCCGTGCTGCGCTACCTGCGTAAATAGGGCCAGGTAGCGCAGGCTGTACCGCGAAGAGGCCAGCTGGCTTCATCGATCTTGGCCACCGAAAAAATTAGCGTTTGCCGTGTCAGTAAACGACACGAGAGGCGCTGAGATGAACGACATGCTCGCGGTCCGGGTGGAAGGACTCACCCGGACGTACGCCACCGACGGGCAGCGGGTCGCGGCCCTGGCCGGGGTGGACGCGGCCTTCGCCCGCGGCACGTTCACCGCGGTGATGGGCCCGTCCGGCTCCGGCAAGAGCACGCTGCTGCAGACCGCCGCCGGCCTCGACCGCCCCTCGTCGGGCCGGGTCTGGATCGGCGACACCGAACTGTCGAAGCTGTCCGAGACCAAGCTGACCGAGTTGCGGCGCGACCGCATCGGCTTCGTCTTCCAGTCCTTCAACCTGATCGGCGCGCTCACCGTCGAGGAGAACATCCTGCTGCCGTCCAAGCTCTCGGGCGAGCGGCCGGACTGGCACTGGCTGGGCAGCGTCATCGAGCGGTTCGGCCTCACCAACCGGCTGACCCACCGGCCGGCCCAGCTCTCCGGCGGTCAGCAGCAGCGGGTCGCCATCGCCCGCGCGCTCGCCGTGCGGCCCGACGTGGTCTTCGCCGACGAACCGACCGGCGCCCTCGACACTCAGACCGCGGCCGAGGTGCTTGCGCTGCTGCGCTCGACGGTCGACGAGTTCGGCCAGACCGTGGTCATGGTGACCCACGACCCGGTCGCCGCCTCCTACGCCGATCGGGTGCTCGTGCTGGCCGACGGCCGGATCGTGCGCGACCTGCCCCAGCTCGGCGCCGAGAAGATCGCCGAGGTCCTCGCGACACGGTGGAAGGCCTGAAATCATGTTCAAGCTCGCGATGCGCCTGCTGCGCCAGCGTCCCGGCACCTCGATCGCCACCCTGGTGGCGCTGGCCGGCGGCGTGATGATCCTGATGTCCCTGGCCGTCTTCGTGCAGTCCGGCCTCCAGTTCGAGCCCGAGCCGAAGCAGTTCGCGGCGGCCGACGTCGTGGTCGCCCACCGGCACATCACCGTGTCCACCAAGGAGTTCGACGGCGGAACGACGACGAGTGAGGTGCCGCTGCCCGAGGGCACCGTCCCGGCCGATCTGGCCGACCAGATCCGTACAGTGCCCGGCGTCACCGACGTGCAGGCCGTGGACGTCCGGGACGGCCGGGCCGGCGCCATCGCGGTCAAGGCGCCGGCCGGTGCGCACGAGGCCATCGAGAAGCTGGCCGAGCAGGCCGGAGTCGAGGCGTACGCCGGCGACGAGCGCGGCTGGGCCGAGCGGTCCACCTCGATCGAGGCGCGGTCGCTGCTGGTCCAGGCCGGCTCGGCCTTCGGCGGCTACGTGGTGTTGCTGATCGTCTTCGTGGTCGCCGGCACGGTCGGCCTGTCCGTCCGGCACCGCCGTCGCGACCTGGCCCTGCTGCGGGCCATCGCCGCCACTCCCGCCCAGGTGCGCCGCCTCGTGGTGGCCGAGGCGGCAGTGGTGGGCCTGGCCTCCGCCGTGATCGGTGTGCCGGCCGGCCTCTGGTCCACCCACCGGGTGCACGACCAACTGGTCACCCGGGGCTTCCTGCCGGCTGACTTCCCGATCGCCAACCCCGCCCCGGCTGCCGTCCTCGCCATCGTGGTGACCCTGTTGGTCGCGGTGCTGTCGGCCCGGATCGCGGCCCGGCGGGTCGCCCGCATCCGGCCGGCCGAGGCGCTGGGCGAGGCCGCGGTGGAGCCGGCCCGGGGCGGACGCATCCGCCTCGCTTCCGGCCTGATCACGCTGGCCGGCGCCACGGTGTCGCTGTTCTTCGCGGCCGGACTGTCGGGCACTGCGGCGCTCGCGGCGGCGGTCGGCATGCTCTACCTGTTCGTGCTGGCGGTCGCGCTGCTCGCGCCGTGGGTCAACGGGTTCGCGGCCCGGGTGCTGGCGCCGGTTCTGCGTACGGTGTGGGGTGTCTCGGGCGATCTGGCGGCGGCCAACCTGCGGGCCAACGCGCGAGGGATGTCGGCGGTGCTGAGCGCGCTCGTGCTGTCGGTCGGGTTCGGCGGCTCGGTCTGGTTCCTGCAGGACAATCTGCAGCGCCAGAGCGTGGCCCAGAGCCGTGACGGCATGCTGGCCGACCGGGTGGTGACCGCGCCGACCGGCTTGACGCCGGCTGCCGTGGCGAAGGTGCGGCAGATCCCCGGGGTCGAGGCGGCCACGGGCGTCCGGCGTACGTCGGTGGTGGTCCGCGTCTTCGACGGCGCCGAGCCGGCCGTGGCCCGCGCGGTCGACCCGGCCCAACTGTCGTCCACGATGGACCTCAAGGTGCGCGAGGGCAGCCTGGCCGGCCTCACCGATGGCACTATCGCCGTCTCGGCCCTGCAGGCGTCGTCGTCCAGTTGGAAGGTCGGCGACACGGCCGACATGTGGCTGGCCGACGGCACCCCGGTCCAGCCGCGGGTGGTCGCGATCTACGACCGCGGCCTCGGCTTCGGCGACGTTCTGCTGCCGCAGCAGGGCGGCACGTACGACGAGGTGCTCGTCCGCAGCCAGGGCACCGCCGACCGGCAGCTCGCCGCGTTCGGCACGGTGGCCACCGCCGATCAGCTCACCGGTCAGCTCAGCCGGGACCTGGCCGTCAGCGCCTGGCTCAACAAGCTGCTCATCACCGTCATGGTCGCCTACGCGGCCCTGGCCGCCGGCAACACGATGGTCATGGCGGCGCTGGCCCGGGGCCGCGAGCTGGCGGTGCTGCGGCTGGCCGGCGTCACTCGGCGCCAGGTGCGCCGGATGGTCAACGCGGAGCAGGTGGGCCTGCTCGGAACGGCGCTCACAGTGGGTGCGGTGATCGCCGGAGCCACCCTGGTCGCCGTGGTGCACGCGCTGACCGGCACGTTCCTGCCCTACATCCCGCCGCTGGGCTGGGTGATCGTGCTGGGCGGCACGACCGTGCTGGCCCTGGTCACCACGATCCTGCCGGTGGGCCGCCTGCTGCGGGTTCCGCCGGTGCGAGCGGCCGGCGCCAAGGAGTAGCGGGGAAGATGGCCGGGTGGACAACCTTCCCGCCTGGCTCCTCGCCGAGATCGAGACCGTGCCGGCCTACGAGGCCTTCGCCGGGGTCGACGACCTGCACGCCGGGCTCCGGCGGATCGCGGACCGTCACCCCGGCGTCGCGTCGTTGCGCCGGTGCGGCAGTTCCCGTCAGGGCAACCCGCTCTGGTGCCTGACCATCGCGTCGGATGCTCCGGACGCACCGGAGGCGCTGGCCTTCGGACTGCCGCACCCGAACGAGCCGATCGGCGGCCTGACCGCCCTGCATCTGGCCGAACGGCTCTGCGCCGACCCCTCGTTGCGCGAGCGGCTGGGGCACACGTGGCGGATCGTGGACTGCGCCGACCCGGACGGGCTGCGGCTCAACGAGGGCTGGCTGGGCGGCCCGTTCACCCGGGCCCACTACGCCGAGCACTTCTACCGCCCGGCCGGGCGCGACCAGGTCGAGTGGACGTTCCCGGTCAACCACGGGGACGCGTACTTCGACGAGCCGATCCCCGAGACGCAGGCGCTGATGCGGCTGATCGACACGCACCGGCCGGCGCTGATCGCCTCGCTGCACAACAGTGAGCTGGGTGGCGCGTACTACTGGCTGAGCCGGGCCGAACCCGCGTTGCACCCGGTGCTGCAGCGGGTGCCCGAGCATCTGGGCATCCCGCTCGACCGCGGTGAGCCGGAGGCGCCCGACCTGGTGCTGCTCGACGACGCCATCTACGAGGCGACGCCGTTGGCCACCGTGTACGAACGCACGATGGCGCGCAACGAACCGTGGATCTTCGAGGGCGGCAGCACCACCTGGTACGCCGGCCAGTGGGGCTCGCTCATGCTGGTCAGCGAGCTGCCGTACTGGCTCGACGCGCGCGCCGGCGACACCACGCCGGCCGGGATGGGCTATGCCGAGGCGCTGGCCGCCAACGCGGTCGCGATCACCGACCTGGCCGAGCTCCTGACCCGCACGCTGGCCCGGGTCGAGAGCCACCTGCTGGCCCCTGCCTCGCCGTTCTGGCGGGCCGCGCGCTTCTACGCGGCCATGCTCGAAAGCACCGGCCCGGCCCGGCTGGCCCGCAGCAAGCAAGCCGACTCCGACCGGCCGGCCACAGTGGCCGAGGCCAACTCGCTGGCACTCAATGTGCACGAGTACCGCCTTCGCTACGGCGGGATCCTGCGGCGCGCGCTCCGCGGCGAGGCTGCGGTGGGCAACGTACGCGGGACGATCCGGGAGGCACTGGCCGAGGTGGAGCAGCGGTACGGGGAGTGGCTGGCCGAGGACGCCCGCGTCGCCGAGCTCGAACCGATCGAGATCCGTCGGCTCGTCGGAGTGCAGTACGCGGCGACCGTGGCCACCGCGGCCCATTTGGCGGGCCGTTTGGAATTGTGACCTGAATGGCTCTGACTTGCGGATATGGTGTTTGTCGTTAGGTTAGGCTCACCTTTGAGTCTTGATGGAGCCTTCATGCGTCTGCCATTTTCCCGCGCTCGCCGGCTGTTTCCGGTCGCCGTTCTCGGCGCCGTCGTCGCCCTCTCGGGATGTTCGACGAGCGGCACCGAGGACGACAACGCGGCCCCCGGCCCGGCCTCCTCGGCCGCGTCCCAGTTCCCGGTCACGATCACCACGGCGTTCGGCGACGTGACGGTCGGCAAGCAGCCGGAGCGGGTGGTCGCTCTCGGATGGAGCGACGCCGACGTCGCCCTCTCGCTCGGTGTCCAGCCGGTGGGTGCGGCCGACTGGCTGGCGTTCGGCGGCGACGGGCAGGGCCCGTGGAACGCGGGCAAGTACACGACCGCGCCCGAGATCCTGGGCACGCTGGAACTCGACATGGAGAAGGTGGCGGCCCTCAAGCCCGACCTGATCCTCGACACCCGCTCGAGCGGCGACAAGGCGCGCCACGACCAGCTGGCCAAGCTCGGCGTCCCGGTGGTCGACGTCCCCAAGGGCGGCGAGATGTACCTGACCACCTGGGAGCAGCAGCTCGACATGATCGGCGCCGCGCTCGGCAAGAAGACCGAGGCGGCCGAGCTCAAGAGCGGCCTGGACGCGAAGTTCACCACTGCCGCGGCCGCGAACCCGAAGTTCAAGGACGCGACGGTGGCCGCGGTCGCCCGCACCGGCGACGGCTGGGGCGCCTACGTCACCGGCGACGGCCGGGTCGACTTCCTGACCAAGCTCGGCTTCAAGAACGCGCCGGCGATCGAGGCGCTGAAGAAGGACTCGTTCTACATCCCGCTCTCCAACGAGCAGCTCGACCTGGCCGACGCCGACCTGACCGTCGTGTTCCTGATCCAGTCGACGCTCGCCCAGGTCAAGGGGGACAAGCTTTTCCAGGCGGTGCCGTCGGTGAAGGCCGGGCACGTGGCCTACATGGACAACAAGGACATCTCGAACGCGTTCTCCAGCGCGTCGGTCGGCGGTCTCTCGTACGCCGTCGACCAGGTGACGCCGCTGCTGGCCAGTTCACTCGGCTGACCACCGGTGCCGGACACGGACACCCGGCGCCGCAGGGCTGCCGTGCTCACCGCCGGACTGGTGGTGATCGCGGCGGCCCTCGCCGGCGCCGCGCTGCTGAGCCTCGCCGTCGGCGCCCGGGACGTGCCCTTCGGCACGGTGCTTCACGCCCTCGTGAACCCGGACCCGGACTCCACCGAACACCTGATCATCACCCAGTCCCGCCTGCCCCGGACGATCGTCGGCCTGCTCGCCGGGGCCGCGTTCGGGCTGGCCGGCGCCGTGATCCAGGGCGTCACCCGGAACCCGCTGGCCGACCCCGGAATCCTGGGCGTCAACGCCGGGGCCGGGCTCTTCATCGTCGTCGCGATCAGCTTGCTCGGCATCACCAACCTCACCGGGTACGTCTGGTTCGGCTTCCTCGGCGCGGCGATCACCTCGGTCCTCGTCTACACGGTCGGCTCGATCGGGCGCGGCGGCGCGACCCCGGTCAAGCTCGCCCTGGCCGGCGCCGCGGTAACGGCGGCGCTCACCTCGTTCACCACCGCCGTGCTCATCACCGACGTCGACGCCTTCGACCAGTTCCGGTTCTGGCAGGTCGGCTCGCTGGCCGGGCGGGGCACCGACATCGCCGTCCAGAGCCTGCCGTTCCTGGTCGTGGGCGCGTTGCTGGCGTTCTACTCGGCCCGCGCGCTCAACGCCCTCGCCCTCGGCGACGACGTCGCCACCTCGTTCGGGCAGAACGTGCTCGTGGCCCGGCTCATCGCGGCCGGCGCGGTGGTGCTGCTGTGCGGCACGGCCACCTCGATGGCCGGCCCGCTCGTCTTCATCGGCCTGGTCATCCCGCACATCGCCCGGTCCATCACCGGGCCCGACCACCGCTGGCTGCTGCCCTACTCGATGCTGCTGGCGCCGTTGCTGCTGCTGATCGCGGACGTGATCGGCCGGGTCGTGGCCCGTCCCGGCGAGGTGCAGGTCGGCATCGTCACCGCGATCATCGGCGCGCCCATCTTCGTGGCCCTGGCCCGCCGGGAAAGGCTGGCCGAGCTGTGAGCGCCGGCGTGGTCGAGACGACCCGGCGCCGCGAGAGCGCTCGCGCCCGTGCGGTGGCGACGGCCCTGCTGGTGGCGGCGATCGCGATGTTCGCGCTCACGCTGTCGTACGGCGACTTCCAGATCTCGCTGCCCGATGTGGTGCGCTCGCTGCTGGGGCAGCCCACCCCGCCCGGCGTCGACTACATCATGCACGACCTGCGTCTGCCCCGGGCTTCCGTCTCGGTGCTGGCCGGGCTGGCCTTCGGGCTGGCCGGGGCGATCTTCCAGCAGCTGCTGCGCAACCCGCTGGCCAGCCCCGACGTGATCGGCGTGAGCCAGGGCGCGACCACCGCGGCGGTGGTCGCGGTGCTGGTCCTCGGGGTCGAGGGCGGCATCGTTGCGGCCGTGGCGCTGGCCGGCGCGCTGGTCACGGCCCTCGTCATCTATGCGCTCTCATGGCGCAAGGGCGTGGGCGGCTATCGCTTCATCCTGGTCGGCATCGGCATCGGCACGGTGCTGACCAGCATCACCTCGTACATCTTGACCCGTTCGGACGTCAAGGTGGCGGCCGAGGCGATGATCTGGCTGACCGGCAGCGTCAGCGGCCGCACGTGGCCGCAGATCGTCCCGCTCGCCGTCGCCGTGCTGATCCTGGCGCCGATGGCGCTGACCCTCGGGCGGGTGCTGACCGGCATGCAACTCGGCGACGACCTGGCCACGGCCTTCGGCGTACGCGTGCAGCGGAGCCGCTTCGCGCTGCTGATCACGGCCGTCGGCCTGGCCGGCATGGCGACCTCGGCGGCCGGGCCGATCGCGTTCGTCGCCTTCATGTCCGGGCCGATCGCCGTCCGCCTGGTCGGCGGGGGCCGTCCCGTGCTGATCCAGGCCGCGCTGGTCGGCGCCCTGCTGGTGCTCGTCTCCGACTTCATCGGGTCGCACCTGCTCGGCTCGCGCCAGTTCCCCGTCGGCGTCGTCACCGGTGTCATCGGGGCCCCCTACCTGCTGTGGCTGCTGGCCACGGCGAACCGCTCCGGCCGAGGAGGATGACCGTGCCCGTGGATCTGAAGGCCGACCGGCTGTCGCTGGGATACGGCGAGCGGACCGTCGTCCATGAGCTCAGCATGCACGTGCCGACGGGCAAGGTGACCATCATCGTCGGTCCCAACGCGTGCGGGAAGTCGACGTTCCTGCGCGGGCTGGCCCGCCTGCTGCCGGCCTCGTCGGGCGAGGTGCTGCTGGACGGCAAGTCGATCCATGCCACGCCCAGCCGCGAGGTCGCGCTCCGCCTCGGCATCCTGCCCCAGGGCCCGATCGCGCCCGACGGCATCACGGTGACCGACCTGGTCAGCCGGGGCCGGCACGTGCACCAGGGCTGGTTCCGGCGGTGGAGCAGCCAGGACGACGACGCCGTGACCCAGGCGCTGACCGCGACCGGGACGCTGCCGCTGGCCGCCCGGCCGGTCGACGAGCTCTCCGGCGGGCAGCGGCAGCGGGTGTGGATCGCGATGGCGCTGGCCCAGCGCACCGGCATCCTGCTGCTCGACGAGCCGACCACCTACCTCGACATCAGCCACCAGGTCGAGGTGCTCGACCTGCTGACCGACCTCAACGAGGCCGAGGGCACGACCGTGGTGATCGTCCTGCACGAGCTCAACCTGGCCTTCCGCTACGCCGACCACCTGGTGGTGATGAAGGACGGCGCCGTGGTGACCGCGGGCAACCCCAACGAGGTGCTCAGCGAACAGATCATCGAGGACGTGTTCGGCATGCGCTGCCGGCTCGTCGACGACCCGATCTCGAACACGCCGATGATCGTCCCGATCGGCCGCCACCGCACCGCCAATGGGGAAGTAGATCGTCCGGAATAGGGCTTAGCCTGCGAACATGCCTGACTTCGAGCATGCGGATCTGAGCGGTTCCCGGTTCAGCTTCGTCGACCTGCGCCGGTCCGTCTTTCGCGACACCGACTTCTTCGACTCGGTGATGCGGGGCGTCTACCTGGGCAACGTCAGCATCGACGGCGAGGTCGAGAACCTGGTGATCAACGGCGTCGACGTGGCGCCGTTGATCGAGGCCGAGCTGGACCGGCGCGATCCGGACCGGCCGAGGATGCGACCGGCCGACCCGGCGGGGTTCCGCGAGGCGTGGGACATCGTCGAGCGGCTGTGGGCGGGCACGGTCGAGCGGGCCCGCAAGCTGCCACCCGATCAGTTGCACGTGTCGGTGGACGGCGAGTGGTCGTTCATCGAGACGCTGCGGCACCTGGCCTTCGCCACCGAGTCGTGGGTGAACCGCGCCATCCTGGGCGATCCGGCGCCGTGGCATCCGCTGTCACTGCCGTGGGACGGCATGCCGGACACGCCGGGGGTGCCTCGCGACCGCGAGGTGCGGCCGTCGCTCGACGAAGCCCTGGCCGTTCGGCTCGACCGGATGGCGACCGTGCGCCGGGTGCTGGACGGGCTCACCGACGAGTCGCTGGCGGCCGACACGACGCCGGTCGAGGGAACCGGTTGGCCGCCGCCGCGGGCTTTTGCCGTACGGGAATGCCTGTTGACCGTCCTCAACGAGGAGTGGCAGCACCGGCTCTACGCCGAGCGCGACCTGGACGTGCTCTTCTCCCGTTGAAAGTGCCACATGATCGCCACGGGGGAGGTGGCCGACGCCGCGTGGAAGGCCTCGGGCGCCTGGCCGATCAGGCTCCACGGCCAGGTATCCCACTCCGCGATCGGAAATCGGCTGCCGGCCGTGCCTCCGGCGCGAGGCTCGGCACACGCCCGCACTTCGAGGCCGAGGGGCAGGGCCGCAGCGAGGTAGTCGCTCGCCCGGTGCTGGTACGAGTAGATGAGCCGGGGTTCACCCGCCTCGGTGCGCACGTGCGGCATCGAACCGAGCAGCACCCGCTCGTGGTGGATGTCGGTGACGATCAGATGGCCGCCCGGCTTGAGCACGCGCGCCAGTTCGGCGAAGGCCGGCTTCAGGTCGGGCAGATGGGCGAGGGCGAGCGCACAGACCACGAGGTCGGCGTGCACGTCCGGCAGCGGCAACGCATCCAGGTCACCCTCGTGGAAAGCCGCCTGCGGCACGCGTACGCGGGCGCGCGCCAGCATGTCGGCCGAGCTGTCCACTCCGGACACCTGGAATCCACGTGCCGCCAAGAACGCGGTGTGCCGCCCCGTGCCGCAGGCGGCATCCACCGCGACCCCCGGCTCGAGTCGCTCGACGATCTCGTTGACGAACGGTTCCTCGTACGCGAAGAGGTCGTTCCCCGGTTGGTCGTAGGTCTCGGCCCACACCCGATAGCCGGTGACGGTATCGACAGCGTGAGCCTCGACCCCGTCGCCCAGTGCCGGGTCGTCGAGCAGCTTGCGGATCTCGGCCACGCGCTGCTCGGCGAAGGCCCGGTCGTGCTCACCGCCGTACGCCCGGAGCAGTGACAAGCCCTCGACGCCGAGCAGATAGTGCAGCGGGTGCTGGTAGATCACGCCCCGACGCTAGGGCGACTCCTCGGCCGCCGCTACTTCTTTATCAGCGGCGCGGTCGGAGTGGCCGAGCGAGCGGCCGGGCGCGATCCGGTCGCGCACCAGCCGCTTCAGCTCGGTCAGCTCCGGGTGGCCGCTCTCTTTGCGTGACCAGAGCAGCTCGTCGTCGAGGCGGATGTCGAACACCCCGCCGGTGCCGGGCACCAGGGCCACCTCACCCAGCTCCTTCTGGAACGTGGTGAGCAGTTCCTGCGCCGTCCACGCGGCTCGCAGCAGCCAGCGGCACTGCGTGCAGTATTCAATCTCCAACCGCGGTGTTCTCGTCACAGTTCACGAGTATCCCCCGCGACGATGTTGTGGTTGATCCGGAACGTGTTCGCCGGGTCGAAACGGTGCTTCAGGTCGCGGAGGCGGCGGAAGGAGTCATCGGGGTAGGCGAGTGCCACCGTCTCCGGGTCGGTGTCCCCGGCGAACATGAAGTTGGCGTAGCGGCGCCCGGTCGACCACGGCTTCAGAGCGTTGACGAAGGCTTCCTCGTAAGCGTGGAGCCGGGGAGCGTCTTCGGGCCCACCGACCGCGGCCGCGAAGACGGTGAACGCTGCCTCCCGGTTGCCGACCGCGTTCGGGATCGCGGGCGGGCGGCCCAGCGCCCCGCCGAGGTGCCGCAGCTCGGCCATCACCAGCGGCGAGCGCTCGTCGGCGGCGAACCGCAGGAACGTGTCCACGGCCTCGGCCGGCAGTTCCCGCAGCAGCGTCGCCTGCTCGACGATGGGCATCGGGTCGACCGGGTCGTTGTGGACCGCGGCGACCGCGGCGTACGGAAGCTCGGTGACCGCGTCGATGATCGGCTCGCCCAGCCGGCGGAACGGCTCGACCAGGCGCGCGCCCTCGGCCGCGTCACCCAGGTAGGCGAAGCGGAGGTGCACGACCCGCCGGCCGCGAAGCGGTTCCGGCACGAACGGCGCCGGCGGCAGGCTGAGCAGGCACACCGAGGCCGTCATCTCCTCGGGCAACCCGGCCACCCACTCGCGGAACAGGTGCAGAGCCTTGGCCGCGAGCTCGCCCGGCAGGAACAGCCCGCCGCCGTAGAACGACGCGATCGGGAAGAGGGTGAACTCCATGGCGACGACCACGCCGAAGTTGCCCTTCGCTCCCCGTAGCGCCCAGAAGAGGTCGGGGTCGCCGTCCGCAGTGACGTGTCGCAACTCTCCGTCAGCGGTGACGACGTCCAGTGACCACACGTGGTCGGCGGCATAGCCGTACCTGCGGCCGAACGGGCCGAGTCCGCCGCCGAGCGTGTAACCGATCACCGACACGGTCGGCGAGGAGCCGTTGAGGGCGCCCAGACCCAGCTTGCCGGTCCGCTCGATCAGCTCGGCCCAGCGCACGCCGGCCTCGACCCGCGCGGTGCGGGCGTTCTCGTCGACGGTCAGGCCGGACAGCCGGCGGGTGGTGATCAACACCGAACCGGCGGACGAGACGCTGCTGCCGTGGCCCGCGCTCAGCACGGCTACCGGCAGGTTGTGCGCGGTGGCGAAGCGGACGGCGGCCTGCACGTCGGCCGGGCTCTGAGCGCCGACCGCGACGAGCGGTGCGTGCGTGACGGCCAGGTTGAAGGTGGACAGTTCCTGCGTGTAGCCGGCGTCGTCCGGGGTGAGGACGGGACCGGCGACTTCCGAGCGCAGACCGGCGAGGTCGGCCGGCGAGATCGCGTTCACGGTGGTGACCCTTTCTGCATGGATGCTTCCGGGCACCAGTGAGCCGCACGGCGATCGACGGAGAGTTGACAAAACATAGGCGTGCAGGCGAGGAGCGGGTTTGATGGTCCGGTGACTGAGGTTCTGCGGTATTCGTTGCTGGGTCCGGTGCGTGCCTGGCGTGGGGGCGGGGAGCTCGACCTCGGATCGCCGCAGCAGCGGGCGGTGCTCGCTGTCCTGCTCATGCGCGAGGGGCGACCGGCATCGGCCGACGCGCTGGTCGACGCCGTGTGGGGCGACGACCCGCCGCGTACGGCCGTGCTGACTCTGCGGACGTACGTGTTCCGGCTGCGCAAGGTGCTGGGCGACGAAACCATCCGCACCACCGGTGGTGGTTACGCGCTGCTACTCGCGGCAGACGCTCTCGATGTGGCTGTCTTCGCCCGTGCGGTCGCGGCGGCCCGGGATGGACGCGACCCGGCCGCGTTCGCCGCGGCGGAGGCGTTGTGGCACGGGGACGCGCTGGCTGATGTCCCCGGCGCCTGGGCCGATCGTCAACGGGTGCGGTTGCAGAGCGAGCGGCAGGCCGCCGTGCGGGAACGGATAGCTCTCGACCTCGACCAGGGACGCGCCGAGACCGCCGTGGCCGAGCTGACCGGCGAGGTCGGCGCTCACCCGCTCGACGAGGGTCTGCGTGGCCTGCTGATGACGGCGCTGGCGCGATCGGGCCGCGCCGCCCTGGCTGTCACGCACTACCAGCAGATCCGCGCGCTGCTGGCCGACGAGCTGGGCCTCGATCCTGGCCCCGAGCTCCAGCGGACGTATCGCGGTCTGCTCGACGGCACGTCCGCGACCCCTGTCCCAGCCGTGACGCCGCCCGCTCCCGTCGTCCCGGCTCAGCTGCCCGCCGGCATCCGCGACTTCGTCGGGCGGGTCGAGGTGCTCGACCGTCTCGCCACTGTGCTCACTCAGGCCGGCGGCGCCGCGCCCGTCGTGGGCCTCGTCGGCCTGGGCGGGGTGGGCACCAGCACTCTGGCGATCCGGCTGGCCCACGACGTCCGGGCCTGTTTCCCGGACGGTCAGCTCTACGCCGACCTGCGCGGGGCCGGTCCGGCCGAGGTGCTCGGCCGTTTCCTGCGCGCGTTCGGTGTCGGCTGCGCCGAGATCCCGGACGACCTGACCGAGCGGGCGGCGCTCTGGCGCAGCGTGGTCAGCGGCCGCCGGATCCTGCTGCTGCTCGACCACGCGCCGGATGCCCGGCAGTTGACGCTGCTGCTGCCCGTGACCGGCGGCGCCGCCGCGATCGTCACGGGCAGCCGGCGGATGCCGGACCTGGCCGTCGACGAGTGGATCTCCCTGCCCCCGTTCACCCCGGCCGAATCGTTGGCGCTGCTCGGCCACGTGGCCGGCGCCGAACGGGTGCGGGCGGAGGCCGCCGCCGCGCAACAGGTCGCCGGCATGTGCTCGCACGTCGCGATCGGGGTTCGGCTGATCGCCGAACGCCTGCGCGCCCGTCCGCAGTGGACGATCGCCGAGGGCGCCGACCGGCTGCGGGAGGAGTTGCGGCAGCCGGTGGTGGTGCACGACGACTGCCGGCGCGCGTACCGCCCGATCGAACGCCGCCTGGCCGAGGTGCGCGCCGCCGAGCCGCTGGCCGCCGAGGCCTTCGTCCTGGCCGCCCGGGCCGACGGACCCGAGGCCGTGCTCGCCGACGTGGCCGGGCCGCTCGGCCTCGGTGAGCTGGAGGCCGAGCGGCTGATGGAGTACCTGGCCGACGTGCACCTGCTGGAGCCGGCCGGCTTCCGGCGCTACCGCTACCTCGACATCGTGCGCCGCCTGGCCCACCGCGAGGCGCCGGCCCTGTCGGCCTAGGGTCAGGCCGGCTCGAGCACCTTCTCGTCCGGTGCGGCCTCGGCCGGGCGCACCGAGCGCAGCGACCACAGCGCGATGGGGATGCCCACCGCGACCAGCGCCCCCGCCACCACCAGCGAGAACTGGTAGCCGACGAGGTAACGGTGCAGTTCGGTGCCGGTGGCCGCGTTCGAGCGGTTGGTCAGGATGGCGCCAGGCCGGGCAGATCGAGGCCCCGGCTCGTGCCGCGCCGGCCGGCCGGGATCGTCAGGCCCGCGAGCCGGCGTCCGAGGGGCAGGAGTGGCGGCGGCAGCGGCGGGTCGCGCTCGAGTGCCTGCCCGCCGACAAGTTCCCGATGATGGTGCGGTTCGGGGCCACCTACGCCGAGGAGCCCGACGTCGAGCGCTACTACGCGTTCGGCAGCGAGCTCCTGATCAACGGGGTTGAGGCGTCGGTCCGGCCTACCTCGTGAAGGTGAAGTACTTGTAGGCGCCGTAGGTCGTGGTGTTCACCGTGTCGCCCGACTTGCCGTACATGTAGGACGCCCGTACGCGATATTTGAGCCCGACCGTGTGGGTGCCGGTCAGCTCGTTGTACGCCTTGCCGTCGGTGAGCCTGGACCACGCGGACTTCCACGGCCGCCACTGCTTGCCGTCGTGGTACTGGATCTCGAGGAGGGCTGACCGGCCCGGGTAAGGCGACATGCTCGTGATGAACCGGGGATCCACCGTCGACCGCAGGAAGTGGTACGACACCGAGCCGATGTTGCCGGTGCCGTAGTGCCGGTCGAGGGCCACCGAGACGCTGACCTTGGTGGCGACCGTCGACCGGGCGGTGCGGGCCGAGGTGAAGTTGTCGCCGCGGAAGATCGCCGACATGGTCGTGGTGCGGGTCAGCTTGAACGCCGCCGTCACGACGCCCTTGCTGTTCGCGGTGGCCTTGCGCACCAGGCGGTTCGGCTGGTCGGAGCCGTACGGGTCGGCCCAGATCTCGACCGAGCGGTTCGACGAGGTGGCGCCGAGCTTGGCCGTGAAGGTCACCGTCGACCCGGCGGCGAAGGTGCTGCCGTTGCGGTCGAGGGTCAGCGTCGTCGCCTTGATCGTGCCGACCTGGAAGGACTTCGTGGCGTTGGCCGGGGAGTAGTCAGCGTTGCCGGCCAGCGCGACCGTGTAGCTGACCGTGCCGCTGCGGGCCGGCTTGTCGCTGATCGAGAACCGACCGTTCGCGGGTACGGTCTGTGGCCCGACCCGGCGACTGCCGGCCGAGTCCTTGCGGGTGATGACTACGGGCAGCCCGGCCGGAACGGGCGCGCCGAAGACGCCGGTGATCGTGGCCGTTCTGCCCAGTTCCACCTTGGCCGGCACGGTCAGCTGCACCGAGGTGGCGAGCTTGGACGGATCACCGAAGATCTGCAGGGTGTAGCTGCTGCCGCTGCTCGAGACACCGAACAGGCGCGGGCCGCCGGGCTCCCAGACCAGGCCGCCGGACTGCAGCGAGCCGCCGCCCTGCACGGTGAACTGCTTGGTGGGCGTGGCCGAACCGGGCGTGAAGACCGAGACGGCCTTGCCGGCCGTGCCGCCGATGCCGACGGCCAGGGTGCCGTCCGCCTTGACGGCCACGGCGTTGCCGTCGACGCCGGCGCTGTAGCTCTGGACCGTGGTCAGGTCGGCCGGTTTCACCGCGCGGGCGAGGCTCTGCGGGCCGGCCACCAGCAGGCGGCTGCCGTCGGCGTCGAAGACCAGGTCCCGCGTACGGCCGAGGCTCTTGGCGACGGCGACGGACGGGGTGGCGGTCGAGGCGTCGAAGACGGTGACGTCGGCGGTGGTGACCGAGGGGTCGACGGCGGCGATCAGGTTGCCGGCGGACGAGAGGGCCGGCGCCTCGTCGAACGTGGTGGTGGTGACGTCCGGGATCAGGTCGGGCTCGTCGTCGCCGCCGCGTTGCAGCCGGCCCAGCCCGCCGTCGGCCTCGCCGAACCACAGTTTGCCGCCGGCCTCGGCGAGCGTGACGGGACGCACGTCCGTGGACGCCTCGTAGGTCGCGATCCGGGTGCCGACCTCGTTGAAGGCGGTGATCGCCTTCAACCCGGGGACTGCGGCGTAGACGTCGCCGTCCTTGGCCAGCAGGAGCCCGCTCACGCCGGTCAGGCCGGTGGCGGTCGACAGGACCCGCCCCGCGTAGTCGGTGATGATCACCTTCCCGGCCGCCGGGTCGGTGATGTAGATCCGTTTGTTCGCGCCGTCGGCGAGGATGTCGCCGAACGAGGTGAGGGGCAGGGCGACCTTGAGGTCGACGGCCGAGGCCGGGCCGGGGGCGCTCAGGGCGAACGCGGTCGAGCCCGCGACGAGGGCGGCCGACAACGCTGCTCGCGTGATCCGATGAGACACGTCGGGGATCGTACGGGCGCGGGCGGCGGGCGTTGATCGGCCGAACGGATCGACGCCCGCCACCCTTTGACCAGCACCGGCCCGGCCGTTACTCCGCTGCGGCGTTGCTTTCGAGCACCCGCTCGTCACGCCGGTCGGCGGTGGTGATGGCGATGCGCCGCGGCTTGGCGGCCTCAGCCACCGGGATGGTCAGCGTCAGCACACCGTCCTGCCAGGTGGCGGCGATGTTGTCGAGGTCGAGGCCGTCGCCCAGGGTCAGCCGGCGCTCGAAGGTGCCGGTCGCCCGCTCGCGGCGCAGCCACTGCACGTCGGTGTCGGTGCGCTGCGACCGCTCGGCCCGGATCGTCAGCACGCGGCCGTCGACGCCCACGTCGACCGAGCCGGGGTCGATGCCCGCGAGGTCGCAGTGCAGGACGAAGTGGTCACCGGAGCGGTAGAGGTCGATCGGCATCGCGATCGGGGCGACGCCGCCACTGCTGGAGGCGCCCAGCATCTGTCCCGCCAGGCGGTCGAACTCACGGAACGGATCAAAAGTCAGCACCACGGGATCCACCTCCTGTTGACGGCCCGCCGGCCTTTCCGGCGGTGCACGTGGCGCTCGGCTCAGATCAATGCGCCGAGGTCGTGCGGCTCGTTCCGAGGTGTCTGATCACCGCAGTGAGCAGCAGCGACAAGTAATTTTTTAGCACTCCTGCCGAGCGAGTGCCAAGCCCTTTCGGCAAGATTTCTGTCGGTCCCGGCCGGTAGCGTCGGGGCATGAGTCGTACGCGGGCCTGGATCGCTCTGGCGGCTTTGTCGCTCGGCGCTTTCCTGTACGTCACGGTCGAGACGCTGCCCATCGGCCTGCTCGCCGCGATGGCGTCCGACCTGGGCGTCAGCGAGTCGTCGATCGGCCTGCTGGTGACGGCGTACGGCCTGGTCGTCGTGGTCGTCACGATCCCGCTGACCCGGCTCACCGCGTCCTGGCCGCGCCGTCGCCTGCTGGTCGTGCTCCTGGCCGTCTTCGCCGTCGCGACCGCCCTCTCGGCCCTGGCCGTGAACTACCCGTCCCTGCTGGCGGCCCGGGTGGCGGTCGCCGTCAGCCAGTCCGTCTTCTGGGCGGTCGTCACCCCGGCCGCCGCCGGCCTGTTCCCCCGGCATCTGCGCGGCCGCGCTCTGTCCATGGTGTTCGCCGGCAGCTCCACCGCGCCCCTGGTCGGCGTGCCGTTGGGCACGTGGCTGGGCCAGCAGGGCGGGTGGCGCCTGCCCTTCCTGGCCCTGGGTCTGCTCGGCGTCGTCGTCCTGGTCGTGGTGCTGGCCCTGCTGCCCGAGTCCCCGCCGGGCGCCGGCGATGCCGACCGCGGCACGTCCCCCGACGCCGGGCGCTACCGCACGCTCGTCGTGGCCACCGCGATCATGGTGGCCGGGGCGTTCGTCGCCTTCACCTACATCGACCCCTTCCTGACCCGGGTGAGCGGCTTCGATCCCTCGGCCCTGGGCCCGATCCTGCTGCTGCGCGGTGTGGCCGGGCTGCTCGGCGTTCTGGCCGCCGGCCTGGTCGTGAGCCGCTGGGGCTGGCCGAGCTGGCTGGCCGTCACCGCGATCCAGGCTGTGGCCCTGGGCGCCCTGTTCGCCTTCGGCACCGGTCAGGCGGCCGCGGTCGCCGCCACCGCCCTGGCCGGGTTCGCCCTCTCCGGCGCCGCGTCGATTCTGGGCGTCCGGGTTCTCGAGGTCGCACCGGGCGCGACCGACATGGCCTCGGCCGGCACGTCCACGGCCTTCAACGTCGGCATCACCGGGGGCGCCCTGCTGGGCAGCGCCCTGCTGACCACGAGCGGCCCGCGCGGCCTGACCCTGGCCGGTGCCCTGCTGACCGTCCTGGCGCTGCTGGTCGTGCTGGCCGAGCCCTGCCTGGCCTCCCAACGGCGTTCGCGATCCGCCCCGGGCGAGCCGGCCGGTACGCCGCAGCCGGACGCGGTTCTGTCGCGGCCTGATCCCGGTCAGGCCTGACCGTCTGCCCGACCCGCCCGGGTGTTGGCGGCATCACGGTCGGCGGCCCGGCCGGCGCGGCAGACTGTGAGGCATGCGCGCATTCGTGATCACCGGGCCCGGGCGGTCCGAGGTCGTCGACGTCGAACCGCCGGTGGCCGGGGACGGCGAGGTGGTCGTGGATGTGGAACGGGCCGGCGTCTGCGGCACCGACATGGAGTTCCTGGGCGGCGAGATGGCCTATCTGGCCAGCGGCGACGCCTCGTACCCGGTGCGGATCGGGCATGAGTGGAGCGGCATGGTGTCGGCGGTCGGGTCCGGGGTCGACCCGTCGTGGCTCGGCCGCCGGGTCACCGGCGACACCATGCTCGGCTGCGGCAAGTGCGCCCGCTGCACCAACGGGCGCCAGCACCTCTGCGCCGACCGCTACGAGATCGGGGTTCGCAGGGGCTGGCCCGGTGCGCTGGCGGAACAGTTGCCGGTGCCGGCGAGGGCGCTTTTCGCGTTGCCGGGCGAGGTCGACGCCACCCTGGGGGCGCTGGTCGAGCCGGGCGGCAACGCGCTGCGCGCGGTCCGGGCGGCCCAGCCCGCGCCGGGCCGGACGGTGCTGGTCATGGGGCCGGGCACGATCGGTCTGCTGGCCGCGATGTTCGCCCGGGCCGGTGGGGCCGACGTGCACCTGCTGGGCGCGACGGACGAGTCGCTCACGTTCGCCCGCACTCTCGGCTTCAATCACGCCTGGACCCGCGACGAACTGCCGTCCGGGCCGTACGACTCGATCATCGACGCCACCAACGCGGTGTCGCTGCCGGCGTTCGCACTCGACCGCGTCGAGCCCGGCGGGCGCGTCGTCTGCATCGGGCTCGCCCCCGAACCGTCCTTGGTGGACACTCGTCAGGCCGTGCTGAAGGACGTCACTGTGACGGGCATTCTGAGCGCTTCCGGCGGCCTGGCCGCGACCATCGAGGCGTACGCTTCCGGGGCTGTCGACCCGCGGCCGCTGGTCGCCGAGACGGTCGGGCTCGACCAGGCGGCCGAGGTGCTGGCCGGCCGGCGCAGCGGAACAGCACCCAAAATTCACATCGACCCCCGAGGGTGAAGCTATGAGCTACGTGGTGGTGGGTGGCGGACTGGCGGCCGCCAAAGCGGTGGAAACCCTGCGTGGCGAGGGCTACGGCGGTCCGATCACGCTGATCGGGTCCGAGACCGACCGGCCGTACGAGCGTCCGCCGCTCTCCAAGGGTCTGCTGCTCGGCACCGACGAGCCGGCGAGCGTGTTCGTGCACCCGCTCGCCTGGTACGACGAGCACAACGTCGACCTGCGGCTGGGCGCCACCGCCACCGCCGTCGACCGGAACGCCAAGGTCGTCCGGCTGGCCGGCGGCGAAGCGATCGCCTACGAGCGCCTGCTGCTGGCGACCGGGTCGAGCCCGCGGCCGCTGCCCGTGCCGGGCGGCGATCGTGCCTTGCTGCTGCGTACCCTGGCCGACTCGCACCGAATCTCCGAGGCGGTCACCGCGACCACCCGCCTCGTGGTGATCGGCGCCGGCTGGATCGGCCTCGAGGTCGCCGCGGCCATGCGTGGCCGCGGCGCGCAGGTGACCGTGGTCGGCTCGACGGCGTTGCCCCTGCAGAAGGTTCTCGGCGACGAGATGGCTTCGGTCTTCGCCGACCTGCACCGGGCCCACGGCGTCGACCTGCGTCTCGGCACGCACGTCACCGAGGTCACCGCGACCGAGGTCGTGCTGGCCGACGGCACGCGCCTGGCGGCCGACGTGGTGGTCGCGGGCATCGGTGTGACCCCGAACGTCGCGCTCGCGGCCGAGGCCGGCCTGGCTGTCGACGACGGTGTGCTCGTCTCGTCGAGCCTGGCCACCAGCGACCCCGACATCTTCGCCGCGGGTGACATCGCCAATCTCGAGCACGCCTACCTCGGGCGCCGGATCCGGGTCGAGCACTGGGACGTCGCCATCCACACCGGCCGGGCCGCGGGCCGCGCGATGCTGGGCCGCGAGGTCGCGTACGACCGCCTGCCGTACTTCTTCACCGACCAGTACGACCTGGGCATGGAGTACACCGGATCCGCTCCGCCGGAGGCCGAGGTGCTCGTCCGCGGTGATGTCGCGGCCCGCGAGTTCATCGCCTTCTGGGTGGTCGACGGGCGGGTGGTGGCCGGCATGAACGTCAACACCTGGGACGTGGCCGAGCAGATCGGCGACCTCATCCGCTCCCGCGCGGTGGTCGACCGCAAGCGCCTGACCGACCCGGCCGTCGACCTGACCGCCCTGCTCGCCTGACCCGCCGGCGGGCTGCGCACCAGGGCGCTTCGCGCAGCCGGCATGTCGCACACGTTGTCCGCCGCGCACCGGGCAGATCGTCGACGCTGACCGTGAACTCCCATGGACCGACGTCGGAGGGCAAAGGGGTGTCGACCGACTGGTGGCCGGCCGAGGTGGTGCAGCACGACCGCCGCAGCCCCGACATCGCCGTGTTCCGATGCCGGACGTTTCAGCCCCTGCCGTTCCGGGCCGGGCAGCACGTGCCGATCGAGTGCCCGTACCTGCCGTGGCGCTCGGCCTCGTACTCCATAGCCAACGCCCCGCGTCTCGACCGGGTGCTCGAGTTCCACGTGCGCGCGCCGGCCGGCCCCCTTCCGGGTCCGGACGGCCACGTCGGCCCGGTGGATCCTCGCGTGTCGGCCGCGCTGGTCCATCGGCTCAAGCTGGGCGACACGCTGCGGCTGGGCGCACCGCGGGGATCGCTGACACTGGATCCGTACTCGCGTCGTGACCTGGTTTTCGTCACGGCGGGAACGGGGCTGGCCCCGGCCAAGGCGCTGATCGAGGAGTTGTCCCGCTTCAACCGGACGCGCTGGATCCACCTCTTCCGCGGCGAGCGCGACGACCGGGACTTCTATGACCGCCGGGCGCTGGACCTGCTCGCCGGGCGTCACCCGTGGCTGACCATCGTGCGGGCCAAGACCGACGTGGCCGACCTGGTGACCGCCCACGGCCCCTGGCCCGACCACGACTTCTACGTCACCGGCCCGCCCGCGACGGTCGCCGAGATCGTCCGCCGCCTGGAATCCTGCCGGGTGCCCACTGCGCGCATCCGCTACGACGACGCCCTCAGCCGAAGGCTCGGCGCAGGTGGGGGAGCAGGGCTGCCACCACGGGGCTGAGGCGGGGCCGCCAGACGAGAGCGAGCAGCGCGGCGACGCCTACGCCGTCGATCGCGACCGCCCTGAGCCGGGGAAAAGCCGTGGCCATGGACTCGCTCAGCGCGGCCAGGCCGAGGCCCCGCGACGCCACCAGACCCTCGCTCACGATGATCTGCGACTCCAGGTTCGGCGGGGGCTCGCCGGCAACGCCGACCAGAGCGACGTCCACTGTGCTCACCCGGACGCCGGCCACCAGACGGTCGGAATTGTCCTCGACGAGATCCAATTCGATCGCCGGATGGTCGCGATGGAAGTCCGCCAACGCAGCGAAGAGCGGCTTCACCTCGCAGCCCGTCACCATCCCGACCGTGAGTTGCCCGCGGACCAGCCCGCGCACCTCGTCGACCGCCTGTCGCAGGTCGGCGACAGCGTCCAGAGCCGCTCGTGCGTGCGGGAGAGCCGCGGCGCCCGCCTCGGTCAGCCGGGCCGTCCGCCCGGAGCGGTCGAAAAGAGTCGTCCCGAGCTCGTGTTCCAGCGCCTTGACCTGCGAGCTCACGCCGGATTGGCTGATGCGCAAGATGCCGAAGGCTTGGCGCTGCTCTATGAGGAAGATGCGGTCATGGCCTATCCGCCCGGCCGGCAGACGGTGGGCCGGGCGGCAATCGAACGCTTGTGGGCAGAGGCGTTGCCCCACATGCCGGCCTTCACGCCGGAAAAGCCTCTGCCCACGTTGATCAGCGGTGATCTGGCCCTGACGTCCACCCCGCCGAGCGACGGCGCGGGGGCCCGGGCCCAGGTGGTGCGCCGCCAGCCGGACGGCAGTTGGCTGCGCGTTCTCGACCAGCCCGAATTCGTCACCCCGGCCCGGTGATGGCCGGTCTCAGAATCTGAGCCGCTGACCGGGGAAGATCCGGTGCGGGCTCGAAAGAGCGCCGCTGTTGAGGCGGTAGAGGGAGCGCCAGCCACCGGCGATGTCGGTTCGCTCGGCGATCACGGCGAGCGTGTCGCCCGGGCGTACGACATAGGTGCGCCCGGCTGGCTGAGCCCGGCTCGAGGTGATTCCGGCCGATGGCGCCAGGGTGCTCGCACGGGCCCTGCGTCCGCAGGTCGGCCAGGCGCCGATGCCCTGCCCGTCCAGCACCCGTTCGGCGATCTGGATCTGCTCGGCGCGGGTCGCCCGGTCGGCGGTGGCCGCGAAGCGCGACCCGCCGTAGGCCCGCCACGTGCGGCGGCTGAACTGCAGGCCGCCGTAGTAGCCGTTGCCGGTGTTGATGCTCCAGTTGCCCCGTGATTCACAGTGGGCGATGGCATCCCAGTTGACGTCGGCCTGAGCCGCCGTTGCGGGCATTCCCACCAGGGCGCCGGTGACCACGGCGAGAACCGCCACGAGGCGATGGAGCGGGCCAGACTTGTGGATTTGTGGCATGACAGAAAGACCCTCCACGCCTACGAGGTCAGCTGTCGGGTTCGGGCTGAGGTGCCCGGCCGCGCGAAGTGGCGGCTTCACCCCGAGGCGCGCGAGCGCGCCGAGGAACCTGGGTCCCCCGCTCCATGCCGTGAGTTGGGTGTCCGACGGGCGGCGGCAGGACTCGGCGTTCCGCCCGCGGGGTCGATCGCACATCTGTGCAGGTCATCGACCAAATGGGTACGACTGCAAACGGATCGAGACTAAACCCGCCGAGCGGCTTCGGGGGTGCTGATGGAGAATCCACCACCATGAGCGACCGCGTTCGGGATCATGAAATCGTCGTCTACGGTGCCTCCGGGTTCGTCGGCGCCTTGACCGCCCGCTACCTCGCCGAGCACGCCCCGGCGGGCACCCGGATCGCGCTGGCCGGACGGTCCGAGACCAAGCTGGCAGCCGTGCGCGACCAGCTCGGCGTCGACTGGCCCACCCTCGTGGCCGACGCCGCCGACACCGGCGCGGTCGCTCGGCTGGCCGCCTCGACCCAGGTCGTGATCAGCACCGTGGGGCCCTACCTGAAGTACGGCGCGGCGCTGACCCGGGCCTGCGCCGAGGCCGGCACCGACTACGTCGACCTGACCGGCGAGGTCGTCTTCGCTCGGCAGAGCATCGACGCCAACCACGACCGGGCCCGCACGACCGGCGCCCGGATCGTGCACTCGTGCGGCTTCGACTCGATCCCGTCCGACATCGGCGTGCACGTGCTGGCGCAGCAGGTGGCGGCGGACGGCGCGGGGGAGCTCACCGACACCACCATGGTCGTGACCAGCCTGCGGGGCGGGGTCAGCGGCGGCACGATCGACACCCTGCGCCACCAGCTCGACGTGGTCAAGAACGATCGCCGCCTGCGGCGCGTAGCTGCCGGCCCTTATTCGCTGAGCCCCGACCGCGAGAGCGAACCCGATCTGGGCCGGCAGGGCGACATGGCCACGGTGAGCGGTTCCGACGTGCACCCCTCGCTGCGCGGCACCCTGGCGCCGTTTGTCATGGCGTCGTACAACACCCGGGTCGTGCGCCGCAGCAACGCCCTGCACAACCATCGGTACGGCCGGCGCTTCCGCTACCGCGAGACCATGAGTGTCGGCCGGTCGCCGCTCTCGCCGCTGATCGCCAACGGCCTCAAGCTCGGCCTCGGCGCGTTGGTCGCCGGGATGATGCTGCCGCCGACCAGGTTCGTGCTCGACCGGGTGCTCCCGAAGCCCGGCAGCGGCCCCAGCCCGCAGGTACAGCGCGACGGCCACTTCACCTTCGACTTCTTCACCACCACGACGACCGGTGCCCACTACACGGCACGTTTTCGCGCTCAGGGCGACCCGGGCTACGCGGCCACCGCCGTCATGCTCGCCGAGTCGGCGCTGGTGCTGGTCCACGACCGCGAGTCGCTGCCGCCGTCGCCGGGCGGTGTGCTGACTCCGGCCACGGCTTTGGGTGACGCGCTGGTCAACCGCCTGCGGGCGGCCGGAATGGAGATCACCGCGCGCAAACTCTGACGCCGGCTTCGCCGTCCTCGTTGCTTGTCGGTGAGCCGGGCCGCCTGGTTGCTTGTCGGTGAGCCGGGCCGCCTGGTTGCTTGGCGGTGAGCCGGGCCGTCTCGCTGCTTGTCGGTGAGCCCGGCCGTGTCGGCGCTAGAGGTCGGCTGCGCTGGCGGTGAGGGCCAGGGCGATGCCGGTCAGGTGCTCGGCCAGGTGCTCGGAGTCGCCGGCCATGTCGTGCGAGATCCAGTCGATCAGCACTTCGCTGAGGCCGGCCACCAGCGCCAGCAACGTCCGCTCGTACCCGATCTGGTCTTTGGGCGTGCCCACCGCCCGCCTCAGCACGGCCGCGACGAACTGGGCGTCCTCGCGCAGCACCCCGCGTCGCCGGGTCTCCATGCGGGGCGCGTTCACATAGATCACGCGGGCGCTTTCCGGGTGGTTCCGCAGCATGGTGACCAGGGTGTGCAGGGCCGGCCGGAACAGCTCCGCGAGATTCGCCGGCTTCTCGGGGACGGACGCCGCGACACCACGGAGCAGCCACTCGTTCTGTTCGCGGTTGACCTTCAACAGCAGGTCGGCCCGGTCGTCGAAGTGTTCGTAGAAGTACCGTTTGGACACCTTGGCGCCGGTGCAGACGTCGGCGACAGTGACATCCTCGTAGTCGCGGGTGCCGAAGAGGTGCACCGCCGACGCCAAGATCCGAGCCCGCCTCTCGCTGGCTCGTTGCTCGCGTGAACGCCCGGCATAGGTCTCACCCCGCCGGGTCGCCGCCGTGGTTTGTTCCTCCACAGCAACTACGTTACGACTAGTCGGATCAACCCACCCGCCCACCCTCCACATTGGTCAGAGATCCTTCGATGAGGGCGGGATCCGGGCATCATCTTGCGGATCCATCGCGCAGGGTAGCGGATATCCGACGTTCCGGGCATGACCAATCACTCATCGCTTTCATATCCTGCACTACTGGCCGGAACCGGTCCTTACAGGCAGGATTCAGTGATGGCCGGAAGCCGTCTCCCTTTCCCGCTCACACTGACGGGGGATGGCATCACCCTGCGCGAATGGCGATCCGAAGACCTCGACGACCTGGTCCGCATGCTCGACGAGCCCGAGATCGCCCGGTGGTCGCCGATGCCGTCGCCGTTCGACGTCGAGGCCGGCATCGCCTATCTGAAACGCTGTTATCAGAATCGCGTCAGTGGTCAGCGGATCCAGCTCGCGATCGTCGCCGACAGCGGGCGACCGGTCGGCGAGGTCCTGCTCTTCGGTGTCGACCTCGGCCTCAAGGAGGCCGAACTGGGCTATCTGGTCGACGTCCGGGAGCGGCGGCGCGGGCTCGCGTCGGGCGCCTTGTCACTTCTTTCGGCGTACGCCCAGAACAGCCTCCACCTGGGCCGCCTTCTACTGCGGATAGATCCGCGCAACGTGAGCAGCACGGCCGTGGCCCGGCGCTGCGGCTACCGGCTCACCGGTGAGGCGCCGATCCTGCAGGAGGGCCCGCACGGTTCGAGCCGGCTGGACACGTGGGAACTGCTCGAAGGGCAGGCCGACAGCCGCCGCGATCGGCAGAAGAATGTCGCATCCCGGCGGTACGGTCGTCGCACGTAAGCATTCGAGGGGGTTGCCGTGGTCAACGTCGACCGTGCGCAAGCAATGGCCTACCGGGTGGCCGCGCTGGGCCTGGCCGAACGCAGTTCCGCCCGCCCGGCCGACCTGCCGATTCTCGATCTCGGCGTGCAGGAATACACGCCCGGGTCGGCCGAGGTCGCGCTGTCCGCGCGCACCAGCGCCGACCCGGCCGACAACCGCCTGATCACCGTCTGGGCGGCCCGCGGCGCGCCCCATCGCCATCGCCGGGCCGACCTGGCCGCCCTGGTGAAACAGCTGTGGCCGATCAG
Source organism: Paractinoplanes polyasparticus (assembly GCF_019710575.1). Lineage (GTDB taxonomy): Bacteria > Actinomycetota > Actinomycetes > Mycobacteriales > Micromonosporaceae > Actinoplanes > Actinoplanes polyasparticus. The sequence continues at coordinate 372,839 of NZ_JAHWFK010000013.1, read as the reverse complement.
TGACGCCGACGCCTCGGCGCGCATCAAGAGCGGCCAGATTCCCGAGGGCATGAAGCTCGGCATCGAGGCGTTCCGCGTCACCGCCGAGGCGTTCCGCGCTGTCGTGCACGAGCCGATGCCCCGCGGCGAGGTGAGCACCCAGGTGAGCAAGCGGGTGCCGCGCTCCCTGACGTACGACTGCCGCAGCTGCGGGGCCCGGCACATCGCCGGCAACGTCTGGCAGCATGCCGGCCTGGCCGGCGGCGTCGAGGTCCAGTCCCGCGGCCGCGACGCGATGCTGGGCCCGATTCCCGACGCGCCACCGCGCCCGGCGGCCAACGAGGGCATCACCGATTTGATCCTTGTGTACCTGCGCTTTCTGGGCCCGGCCGGCCCGCTCGAGGTCGGAAAATACCTGGGCAGCTCCACCGCCGAGATGAAGTCCGTCTGGCCCGCCGACCAGTTGACCGAGGTCACCGTCGAGGGGCGCCGGGCCTGGCTCCCGACCGACGCGGTCAAGGCCCTGAAGTCGGCGTCCCCGCAGACCGGCGCCCGTTTCGTCCCGCCGATGGACCCTCTGCTTCAGGCGCGCGACCGCGACCTCCTGGTGCCCGACCGCGCACAGCAGAAAGAGGTCTGGCGCATTCTCGGCAATCCCGGCGCCCTCCTGCTCGACGGCGAGATCGCGGGCGTGTGGCGGGCCAAGATCTCCGGCCGCAAACGGCTTGCCCTGACCGTCACGGCGTTCGGCTCACTTCCCGCCCCGCGCCGCAAACAGATCGAAAACGAAGCGGCCGAGGTGGCCCGCGCCCGAGACGTCCCCGACGCCACGGTCACCTTCGAATAGCCGCGCCGCTCCCCGGTCCATCTGGTGGGATCGGGCGGTGCTGGTCGGGGACGTCCGGGCGGATTTGTCCCGTCCAGTGGGCGGCCCGGAATTCTGGTGGTATCCGGAAGGCAACGTGTGAGTAACAATGGCATTGATCGGAGGCGTGTCGTCCGATTGAGTGTGGCCGCGGCCCGACCAGAGGTGGCGACATGTTGAGCAGGGAAGACAGCCGACGCCTGGCGCAGCTCGAGCGCCAGCTCCGCCGTGACGACCCCGAGTTCTGCGCCCGCATGACCAGCGGCCGCCTGGAGCCCCCGCGTCCCAGACGCCCGTCTCTGTCCCTGATCCTCACCGCCACCGTCATCTGGATCGCCGCCCTGATCCTCGGCGTCCTCGGCTGGTGGATAGCAGCGGCCGCAGCCGCCTTCTTCGCCACGGTAGTCATCACGGCCGCCTTCCTCCGCCGCCCACCCGGCCGCCCGCGCCGCATCACCCCCGACCAGCTCCCGCCGGAGCTGTGACGCCGCTCCGCTGAGACTTCGCGCCGCCCGGCCGGCGTGATCAGCCGCAGGCCTCGCCGTCCGCAAGGCCAGGGCAGCGGCGTCGTGTTCGCGTGGTCCGGGTGGTATCGGCTGTGGGTTGCTGATTCGCGGATGCGGCCGGATGGCTTGTGGGAAGGCGGAAAGGCGGCGCCGGACGGGGTGGCGGCGCCGCCTTTCCTGAGGGCCGGTGCCGAGGATGCCCTCGGTCGCGGGCGCGACCTCGGCGGCAACCGGGCCTCGATCTGGGACGTTCGACGCGATGATGGTTTTTCGCGGTGCACGAGGTCAGGGCAAGTCCCCCGGCCGAGGTGGTGGACGTCGGCGGCGCGATGGTGCGGCTCAGGCCGGGTGGCGTGAGCGGAAGACCCAGATGCGGAGCAGCAGGAAGCGGACTGCCGTGGCCAGCAGATTGGCTGTCACCAGGACGGCCAGTTCCACCGGCTTGGCCGGGGCGGAGTGCAGGGCGTCCAGGATGGCCAGGGCTCCGCTGGTCAGGGCGAGGCCCACGCCGAAGACGATCAGGCCCTGGGTCTGGTGACGCCAGGCGCCGGCATTGCCTCGTACGCCGAAGGTCAGACGGCGGTTGGCTGCGGTGTTGGCGACCGCGGTCAGCAGCAGGGCTACGAAGTTCGCCCATTGTGGACCGAGCCCCAGCCTCAGCGACGCGTAGAGAGCCAGGTAAGCGAGGGTGCTGGCGACACCCACGGCGGCAAAGCGGATCAGCTGGCCGGTCAGGCCGGCGGGCACTCCGGCCATGGGCAGCGGGTCGCGGCCCAACTGGTCGCGCAGGGCGGCCAGCGGCAGCTTGCCCGAGCCGAAGGCGCGCAACAGCCGCACGATGCCCTTGAGGTCGGCCAGGGCGGTGGCGACGATGTCGACCCGGCTGTCGGGGTCGTCCACCCAGTCGACCGGGACCTCGTGGATGCGCAGTCCGGCCCGCTCGGCCAGCACCAGCATCTCGGTGTCGAAGAACCAGCCGGTGTCCTCCACCATCGGCAGCAGGCGGGCCGCCACGTCCGAGCGGATCGCCTTGAAGCCGCACTGGGCGTCGGTGAAGCGGGCGGCCAGGGTGCCGCGCAGGATCAGGTTGTAGCTGCGTGAGATGAACTCGCGCTTCGCACCTCGGACGACCCGGGATCCGCGGGCCAGGCGGGATCCGATGGCCAGGTCGGAGTGGCCGCTGATCAGGGGCGCCACCAACGGGAGCAGCGCGCCCAGGTCGGTCGACAGGTCCACGTCCATGTAGGCCAGCACGGTCGCGTCGGACTGGGTCCACACGTACTTGAGGGCGCGGCCCCGGCCCTTCTCGGTCAGGCGCACCGACGCCACCTCGGGCAGGTCGTACGCGAGCCGGCCGGCCACCGCGGGCGTCGAGTCGGTGCTCGCGTTGTCCGCGATCGTGATGCGGAAGCGGTAGGGGAACGAGGCGCTCAGGTACGCATGCAGGCGCCGCACGCACGGCTCGAGGTCGACCTCTTCGTTGTGGACCGGAACGACCACGTCGAGCACCGGGGAGTCGAATCGGATCGGGGCCGCGGCGTGCGCCGGCTGCGTCGAAAGGCTCATGCCGCAACAGTGATCTCGCCGGATAAGCGCGCTTTGTGACCACCCTGTGCCGCGCCTGTGAACCCGGCGGGCGGCGGAGGTGTGGCGCGACCTGCGAGGGGACGCGCGTTTGCGGCGGCATGAGGTTCGGGTGGCGTGTCCGAGGGCGAAAGTGGGTCGGGGCGAAGTGATCGGCCGGCTCCCGTAAGGAAGCCGGCCGATTTGGGTGATGCACATGGGGGTGGTGTGCGACCGATGAGGCGGCCGGATCCCGGGGTGCGCTGTGGGTGGTGGTCAGGCGGTTCCTGTTTGCTGGGTCAGGTCGTAGACCGTGGTTGTGCCTACGGTCTGGGCGGTGAAGTTCTCGGCGACCCAGGTCGCGATCTCGGCGCTGGCGCTGCTGCCGCCCGAGTCGCTGCGGCCGCCGGCGAAACCGCCGCCGCCGATGAAGTAGTGGATTTTGCCCTCGGCCACGTACTGCTGGAACTGGGTCAGCGTGGGGGAGGGGTCGCTGCCGTTGAAGCCGCCGACCGCCATCACCGGGTCGCCGGTCGCCAGCTGGTAGCCCGACGCGCTCTGGGATCCGACTGCGGCCGCCACCCAGGTGTACTGGTCGGCGTTCGACTCCAGCAAGGCTTTCATCTCATCGCTGACCGTCGCGGCGTCGAGCAGACCGCCACCACCGCGCATCCCGCCGCCGTTACCGCGGCCGCCGAACACGCCGCCCTGCGTACCACCGGTGCCGTTCTGGGCGCCGCCGGGGAAGCCGCCCGGGAAGCCACCCTGGAAGCCGCCCGGGAAGCCGCCCTGACCGCCCCCGGGGAAGCCACCGCGACCACCGCGGCCGGGCCCGCCGCCGAAGCCGCCCGACACCGCCGGGCCGGCCGAGGGGATGGAGCCCGTGTGCGCCTCCGACGCGGTCTGCACCGCGTACGCGGTGGGACCCGCAAGCACCGCGGCCAGCGAGATCCCCGCCGCCAGCGCGGCGAGCCGAGCCGGCAGGCGAAGGGTGCCCAGCAGCGCCGCCGCGCCAACCAGCCCGCCGATGAGCACCACCCACCGCAGCCACGGCAGGAAGTCGGCACTACGCGTGAGCAGGTGATACGACCACCATGCGGTAACCGCCACGGCCACCGCCAGCGTCACCCGGCCCAGGAAACGGCTGCGCCAGAGCAGTGCCGCCCCCATGCCGACCACGGCGCCGATCGCCGGGGCCAGGGCAACGGTGTAGTACGCGTGGAAGATGCCCTGCATGAAGCTGAACACCAGGCCGGTGATCAGCAGCCAGCCACCCCACAGCACGAGCCCGGCCCGCTGCCGGTCCGTTCGCGCCCGCCGGGCCGTGACGACCAGCCCGGCCACCAGCAGGATCAGCGCTGCCGGCAGCAACCATGAGATCTGGCCACCCTGCGAGGAGTCGAACATGCGGGTCAGCCCGGTCGAGCCCCACATCCCGCCGCCGGCCATGCCGCCGCCCCCGCCGACGCTGCCGGTCTCGTCGCCGTTGAGCCGGCCCAGTCCGTTGTAGCCCAGCGTGAGCTCGAGGAGGCTGTTGTTCTGCGAGCCGCCGATGTAGGGCCGCATCGAGGCGGGCACCAGTTCGACGATCGCGATGTACCAGCCGGCCGAGACAACGAGCGCGACGCCCGAGAGCAGCAGCTGCCCGATGCGCTTGCCCAGCTTGGGTGGCCCCGCGATCAGGTAGGCCAGCGCGAACGCCGGCACCACGAGCAGGGCCTGCAGCATCTTGGCCAGGAAGCCGAAGCCGACGAAGGCGCCGGCCAACATGATCCACTTGGTCGAGCCGTTCTCGACGGCCCGTACGGTCGCGTAGGCGCCCGCCACCATGAGCAGCACGAGCAAGGCGTCCGGGTTGTTGAACCGGAACATCAGCACGGCGATCGGGGTCAGCGCGAGGACCGCGCCCGCGATCAGTCCGGCGACCGGGCCGTACCAGCGGCGCACCGTGGCGAAGAGCACGCCCACACTGGCCACGCCCATCAGCGCCTGCGGCACCAGGATGCTCCAGGCGTTGACCCCGAAGACCCGGGCCGACAGCGCCATCACCCACAGCGCGGCCGGCGTCTTGTCCACCGTGATCGAGTTGGCGGCGTCGGACGAGCCGAAGAAGAACGCCTTCCAGCTCTCCGAACCGGCCTGCACGGCGGCCGAGTAGAAGGCGTTGGCCCAGCCGTTCCGGTTCAGGCCCCAGATGTAGAGCACGCCGGTGACCAGCAGCAATGCCAGCAGCGCGGGGCGGGCCCAGGCGGGATCGGCCGCGCGCCGGGCCGGCGGGGGCACCGGCCGGTCGGGCGCGACCGGCGGCGGGACGGGCAACGTCGTCGTCATCGAGGCTCTCCACAGAAAAGCGGACCTTTATCTCGACAAGACTCGACGCCGGCCCTGTCCCGCCGTTATGCCGACCCTGTGCCCCGGCTGTGAATCCCGGGGCCAGTCAAAGGGATCCGGCTCAGCTGAGCAGTGCGCGCCTCTTGGCCGAGGCAGTCGCAAGCCGCTCCAGCACCTCGACGGTCGGGTCCCAGCCCATGCAGGCGTCGGTCACGGACTGCCCGTACGTGAGCTCGCCGCCCAGGTTCTGCCGTCCGGGCACGAGGAAACTCTCGAGCATGACGCCGCTGATGCCACGCTGACCGGCTTCCATCTGGCCCGCGACGTCATCGGCGACCACGGGCTGGCGCAGGTGGTCCTTGCCGCTGTTGCCGTGCGAGCAGTCGATCACGAGCCGCTCCGGCAGGCCGGCCTGGCGCAGCAGGTCGAGCGCGCCGGCCACGTCGGCCGCGCTGTAGTTGGGCCGGCCGCCGCCTCCGCGCAGCACCAGGTGGGTGTCGGGGTTGCCGGCAGTGTGCAGGATCGCCGGGGTGCCCGAGTAGTCGATGCCGGGGAAGACATGCGGCACCTCGGCCGCCTGGATGGCGTCGATGGCGGTGGCGATGCTGCCGTCGGGGCGGTTCTTCATGCCGATCGGCATCGAGAGGCCGGACGCGAGCTGCCGGTGGACCTGCGACTCGACCGTCCGGGCGCCGATCGCACCCCAGGCCACGGTGTCCGCGATGTACTGCGGGGTGATCGGGTCGAGGAACTCGACGGCGGTCGGCAGGCCACGACCGACGATCTCGAGCAGCAGCTTGCGGGCGATGCGCAGGCCGGCGCCGACGTCGCCGGTGCCGTCCAGCGCGGGGTCGTTGATCAGGCCCTTCCAGCCGACGGTGGAGCGCGGCTTCTCGAAGTACACCCGCATCACGATCAGCAGGTCGTCCGCGAAGCGCTCGGCGGCGGACGACAGCAGCGAGGCGTACTCGCCGGCGGCGGCCGGGTCGTGCACCGAGCACGGTCCGACGACGACCAGCAGCCGCGGATCTCGGTGGTTGAGCACGTCTTCGACCTGGCGCCGGCCGTCGAGCACGGTGTCGTGCAACTCGCTGGTCAGCGGCAGCTCGTGGTGCAGCAGGGCCGGGCTCATCAGCGGCACGACTTTCTCGATGCGCTGGTCGCGGACGCGCTGGACCTCGGGGGCAGTCACGGTGGGTCTCCACTCCTGACGCCGGCGCCCACGGTGAGAGCCGGCGGCAAACAAAAAGGCAGCGACATCATGTCGCTGCCCGGGCCGGCTCTGGCGGGGTGTCTCAGGTCATGGCTGAGGCACCGGCGGGAGCCGGCCCACTAAACCACGAATACCAGCGAGACATGTCGGCCAGCATAGCGCCTCAGTTCGGCGGCGGAGCGATTTGCGCGAACTGCTCAGCTGGTGGGACACCGGTGGAGGGACCCGACGGCAGCTCGACGGTGAAGGTCGTACGGCCGGGCCGGCTCTCGACCGAGACGCGTCCGCCGTGCGCGGTGACCACCGCGTGCACGATCGACAGGCCCAGCCCGGTGCTGCCGGCGGCCCGGGATCGCGAGCTGTCGCCGCGGGCGAAACGCTCGAAGATGTGCGGTTGCAGCTCGGCGGGGATTCCCGGCCCGGCGTCGGTGACCCGCAGCACGGCCGCGCCGCCGGTCGAGGCGACCCCGACCGTGACCGTCGTGCCCTCGGGGGTGTGCGTGCGCGCGTTGGCCAGCAGGTTCGCCAGCACCTGGTGCAGCCGGGCGCCGTCGCCGATCACGATGACCGGTTCCTCGGGCAGGTCGAGCTGCCAGTAGTGGCGGGGGCCGGTGGCGTGCGCGTCGCTGACCGTGTCGACGACCAGCATGCTGAGGTCGACCGGGTCGTGCGCGAGCGGCCGGCCGGCGTCGAGGCGGGCCAGCAGCAGCAGGTCCTCGACGAGCCCGGTCATCCGTCGGGCCTCGGACTCGACGCGGCCGAGCACGTGGGCGATCTCGTCGGGGATCGGGGCCCGGCTGCGGCGGCTGAGTTCGGCGTACCCGCGAATGGCGGCCAAGGGCGTGCGGAGCTCGTGGCTGGCGTCGGCGACGAACTGGCGCACCTGCATCTCGCTGGCGTGCCGGGCCTCGAGCGCGTTGCCGACGTGGTCGAGCATCCGGTTGAGCGCGACGCCGACCTGGCCCACCTCGGTGCGCGGGTCGGTGTCGCGCTCGGGCACGCGCTGGGCCAGCCGCACCTCGCCGCGGTCGAGCCGCAGCTCGGAGACCTTGGTCGCGGTGGCGGCCACCCGGTCCAGCGGGGCCAGCGTACGACGGACGATCAGCGCACCGGCCCAGCCGGCGATCCCGAGCGCGATGAGCACGGCGCCCCCGGTGACCAGCGCGACGCGCAGCAGGGTGAAGTTGGTGTTCTTGAGCGACAGCGCCACGACCCGGATGTCGCCGCTGGACGTGGTCAGCGCGACGACCCGGAACGAGCCGTAGCCGTCGAGGGTGATGTCGTTCTTGGCGCCGTCGGCCGGGATGGCGGTGAGCTCGGCTGTGGCGGTGGTGCTGAGCTCCTCGTACGCGATCTCGGCGTAGCCGTCGTCCTCGATCGTGACGATCAGGCCGCCGTGCACGTCGGCCGGGTCGGAGTAGGTGACGATGATCGAGCCCTGTTCCGCGCCGCCGAACGGCTTGTCGCGGTCGAAGGACGGTGGCGGGCCACCGTTGCCGCGGTTGTGGAACGGGTTGCCGGTCTGGTCGAGCTTGGCGTCGAGCTGCGTGTAGAGCGTGTTGCGCAGGAAGAAGTAGGCCGTGCCGCCGACCGCGAGCCCGAGGACCGTGAGCAGGACGATGATGATCGCCACGATCCGGGTCCGCAGCGGCCAGCCGGCCGGACTGCGCCAGCGGGCCGGGTGCTTCTCAGTCCGCGGGCTTGAGGACATAGCCGGCTCCGCGCATTGTGTGGATCATCGGCGAGCGGCCCGCGTCGATCTTCTTCCGCAGGTACGAGATGTACAGCTCGACCACGTTGGCCTGGCCGCCGAAGTCGTAGTTCCAGACCCGGTCGAGGATCTGGCTCTTGCTCAGCACCCGGCGCGGGTTGCGCATCAGATAGCGCAGCAGCTCGAACTCGGTGGCGGTGAGGGTGACCAGGTCGCCGCCGCGGCGCACCTCGTGGCTGTCCTCGTCGAGGGTGAGGTCGCCGACGATCAGCTCCGAGTCGGTGCGAAGGGGGGAGTGGCCCATCCGGCGCATCAGGCCGCGCAGCCGGGCCACCACCTCCTCCAGGCTGAACGGCTTGGTGACGTAGTCGTCGCCGCCGGCGGTCAGGCCGGTGACCCGGTCTTCCACCGAGTCCTTGGCCGTCAGGAAGAGCACCGGCACCTCGGGCGTCTCGCCGCGCAGCCGGCGCAGCACCTCGAGACCGTCGATGTCGGGCAGCATCATGTCGAGGACGACGGCGTCCGGGCGGAAGTCGCGGGCGGTGCGCACGGCGGTCTGCCCGTCGCCCGCGCTCTTGACGTCCCAGCCCTCGTAGCGCAAAGCCATCGAGAGCAGCTCGGCCAGCGTCGGCTCGTCGTCGACCACGAGGACCCGGACGGGACCCCCGTCGGGCCGGCGGAGGTCGGCGCCGGAGTCTGAGTTCGCCATCGTCATGCCCCAACTGTCGCGGGCAACGCTATGCGCTTGCTTTCCCGTCCCTGTGTACCAGCTGTGACTCGCGCTCACCGAAAGCGCTGAGAATCAGCAGAGCCTCCGGCCCGGTGCGGGCGCGTGTCGAAGACCCGAAAGCGTATAAAACGCCCATAATGCTTGCATGGCGATCATGCGACGGGTAATGGCGATCTTGGCCGTCGTGGTGACGTCGGTCCTGGTGGCCGCGCCGGCCCGGGCCGATGACGGGCTCGTCGAGGTGGGCCTCGGCCAGAAGGTCGTTCAACTGGTGGCCGACGGCGACAGCACCTGCGCGCTGACCGAGTCGGGCGAGGTCTTCTGCTGGGGCGCGGGCTACCCGCAGCCGTACCGGCCGGGCCGGAGTCCCGTCATGCTGATCGCGCTGGGCGCACTGCTGATCGCCGGCGGGACGACGATCCTGAGCCTCAGCCGCCGCTCGCCACCACGAGCGCCGCGTCCCGAAGATCCGCCGCCCCCTGCTTGAGGCGCTCGGTGTAGTACGGCCGGGTCCAGGCCGGCCACCGCACCGGCCCGATCGCCTGATCGGTGCCCGAGGCGGTCAGCGACACCGTCACACCCGGACTGACCTGGGTGGTGAGCCTGCCGTCCTTCGGCACACCGACCCGCCGGGCCGACGGGTCGGCGAACCCGAGCATCGCCCACGGCACCCGGACGGTCAGATCGTCGCCGTCGAGCTGCCACAGCGCCCGGCTGTCCGCCTCGTCGTCGCGGGGATCCCAGGCGCCGTGCCGCAACTGGCCGGCGTTCTGCAGCTCGACCGGCAGCTTCACGCCCGTCCGGGGCATGGTCAGCGCCCGGTTGACGACCAGTTCCACGGGCTTCCAGCCGTTCGGGGCGGGGCCACGGTCGGCCGCCGGCACCTTGAAGTCCAGCTTCATCGGGTCCAGCTGATTTCGTACGTACGCCTGACCGCTGTGTCCCACCAGGTTGAGCGCGAAGACAGCGTCGGGCCGGCGGTCGCTGCTGCCCGGCATCGGCGCGCCGGTCATCCCCGGCAGCACGTCGAACATGACCATCATCGAGCCCGGCGCCGAGTCCGCCAGCTTCGCCTTCAGGTGCAGGTACTCCTCGTCGACCCGGGCCGTGACGGCGCGCGCCGGCCATCCGTCGGAGTCCAGCAACCGCTGCTCGCCGGCGTCGGGCGCGCCTTGGGCGTCCATCGCCAGCAGCCCGAAATGCTGTTCGTTGGTGAGCGGATCGTGCCAGAGCTGCCGCCGGGCCGGGTCCTGCTGACCGGCCGTGTTCCAGGTGTACCGGTACCACTCGTCGGCCCAGCTGAAGACGAACCCGCCGCCCAGGCCCTGGTCCTTGATCATGCGCAGCAACGCGGCGTTGATCCGCATCGCGTCCTGCTCGCTGTGGCCACCCTGCGACCGGCCCAGCGGCGCGTTGTGGGCCGACCCGATCGAGGACGGCACGCCGAACTCGGTGATCAGGGTGGGCATGGTGGCGTGATGCCGGCGCAGGTCGGCCAGGTAGCCGGCGTACGGGTCGGCATGCCCCGCGTACTCGTAATTGATCAGGTCCGGCTCGTGCCGCAGGAAGTCCGGATAGAACGGGTACGCGTGGTAGCTCGCGAACGTCCCGGCCGGCCAGTCCGCCGTGGGCAGCACGTGGTTGGCGTCGATCGGCAGCAGATCCTCCTGCGGGAGCGGCTCCTGCGGGTGGCGCAGCGGATCAGTCGTCGGCCAGTTCACGAACGCGATCGGCTGGCTCACCCCGTGCTGGGCGACGTACCCGGCCAGGTCGTTCATGCGCGCGGCCAGCCAGCGCTCGGTCGGCGTCGACTTGGGCGTGTTCCGGAAGTAGCGGCCGGTGAAGCGCGGCACCGAAGCGTTGCGCTGGTCGGACGCGCCCGCCGCGCCCGGGTCGATCTCGCGGCCGATGATCCAGCCGGCCAGCCACGGCGTGACGTCCGTGGTCCAGGCGCCGCCGACCTGACCGAAGGTCGCGTCCCGGGTCAGTTCGCCGGTCACCGCCTGCGCGGCCGCCCGCAGCTCGCGGCGGAAGGCGTCGGTGAACGGCTTGTCGAACAGGTTGCGCTTCTTGACGTACGTCTCGTCGGGCAGCCGGACACCCTGGACGAGGTAGAGCGGGCGGTCGGGGTTGGCCTGGTTCCAGGCGGCGAGCTGCTCGTAGAACGCGGGCGGGTGGATCTCGTAGATCCGCACGACGCGCAGGCCCAGCCAGCCCATCGCGGCAAACCAGGCCCGGTACTGCGCGGCCGCGATCGCTCCCTCGCCGGGCAGGTGACCGGGCGTGGTGTCGCCCAGGTCGACGCCGGGCAGGAAGGTCCGGTCGCCGCCCGCCGTGTGCAGCTGGAACTCCTGGCCGTCGGTGCTGGCAACCATCCGCAGCCCGTCGGCCGTGCGGGGCGACGGCGCCCACGAGGTGCCCTGCGGCGGCGACGGGATCTCCCGCACCCCTGAGATCAGAAACGCCGGCGAGGTCAGCGCCGGCGCGGCCGTGCCCCCGGCCAGCAGCAGGCACAGGCCGAACACGAAGACACCGATCACGGTCGCCCTGAATCGCCCGGATCGTGGACGGGCCGGCGCGGTCACGAGATGGCTCGGAAAGTCCCCCACATCAGGCATTGTCTGCTGGCTGGGTTGCTGTATGAGCCGTTTTGTCGGGAAGCTTGGATCATCGGAACACTCGCCGTCGGCGCGTTGTTGTGCCAGCGTTAGAGAGGCCGCCGAGGTGAGGAGCGCGCACGTGGATCTTCTCGAGGAGTACCGCCGAGCCACCTTCTTCTTCGAGTCCGGGGATCCGCTGGGCGCCGCCCGCCTGCTCGAGCCGATAGTCGAGGCCGAACCGCACAACGCGGCCGTGCGCCAGTTGCTGGCTCGCGCCTACTTCAACTCGGCCCAGCTCACCAAGGCCGAGGAACAGCTGCGGCACCTGGTCGAGCACGACCCCTCCGACCACTACGCGCACCACGTGCTCGGCCGCACCCTGGAGCGGGGCGGCCGCTTCCGCGAGGCGCTACCGCATCTGCGCCTGGCCGCCGCGATGAACCAGCAGGCCGACTACCAGGACGCCCTACGGCGGGCCGAGGAATGGCTCGGCAAGTCCGAGAACGCTTAAGGTCGAAGACGTGAAACTGAAGCTTGACCTGCACGACATCTTCAACCGGGGCCAGGAGATCGACCGTGCGCTGCGCGGGATCATCGACGAGGCGGTGCAGAAGAAGGCCAGCATGGTCGAGATCATCCCGGGCAAGGGCAGCGGCGCGCTGAAGAAGAAGGTGCTGCGCTTCCTCGACCAGAAGGAGATCAAGCAGCTCTACCACCGGGTCGAGAAGGACGGCGACAACTGGGGCCGGCTCTTCGTCCACTTCCGCCACAACGAGTCGACCGGCCGCCGCGGCCGAGGTCGCTAGTAGGTGTAGCTCTTGGCGACCGCCAGCATCTCGCTGGTGTGCGAGCCGACGATGCCGACGCCGGCCGGGCGGGGCCGGAAGCCGGGCAGCGCGCTCAGGCCGTCGCTGGCGTCCATGGCCCGGAACCGCACCGGGCCGGCCCCGCGCAGGGTCAGCTCGACCTCGATGCCGTCGGCCGGTGGGGCGTGGAAGGCGAAGCCGAAGCCGGGTGTGTGCACCGGCACCGGCCGGCCCTCGACCGTGGCCGACTCGACCTTGACGTCGCCCGGCACGTGCAGGGTGACCAGCCGGGCCGGACGCTGCGGCCGCAGGCGGAGCGTCAGGTTGCGGGTCTCGCCCGAGCGGGAGTCCGACTCGACGGTGAGCTGGGGTGCGGGCAGGTCGGCGGACTGCGCGTCGCCCGTGCGCACCTGCTCGGGACCGAAGGCGGGCATCGTGTCGTCGATCCGGTGCGGGTCGCCCGAGACGTACTGCCCGGTCCACTGCTGGACGTCGGTCTCGTCGCTGATCCAACGGGCCGCGCCGGTGTCGGCGTCCATCGCGTACATCAGCTGGGTCAGGGCGGGACGGTCGTCGTCGAACCGGTCGGTGGCGAGGCCGGCGCCGGCACACAGCAGCACCGCTACGAAGGCTGCGACCGACGGCAATGCGCCGAGCCTGCGGGCGCGCAGCGCCGCGAGGCCGAACTGACCGCCGGCCGCCACCGGGTGGAGCAGGTCGATCACCGGCAGCAGAGCGAGCCCGAGCAACACGGTGAGGAAGGCGCCGGCCGCGCCCAGGCCCATGCCGAGCGCCGGGAAAAGCATGAGGATGGTGGGCGCCAGGACGAGGGTCGCCACCGCGCCGCCGACGGTCACCGCGATCACCGGCAGCCAGCCTCGGGTGGCCACCGCGACCAGCCCGGCCAGCCCACCGGCCAGGGCGGGCAGGGCGGCCAGGTAGGAACCGCCGGGCACGAACGCGGCCAGCACCACGCCGAGCACAGCGAGCCAGCCCAGCCCGGCGACGGCCAGCGCGGCCGGGCCCAGGCGCCGGCGCAGCAGTCCGAACCAGGCGATCACCACCGCCGCGGCCAGCAGGACGACGGCCAGCCGGAAGAAGCCCGGCCGGTACGGATCGATCGGCATCGCCGAGTACTCGGGCCGGATCAGCGTGAGCAGGAACCAGAGCACCTGGGCCAGCACCGGGGCGAGCACGATCGGCGCCAGCGCCAGGACTCCTGCGCCGGCCGCGCGCCGCGCGGTGATCAGGCCCCGGCGGCGGGCCAGCCAGGCCAGCGCCGCGACCGCCAGCACGGCCAGGACGGCGATCGGCCAGACCAGCGAGCCCGGATAACGCACCAGCATGCCGGGCGCGGGAAAGTAGGTGGCGTCCTCGCCGCCGGTGACCTTCAGCGCGGCGATGTCGCGCCCGCCCAGCTCGCGCACCACCGCGAGGGTGTTGTCGCCGTGGTGCTGCAGGCTGTCGCGGTCCATGGCCGAGGGCAGGTCAGTCGGCCCGTGATAGACCGCCGCGCCGTCGATGTAGGCCGCGTTCAGCCCCGCGAAGCCGGACTTGCGGAACGCCGTGAAGTCGGTGTCGTTCGTCATGATCCGGTAGATCTCGACCGCGAACGACGTGCCGACCGGCTTGGCCGCGTGGCTGTACGCCTCGACCAGCTTCCCGTTGCCGGCCGACGTCTCGAACATGATCGCCGGGCCGCTGCTGCCGCGCGCCTCGAGATTGAGCACCACCCCGCCGTCGCGCGCCAGCGGGTGCTGGTCGACGAAGGCCTTGGCCCCGCAGAGGCAAGCCTCCTCGCCGTCGGTCAGCACCAGCACCACGTCGTTGCGCAGGCGTGGGGCCGCGAGCAGGGCCCGGGCCGTCTCGAGGATCGCCGAGGTGCCGGCCGCGTCGTCGTTGCCGCCCGGCCCGACCTGCACCGAGTCGTAGTGGGCGACCAGGAAGATGCGGCCGGTGGAGCCGGTGCCCGGGATCGTGGCGACCACGTTGCGGACCCGGGCCAGGCTCGAGCCGCCCGCGCTGGCCGAGAGCCCGGCGCCTTCGATCGACACCGTGTCCTGCACCTCGGGTGTCAGGCCCAGGCCGCGCAGGGTCGTGATCAGGTGTTCGCGCACCGCATCCTGCGCGGGGCTGCCGACCGGGTGGGGCCGGGTGGCGATCGCCTCGACCTGCTGGAAGGCGCGCTCGGCGCTGAACTCGCTGGCCGGCGCCGAGGTGGGGCGCGCGGACGGCGGCTCGACGGCCCACAGACCGGCCAGCCCGGCCAGGACGAGCACCACGACGGCGAGGAGAGCAGCCGGGGCCCGGCGGGCCGGGTCGGTGATCGCAGGAGCGCGCATGGGTGACATCTAAGCGGTTGGGTACGGCGCCGGGTAGTGGGAAGATCGTTTCCGGCGTGCCCTAGCGTTGTCCCGGTGAGCACGCCCATCGACCCCGCCGCTGTCATGGCGGCGTTCATCGACGCCGTCGAGCCGTACGACCCGTCTCCGGACGCCGACCCGGTCGCGTTGATCGGCGTGCGCACCGCGCTGGGCGAGGCCACCTTCGCGGTGGGCGACCACGTGATCCGTGCCATGTGCAAGGCCCTCGCGGCCTACCGCGACCCGGAGGACAGGGGCACCTGCGTCCAGTGCGGGGGCCGCCACCTCGACGAGAATCTGCACTGCAACGAATGCGGACGGCTGCACGGCATCCTCGGCGAGGTCATCGCCCAGCATGCCCGCCGGGTCGCCGCCGAGGACGCCCCGTGAGACCGGCCCGGTGTTGTGCGCCGCCCCTGGGTGGGGAACTATCAGCGGGTCAGCGCCGGGTGGGACGAGTGGGGGGTCGGCATGACTGAGCGCTCGGTCGCGCCGCGCGCCCGATCCGGCGCCCCGGTCTATCAGGAACGCCTGCGCGTCCTGCTGGTCGAGGACGACGAGGGCGACGCGTTCCTGGTCCGCGAGCTGCTGCACGAGGCCGACGCGCCGTTCGACCTGCGGGTCGCGACCAGCCTGCGCGAGGCCCGCGGCCTGCTGTCCGGCATCCACTGCGTCCTGCTCGACCTCGGCCTGCCCGACGCCGAGGGCCTCGACGGCCTGCGCAAGCTCCTCGCGGTGGCCGGCAGCGCCGCCGTGTGCGTGCTCACCGGCCGCTCCGACGAGCACCTGGGCGTCGCCTCGGTCGCCGAGGGCGCGCAGGACTACCTGGTCAAGGGTCAGGTCGACGGAGTTCTGCTCACCCGCTCGCTGCGCTACGCGGTCGAGCGCAAGCGCGCCGACGAGAACGCCCAGCGGCTGCGCGAGGTCGAGCTGCGCCAGGCCGAGTCGGCCCGCCTCGAACGAGGCCTGCTGCCTCAGCCGCTCATGTCCACCGAACGGGTGGCGGTGCACACGTTCTACCGCTCGGGCCGGGCCCTGGGCCTGCTCGGCGGCGACTTCTTCGACGTCGTCCAGGTCGGCTCGGACAAACTGCACGTGATCGTGGGCGACGTCTGCGGTCACGGCGTCGACGAGGCCGCGCTCGGGGTCGAGCTCCGGGTCGCCTGGCGGGCGCTGGTGCTGGCCGGGGTGCCCGACGACCGGATCCTCGGCTCGCTCGAGCAGGTGCTGATGAGCGAGCGCCGCGCCCGCGAGGTCTTCGCGACCGTCGCCTCGGTGGTGCTCGACCTGGCCGCCAAGAAGGCCGTCTTCCGGCTGGCCGGGCACCCGCCCCCGGTGCTGCTCCAGGGCGGGCTGGTCACACCGGTCGAGGCGCGCCGGGGCATCGTCCTGGGCGTGCGACCCACCCCCACCCCGGCCACCGAGGTCGACTTCCCGACGGATGACTGGTCTCTGCTGATGTATACCGACGGCCTGATCGAGGGCCACACCGGCGTGAGCAACGAGCGGCTCGACGTCGACGGCCTGTGCGGCCTGCTCGACGAGCCCGCGGCCCGCTCGGTGCCGCTCGCGGCGCTGCCCGCCTGGCTGGTCGGCCGGGCCGAACAGGCCAACGGCGGCCCGCTCGCCGACGACGTGGCGATGCTGCTCATCTCGCGTGGGAGCGGCCGGTGAGCGTCTTCTCCGTCCGCTCCTGGACCCTGCGCCGGCGAATCGTCGCGCTCTGCATCACGGTCGGTGTGGTGCTCAGCGCTCTCGGTGTGTTCGCCGCGATCACCGCTGCCGAGAACAACCGCCAGCTCGACGACGTGCTCAACCGGGCCAGCCCGATGCGGGCCGCGGGCGAGGCGCTCAACACGGCGTACGTCGACCAGGAGACCGGCATCCGCGGCTTCGCCATCATCGGCGACGAGGCCAACCTCAAGCCGTTCACCCAGGGTCGGGCCGACGAGCAGCGGCTGGTCAGCCGCATCGAAGGGCTGCTGCACCCGGAGGACACCGACATCCGCGCCGAGCTGACCGAGGTGCGGGCGCGGGCCGCCGACTGGCGCCGCGAGGTGGCCGAGCCGGTGATCGCCGTCATCAGGGCCGAGGGCACCCAGGCCGGCCAGGACAGGCTCAAGGCGACCTCGACCGAGCAGTTCGACGCCCTGCGGGTGGCCATCGCCGACATGCAGGACGACATCCAGGTGCTCCGCACGCGCTCGGCCGACGCCGCGAAACAGAGCAGCCGCACGATGGTGGCGATCCAGATCTCCGCCGCGGCGATCATCATCCTGGCCGGTTCGGCCCTGTTGCTGCTGCTCGACCGCATGGTCAGCCGCCCCGTGACCGAGCTGGCCGAGCAGGTCCGCGAGGTGGCCGGGGGCGACTACGACAAGCGCATCAGCAGCACCGGTTCGCCCGAGCTGGCCGGCCTGGCCGGGGACGTCGACGGCATGCGGCGGAAGATCGCGGCCGAGCTGGCCGAGGTGCGCGAGGCCCGCAGCCAGATCGAGTGGGTCAACGACCAGCTCAAGGTGCAGGCCGAGGAGCTCACCCGGTCCAACCGCGACCTCGAGCAGTTCGCCTACGTCGCGTCGCACGACCTCCAGGAGCCGCTGCGCAAGGTGGCGAGCTTCTGCCAGCTGCTCCAGCGCCGCTACTCCGGCCAGCTCGACGAGCGCGCCGACCAGTACATCGGCTTCGCCGTCGACGGCGCCCAGCGCATGCAGCGGCTGATCAACGACCTGCTGGCCTTCTCCCGGATCGGCCGGCTCACGGCCGGCTTCGCCGAGGTCGACCTGAACGGGGTGCTGGCCGAGGTCCGGTCGCAGCTCGAGGGCCGGGCCGGCGAGGACGCCGAGATCAGCTGGGCCGGCCTGCCGATTGTCGAGGGCGAGGAGCCGCTGCTCACCACGCTCTTCGTCAACCTGATCGGCAACTCGCTGAAGTTCCGCCGGCCCGACGTGGCCCCGGTCATCCGGGTGAGCGCCGAGCGCGCGGACGGCGAGTGGCGGATCAACGTGCGCGACAACGGCATCGGCATCGAGGCCGAGTTCGCCGACAAGGTCTTCGTGATCTTCCAGCGCCTGCACGCCCGCGACGCCTACGAGGGCACGGGGATCGGTCTGGCCATCGTCAAGAAGATCGTCGAATATCATGGCGGACGGATCTGGCTCGACCTCGACGTCGAGGACGGCACGTCGATCTGGTTCACCCTCCCGGTGCTGCCGGGCGCTCCGGGCGACGAGACTGTGGCGCCGGCACAAGAGGCGAGAGATGAGGTCACGGCATGACGGCTCCGACACGGGCCGACGGCACCCCCATCGAGGTGTTGCTGGTCGAGGACGACCCGGGCGACGTGCTGATGACCCAGGAGGCGTTCGAGGAGCACAAGGTCCGCAACCGGCTCAACGTCGTCTCCGACGGGGCCGAGGCGCTCGCCTACCTGCGGCGTGAGGGTGAGTACGCGAACGCCGTCCGCCCCGACCTGATTCTGCTCGACCTCAACCTGCCCCGGCGGGACGGCCGCGAGGTGCTGGAAGAGATCAAGAAGGATGGCGAGCTGGGCCGCATCCCGGTGGTCGTGCTCACCACGTCGGCCGCCGACGAGGACATCCTGCGCAGCTATGAGTTGCACGCCAACGCGTACGTGACCAAGCCGGTCGACTTCGATCGGTTCATCACGGTCATCCGGCAGATCGACGAGTTCTTCGTCAGCGTCGTGAAGTTGCCGCCCCGTGCTTGAGCAGGTCGGCGAGCTGATCCGGGAGGTCGCGGCCACGATCGTGCTGCCCCGGTTCCGGCATCTGGCATCGGACGAGATCGTTCAGAAGGCGCCCGGTGACCTGGTCACCGTGGCCGACAAGGAGTCGGAACAGGCGCTGACCCGCGGCCTGACCGCCCTGCTGCCCGGCTCCACCGTGGTCGGCGAAGAGGCGGTGGCGGCCGACCCGCGAGTGCTCGAGCGGGTCGGTGACGCGGGGGCGGTCTGGATCGTCGACCCGGTCGACGGCACGAACAACTTCGCCGCCGGCAAGACCCCGTTCGCGGTGATGGTGGCGCTGCTGCACGACGGTGAGCCGGCCGCCTCGTGGATTCTCGACGTGGTCGGTGACAACCTGACCGTGGCCGAGCGCGGCTCGGGGGCCTACCGGGACGGCGTACGGGTCAAGTCCCGCACCGACGACCCCGGCGCGGCCGCCCTGAGCGGCGCGGTGGCCAGCAAATACCTGCCGGAACACCTGCGCTCGGTGGCGCTCGCCCACACCTCGGCCTTCCGCGAGGTCACCAACGGGCGGCACTGCGCGGGGTGGGAGTACCCGGCCGTCGCCCTCGACGAGCAGCAGTTCGCGCTCTTCTGGCGGATCCTGCCCTGGGACCACGTGCCGGGCTCCCTGATCATCCGCGAGGCCGGTGGCACGGTGCTGCACCTGGACGGCACGCCCTACCGGCCGACGGACAGCGAGCGGGGCATGCTCGTCGCCGCGAACGACGACATCTGGCGTACGGTCCGCGACACCCTCTTCCCCGACACCTCGATCCTGTAGCCCCGTGGCGTCGTACCTGGAAAGCGTCTTCGGTCTGACCGGCCGCACGGCGATGGTGACCGGTGGCAGTTCGGGCATCGGCCGGGCCATGGCTGTCGCGCTCGGACGGGCCGGGGCGCGCATCGTGCTGGTGGCCCGCCGTTCTGAGCCGATGGCCGAGGTGATCGACGAGCTGCGCGGTTTCGGCGCCGAGGGGCAGGCGATCTCGGCCGACCTGGCCGATCGGGCAGCCGTCGCGCGGGTCGTCTCCTCCGTCGAGGCTCCGGACATCCTGGTCAACTCGGCCGCGGTCAACCGGCGTCCGCCCCTCAGTGAGCTCACCGAGGACGACTGGGACGTGACGATGGCGGCCAATTTGACCGCCCCGTTCCTGCTCGGTCAGGCCTTCGGTCCGCGGATGGCCGAGCGCGGCTGGGGACGGATCATCAACGTCGTCTCGCAGCAGGCTTTCCGCGCGTACGGCAACAGCGGCGCCTACGGTGCGTCCAAGGCCGGCCTGGTCGGGCTGACCCGGTCGCAGGCCGAGGCGTGGTCGGCCCAGGGCGTCTGCTGCAACGCGATCGCCCCCGGGGTCGTCCGCACTCCGCTGACCGAGCCCGTCTTCGCGGATCCGGCCATTGTCGCGAAACACGCGGCCCGCACGATGATCGGCAGAAACGGCGTACCCGCTGATTTCGGGGCTTGTGCTGTCTTTCTGGCCGGTGACGCAGCCGTCGCCGTCACGGGCCAGACACTCTTCGTCGACGGCGGTTACTCGGCCAGTTGATCGATCTGCCCTTCCCGTACGTATCACGGTAGAGTCTGCCCGCGCTCAACCTGGGGAGGTATTCCGTGGCGGCGGTTTTCCAGCGCCGGCTCAGCATCGTGCTCGCGGTGGTCGTGGCGTTTCTGCTGGTGGCACCCGTGGCCGCCCACGCCGACCCCGACGAGGGCGACGACAAGACGCTGCGCAACGCGCTCGAGTCCGCGGCCAAGGGCCAGGCGACGGCGATCCAGAAACTGGCCGCGTCGAAGAAGCGGGCCGTGCAGCTCCAGACGACGGTCAAGCAGGCACAGGCCGGGGCCAAGGCGATGGAGAAGCAGGTGGCCGAGATCGCCACCCGCTCGTACCGCCTGGGCCGGCCCAACACCATGTCGATGCTGCTCGACTCGACCTCGCCCGACGCCTTCCTCGAGCGCATCGAGCAACTCGACATGATGGCCCAGTTCGACTCCAAGGTCCTGATCCGCTACCGCGAGACCCTCGACAAGGCCGAGGCGGCCAAGGCGGCCATCGACAAAGAGGTGCGCGAACAGAGCAAGCAGGTCGCGGCGCTCACCAAGAAGAAGAAAGAGGCCGAGCTCGCCCTGGCCAGCGTGGGCGGGGGCGCGGTCGCGGGCGGTTTTGTCTCGGGCAACTCGCCGCTGGCCAAGCCGGCGCCACGCAACTCCGACGGCTCCTGGCCCGACGAGAGGTGCACGATCAAGGACCCGACCAGCTCGGGCTGTCTGACGCCGCGCACGCTGAACGCCTACAAGGAAGCCAAGGCGGACGGCTTCACCCGCTACACGGTCTGCTGGAGCCAGCGGAACTCCGGTGAGCATCCCAAGGGCCGGGCCTGCGACATGTCGTCCAACGCGACCACCTACAAGAACTCACCGGCAACCGGCGGGGACAGAGCGTACGGCGACCGGCTGGCCAATTACTTCGTGAAGAATGCCAACCGGCTCGGCGTGATGTACGTGATCTGGTTCCGGCAGATCTGGTTCCCGGGCGACGGGTGGCGAAGTTACAGCGGCAGCGGCGGGGCGTCGGCCGAGCACACCAACCACGTCCACGTGTCGATGCTGTAAGTCGGGTCCCAGGCGACTGCCAGGTTCGGGCGGCTAGCATCCGGCGGATGGGAAACCCGCCGCCGCGCGCTCTGCCGTCCGGCCTCGCCACCGCCCTCGTCTTCGGGTCGAGCGGGGCGGTGCTCGTCCTGGAGATTCTCGCGCTGCGCCTCGTGGGGCCCTACGTCGGCGTGACGCTGCAGGTGAGCAGCTCGGTCATCGGCATCTCGCTGGCCGCCATCGCGTACGGCTCGTGGCTGGGCGGCCGGCTCGCCGACCGCTACGACCCGCGGGTGCTGCTCGCCCCGGCGTTCCTGCTCGGCGCGATCGGCACGGCCGTGACCCTGCCGCTGGTGCGGTTCGGCGGTGAGGTGCTGCGCGGCGGGGCCGCCCCGGCGGTATTGCTGCTGGCGGCCCTGGCCGTCTTCCTGCCGGCGTTCATCCTGTCGACGATCACGCCGCTGGTGGTCAAGCTTCAGCTGAGCGACCTGAACCGGACGGGCTCGGTGGTGGGGCGGCTGTCCAGCATCGGCACCCTGGGCGCGATCACGGCCACGCTGGCCACCGGCTTCATCTTCGTGGCGGCGGTGCCGTCGAGCTGGATCATCATCTCGCTGGCGGTGCTGCTCGCGGTCGCGGGCGGTCTGCTCGGGTGGTGGCTGCGCCGGACGGGGGCGGTTCTTCCTGGCAACCCCCGGACGCGAGCCGTCCTGGCCTCGGTCGGCCTGGTCGGGGCCGGTCTGGGCGTGGCGTCGCCCAACCCGTGCGACGTCGAGACGGCCTACCACTGCGCGCAGGTGCGGACCGATGACTCCGAGCCCGGCGGCCGCGATTTGATCCTGAACTCGGCGCGGCACTCCTACGTCGACCTCGACGACCCGCGAAACCTCGAATTCGCTTACATCCAGTGGATCGGCGCGGTGGCCGACGTGCTGCCGACCGGGCCGGTGGCCGCGTTGCACCTGGGCGGCGGGGGCTTCACCATGCCCGGCTATCTGCGCGCCACCCGTCCCGGCAGCGATCAGCTGGCGATCGAACTGGATGGCGGACTGGTCGGCCTCGACCGCTCGAAGCTCGGCCTGCGGACCGGTCCCGACCTTCGCGTGAGGGTGGGGGACGCCCGTGTCGGCGTGGCCGAGCAGGCGACGGAATCCTTCGACTTCGTGGTAGGTGACGCGTTCGGTCACCTGACCGTCCCGTGGCACCTGGCCACGAAGGAGATGGCGACCGACATCGCGCGGGTGCTGCGGCCCGGCGGCATCTACGTGCAGAACGTGATCGACTACCCGCCCGACCGTTTCATCCGGGCCGAGCTGGCGACGGTGGCGGCCGCGTTTCCGCACGTGGCCGTGATCAGCAGTGCGGAGGCACTGGCGGGCGAGGTGGGTGCCAACTTCGTCATCATGGCGTCGAAGTCACCGCTGCCCGAGGCCGACGTCAGCCGACGCGTGGCCAAGGTCGCCGACCCGGCGGTGGTGCTGACCGGTGAGCCCCTGGCCGAGTTCATCGACGACGCCCGCATCCTGACCGACGACTACGCGCCGGTCGACCAGCTCCTGGCCGGATAGTTCGGCGTCGCCAGCCGGCTCACGGGGCCTGTCCCGGCGGCTGGCCGGTATGTTCGCCGTTACCTCGGCCCGGCATTCGATGCCGTCGAGGGCGAAGGCGAGCGGCAACGGGTTGTAGTCGCGATACTTGCCACGCAGCGTGAAGGACTGGAGCTTGCCGTGACCCCTCGCGGTCACCTTCCGGCCCTTCTGCGTGACAGTCTTCGAGGTGCCGGTGAGCTTCTGGGTGCCCGGGTACGAGAACTGCACCCGCCACGAGCCCGGCGCCGAGGTCGCGACCGTCAGCTGGGCCTCGTAGCGGCGCCCCGAATCCTGCCGCAGCTGATAGCGGACCGCGCACCGGCTCTCGTCGCCTGGCCCACCGGCCACCACCGCGCTGCCCGCGGCCTGCGCTCCCGGCACCTCCGTAGTTTCCCGGCTCACTGCCCAACCGACGCCGGCCGCTGCCATCACGGCCAGGGTCACCAGCGCGGCCTGGGCCCGGTGCCGCCGACGGAAGAAGCCCAGCGTGTCCCCGGTGAGCAGGCCGCCGCCGACGTGCCCACCCTCGAACAGTCCGCCGCCCAGCGGCCGCGCCCCGCGCAGCCGCAGGGCCGCCCCGACCTTCAGACCGGCCCGCAGGCGCAGCATCCGGACGGCGGGCCGCGGCCCCGGCGTACCGCCCGGCAAGCCCAGGTAGGTGAGCAGCGAGCGACCGAGTCCCGGGCGTCGCCGCGGCACCACCGCCGGCGGCCCGGCCGAGCCCCGGACGCAGGCGGGAGCGTCGGCGGCCCGCTCGACCACCGTCGGGATGATCGGCCGGACGCCGACGGTGGCTGCGAGGTCGCGGGCCACCTCGGCGGCGCCGGGACGATCAGCGGGGTCCTTGGCCAGGCAGCGCAGGCACAGCTCGGCGACGGCCGGCGGCAGCCCGGGGATGGCGGGCAGCGGATCCGGGTCGGCGTACAGGTGGGCACGCAGTGCCTCGGCGGTGTTCTCGGCCGGCCACGGGTGATGGCCGCACAGGGTGCGATAGAGCAGCAACCCGAGCGCGTAGACGTCGGTGGCCGTGGCCACCTGTGACCCACCGAGCCGCTCCGGGGCCAGGTAGGCCGGGGTGCCGAGCAGGCTGCCGTCGGGGGCGGCGTCGCGCTGGCCGACGATCGCCGAGATACCGAAGTCGACCACCTTGGCGCCGCCGCCGGTGAGCATCACGTTGGCCGGGGTGACATCACGGTGCACCACCCCGCGGGCGTGCGCCGTGGCCAGGGCCGAGGCCACCTCGACGGCGACTGTGACCGCGTCCCGCCACGGCAGCGGTCCCTGCCGCATGATCCGGGCCGACACCGACTCGCCGTCGTTCAGCTCCATCACCACGTACGGGACGGTCAGCCGATCGTCGAGCGGTGACTCGCCGAAGTCGAAGATCCCCGTGATGTGCGGGTGGCAGAGCCGGGCGGCGGCGAGCGCCTCCTGCCGCAGCCGGTCGCGGAAACTCCGGTCGTCGGCCAGCCGGGGCGAGAGCACCTTGACCGCCACGGAACGCCCGAGCGTCTCGTCGTAGCCGCGCCACACCTCGGACATGCCGCCCGTGCCGAGCTTCTCGACCAGTCGGTACCGCCCACCGATACGAAGGGAGCCGAACTGACCGTTTCGCTCCGTCCGCCCCATGTGCCGATTGTGACCCGAGGGGCGGGCCGCACGATGCCGGTCCGCCGAAACCCGTTCCGCTCGTGCCTGATTGCCGGATTCCGGCTAGGCTCGGCGCGATCAGTCCCTGCCGGACGGAGGGTTCGCATGCAGCACACCTCGGTGACGGTCTTCGCCTCGACGCGAGGGCGTCTCTCGGCCCGCTAAGTCCGCCGGCGGGCTCAAACGCTTCTCCTCGCCTCGGGGCGGTCGCTTCCGACCGTTTCTTCGCTCGAGGAGTTCCTTTTGCGTGCCCCTTTCGCCGCACCCCTGGGTGCGGATTTCTGGAAGCTCTGGACGTCGTCCGCCGTCGCCAACCTCGGTGACGGCATCACCATGGTGGCGGGCCCCCTGCTCGTCGCCTCGATCACCACCAACCCGGCCGCCGTCGCCGGCGCGGTCCTCGCCCAGCAGCTGCCATGGCTGCTGTTCGCGCTGATCAGCGGGGCCTGGGCCGATCGCCTGGACCGCCGCCGCCTGGTCGTGTCGGTCAATGCCCTGCGGGCCGGCGCCATGGCCGTACTGGCCCTGGCCGTGGGTTTCGACGTGGCCACCGTGCCGCTCATCCTGACCGTGTTCTTTCTGCTCGGCACGGGTGAGACCCTGGCCGACACGGCTTCGGCGGCGTTCGTTCCCGCGATCGTGGCCGAGCCGCAGCGGCCGCGGGCCAATTCCCTGCTGTACGCCAGTTTCAACGTCCTCAACCAGTTCGCCGCCAAGCCCCTGGGCGGTTGGTTGTTCGTCGTGGCGGGCGCGGTGCCGTTCGCCGTCAACGCCCTGACGTTCGCGCTGTCCGCCGCCCTCATCGCCACCATCCGAGCCATCACCCCGGCGCGCTCCCGACCGTCGCCGGTGGACGCGGATGCGGCGCTTGCGGCGGCCGAGCCGGACGGTGTGCGCCGGCCCGGTCTGTGGTCCGAGATCGTCGAAGGCATGCGGTGGTTGCTGAAGCACCGCCTGCTGCGCACGCTGGCGGTCACCATGGCGGTCGGCAACGTGGTGTTCTGCGCCGCCTTCGCCGTCTTCGTTCTCTACGCGACGCGCGTTCTCGGCCTCAGCGACGTCGGCTACGGCGTGCTGCTCGTGGCCTTCGCCGCCGGTGGTCTGCTCGGCACGCTGGTGGCGCCGGCCCTGATCCGCCGGGTCGCCACCCCGCTCCTGCTGCGGACCGGTCTGGCCGTCGAGTGCGCCCTGCATGCGACGCTGGCACTGAGCCGCGAGCCGTGGGCGGTCGCCGCGATGATCGTCGTCTTCGGCATCCACACCACGGTCTGGGGCGTCGTGGTCACCACGATCCGTCAGCGTGACGTCCCGGCCGCCATGTACGGCCGGGTCACGAGCGTCTATTCGTTCCTGGAACTGGGCGGGGCGGCGCTGGGCTCGCTGCTGGGCGGGGTCGTGGCCACCGCGTACGGCCTGGTGGCGCCCTATTGGCTCGCCACCGTGGCCATGGCTCTGGTGGCCGCAGCCGCCTGGCGTCCCCTCCGGGCCGCCACACTCCGCAGTTCCCCGGAGCCGGAGGCAGCGACCAGTCCCTGACCTCCATCCTCGCGCCGGTGGGCCCGATTTTCCGCTGCCTGTGGACAACGGGCCCACCTGTGGACAACTCCCCGTTCTGTCGGACGGGCCTGATAGACATGGCCCCGTGACCGAGACGATGCCAGCCGCCAGCCCAGCCGACCGAGCCGCCGTGCGCGAGCGGGCCGAGGCGGTGCTGCGCCGCCTCGCCGGCGACCGCGCGGTGCTTCGCGAGGATCAGTGGCGCGCCATCGAGGCGCTCACCGTCGACCGTCGTCGTGTGCTCTGCGTGCAGCGCACCGGTTGGGGCAAGTCCGCCGTCTATTTCGTGGCGACGGCCCTGCTGCGCCAGGGCGCCGCCGACGGCCCGCCCGCCGGCCCCACGGTCATCGTGTCCCCGCTGCTCGCCCTCATGCGCAACCAGGTCGAGGCCGCGGCCCGGGCCGGCATCACGGCCCGCACGATCAACTCGGCCAACCTCGACGAGTGGTCGCTGATCGAGGCCGAGATCCGCGCCGGCGAGGTCGACGTGCTGCTGATCAGCCCCGAGCGGCTCAACAACCCCGACTTCCGCGACAACGTGCTCCCCGGCCTCGCCGCCGAGACCGGCCTGCTCGTGGTCGACGAGGCGCACTGCGTCTCCGACTGGGGTCACGATTTCCGCCCCGACTACCGGCGCCTCCGCACGTTCCTGGCCGGGCTGCCGGGCCGCACGCCGGTGCTCGCCACCACCGCCACGGCCAACGCCCGGGTGACAGCCGACGTGGCCGACCAGCTCGGTGACGCGCTGGTGCTGCGCGGCACGCTCGAGCGCGACTCCCTGCGGCTGGCCGTGCTCGACCTGCCCAACCCGGCCCATCGGCTGGCCTGGCTGGCCGACCATCTCGACCGGCTGCCCGGCTCCGGCATCATCTACACGCTCACGGTCGCGGGCGCCACCGAGACGGCCGACTTCCTGCGGTCGCGCGGCTTCGCCGTGGCGTCCTACACGGGCCAGGTCGAGGACGCCGAGCGCCGCGCCGCCGAGCAGGACCTCCTCGACAACAAGATCAAGGCGCTGGTGGCGACGTCCGCGCTGGGCATGGGCTTCGACAAGCCCGACCTCGGCTTCGTCGTGCACCTGGGCGCGCCGCCCTCACCGATCGCGTATTACCAGCAGGTCGGCCGGGCCGGCCGGGCCGTCGAGCACGCCGAGGTGGTGCTCCTGCCGGGCGCGGAGGACGCGGCTATCTGGCGCTACTTCGCCTCGCTGGCCTTCCCTCCGGAAGATCAGGTGCGCGCCGTGCTGGCCAACCTCTCCGGCGACCGGCCGATGTCCACCCAGGCCCTCGAGCCGCTGGTCGACCTGCGCCGCAACCGCCTCGAGATGATGCTCAAGGTGCTCGATGTGGACGGTGCCGTCCGGCGGGCACGCGGCGGCTGGCTGGCCACCGGCGAGCCGTGGACGTACGACTCGGCCCGCTTGCGCCGGGTCGCCGAGGCCCGATCGGCCGAGCAGAAGACCATGATCGAGTACGCCTCGACGGATTCCTGCCGCATGGAATACCTGCGCCGGTGCCTCGACGATCCCGAGGCCAAGCCGTGCGGCCGGTGCGACAACTGCGCCACCCCGCTGTTCGACGCCGAGGTGTCGGCCGGCGCGCTGGCCGCCGCCGATGCGTTCCTGGGCCACCCGGGCGTCGTGGTCGCCCCCAAGAAGATGTGGCCGACCGGCCTGGCCGCCGTCGGCGTCGGGCTCAAGGGCAAGATCCCGGCCGGCGAGCAGATCGAGCCCGGTCGCGCCGTCGGCCGGCTCTCCGACCTGGGCTGGGGCAATCGGCTGCGCAGCCTGGTCAGCCCCGAGTCGCCCGACGCCTCGATCCCCGACGAGTTGGCCACCGCCGTGGTCGAGATCCTGAAGGACTGGGCTCACGGCGACGACGCGTGGGCGCAGCGCCCGGCCGCGGTGGTCGCCGTCGCCTCCAGCCGTCGCCCCGAGCTGATCAGCAGCCTGGCCGCCCACATCGCGAAGGTGGGCCGGCTGCCCTTCCTCGGGGCGGTCGCGGTGACCCATGCCGCCGGTTCCGACGCGCGTGGCAACAGCGCCCAGCGTGTCCGCGCCCTGCACGACGCCTTCACGGTCCCGCCCGAGGTGGCCGCCGAACTTCGCGCCGTGTCCGGCCCGGTCCTGCTGGTCGACGACCTGGTCGACTCCGGCTGGACCATGACGTTGGCCGGTCGCGCCCTGCGCCGCGCGGGCGCCGAGGGGGTGCTGCCTCTGGCGCTGGCCGTGGCGGGCTGACACCTCTCGGGCGGCACATACGGGGTGGGGGTATGCTGGCATCATGTCCGACGAGTCCGCACCGCAGCACGGTCCGCATGGTTATTCGGGTGACAAGGCTGCGCTGCTCGGCCGCCTCCGGCGCATCGAGGGGCAGATCCGTGGTCTCCAGCGCATGGTCGACGAGGACACGTACTGCATCGACGTCCTGACCCAGATCTCGGCCGCCAAGAGCGCGCTTCAGGCGGTGGCCGTGGGGCTGCTCGAGGATCACCTGGCCCACTGCGTCGTCGACGCGGCCCGGGCCGGCGACCCGACCGCCAAGGTCAAAGAGGCGTCGGACGCGATTGCCCGGCTCGTCCGTTCCTGAGCCGGAGCCCGTCGGCGAGAACCCCGTTCTGAAAGGCATAACCATGGCTGTGACCAGCACCTACACCGTGACCGGGATGACCTGCGGGCACTGCGTGCAAGCGGTGACCGGCGAACTGTCGGCCCTGCCCGGCGTGGACGACGTGCAGATCGATCTCGCCTCGGGCGCGGTCACCGTGACCAGTGAGGCCCCGCTCGCCGACGACGCGGTGCGCGCGGCGGTGGACGAGGCCGGCTACGAGCTTGCGAATGCCTGACGCCTCCCCGGGCGACGCGGGTCCGGCGGTCTCGGTCGACGAGGCCGTCGCCGCCGAGGGCCCCACCAGCGAGACCCCGGTGGGGGACAAGGCCGGTTTCCGGCTGGCCGCCTTCGGGGCGGTGCTGGTCGTGGTGCTCTTCGCCGGTTACGGGCTGGGCCGGCTGAACAACTCGACGACCTCGGCCTCGGCGCCGCCGGCGGCGGAAACGCAGACCGGGGCGGCCATGCCGGGCATGGCCATGCCCAGCACGGCTGTCGACGAGAACCAGCCGCACGCCCACAACGCGGACGGCAGCTCTGTGCAGGCAGGGGCCGCGATGCCGATGGGGGCGGCCGTGGGCGGGCTCTCGCTCAGCTCGGGCGGGCTCACGCTGGCGCCCGAGGCGACGACCTTCCCGGCCGGGCGGACGCAGCCGCTCCGCTTCCGGGTGGCCGGGGCGGGGGGCGCGCCCGTCACGACGTACGCGGTGGTGCACGACAAGCCCCTGCATCTGATCGTCGTGCGGCGCGACCTGACCGGGTTCCAGCACCTGCACCCGACCATGGCGGCCGACGGCACCTGGGAGACGGACCTCACGCTGGCCGAGCCGGGGATCTACCGGATGATCGCCGACTTCACCGCGATCGTCGGCGGGCAGCAGGTGGCGACCACCCTGGGCAGCGACCTGACTGTGGCCGGGGATTACACGCCGCGGCCGCTGCCCGCTACGGCGCGCAGCGACAACCCGGACGGCTTCACCGTCTCGTACGAGGGCACGCCCGGCACCGAGGCGACGCAGCCGCTGCTGATGACCGTGACCGGGGCCGACGGCAAGACGGCCAAGCTCGACCCTTATCTGGGCGCGTTCGGCCACCTGGTCGTCATGCGCCAGGGCGATCTCGCCTACGTGCACGTCCACCCCGAGGCCACGCTGGTCGACGGCAAGGTGAAGTTCTGGCTCACCGCCCCGAGCAGCGGCAGCTACCGCCTGTTCTTCGACTTCCAGGTGGCCGGCCGGGTCCACACCGCGGAATGGTCGCTGAAGGTCGACTAGGGCCTACCGCAGCATCTTCTCGAGGGCCGGGGTCACGCCCCACTCGCTGGTCAGCGCCTCGTACTCGGCCTGCTGGGCGGCCGTGGGCGGCGTCGATGTGCGCCGGGACCGCAGGAGCAGGTTGCGCGGGGTGTGTGCCGAGTCGATGAACTCGACGACCTCGACCTTGTAGCCGTTCAGGCGCAGCAGCGCGGCCCGCAGCGAGTCGGTCAGCACGTCGGCGAAGCGCTCCCGCATGATCGCGTGCCGGGTCAGCTCGCCGAACGGGGCCGGCGCGGGGTGGCCCTTGAGCTGCGCGGCGATGTCGTGGTGGCAGCACGGCGCGGCCAGCACCCACTGCGCCTGCCACTCCACGGCCCGGGCCAGCGCCTGGTCGGTGGCGGTGTCGCAGGCGTGCAGGGCGAGCACCAGGTCGGGCTCGAACGGCAGTGTGGCCTCCTCGATCGTGCCGGCCACGAAGGTGACGTCGTCGGCGCAGCCGAGGGAGGCGGCGACGGCGGTGTTGCGTACGCGCTGGTCTTCGCGCACATCGACCCCGACGACCTGGACCGGCACACCGCGCCCGGCCAGATAGCGGTAGGCGGCGAACGTCAGATACGCGTTGCCGCAGCCCAGGTCGACCACGCGCAGCGGCGACGGCAGCTCGTCGGGCAGCGTGGCCGCCAGCGCTCGCAGGAAGGCGTCGATCTGCCGCCGCTTGGCGGCGTTGCCGCCGATCACCTCGAACAGCGGGTCACCCGGGTCGAGCAGCCACTGCTTCGGCCGGTCGTGGCCGTCGGCAGGCACGCCCGCCGGGCTCGACGGGGCCGCCCGATGTACCTGAGCGTCACCCTTCTTGGTCACCCGGAGTTGCAGCGTGACCGAGGCGGTCTCGACGTGCCAGTTGCCGAACGGCTCCGCGAGCAGCTCATCGACGGCGGTGGCCGCCTCGTCGCCGGGGGCGACGTTACGGGTGAAGGGTCGTGCGCCGTCGTCCGTCACGATCTGGAGTCGTGGCCCACCCTTGAGTGTCACCGGCCGGATCTCGGCCCGGGTCACCGAAGGGGTGAAACCACGGCGGCGGCCCGCCGCGACGGCACGGGTCAATCCGGGCGTCAGCAGCAGATCTCGGACCTCGGACAGGGCGTCGGCGAGCTGTTGTGGCATGTCTCCATTCTGCCGCGCGCTTTCCGGAAACCCACGCGGCGTAAGATCCCGCCGCACACGCGGCGTGAGGTGCTGTCGGTGGCCGGTGGATCCACGGATAGGCTGACCAGGCCGGGAAAGAGGTGCCTGACCGATGTCGTTGATGGCCGATCCGCCGGGGACCGACCGGCTTTCCGTTCGTGTGCGCCGCAACACAGTCGGTGCGCATGACGCGGCCCAGCGCAGCGGCTTTCTCGACTCGCTGGCCGCGGGTCGGCTGCCGTGGGAGGCGTACGCCGACCTGACCGCGCAGCACTGGTTCATCTACGAGGCGCTCGAGTCGGCCGCCACCACGATGGCCGACGACCCGGTGGTCGCCACGTTCCTCTTCCCCGAACTGCGCCGGCTGCCGTCCCTCGAGGCTGACCTGCAGTTCCTGTACGGGCCGCGGTGGGCCGACCACCTGTTCGCGCTGCCCGCCACCACGACCTACTGCACGCGTCTGCGCGACGTGGCCCACCGCGCGGCCACCGGTTTCGTCGCGCACCAGTACACGCGCTACATCGGCGACCTCTCCGGCGGGCAGTATCTGGGCCCGGCGATCGCCCGGTCCTACGGTCTGCCCGCCACCGACGGCCACCGCTTCTTCGTCTTCGCCGGCGTCGACCCGATGTCGTTCAAAGACCACTACCGCGTCCTGCTCGATTCGGTGCCCTGGTCGCGCCCCGAGCAGGACGAGTTCATCGCCGAGGTCAACGAGGCCTACCGGCTCAACATCGGCGTCCTGAGTGAGCTCCAGAGCCGCTGGTCCCAGGGAGTGCAGACGTGACAGATCCGTTCCCGCCCGAGGTGGCCGAGCAGATCGCCCGGCACATGAACGACGACCACGCCGCCGACAACGTGCTGATCGTGCGCGGGCTCGGTGGCATGCCGTCGGCCACCGCGGCTCGCATGTCCGGCCTGGACGCCGACGCGATGGAGTTCCACGCGGTGGTCGACGGCATCGAGGTGCCGGTGCGCGTCCCGTTCTCCGAGCGCCTCACGGAGCGCCGTCAGGTGCGCGCCGAGGCCGTCCGCATGTACCGCGACGCCTGCGCCGCGCTGGGCCTCGAGCCCAACCATTAGAAAGCCCTCCAACCCGTCAGGGCCGAAGGGCTTTCCCGTACGAACGTCAGGCGGTCGTGCCGACGCCGGCTTCCGATCCGCCGCTCATGTCGGCCGGCGCCGCCTCGGCCGCGGCCGACTCGGAACCGGAGCCACGGCTGCCGCGCCCGCCCCGGCGCCGCCGGCGGCGAGGGGCAGTGGGGTCCGACTCGTCGGACGATTCGGGTGCGTCGCCGGATTCCGCGGAGTCGTCGGAGAACTCCGGGGTCGCCACGCGACGGCGGGACCGCGTACGCGGAGCGGCCGCCGGGGCGTCGCCCTCGGTCTCGCCCTCGGACTTGGCCGGAGCGTCAACAGCCGTCCCCTCGGCGCCGGCCGGGGCGTCCTCGGCGACACGGCGACGGCGCCGCTGCCGCTTGGGCCGCTCGCCGCCCTCGTCGTCGGCGGAGGAGGTGCCGGCGGGCCCGGACGAACCGGAGGACGCGGGTGCGGAACCGCCACGGGGCCTGCCGCCGCGGTCGTTGCGGGTCCGGCCACCGGTCTCGCGGCGACCGCGGCGGCTGGCGCCGCCCAGGTCTTCCTCGATTTCGGCGGACAAGCCCACCCGGCTGCGGTCAGCGGTCGGCAGCGTGCTGGTCACGTCGGTGGGGATGTCGAGGTCGCTGAAGAGCGCCGGGCTCGTGTGGTAGGTCTCGGGCGGCTGCGGCATGCTCAGCCCCATCGACTTGTCGATGAGGACCCAGCGCGGCATGTCCTCCCAGTCGACGAAGGTCACCGCGACGCCGGTCGCGCCGGCCCGGCCGGTGCGGCCGATGCGGTGCGTGTAGGTCTCGGGGTCTTCCGGGCAGTCGTAGTTGATCACGTGGGTGACGCCGGAGACGTCCAGGCCACGGGCCGCGACGTCGGTGGCGACGAGCACGTCGATCTTGCCGCTGCGGAACGCGCGCAGGGCCCGCTCGCGGGCACCCTGGTTGAGGTCGCCGTGCACCGCGGCCACCGCGAAACCGCGGAAGTCGAGATCCTCGGCCAGCCGGTCGGCGGCCCGCTTGGTGCGGGTGAAGATCATCGTGAGGCCGCGGTCGCGCGCCTGCAGGATGCGGGCCACCATCTCGACCTTGTTGAGCGGGTGGGTGCGGTAGACGACCTGCTTGGTCAGCGGCGACGGACCGCTGTCGGTGGTGTGGCCGGCGTGGATCGTCACCGGGTGGCGCAGGAAACGGCGCGACAGGGCGACGATCGGGTCGGGCATGGTCGCCGAGAACAGCATGGTCTGCCGCTCGCCCGGGATCATCGCCAGGATCTTCTCGACGTCCTCGAGGAAGCCCAGGTCGAGCATCCGGTCGGCCTCGTCGAGCACGAGCGTCCGGACCGTGTCGAGCTTGAGCTGCTTCTGCTTGGCCAGGTCGAGCAGGCGGCCGGGCGTGCCGACCAGGATCTCGACGCCCTTCTTGAGCACGTCGACCTGCGGCTCGTAGGCCACGCCGCCGTAGATCGGCAGGACCCGGATGCCGCGGGTGCTGCCGGCGGCGGCGAGGTCGCGGGCCACCTGGAGGCCGAGCTCACGGGTGGGGACGACGATGAGCGCCTGCGGGCGGCCGTCGGCGCCCTCGGAGGGGGCGGTCACGCGCTCGAGCATCGGCAGGCCGAAGCCGAGGGTCTTGCCGGTGCCGGTCGGGGCCTGACCGATCAGGTCGGTGCCGCGCATGGCGATCGGAAGGGCGTATTCCTGGATGGCGAAGGCGTGGGTGATCCCCGCCTTGGCCAGCGCTTCTACGGTCTCGGCGCGGACACCCAGCTCGGCAAAGGTGGGGCTGTCCGGGCGGACCGGCGCGCGGTTGGTCACTGGTACCAGTGCGGGTTCGGTGATCTCGATGTTGTCGGTCATGAAGTTTTACGGGTGCCTCTCGTGGTGCGCCCGTCGAAGTCTTTGGGCGCGGTCTGGATAGGGCGCGGGCCACACGCTCGCTGGAAAAAGCGGGCCGCACGCGCGGGTTGCCGCGGCGATCGGTAGAGATCGACGTCGACGGCAACGGCCCCAGTCTACCCGACCGGGGGATCGCGCACCTCAGAGCGGACTTCGACCGGAAAGCACGCGGAGGGCGCCCCCGATGGGGACGCCCTCCGCGACTGCGGCAACTAACTCAGCGCGTGGTGAATCCGAACGGACGCGGGTTCGAATCGGCGATCTCCACGTAGGCCACCTTGGCGATCGGGATGATCACCTTGCGGCCCTTCTCGTCGGTGAGCGACAGCACGCTGTCCTTGGCCATCGCCTCGGTCACGGCCTGCTCGACCTCCGCCGGGGTCTGCGCGCTCTCGAGCACCAGCTCACGCGGCGTGTGCTGCACGCCGATCTTGACCTCCACGGGGCCCCTCCTTCTCGCGGTACTACCGCTGGCAAGGCTATCCGATTTCGGCCGTGGTGCCGCCCGATGCACCGCCCTGGAGGGGGAAGCTGGCGATTCCCCGCCAGATAAGCGCAGCTACGAGCGCTTCGGCTTCAGCTTTAGGCGTACGCCGCCCGCTCGCCAGCCAGAACTGGGCCGACTGCCCGGCCGCTCCGACCAGGCCCGACGCGAGCAACCGCGCCGCGTCACCCGACAGGTTCGTGTCCGAGATGATGGTGTCGGTGACGGCGGCGATGCAGCCCTGCTCGACCCGTTCGACGCGCTGGCGCACCTGCGGATCGTTGCGCAGGTCGCTCTCGAAGACGAGCCGGAACGCCTCGCTCTCGTGGTCCATGAAGTCGAAGTACGCCCGGACGGCGCCCTTGACCCGTTCCTTGTTGTCGGCCGTGGCCAGCATGGCGTCGCGAACCTTGGCGATTATCGCGTCGCAGTGTGTGTCCAGCAGCGCCAGGTAGAGCTCGAGCTTTCCCGGGAAGTGCTGGTAGAGCACGGGCTTGGAGACGCCGGCACGCTCGGCGATGTCATCCATCGCCGCCGCGTGGTAGCCGTGCGCGACGAAGATCTGCTGAGCCGCCGCGAGCAACTGCTTACGGCGTGCGGAGCGAGGCAGACGGGTGGGACGCGCCGTCTGAGCTCCACCGGACGCAGCGGTCATGTCTCTCGAACCTCCAGGGGGTCGGACCCCATTCGCCGGCGCGGATTGCCCGGATCGGCGCGT
Organism: Paractinoplanes polyasparticus; assembly: GCF_019710575.1. Classification (GTDB taxonomy): domain Bacteria; phylum Actinomycetota; class Actinomycetes; order Mycobacteriales; family Micromonosporaceae; genus Actinoplanes; species Actinoplanes polyasparticus. The sequence continues at coordinate 337,797 of NZ_JAHWFK010000013.1, read as the reverse complement.
GATGCTGTCGATGGGCAATTGTCGCGCCGCTGCAACTTATCGCCACTGCAAGCACACGGTAGCCTCAGCGGGGGCAAGCGAGGAGCGCGCGGTGGATGAATCAGGGCATTCCGGAGACGCCGGAGCCGCAGACAGCGGCAACGGCGCCGATTCGCGTGAGCGCGCTCGGGTGAACGGTTGGGCAACCTCAGACAGTCCCTGGTCCTACCCGGGCTCCACGGTCGACACCGAGGCCGACGTGCCGGCCTGGCGTCGCCCGGGCGCCGAGACGCGCTCGTTTCCGCGTAATCCGGCATTTCCCTCGTCGGCCGTGCCGGTCTCCGCGCTGCCCGCCTCCAGCATTCCGGCGCCCGCCCCGGCCCCGCCCGGTTTTGTCGACGCCCGGAAAAGCGGCGAGATTCCCCCGTCCGTGGAATCCGCAGCGGGCGGTTCCCGGTGGGACAGGTCCCGCTTCTCCGAGCTGCTGAACCCGACCACGCAGCCGGGCGAGCAGCCCCGCCCCGCGTCCCTGCGCCCGGCCGAGCCGGCCCCCGCGCCCGCCCCCGTCTCGCCCCCACAGTCCTCCGCCGCCCCGCGGGAACCCGGGTTGACTACGGGCGACCGCCGCGAACCGGGTTTGAACACCGGCGCCCGCCGCGAGCCCGGTTTGAACACCGGCGCCCGCCGCGAACCCGGCCTGACCACGGGCTCCCGTCGCGAGCCCGGCTTGAGCACCGGTTCCCGTCGCGAGCCCGGCTTGGGCAGCGGCAGCGTGACGCCCGGCCCGGGCAGTGACGACATTCCGCCGGCCCGGCCCGCGTCGCTGCGCGCCTATGACGTCCCGACGCCCAACAGCGCCCCGCCCTACCCGTACGAGGGCGACCTCGACGACGCGCCGCCCGAGCCGGCCTCCCCGGTCGTCCACCAGCGGGCCGCCGTCCCACTGGTGCGCCCGGCCACGCCCGGCGGCCGGCGCGCCGACTGGGGCACGGCCGAGCACTCCACGACCGAGCCGCCCCGCCATGCGCTGAGCGGCGGCACCCCCGTGCAGGGCGTGCCGCGGGTGGCTTCCGACGAGCCCGGCCCGGCCCGGCCGGCCTACGACCCGTCCAGCTTTCCGCGCCGTCTGTCGTACGAGCCGCCGGCGCCCTACGAGTCGCCGAACAGCTTCGACGCCGCCCGGCCGTACGAACCCAAGCCGTACGACCCGGCCGCGCCCTATTCGGGTTTCGGTGAGAGCCCCGCGCGTCTCGACCCCCCGGACGAGCCGAGCACCCTCGGTCTTCCCCAGCGCGTCCCGGCCCAGCCCGACGTGCCCAAGGGCGTCCCCGAGCCGCCGCTGGTGGAAGCCACCGCGGAAACTCCCGCTCTCGCCCGCATCGCCACCCATCTGCGCCGCGGCGACGTGCTGCCGGTCCAGGAAAGGCAGGAAGGTTTCGACGTGCAGGCGATCCTGGCCGCGGTGCGTGAGGTCGAGGGGGTGCGCGACGCGTCGCTGCGCCAGACCCCGACCGGTGCGCACAGCCTGCGGCTGGATCTCTCCGAGGGCGCCGACCCGGCCGAGGTGAGCCGGCGGGTGGCCCGCCTCCTGCAGGACCGCATGGGCCTCGACGCCGCGATGCCCGGCGAGGCTCCGGCCGCGCCCGCCTCCGCGCCGGTTTCGCAGTCGGCCCTCGTGCCCCGCAGCCGTCCGGCCGAACCCGCCCCGGCACCCCCGATCTCGGCCCCGCCCCTGCGGTCGTCGCTCGCCGATCTCTACGCGCCCGCCCAAGACCGGGCGGAAGAGACCGCGGCCCGCGAGCGCGAGGCTCGTGAACAGGAAGCACGCGAGACGGCCGAGCGGGAACGCGAGGCCCGCGAGAAGCGCGAGCGTGAGGCCCGCGAGACCCGCGAGCAGGAAGCCCGGGAGCGTGCCGCCCGCGAGCTCGAGGCCCGGACCCGCGAGCGCGAGACCAGGGAACGCGAGACCCGGGAACGCGAGACGAAGGAGCGCGAGGCTCGCGAGCGTGAGGCTCGCGACCGTCATGCGGCCGCGGCCCGCCTCGTCCCCGAGGCCGAGGAAGCGGCCGAGGTCGTACCCACCGGCTCCGAGTTCGGGCCGCCGCGCCCGCTCTATCCCGGCGAACACCCCGGCCCGCGCATCGTCATCGAGAACGTGCACGTCAACACGTTCGGTTCGGACGCCACGGTCGAGGTCCGGCTCACCGTCGGCGCCCGCACCGCGTCCGGCGTGGCCAGCGGACCCGCCGTCGACGGCTACCTGCTGCGCCTGTGCGCGATGGCGACGGCCGGGGCGGTCGACGAACTGCTGGCCGAGTCCGACCACCCCGACGGCCCGGCCCGCTGCTTCGTCGAGCACGCGGCCGCTGTGCCGTTCGGCGCCGCCCAGGTCGCCGTGGTCGTGCTGCTGCTCTCGTGCGGCGGCTGGGTCGAGCAGCTGGCAGGCTCGGCTGTGGTCACCAGCGACGACCGGCACGCCATGGTCCGGGCCACGCTGGCCGCGGTCAACCGCCGGCTTGAGGCACTCTTGTCTCGATGAGAGGCGCCAACCTGGCCCCCGACAGCTCGCTGCTGCCGGAGGGCGAAGCACCGGATCCCTGGCCCGCGCGACGGGTCACCGTCGGCGGGGCGATGCTCCATGTCCGCGACACCCCGGCCACGCGGCCCGAGGCCGAACCGGCCGTCTACGTGCACGGACTGGGCGGGTCCTCGCAGAATTTCACCGACTTCGCGGGCCTGCTCGCCGACCGGTTCGACGCCCGGGCGGTCGACCTGCCAGGCTTCGGCTACAGCGACCCGAGTCCGCGCTACTCGATCGGCTCGTTCGCGGGCACGCTGATCAGCTATTTCGAGCACGACGGGCGGGGGCCGGTCCACCTGGTCGGCAACTCGCTCGGGGGTTCGATCGCGGTGCGCGTGGCCGGTCTGCGGCCCGACCTCGTGCGTACGCTGACGCTGGTTTCCCCGGCCATGCCGTTTCTCGATCCCCGGCGTACGGCCCAGGCCCGTGCCCTGCCGTTGCTGGCGCTCCCGCGGGCCGACCGCGTGCTCGGGTGGGCGTTCTCGCGCCTGACCGCCGAAGAGATGGCCGAGCAGGTGCTGGCCGCCTGTTTCGGCGACACCCGCAAGGTCTCCCCGCAGCGTCGCGCCGAGGCGATGGAAGAGATCAGGCTGCGCTACACCGTGGAGCACTATCCCAAGGCCTACCTCGGCACGCTGCGCGGGCTGGTCTCCAGCTTCTTGCGTGCCTACCTGCCGGGAGCGAACTCGCAGTGGCGGCTGGCGGCCCGGGTCCAGGCGCCGACGCTGGTCGTCGGCGGGCTGAACGACAAGCTCGTCGACCCGCGGGTGCCGATGCAGGTGGCCCGCGCGATCCCGGACTCCCGCCTGCTGATGCTGCCCGGTGTCGGCCACGTCGCCCAGATGGAGGTCCCCCGCGTGGTGGCCCGGGCCGTGGTGGGCATGCTCGACGAGATCAACTCCCCGGTCGGGCGCTAGGTTCTGTTTCGTAGTTGGGGTGGGAGCGAGGCGCGACGCGGATCTCATAAGATCCAGCAGGGCCGGACACCGTTCAGCCCGATATGCGACGCTGGCGGCGATGATCGACGAAGCCGTTGCGCCACCCGCCCTTCGCCCGCCATCCGGCCCGGACCGGTGGCGTAAATGGTGGCTGGCCGCCTTCGCGCTGATCATCGTGGCCGGGGCCGGTTTCGCGGTGGGCCGGCGCATCGAGCAGGACCCGGCTCCGGTGGCGGTCCCGCCCATTGCCGTGCCGGTCATGTCGTCGCCGCCATCGCTGTCGCCGCCACCCTCGGCTTCGTCGCCGCCACCCTCGGCTTCGCCGTCGAGAACCCCGCCGAAGCCCGTCCTGCAACTGCCGGGCGCGGTGCCCACCCGCGGTTCCGGCCAGTTCGCGTACGCCGCCGGGCGGGGTCCCGTCGTGGGCAGCAAGGGCCAGCTCCGGCGGTTCCGGGTGGCCGTCGAGAAGGGCAGCAACGAGGACGCGGCCGACTTCGCCGGGCAGGTCGCGGCCACCCTCGGGGACCCGCGCAGCTGGACCGGCGGCGGGCAGTGGCGCCTGCAGAAGGTGGGCGGCGCCGACCCGGCCGACTTCACGGTGTATCTCGCCACTCGGGAAACGGCCGGCCGGATGTGCCTGATGGGCGGCACCAACATCCGGGTCGGCGGGCGCCCGTACACGTCGTGCCGGGCCACCGGAAAGGCGATCATCAACCTCGACCGGTGGCGGCTCTCGGCGACCCCGTACGTGACCGCGAAGGTTCCCCTCTCGATCTATCGGCAATATGTGATCAACCACGAGGTCGGCCACGAGCTGGGGCACCACCATCAGGGGTGCCCGCGGGCCGGCGGCCCGGCTCCGGTCATGGTGCAGCAGACCCTCACGCTGCGCGGCTGTCACGCGTACGCGTGGCCGCGCCTCAAGGGAAAGGCGCTGACCGGCCCTTCTCTGTGAACGGCCAGGAAAATTCCCGCGTCCCGCATGCCGGGCCTATGGGTAACGTCATGGCCGATCGCGGCCGTCGCGAGTGACAATGGTGGGCGATCCTTACCGTCAACCCGGGGAGTTAACGTGGCACTGCCCCCGCTCGTCGAGCCGGCCGCAGAGCTGACCGTCGATGAGATCCGCCGTTATTCGCGGCACCTGATCATCCCGGATGTCGGGATGGACGGCCAGAAGCGGCTGAAGAACTCGAAGGTTCTGGTCGTCGGCGCGGGCGGCCTCGGTTCGCCGGCGCTGCTCTACCTCGCCGCCGCCGGCGTGGGCACGCTGGGCATCGTCGACTTCGACACCGTCGACGAGTCCAACCTCCAGCGCCAGATCATCCACGGCGTCTCCGACATCGGCCGGCCCAAGGCCGAGTCCGCCGCCGCGAGCATCCGCGAGGTCAACCCGCTGGTGAACGTGGTCATCCACAACACCGCGCTCGACGTCGACAACGTCAAAGAGATCTTCAGCCAGTACGACCTGATCGTCGACGGCACCGACAACTTCGCGACGCGTTACATGGTCAACGACGCCGCCGTGCTGCTCGGCAAGCCGTACGTCTGGGGGTCGATCTACCGCTTCGACGGCCAGGCCTCCGTCTTCTGGGAGGAGCACGGTCCCTGCTACCGCTGCCTCTACCCCGAGCCCCCGCCGCCCGGCATGGTGCCGAGCTGCGCCGAGGGCGGCGTCCTCGGCGTGCTGTGCGCGTCGATCGGCTCGATCCAGGTCAACGAGGCCATCAAGCTGCTGACCGGCATCGGCGAGCCGCTGGTGGGCCGGCTGATGGTCTACGACGCCCTCGAGATGGAATACCGCAAGATCAAGGTTCGGAAGGACCCGAACTGCGCGCTCTGCGGTGAGAACCCCACCGTCACCGAACTGCTGGAAGACTACGAGGACTTCTGCGGCGCGGTGTCGCCCGAGGCCGAAGAGGCCACGCTCGACGCGACCATCACGGCCCGCGAGCTGAAGGACTGGCAGGACTCGGGCAAGGACCTGTTCCTGGTCGACGTCCGCGAGCCGGCCGAGTGGGAGATCAACCGCATCCCGGGCGCGACGCTGATCCCCAAGGGCGAGATCCTTTCGGGCGAGGCGCTGGCGCGCTTCCCGCAGGACAGGCAGATCGTGCTGCACTGCAAGTCGGGTGTGCGCTCGGCCGAGGCGCTGGCGGCGCTCAAGGCCGCCGGCTTCAAGGACGCCGTGCACGTCCAGGGCGGCATCGTCTCGTGGGTCAACACGGTCGACCCTTCGCAGCCGTCGTACTGATTCAGTGACCACATCATCACGCTGAGAAGTCGTGAGTCTGACTTCTCAGCGTGATGGGTGAGTGACGGAACGGACCTATTGGGCATGTGCCCGGACGGCACGGCGAAATGCAGCAACGGGTTGTAGCGTCACCCGGGTGGTAGACATCGACGCTGCGATTGGTTATGTCGTCGCGCACGGCGACCCCGTCGAACGGGCGCGTCTCTCCTACCTGCGCACCGGTCAGCGCCCGGATCCCCAGGTGATCGACCGGATCGTCGAGGGGCAGACCGAGGCCGGCGGCTGGCCCGCCTCGACCGACGGCGCGGTCAGCTCGATCGACGCCACCTGCTTCCGTCTCAACGAGCTCGACGACCTCGGCGGCCTGCGCGGCGAGCCGGTCGACCGGGCGCTGGCCTGGCTGGCCGCTGTGCAGCGTCCGGACGGCACCTGGCAGGAGGCGGAGGAGCTCGCCGCCGAGGCTCCCGCCTGGGCGATGCCCGGCGATCCCGAGGCCACTCTCTATCTCACCACCGTGGCCGGCTTCTGGATGACGCTGGCCGAGTATGAGGCGCACCCCCACTTCGACGTGCCGGCCCGGTACGGGCGCACGCTGGGCGCCGCCGCCACCTGGGTCGTCCACCAGATCCGGCCCGACGGCACCTGGCCCTCGTTCCTGGCCGCCGGCTGGCACGCAGCCGGGCTGCTCTACGGCCAGCAGTACTTCTACGAGTCGGCGCGAGTGCAGCTCGTGCTCGGCGACCGGCTGCCCGACATGGCCCCGGCCGACGTCGCATCGATGGCAGCGGCCCTGCGCCGCGTCAACCTGGGCGACGACTGGCTGCTCCAGAGCGCCCGCAAGCGCCTCGGCGAGACCCAGCGGACCGACGGCGGCTGGGACAGCGCCGAGGGCCCGATCTTCGACGTGAACACCACCCTGACCGTCCTGCGTGCCTGCCGCTGACCATCGCTGACGGTGATCGGCGTCAACGGTTGCAACCGATTTGCACCCTGAAATACCCGATCGGCTATGGTTCGGCTACCTGGACGACGTCACTCTCGGTTACAAAGGCGGTAGAGAGGCCGGGCACAGCTGCGGCACAGTGGGTGCAGGCCCGACGGAGGGCCTGGGCGAGACGAGGATCCGCGGGGCGATGAAGTTGGTCGCCACAGCCCGGCGGGGAGTCAGTGGCGAAACCGGCGCCTCGAAGCATCTACTTCGCCAGGAGCCCACCCATGCGTAAGTCCACCAAGCGCGCCGTCGTCATCGTCTCGACCCTCGCCCTGACCGGTGTCGCCGGCGCGGCCTGGGCCGACTGGCTGGCCAACGGCACCGGCAACGCCGCGGCCAAGGCCGGCGAGGCCCAGCAGCTCGTGGTCAAGACGGTCGAGAGCAGCACCACGCTCTACCCGCAGACCACCGGCGACGCCACCATCACGATCACCAACCCCAACGGGTACGGCGTGGCCGTCAACAAGGTCGTCTGGGCGCCGAACGACGGCGTCACGGCGACCGGCGGCAAGGGCAGCTGCATCAACACCGGCGTCTACTTCGGAGACTTCAGCGCCGGACCGGTCGGCAGCAACGGTGTCCTTTCCGGCCTCCACCTGTTCGTGAAGGGCGGCGAGACGAAGACCTTCACGCTGCCGGACGCGGTCCGCATGATCAACGGTTCCGAGGACGGCTGCCAGGGTGCGACCTTCAGCATCCCGGTCGAGGTGAGCGGTCTCAGCGCCGAGAGCTGAACCGGCTGACGCGGGGCGGGGCGCAGCGATTCGTGCCTCGCCTCACGCGTCCGATGGCACGGGCGGCGCCGGGCGAACTGTGCTTCGCTCCGCGTGTCCGATGTGTACTTCCCCGAAGGCTAAGGCGGGCCATGAGAACTCCGTTTGTGCTGACCATGGCCGGAGCCATGATTCTGGTCGCCTCTCCGGCCGCCTCGGCGTCCTGGGGCGCGACAGCCGGCGGCGCGGCTACGGCCCGAGCCGGTGCTGTGCCCGCCGTTGGCGCGCCCGTCGTCGAAACGCACGGCTCGTCGGTGACGGTCGACTGGCGGGAGAGCCCGATCCCTGTGCGGGGTTACCGGCTGTCCCGGATCAACGCGGCGACCGGTGCGACGGTCACCGTCGAGCGGGGCTGTTCGGGTGTGCTCACCGATACCTCGTGCACCGAGGGTGGCGTTCCGGCGGGCCGTTGGGCGTACGCGGTCGTGGCGCTCGTCGGCAATGACTGGCGCTCCGTGCCGGGTCCCGCCACGCCAGTGACCGTCGGCAAGCCCGATGCCGTCACCGCACCCTCGATTTCACCGACCAGCCCGTCACCCACCGTGCCCGTGCCGACGAGTTCAGCGCCGACGAGTCCAGCACCGACCAGCCCGGCACCGACCGCACCACCTTCGTCCCGCCCGGTTCCGTCGTCGAAGCCGTCCCATCCGGTTCCGTCGTCGAAGCCGACCGACCCGGTTCCGTCGTCGAAGCCGACCGGCCCGGCGCCGACCGTGAGCTCGGCGCCGTCCGCCGAGCCGACCAAGGCGCCGGCTCTGTCCACCCCGGCCGGCGAATGACTCGCACGACCCCTCGGCCCCGGCGAACCCGGGCCTGCCCGCCTCCGTGATCCGGAGAAGGCGTGAGGATCACCGTCGAATGTGGCCGTTGCCCGTCACGACGTACTTCGTCGAGGTGAGCTCGGGCAGCCCCATCGGTCCCCGGGCGTGCAGCTTCTGAGTGCTGATGCCGATCTCAGCGCCGAACCCGAACTCGCCGCCGTCGGTGAACCGGGTGGACGCGTTCACCATCACCGCGGCCGCGTCGACCCGGGCCGTGAAGTGCCGCGTGGCCGTCACCGATTCGCTCACGATGGCCTCGGTGTGGCCCGAACCGTAGCGGCGGATGTGGTCGACCGCGTCGTCGAGCGAGTCGACGATCGCCACCGCCAGGTCGGCCGACAGGTACTCGCGGCCCCAGTCCTCCTCGGTGGCCGGCACGACCGCCGGGTCGTACGCCGCCACCTGCGGATCGCCGTGCACGGTGACCCCGGCGTCGGCCAGTTCGGGCAGCACCAGCGGCAGGAACCGGTCGGCGATGGCCGCGTGCACGAGCAGCGACTCGGCCGTGTTGCAGGTGGACAGCCGCTGGGTCTTCGAGTTGACCGCGACCGCCAGCGCCTTCTCGAGGTCGGCGGCCTCGTCCACATAGACGTGACAGTTGCCGACACCGGTCTCGATCACCGGCACGGTCGACTCCTCGACCACCGTCTTGATCAACGAAGCTCCGCCCCGCGGAATCAGCACGTCGACCAGTCCGCGGGCCCGCATGAGCTCCTTGACCGAGTCGCGGCTGGTCGCGTCGAGCAGCTGAATCGTGTCGGCCGGCAGGCCGCTGTCGGCCACCGCCTTGCGCAGCACCGAGACGATCGCCGCGTTGGAGCTGAGTGCCGAGCCCGAGCCGCGCAGCAGCACCGCGTTGCCCGACTTGAGGCAGATGCCGGCGGCGTCGGCGGTCACGTTGGGCCGGCCCTCGTAGATGATGCCGACCACGCCGAACGGCACCCGCACCTGACGCAGCTCGAGCCCGTTGGCCAGGGTCGAACCCCGCACCACGTCGCCCACCGGATCGGGCAGCGCGGCCAGTTCCCGCAGTCCCTCGGCCATCGCCTCGACCCGCGCCGGGGTGAGCGTGAGCCGGTCGATCATCGCCTCGGACAGGCCGCCGGTGCGCCCGTTGGTCACGTCGACCTCGTTCGCCGCGACGATGTCGGCCGCGCGCTCGACCAGGCGGTCGGCCATCAGCAGCAGCGCCCTGTCTTTGTCGGATCGCGTGGCGGCGGCGAGGTCGATGGCTGCCACGCGTGCGTCGGCGGCCTGCTGCAGGACGGTCGTCATGGCGTACCCCAGAAAGGTTCGGTTTACAGGAGGACGAGGTCGTCGCGGTGCACGACCTCTCGTTCATATCCCGGGCCCAGAGCGGCGGCCAACTCGGGGGTGGAGCGTCCCAGCAGCGCGGGCAGTTCGACCGCGTCGTAGTTGACCAGGCCCCGGGCGACCGGCGCGCCCGACCCCGCGTCGACCAGGTCGACCGGGTCACCGGCGGCGAACGAGCCGTCGACCGCGGTGATGCCCGCGGGCAGCAACGACTTGCGCCGCGCGACGACGGCGGCCACCGCGCCCGGGTCGAGATGCAGCCGGCCCCGCGGCGCGGTCGCGTGCGCGAGCCAGAAGAGCCGGGCCGTGGGCCGGTGCTCGGCCGGACTGAACAGGGTGCCGACCTCGTCTCCGGCGAGCGCCGAACCGGCCAGGGGAGCGGCCGTGAGCACGACCGGGATGCCGAAGCCGGTGGCGATGCGGGCCGCCTCGACCTTGGTGACCATGCCGCCGGTGCCGACCCTGGACCGGCTCGGCGTGGCGATGTTGACGCCCTCGAGGTCGGAGTCGTGCACCACGTACGGGATCTTGCGGGACGACGGGTCGGACGGGTTGCCGGTGTAGAGCGCGTCGACGTCGGACAGCAGCACGAGCAGGTCGGCCTGCACCAGCGCGGCCACCAGGGCGGCGAGGCGGTCGTTGTCGCCGAAGCGGATCTCCTCGGTGGCGACCGTGTCGTTCTCGTTGACGATCGGCAGGGCGCCCAGGTCGAGGAGCTTGCGCAGCGTCCGGTACGCGTTGCGGTAGTGCGCGCGGCGGGTCACGTCGTCGACCGTGAGCAGCACCTGGCCGACGGTCAGGCCGTGCCGGGCCAGGCCCGCCGCGTACCGCCCGATGAGCAGCCCCTGCCCGACCGAGGCGGCTGCCTGCTGGGTGGCCAGGTCGCGCGGCCGGCGCGGCAGGTTCAGCGGGGCCAGGCCGGCGGCGATCGCGCCGCTGGACACCAGCACCACTTCACGCCCGCCCGAGGCGAGCCCGCCCAGCACGTCGACAAGACTGTCGACGCGCTGCTCGTCGATTCCGCCGGCGGCCGTGGTCAGCGAGGAGGAACCCACCTTGACCACGATCCGCCGCGCACCGGTCACCAGTTCGCGCACCGGCCAATTGTGCTCGGCTGTCCCCGCGTACCCGGCCTGAGATCCCATATCGTGGCCCGGGTGACACCGCAGGAGTACGTCGAAGAGGTGCTTTCACTCGTTGAGCGGATCCCGCGGGGCCGGGTGATGTCGTACGGGGCGGTCGCCGATTCCCTGGCCGACCGCTCGGGCCGCAACTCCGCCCGCCTCGTCGGTTCGATCATGGCCCGGCACGGCGGCGGGGTCCCGTGGCACCGGGTCGTGAACAGCGCGGGTCGCATGCCACCCGGGCACGAGCAGGAGGCCCGCCAGCGGTTACTGTCCGAGGGCGTTCCGCTGAAGGGGGAGTACGTGAACATGGCTCTCGCTTCGTGGCAGCCTGGTCTTTCCTGATGGAAAAAGGCCGGCCCAGCCGTACGGCGATGAGTGCGGCCCGCTATCGGGCGGCGCATCAGATCGTCGACGACGGCAAGATCTTCACCGACCCGCTGGCCGTCCGCATCCTCGGCCTGCCCGAGGACGTCCTGCTGGCGGACGCGCCGCGCCGGGCGATGCGCCTGTTCATCGCGGCCCGCACCCGCTTCGCGGAGGACGCGCTGGCCGCGGCGGTGGCCCGGGGCGTCCGGCACCTGGTCGTTCTCGGCGCCGGCCTGGACACCTTCGCCTACCGCAACCCCCATCCGAACCTGCGCGTGACCGAGGTCGACCATCCCGACACCCAGGCTTGGAAGCGCGCGCGGCTGGACGCGTCGGGCATCCAGCCGCCGTCGTCGGTCACGTACCTGGGGGTCGACTTCGAGCGCGAGTCGCCGGCCGACCGCCTCGAGCTGGACGGGCCGGCGTTCTTCCTGTGGCTGGGTGTGGTGCCCTATCTGACGCAAGAGGGCTTCGGGGCGACGCTGCGGGTGGTCGCCTCCCGCGCCGGCAACGAGGTCGTCTTCGACTACGCGCAGTCGCCGGCGCGCATGGAGGGCTCGCGGCGGGAGGCGCTCGAGGCGCGGGCCGCGCGGGTGGCCCGGCTCGGCGAGCCCTGGCTGACGTATTTCGAGCCGGACGAGATCGCCGCCCGGCTGACCGGTTTGGGCTTCAGTGAGATCGAGGATCTGGGGCCGGCGCAGCTGGCGGCCACGTTCTTCGACCGGCCCGACGTCCCGCCCGACACTCCCGGCGGGCACGTGCTGCGGGCTGCTATTCCCAGCCGATGAGGTACGCCGCGCCGCGCATCTGATATTCGAAGAAGCCGCGCCGGTCCTCGTCGACCGAATTGCTGAGCTGCCCGAACAGCTCGGCGCTGATGGCGCCGCTCATCTGCACGAAGGCCGACAGAGAGGCGGCGACCAGTCGTGGCGGCGCGCCCGGGCTGTACCGCTCGGCGACCGCGGCGAACTCCTCGGCGAACCGGCCGGTGATCGGCCGCCGGTCGGCGATGTCGCCGTTCTCGTACGCCGTCTTGACCACGTCCGCGATCAGCAGGATCACGCGCGTGGCCGGCCCGACCGTGTCCTGGGGGGCCTGGTAGCCGGGGACCGGGCTGCCGTAGATCAGGGCCCACTGGTGCGGATCGGCGAGGGCCCAATCCCGTACGGCGTGAGTCAGGGAAAGGAACCGCGCGAGCGCGTTGTCGCCGGTGGCGGCGTTTTCCGCGGTCTCGCCCACGGAGTTGTAGGCGTCGATGATCAGCGCGGTCAGCAACTCGTCGCGGCTCGCGAAGTACCGGTAGACCGCCGACGAGGCCATGCCCATGTCCCGCGCGACCGCGCGCAGCGACAGGTTCGCCCCGTCGGTGGCGAGGTGCCGGCGGGCCACCGCCTTGATCTCCTCGGTCATCTCGGCCCGCACGCGGGCCCGTACTCCGGAAGCGCTCATGCAGACCAGTGTGCCATAACGAGAGCAGTGCTCTTGCTTTCCTCGCATGCGCGTGGCATCGTTGCTCCCATAAGAGAGCAGTGCTCACAAGGGAGAACAGCATGTCGAACCACGTTGTCGTCGGCTCCGGCCCGATCGGTTCCTCGATCGCCCGTCTCCTCGCCGAGCGCGGTGAGCGGGTCCGCATGGTCACCCGCAGCGGTGGCGGCCCGACCCATCCGCTGATCGAGCGGGTTGCCGCGGACGCCGCCGATGCCCGCCGCCTCACCGAGCTCACCCAGGACGCCGTGACGCTCTACAACTGCGCGAACCCGAAGTACACGGAGTGGGAGAAGCTCTGGTTCCCCATGAACGACGCCATGATCGCCGCGACCAAGGCGGCCGGAGCGGTCTACGTCCTCACCGGCAACCTGTACGGCTACGGCCCGCAGCCCGGCGGGCACATGACCGAGAACAGTCCGCTGGCCGCGGTCGGCCGCAAGGGCCGGGTGCGCATCAAGATGTGGCAGGACGCGCTGGCCAGCGGCGTGCGCACGGTCGAGGTGCGCGGCTCGGACTACCTGGGCGCCGGGGCGGTGGGCGTCTTCTCCTCGGTGCTGCTGCCCGCGATCAACGCCGGTCGTGCCGCCTGGGCGCCCGGCGACCCCGACCAGCCGCACAGCTTCACCTACACGGGTGATCAGGCCCGCACGATGGTCGAGCTGTCGCACGACGAGCGCGCCTGGGGCAAGGCCTGGCACACGCCGACCGCCCCCGCGATCAGCATCCGCATCCTGGCCGACCGCTACTGCGCGCTGACCGGCCGGCCGCGGGTAAAGATCAACAAGCTGCCGCGCTTCGTGATGCGCACGGCCGGTCTGGTCCACCCGATGTCGCGCGAGCTGGCCGAGATGGACTACCAGTTCTATGGCCCGTTCCACCTGGACAGCTCGCTCACCGAGCAGACCTTCGGCCTCCATCCCACCAACATCGAGGTCGGCATCCGCGAGACCGTCGAGGACGCCGAGGCCATCGCCACCCGCACGATGTGACCGCGCGGATGGTTCAGAGAAGCAGGCCGACGCCGTCGCGGCGGGGATCGCCCGCCGCGCCGGCCCGGCCGACCGCGGTGACCCCGCCGAAGTAGTGATTGAGCCCAGGCCACTGCTTGATCTGCCACCCGGCCGCGGCCAGCGCGCCCAGTTCGTCCCGCGGGTAGCCCGGCTCGACGTGCACGGTGTCGTCGACGACGTGGAAGCGCGGCCGCCCGGTCGCCTCGGCCATCTCGAGCCCGTCGACCAGCACCCCCAGCAACGTGTCGACCAGGGCGGTGCGGATCCGGCTCGCTCCCGCCGACCCCGCCGCCACCGCGAGTTCCCCTTCCGGGGAAATCACCACCAGCGGGCACATGTTCGAGGACATCCGGCGGCCGGGAATCAGGTCGTCGGTCACGAGCTCACCCTCGCCCAGCATCGAGTTGAGGTTGATGCCGAGCCCCGGGAGCCAGACCCCCGAGCCCAGCCCCAGCGTCGTGGTGATCACGCAGGCGTTACCGTCCGAATCGACCACCGACACATTGGTGGTGTCGCCGATCTTCTGCCGGCCCTGGTCGCGCAGCGCTGCGGCGACTTTCACGGCCCGCCCCGGACGGGACAGGTCAGCCGGCAGCCCCGCGATCGTGTCGACAGTGCGGTTGAGGTCGTGGCGTGCGAGCACCCGGTGCCCGGCCAGCGTCGCGTGGTCGACCGGCGTGTCGAGCACCTGGTACTCCGCCAGATCGCGCCGCCCCAGGCTGCCCCCGGCCGCACGAACCGCGTCGACCATGACCCCGGCGTACTCGCCGGTGTAGAAAACCTGCGGCCCGGCCTCGGCCAGCGTGGTCATCGCCCGGCCCAGTCCATCGTGGAACAGCAGGTCACCGCCCTGGAGCCGGCGGCCGTGGGGCGTGTACACGGAAGCGCCCTCACCCCACGCCAGCGCCGGCGCGCAGGAGTCGAGGGTCAGCGCGTGCGCCGCCGGCACCGGCACGCCGCTGGTCGCCAGTTCGACCGCCGGCTGCACGACCTCGGCCCACGGCAGCCGGCCCCAGCGCCGGTGCACCTCGCCGCACCCGGCCGGCACGCCCGGGACCGCGACGCTGGCGCCCCCGATCGAGTAGACCTGCGGCATCCCGCCGAAGAACACATCGATGGCGACCATGGGACCTGCCTGCCGGTCGCCGTCGGTGCCCGGCACCGAGACGAAGAAGTCGAGGCACGTGGCCCGGCCGGTGCTCGCGTCGAAGTACGTCGCGAACCCGCCGCCGCCCAGTCCGGTGTAGATGGTCTCGGTGGCGCAGCAGGCCAGCACCGCCGCCACGGCCGCGTCGGCCGCCGTGCCCCCGTCCCGCAGAACCCGCAGCCCCGCCCCGGCCGTGGCCGGGTGGCTCGCCGCGACCCCGGCCGCAACCTTTTTCATCTGGCGAAGCGTAGGCGTCATCGCATGATCATGGTTACCATCCGCGGTCATGACGACCGCTGATCCCACTCCCGGTGTACACGCGGTGGCCGTCCTGCCACGTCGTGTTTTGGCGGGATATTCGCTGGGTTCGCTGGTCACGGGCGCCTTCGGCACCGTGCCGGGATTGCTCCTGCTGCCCTATCTGACCGATACGTTAGGTGTGGCGGCTGGCGTGGCCGGGCTGCTCGTACTGCTGCCGAAAGCGTGGGACGTGCTGGTCAACCCGATCGCGGGCCGGATCTCGGACCGCCGTGGCGATCGACGGCCGTTCCTTCTCGTCGCGGGTCTGCTGCTCGCCGTGCTCTTCGCCGCGATCTTCGCCGGGCCGGTGGGCAGCGGGGCCGGAGCCGGCGCGTACGTCGCCCTCGCCTTCCTCGCCGCCGCCACCGCGTACGCGTTCTTCCAGGTGCCCTACGTGGCGATGCCGGCCGAGCTGACCGACGGATACGCGGAGCGCACGCGCCTGATGACCTGGCGGGTCGCCGTGCTGGCGCTGGCCATCCTCATCTCGGGCGCCCTCGCCCCGCTCGTCGTCGAGCAGACCGGCGGCGGCCTCGCCGGCCACCGATGGTCCGGCGTCTTCGTCGGCGCGCTCATCGTCGTGGGCACGCTCGGCGTCTACTTCGGCACGCGCACGGCCGACTCGCGCTCGGTCGAGGCGGTGGAGCCCGACCTGCGGACGCAGATCCGGATCGCGATGGCCAACGGTCCCTTCCGGGCATTGCTGCTCCTCTGGATCATTCAGGCCGTCGGCATCGGCACGATGCTCGCCGGCGTGCAGTACTTCGCCGACCACGTCGTCGGACGCGAGTCGGGCGCCACCTTCCTCTTCGCGGCCTTCGTGGGGCCGGCCCTGCTGGTCATGCCGTTGTGGAGCCGGGTCGGCGGCCGCATCGGCAAGCCCGGCTCGCTGGCCGCCGGGTCGTTGCTCTTCGCCGTCGGCGCCCTCGCGCTGCTGGCCGCGCCGGCGCTGCCCGCCGTGGCCGTCTATTCGCTGGTGGCGGTGGTCGGCGTCGGTTACGCGGGGCAGCAGGTCTTCGCGATGGCGATGCTGCCCGACTGCATCGCCTACGACACCGAGCGCACGGGCCGCCGCCAGGCCGGCGTCTTCACCGGGTTGTGGACGGCGGGGGAGACCCTGGGGCTGGCGCTCGGGCCGGGGCTGTTCGCATTGGTGCTCCAAGTCTTCGGATACGTCTCGTCGTCGAGCGGCGAGGCCGCCCCGCAGGACGACACCGCACGGCTCGGCGTGCTGCTCGGATTCACCGTGTTGCCGGCCGTGCTGGTCGGCTTCGCGGTCGTTCTATTACGCGCCTACCGGGACGTCTCCCGATAGCGTCTTCGGTACCGGCGGGCCAGGCCCGACCCAGTACCTTCGCGGGGGCCCGGCACCGACCGAAGACGCTTATCCCCTCCGTCCGCTTCGACTAGCGTTCTCGCCATGTTCGAGGCGCTGCCCGCAGAGGGCGTTCCGAGTGACCAGATCCTTGCCGAGTTGCGGGGGCTCCGAGTCGCCGACCTGCCCACCCACGGCGGCCGTTTGTTCGCCTACGTCTACGATCCCGCGCTCGACGGTCTCGACGATCTGGCCCGCGCCGCCCACGCCATCTCCGCGCACGTCAACGGCCTCGACCCGACGGCCTTCCCGTCGCTCCTGGCGATGGAGAACGCCCTGGTCGGCGCCGCGGCCCGGCTGCTCGGCGGCGACGAGCACACGGTCGGCAGCATCACCAGCGGCGGCACCGAGTCGCTGATCCTCGCGGTGAAGGCGGCGCGCGACTCCCGGCCCGGTCTCGCGACCCCGCGCCTCGTGATCCCCTCGACCGCGCACGCAGCGTTCACGAAGGCCGCCCACTATCTGCGCGTCGCTCTCGACGTGGTTCCGGTCGGCGACGATCTGCGGGCCGACCCGGGGGCGATGGCCGCGGCCATCAGCCCCGACACCGTGCTGGTGGCGGCGTCCGCGCCCTCCTACGCCCACGGCGTGGTCGACCCGATCGCCGGGATCGCGGCGGCCGCGGCCGAGCGGGGCGTGCGCTTCCACGTCGACGCCTGCTTCGGCGGCTGGGTGCTGCCCTACCTGCGCCGCCTCGGCGCCGACCTGCCGCCCTTCGACTTCGCCGTCCCCGGGGTCACCAGCATCTCGGTCGACCTGCACAAATACGCGTACGCGCCCAAGGGCGTCTCGATCCTGCTGCACCGCGACGAGGCGTTGCGCCTGCCGCAGTATTTCGCGTACGCCGGCTGGCCCGGCTACACCATGATCAATCCGGTCATCTCGTCCACCCGGTCCGGCGGTCCGATCGCCGCGGCCGTGGCCACCCTCCGCCATATCGGCGACGCGGGTTACCTCGAGCTCGCCGCCCGCACCCGCGAGGCCGTGTCCGTCCTGGCCGAGGCGGTGCGCACCACCGAGGGCGTGCGGTTGTTCGCCCCACCCGAGACCAGCGTCGTCTGCCTCGCCTCCGAGGGTGTCGACCTCTTCGTGCTGGCCGACGAGCTGGCCGCCCGCGGCTGGCACACCCAGCCCCAGATGGCCTACGAGAAGATGCCCGCCACCATCCACCTGACGGTGACCGCCTCGGTGGCCGCCACCGCTGCCGAGTTCGGCCCCGACCTGGTCGCCGCGGTGGCCGCGGCACAGGCCTCCGGCCCGGCTGACATCCCGGCGCAGCTGCTCGAAGCGGCGGCCGTGCTCACCCCCGAGATGGTGACCCCCGAGCTGATCGGCGGCCTGGCCGATGGCTTGGGGCTCGGCGCCGGCGACTTCACCCGCATGGCCGCGGTCAACTCGCTGCTCAACGTCGCCCCGCCCGCCCTGCGCGAGGCGCTGCTCACCGGCTTCCTCAGCCTGCTGCAACGCCCGGCGCCGCCGTTGCCGGGCAATCCGCCGGCCGAGCCCCCGCCCGCATCGGGCAGCCCGTTCTTCGGCCATCCGCTGCACGGGCAGCGCTCCGCGACCACACCCCCCGCGGCCGCGGAGTAGGTTGACGTCGTGGCCGGTCTGCCAGGAGTGCTCGGGGAACCCATCAAGTTCGTGCTGAACTGGGGCCGGCGCTACTCCCTCTGGGTGTTCAACTTCGGGCTGGCGTGCTGCGCGATCGAGTTCATCGCGTCCAGCATGAGCCGGCACGACTTCATGCGCATGGGGGTCATCCCGTTCGCGCACGGTCCGCGCCAGGCCGACCTGATGGTCGTGTCGGGCACGGTCACCGACAAGATGGCCCCCGCCATCAAGCGGCTCTACGACCAGATGCCCGAGCCGAAATACGTCATCTCGTTCGGCTCCTGCGCGAACTGCGGCGGCCCCTACTGGGATTCCTACTCGGTGACCAAGGGCGTCGACCAGATCATCCCGGTCGACGTCTATGTGCCGGGCTGCCCGCCGCGGCCCGAGGCGCTGCTGCACGGCATCCTGCGCCTGCAAGAGAAGATCGCCGCCGAGCAGTCCGGTCCGGGCGGAGTGTCCCGACCCGACCCACTTGCCGCGGGCCGAACGGCTGGTGCCGGCCGCGATGCGGCGGCACTGACTTCCCCGTTGGTGGCTCCGCCCGCCCCGATGGTGGCCCCGCCGGCGGCAAGTGGGGACTAGTCTCCGCACTATGAGCGATCAGTCGCGGGCCGACTTCATCATCGACGTTCTGACCAGGGAATTCGGCGAGTTGATCGCCGTCGATCCCCCCGCCTTCCGGCGCAAGTTCCGCAAGATGGCCGCGTCGCCCTTCGCCTTCTACCGGGGCAGCGCCTCGCTCTTCTACGCCGACCTCACCGGCGCGTACGCGGACTCGAGCTTCCTCGACGAGCGGACCAGCCGGGTGTGGATCCACGGCGACCTGCACGCCGAGAACTTCGGCACCTACATGAACTCGTCGGGCCAGCTCGTGTTCAACGTCAACGACTTCGATGAGGCGTACGTCGGACCGTTCTCGTGGGATCTCAAGCGGTTCTCGGCGAGCCTGGCGCTGATCGGCTACCAGAAGGCCCTCTCCGACGACGACATCTCGCAGCTGGTCACCGGCTTCGCCCAGTCCTACCTGACGGAGCTGCGGGCCATCGCGCACGGCGGCGACGACGCGATCGGCTCGATCACCCTCGGCACCGCGGCCGGGGTGTTGCGCCGCGTGCTCCAGCAGGCGCGGCTCAACACCCGCATCGACCTGCTCGCCGCGCAGACCACGATCGAAGACTACGAGCGCCGCTTCGCCCTGGCCGACGGCGTGTTCGAGGTCGACGAGACCACCGGCGCCGCGGTGCGCGAGGCCTTCGACCGCTATCTCGAGACGCTGCCCGCCGTCGGTCGTCCGGTGGCGACCAACATCAAGGACATCAAGCTGCGCAAGGGTGTCGGCATCGGCTCGGCCGGCCTGCCGTCCTACAACCTGCTGCTCGAGGGCCACACCCAGGCGCTCGAGAACGATGTCGTCATCTACATGAAGCAGGCCCAGGTGCCGGCGGTCGCGCGCTGGATCGACGACGACCGGGTGCGGTCGTACTTCAAGCACCAGGGCCACCGCACCGCCGAGTCCCAGCACGCGTTGCAGGCGCACGCCGATCCGTGGGTCGGCTACACCACTCTCGAGGGTGTCGGCCAGCTGGTCGCCGAGGTCTCCCCGTACGCGGCCGACCTCGACTGGTCCGATGTCAACGAGGCCGACGAGCTGCGCGGGGTCATCAACGACCTGGGCCGGGCCGTGGCCCGCATGCATTCGGTGGCCGACGACGAGTCCAGCCACGACCTGGTCGACTTCTCGACCGAGGAGGCGATCGTGGCCGAGATCGACAAGGACGAGCCCGGCTTCGTACGGCACCTGGTCGAGTTCGCCCACCGCTACGGCGACCAGGCCCGCGAGGACCACCAGGACTTCGTCGACGTGTTCCGCAACGGCCGCCTGCCCGGTCTCTGATCCCACACCCCGCTGCGGGGACTGCGGGCGGCCGGTCGGATCATAAGATGAGCCCATGACGCCTGAAGAGGTCGGTGAGCGCCTGGTGGCGTTGCTGACGGACGACTCCCCGGACGCGCCGCCGGGCGAGATCGTCGCCGGCCTCTCCGGTGGCGGCCCCGGGCACGAGCGTGCGGTGGTCGACGTCCCGGTCGCCCGGTGGTGGGAAACTGTGGGGACGGCCAAGCACAACGGCGCTCTGGGCTGCGACTACTTCGACTGGCTCTCGGCCGTCGACGAGCTCGACGAGGGCTTCCGGGTGGTCGCCCACCTCTACTCCACACGCCGCCGGCACGCCCTGCTGCTGCGCACGCTCGTTCCCCGCGACAACCCGGTGATCGAGTCGGTGATCGAGCTGTTCCCCGGGGCCGCGTGGCACGAACGCGAGACGTACGAGATGTTCGGCATCGCGTTCGCCCGCCACCCCGACCTGCGGCCGCTGCTGCTGCCGCCCGGGTTCGAGGGCCACCCGCTGCGTAAGGAGTTCGTGCTCGCCTCCCGAGTGGCCAAGGCCTGGCCCGGCGCCAAGGAGCCCGGCGAGTCCGAGGCCGGCACGACGAAGCGCGCTCCCATGCGCCCACCCGGCGTCCCCGACCCGAACGAGTGGGGTCCCAAGGCCGGGCAGGCGCCACCCGCTCCGGCCCGCCCGCGACGTCCCGGGACTCCGCGCACGCCCACTCCGGCGCCCGACGAGGCCGGGGACGGCGCCTGATGCCGGTCTGGCTCGATCTCATTGTGCGGGTGGTCGCCGTGGTGGCCGCCTTTCTCGTGCTGCCGCTGGTGGTGGGGCAGGCCGAACACAAGGTGATGGCCCACATGCAGGGGCGGCTCGGCCCGATGTACGCGGGGGCCTTCCACGGCTGGGCGCAGCTCGTCGCCGACGGGGTGAAGTTCGTCCAGAAGGAGGACGTCACGCCCGGGGAGGCCGACCGGCGGGTCTTCCGGCTGGCCCCGATCGTGGCCCTGTTCCCGTACCTGCTGGTTCTGCTGGTCATACCGCTCGGCCCGAACGGTCTCGTCGCCCAGGCGCTCGACGTCGGGCTCTTCTTCGTGCTGGCCGTGCTCGGCGTGGGCGTGCTGGCCGTGCTCATGTCGGCCTGGGCCTCCGCCAACAAGTACAGCCTGCTCGGTGGCCTGCGCGGGGCGGCTCAGCTGCTGGGGTACGAGCTTCCCCTCGTGCTCGCCGCGGCCAGTGTCGCCATGGCGGCGGGGACGCTGAGCCTGCCCGGCATCGTCGAGGCGTGGCGCCCGTGGTGGCTGCTCTGGCAGGCCCCGGCGGCGATCGTCTTCTTCATCGCCGGGCTGGCCGAGATCCGCCGCCCGCCGTTCGACATGCCGATCGCCGACTCCGAGCTGGTCTTCGGCTACATGACCGAGTACACCGGGCTGCGGTTCGCGTTCTTCCTGCTCGCCGAGTACGTGGGCATCGTCGTCATCGCCGCCCTGACCACCGTGTTGTTCCTGGGCGGCTGGCACGGCCCGTTCGCCGACCAGCTCGGCTGGCTGTGGACGCTGGTCAAGATCTTCGCCGTCTCGTTCGTGATCATCTGGTTCCGCGTGAGCTACCCCCGGCTCCGCGAGGATCAGCTGCAAAGGCTCTGCTGGCTGGTCCTGGTGCCGGTGGCGCTGGGTCAGCTCGTGCTGACCACGGTGGTCAAGGTGATCATGTGACCGAGGGTCAGAGGAAGCGCGGCGTGAGCTTCTTGATCGAGATGGCGATCGGCCAAGGCTCGGGCACCGCGATCTCGGCCTCGAAGGTTCCGGCCGGACGATAGATCCCGGCGCCGGCGTCGAGCTGGTAGGCCTGCACGGCCAGACCGGGATCGCTCTCGACGATCCAGTAGTGCGGGATGCCCGCGGCGGCGTAGAGCGCGGGTTTGGTGATGCGATCCATGCTCACCGACGTGGGCGACACGATCTCGACCGCGAGCACCACCTCGTGCGGCGCATAGATGCCGGAACGCCGGCGGGCGGCCTGCTCGGTGGCGACCAGCACGTCGGGGATGAAGGACCGCCGTGTGCTCAGGCGGACCTCGACCCCTTGAGTGACCTGGAACTCGGGCGGACAGGAGTCCTCCAGCGCGACGCCGAGGCGCATCGCGATGATCTGATGAACGTCGGTGGGGGAAGGTGACACGAGGAGCACTCCGTCGAGCAACTCGCGACGCACGCCGTCATCCGGCAGGGCATCGAGATCATCGGTGGTCCAGCCGTCCGCGTGCGGCATGTCGCTCATCGCAGCGGTCATCGGATCCTCCAGGGCGCCTCGTGATTTCACCGTACCGGAAGATCCGAATCGCCGAGCCGAGCCTCTGCGTCAGAGGTTGCGCGGCCGAATGGACGTCAGCGGGATCTCGATCTGCCAGGGGCGGTCGAGCCTGATCGTGTCGTCGCCGCTGAACGTCTCCAGCGGCTCGTAGATCCTCTCGTCCGTGTTCAGCTCGTACACGCTCACGGTGATCCCGTCGTTGGTCTCGATCAACCAATAGAACGGGATTCCAGCGTGGGCGTAGAAGGCCGGCTTCGTGAGCGAATCGATGCTCTTGGTGCTGGGCGACACGATCTCGGCCGCCAGCACCACTTCATCGGAAGTAAATTTTCCGGTCTTCGATTTCGCCGCTTCGAAGGTGACCACCAGGAGGTCGGGCACATAGCGCCGCTGCGGACTGAGGATCACGTCGTTGGCCTGGCTGACAAACAGATGGTCGGGGCACGATCTCACCAGAGCCGAGCCCAGCAGCAGGGCGAGCGTCTGGTGGACGCTCGAGGGGGAGGGGGTCACGTGGAGAATTCCATCGATGATCTCGCGACGGACGCCGTCCTCGGGGAGACGATCAAGATCGTCTGAAGTCCAGTCGCCCTGAGGTGGCATGTCGCTGGTGGCAGCGGTCATGAGAGGCCTCCCGGGCGCCGGCTCTCGTACTCGGCTGCAAACCTACCGCAAGATCTGATGGGGGTGTGCTCGCATCAAATGGGGTGACGGGGCAGGATATGCGTTTGTGAGTGACGACGGGGAGCGCGGCATGCCCGGCAAGGGGCTGGTGCAAGGGCTCGCCGTCACGCTCAAGACGATGACCCAGCGGTCGACCACCCAGCAGTACCCGGATGTCGAACCCGAGTTGCCGCCGCGCAGCCGTGGGGTCATCGCCCTCTCCGAGGAGAACTGCACGGTCTGCATGCTGTGCGCCCGCGAGTGCCCGGACTGGTGCATCTACATCGACTCGCACAAGGAAGAAGTCGTCGTCCCCGGCGCGGCGCGGTCGCGGCAGCGCAATGTGCTCGACCGGTTCGACATCGATTTCTCGCTCTGCATGTACTGCGGCATCTGCATCGAGGTCTGCCCGTTCGACGCGCTGCACTGGACGCCCGAGTTCGAGTACGCCGAGACCGACGTCCTCGACCTGCTGCACGACAAGGACAGGCTGGGGGAGTGGATGCGCACCGTGCCTCCGCCGCCGGCCCACGACGTGCTCGGCGAGCCCTCGAAGGAGGAGGCCACGGCGGCGCGCAAGGCAGCCGGTCCAGGTGCGGCCACGGCCGCCAAGACCGCAAGGCCTCCCGTACGCCGCCCCGCCGCTCCCGCCGCTGCCGAGCCGGCCGCGGCTGAGCCTGTTGAAAAGGCGGCGCCGGCCGAGAAGGACGAACCGGAGACGGGCCGGTGACCGTAGCGGACGCGCTGATGCTGGCTCTCGGCGCGATCGCGGTCGGTTCCGCCGTCTTCGTCGTCACCAGCGCGC
Organism: Paractinoplanes polyasparticus; assembly: GCF_019710575.1. Lineage (GTDB taxonomy): Bacteria > Actinomycetota > Actinomycetes > Mycobacteriales > Micromonosporaceae > Actinoplanes > Actinoplanes polyasparticus. The sequence goes on along the minus strand of NZ_JAHWFK010000013.1, from coordinate 314,046 downwards.
ACCTGGTCCGCGCCGGTTTCTATCTGGTGGTCAGCCTGGGCGCGACCGCCGGCCTCTACCTCGTGCTGGGCGCCGAGTTGGTCGCCTGGGTGCAGATCCTGGTCTACGTCGGCGCGGTGGTCGTGCTGCTGTTGTTCGCCGTCATGCTGACCCGGGCCCCGATCGGCCCGTCCCCGGATCTCGACCGCCCCGCACTGCCGGCCGCCCTGGTCGGCGGCGGCGTAGGGCTCGGCCTGACCGTCCTGCTGATCGACGCGTTCCGCTGGACGGAGTTCGAACTGCCCCCGGCCGGCACCGGCCGCCGCGTCGGCGAGCAGATCTTCGGCGCCTGGGTGCTGCCGTTCGAGGTGCTGTCGATCCTGCTGCTGGCCGCACTGGTCGGCGCGATCGTTCTCTCCCGCCCGGACATCGGGGCCCGTCCCGACCCGAACGCCCCGGCCGACTCGGACGTGCCTCCGCCCGGCCCGGTCGACGAATCGGACGAGGTGAAGGCCCGGCTCGAGCGCATCGCCGCCCGCCAGGCCGCCGCGCAGGATCGGCTCCGGGCTCAGCGCGCGGCCGAGAACGCCGGCGCCCCGCCGACCGAGACCGCCGGTGTGAAGACCCGCGAGGACGTCCTCAGGGAACAGGCCCACGACGTCGTCTTCCGCGCGCGCGAGGCCGGCCCCACCCTGGGTGGCCCACCGGAAAATCCGGAAACATCCCAAGAGGGCCGACCGCGGGTCATCGAGGGCACCAGCCACGAGAACCCGGCCCGCACGCTGCCAACCGGCAACGACCGGGCGCTACCACGAGGCACCGACCGGGCGCTGCCGCGCGGCAACGACCGGGCGCTGCCCGCAAGCGCGGACAAAGGGCCGGCGCTGCCGAAGCCCCCCGCCCAGGACGACGAGGAGACCTGATGCACGCGGTCATCCCGTACGTCATCGCCGGTTTGCTCTTCGCGCTCGGCGTCTACGGCGTCCTGCGCCGGCGCAACGCCATCCTCGTCCTGATGGCCGTCGAGCTCATGCTCAACGCGGTCAACCTGATCCTGGTCGCCGCCGACGCCACCATCAAGTCCGCGCTCGCCGGCGTCCAGCCCGAGGCCTGGGCCTATCCGGTCCCCGAGCCGAGGGCCGGCGCGATCTTCGCCCTCTTCGTCATCGTGCTGGCCGCGGCCGAGGTCGGCGTCGGCCTGGCGATCATCCTCCAGTACTACCGCCTGCGCCGGGACGTGGTGCTCGACGACGTGGCGCTGCACGAGCACGACCACGAGCGGGTGTCCGGGTGAACGCCGCCGTCCTGATTCCCGCCGTACCGCTGCTTCTGGGTCTGGCCGGCCTGCTCCTGCCGCCCGGCGATGACACACAGCGTCGCCGCCCCGCCGCGACCCTCGGTATTGCCGGCGCCGCCGTCTCACTGCTCGTGACGCTCGGCGTCCTACTCTTCGCTACCAAGCCGGTCGAGCTGTCGGCACACTGGGTCAGCCTCGGCGATATCGACCTCACGCTCGGCATCTCGGTCGGGCACGCCGCCCTCTACGTCGCTCTGGCCGTGGCCACGGTGGCTCTCTTCGTGCAGATCTACTCGGTGGCCTACCTGCACGACGACCCGCGCTACGCCCCGTACGCAGCGCAGATCAGCCTGTTCACCGGAGCCATGCTCCTGGTGGTGACCAGCGGCGACCTGATCGGTGTGGTCGTCGGCTGGGAGATCATGGGCGCCTGCTCCTACCTGCTCATCGGCCACGACCGCCGCCTGCCCGAGGCGCCCGCCGCGGCCGTGAAGGCGTTCGTGGTCACCCGTGTCGGCGACATCGGCTTCCTGCTCGGCGTGGCCTTCCTGATCGTCGACGCCGGCAGCAGCCGCCTGGCCGACGTCCTGGCCCAGCCGCCGCACACCGCCGCGCTGCTGCTGATCCTGGCCGGGGTGGCCGGCAAGAGCGCCCAGTTCCCCCTGCACACGTGGCTGCCCGACGCGATGGCCGGCCCCACCCCGATCTCGGCCCTGATCCATGCGGCCACGATGGTCGCGGCCGGCGTCTACGTGGTCTTCCGCCTGTACCCGCTCTTCGAGCAGTCTCCGGCCGCCCTGGCCGTGCTCGGCGTGATGGCCGCGATCACGATCCTGCTCGGCGCGTTCAGCGCGATGGCCCAGGACGACCTGAAGCGTGTTCTCGCCTGGTCGACGGTCAGTCAGATCGGGTACATGACCGGCGCCCTCGCCGTCGGCTCTCCCGCCGCCGCGCTGTTCCACCTGCTGACACACGCGGCGTTCAAGGCTCTGCTCTTCCTCGCGGCCGGTGCGGTCATCCACGCGGTCGGCACCAACTACCTCTCCCGCATGGGCGGCCTGCGCGAGCACATGCCGGTCACGTTCTGGGCGTTCGTCGCCGGGCTGGGCGCGCTGGCCGGCCTCCCGCCGCTGGCCGGCTTCTGGTCGAAGGAGAACGTTCTGACCGCGGCCGCGCACGCCACCGAGGGCGGCGAGACAGCGCCGGTCTGGGTCGGCTGGGTGGTCTGGATCGCCGCGCTCTTCGCCGTCGGGATCACCGCCTGGTACGCGACCCGCCTGCTGCTCTGGGGATTCCTCGGCCACTCCCGCGCGCACGGCGCCGACGGTCCGGACTGGGAGGTGGGCTTCGACGACGCCCGCTACACCCGGCCCGCGGCCCCGCACGATCCGCCGGGCGCGATGCGCTGGCCGATCCTGCTGCTGGTGATCCCCTCGGTGCTGCTCGGCCTGGCCGCGTACGCCCCCGGCTTCCGTACGGCCCTGGAACTGGACGAACCCCATCTCAGCGTGGCCGTCGTCCTGCCGTTGATCCTGCTCGCGGCCGGTGCGACGGCCGCCTGGTGGCTGTGGCGCGCGGTGCCCGGCGTCGATCCCGCGATGGCCCTGGGCCGCACGCGCCCCCTGCTGGCGGCCGGTTTCCGCCTCGATGACATTCAAAATCGTCTTCTTGTACGACCCGTGCGGGCGCTCGCTCGTGCGGTCCTCACCGTCGACACCCGGGTGGTGGACGCCGCCGTCGAGGGCACCGGCACCACCACCTCCCGCGTCGGCGCCGCGCTCGCCTACGCCCACCGCATCCCGCTGCCCGCCGCCGCGGCAGCCGTCCTCGCCGGCGCTCTGCTCCTCGGCGCCGTAGCCGTTCTGTTCGGAGCCGCCGCATGACCGTGGCCCTGCTCGCCGTCCTGCTCGTCCCGGCTGTCGGCGCGGGCGTCCTCGCGCTGTTCCCGGCACGCCTCGACAGCGCGGCCCGCCTCACCGGCACGATCTTCGCCGCGGTCACCCTGATCCCGATCGCGCTGCTGGCGTTCGCCCGCGACGAGGCCTGGTCGGCCTATTCGGCCACCCCTCTCGCCGTACGGCCGTGGGCCGAATTCGACGTGTCCTGGGTCCCCGCGCTGCGCCTCGACTTCCACCTGGGCGTCGACGGCGTCTCGTACCCCCTGGTCGCGCTGACCGGCCTGCTCACGGTGCTCTGCTGCGCGTACACGATGTGGCGGGTCCCGGCCGGCGGCTCCGGTCGTACGCTGGTCGCCCTGTTGCTGGTCCTCGAAGCCGGCATCCTCGGCACCTTCCTGGCCCTCGACCTGATCCTGTTCTTCCTGTTCTTCGAGGTCGTGCTGCTGCCCATGTACGCGGTGATCGCGGGCTGGGGCGGCGAGGACAGACGCCGGGCCGCGCGCAAGTTCGTGCTCTACACGCTGTTCGGCTCGGTGTTGCTGCTGCTCGGCGTCATCACCGTCACCGTCGCGGCCGGCACCGGCGACCTGGCCCGGCTCGCCGGTGGCGCCGATCTCAGCCGTTCGACGCAGTACGCCGCGTTCGCCCTGTTCGCTCTCGCGTTCGCCGTGAAGGCCCCGCTCTGGCCCCTGCACACCTGGCTGCCCGACGCCCACACCCAGGCCCCGACGGTCGGCTCGGTGATCCTGGCCGGCGTCCTGCTCAAGATGGGCACGTACGGCCTGATCCGGGTCGGTGTCGGCGTCGCCCCGCTGGGCGCGGAGTGGGCCGCGCCGCTGCTCGGCATCCTGGCCGTGGCCGCGATCCTGGCCGGAGCGCTGATCTGCCTGCGCCAGACCGAACTGAAGCGCCTGATCGCCTACTCGAGCGTCGGCCACATGGGCTTCGTGCTGCTCGGCATCGCCGCGCTCAACGCGACCGGCCTGCAGGCGGCGCTGCTCGGCAACGTCGCACACGGGCTGATCACCGGCCTGCTGTTCTTCCTGGCCGGCGCGATCAAGGACAGGGCGCACACCGGTGAACTGGCCGACCTCGGCGGCCTGCGCGAGACCGCACCGCGGCTGGCCGGCCTGCTCGGCTTCGCCGCCATCGCGTCGCTGGGCCTGCCCGGCCTGGCCGGCTTCTGGGGCGAGGCGTTCGCCGTGGTCGCGGCCGTGCAGCGCGGCGGCGGCCTGTGGGTGACGCTGGCTGTGCTGGCCGCGATCGGCGGCGCGCTGACCGCGGCGTACTTCCTGCGTCTGCTCCGCAAGGTCACGCACGGCCCGGCGGTGGCGGTGGCGGAGCCGTACGCCGTCACCCGCGCCGAGTGGCTGGCCTGGTCACCTCTCGTGGTCCTCACGCTCGCCGTGGGCGTGGCGCCCAGCCTGGTGCTGGCCGCGACGAGCGCTCCCGTACGAGCCTTGACGGAGGCACTCCGATGAGGGCCCAGACCGTGGATCACATCTCACTGCTGCCGCTGTACGCCGCGGCCGGCACCGCCGTGCTGGTGTTGCTGGCCGACCTGCTGATCGCCCGCCGCGCCGCCACCATCGGCACCCTGACCGCGGGCGGCCTGGCCACCGTGGTCGCCGCGATCGTCACCGGCGCCCGGGCGGGCACGTTCTGCGATCCGAACGGCAGCGCCTGCTCGTGGGTCCCGACCCCGCTGGCAGCCACCTCGGCCGTCGTGTTCGCCCTGCTCACCGTCGGGGTGCTGGCCCTTTCGAGCCCCTCGCTGCGCCTGGGCACGGCGCCGGTCGGCGAGTTCTGCTTCCTGCTGGCCGCCTCGATGACCGGTGGCGTCGTGGTCGCGTACGCCGGAGATCTGATCACCCTGATCGTCGGCCTGGAGACGCTGACCCTGCCGCTCTATCTGCTGGTGGGCCTGCGCCGCTTCGCCCCCGGGGAACGCGTCACGACGTCGGGCGCCTCCGCCTCGGTCACGTTCTTCCTGATCAGCGTCGTCTCCACGGCCATCGCCCTGCTGGGCGCGGCCCTGAACTACGCCGCCACCGGAGCCCTGCACTTCGACCGCCTGATCGAGGGCGCCGGCGTGACCGCCCCCGTGGCCACGGCCGGCGTGGCCCTGCTGGTCATCGGCCTGGCCTTCAAGGTCGCGGCCGTGCCCCTGCACGCCTGGGCCCCGCCCACCTACGAGGGTTCTCCGCTGCCGGTCGCTGCCTACCTCTCCACCGCCTCCAAGCTGGGCGGCGTCCTGGCCCTGGCCGCGATCGTCAGCCGCCTCGACGCGGCCGCCCTGACCGCCTTCCTGGCCCTGCTGACCATGACCGTCGGCAACCTGGTGGCCCTGCGCCAGACCCGCATGGTCCGCCTGCTGGCCTGGTCGTCGATCGCCCAGGCGGGATACATCCTGGCCCCCTTGGCGCTGGGCGCCGACGGCCTGGAGGCAGCGGCCGCGTACACCGTCTTCTTCGTGGTTCTCGAGTTCATCGCCTTCGGCGTGGTCGCGGCGCTGCGCCCGCCCGGCGCCGACGGCGGCGAGATCGCGGCCTACCGCGGAGCCGGCCGTCGTTCCCCCTGGCTGGGCGCGGCCCTGGTGCTGGCCCTGGCTGGTCTGGCCGGACTGCCACCCGGCCTGGCCGGCCTCTTCGCCAAGGTCACCGTGGTCGACGCCCTGATCGAGAACGACCAGACCTGGCTGGCCGTGGCGGTGGCCCTCAACGCGGTGATCGCCCTGGCCTATTACGTACGGGTGGGAGCCCTGCTCTACGCCGCCCCGCCCCGGGTGGGCGTTCCCGTGGCCGACCCCGACCTGCTGGAAGCGGCCCTGCACCCGCGCCTGCCGGTGACCCGCTCCGTGGCCGCGGCCCTGATCACCGCCGCGGCGGCCGCCATCGCCCTCGGCTTCGCTCCGCAACTCCTGTTCAACGCGCTCACCTAGGGCGTGACCACCTGATCGCCTACAGCGAACTCACAGCGCAACCCGGATGAAACCGCAGGCCGGCGACGTTCCATCGATGCGTGGCCCCCACCGGGCCGCAGATCGAAGGAGTTCCTGTTGCACAGCCATCACAACGGTCTCAAAACGGCCGCTCTGCTGGGTCTGCTGACGGCCATCATCCTGGGCGCCGGCTATTGGCTCGGCGGCAGTGGCGGTCTCGTGTTCGCGGTCTTCCTCTCGCTGGCCATGAACGCCGGCTTTTACTTCTTCTCGGACAAGCTGGCTCTGCGGGCGATGCGCGCGCAGCCGGTCAGCGAGGCCGAGGCGCCCTGGCTCCATCAGACGGTGCGCGAGCTGGCGACCAGTGCGGGGCAGCCGATGCCGCGCCTCTACGTCTCGCCGACGATGCAGCCGAACGCGTTCGCGACCGGCCGCAACCCGGAGCACGCGGCGGTCGCCGTGACCACCGGCATCACCCAGCTGCTCAGCCAGCGTGAGCTGCGCGCCGTGATCGGGCACGAGCTGTCGCACGTCTACAACCGCGACATCCTGATCTCGAGCGTGGCCGGCGCCCTGGCCGGCATCGTCACCAGCCTGGCCCACCTGGCGATCTTCCTGCCGCTCGGTGGTTCGGACGACGAGGACAGCCCCAACCCGGCGGCCCTGCTGCTGATGTTGATCCTCGGCCCGCTGGCCGCGACCATCATCCAGCTGGCCATCAGCCGCAACCGCGAGTTCCAGGCGGACGCCGACGGCGCGACGCTGACCGGTGACCCGCTGGCCCTCGCCAGTGCTCTCGAGAAGATCCAGTACGGTGCCCAGCGTCTGCCTCTGCCGGCCGACAACCAGCTGACCAGCGCGGCGCACCTGATGATCGCCAACCCGTTCCGGGCCGGCGGCATCTCGAAGCTGTTCTCGACCCACCCGCCGATGGAACAGCGCGTCGCCCGCCTGCGCGAGCAGGCCGGAGCCATCCAGTACGTCCGCTGACCTCCGTCCAAGAGGGGCCGTCCGACAGGGCGGCCCCTCTCTGTGTTTCCGAACACCACCCCCCGTATTCCGGATGTGTTGCGCGCGGCCCCGGCGTTAAGGTCCGAAGGCCTGTTGACTCATTACCGAGGAGAGTGTGAAGTGACCGCGCTGCGTCAGTACCTGGGCGTTTGGCATCTGCCGGGCGGGCGGGTTCTTCTGAGCGTCGGGATCTTGGCCCGTCTCGGCATCGGCATGACCCCGCTCGCGCTGCTGTTGCTGGTCGAGCAGGCCACCGGCAGCTACGCCGTGGCCGGCCTGGCGGGCGGCCTCTACGCCCTCGCGGGCGCGGCGATCAGCCCGGTCGCGGGCCGGCTGGCCGACCGCATCGGCCCCGCACCGATCCTCGTCACCACCGCGGTGCTGCACCCGCTCGCCCTCATCGCCCTGGTGCTGATCAGCGCGCAGTCCGCGATCTTCGTGGCCGCCGCCGTAGCCGGCGCCACCTACCCGCCCCTGACCGCCGCGATCCGTCGCGCGTGGACAGACATGACCGAGCCGGGCAGCGGTCAGCACCACCTGCGCGGCGCCGCCATCGCCGCCGAGACCTCGCTGTTCGAGCTGGTCTTCGTGCTCGGCCCCATCCTGGTGGCCGGCTTCGTCGTGGTCGCCAGCCCGGCCGCCGCGCTGGTCGGAGCCGCGGTGGCGACCCTGATCGGCACCCTGGTGATCTCACGGCTGCCGGTCATGCGGCGCCACCACCGGCACGCGCACACCAACGAGGCCCGCGGTCTCGGCCCGCTGAAGGTCTCCGGCTTCCCGGCCCTGCTCGTCTGCGTCATCGCGCTGGGCATCGGCTTCGGCGCGGCCGGCGTCATCGTTCCCGCCTACGCGAGCCAGCACGGCGGCGGCGACGGCATGGGCGGCGTACTGCTCGGAATCTGGGGCGTAGGCAGCGCCCTCGGCGGCATCTGGTTCGGCACCCGGCGCCCCGCGATGGCCCTGCCGCGACAGTTCGCCTGGCTGCTGGGCGGCGTGGCGCTGAGCTTCCTGGTGCTGGCCTTCATGCCCAGCCCTCTCTGGCTCGGCATGGCCCTGGTCCTGGGCGGCGCCGTGATCGCTCCGGCCCTGACCGTCGAAACCAACCTGGTCGGCCGCCTGTCCCCGCCCGCGATGCTCAACGAGGCCTACACCTGGGTCGTCACCGTCTCGGTGGCCGGCAGCGCCGCCGGCGGCGCCCTGGCCGGCGCGATCGTCGACCAGCCGGGCGGCCTCAGCTGGGCCTTCGCCCTGGTCGCAGGCGTACTGACGGTGGCTGCCCTGGTCGCCGCGGTGCCCCACGGCTCGATCGCCCGAGCCGACGAGCGCGCCAGCGACCGCCTGCGCGTGGCCCTGGCCGCCGAGTCGATGTAGCCGAATCGGCCACGTTCAGGGACGGCCTTGACGGCTGCTCTGGTCTCATGACAAGGTGCTTGGTGACCAGCGGTGTCGACCGACTGGCTCGGCGAGGTGGCAGGTCAGACCGCAGATGCGGCCGCACAGGTCGCCTGGGTAGCGCTTGACTTGGCGCGCCGGGGGCAACACCCGCCGACAGGTTGGGCGATCCGATGGGCATGGCATTGCTGGAGCATCCGGAACCGTGGAGCGAGGACGAGTTCTTCGCGCTGGGCAAGACCTCGAACCGGGTCGAGCTGGTCGATGGGAGCCTGTGGGCCGGTCCCGCACCGAGCAAGCGTCACCAGCACATCGCTTTCCTGCTGGCGATGGGCCTTTGTGGCGCAGCCGAGCGGGCCGGGCTCCTGGTGCTGCAGGACGTCAACCTGCGGTTGGCCGGCGGTCGCATACTGCAGCCGGACCTACTCGTGGCCGATACGGACGACGTCGGTACGACGGTGGAGGCCGCCGAGACCGAGCTGGTCGTCGAAGTGGTCTCACCGAGTAACGCCGGAACGGATCGGTTGCTCAAGCCTCAGTTGTATGCGGCGGCGCGGATCGGCTGGTACCTGCGGGTGGAACAGCCCCAGGACTCGGTGGAGCTGCACCTTCAACGCCTGGACGGCGACCACTACGCCTCGGTCGAGGTCGTGGGTCCCGGCCAGGTACTGGCCCGCGAGGAGCCATTTCCGTTCCAGCTCGAAGTCGCGTCTCTGCTGCGCCGCCGCATCGGTTGACCGGCCGCTCGACCGCGGCGTGAGCGATCATTTGGCGGGCTGAGCGCCCTGCTGGGGCGATCAGGAACCACCGGTTGACGCGGCGGCCGGCTTGACCAGGGTGAGCGCCTGGAAGCGCAGGTCGGCGGCGTCGTGGATGTGGAAGTCGAGGATTTCGAAGGCGCGCTCGGCGTGCGTCAGCAACTGCTTGTCCGAGCGGAACGAGAAGAACCGCGGCGGCACGTGGACGTCCTCGAGGGCTACGCCCTCCTCGTCCTCGCCGCCGTAGACGCCCAGATAGAACAGCCCGCCCGGCACGAGGACCGTCCGGATCGCCCGGAGCGCGGCGTCGAGGTCCGCGTTCGGGACGTGCAGCAGGGTGTTGAGCGAGTAGACCGCGTCGAAGGTGGACTCCGGAAAGCCGAGATCCAGAACGTCCCGTACGGAAGCCTCGATCCCTTTGGCCCGGGTGCGCTCGACCATCGCGGGCGACACGTCGACGGCCCTGACTTCCAAACCCTCCTGCTGGAAGTAGAGGCTGTCCTGACCGGTTCCGCAGCCCACTTCGAGCAGGGTTCGGGCGCCGGCGGCGCGCAACCGGTCGAGGAAGGCCGCCCGTTCGTCCAGTTTCCAGTGGTCTTTGGTGCGCGTGTCGCGGTCGGCGGCGGCGCTCCGGTCGTATGCGCTCCGATGGCGCTCGACCACATCGCCGTACCTCTGCTGACGAAGGTTTTCGAGGCGCAATCTCATGGTTTTCCCCCTGCCGGGCGCTCGTGCGACTCGGATAGCCTGACGCGATCGACGGGGTGCGTAAAGGAGCGTCCGATGACGAAAGATGTCCGGGCTGACATCGAGACGATGCGCGCCGCCGACACGGATCGGCAGAAGGTCGCCGACCAGTTGAAGACCGCGCTCGACGAGGGCCGCCTGACCCTGCACGAGTACGACGAGCGGGTCGGCCTGGCGTACGCGGCCAAGACCTACCAGGAGCTGCTGATGCTCCTCACCGACCTGCCCCGTCCGGGCCTCAGCGCGCACGAGGTGCGCTCCCGGCACGAGTCCGAGCAGCGTCGCCGCGCCCGCCGGCTGCCCACCGCGATGCTCGTGCTGTGGACCATCTGGGCCGCCCTGGCCGTGGTCAACCTGGTGGTCTACGCGCTGGTCGCGGTGAGCGTCGAGACCGACATCTACCCGTGGCCGGTGTGGCTGGCCGTGCCCGGCGCCGCCCTGGCCGCGGTGACCGTCGGCGTTCAGGTCATCCGCGCCCAGCAGCGCCGCTAGCGGCGGGGGAAGATCGCCCGCTCGACCACCGGGGCGATCGCCTGGGCGTAGGCGACGGTCAGGTGGCTGTTGTCCTTGTAGACCAGCGTGTTGCCCACGATGACCGGGCACTTGCCCTGGCCGCACAGCCACGGCGTCGGGTCGATCACCCGCAGGCCCGAGGCGCGTGCGGCGTCCGCGACCAGGTCGCGCCGGGGCCGCTCGCTGATCGCCCGCGCGATCGGGCGGGCGCACTTCGCGAGACGGCGCGCGTTCACCGCCGCGCACTCGGGGGCGTTGCCCTTCGGCAGCGGCGTGTCCTGCAGCAGCACCATCGGCGTGCCGCTGAACAGGTGCCAGGTCTGCTGCCAGCCGCGCACCCAGAGCGGGTCGGCCGGGCGGGCCATGGTCCGGCCGCCGGGGCCGATCAGGCCGCCGTTGTCGAGGTCGTTGGAGGCCATCACGATCAGGTCGGGCTTGTCCCGCACGATCCGCTGCGCCACCTGGTTCCGCCAGGTCACGCATTCGGTGTAGGGGCGTTTGAGCACCTCGTTCCAGGTCAGCACCTGGGGCAGCTGGCAGGCAGCCTTGGTCAGCGCCACCAGCCGCCAGCCGTGGTTGCGGGCGGCCGCCTCGACGGCCGGGAACCAGTGCGCGGCGTGCGAGTCGCCGATCAGGTACATCGTTCGGGCGCCGTCGGGGTCGCCGTAGACGCAGGGCCGGTTCGGCCGCGCCTGGGTGTAGTTCGAGTGGCACTGGTCCTGATAGATCCGCGGGCTCTGGCTCAGCGCGTCGGCGAGCCGGGGCGTGAGGTTCCGCGGCAGCCGGGTACGGCCGAGCGAGGCGGTGATCAGCTGGGTGAGGCGGGCTTGCGGCTCGTACGCGGTGGCCAGTTCGGCCCGTACGTCGGGCGCAGCGGGCCCGGTCGGCAGGGCGGGGGTGAACTGGCCGGCGATCAGCGCGAGCACGGCGGCCGAGGCCGACAGGATCAGGCCCATGGCCACTCCCCGCCGGGCCCGGCGGCGCAGCCACGGCCGCGTCCGGACCGGGTTCTCGACCAGGTGATAGGTGACCCAGGCCAGTCCGAGGGTGGCCGCGGCGAAAGCCAGGTTGGACTTGACGCCCGGGTCACGCCCGAGGGCGAGCGGCCAGATCATCAGCACCGGCCAGTGCCACAGGTACCAGCCGTACGAAAGCTTGCCGACGAACCGGAACGGGCCGGTCCCGATCACGCGGCTCGCACCCCAGCCGCCGCTCGAGGCGCCACCGGCGATCACCGCGGCGGTGCCGAGGACGGGCAGCAGCGCGGCGTAGCCGGGGAACGGCGTCGACTTGTCGAAGGTGATGGCGGCCGCGACCACAGCCAGTAAGCCGGCCCATGTGAGCAGGGCGGCCACACCCTTGGGCGTACGCCGCAGAAAGCCCCCGGCGATGGCCACGAGCGCGCCGATGCCCAGTTCCCAGGCGCGCGTGTGCGATCCGAAGTAGGCCCACGGCGCGGCGGCCACGGTCTGCTGCACGCTGATCGCCAGCGACACCACGACCAGGACGGTCAGCGCGACCAGCACGCGGCGGCGGGCCCAGAAGGCCAGCAGCAGAAGCGGCCAGAACAGATAGAACTGCTCCTCGACCGCGAGGGACCACAGGTGCTGCAGCGGCGAGGGCGCCGCGGTCGCGTTGAGATAGTCGGTGCCCTCGTACGCGAGCCGCCAGTTGATCCCGTAGAAGGTGCTGAACAGGGCATCGCTCGAGATCGACGCGAACCGGGTGGCCGGCAGCCAGAACCAGGCCGCCACGACCGTCGCCACCAGCACCACGGTCGAGACCGGCAGCAGCCGGATCGCCCGCCGCGCGTAGAAGGCCCGCAACGAGACCGTTCCCGTCCGGTCCAGCTCCTTGACCAGCAGCGTCGTGATCAGGAAGCCCGAGATCACGAAGAAGACGTCCACCCCGACGTACCCGCCGGCGAACCGGTCGATCCCGGCGTGGCTGAGCACCACCAGGATCACCGCGATGGCCCGCAGCCCCTCGATGTCCGGCCGGAAGCCGATGTGCGTCCCCTCGGCGGGACGCGTGCCGGCTCCCTTGCCGTCGAGGCCCGGGGACGGCCGGCGCTGGCCGACGATGGTGGTGTGGACTGAGTAGCTCATGGTCTCCGTCTGTGCTGGCGAGCTGCGCGCTAGGGTCGAGTCGTGACGCCGCCCGACCGTGTCCCCCTGTCCGTTCTCGACCTGGCCACGGTCCGCGAGGGGCACTCCAGTGCCGATGCGCTGCGCGGCACGATCGACATCGCACGCACCGCCGACGAGCTCGGCTACCAGCGCTTCTGGGTCGCCGAGCACCACAACATGCCGGCGGTCGCCTCGACCGCGCCGCCCGTTTTGATGGCATCGGTGGCGGCACAAACTGCAACGATTCGGGTGGGATCGGGTGGCGTGATGCTGCCCAACCACATGCCTTTCGTGGTCGCCGAGCAGTTCGCGTTGCTCGAGGCGCTGCATCCCGGGCGTATCGATCTGGGCATCGGGCGCGCCCCCGGCACCGACCAGGCGACGGCGGCCGCGCTGCGCGGGGTCTCGCCCTATCTGACCGTCGAGCAGTTCCCCGACCACCTGCGGACGGTGCTCGCGCTCCTCGGCGACGACCGGATCGACGTCGGGGCGGCCGCCCGGCTACGCCCCACGCCGGTGGCCGAGAGCTTCCCCGAGGTCTGGATGCTCGGTTCCTCCACGTACGGGGCTCAGGTCGCGGCTGCCCTGGGTCTGCCCTTCTGTTACGCGTATCACTTCGCGACCGGCACCGACGTGGCCGCCGCACTCCAGCTCTACCGGGCCGGGTTCCAGCCGTCGCCGCGCTTCCCGCAGCCCCACGCGATGGTCAGCGCCTCGGTGATCGCGGCCGAGACCACAGAGGAGGCCCACTATCTGGCCGGGCCGAGCCGGGTGATGCTCCAGAGCCTGCGTACGGGCCGTCTGGGCCCCATCGTCTCGCCGGAACAGGCCGCCGCGATGGGCGTCGACGAGACCTTCGGAGGCACCCAGTACGCGGGCACCGCCGAAGAGGTGGTCGCCGACCTCGACGCGCTGGTCGCGCGCACCGGCGTGCAGGAACTGATGCTCGCCGGCACGGTCTACGACCCGGCCACCCGCCAGGAGTCCCTCGCCCGCATAGCCAAGGTGTGGGGCCTTTAAGGGGTCGCGCCTGACGCAAAGCGACGACATGATCGCGCTATGGCATGGCAACTGACCGAGGACGTCGAGACCTTCCACGCCACCGCGGGCCGCTTCCTGCGCGCCCGCCCGATCGAGCACACGAATCTGCTCACGATGGTCGAGGCGCTGCGGCACGACCTGCGTTCGTACGGCCCGGAAGCCCCGATCTTCGGCTGGTGGAGCACGCCCGCCGGTCAGGTCGCCGGAGTGCTGATGCAGACCCCGCCCTATCCGGTGATCTTCAGCGAGCTGCCGACCCCGGCCGTGCCCGCGGCCGTGCTGGCGCTGGCCGGCCGCCCGCTGCCCGGCGCCAACCTGCCCGCCAGCGCGGTCGACGGGTTCTCGGCGGGCTGGCGCAGCCGGGCCCGGGTGCGCGCCCACGTGGTCCGGCGCACCCGCCTCTACCGCCTGGCCACGCTCGTGCTGCCGCCCACACCGCCGCCGGGCAGTGCCCGCTACGCCGGCCCGGACGACCGTGAGCTGCTGCGAGGCTGGCTGCGGGCCTTCCACGACGAGATCGGGGAGCGCCGCTCCGACGATCCGGACCGCTTTCTCGCGTACGGCGGGATCCTGCTCTGGGACGACGGCCGGAGCCCCGTTTCCATGGCGATCCGGTCCCAGCCCGCTGTCGGTACGGTCCGGATCCAGATGGTCTACACGCCGCCCGTGCAGCGCGGCCGCGGCTACGCCGGCGCGGTAACCATCGCCGCGACCCAGGCCGCCCTCGGATCCGGCGCCGAAAGCGTGGTGCTCAACACAGACCTGGCCAACCCGACCAGTAATGCTTTGTATCAGCGACTGGGCTTCCGTCCGGTCGAGGACCGAGTGATCGTGGAGTTCACGGCATGACAGATGGCAAGGTGCTCTCGGTGAACGTCGGCGTGGCCCGGCCCAACCCGGCCAAGCGTTTCGGCGGCAACACCGGCATCGACAAGCTCCCGGTCGAGCACGCGGTCGACGTGCGCGCCCCCGGCCCCAAGACCACCGGCCTGCACAGCGGCGTGGTCGGCGACCCGATCGGCGACGTCAAGCACCACGGCGGCGACGACCAGGCCGTGTACGCCTACTCCCGCGAGGACTACGACTGGTGGGAAGCCGCGCTGGGCCGCCCGCTGGCCAACGGCTGGTTCGGCGAGAACCTCACCACCGAGGGCCTCGACCTCAACGCCACCCGGATCGGCGAGATCTGGCGCATCGGCGACACCCTGGAACTCCAGCCCACGTTCGGCCGCGTCCCCTGCATGACGTTCCAGGCCAAGATGGGCGAGAAGAAGTGGCTGAAGCGCTTCGCCGAGGCCGCCCGCACCGGCACCTACCTGCGAGTGCTCACCCCCGGCCCGCTGCAGGTGGGCGACCCGATCGAGGTCGTACACCGCCCGGCCCGCAGCATCGGCGTCTCCGAGGCCTTCGACATCTACATGCACCGCTCCGAAGACCTGGCCCGCATCCTCGAGGCCGAAGCCCTCCCCGCCGACCTGCGCGAGGAACTGGAACACCGCCTCTCCCGCGGCACGTCCTCCGGCAGCTGATCAGGGCACAAGGGGGCCGCGCAACACCTCGCGAGCGCTCGCCTCATCGCCGGACAGGCTGTCCCACGGGACGGGCCGTCGCCCCCAGAGCATCAGCAGCAGGTCCGCGGCGGTCCCGGACAGCTCGGCGACCGGGTCGCCGTGCCCCAGCAACCAGCACGCTCGCAGGTCGGTGGCGGTCAGCCGGACCGCGGCCCGGAACGGACTCATCCGGCCGAGCCGAATCTGTCTCGGCACGAAACCGTCGACGACCTCAGCGATACCGTCGCCGCTCAACTCGGGGTTCAGCATGCCCGGCCGGTTGAGGGCGTGCTCGGCGTCCCAGCGGTGCACGAGCGTCTCGAGGCAGCGGCGGCGTCGCCAGAAGCCGACCGTGCGCGGCGGGAAGAACGTCCACGCCTCGGTTGCCGGGTCCACAGCGAGCGTGGCGGTGAGCGTGCGGGCCGTGTCGGCGAACCACGACACGACGTTCGCCGGTGGCGGATCCGCGACGTAATCGCCCCGGCGCTCACGGACTGCGGCGGCCGCCCACAGGTTCTCCTGACCCAGATGGACGACCAGGTCGTGCAGTGTCCAGTCACCACAGTGCTCGATGGGTGTGGAAAGGTCGCCGGTCAGACAGTCCTGGAAGGCGGCAAGCTCCTGCTGCAGGAGCGCCAGATGGTCGAGGGCCATGCCGTCGAGGATCTCGCGTGCGGGCTCCCGATCACAACGAGAACGGCCCCGGAGCGCGTTTCCGCGGCTCTCGGGGCCGTTCTGACTGCCTGTGGCGGGTAGAGGATTCGAACCTCTGTAGCTTTCGCGACGGATTTACAGTCCGCTCCTGACGCCGCCACTGAGCAGGTAAAAGACGACTGAGTGACCGCTCCGGGGGACGCATGGGGGAGATTGGCCTCAACGGTGGCTGAAACATTGGGGTTGGCCAGCCACCCTGTTTCAGCCGCTGTTTGTCGGCCCGCCCCTTGGGGCCCGGGGGCAACCGCGTCCGGCCGCATTGGCGCAGGACTAGCTTCGGGAGCACCGCCGCCGGCCGCCTCTACACCCTCGCCCGTGACCTGCCGGTCGCCGAGATGCCCGGCTGGCTCGCCGAACGCCTCGCCCCCGCGCCGCTGCCGCCGCAACGGCCGGTCGTCGATTGAACGTCGCGGAACACGCCGGGGGACAGCTGGCGTGACGGGTGTCCCCCGGCGTGTTCCCTGTTCAGTCGGCTGTGGGGGACGGTAGGGACAGCGGGGACAGGCGCCGCCAGCTCGGGAACCGTACAAAGCCGCGTAGTCCTGCCCACCGTAGGTGAGCCTGAGGAGTTCTCCCCGAAAGCCCATCGGTGGACCGGTCAGGCGGGGGGTACGTCCGGCTCGAATATTGCTCTCAGCGGCGGGCACCTCGACGCTCGGTAGCTGACGATGGTTCAATGAGGACATGCCGACCGTGCTGGTTCCGATCACTGGCTCGGTGCTGGCTTGGGCCATAAGCGAGGCTGGCCTAAGCATCGCTGACGTAGCGAACGAGGTGGGAGTAAGCCAAACCCTGGTCGCAGACTGGATCGCTGGGACGGCACAGCCGAGTAAGACGAAGTTTGATCAACTCAGAAAGACTCTTGATCGACCCGAGTCGTTCTTCTTCCTTGCTGCCCCGCCGCCCCCTTCTGTCAGCACGACCCGGTTCCGCAGCCACAGTGGGCGAACTGGACCCCACACCCCTACCCCGGAAGACCTCAAGGCCATAAAGCTGGCCCAGAACCTTCAGCGCCTCATGCGGTGGCTGGGACAGGAACACGAACGTCCGGTCATACCCCGAGCGTCGATCGGGGACCCTCCGGAAGTCGTTGCCGAGGATGCACGCAAGTGGCTCGCTTGGTCGACTCGTGAGCAGATCAGCGCCAAGGACAATGAGGTAGCGAAGCTGCTCAGAGGGCGGATAGAGGCACAAGGGATCACCGCGCTTAACCTCACCTTGAGCGAAGACGGATTCCGAGGTTTCTCTCTACCTGACGCGATCGCTCCAGTTATAGCTGTCAACACCAGGGATGACATTCGAGCGAGATCATTCTCCTATCTGCACGAATGCTCTCACCTTATGCTCGGTGACGAGTCCATCTGTGACGCACTGCCGGAGAGCGGCACGGAGAGATGGTGCGACAGCGTTGCGGCAGCATTCTTAATGCCTCGCCGTGTCCTTGCAGGGTATGTTGACCGGAGATTCAGGCGGCAGAAGGTTGATAGTTTCGAGCAGGTTCGCTGGGCCGCAAATCAGCTCAACGTAAGTCTTCGTGCGATGGCGCTCCGCTTCGAGTCCGTGGGAATGGCTGCCCCAGGACTTTACGGCAAAGTCAACAAGATTGCCTCGACGATTTCGAGAGGCGGAGGGATAGGCGGACCGCCTCAAACCAGGGCTAGGCGCAAGCTCCAGCGATACGGTGCGGGCGTCGTTGGTCGCCTCATGGTGGCCGAGGAGGAAGGCGAGTTAGACAAGGCTGACCTTACAGACCTGCTTAACCTATCGCGTGCCGAGCTTAAGGAACTGCGCGGTCTGCTTGACGAAAGCGCCCAGTAGTGAGCAGCCCAGTTTATCTGCCGGATGACCGCGCGCTGTTCTCCTTAATCGAGGCAGCTCCGCGAAAGAAGCAAGTTGCGCTTTGCAGTGCCATGACCAAGCTGGTGCGAGGCCGGCTGCTGCGGTTCCCGCCAGAAGTCGCTACCGATGTGGAGCGTCGCGCCGATCCCGAAACGGACACCGAGCTACTGATATGGCTTGAGGCTGTGCAGAGCGGCATGGATTGTGCCGTCTCGTATGGGCATAAGCGTAGGGCGCAGGGCTGGGCGCAGAACAACGGATATGCCGAAGGCTTAGACTTCGTTATTGAAGGCCGTGAGGGCACCTGCATTGTCGCCGTTGTAGGTTACCTGCTAGAACTTCAGGATGCCGGGGTGGCGTGCACTGTAGTTACGAATGACCATCGTCCGAGGCCTGGTCGAGCCCCACTCGGCGAAGTGTGTAAGAAGCTGGCGGTGCCGACCATAAGCCCGCTGGACTTCTTTTCCACCGTTCTCAAGCCTCTGATTCCTCCTCCAGTGTTGCCGGCACGCTGACTATTTTCATATTTGCTCAATGTCGCGGTATGGGGGTCGCAAGTAGTAGGTAAGCGTTGGCATCTTTCTGCCACTACTTTTGACCGTCATTCTGATTAAAGTCTCGCAGAACAGAAGCAAAGCGCGTGAAGGATCGCTTAAGAAAGGTTCGTCGATAAAGTCGACAACGGGAAATAGTGCTCCCTCGTGATGCTGTCTTTGCAGATTGCCGTTAGGGTCAGCTTTGATGTACCGTCCCCGTTCCCTCTCGCCGCTCTCGTTTAGGGCATGCAGTAACGTAACGCCGTAGGCGAAGGCGTCAGAATTGCTGGCAGGGTCTAGTATCCCTTGCGGGCCTGCAATAAAGCCTGGATCGAGGACGCACGTAAGATCGGGTCTGATCTCGGGCGCGAGCGAAACTAAGTGCTCTGCCACCGTGGCCGGTGAAGAGACGGCATCATAGGCGAACAGGGCGAACATCGGACGCTGAAAACCCTCGACCGGTACTAGCTCGTTTATCGATGCACGTTTTTGGCCAGAGTCTTTGACGCCATCCAAGCTCAATCGGCTCTTTACCTCAATCGCCAGTTGAATTTCTTCGACTGGGTGAAGTAGCTGGTTAGTCTGCGCTAGCACCGTTGGTGAATCGATCTGGTCGTAAAGTAATAGATCCATCTGCTTCGAGTATTGGCCAGCCGAATCGAACATTAGCCCGGTTCCCACCCCAAGTCTGCCCGGCAGCAACCTTTCTAGGATCCTGGCTAAGGCCAGTTCGTTTTCGCGGCCGCGCTCTCCTTGGTGGGCAATTAAGCGATTGAAGACCTCGACTTCGGCATGCAGTCGCTGTAGCGCACCCGTCCAGTATTGGTCGATGATTCCCAATCGATGCTCCCTATCCTGGCGTCTGACTGTCCCCTCGCATCTCGCAATTCAATCCCCCTCAGGAGACAGCGGGGACACGGGGGACACGGGGGACAGCGCTTCGGCTATCTCGCCCATCGACGTCACGACGATGTCGGCCGACGCGAAGGCGTCGACCTTCCACACCTTATTGGCGTAGCCGATCGCGGCAACTCCGGCGGCACGAGCAGCCTCGATGTCGGAGAGCGAGTCACCGACCAGCACGCAGTCGCCCGCCTCGACCCCGAGGGCACGTACTGCGTCGAGCACCGGCGCGGGATTCGGCTTCATGAGGCTCGGATCCCCGTATGCCCGACCGACGACTGGCGCGACGTAGGCGGCAAGATCGTGGGCTTTCAAATACGCCTCGACCGCCGCCGCCGAGTTGTTGCTGACCACGGCGACTGGCACTCCGCGGGTGGTCGCGCGGAGGATCACCTCACGCCCGAATGGCGTCGGCGCTGCGACGGCAGCGGCGCGTAACTCAGCCGCGCATAAGGCTTCCTCGACCGCTGCCGTGAGGCCGTACGAGCACGCTTCGCCGACCCAGCGCAGTACGGCGAGGGGATCGCTTTCCTTACGCACTTCCCGCGGCAAGGTCACGCCTTTGACGTCGAGCAGGGCGACCAACTCGGAGGCGACGCGTAGGGCCGGGTATCCGGCAAAGATCGAGCACACTGGCCCGTCGAAGTCCAGTAGTAGCGGCCCGGTGCCGACTAGATCGGCCAGTGTTGGGCCGCTCACGACCGGTACTCGCGCGCGACGCTGTCCCACACGGAGTCGAACCACAAGCGGGCGGACTCTACGAACTGCGTGCCGTGTGACGCCTCGTCGTCGTCGACCGCGTAGTGGAAGAGGGTTGCGTCCCTGCCCATCAGGTCGAAGATCTCGACCGGTTCGCCGCCAATGGTCACCTCACGCTTGATCGCTGGGTAGAAGCCGAAGAACGCCTCTCGGCCGTTCAACATGTAGAGCTTGAAGGTTGGAGCGATGCTGTGCATCCGCACGTCGACCGTCGCAGACTTCACCAGGCCCAGCTCGGCGAGTTCCAGCACTTGGTCAACGATGCCGTCTGCGGCCCGCCGGGTGATGCGTTCTGCCCGCTTCCTGACAGCAGGATCGTCGGCGCCGGTTGCGGCCAGCGCCGGCAGGGCCATGGGCACGGACATGTCGCAGATCAAGAGTCGTACGGCGATCGTCTCCGGCGCGATTCGGCCAGCACGCACCATGTCCAGCGCCTCGGCGATCGCATCGCGCAGAGTCTCGCCTGAGAAGCCCGAGAAGTCGATTGCTACATGTGCGTGCTCGAATGCCGCCTCGATCAGCGGTCGTAGCTCTACGGGGCGTTGGGTTTGAGCGCGTACGTAGATGCCGCTGCCCTGCCGGCTGACGACTAGGCGCTCCGCTCGTAGACCCTCAATCGCACGCTTGATTGTTTCTCGTGCGACGCCGAATCGGTCGGCGAGGTCGCGTTGTGAAGGCAGCTTCTCGCCCGGTGCCAGCTTCCTGGTCAAGATCGCCGCGCGCAACAGGTTCGCGATCTGCTGTGACGCCTGGCGGGAATCGTCGGGGTCGAGGTCGCCAAGAAAGTCCAAGTCAACGGCCATCGGGCCACCTTACACCGGACTAGCCCAGCGCGGTTAGTTCGGGTTTTGGCATTGACTGGACTAGCCCACCTAGCCTACGGTCAGGGCATTGCTACTGGACTAGCCCAGTACATCCAGTCTTGGAGGTTCCGCAGTGCGAACGCACATGCTCCGACTCGCCGAGCCGACGGCGGGCGACCTGTCCGCGATCGAAGCCGAATGGCCGCTGATCGACGCGGAACTGACGGTGTTGGACGCCGAGATCACCCTTATCAACGCCGCCGACCACGGCGGCCCATCGCCGTTGGACTGGCGGCGGCTGCGTCGGGCCGAGGCCCGCGTCACCCGCGTTGCCGCCGAGCTGGCCACGCGTCCCGCCGCCCGGAAGGCGGTCGCGTGATGACTCAGGACCTCGCGAGCCTCAAGCGCGTCAGTTGGGGAGTCCGCGCCGTATTCGTGCTCGGCATCGCGGCGTCGCTGGCGGGCAACGTGCTGCACGCTGCCGACAACGCGATCAGTCAGGCGATCTCCGCGTGGTCGCCGCTCGCGCTGCTGCTGACGGTGGAACTGATCTCCCGGATTCCGGCACAACGTGGCGTGAAGTCGATCGTGCGGCTGGCTGCCGCCGCTGTGATCGCGGGCATCGCGGCGTGGGTGTCGTACTGGCACATGGTGGGCGTCGCCACTCACTACGGCGAGACCGGTGCCTCGCCTTACCTGCTGCCCCTCAGCGTGGACGGCCTGATCGTGGTTGCCTCGATCTGCATGGTCGAGATCGGCGGCCGGATCCGCACTCTCACCGACACCACACCGCAGACCGTGCCAGCCGTGCCACCCGCGCCGGCCGCCACCCCGGCGCCAACTCCCGAGATGCCCGCCGCGCCGGTCGTGGCCGGGGCCCTCGCGCCGACCCCGGCGGTCAAGAAGGCACCCGTCAAGCGCGTCACCCCGCGCCCCGCATCAGCCGAGAAGGTCGCCAAAGTCGCCGCCAAAATGCCCGGCGCGCCGGTCGCCCAGATCGCCGCCAAGGCCGGTGTCTCCCCGTCGACCGCCCGGCGTCACCTCGCCGCCCTGAACGCCACCGACGCGTCACCATCTGCCCCAGTTCCTGCGGAAACGCCCGACCTGATCGCAGCCTAGCTCCGCCCGGCGGCACGGCTCCCAACCACCAAGTCAAGCGCCGTACCGCCGGTCTCCCACCAGTCACGAGAACCGTCAGGAGAGCACCCAGTATGGCAAGCAGTCTCTTCGGCCCCGGCACCAAGGCCGAGCCCAGCGCACAGGACATCAAGGCCGCTCAGGACGCCGCCCGGGCCGCCGACGCGCGACAGGCCATCATCGACTCTCGCCGCGCCGCCGCTGCCACCCGCGACCGCCGCTCGATCGGCACCACGCGATGACCACCACCGACCACACCGCCACCTTCGCCGCCGTCTTCGCCGCCCTGTTCGTCGCCCACCAGGTCGCCGACCACTGGATCCAAACCGACCACCAAGCCCTGACCAAAGGCCGCCCGGGCTGGCCCGGCCGGATCGCCTGTGCCGCGCACGTCGCCAGCTACACGGCAACCGCGATGCTCGCGCTGAACGCCCTGCACTCCGGCCTCGGCCTTCCGCTCAACCCGTGGCAAGTCGCCGCCGGCCTCGGCGTCTCCGCGGTCACGCACTACATCGCCGACCGGCGCACACCACTGACCGCGCTCGCACGGCTGGCCCGGCTGGACGGGTTCCTCGCCCTCGGCCGCCCGCGTCCCGGCCACGACGACAACCCCTGCATGGGCACCGGCACCTACGCCCTCGATCAGTCCTTCCACTACCTGTTCCTGTTCGTCGCCGCCCTCATGATCGCCGCCTGAAGCTCGGAGGACAGACACCGTGAGCACCCAACCGCACCACGACCCCGACGACTTCCACACCACCGCCCGCGACGCCACCGAGGCCGAGGTGCTCGACCTGGAAGCGGCCCGCACCCGCCGCGTCGCCGCGACGCCCGCCCCGGCCGACGACACCGACGGCGAGGACGCCGAGACCGTTGACGACACCCCGGCCGCCGACGGCGGTCCGGTCGACGCGGCCGAGGACATCCCGCACGAGATCCAGCTTCGCCAGCGTGAGCGCCGGCCGATCCTGGCCGACTGGGCACGCTCGTGGCGCGGCATCAAGGCCGCCGCGAAGCACCAGACCAAGGACGCCGGATACGTTGCGGCGTACCACGGCGTGCGGCTGCCCAAGTACGCCGCCAAGACGGCGGTGTGGGCACCGGTCGGCCTGTTCCGCGGCCTCGGTCAGGCTCTGCACTGGGCTACCGCCGAGGAGGGCAACTGGCACCTGCGGCAGGCCGCCGCCGCCCGGGGCGAGGCCGACGTCTGGTTGAAGCTGGACGCCCGGCGCCAGCGTCAGACCGCGTGGCGCTGGTGGGTCCTCGCCCTGGCCGGAGCCCTGATCGTGACGGCCGTCGTGGTGCTCGCCCTCGGTCCGGCCTGGTGGCGGTGGGCGGCGCTGGCCGTGGTGGTGCCGTTCCTGGCCACCCGAGGCCGCCCGGCTGACAAGCCGCTCACCGACCGGGTGAACGAGGGCACCCGCTACCGCAAGCTCACCGCCGAGCTGGTGCGCCGCGCTTTGACCTCGCTGCAGATGGCCGCCATCAACTCGGCGGTGGCCAAGGACGCCAAGGCCATCACGTTCCCGGTGGACATCCACCGCGACGGCCCCGGGCACCTGGCCATCGTGGACCTGCCGTACGGGGTGGAAGCGTCCGAGGTGATCGCCCGCCGGGGCAAGCTCGCCTCAGCGATGCGGCTCCCGCTGGATCAGGTGTGGCCCGAGCCCGCGCCCGGTCACACCGGCCGGCTGGCCCTGTGGGTCGGCTACGAGCCCGCCTCGCAGATGACGGCACCGCCCTGGCCGCTGCTGGCCGAGAGCGCGAAGGTGGACGTGTTCAAGGCGTTCGCGTTCGCCACCACGCCCCGGCTCGACACCGTGAGCGTGGACCTGATGTACCGCAACTTCCTGTTCGGCGGGCAGCCCGGTAGCGGTAAGACGTTCGCCCTGCGCGACCTGGTCCTCGCCGCCGCCCTGGACCCGCGGACCGAGATCCGGGGCTACGAACTCAAGGGCGTCGGTGACTTCGCCGTGCTGGAGTCGGTGATGGCCGAGTACGGCAACGGCTTCGATGACGAGACCCTGGCCAAGGCGTTCGCGTTCATCGAGTGGCTGTACGAAGAGGCCCGGCGCCGGTCCAAGCGGATCGAGCACTACGCCCGGATGGGCAAGGCCCCGGAGAACAAGGTCACGCCCGAGCTGGCCTCGCTCAAGGGATCCGGGCTGCACCCGCTGGTGGCGTGGTTCGACGAGTTGCAGGAGCTGATGACCAGCAAGTACGGCAAGGACGCCGGGGAGATCCTGGAGAAGGTCATCAAGCTCGGCCGGGCGCTGGGGATCATCATCCTGATCGGCACGCAGATCCCCGACAAGGACAGCCTGCCGACCGGGATCACCCGCAACGTCAACTCCCGGTTCTGCCTCAGCGTCGCGGACCAGACCGCCAACGACATGATCCTGGGCACCTCGGCCTACAAGCAGGGTTACCGGGCGACCGTGTTCCGGCCGGTCGATGAGGCCGGGTGGGGCATCCTGCGCGGCTTCGGCCCCGGCGCCACCGCCGTGCGCTCGTACTACGTGGACACCAACGCCGCCGCCCGGATCGTGGCCCGCGCGGTCGCGCTGCGCACGGCGGCCGGCAACATCCCGACCTTCCCGGCCGAGCGGGAGATGGGGCCGCAGCACAGCGTGCTGGACGACCTGGCGCGGGTGTGGCCGGGCGACGAGAAGTCGGCGTGGAACGAGACCTTGTGCGCCGGGCTGGCCGAGCTGCGGCCCGAGACGTACGGCGGGTGGGAGGCCGCGCAGCTCACCGCAGCGCTCAAGCCCCACGGCGCGATCAAGGTCGCCGACGTCGGCCGCCGTGTCGACGGCAAGTCGGTCACCCGGCGCGGGATCAAGCACACCGACCTCCTGACCGCGATCGCGGAGCGTGACCGCAAGCGGTCCGCCGACTGAGCCCGCCAGGGCTGCTAGCGCTAGCACCTCGCCCTGCTAGCGCTAGCAGACCCGCTAGCACCTGATCAAGATTCTGAGCTGCCCGCTAGTGGCTAGCAGCTCACGGCCCCGCACACCCAAAAACTGGCCCTGGAGGCTGTTGTGGACCCCCAGCTCACCGCCACTATCACTCTCACCCTCGCCCTGCTGACCGTCACCCTCGGTTACTCCGCTGCGTGCTGGATCTGGCCGTTCAAGGCGTGCCGCAAGTGCGACGGCACCGGCAAGCGCCGCTCCCCGTCGGGCCGGGCGTTCCGGCTCTGCCGCCGCTGCGACGGCACCGGCCGCCGCCTGCGCGCCGGCCGCTGGATCTACAACCGGCTCAACGGCATCCGCCGGGACGCCCGCTGATGGCCGCCCGGACCATGGCCCGCTTCCACCGCGAGCCCACCGAACACACAACCTGGTGTACCCGCGACCACCGCTGCGGGATCGCTGAGCACCGCTCCGCCGACCTGATCGCCGACGCCATCGGCGGCCGGACCGTCATCACCCGCGTCCGCGCCGGCGACACCGAGTACCTCGAAGTGCGCGCCCGGATCCCGTTGCACCACACCGAAACCGGCGCCCGCTGGCAGCTCGCCACCACGTTGCGGCTCATGCGCGAGCTGCTGACCGCGGTCGCGATCCGGCGCGGCGTGCTGCACGGCCGGACCGAGCGGCCCGCGATCAGGCGGAGGGCCGCGTGATGCGCCCGGTCGCTGCAACGCCGCTGCGCGCCGGGTCGCTGTGCTCGGGTTACGGCGGGCTGGAGCTGGGTGCCGCTCTGGCCCTCGGCCCGATCGAGCCGGCATGGCACGGCGAGTACGACGCAGTGCCGTCGCGGGTGCTCGCGGCGCGCTGGCCGGGCGTGCTGAACCTCGGCGACATCGCCGCCGTCACCGCCGCCGACGGCTGGGCCGGCCTCGGCCCGATCGATCTGCTGCTGGCCGGCTACCCCTGCCAGCCGTTCAGCTTCGCCGGACACCGGAAGGGCTTCGATGACCCCCGCAACCGCTGGTACGACGTCTGGTCAGCCATTCGCGTACTACGACCCCGACTCGTCGTCCTGGAAAACGTCCGCGGGCACCTGGCCCTCGGCTTCGACGTCGTCACCGCCTCACTGGCCGCCATCGGGTACGTGGGACGGTGGAGCTGCGTACGAGCTTCCGACGCCGGAGCGGCCCACCGCCGCGAACGCCTCTTCGTCGCCGCGTGGCCGCAGGAGGAAGCCGCTCCCTGGCTGCGAGGAACCGACCCTGCCGGGCCTGTAGCCGAGCTGCGCGTCCTGCCCACACCGAAGGCCAGCGACGCCCGGCGCAACGGTTCCCCAGGCGAGCAGGCCCGCAAGTCGCCGGGGCTGACAGCCGTCGAGCACCTGCTACCCACGCCGGTCTCCACCCTCGGCCGCGGCTCCGGGTTCCCGTCACCGGCAACGGCCGTCGCCCGGCTCAACAGCCCCGATCGCACGTTCGGGCTGGACGACGCGGTCGCGCTGCTGCCCACGCCGAAGGTGACCGACTCGGGTACCGAGGGCCGCCGTGCTGGCGAGGGCTTCCGGCCGCCGCTGTCGCGGGTTGTGTTCGACCAGGTGGACCGGCTGTTGCCCACCCCTCGGGCGACGGACGGCACCAAGGGCGGCCCGAACCAGCGTGGCAGCGCCGGTGACCTCGCGCTGCCCGCCGCCGTGCAACCCAACCGGTGGGGCGCCTACGCGCCCGCAATCGCCCGCTGGGAGCAGGTCACCGGCCGGGCCGCACCCGAGCCGACCGTGCCCGGCCGTAACCGGCGACAGCTCTCTCCCGTGTTCGTCGAGTGGCTGATGGGCCTGCCTGCCGGCTGGGTCACCGACGTACTCCCCAAGCGCACCGAAGCGCTGAAGGTGCTCGGCAACGGCGTCGTCCCGCAGGCAGCCGGCCTCGCCCTGCGGCTGCTGCTCACCGAGCCGGCCTCGGCGGCACACGCCCAACCTGATCTGTTCTGCCCACGACAGGAGGCCGCCTGATGGCCCTCGCACCCGAATACACCCTCGGCGCCACCCGCAGCTCGCACCGGTGGACCGAGATGCCCGGCAACTGGGATCGGCTCAATATCCGTGCGCTGTTCCCCAGCTCGAACCCGTGGGGAATCCCCGACCTCCCGCCCGCCGCGTGCGAACCTGCACGGTTGCTGCCCTACACCGACCGCCGGGCCGTCGCCGCGGCCGGCCCGGCCGACGCGGTGCATTTCTTCCTGGATGACTACCGGTTCGAGACCGTGTGGACCAAGCCCGAGCGTGGCCTTTCGCGCTGCGCCTCGGTCGGTTCCGCGCTGACCCCGGATTTCAGCCTGTGGACCACGATGCCGCTGGTCATGCAGCAATGGCAGGTCTACCGGTCCCGGTGGTGCGGCGCGTGGCTGCTCGCCCACGGCGTGACCGTCATCCCGACCGTGTCGTGGTCGACGCCGGACAGCTACCCCTTCGCGTTCGCCGGTATCGCGCCCGGCTCGATCGTGGCCGTGTCCACCGTCGGCATCGTCCGTGACCGCGAGGCCAGGACCCTGTTCGCGGACGGCTACGCCGCGATGTGCAACCGGATTCGTCCTTCGCTCGTGCTCGTCTACGGCACCGCGCTGCCAACCTGCACGGTTGGTGACACACCGGTCCGGTCGTACCCGTCGCGATGGGCGGCCCGATGATGGGCGGCCGGGGAAGCCGCGGCAGAGCACTGCCGCAAACCGGCTACGGACCGGGCGCCGAAACCGCCGCAGAAAAGGCCGCACGGGAAGCAGCAAGCGAGCAAGTCGCCACGCCACCGGGCGGACCTGGCGACCGGATCCGTGACGTGTACGCCGAGCTGGCCGAGACCGGTGCCGGGCCGAAGGGCCGGTGGATCGACCTCGCCGACCTGCGTGAGCAGCTTGGTGACCTGCCCCGCGCCGAGGTCGACCAGGCACTCCGGGGCCTGATTGACGACGACCGGGTGCGGCTCGAACCCGAACCGCATCGGCACCGGCTCGGCGACCGCGAACGTGACGCCGCGATCCGCATCGGTGGCGAGGACCGGCACAAGCTCTGGATCGGGCCGGACCGGTCATGACCACCAACCGAGCAGGTCGGCCGGGCGGGAGTCATTGGATCGCCGCGAGCAAGGCCCTCGGCCGGTTCGTGCCGGTCGAAGGACCGTACCCGCACATCTGCGACCGGACCGTCGCCGCCGAGGACACCCTTTCCGGCCAGCCGTTGCAAGTCGCCGGCTGGGAAAAGGCCCGCTACTGCGCTGCCTGCGCCCACGACAACCGCCCGTCCGCACCCGAAATCAGGAGGCCGGAACCCATGTACGACAACGAATTCTTGCGCGATGTGGCCCTCGCCGCCGCCGCGCGCGGCTGGCACGTCTTCCCCCTGCGGCCCGACGACAAGCGGCCCGCCTTCCCCGACCACGCGGCCGACGCCTGCACTCACACGGACCCGCGCTGCCGCGACGGGCACACCGGGTGGGAAGCCCGCGCCACCACCGACCCCGACCGGATCCGGCGCGGGTGGGCCAGCGTGCCGTACGGGGTCGGCATCGCCTGCGGCCCGTCCGGGCTAGCCGTCATCGACCTGGACGTGCGCAAGCCCGACCAGACGCCGCCGCCCGGCTCGCAGGCCCGCCACGGTGCCGAGGTGTTCGCCGCCCTGTGCGAGGCCGCCGGACAGCCCGTGCCCGTCGACACGTACACCGTGATGACCGGCCGGGGCGGCACCCACCTCTACTTCCGGCACCCGACCACCGGTCCCGCCCTGCGCAACACGGCAGGGGAGCGCGGCAACGGCCTCGGCTGGCTGGTCGACACCCGCGCCCACGGCGGCTACGTCGTCGCCGCTGGCAGCACCGCCGCCGGACGGCCCTACACCCTCGCCCGTGACCTGCCGGTCGTCGAGCTGCCCGACTGGCTCGCCGAACGCCTCGCCCCCGCGCCGCTGCCGCCGCAACGCCCGGTCGTCGTCGACCTGCCGACCGGGCGGGCCGGGACCTACCTAGACGCCGCGATCGGTCGCCAGCTCGACCACCTGCGCCGGGCGGGCGAGGGCGAGCGCAATCACACGCTCTACGTCTCCGCGGTGGCCCTCGGCCAGCTCGCCGCCGGGGGAGCCCTGCCGGAAGACCAGGCCGCCGCCGTGCTCGAGGAAACCGCGTTGTCGATCGGCCTCACCCGGTTCGAGACGCTGCGCACGATCCGCTCCGGCCTCGCCGCCGGTGCCCGCCGCCCCCGGACGGTGGCCGCGTGAGCGCCGTGCCGGCCGACCGGCCGAACCTGCGTGTCGCCGGGCCGGACGACGCCGCCGAGATCCTGTCGTCTGAGCAGGAGCGGCCCGCCCGGATCCGCACCTCGTGGTCCGCCGCCGACATCATGGCGATGGAGTTCGCCCCACCCAAGTGGGCCGTACCCGGCGTGCTGTCGGAGGGCTGCAACCTGCTCTGCGGGCCACCCAAGGTCGGCAAGTCCTGGATGTCCCTTGGCCTCGGCGTGGACGTCGCCACCGGCGGCAAGGCGTTCGGCGCGATCGACGTCGACGCCGGGCCGGTGCTCTACCTCGCCCTAGAAGACACCGCCCGCCGCCTGCAAAACCGGCTCCGCAAGGTCCTCGGCCCTCGGCCCGCCCCGGCCGGGCTCACACTGGCCACCGAATGCCCGCCCCTGCCGCAAGGCGGCGACCAGGCCATCGCCGCCTGGCTCGACCGGCACTCCAACGCCCGCATGGTCATCATCGACGTGTTCGCCAAGCTCCGAGGCAACTCCGCCCCCGGGGCCTCGGCCTACGACGCCGACTACGCCGCCGTGGGCCGGGCCAAGAAGGTCGCCGACGACTACGGCGTCGCGTTCGTCCTGGTCCACCACGTCCGCAAGGCAGGATCCGACGACTTCCTCACCGAAGTGTCCGGCACCAACGGCCTCGCCGGGGCCGCCGACGCCACCCTCGTACTTAAGCGGGCACGCAACCAGGGCGACGGGGTGCTGCACGTGACCGGCCGCGACGTCGACGAGAACGAGTACGCCCTCACGTTCGACCCGGCGGCCGGGGCGTGGCAGATGCTCGACGGCCCGGCCGAAGACCACCAGATCGGCGAGACCCGCGCGACCATCCTGCGCTTCCTGCGTACCGCGCCCGGCAGCACACCCAAGGTCATCGCCGACGGGGTCGGCCTCGCCTACGACAACGTCAAGCGCACCTGCCAGCGGATGCTCGCCGACGGGCAACTCGCCGCCGACACCGGCGGCCGGTATCGCGTCCCCGGTGTCCCTGCTGTCCCCGGAGTCCCCCAAACGCCTCTGACCAGCGGAAACGAGGGGGACAGCTCGGGGACAGCGGGACTGCGGTCATGAACGGGACGGACAGGCTGAAACAGGGAGCTAAGTGGCTGTTTCAGCTCAGACTCATACGAAGGCACCAGGTAGCCCGAGATCTTGGCTCAGCGTGGCTCTCAGCGGGCCGCTCTCCGCCTCTCTGCCGAGGCACTGCATCGACTGTCAGCCCGACACGCGCGGACGGCCGTACGGCCAGCACAGCGCCACTCAGACCCGCAGGACCCAGGCCAAGGGAGGCCGGAACCCGTGGCAAGCCGATCACTGACCCTCGCTGAGTTCCTGGAAGAAGAGCAGGTGCCTAGGTCGACCTTTTTCAAGTGGAAGGCGCTCGGCCTGGCACCGGCCACCTACAAGCTGCCGAACGGTCAGATCCGCATCCGTCGAGCCGTCTACGAGGCGTGGCTCGCCACCCTTGAGGAGTCGCAAGCCGCATGAACACCACCTACGACGTGCAGGTCTACAAGATCGAGGATCGGAAGTACGCGCCGACAGCCGGCGGCAAGTCGCGGACCTCGTATCGAGTGCGGTGGGCGGTCGCCGGACGCAAGTTCGGCGACACCTTCAAGACCAAGGCCCTCGCAGAGAGCTTCCGCTCCAAGCTGATCACCGCGCAGCGCGAGGGCACCGCGTTCGACACGGCCACTGGGCTACCCGAGCCGATGGCCCGCGCTCTCAACGCTCGCTCGTGGCACGACCAGGCCATCGCCTATGTGGACCTCAAGTGGCCGCGAGCCTCGGCCAAGCACCGCAAGGACATCGCCGAGGCGCTCACTACCGCGACGATGGCACTGCTGTCCACAAAGCGGGGCGCGCCACCCACCGAGCAGATCCGTGCGGCCCTCTACCGCTGGTCGTACAACAAGGGCCGCCGGGCCGCCGGGCAGCGCCCAGCGGAGCTGGCGAACGCCCTGCTCTGGCTGGAGTCCAACACCGTGGACCTGGCCGCCCTGTCCGATCCAGCGCTGACCCGCAAGTTGCTCGATGCCCTCGCCTTACGGCTGGACGGCAAGGCAGCCTCGGCCAGCACGGTGCATCGGAAGCGAGCGATCGTCAGCGGTGCCCTGCGGTACGGGGTCGAGACCGGGCACATGCCCTCGCATCCGTTCGAGCGGGTGCGGTGGGAGGCCCCGAAGCTCAGCACCGAGGTAGACCGGCGGGCGGTCGTCAACCAGGGGCAGGGCCACCGGCTGCTGATCGGTGTCCGGCAGACCACGCCCGAGCTGGAGGCCCTGTTCGGGACGATGTACTGGGCAGCGCTGCGGCCCGAGGAGAGCCTGAACCTGACCGACTCGGAGTACGAGCGACCACGGAAGAAAGGTGGGTGGGGCCGCCTGCACCTGACCGGAGCGCTCAGCGAAGCGGGCGCCGGGTGGACCGACACCGGGGACTCGATCGAGGAGCGCGGGCTCAAGCACCGGCCCGACAACGCGGTGCGCGACGTGCCAGCCGCGCCGCCGCTGTGCGCCCTGCTGGACCGCCACATCGAGCAGTGGCCGCCCGGACCGACGGGCCGGATCTTCGCCAGTCGCCGCGGGCCGGGCGGCATCTACGTCGCCGCGCGAGGCCGGCCGGTCACCCGCAACGCGATCAGTACGGCGTTCCACAAGGCGAGGGCCGCGGCGTTCACGCCGGCCGAGCAGGCGTCACCGGTGGCGCGCCGGCCGTACGACCTGAGGGCTGCGTGCGTGTCCTACTGGCTCTCCCGCGGGATCTCCCCGGCGCTGGTCGCCCGGTGGGCGGGACACAGCATCAAGGTCCTGTTGGAGATCTATGCAAGCTGGATCTTCGGCGAGGAGGCGGCGGCGATACAGCGCATCGAAGAGGGGTTCGAGACCTTCCCCGACATGGACGACATGGCCGCCTGATCAACCCCAAAGTTCGGGGGACGTATGGGGGACAGATAGCGAGATCAATCGGGACCGACTGAGACCGAGTGAGACACACGAAAGAGGCCCCCGACCGGCATAACGCCTGGTCGGAGGCCTCTTTGTGCCTGTGGTGGCGGGTAGAGGATTCGAACCTCTGTAGCTTTCGCGACGGATTTACAGTCCGCTCCCATTGGCCGCTCGGGCAACCCGCCTGGGCACGCAACCACGGTCTCCCGTGGCAGCGGAGAACAGCTTAACCGTACCGCCGACCGGTTTTGCAACCGGGTACGGTCGGCATGTCAAAGCCCGTTTCAGTGGCCTGACGCCCCATCGACGAGAGCCAGCATCGCAGGAGTTCTGATCATGGCAGCGAGCCCGTCCTTCGACATCGTGAGCAAGGTCGACCAGCAGGAAGTGGACAACGCTTTCCACCAGGCGGAAAAGGAGCTCGGCACCCGGTTCGACTTCCGGGGCACCGGCACCACCGTCGCCAAGTCGGGCGACAACGGGGTCACCATCACCTCCGAGACCGAGGAGCGGGCCACCGCCGCGCTCGACGTCTTCAAGGAGAAGCTGGTCAAGCGGAACATCTCGCTGAAGGCCCTGGACGCGGGGGAGCCCCGGCAGTCCGGCAAGACCTACAAGATCGACTGCAAGGTGATCGAGGGCATCGAGACCGACAAGGCCAAGGCGATCAGCAAGAAGATCCGGGACGAGGGGCCCAAGGGCGTGCAGGCCCAGATCCAGGGCGACCAGCTGCGCGTCACCGGCAAGAAGCGCGACGACCTCCAGGCCGTGATCGCCCTGCTCAAGGCCGAGGACTTCGGGGTCGCCCTCCAGTTCACGAATTACCGCTGACGGGAACCGCCGGAGGCACAGACTGGGGCGATGAGCACCAGTAGCTGGACCATGCTGGCGGGTGGGGTGGCCGGGGCCGTGCTGGCGCTGTACGGCCTGGTCATCCTGGTGACCGGCCGGGCGCCGGAGCCGACCGCGCGGGCCTTCCGCTCGGTGCGGGACGCCGGCTTCTACCACTTCCTCTTCGGCGTGGCCCTGGGTCTCGTGGTGATCGCCACGGGCATCAACCAGGGGGTCGTCACCGTCACGATCACCCTCCTGGCGATCGTCATGGCCGGGGTGGCGCTCGTCCGGTTCCGGCCGCGGGGCCGGCAGCGGCCGGT
This sequence comes from Paractinoplanes polyasparticus, assembly GCF_019710575.1. GTDB lineage: Bacteria > Actinomycetota > Actinomycetes > Mycobacteriales > Micromonosporaceae > Actinoplanes > Actinoplanes polyasparticus. The sequence continues at coordinate 280,798 of NZ_JAHWFK010000013.1, read as the reverse complement.
CAACAGATAGCAGCCCCGCGAGTGCTCCGAGCCGGTCGTCGGCGTCACCGGCCTTCCGGCGGCCACGTCCTGGGCAGCACGTCCTCGGCGCGGGTGGCGCGTTGGAAGCGGTGGTGAAGGCGCATCAAGCACGTGAATTGCCCTCACTTCTCCCACTATTTCGGACATAAAGTCGCCATTCTGCGCTGTTACGTGGGGGTAGGAACTCAACCGTTCGGTCAGGATTTCGGAATGCGCGGTTTCGACCCGCCGATGGACACTGCCAGTCGCACACACCGTGTGGCACCATCATGGAACCCCACCCGGAGCGCGTAACAAAACGCAGGAGTCAAACATGTTCGCAAGGAAGCTGGGCCGTCTCGCGGGCTTGGTTTTCGTGCTCACCGTCGTCTTCGGTGGCGTCGGTGCCGCGGCTGCAAATGCCGCGGAGCCGCAGCCTCAGGCCGCGCGCAGCACCGACTCCAGCCACACGCTGAACATCGGCACTGAGTGGGAGTAGGGCGTTTCGTCCTGCTCGACGTGAGGCGTCGCTAGCACGTTCGAATGACGAGGAGCGCAATGGCCGAGCGTCCCCAAGCGCGGCCGCGCTCCGCGCAATACGCGTGGCTGCTGACCGGCCCGCTGGGCGCTTTTACTCTGGCCTCATTCATCGGCTTCTGGCTCGCCGATCGCGAATGGTACGACGAGTGGCCCGCCGGCCTGCTGGCATTGGCTGGCATCTGCCTCGTCTATGTCGGCGTCTTCCACGTCGTCATCCGCCGCAGCACCTACGGGATCGTCCTGGTCGAGGTCCCGTTCGTCCTGGTGCTCTATTACCTGCCGGCGCCGATGGTGATCTGCGTCGTCGCGCTGGCCACCCTCATCACCCAGGTGCTCCGGTCGGCCGTGATCATGCCGACCAAGCTGTGGTTCAACGTCGCCAAGAACTCGGCCAGCATCACGTTGGCCTCGATGGTCGTCGCGGCGCTGCCCGGTTTCGACGGTGGCGGCCCCCGCACCTGGCTGATCCTCGCCGCGGCCCTGGCCGTCTACACGTTCGCCGACCTGCTCGGCACGGCGGGCGTGATGAGCGTGGTCAACAGTGTGCGCGCGGGTCAGGATGTGTTGCGGGGCGGCGGTCCGGCGCTGATCATCGCCGGCGTCAACGTGGTGATCGGCCTGGTCTTCCTGGTCGCGCTCGAGGCCACCCGCTGGTCGGCCGTCCTGCTGGTCGTGCTCGTCGCCGCGCTGATCCTGATGCTGCGCTCGTTCGCCGAGTTCTTCCGGCAGCACCGCACGCTGGCTGAGGTCTACGAGCTGACCAAGGCGGTGCGGGAGGTCGGCGCCGACTCGGGCCTGCCCGACGTGCTGCTCGGCCGGGTCCAGACCCTGATGCGGTCGGAATACGCGACTCTCTATCTGTCTCCGCAGGGCCGGCACCCCGAGGTGCTGCTCACCGCCCGCGTCGAGAACAAGGGCCTGCTCGACCTCTCGCCGACCCCGCCCGAGATCCGCGAGCGGGCCATCGCCGACGGCGTCAGCATGGCGGTCGGCCCCAGCTTCGGCGGCACCGAGGAACTGCGCAAGCAACTCCGGGCATCCAAGATCAAGGACGTGGTGATCGTTCCGCTGCGGTCGGGGCAGATCACGATCGGCAGCCTCGAGGTGGTCAACCGGCTCGGCGACGCTCGGTCGTTCCGGGCGGCCGACATCCAGGTGCTCGAGACCATCGCCGCGCACGCCGCGGCCGCGGTCGAGAACTCCCGGCTGGTCGACCGCCTGCGCCACGACGCCTACCACGACCGCCTCACGGCGCTGCCCAACCGGCGGCGGATCACCGACGCGCTCGCCGAGTCGGTCAAGGTGCGGGCCGAGGACGAAGTGGTCGTGGTGCTGCTGTTCGACGTCGACGGCCAGCGTGACGTCAACGAGTCGATGGGCCACGCCGCCGGCGACAAACTACTGGCCGAGGTGGCCGGCCGGCTGCGGGCCATCGCCGGGCCGGGCGCGCTGGTCGGCCGCATCGGCGGCGACGAGTTCGTGGTCACCCTGCGGGCCGAGAGCACGGACGCGACCGTCCAGCTGGCCACCGACATGCGCGAACAGCTGCGGGGCTCGATGACGGTCGGCACGCTGACCCTCGACGTCGACACGGCGGTGGGGGTGTCGGTCTATCCCGACCACGGTGGCGACCCCGACACGCTCCTGCAGCGGGCGGAGCTCGCGGCGAACGCGGCCAAGGTCCTTCCGTACGGTGTGCAACTCTTCCACCCCGCACTCGAGTCCCGGGCCGTGCGCCGGCTGGGCATCGCGGCCGACCTGCGGACGGCGCTCGACAACGGCGCCCTCGACGTCTACTTCCAGCCCAAGGTCACGCTGACCGACCGCCACCTGGTCGGCGTGGAGTGCCTCGCCCGCTGGCAGCACCCGGCCCAGGGCGAGGTGCTGCCGGAAGACTTCATCGCGGTCGCCGAGCACACCGGCCAGCTCTCCCGCCTGACCGAGGTGGTGCTCACCGAGGGCCTGCGGCGCTGCCGCGAGTGGGCCGACCAGGAACGCCCGCTCTCGATCGCGGTCAACCTGTCGGTGCGCACACTGCTCGACTCCCGCTTCCCCGACAAGGTGAGCGCGCTGCTCGAGCACTACGGCGTGAACGCGGCCCAGGTGACCTTCGAGATCTCCGAGCCCGGCATGCTCGGCGACATCGAACGCGTGCTGCCCACCCTCTATCGCCTGCGCGACCTCGGGGTGCGGCTCAGCGTCGACGACTTCGGCACCGGCGCGTCCTCGTTGTCCTACCTGCGTCAGTGGCCGGTCCACGAGGTGAAGATCGACGACAGCTTCGTGCAGGGCATGGCGACCGACACCGGCGACATGGCGATCGTCCGCGCGGTGATCAGCCTGGCCCGTGAGTTCGGTCTCACCGTGGTCGCCGAGGGCGTCGAGAGCGAGCTCACTCTCGACCTGCTGGAAGAGATGGGCTGCGAGATCGGCCAGGGTTACCTGTTCAGCCGCCCGCTTCCGTACGAGCGGTTGGAGGCCTGGTTCAACGCTCAGACCGAGCCGGCCACCACCGAGACAGGCGAGGTCCGCAGGCTCCGAGCGGTGATCTGACCTGCCCCGACACGGCTTTGGGGGAGTCGATTTCACCCCCGCCGACGGGCCGTGTAAGCTTTCGACTGCGCAACAAGCGAGAGATCGCGCGCAAGCCCCCTTAGCTCAGTCGGCAGAGCGTCTCCATGGTAAGGAGAAGGTCTACGGTTCGATTCCGTAAGGGGGCTCTACCGGGTTCGTTCCCGCCTCAGGCGCTGGACTTGAGCCTGGCTCTGGCGGTGTAGCTCAGATGGCAGAGCAAGCGGCTCATAATCGCTGTGTCGCCGGTTCAAGTCCGGCCACCGCTACTGGTAACGAGGGATCCCACCCGGGGTCCCACTTTGCATGTCGACGCTCCCAGGGCGTAATCTGGAGCGTCGTTAAGATTTCCCGTTAGCAGGAAGGCAACCCGTCGTGGCCAAGGCGACCGACGTCCGTCCGAAGATCACCCTGGCTTGTACGGAGTGCAAGGAGCGGAACTACATCACCCGGAAGAACCGTCGTAACGACCCCGACCGCGTCGAGCTGAAGAAGTTCTGCCCGCGCGACGGCCGTCACACGCTTCACCGCGAGACCCGCTGACAACACCCCTCAAGCTTTCCGCTCTGCGCCGCCCGGTCACGACCGGGCGGCGCAGAGTCGTTCACGGCTCCAGTAGGTTGGCCTCATGCCCCTCGACCAGTCCTTCGTCGGCCGCAGCTGGCCGGCCACCGAGCCCTACCAGGTCGGCCGCGAGAAGATCCGCGAGTTCGCCCGCGCGATCGGCGCCACCGACGTCGAATATCACGATCCGGCCGCGGCCCGGGCCCTCGGCTACGCCGACGTGGTGGCCCCGCCCACCTTCCCCGTCGTGATCACGATGGCGGCCAGCCGGCAGATCGTCGAGGACCCGGCACTCGGCCTCGACTACAGCCGCGTCGTGCACGGCGACCAGCGGTTCGCCTACTCGCGCCCGGTCGTGGCCGGCGACGAGCTGGTCTGCGTCAACTCGGTCGACGAGATCACCTCGCGGGGCGGGCACGACTTCCTGACCACCCGCACCGAGGTCACCACCGTGGCCGGCGAACCGGTCGTGACGGTCTGGTCCAAGCTCGTGCAGCGAGGGGAGCACTGACATGGGTGACACACTCGAGCCTCAGACGTTCCGGGTCACCCGGGCCGACCTGGTGCGCTACGCGGGCGCCTCGGGCGACTTCAACCCGATCCACTGGAGCGACCGCGTCGCCACCGGTGTCGGGCTGCCCGGCGTGATCGCCCACGGCATGTTCACCATGGCGCTGGTCGGCCGGGCCGTCACCGCCTGGGCCGGCGCCGCCGACGCGGTGGTGGAATACAGCGTGCGGTTCTCCCGCCCGGTGCCGGTGCCCGACACCGACGAGGGCACCGAGGTCGTCGTCACCGCCACGGTCAAGGAGACCACCGACGAGGGCCTGACCAAGCTGGTGCTCACCGCCACGTGTCAGGGCGAGAAGGTGCTCTCCCTCGCCCAGGCGACTGTCCGCAAGCGCTAGGGTCTGTTTCGTAGTTGGGACGGGGCTGCGGCGCGGTCCAACTACGAAACAGACCCTGGGCGAGCCCGGGTTGGGCAAGGCCGGTGTGAACCCGTACACTGGTGCGCCGTGGGGCAATGACCCCTCTGAGGCACGCTGCCTCGGGGGAGTTCACGGCCTCGCACAGGGGTGTAGCTCAATTGGCAGAGCAGCGGTCTCCAAAACCGCAGGCTGCAGGTTCAAGTCCTGTCACCCCTGCGCAAACCTCCTAGACGTGCCCGCCCGGTGCGCGGTCACCACCTCCGCGCCCCGGTCCCGAGCGCCGACGGGGGACCCATCACCACCGATGACGGAAGTAGGGCGCCATGGCCGAGAGGAACCGACCCGGTGACGCCGGCGACCCGGCCGACGACGAGGTGTTCGACGACGACGCCGTCGACAACGACAAGGACGCCGCCGACGACGACGCCGAGCCGGTAGGCCGCGGCGGCACCGCCGTTGCCGAGCGTTCGGCGAAGCCCAAGAACGAGGTCCGCCGCACCGGCTTCTTCGGCCGCATCGGTGGGTTCTTCCGTGAGGTCGTCAGCGAGCTGCGTAAGGTCATCTGGCCGACGCGCAAGGAGCTCCTGACCTACACGATGATCGTGATCGTCTTCGTGGTGGTCGTGACCACCATCGTCGGCCTTCTCGACCTCGGCCTGGGCAAGGTCGTCCTCTGGGCGTTCGGCGGCTGACCCCGCATCTGAGCAAGACTGATCTGGAAGTGAGCGAGCGTGCCTGAGTACGACGACGAGACCGCGCAGGCCGTCGACGAGCAGTCGTCCGTGGCCACGGCGGAAACCGACGAGTCGGTCGAGGCCGCGGCACCCGAGACCACGCCCGAGGCGGCCCCCGAGGTTGAGGCCGAGGCGGCTGCTCCCGCCGAGCCCGACGAGGACTTCGACCCGGTGCAGGAGCTGCGGCAGAAGCTGCGCTACGCCCCCGGCGACTGGTACGTGGTGCACTCCTACGCGGGCTACGAGAACAAGGTCAAGACCAACCTCGAGACCCGCATCACCAGCCTCGACATGGAGGATTTCATCTTCCAGGTCGAGGTCCCGACCCGCGAAGAGGTCGAGGTCAAGAACGGCAAGCGTCTCCAGGTCAACAACAAGGTCTTCCCCGGCTACATCCTGGTCCGGATGGATCTGAGCCCCGAGTCGTACTCCTGCGTCCGCAACACCCCCGGGGTGACCGGCTTCGTGGGTGCGACCGACCGGGTCGACCGTCCGGCCCCGCTCTCGCTCGACGAGGTGCTGAAGTGGCTCGCTCCCGCCGTCGAGCAGGAGGAGAAGAAGGCCAAGCCCGAGATCAAGGTCCTCGACTTCGAGGTCGGCGACTCGGTCACGGTCACGGACGGCGCGTTCGCGTCGCTGCCGGCCTCGATCAGTGAAATTAATGCCGACCAGCAGAAGTTGAAGGTTCTGGTCTCCATCTTCGGCCGTGAGACGCCGGTGGAGCTGAACTTCAACCAGGTCACCAAGATCTGACAAGCACGTCAGTGGGAGGGCCTTCAACCACAGGGCCCGCCATCTACCACAGGAGTTAGTGAACATGCAGCGCAGCAAGGGCTACCGCAAGGGCGCCGAGCAGATCGACCAGAACAAGCTCTACGAGCCGGCCGACGCGATCAAGCTCGCCAAGGACGCCAGCCCCACCAAGTTCGACGCGACCGTCGAGGTCGCGATGCGTCTGGGCGTCGACCCCCGCAAGGCCGACCAGATGGTCCGCGGCACGGTCAACCTGCCCCACGGCACCGGCAAGACGGCCCGCGTGATCGTCTTCGCCCAGGGCGCCAAGGCTGAAGAGGCCGTCGCGGCCGGCGCCGACGAGGTCGGCACGGACGAGCTCGTGGCCCGCATCCAGGGCGGCTGGCTCGACTTCGACGCCGCGATCGCCACCCCCGACCAGATGGCCAAGATCGGTCGGATCGCCCGCATCCTCGGCCCGCGTGGTCTCATGCCCAACCCGAAGACGGGCACGGTGACCATGGACGTCACCAAGGCCATCAACGAGATCAAGGGCGGAAAGATCACCTTCCGCGTCGACAAGCACTCGAACCTGCACCTGATCATCGGCAAGGCCTCGTTCTCCGAGGAGCAGCTGGTGGACAACTACGCGGCGGTGCTCGACGAGGTGCTGCGGTCCAAGCCGTCCGCGGCCAAGGGCAAGTACCTCCGCAAGGTCGTCGTCACCACCACCATGGGCCCCGGCGTGCCGGTCGACCCGAACGTGGTCAAGGGCCTCACCAGCGCCGAGAGCTGAGTCCTCGGCAGAGCACTGCGAACGGCCCCCGGGGTACATCCCCGGGGGCTTTTCTGTGGCAGGCTTCGCCTCGTGCGTTTCGACGGGGTGTGGTTCCGCTACGGCCGCCGGGCCGATTGGACCCTGCGCGAGGTGACCCGTGGCATCGAAGCAGGCCAGACGGTCGTCGTGCTGGGCCGTAACGGCGCCGGCAAGTCCACTCTGCTGCAACTGGCCGCCGGCGTCCTGCGGCCTTCCCGCGGCGCCGTGCTCGACCGGCCGGCGATCGTCGGCTGGGTTCCGGAACGTTTTCCGGCCGACCAGCCCTTCACAGCCGGCGACTACCTCCACCGCATGGCGTCGCTGCGGGGCCGTGCCGCGTCCGAGGCCGACGCCTGGATGGAACGGCTGCTGCTCACCGAGCACACCGGCACGCGTCTGCCCGATCTCTCCAAGGGCACCGCACAGAAGGTCGGGCTGGCCCAGGCGCTGATCGCGCGGCCCGGCCTGCTGATTCTCGACGAGCCCTGGGAAGGTCTGGATTCGGTCGCCCGCACGCTGATCCCCGAGATCGTCGCCGAGGTGACCGCCGCCGGCGGCATGGTCCTGGTCAGCGACCACCGCGGCGAAGTGGCGGGTTTGGCGGATGCCACTCATTGGCAGGTGTCCGACGCGCTCGTGTCGGAGGCGTCGGCGCCCGCCGCGACCGCGCTCGACGAGGTGATCATCGAGGTCAAGGTCCGGCGGGCCGAGTCACCCCGGGTGGTGGCCCAGCTCGAAGCCGAAGGGCATCAAATCTTGGAGGTACGCGGTGTCGCCGCGGCACAACCGCAACAAGGCCGTTCCGGGCCTGGGCTGACTATCGCCCCAGGTGGGTTTTCGGCCCGAGAGGCCGGCGGCGGCTCATGAGAGCGGAGCAGCAGGGGCTCATGAGAGCGGAGCGGCGGGGGTGCCGGCGATGACGTCGTTGGTCCGGATGCGGCTGACGGGTTTTCTGCGGGGTGGGCGGATTCTGGCGCCGGCCATCGCGGTGCTGGTCGTGCTCGGCGTCATCTACGGCGGGGGAGCGTCTCCGGCCGCCATCGCGTACGGATATTCGGCGGCCGCGGTCTTCCCTGTGCTGGCGTGGCAGTCGAAGCTGCTGCTCGACACCGAACCCGACACGCAACGCCGGCTGGCCCGCGTCGCCGTGGGTGGCCGTCGCGAGGCGCTGGCCGGGCTGCTGGCCGCAGGCGTGCTCGCGCTGCTGGTCTGCGCCCTGGCGATGGGCGCGCCCTGGATCTTCAACGGCATCGACACCGGCCAGGCCGTGGTCAGCGGCACGCTGCTGGGCGTGCTGGCCCATCTGCTGGCCGTCCCGCCCGCGGTGGCCCTCGGCGCCCTGGCGAGCCGGGCTGTCACCCGTGGCGCCCGCAACGGCATCGCTGTCCTGGTCACCGCGGCCGTCCTGGTGGTCGTGCTGGGCCTGCAAGGCTCGGTCGCCCCGTGGCTCGTCCCGCCGGTCATGGCCACGGCCCGCGCCCTCAACGACGTCAAGCCGCCGCCTGTGGCCACCGTGGCCGTGCTCGTCGTCTGGGCCGTCCTCTGGTGCGGCGTCGCCTTCGGCGCCTACGCTCGCCTGCGCCGCACGCGCACCTGATTCGGCGCTCGCCTGCGGGTCGCGTACCTGATTTGGCGGTCGCGGGCGGGTCGCGTACAGTTGCTTCTCGAAGTTCCACCCACAGACCGCTGGTCGTCGTGGTGCCGTCGCAAGACGAGCGCCACGTCCGAAGGTCCCGCAAATGCGGGCGACCCGCGCAGGGAAGAACGGTTCGCGATCAGGCCGCCGATCAGTCGTGCTCCTGCTCCGCCCCGTGCGCCCTGCGCCGGGGCGTTTCTCATTCTGCCCCTCCTTCGCTCTCGACCAGTGGTTCGAGCACTGAGAGAGGAGGGACATGGCGGACAAGCCAGTCCGGGCCGACAAGGCCACGGCGGTCGCGGCGCTGACCGACAACTTCCGTAACTCGTCGGCCACCGTGCTGACCGAGTACCGCGGTCTCACGGTCAAGCAGCTCACCGAGCTGCGGCGTTCGCTGGGCGGCGACACCAAGTACGCGGTGTCGAAGAACACCCTCGCGAAGCGCGCAGCCACCGACGCCGGCATCGAAGGCCTCGACACGCTGTTCACCGGTCCTACCGCGCTCGCCTTCATCAACGGCGACCCGGTCGAGGCGGCCAAGAGCCTGCGGGCTTTCGCCAAGGCCAATCCCGCCCTGCAGATCAAGGGCGGCGTTTTCGAGGGCAAGGCGATCTCGGCGGCCGACGTCAACAAGATCGCTGACCTCGAGTCGCGTGAGGTTCTGCTGGCCAAGCTGGCCGGCGCCATGAAGGGCAACCTGACCAAGGCTGCGGGTCTGTTCCAGGCCCCGCTTTCGCAGGTGGCGCGCCTCGCGGCCGCTCTTCAGGAGAAGCGCGAGAAGGACGGTCCCGCGGAGGCCTGAGCCACCGCGCACCAGCACGACTTTTTCATCAGAAGCTAGGAAAGGTTGCCAGATATGGCGAAGCTCAGCACCGACGAGCTGCTCGGCGCGTTCAAGGAAATGACGCTCATCGAGCTGTCGGAGTTCGTGAAGCAGTTCGAGGAGACCTTCGAGGTCACCGCCGCTGCTCCGGTTGCCATCGCGGCCGCCGGCGGCGCTGCGGCCCCGGCCGAGGCCGAGGCCGAGAAGGACTCCTTCGACGTTGTCCTTGAGGGCGACGGTGGCAAGAAGATCCAGGTCATCAAGGTCGTGCGTGAGCTGACCGGCCTGGGCCTCAAGGAGGCCAAGGACGCCGTCGAGTCCGCCCCCAAGGCGATCCTCGAGGGTGTCAACAAGGAGAAGGCCGAGGCCGCCAAGGCCAAGCTCGAGGGCGAAGGCGCCAAGGTCACCCTCAAGTGATCTAACGCTCCACTGCATTCTCTTGCGAATGGCGAGGACCCGTGTGCGGGTCCTCGCCATTTGTATATTTCCACTGTTGTACCTGGTCAGATGGTTCCGGTCCGCTGTCGGACGGCCGACGCACAAAGCGGGTCCAATCGGGCAAGGCGTGGAGTAAGGTCGCTAGGGCGCGCCGGGCAACGGGCGGCGCGGGGCCGACCCGCCTCGCAGCCCTTGACTGTGTGTCCGCTGACAGGCACGCTGACAGCAGCAAGTTTCCGCGCTTGCGACAGCCGCTCCGTGGGTAAGCCGGTGACACCGGTTCCCCGCGGCGGGGCACCGAGGGAGAGTTGCCGCGTTCCGAGCGGCCCCGCACCACAGGCCCTGGCCCTTCGAGGCGCAGGTCAGAGGCCGGCGGGGGCACGTTCCGCAGGCACCCTCAGGTGTGGGCTGGACAGCGGTTAGCCGAGCGGCTACACTGCTAGTTTGCGCTGCCTTCTGTCTTGAGCCCTGCCAGGACATCCATTCGGATGACTTCCTGGGGGCTCGTTGGAGTGCACGCAGACAGTTGCATACCGCAGCTGCAGCCGCATCAGCAGCACCGGTCCTCGGAAGGACGCATCTTGGCAGCTTCCCGCCCTGCGAAGACCAGCCGTACGTCGAGCGCTTACGCACCCCGCCGTGTCTCTTTCGGCAGGATCACCGAGCAACTTGAGGTCCCCAACCTCCTCGCCCTCCAGACGGAGTCCTTCGACTGGCTGGTCGGGAACGAGGCTTGGCAGGCCCGGTCGACGGACGACCCGCACGCCCACTCGGGCCTCGCAGAGATCCTCGAAGAGATCAGTCCCATTGAGGACTTCTCCGGCACTATGTCGCTGTCCTTCTCGTCTCCCCGATTCGACGAGGTCAAGGCCTCGATCGAGGAGTGCAAGGAGAAGGACCTGACCTACTGCGCGCCGCTGTTCGTGACCGCGGAGTTCACCAACAACACCACTGGCGAGATCAAGAGCCAGACCGTGTTCATGGGTGACTTCCCGATGATGACCCCCAAGGGGACGTTCGTCATCAACGGCACGGAGCGCGTCGTGGTGAGTCAGCTCGTCCGCTCGCCGGGCGTGTACTTCACCAAGGAGCCGGACAAGACCTCCGACCGCGACCTCTCCAGCGTCAAGGTCATCCCGAGCCGGGGCGCCTGGCTCGAGTTCGACATCGACAAGCGCGACACCGTGGGTGTCCGGATCGACCGCAAGCGCCGGCAGGCCGTCACCGTCCTGCTCAAGGCCATCGGCTGGTCGGCCGACCAGATCCGTGAGCGGTTCGGCTGGTCCGAGCTCATCATGACCACGCTCGAGAAGGACCACATCGCCGGGCAAGACGAGGCCCTGCTCGACATCTACCGCAAGCTCCGCCCTGGCGAGCCCCCGACCCGGGAGAACGCGCAGACCCTGCTCGACAATCTCTTCTTCAACCCGAAGCGGTATGACGTAGCCAAGGTCGGCCGATACAAGTTCAACAAGAAGCTCGAGATCGACGTCCCGATCGTCCGGGGCACGTTGACCGAGGAAGACATCGTCAAGACCGTGGACTACCTCGCCCGGCTGCACGCCGGTGAGGAGGGCTACGAGGCCGACGACATCGACCACTTCGGCAACCGCCGTCTGCGTACGGTCGGCGAGCTCATCCAGAACCAGGTCCGCGTGGGCCTGTCCCGGATGGAGCGCGTCGTCCGCGAGCGCATGACGACCCAGGACGTCGAGGCGATCACGCCGCAGACCCTGATCAACATCCGTCCCGTGGTGGCGGCGATCAAGGAGTTCTTCGGCACGTCGCAGCTCTCGCAGTTCATGGACCAGACCAACCCGCTGGCTGGTCTGACCCACCGTCGCCGCCTCTCGGCGCTGGGCCCCGGCGGCCTGTCGCGTGAGCGGGCCGGCTTCGAGGTCCGTGACGTGCACCCGTCGCACTACGGCCGGATGTGCCCGATCGAGACGCCGGAAGGCCCGAACATCGGCCTGATCGGCGCCCTTTCGACGTTCGCCCGCGTCAACCCGTTCGGCTTCATCGAGACGCCGTACCGGAAGGTCGAGAACGGCGTCGTCACCGACGAGGTCGACTACCTGACGGCGGACGAGGAAGACCGGTACATCAAGGCGCAGGCGAACGCCACGCTGAAGAGCGACGGCACCTTCGCCGACGATCGCGTCCTGGTCCGCCGTAAGGGCGGTGAGGTCGACTACGTGCCCGGCACCGAGGTCGACTACATGGACGTGTCGCCGCGGCAGATGACGTCGGTCGCGACCGCGATGATCCCGTTCCTCGAGCACGACGACGCCAACCGTGCCCTCATGGGCGCGAACATGCAGCGTCAGGCTGTGCCGCTGGTCAAGGCCGAGGCGCCGCTGGTCGGCACCGGCATGGAGTACCGTGCCGCGGTCGACGCCGGTGACGTGGTCGTCGCCGAGGTCGGCGGCGTGGTCGAAGACCTGTGCGCCGACTACGTGACGGTGCACCAGGACGACGGTCACCGCCGTACGTACCTGCTGCACAAGTTCCGCCGCTCCAACGCCGGCTCCTGCGTCAACCAGAAGCCGGTCGTGTTCGAGGGTGACCGGGTCGAGGCCGGCCAGGTCATCGCCGACGGCCCGTGCACCGACGAGGGGGAGATGGCCCTCGGCCGCAACCTGCTCGTCGCGTTCATGTGCTGGGAGGGTCACAACTACGAGGACGCGATCATCCTGTCGCAGCGCCTCGTCCAGCAGGACGTCCTCACCTCGATCCACATCGAGGAGCACGAGGTCGACGCCCGCGACACCAAGCTCGGCCCGGAAGAGATCACCCGCGACATCCCGAACGTCAGCGAGGAAATGCTCGCCGACCTCGACGAGCGCGGCATCATCCGGATCGGCGCCGAGGTCGTTCCCGGCGACATCCTGGTCGGCAAGGTCACGCCCAAGGGCGAGACCGAGCTGACCCCCGAGGAGCGGCTGCTCCGCGCGATCTTCGGTGAGAAGGCCCGGGAGGTCCGGGACACCTCGCTGAAGGTGCCGCACGGTGAGACCGGCACGGTCATCGGCGTCCGCACGTTCTCGCGTGAGGACGGCGACGAGCTGCCCCCGGGCGTCAACGAGCTGGTCCGGGTGTACGTCGCCCAGAAGCGCAAGATCCAGGACGGTGACAAGCTCGCGGGCCGCCACGGCAACAAGGGCGTCATCTCCAAGATCCTGCCCGTCGAGGACATGCCGTTCCTCGAGGACGGCACCCCCGTCGACATCGTGCTCAACCCGCTCGGTGTGCCCTCGCGCATGAACATCGGCCAGGTTCTGGAGACCCACCTCGGGTGGATCGCCAAGACCGGCTGGTCGGTCGAGGGCGAGGACGAGGAGTGGAAGCGCCAGCTGCGCGCGATCGAGGCGCACGAGTCCGTGGCGGACTCGAACGTCGCGACCCCCGTCTTCGACGGTGCGCAGGAGGAGGAGATCAAGGGCCTCCTCGAGTCGACGCTGGTCAACCGCGACGGTAAGCGGCTGGTCAACGGCGACGGCAAGGCGCAGCTGTTCGACGGCCGCTCCGGCGAGCCGCTGCCGGACCCGATCTCGGTCGGGTACGTCTACATCCTCAAGCTGAACCACCTGGTCGACGACAAGATTCACGCTCGGTCGACCGGCCCGTACTCGATGATCACGCAGCAGCCGCTGGGTGGTAAGGCGCAGTTCGGTGGCCAGCGGTTCGGCGAGATGGAGTGCTGGGCGATGCAGGCCTACGGCGCCGCTTACGCGCTGCAGGAACTGCTCACCATCAAGTCCGATGACGTCCTGGGCCGCGTGAAGGTCTACGAGGCCATCGTCAAGGGCGAGAACATCCCGGAGCCGGGAATCCCGGAGTCCTTCAAGGTGCTCCTCAAGGAGCTGCAGTCGCTGTGCCTGAACGTCGAGGTGCTTTCCAGCGACGGTGTGGCCCTCGAGATGCGCGAGACGGACGACGAGGTCTTCCGGGCCGCGGAGGAACTCGGCATCGACCTGTCCCGGCGCCCGAACGAGGGCGTCAGCAGCGTCGAAGAGATCTGACGGAAAGCGTCCCGCGGGGTCACCCGCGGGACGCTCCCCGCCGGCCTTGAATTCACCCGAGCAACGAAACACGAGGGATAGTCCAAGTGCTCGACGTCAACTTCTTCGACGAGTTGCGCATCGGCCTTGCTACCGCTGACGACATCCGGCAGTGGTCGCACGGCGAGGTCAAGAAGCCCGAGACGATCAACTACCGCACCCTCAAGCCCGAGAAGGACGGACTCTTCTGCGAGAAGATCTTCGGTCCTCAGCGGGACTGGGAGTGCTACTGCGGCAAGTACAAGCGGGTCCGGTTCAAGGGCATCATCTGTGAGCGCTGCGGCGTCGAGGTGACCCGGTCCAAGGTCCGCCGTGAGCGCATGGGTCACATCGAGCTGGCCGCGTCGGTCACGCACATCTGGTACTTCAAGGGTGTGCCGAGCCGGCTGGGCTACCTGCTCGACCTGGCGCCCAAGGACCTCGAGAAGATCATCTACTTCGCCTCGTACGTCGTGACGAGCGTGGACGCCGAAGCTCGGCACCGCGACCTCTCGACCATCGAGAACGAGATCTTCGCCGAGAAGCGCCAGTCGGAGAACAGCCGCGACTCGGAGATCGAGAAGCGCGCTGCCAAGCTCGAGCAGGACCTGTCCGAGCTCGAGGCCGAGGGTGCCAAGGCCGACGTTCGCCGCAAGGTCAAGGAAGCCGGCGAGCGCGAGATGCGCCAGATCCGGGACAAGGCCCAGCGCGAGATCGACCGCCTCGACGAGGTGCTCGACACCTTCCGCAAGCTCGACTCCAAGCAGCTGGTCACCGACGAGCTGCTCTACCGCGAGCTGCGGGACCGCTTCGGTGAGTACTTCACCGGTGGCATGGGCGCCGAGGCCATCAAGGCGCTGCTGCAGAACATGGACCTGGACGCCGAGGCCGAGAACCTGCGCGAGATCATTCGCACCGGTAAGGGCCAGCGGAAGATCCGTGCGCTCAAGCGCCTCAAGGTCGTCGCCGCGTTCCTGAACACCCGCAACTCGCCGCTCGGCATGGTGCTCGACTGCGTCCCGGTCATCCCGCCGGACCTGCGCCCGATGGTGCAGCTCGACGGTGGCCGCTTCGCGACGAGCGACCTGAACGACCTGTACCGCCGGGTCATCAACCGGAACAACCGGTTGAAGCGCCTGATCGACCTGGGCGCGCCCGAGATCATCGTGAACAACGAGAAGCGGATGCTGCAGGAGGCCGTCGACGCGCTGTTCGACAACGGCCGCCGCGGCCGGCCGGTCACCGGTCCGGGTAACCGCCCGCTGAAGTCGCTGTCCGACATGCTCAAGGGCAAGCAGGGCCGGTTCCGTCAGAACCTGCTCGGCAAGCGCGTCGACTACTCCGGCCGTTCGGTCATCGTCGTCGGCCCGCGCCTGAAGCTGCACCAGTGCGGTCTGCCCAAGCAGATGGCGCTGGAGCTGTTCAAGCCGTTCGTGATGAAGCGCCTGGTCGACCTGAACCACGCGCAGAACATCAAGTCGGCCAAGCGCATGGTCGAGCGTCAGCGGCCGGTCGTGTGGGACGTCCTCGAAGAGGTCATCAGCGAGCACCCCGTGCTCCTGAACCGCGCGCCGACCCTGCACCGCCTGGGCATCCAGGCCTTCGAGCCGCAGCTGGTCGAGGGCAAGGCGATCCAGATCCACCCGCTCGTCTGTACGGCGTTCAACGCCGACTTCGACGGTGACCAGATGGCGGTGCACGTGCCGCTGTCGGCCGAGGCGCAGGCCGAGGCCCGGATCCTGATGCTCTCGTCGAACAACATCCTCAAGCCGGCCGACGGCAAGCCGGTCACCATGCCGACCCAGGACATGGTCATCGGTCTCTACTACCTGACGCACCAGACTGCCGGTGCCAAGGGTGAGGGCCGGGTCTTCAGCTCGGACGCCGAGGCTCGGATGGCCTTCGACAACGGCGAGCTGCACCTGCAGGCGACGGTCAAGATCCGGCTCCGTGAGGTCATCGGTGTCGACAACGGCGCCAAGGGCCCGGCCTGGACCGCGCCGGAGGAGTGGGTCGAGGGTGACCCGCTGCTCGTCGAGACGACGCTCGGCCGCGTCCTGTTCAACGAGACGCTGCCCCCGGGCTACCGCTTCGTGAACTACGAGATCCGCAAGGGTCAGCTGTCGGCGATCGTCAACGACCTCGCCGAGCGCTTCCCCAAGGTCGCCCTCGCGGCGACCCTGGACGCGCTCAAGGAGGCCGGCTTCCACTGGGCCACCTGGTCCGGCGTGACGATCGGCATGGGCGACGTCATCGGTCCCCCGCGCAAGCCGGAGATCCTGGCCAAGTACCAGACCGAGGCCGACCGGATCGACAAGCAGTACCAGCGTGGTCTGATGACCGCCGAGGAACGTCGCGGCGAGCTGATCGAGATCTGGACCAAGGCGACCAACGAGATCTCCAAGGAGATGGAGAGCGCGCTGCCGCAGGAGAACCCGCTCTGGGTGATGATCAACTCCGGCGCTCGCGGTAACCTCCTCCAGCTCCGGCAGATCGCCGCGATCCGCGGCCTGGTGGCCAACCCCAAGGGTGAGATCATCCCGCGGCCGATCACCTCGTCGTACCGCGAGGGTCTGACCGTGCTGGAGTACTTCATCTCCACGCACGGCGCCCGCAAGGGTCTGGCCGACACCGCGCTGCGTACCGCCGACTCGGGTTACCTGACCCGTCGTCTGGTGGACGTCTCGCAGGACGTCATCATCCGCGAGGAGGACTGCGGCACCGACCGCGCGATCCCGATGCAGGTGGGCGAGCGCGAGGCGGACGGCACGCTGGTCGTGCACGTGCACGCCGAGACCGGTGTGCACGCGCGGACGCTGGCCGACGACATCAAGGACGCCAACGGCAACCTGGTCGTCGCCCGCGGCTCGGACCTCAACTCGATCCTGGTCGACAAGCTCGTCGCGGCCGGTGTCGAGAACGTCCGGGTGCGCTCGGTGCTGACCTGCGAGTCGAAGCTCGGCGTGTGCGCGGCCTGCTACGGCCGCTCGCTGCCGACCGGCAAGGGCGTCGACATCGGCGAGGCGGTCGGCATCATCGCCGCCCAGTCCATCGGTGAGCCGGGCACGCAGCTGACGATGCGTACCTTCCACACCGGTGGTGTCGCGGGTGAGGACATCACCCAGGGTCTGCCCCGTGTGCAGGAGATCTTCGAGGCCCGTGTGCCCAAGGGCAAGGCGCCCATCGCCGACACCCCGGGACGCATCCGCATCGAGGACGGCGAGCGCTCGCGGAAGATCATCGTGGTGCCGGACGACGGCAGCGAGGAGATCGTGTACGACAAGATCTCCAAGCGCGTCAAGCTCCGGGCTCACGACGGCGACCACGTCGGCGTCGGCGAGAAGCTGACCGAGGGCACCATCGACCCGCACGAGCTTCTGCGGATCATGGGTCCGCGGGCGGTCCAGGTCCACCTGACCTCCGAGGTCCAGGAGGTCTACCGCTCGCAGGGTGTGCTCATCCACGACAAGCACATCGAGATCATCATCCGCCAGATGCTCAAGCGGGTGACGGTCATCGACTCCGGCGCGGCCGAGTTCCTGCCGGGCGTGCTGGTCGACCGGGCGCTCTTCGAGTCGGAGAACCGCCGGCTCGTCGGCGAGGGTGGCGAGCCCGCCGCCGGTCGTCCCGTGCTCATGGGTATCACCAAGGCCTCGCTGGCCACGGATTCCTGGCTCTCGGCGGCCTCCTTCCAGGAGACCACCCGGGTGCTGACCGACGCGGCGATCAACTCGCGCAGCGACTCGCTGGTCGGCCTCAAGGAGAACGTGATCATCGGTAAGCTCATCCCGGCCGGTACCGGTATCTCCAAGTACCGCAACATCCGGGTCGAGCCGACCGAGGAGGCCAAGGCCAAGGTGTACTCGATGACCGGGTACCCCGAGACCGACTACGGCTTCGGGCCGGCCAGCGGGCAGGCTGTGCCGCTGGACGACTTCGACTTCGGGTCGTACCGCTAAAAGGTCTTCCCCGTTCGCGGGGTCGACTACTGACAAGATCGGTCCGGAAGGCGGTCGCGCATGGCGCGGCCGCCTTCCGGCCTTTCTAGAATGGTTCTCGTGACGCTTCCGGCCGCAGTTCCCACCCGCCATCCGATGGACCCGGATCCGGCGCCCTCGTCGAAGGCGCGGGCGGTCTTCGCGCTGGGTCTGGTGGGCTTTCTGACCGGCGCGTTCATCGGCGGTGTGATTCCCGCCACCGTCGCCCTGCTGCTCGCCCGTCAGACGGCCCGGCAGGCGTACGACTCGAAGGGCTATCTGACCGGCTCGGCCTGGATCCGCCGGGGCCGCCGGCTGGCCTGGACGGGCATCGTCCTGGCCCTCACCTCGCTGGTCATCGCGTCCATCGCCGGCCTGTTGCACCTGGCCGGAGCGCCCGGCGGGCCCGACTTCGCACCCGGCACCGACTGAGGCGGGATGCGGCTCGCCCCGTACGGGTGACATGCTCTTCTCATGACCGTCCCACCCCCGCCGCCGGCGCAGTTTCCCGCCGCTGTGCCTCCGCCGCCGCCCTCGGGCCGGTGGCGGCCGGAACGGGTCGATGCCATGCCCGGCACCGAGTTCGGTCTGGTGCAGCTGCGGGTCGAGCCGATCACGTCGGGCCTGGCCATCGGCTCGCTCATGGCCGGCATCGGATCGATCCTGGTGTCGCTGCTCGTGGTCTGCTTCGGCCTGGCCGGCGCGTCCGAGGGCTGGGGCGGCTGGGTGGCCGGCGCCTTCACGCTGCTCTGTGTGGCCGCCGGCGGGGGAGCGGTCGCCCTCGGTGTGGTGTCGCGCCGGCAGATCCGCCGCTCGGGCCAGACCGGCCAGGTGCGGTTCACCGGCGCCGGGCTGGGTATGGCAGGAATCGTATGCGGGTCCATCGGCGCGGGAATTGCTCTTCTGTCCCTCGCGTTGACCCTGGTGTTGCAGATTTCGGTGTAAGGGCTATGGGGCTCCCAAGACCTAGTCGGCCACCGCGGCGTTGCCACCGTCAGGCACCCGGTACACTTGTATCGGAGATATCCGTCGCGTGGCTTCAGCGTTCATTTTGACCTGGGTGCTCGTGGTGGGTAGGCTTTCCCCTCGTGCCCGGGCTTGCCCGGGCAACTCGTGCGTGCGCCCGAGTCGGCAGTTGACGACGAGGCGGCGCTACGCCGAGCCGGCGCCCCAGATCAGGGGCGTCGACCAAGACAAGACCCGGTGCGCGTTGACCAACGCGCGGCGGGACCGTGAGCCGGACGACACGCCCGACCGC
Source organism: Paractinoplanes polyasparticus (assembly GCF_019710575.1). Taxonomy (GTDB): domain Bacteria; phylum Actinomycetota; class Actinomycetes; order Mycobacteriales; family Micromonosporaceae; genus Actinoplanes; species Actinoplanes polyasparticus. The sequence continues at coordinate 261,739 of NZ_JAHWFK010000013.1, read as the reverse complement.
GGGTGCCGGACAACTCCCCGGGATCGGGGAGGGACCGGTGCACACAGGCTTATTGAAGACGGTGCGGCCGCCTAGGAAGCGGCCGAAGGGAGCGGAGAAACCCGGTGCCCACGATCCAGCAGCTGGTCCGAAAGGGCCGTCAGGCGAAGACGAGCAAGACCAAGACGCCGGCGCTGAAAGGTAGTCCTCAGCGGCGCGGCGTGTGCACGCGCGTGTACACCACCACCCCCAAGAAGCCGAACTCTGCGCTGCGCAAGGTCGCTCGTGTGAAGCTCAGCAGCCAGATCGAGGTGACGGCGTACATCCCGGGCGTCGGCCACAACCTGCAGGAGCACTCGATCGTGCTCGTGCGTGGTGGCCGTGTGAAGGACCTCCCCGGCGTCCGCTACAAGATCGTCCGTGGTTCGCTGGACACCCAGGGTGTCCGCAACCGCAAGCAGGCCCGCAGCCGTTACGGCGCGAAGAAGGAGAAGAGCTGATATGCCGCGTAAAGGCCCCGCTCCGCGCCACCCAGTGGTTGCGGACCCGGTTTACAACTCGCCGCTGGTCACCCAGCTGATCAACAAGATCCTGATCGGCGGCAAGCGGCAGCTCGCTGAGCGCATCGTCTACGGCGCCCTCGAGGGTGCCCGCGAGAAGAGCGGCACCGACCCGGTCGTGACCCTCAAGCGCGCGATGGACAACGTCAAGCCGACCCTCGAGGTCCGCAGCCGCCGCGTCGGTGGCGCGACCTACCAGGTTCCGGTCGAGGTCCGTACGCCGCGCCAGACCACCCTCGGTCTGCGCTGGCTGGTCCAGTACTCCAAGGCCCGCCGCGAGAAGACCATGATCGAGCGCCTCCAGAACGAGCTGCTCGACGCCAGCAACGGCCTCGGCGCTGCTGTCAAGCGCCGTGAGGACACCCACAAGATGGCGGAGTCCAACAAGGCCTTCGCGCACTACCGCTGGTAAGACCCCGCTGCTGTGGGCCCGGCTCCGGCCGGGCCACAGCGCAAGTCGTACCGGTCCACGAGACGACGACGAAGAAAAGTAGGGATTGAAGTGGCCGCCGCAGACGCGCTTGCCAACGTACGCAACATCGGCATCATGGCGCACATCGATGCCGGTAAGACCACGACTACTGAGCGAATCCTGTTCTACACCGGTATCACGTACAAGATCGGTGAGGTTCACGACGGCGGCGCTGTCATGGACTGGATGGAGCAGGAGCAGGAGCGCGGTATCACGATCACTTCCGCCGCCACCAAGTGCGAGTGGAAGGGCCACACGATCCAGATCATCGACACGCCCGGCCACGTCGACTTCACGGTCGAGGTGGAGCGGTCGCTGCGGGTGCTGGACGGTGCGGTTGCGGTCTACGACGGTGTTGCCGGCGTGGAGCCGCAGACCGAGAACGTGTGGCGTCAGGCGGACAAGTACCACGTTCCCCGGATGTGCTTCGTCAACAAGCTCGACCGGACCGGCGCGGACTTCTTCCGCTGCGTTCAGATGATGATCGACCGGCTCAACGCCACCCCGCTGGTGCTGCAGATCCCGATCGGGCTCGAGGCCGACCACATCGGTGTCGTCGACCTGATCGGCATGCGCGCGCTCACCTGGCGTGGTGAGACCCAGAAGGGTGACGACTACGCGATCGAGGAGATCCCGGCCGACCTGGTCGACTCCGCGACCGAGTGGCGCGAGAAGCTGATCGAGACCCTGGCCGACGTCGACGACGCCGTCATGGAGAAGTACCTCGAGGGCGAGGAGCTCTCGCAGGACGAGATCAAGGCCGCCATCCGGCGCGCCACGATCGCCAGCAAGGCCAACCCTGTGCTGTGCGGTTCGGCGTTCAAGAACAAGGGCGTTCAGCCCATGCTCGACGCCGTGATCGACTTCCTGCCGTCGCCGCTGGACATCCCGGCCATCGAGGGCACTGCGACCGACGGCGAGACGCCGCTGCTGCGCAAGCCGTCGAACACCGAGCCCTTCTCCGGCCTGGCCTTCAAGATCCAGACGGACAAGCACCTCGGCAAGCTCACGTACGTCCGGGTCTACTCCGGCACGCTCGAGTCCGGTTCCCAGGTGGTCAACTCCACCAAGGACCGCAAGGAGCGGATCGGCAAGATCTACCAGATGCACGCGAACAAGCGTGAGGAGCGCGCCACCGCGCAGGCCGGCGACATCATCGCCGTCCAGGGTCTGAAGCAGACCACCACCGGTGACACGCTCAGCGACCCGGCCAACCCGGTCATCCTGGAGTCGATGACCTTCCCGGAGCCGGTCATCCAGGTCGCCATCGAGCCGAAGACCAAGTCGGACCAGGAGAAGCTGGGCACCGCGATCCAGCGCCTGGCCGAGGAGGACCCGACCTTCCGCGTCTTCAACGACGAGGAGACCGGCCAGACGATCATCGCTGGCATGGGCGAGCTCCACCTGGACATCCTGGTGGACCGCATGCGCCGCGAGTTCAACGTCGAGGCCAACATCGGTAAGCCGCAGGTGGCGTACCGCGAGACGATCCGCGGCACCGTGGAGAAGCTCACGTACGTCCACAAGAAGCAGACCGGTGGCTCGGGCCAGTACGCGAAGGTTGTCATCAGCGTCGAGCCGTTGTCGCTCGAGGCGGACGGCCCCACGTACGAGTTCGTCAACGCGGTGACCGGCGGTCGCATCCCCAAGGAGTTCATCCCCTCGGTGGACGCGGGCGCGCAGGACTCGCTGCAGTACGGCGTTCTCGCCGGGTACCCGCTGGTCGGCGTGAAGTTCACGCTGGTCGACGGTCAGTACCACGAGGTCGACTCGTCCGAGATGGCGTTCAAGATCGCCGGCTCCATCGCGATGAAGGAGGCGGCCCGCAAGGCCGACCCCGCGCTGCTCGAGCCGATGATGTCCGTCGAGGTCACCACGCCCGAGGACAACATGGGCGACGTGATCGGCGACCTCAACTCCCGCCGTGGCATCATCCAGTCGATGGAGGAGCGCTCCGGCGCCCGCGTCATCAAGGCTCTGGTGCCGCTCTCGGAGATGTTCGGCTACGTCGGCGACCTGCGGTCGAAGACGGCCGGCCGGGCCAGCTACAGCATGCAGTTCGACTCCTACGCCGAGGTTCCGCAGAGCGTCGCGAAGGAGATCATCGCGAAGGCCACCGGCGCCTGATGCGGTGAGGCGCGTGCGGTCCGTCGAGGACCGCACGCGCACGAGCAGTCGACAGAGTCCCCATCGCCTTATCGGGCGTGCCGGGAAAAAGTTATTCCACAGTCCACAGGAGGACACCAGTGGCGAAGGCGAAGTTCGAGCGGACTAAGCCGCACGTCAACATCGGCACCATTGGTCACATCGACCACGGTAAGACGACGCTGACTGCGGCCATCACGAAGGTCCTGCACGACGAATACCCGGACCTGAACCCGTACACCCCGTTCGACGAGATCGACAAGGCGCCTGAAGAGAAGGCCCGTGGTATCACGATCTCGATCGCGCACGTCGAGTACCAGACCGCGACGCGTCACTACGCGCACGTGGACTGCCCCGGCCACGCCGACTACATCAAGAACATGATCACCGGTGCCGCCCAGATGGACGGCGCGATCCTGGTGGTCGCCGCGACCGACGGCCCGATGCCGCAGACCAAGGAGCACGTGCTCCTGGCCCGCCAGGTCGGCGTTCCGTACATCGTCGTCGCCCTGAACAAGAGCGACATGGTGGACGACGAGGAGCTCCTCGAGCTCGTCGAGCTCGAGGTCCGCGAGCTGCTCAGCACCTACGAGTTCCCGGGCGACGACCTTCCGGTCGTGCGCGTCTCGGCGCTCAAGGCGCTCGAGGGCGACAAGGAGTGGACCGGCAAGCTCCTCGAGCTGATGAACGCGGTCGACACCGCGATCCCGCAGCCCGAGCGTGACGTCGAGAAGCCGTTCCTCATGCCGATCGAGGACGTCTTCACGATCACCGGTCGTGGAACGGTCGTCACCGGTCGCGCCGAGCGTGGCATCCTCAAGCCGAACGAGGAGGTCGAGATCGTCGGCATCCGCGAGAAGTCGACGAAGACCGTCTGCACCGGCATCGAGATGTTCCGCAAGCTGCTCGACGAGGCCCGCGCGGGTGAGAACGTCGGTCTGCTTCTCCGCGGCATCAAGCGCGAGGACGTCGAGCGCGGCATGGTCGTCGTGAAGCCGGGCACCACGACTCCGCACACGGAGTTCGAGGGCCAGGTCTACATCCTCTCGAAGGAAGAGGGCGGCCGGCACACCCCGTTCTTCCAGAACTACCGCCCGCAGTTCTACTTCCGCACCACGGACGTCACCGGCGTCGTCACGCTGCCCGAGGGCACCGAGATGGTCATGCCGGGCGACTCCACCAGCATGTCGGTCAAGCTGATCCAGCCGATCGCCATGGAGCAGGGCCTGAAGTTCGCGATCCGCGAGGGTGGCCGCACCGTCGGCGCCGGCACGGTCACGAAGATCAACGTCTGAGCAAGGGTGACCCCGATTAGCATTGCCGGCGTCAATCCGGCATACTAGTCAGGTTGCGTCCGAGCGGGGTGGTCAGCTGCCTTGTGCAGCTGGCCACCCTCGCCGGGTGTCTGGGTGTGTTTGTTGGCCATCCGTAAGACACCTCAAGATCCCCGTGATCTGGAGTGCTGCCGTGCGCAGCTTTCTGAGAGTTAACGCGACACGCCCGACCGCGGGGGTCGGACAACGCAGGATCAACGGTCCTGCGGGCATGCGAGAGCCACCGCTTTCGCACGTAGCGGCATCGAGAGAAGGAAACAGAAGCCACCATGGCGGGACAGAAGATCCGCATCCGGCTCAAGGCCTATGACCACGAGGTCGTCGACTCCTCGGCGCGCAAGATCGTCGAGACGGTCACGCGTACCGGTGCGTCGGTCGCAGGCCCGGTGCCGCTGCCCACGGAGATCAACCGTTTCTGCGTCATCCGTTCGCCGCACAAGTACAAGGACTCGCGCGAGCACTTCGAGATGCGCACGCACAAGCGGCTGATCGACATCATCGACCCGACCCCGAAGACGGTCGACTCGCTCATGCGCCTCGACCTGCCGGCTGGCGTCGACATCGAGATCAAGCTGTAGGGATCGCGACTGATGGACAGGCAAGTGAAGGGGATCCTGGGCGCCAAGCTCGGCATGACCCAGGTCTGGGACAACAACAAGGTTGTCCCGGTGACCGTGGTGCAGGCCGGCCCTTGCGTCGTGACCCAGGTCCGCACAGATGAGAAGGACGGCTACGCGGCCGTCCAGCTGGCGTACGGCGCGATCGACCCGCGCAAGGTGAACAAGCCCGAGGGCGGTCACTTCGCGAAGGCCGGTGTGTCGCCGCGGCGTCACGTCGTCGAGCTGCGCACCACCGATGCCGGTGAGTACGAGCTCGGCCAGGAGGTCACCGTCGAGGCGTTCGCGGTCGGTTCGCCGATCGACGTCACCGGTAAGACCCGAGGCAAGGGCTACGCCGGTGTCATGAAGCGGCACGGCTTCCACGGCCTCAAGGCCAGCCACGGTGTCGAGCGCAAGCACCGCTCGCCCGGTTCCATCGGCGCCTGCGCGACCCCCGGTCGCGTCTTCAGGGGCACGCGGATGGCCGGTCGAATGGGCAACAAGCGCTTCACCGTGCAGAACCTGGTCGTGCAGGCGGTGGACACCGAGAACAACCTGATCCTGATCAGGGGCGCGGTGCCCGGTCCCAAGGGCGCGCTCATCCTGGTCCGTACAGCGGCTAAGAAGGGCGGTGCCAAGTGAGCTCGGTTGACGTGATCAACATCGAGGGCAACAAGGCCGGCTCGGTCGAGCTGCCGGACGCGATCTTCGACGTGCAGGCGAACATCCCGCTGATGCACCAGGTCGTCGTGGCCCAGCTCGCCGCCGCCCGCCAGGGCACGGCGAAGGCCAAGACGCGCGGCGAGGTCGCCGGTGGCGGCAAGAAGCCGTACAAGCAGAAGGGCACCGGTCGCGCCCGTCAGGGCTCGATCCGCGCGCCGCAGTTCACCGGCGGTGGCGTCGTGCACGGTCCCGTGCCGCGCGACTACAGCCAGCGGACCCCCAAGAAGATGAAGGCGGCCGCGCTGCGTGGCGCCCTCTCCGACCGGGCCCGCGACGGCCGCGTGCACGTGGTCGAGGCGTTCGTCAGCGGCGACAAGCCGTCGACCAAGGCCGCGATCGCCACGCTGCGCAAGGCCACCGAGTCCACCAAGGTCCTGGTCGTGCTGAGCAGCACCGACGAGCTGAACTGGCTGTCGCTGCGCAACGAGGCGACCGTGCACCTGCTCGAGGCGGGCCAGCTCAACACGTACGACGTGCTGGTGGCCGACGAGGTGGTCTTCACCAAGGACGCGCTCGACGAGTTCCTGGGCGCGCCGGCGACCGCCGAGGGGGAGAACAAGTGAGCACCATCGCCGACCCGCGCGACATCATCGTCCGCCCGGTTGTCTCCGAGAAGAGCTACAGCGTTCTCGACCAGAACTGGTACACGTTCCTCGTCCACCCGGACGCGAACAAGACCCAGATCAAGATCGCGATCCAGCAGATCTTCAACGTCCGCGTGCTGTCGGTGAACACCGCGAACCGCGAGGGCAAGCGCAAGCGCACCCGGACCGGCTTCGGTCAGCGCAAGGCGACGAAGCGCGCGATGGTCAAGCTGGCTGACGGTGACCGTATCGAGGCCTTCGGCGGCCCGGTCAGCTAAGGGGTTGTAAAACAATGGCTATCCGTAAGTACAAGCCGACCACGCCGGGCCGTCGCGGCTCCAGCGTCGCCGACTTCGCCGAGCTGACCCGGTCCACGCCGGAGAAGTCGCTCCTGGTTCCGCTGCCCAAGAAGGGTGGACGCAACGTCCACGGCCGCATCACCACGCGGCACCAGGGCGGCGGCCACAAGCGGCAGTACCGGCTCATCGACTTCAAGCGGGTCGACAAGGACGGCGTGCCGGCCAAGGTCGCGCACATCGAGTACGACCCGAACCGCACGTCGCGCATCGCGCTGCTGCACTACGCCGACGGCGAGAAGCGCTACATCCTCGCGCCGAAGGACCTCAAGCAGGGCGACCGGGTCGAGTCCGGCCCCGGTGCGGACATCAAGCCGGGGAACAACCTTCCCCTGCGCAACATCCCGGTCGGTACGACGGTCCACGGTGTGGAGCTTCGTCCCGGCGGTGGCGCCAAGCTGGCCCGCTCGGCCGGTGTCGGTATCCAGCTGCTCGGCCGTGAGGGCGCGTACGCCACGCTGCGTATGCCCTCCGGTGAGATCCGCCGGGTCGACATCCGTTGCCGGGCCACGGTCGGCGAGATCGGCAATGCCGAACAGTCGAACATCAACTGGGGCAAGGCCGGCCGTATGCGCTGGAAGGGCAAGCGCCCGACCGTCCGCGGTGTCGCCATGAACCCGATCGACCACCCGCACGGTGGTGGTGAGGGTAAGACCTCCGGTGGTCGCCACCCGGTCAATCCGGCTGGTAAGCCCGAGGGTCGTACCCGCCGCAAGGGCCAGGAGAGCGACAAGCTGATCGTTCGCCGCCGCTACGCCACCCGCAAGCGCGGGTAACGGGAGTTAAAAGATGCCACGCAGCCTGAAGAAGGGCCCGTTCGTCGACGACCACCTGCTCAAGAAGGTGGAAGTCCAGAACGAGAAGAACTCGAAGAACGTCATCAAGACCTGGTCGCGGCGCTCGATGATCATCCCCGACATGCTCGGGCACACGATCGCGGTGCACGACGGTCGCAAGCACGTCCCGGTGTTCATCACCGAGGCCATGGTCGGTCACAAGCTCGGCGAGTTCGCTCTGACCCGCACGTTCAAGGGTCACGAGAAGGACGACCGCAAGAGCCGTCGTCGCTAGTCAGTCCACGGATAAGAAAGGGGTCACAGCGATGCCAACAAAGAACGACGCACCGGCGCTTCCGGGCAGTCGTGCGGTTGCGAAGCACGTCCGCATCTCGCCGAACAAGGCACGCCGTGTGGTCAACCTCGTCCGCGGTCTGCCCGCGAAGGAGGCTCTGACCGTCCTGCAGTTCGCGCCGCAGGCCGCGAGCGAGCAGGTCTACAAGGTGCTGGCGAGCGCGATCGCGAACGCGGAGAACAACGAGCGGCTCGACCCGGACGCGCTCCTCGTGAGCGAGGCGTTCGTCGACGAGGGTCCGACGCTCAAGCGGTTCCGTCCGCGTGCGCAGGGCCGGGCGTACCGGATCCGCAAGCGCACCAGCCACATCACGATCGCCGTCGAGGCGGTCCAGGTCGCCCGGCCGGCCAAGAAGGCCGCCGCGGCGAAGAAGGCGACGCCGGCCAAGAAGGCTGAGCCGGCCGCCGCGCCCCAGACGACGGAGGAGTCCGAGTAATGGGCCAGAAAGTTCACCCCACCGGATTCCGCCTCGGTATCTCCACCGACTGGAAGTCCCGGTGGTTCGCCGACAAGCTCTACAAGGACTACATCGGCGAGGACGTCAAGATCCGCCGCATGATGTCCAAGGGCCTCGAGCGGGCCGGCATCTCCAAGGTGGACATCGAGCGGACCCGTGACCGGGTCCGGGTCGACATCCACACCGCCCGGCCGGGCATTGTCATCGGTCGCAAGGGCGCGGAGGCCGACCGGATCCGCGGCGAGCTCGAGAAGCTCACCGGCAAGCAGGTCCAGCTCAACATCCTCGAGGTGAAGAGCCCGGAGTCGGACGCTCAGCTGGTGGCGCAGGGCGTCGCCGAGCAGCTGTCCTCCCGGGTCAGCTTCCGCCGGGCGATGCGCAAGGCCATGCAGTCGGCCATGAAGAACCCGATCTGCAAGGGCATCCGGGTGCAGGTCTCCGGTCGCCTGGGCGGCGCGGAGATGAGCCGCACGGAGTTCTACCGTGAGGGTCGCGTCCCGCTGCACACGCTGCGCGCCAACATCGAGTACGGCTTCTTCGAGGCCCGTACGACGTTCGGCCGCATCGGTGTGAAGGTCTGGATCTACAAGGGCGACGCCGTGCCGGGTCGCGAGGTTGCCCCCGAGGCGCCCGCCCGCCCGCGCCGTGACCGCGCCGACCGGGCCGAGCGTCCGCGCCGTGGCCGTTCCGGTTCGTCCGGCACGACCGCCGGTGGGACCGAGGCCGGCCGCGCTGCCGCCGCCGCCCAGGCCAAGGGCGACACCCCGACCGGCGACAACGCCAACGACGCGGCGGTCGCCGCGGCGCCGGCGGTCGCCGAGACGCAGCAGGAGGGCTGACACATGCTGATGCCGCGTAAGCCCCCGAAGGGCTTCCGCAAGCCGCACCACCCGGACCGCCACGGCGCGTCCAAGGGCGGCAACCGGGTTGTCTTCGGTGAGTTCGGTATCCAGGCTCTGGAGCCGGCGTACGTGACCAACCGGCAGATCGAGTCGGCCCGTATCGCGATGACCCGTCACATCAAGCGTGGTGGCAAGGTCTGGATCTCGGTCTTCCCCGACAACGCTCTGACCAAGAAGCCGGCCGAGACCCGCATGGGTTCCGGTAAGGGTTCTCCCGAGTGGTGGGTGGCGAACGTCAAGCCGGGACGCATTCTCTTCGAGATGTCGTTCCCGAACGAGACGATCGCGCGCGAGGCGATGCGCCGCGCTATCCACAAGCTCCCGATGAAGTGCCGCATCGTGACACGCGAAGTGGGTGAAAGCTGATGGCAGCGGGCGTTAAGGCTTCTGAGCTGCGCGAACTCTCCGGTGAGGAGCTGGTTTCGCGACTGCGGGAGGCCAAGGCGGAGCTGTTCAATCTTCGCGTGCAGGGCGCGACCGGCCAGCTCGACAATCATCGTCGGCTGCAGGTCGTCCGTAAGGACATCGCGAAGATCTATACGATCATGCGTGAACGTGAGCTCGGGCTCTCGGTTGCGCCGGATGAGGTGACAGCATGAGTGACGAGAGCACGGCCACTGTCCGCGCGAACCGCAAGGTTCGCGAGGGGCTCGTGGTCAGCGACAAGATGGACAAGACCGTCGTCGTCGAGGTCGAGGATCGTGTGAAGCACGCCCTCTACGGCAAGGTTCTGCGGCGCACCCGCAAGCTCAAGGTGCACGACGAGCAGAACGCGTGCGGTGTCGGCGACCGGGTTCTGCTCATGGAGACCCGCCCGCTGTCGGCCACCAAGCGGTGGCGTGTCGTGGAGATCCTCGAAAAGGCCAAGTGAGTGCGCGGGGCCGGTCAAGGCCGGCCCCGCCCCCCTCCAACCACCCCGCCCCCCGCCCCTAAAAAGGCCTAAAGGCGGACCCCACGTTCCGCCAAGCTTCGCGAAGTTCAGCGGAGAACTGGCAGACATAGGAGACAGACGTGATTCAGCAGGAGTCGCGACTGCGCGTCGCTGACAACACGGGTGCCCGGGAGATCCTGTGCATCCGTGTGCTCGGTGGCTCCGGTCGCCGTTACGCGAGCATCGGCGACGTCATCGTGGCCACGGTCAAGGACGCCATTCCGGGCGCCGGTGTGAAGAAGGGTGACGTCGTCAAGGCGGTCATCGTCCGCACCGCCAAGGAGCGTCGCCGTCCCGACGGCTCGTACATCCGCTTCGACGAGAACGCCGCCGTCATCATCAAGGACGGCGGGGACCCCCGCGGTACCCGCATCTTCGGCCCGGTCGGGCGCGAGCTGCGCGACAAGCGGTTCATGAAGATCATCAGCCTGGCGCCGGAGGTGCTCTGACCGTGAAGATCAAGAAGGGCGACACGGTCGTCGTCATCGCCGGCAAGGACAAGGGCGCCAAGGGCAAGGTCATCGCGGCCTACCCGACGCGTGACAAGGTCCTGGTCGAGGGCGTCAACCGCGTCAAGAAGCACGAACGCATCCGCACCACCCAGCGTGGTTCGAAGACCGGTGGCATCGTCACCCAGGAAGCCGCGATCCACATCTCGAATGTGCAGATCGTTGACGACCAGGGCAAGCCGACGCGCATCGGTTACAAGGTCGACGAGAACGGCAACAAGGTCCGTATCGCTCGTACGACCGGTAAGGAACTCTGATGACTGCCGCCACCGAGACCAAGACGCTGCCGCGCCTGAAGCAGAAGTACCGCAGCGAGGTCATCGCAGCGCTTCAGGAGCAGTACAAGTACGGCAACCCCATGCAGGTTCCCGGCCTGGTCAAGGTCGTCGTGAACATGGGTGTGGGCGAGGCCGCCCGCGACGCCAAGCTGATCGACGGCGCCGTGCGTGACCTGACCACGATCACCGGTCAGAAGCCGCTCGTGCGGCGGGCGACCAAGTCCATCGCGCAGTTCAAGCTGCGTGAGGGCATGCCGATCGGCGCGAAGGTTACCCTGCGCAACGACCGGATGTGGGAGTTCCTCGACCGGCTGCTGTCGATCGCGCTGCCCCGTATCCGTGACTTCCGCGGCCTCGACGGGCGCAAGCTCGACGGGCACGGTAACTACACCTTCGGCCTGACCGAGCAGTCGGTGTTCCACGAGATCGACCAGGACCGGATCGATCGCACGCGGGGCATGGACATCACGGTGGTCACGACCGCCGACACCGACGACGAGGGCCGGGCGCTGCTGAAGCTCCTGGGCTTCCCGTTCAAGGAGAACTGAGCATGGCTAAGAAGGCGCTGATCCTCAAGGCGGCCGCGAAGCCGAAGTTCGCCGTGCGCGCGTACACCCGCTGCCAGAAGTGCGGTCGCCCGCACTCGGTCTACCGCAAGTTCGGCCTGTGCCGCGTTTGCCTGCGGGACATGGCTCACCGTGGTGAGCTGCCCGGCGTTTCCAAGGCCAGCTGGTAACCCCCTTCCAACCGCCCCACCCTCCGCCCAAGTGCGGACCAAAGGCTGGATTACTAGCAACACCGCTTCGCCGTAGGCCCGCCTCGGGTGGGAACCCCGGCGAGAAAGGTTGACGAACACCCATGACGATGACGGACCCGATCGCAGACATGCTGACGCGTCTGCGCAACGCCAACCAGGCGTACCACGACAAGGTGACCATGCCCTTCTCGAAGATCAAGGCGAACATCGCCGAGGTCCTCAAGGCTGAGGGTTACATCGCCTCCTGGTCGGCCGAGGAGCCCGAGGAAGGCGCTGTCGGCAAGCGTCTGGTCGTAGAGCTCAAGTACGGCCAGAGTCGCGAGCGCAGCCTCGCCGGCATCAAGCGCGTCTCGAAGCCCGGCCTCCGGGTTTACGCCAAGTCCGACGAGCTCCCGCGGGTGCTCGGCGGCCTCGGTGTCGCGATTATTTCGACGTCCCAGGGACTGCTGACCGACCGGCAGGCCCGCAAGCGGAGCGTTGGCGGGGAAGTCCTCGCCTTCGTCTGGTAACTGGAGACTGAGAAACCATGTCGCGAATCGGACGTAAGTCGATCCCGGTCCCGGCCGGCGTCGATGTCACCATCACGGGCCAGACCGTCAAGGTCAAGGGCCCCAAGGGCGAGCTCTCGCACACCGTCTCCGAGCCGATCACGGTCGAGCAGGAGGGTGGCGAGCTGCACGTCAACCGCCCCAACGACGAGCGCAAGGCCAAGGAGCTCCACGGCCTCTCCCGTACCCTGGTCGCCAACATGATCGTCGGCGTCACCGAGGGCTACAAGAAGACGCTGGAGATCAACGGCACCGGTTACCGTGTCACGGCCAAGGGCAAGGACCTCGAGTTCGCCCTCGGCTTCTCGCACCCGGTGAACGTCGTGCCGCCCAACGGCATCACGTTCTCGGTCGAGCGGCCGACGCAGTTCACGGTCGCGGGCATCGACAAGCAGCTCGTCGGCGAGGTAGCCGCCAACATCCGGAAGATCCGCCCGCCGGAGCCCTACAAGGGCAAGGGCGTCAAGTACCAGGGCGAGGTCATCCGCCGCAAGGCCGGAAAGGCAGGTAAGAAGTGACCGCCACGCTGCTCAAGCGTCGCAATGGCGCGGGTGTCTCCGCCAAGCGGGCTGTCGGAAAGGCGCGTCGGCACTTCCGGGTCCGTCGGAACGTCCGCGGCACCGCCGAACGTCCCCGCCTGGTCGTCACCCGGTCGTCGCGGCACATCACCGCGCAGATCATCGACGACCTCAAGGGCCACACGCTGGCCTCGGCTTCCACGCTCGACACCTCCCTGCGGGGTGGCGAGGGTGACAAGAGCGCTCAGGCCGGCAAGGTCGGCGCTCTCCTCGCCGAGCGGGCCAAGGCCGCGGGCGTGTCCAAGGTCGTATTCGACCGCGGTGGCAACAAGTACGCGGGGCGCATCGCCTCGCTTGCGACTGCCGCGCGCGAAGCCGGACTCGAGTTCTAGGAGGAATTGACCAATGCCTGGTCAGCAGCGCCGAGGCGGCGGGTCCGGCGGTAACACCGAGGGTGGCAACCGCCGGGACAACCGCCGTGAGGGCGGCCGCGGCAACGCGCCCGTCGACAAGACCCCGCATCTCGAGCGGGTCGTCGCCATCAACCGTGTCGCCAAGGTCGTCAAGGGTGGTCGTCGCTTCAGCTTCACCGCCCTGGTGATCGTGGGCGACGGCGACGGCACGGTCGGCATCGGCTACGGAAAGGCCAAGGAGGTGCCCGCGGCCATCGCCAAGGGCGTCGAGGAGGCCAAGAAGCACTTCTTCAAGGTTCCGCGGATCGCCGCGACGATCCCGCACCCGATCATCGGCGAGGCTGCCGCGGGTGTCGTGCTCCTCAAGCCGGCCTCCGCCGGTACCGGCGTCATCGCCGGTGGCCCGGTGCGTGCCGTGCTGGAGTGCGCGGGCATCCACGACATCCTGTCGAAGAGCCTGGGTTCGTCGAACCCGATCAACATCGTGCACGCGACCGTGGCCGCTCTGAAGGGCCTCGAGTCGCCGGAGGCAGTCGCGGCTCGCCGTGGCCTGCCGGTCGAGGATGTGGCGCCGGCGGCCATGCTGGCGGCGCGCGCGGAAGCGGCGGTGCGCTGATGGCACGCTTGAAGGTCACCCAGATCCGGTCCCACATCGGCCGCAAGCAGAACCAGCGGAACTCTCTGCGGTCGCTGGGCCTCAAGCGGATCAATGATGTGGTGGTCAAGGAGGACCGCCCCGAGATTCGGGGCATGATCTTCGCCGTGAGCCACCTCGTGACTGTTGAGGAGGTCGAGTAATGGCGATCAAGGTTCACCACCTGCGCCCGGCGCCCGGTGCCAAGACTGCCAAGACCCGCGTGGGTCGTGGTGAGGGCTCCAAGGGCAAGACCGCCGGCCGCGGCACCAAGGGCACCGGCGCCCGCAAGAACACCCCGGCGGCGTTCGAGGGTGGGCAGATGCCCATCCACATGCGCCTGCCGAAGATCAAGGGGCTCAAGAACCGGCCCCGCAACAAGGTCGTCTTCCAGGTCGTGAACCTGGACCGTCTCGCCGAGCTGTTCCCGAACGGCGGCGAGGTCGGACCGGACGAGCTGTTCGAGGCCGGCGCGGTTCGCAAGAACCAGCCGGTGAAGGTCCTGGGCTCGGGCGAGCTGGGCAGCGTGTCGCTCACGATCAAGGCGCACGCGTTCAGCGAGTCGGCCAAGGAGAAGATCGCTGCAGCCGGTGGTTCCACCACCGAGCTGTGAGGCTTGCGGGGGTGCCTGCCCGGGCGGTGCAAATGCGTCGCTCGGGCAGTCATCCCCTTTGTGGCGTCTGACCTGGCCTTTTGTCGGCAGGCCAAATGCCTACGCGCGGTGCAGGCTACCGTGACACACCGCGCTCCAATAAGACTGTTAGAGTCCGTTCCCAGCTAGGGATATCGGTCGTCCGGACCGATGCCTTCCCCCACCCGCCGATTGCGGCGGTAACCTCGCGCAGGAGGAAGAAGTTGCTCTCCGCCTTTACCAGTGCGTTCCGGACGCCTGACCTGCGCAAGAAGCTGCTGTTCACGGTCTTCATCATTGCGTTGTACCGGCTCGGCGCCACCTTGCCCAGCCCCGGTGTCTCTTACACCAACGTGCGACGCTGTCTCGACATCGTGAACTCATCGAACGCCGACGGTGGCGTGCTCAACCTGTTGAACCTCTTCTCAGGTGGCGCGCTGCTCCAGTTGTCGGTGTTCGCGCTGGGCATCATGCCGTACATCACGGCCTCCATCATCTTGCAGCTGCTGACCGTGGTCATTCCCCGCCTCGAACAGCTGCGCAAGGAAGGCCAGTCCGGCCAAGCCAAGATCACCCAGTACACCCGGTACCTGACGCTCGGCCTCGCCGTCCTCCAGTCCTCGGCGTTCGTCGCCCTGGCCCGGACGGGGCAGCTGTTCGGCAACGCGTGCGACCAGAACGATCCGACGCTCCAGATCATCCCGGAGAACACCGGGCTGCCGATGTGGCTCACGCTCTCGATCCTGGTGCTGACCATGACGGCCGGCACGGGCATGGTGATGTGGCTCGGTGAGCTGATCACCGACCGTGGCGTCGGCAACGGCATGTCCGTCCTCATCTTCACCTCGATCGCGGCCCGCCTTCCCGGCGAGGGTTGGACGATCAAGGAGTCGAGCGGCGTCGGCAAGTTCGTTCTGGTGATCGTGCTGGTACTGGTGATCATCGGCCTCGTGGTGTTCATCGAGCAGGCGCAGCGACGCATCCCCGTGCAGTACGCCAAGCGCATGATCGGCCGGCGTATGTACGGCGGCACCTCGACGTACATCCCGCTCAAGGTCAACCAGGCGGGTGTCGTCCCGGTCATCTTCGCGTCGTCGTTGCTCTACCTGCCGCAGCTCTACTTGCAGTTCTTCGACCCGAACAACCTCAAGGGTTACCAGGTCTGGATCCAGAAGTGGCTGGCCGACCCGACGAGTGAGCTGTACATCGGGGTCTACTTCCTGATGATCATCTTCTTCACGTACTTCTACGTCTCGATCACGTTCAACCCGACCGAGGTCGCAGACAACATGAAGAAGTACGGTGGCTTCGTGCCGGGTATCCGCCCGGGCAAGCCCACCGCGGATTATCTGGACTTCATCCTCAGCCGGATCACCCTCCCCGGTGCGCTGTACCTTGGTCTGATCTCGGTTTTGCCGAACTTCTTCTTCATCTGGCTGGACGCGCAGCAGTACCAGAACTTCCCGTTCGGTGGTACGGCAGTGCTGATCATGGTGGGTGTGGGTCTGGAGACGGTGAAGCAGATCGAGAGCCAGCTGATGCAGCGCAACTATGAAGGGTTCCTGCGGTAGTGGCGGCGCGGAGCCGGGGGGCTCTTGCGTCGGCGATGTCAACAACTCACCTAAGCGAGGCGATGTAGGTGCGGCTGGTTCTGGTGGGCCCTCCGGGGGCCGGCAAGGGGACCCAGGCTGAGTTCATCGCCGCCCATCTCGCCGTACCGAAGATCTCGACCGGTGACATCTTCCGGGCCAACGTCTCCCAGGGCACGCCCCTGGGAGTCGAGGCGAAGCGCTACATGGACGCGGGTCAGCTTGTCCCGGACGAAGTGACCATCAACATGGTCCGGGACAGGCTGGCCGAGCCCGACGCCGGCGACGGCTTCCTGCTCGACGGCTTCCCGCGGACGGTGCCCCAGGCCTCGGCCCTCGACAAGTTGCTGGCCGACCTGGGCACCGCGCTCGACCTGGTGATGGAGCTCGTGGTCGACGACGACGAGGTCATCCGGCGGCTGTCGGGCCGCCGCACCTGCCGTGGCTGCGGCAAGATCTGGCACGTCGAGTTCGACCCGACCAGCAAGGAGAACATCTGCGACCGTTGCGGGTCGGAGCTGTTCCAGCGGGACGACGACAAGGCCGAGACGATCGCCAACCGTCTGGTCGAGTACGCCGACAAGACCGCTCCGCTGGTCGACTTCTTCGGCGCTCAGGGCAAGCTGGTGGGGATCGACGCGACCGGACCGGTCGAGGACGTCACGGTGCGCGCCATCGACGCCCTGCGGTCCTACGGGGGCTGACGTGCGCCGTCCCCAGCTGGACATTCAGCTGAAGACTCCGGAGCAGATCGGGAAGATGCGCGGCGCCGGCCTCGTCGTCGCCGCCGCGCTGCAGGCCATGCGTGAGGTCGTGGCCCCCGGTGTCTCGACCGCCGACCTCGACGCGATCGCCGAGAAGGTGATCCGCGACGCCGGTGCGGTCCCGTCGTTCAAGGGCTACCACGGCTTCCCGGCCTCGATCTGCGCCTCGGTCAACGAGCAGGTCGTGCACGGCATCCCCAGCGCCGGGCAGGTGCTGCGCGAGGGCGACCTGATCTCGATCGACTGCGGCGCGATCCTCGACGGCTGGCACGGCGACTCGGCGATCACCGTCGGCGTCGGCGCGACCGACCCGGCACTGCTCAAGATGGCCGAGGTCGCCGAAGAGGCGATGTGGGCCGGCATCGCCGCCGCGGCCCGCGGTTCGGCCAACGGCCGGGGCAGGCTCACCGACATCTCGTTCAACGTCGAGAAGACGGTCCGCAAGGCGGGCCGGTACGGCATCGTCGACGGCTACGGCGGGCACGGCATCGGCACCGAGATGCACCAGGACCCGCACGTGCTCAACCACGGCAAGCCCGGCAAGGGCCCGCGCCTGGTGCCCGGCCTGTGCCTGGCCATCGAGCCGATGATCACGCTGGGCTCGCCGCGGACGGCCGAACTGGCCGACGGCTGGACCGTGGTCACCCGCGACAACTCGATCGCAGCCCATGTCGAGCACACGATGTGCCTGCTGGAGGACGGCGTCTGGGTGACCACCGCGGTCGACGGCGGCCGGGCCCGGCTCGGCGATCTGGTCACCGCACGCCAGTCCTGACTACCGGGGGATGGTTCTCTCGGGCATGCTGGGACGCATGGGTCGGGATGACATGCGTGCCGGTGACGGCGACCGCAAGGCAGTCGCGGAACAGCTGAAGACCGCGCTCGACGAGGGCCGTCTCGACCTGCACGAGTACGACGAGCGCCTGCAGCGCACCTATGCGGCCAAGACTTACGGCGACCTCGACGGCCTGCTCGACGACCTGCCCGGCACCATCCCCGTGCAGCGCGCGCAGGTGCAGCCGGCCACCTCGGCGCCCTCGCCGGTAGCCGCCAAGGGCGCCGGCCCGGGCCGGCAGAACCAGCACTGGGTGGGCCCCTACGCGGGCGTGGTGCTCGTCTGCACGCTGATCTGGTTGGTGACGAGCATCGCGTCGGGCGAACTGCTGTACTTCTGGCCGGTCTGGATGCTGATCCCGCTGATCCTCGGCTTCTTCGGTCAGCGGCACGGCGGCGGCCGCGAGCGCTGACTGGGCGGACTGGATCGGAAGTGCCACCATGGCTGATGTGAGCCGGGAGCAGATGCGCGCCGCCGACGACGACCGCCGGCAGGTCGCCGACCAGTTGCGCCTCGCGCTCGAGGAGGGTCGCCTCGACCTCACCGAGTACGACGAGCGCATCCAGGGCGCGTACGCGGCCAAGACGTACGCCGAGCTCGACCGGCTGCTGACCGACCTGCCGAACACCGCTCCGCTCGTACCGACCCAGCCGGCCGCGGTGGCCGTGCCGGCGTCCGAGGGCCTGCGGTCAGCCTGGCTGGGGCACGTCTGGGTCCCGTGGGCCAAGGCCGCGACGTTCTTCACCCTGATCTGGGGTGTCACCGCGCTGGCAAGCACCGAGGCCATCTTCTACTGGCCGGTCTGGATCATCGGGCCGTGGGGCGTCGTGCTGGTGTTCCGCACGATCGGCGGCCTGGCCTCGGGCGAGCCCCGCAAGCACGCCGCCGAGGCGGAACACCGCCGCCGGCTGCGGGAGCACAAGCGCGACCGCAAAGCGCTCTACTCCCGGGCCATCGCGGCGGGGGAGCTGCCCGACAAGCCGACCAAGGAGCAGCGTAAGGCGTTCATCGCCGAGGCAGTGGCCCGCGGCGACCTGCCGCCGAAGCCTCGACGGGAGCAATAACGCTATATGTCCGGTTTTCCGGGCAGCGACACACCCGACCACGGGTAACGGCGACCTCGGTTTGGTGTCGCCGTGCAGGCGCGCGTACACTGGCTAGCTGGCGCGCAGCGCCCACTCCCGCATGTCCTCAGCGCTTCGAGGGCGAGTGGGAGCCGCGGCTGGTCCGGGTCGGTGACGACCCGGGTAAGGCGTTGTGCAGCTAACCCCGAACCCCAGTGTCAGGTAGCGGAGGACATGCCTAAGAAAGACGGAGCCATCGAGATCGAGGGCCGCGTGATCGAGCCCCTGCCGAACGCAATGTTCCGCGTTGAGCTCGCCAATGGTCACAAGGTACTTGCACACATCTCAGGCAAGATGCGGCAGCACTACATCCGCATCCTTCCCGAGGACAGAGTCGTCGTCGAGCTTTCGCCGTACGACCTCACCCGTGGGCGAATCGTCTACCGCTACAAGTAACCGGGGGACGGGAAGGATCCAGTGAACCCGTCCGACTGAGAGTTAAGGCAAACCGTGAAGGTCAAGCCGAGCGTCAAGCGGATCTGCAACAACTGCCGGGTCATCCGGCGGCATGGCCGCGTCATGGTCATCTGCAAGACCGACGCGCGCCACAAGCAGCGCCAGGGCTGAGTCCCGCAACGCTGCCAGATCCGGCATCACGAACAAGCTCGTCCCAGCCACGCAAGTGGCACACCCCCGGCGCGGAGGCCGGGGCCCGTCCGGGCAGACGGGGTGGGAGGGGCACAGACCTCCGAACGATTCTGAGGAGTACGCCCGCTTATGGCACGTCTCGTCGGCGTTGATCTTCCCCGTGAAAAGCGGATGGAGATCGCGCTCACCTACGTCTACGGAATCGGTCGCACCCGCGCTGTCGAAGCACTGACCGCCACCGGGATTGACCTGAACAAGCGCGCCAAGGACCTCACGGACGAGGAGCTGGTCCAGCTCCGCGACTACATCGAGGGCAATTTCAAGGTTGAAGGTGACCTTCGCCGCGAGGTCGCCGCGGACATTCGCCGCAAGGTCGAGATCGGCTCTTACGCCGGCATCCGCCACCGCCGGGGTCTCCCCGTGCGGGGTCAGCGCACCCGGACCAACGCGCGTACGCGCAAGGGCCCGAAGCGCACGGTTGCAGGTAAGAAGAAGCCGGGTCGGAAGTAATAGGAGCGCACTGACTTATGCCACCGAAGGCACGCGCTGGGGCCGCCGTCAAGAAGGTCCGGCGCAAGGAACGCAAAAACGTCGCCCACGGGCAGGCGCACATCAAGAGCACCTTCAACAACACCATCGTGTCGATCACCGACCCGACCGGTGCGGTCATCTCCTGGGCCTCGTCCGGCCAGGTGGGCTTCAAGGGCTCCCGCAAGTCGACCCCGTTCGCCGCGCAGCTGGCCGCCGAGGCCGCCGCTCGCCGGGCGATGGAACACGGCATGCGCAAGGTCGACGTCTTCGTCAAGGGTCCCGGCTCCGGCCGTGAGACCGCGATCCGCTCGCTGCAGGCCGCCGGCCTCGAGGTCGGGCAGATCAGTGACGTCACGCCGCAGCCGCACAACGGTTGCCGTCCGCCGAAGCGCCGCCGGGTCTAAGGGAGAGACAAGAAGCATGGCTCGTTACACAGGGGCGGACTGCAAGCGCTGCCGCCGCGAGAAGATGAAGCTGTTCCTCAAGGGCAGCAAGTGCGACGGGCCCAAGTGCCCGTTCGAGTCGCGTCCCTTCCCGCCCGGCCAGCACGGCCGTGGCCGGACCAAGGAGACCGAGTACCTGCTCCAGATGCGCGAGAAGCAGAAGGCTCGCCGCGTCTACGGAGTGCTCGAGAAGCAGTTCCGCGGTTACTACGAGGAGGCTGTCACCAAGCCCGGCAAGACCGGTGAGGTGCTGCTGCAGATCCTCGAGTCGCGTCTCGACAACGTCGTCTACCGGGCCGGCCTCGCGCAGTCCCGGGACATGGCCCGCCAGCTGGTCAAGCACGGCCACTTCCTGGTCAACGGCGTCAAGGTCGACATCCCGTCGTACCGCGTCAAGGAGCACGACATCGTGACCACGCGCGAGAAGTCGAAGGAGATGACCCCCTTCGTCGTCTCTCAGGCTCAGGCCGGGCAGCGTCCCGTGCCGGCGTGGCTCGAGCCCATCCCGAGCGAGATGAAGGTTCTCGTTCACTCGCTCCCGGCCCGGGCTGTCATCGACACCCAGGTCCAGGAGCAGCTGATCGTCGAGCTCTACTCCAAGTAGCGCTCTGCCGGGGGCGCCGTCGGGCGCCCCCGGTGCATCAACGGAAGGCCATCAAATAGCGGATGGCCCGACAGAAAGAAGAACAGCGTGCTCATCAGCCAGCGGCCGTCCCTCTCCGAGGAGTCGATCAGCGAGACCCGCTCCCGGTTCACCATTGAGCCTCTGGAGCCGGGCTTCGGTTACACCCTCGGCAACTCGCTGCGGCGGACCCTGCTGTCGTCCATCCCGGGCGCGGCGGTCACCAGCATCAAGATCGACGGCGTCCTGCACGAGTTCACCACGATCCCCGGTGTCAAGGAGGACGTGGTCGAGCTGGTCATGAACGTCAAGGAGCTGACCGTCAGCTCCGAGCACGACGAGCCGGTCAGCATGTACCTGCGCAAGCAGGGGCCGGGCGACGTCACCGCCGGTGACATCCAGCCCCCGGCCGGCGTGTCCGTGCACAACCCCGACCTCAAGCTGGCCACGCTCAACAGCAAGGGCCGGCTCGACATGGAGCTCACCGTCGAGCGGGGCCGTGGCTACGTCACGGCGGCGCAGAACAAGAGCGCCGGCGCCGAGATCGGCCGCATCCCGGTCGACTCGATCTACTCGCCGGTCATGAAGGTGACCTACCGCGTCGAGGCGACCCGTGTCGAGCAGCGCACCGACTTCGACCGCCTGATCATCGACGTCGAGTCCAAGGCTTCCATCTCGCCGCGCACCGCGCTGGCCTCGGCCGGCTCCACGCTGGTCGAGCTGTTCGGCCTGTGCCGCGAGCTGGACGAGACCGCCGAGGGCATCGACATCGGCCCGTCGCCGCAGGACGCGCAGCTCGCTGCCGACCTGGCCCTGCCGATCGAGGAGCTGGACCTCACCGTCCGGTCGTACAACTGCCTCAAGCGCGAGGGCATCAACGCCGTGGGTGAACTCATCGGGCGGACGGAGGCCGACCTTCTGGATATAAGGAATTTCGGTCAGAAGAGCATCGACGAGGTCAAGATGAAGCTCGCCGGTATGGGCCTGGGCCTCAAGGACAGCGCGCCGTCCTTCGACCCCGCGCACGTCGTGGACTCGTTCGGCGACGTGGATTACGACACCGACGATTACCGCGAGACCGAGCAGCTCTAAGAGCCCGGCCGCCCCGCCTTAACAAGGAGCATTAAGAAATGCCCACGCCCACCAAGGGAGCCCGCCTCGGCGGCAGCCCGGCGCACGAGAAGCTCATCCTGGCCAACCTGGCCACCGAGCTTTTCCGGCACGGGAAGATCAAGACCACCGAGGCCAAGGCGCGCCGGCTGCGCCCCCTGGCTGAGCAGCTCATCACCAAGGCCAAGCGTGGCGACCTGCACAACCGTCGCCGGGTGCTGGCCACGGTGAAGGACAAGGACGTCGTGTACGCCCTGTTCGAGCAGATCGCTCCGCGTTACGGCAACCGGCCGGGTGGCTACACCCGCATCACCAAGACCGGCCCGCGCAAGGGTGACGCCGCTCCCATGGCCGTCATCGAGCTGGTCGAGGAGCTGCAGGTGGCGGCGACCACCGCGCCCGCCAAGAAGGCGGCCCGCAAGGCCACCGCCCAGCAGGACAAGGTGGAGGCGCTGGCCCGCGAGGACGAGGCTCCGGCTTCGACCTCGACCGCGGTGGGCACCGAGGCCACCACGGATCAGGACGCCGAGCCGCCGGTGAGCGCTTCCGGCGACAAGGGCGCCGAGGGCCCTGGCGACAAGGCCGAAGGCGAAGACACCGACGCCAAGTAGTTTCGCGAATTGAGCCCGGCACCCGTTGGTGTCGGGCTCTTTTCATGTACGAGTTCTGGTGCACACAAATTTGGCGGAGTGGTCCCCGGCGCCGTTGGTGGTTCGGGCCGAGGAGGGGTGCGGCGGCTCATGAAATCCATCCGCTTGCGACTGGACGTCTCGTACGACGGTGCGGACTTCTCGGGGTGGGCGGTCCAACCCGGCCGGCGGACGGTGGCCGGCGTGCTCGTCGAGGCGCTGGGGCGGCTGGTCGGTGTGGACACTGCCCTCGGGCTGACGGTCGCCGGACGTACGGACGCGGGTGTTCATGCCTCGGGTCAGGTGTGCCATGTGGATCTGCCGCTCGATGCCTGGGAGCAGCTCGAATCGTCGTTGTTGCGGCGGCTGGCGGCTCTGATGCCGGGGGACGCCCGGGTGAAGGCGATCGCGCCGGTGCCGGAAACGTTTGACGCTCGGTTCTCGGCCACGTATCGGCGGTACGAGTACCGGGTGGCGGACACCGTGTGGGGGCCGGAGCCGTTGCGGCGGCACGACACCATTCACTGGGTGCGGCCGCTCGACGTGGATCGGCTCAGCGCCGCCTCGTACGGGCTGACCGGGGAACACGACTATGCGGCGTACTGCAAGCGCAAGGAGCACGCGACGACCGTCCGGGCGATCACCAGCCTCGACTGGCGGCGTGATCCGGACGGGGTCGTCGTGGCCACCGTGCAGGCCGACGCGTTCTGCCAGTCGATGGTGCGCAGCCTGGTCGGGGCATTGCTGGCCGTGGGCGACGGGCGGCGCGACCCGGGATGGCCGTCGACGCTGCTCACCCTGTCGGAACGCTCCAGCGCGGTCACGGTGGCGCCGGCGCACGGCCTCACGCTGATCGCGGTCGGCTACCCGGACGAGAGCGACTACGCCGTACGGGCCGAAGCCACCCGACGCCTCCGGGCTTAGGAAGCTTTCAGGAAGCGGCGAGCACGCCGGGCGGCTGTGGGGGAGCCGCCTGGTGGCCCAGCACCGAACCGCTGAGGTGGGTGTCGACAAGCTCGGCGGTGATCCGGGCCGCGTACGGATCGTCGGCCGGCACGACCTGCCCGTCGGGCCGGGTGATCACGCAGTAGAGCAGGAAGTTGCCGCGGGTGCGCCAGCCGACCTGCGCGGTCGACGAGTCGCCGGGGCCGGCCGGGATCGAGGTGAACCCGCCGTCCCCGCTCTCGACCAGCCCGCGCACCAGGTCGTCGACCGCGGCGGCGCCGGCCGCGTCGGCCAGGGTGAACACCCCGGCGGTGACCTGGTAGCCGCCGTACGGCGCGGTGATCCCGGCCCGTACCACCTCGCTGCAGCCGCGCCCCACGAGCGCCGCGCCCAGCTTTCCGGACGTGGCCGTGCGGCAGTCGGCGTCGAGGTGGCGCATCTCGATCCGGTAGGCCCCCGTGGCGCCCGCCGGTCGGAGTTCGTCACCCGGGAAGACCTCCCCGCGAGCCGGCGTGGCCGGCGCCATCGGAATCACCGACTGCCGCTGATGCCGGTCCGAGGCGAGCACCAGGAAGCCGATGGTCAACGCGAGGCCGAGCAGGATCACGCCGGCGATGCCCTGGGTGAGCCAGAGCACCGCCCGCTGCGGTTCGACGGCGGACCGGCGCCGGGCGGTGATGCGCCGAACCCGTGGCCGGGGCGACGCCACCCGCCGCTTGCGTGGGGGCGGTGCCACCACCCGCCGGCCGCGCAGCTGGGGCAGCGCCACCCGCAGGAGGCCCGAATGGGGTGGCGCCGGCGGCGGCCGGTGCTGGCCACCCGATCCGATGCCGCGGACCAGGAGCACCAGGCCGCCGTCGGCGGTCGCGCGGTGGGCTGGACGAGGAGGGGTGCCGTACCGCATGGCGACCACGCTAGGAGCGCACCGTGATCTATGAACGCACAGATTGTGCGGCACCCCGCCGAACGTCCGCGCGTTATCCGGCGGCAGACTGGTGCGGTGACCGCCGACCATTACTTCAGCGCCGAGCCCGCCGCGCCCGAGGTGCGCAGTGAGATCGTGTTCAACGTCGCGGGCCGCGACTACCGGCTGACCGTCGCGGCCGGGGTGTTCAGCGCGGGCCGGCTCGACCCGGGCACCGCCGTGCTGCTGCGCAAGGGTGACCTGCCGACTGCCGCGATCGCCGGCACGTTCCTCGACCTCGGCTGCGGCTACGGGCCGATCGCCTGCGTGCTGGCGTCCGAGGCGCCGCGGGCCGTGGTGCACGCGGTCGACGTGAACTCGCGCGCCCGCGAGCTGACCGCGCTGAACGCCGGGGCGCTGGGCCTGGCCGACCGGGTGCGGGTGGCCGCGCCCGACGACGTGCCGGCCGACGTGACGTTCGACCAGATCTGGAGCAACCCGCCGACCCACGTGGGCAAGGCCGAGTTGCGGGCGCTGATGGAGCGCTGGTTGCCCCGGCTCGCGCCGGACGGGGTGGCCTGGCTGGTGATCAACCGGAATCTCGGTGGTGACTCGCTTCACGCCTGGCTCGTCGACAGCGGCTGGTCGGTCGAACGTATCGCCAGCCAGCGGGGCTTCCGCGTGCTCCGGGTCGAACGAAAAACCGACTGACGTTCCCGGCCGCGGCCGGGATGATGACGGCCATGGGTTACGTGGATGTCGCTGGGGCCGGATTTGTGCTGCCCGACGGGCGCCGGCTCTTCGCCGACGTCGCGTTCCGGGTCGGTGAGGGAGCCAAGGTCGCGCTGGTCGGGCCGAACGGCGCGGGCAAGACGACGCTGCTGCGCATGGTGGCGGGTGACCTCGCGCTGCCCGAGGGCACGATCGCGCGGTCCGGTGGGCTCGGCGTGATGCGCCAGTTCATCGGCATGATCGGCGACGACCGTACGCTGGAGGATCTGGCCCTGTCGCTGGTGAAGCCCGAACTCGGGGCGGCAGGCGACCGGCTGGCCCGGGCCGCGGCTGCGCTCGACGAGACCGAGCGCACCCAGTTGGCGTACGCGAATGCCCTGGCCCATTGGGGTGAGGCCGGGGGCTACGACATCGAGGTGCTCTTCGACACCGTGGCTGTGGCCATCCTGGGCAAGCCGTGGGACGAGGTGCGGCACCGTCCGGTTCGGACCCTCTCGGGCGGCCAGCAGAAGCGTTTCGCGCTCGACCTGCTGCTGCGCGGCGACGACGAGGTGCTGCTGCTCGACGAGCCCGACAACTTCCTCGACGTGCCGGGCAAGCGCTGGCTCGAGACGCGGCTGCGTGAGTCGTCCAAATCTGTGCTCTATGTCTCGCACGACCGGGAACTGCTCGCTCAGACGGCCGACCGGGTGGTGGCGGTCGAGGGCGGCAGCGCGTGGACCCATCCGGGCGGCTTCGCGTCGTGGCACGAGGCCCGCGTGCACCGTCACGACCGGATGGAGGAGAACCGCCGCCGCTGGGACGAGGAACACCAGAAGCTCAAGGATCTGGTGCTGTCGCTCAAACAGAAGGCGACCTTCAACGACGGCATGGCCTCGCGCTACCAGGCCGCACAGACCCGCCTGCGCAAGTTCGAAGAGGCCGGCCCGCCGCCGACGCCACCCAAGGAGCAGTCGCTGCGCATGAACCTGCGCGGCGGCCGTACGGCGAAGCGCGCGGTGATCTGCGAGCAGCTCGAGATGGAAGACCTGACGTTCCCGTTCGACCTGGAGATCTGGTACGGCGACCGGGTGGCCGTGCTGGGGGCCAACGGCACCGGCAAGTCGCACTTCCTGCGCCTGCTGGCGGCCGGCGGCAGCGACCCCGAGGCCGAGAACAAACCGGTCGACGGCGCCCCGCTGGCCCACGTCGCGCACAACGGCGTCGCGCGGCTCGGTGCCCGGGTCCGGCCGGGCCACTTCTCGCAGACCCACGACCGGCCCGAACTACTCGGACGCACGCTGGTCGAGATCCTGTGGCGCGGCGACGACCACCGGTCCGGAATGGATCGGGCGGGCGCGATGAAGGCGCTCAACCGGTACGAGCTGGCCGAGCAGGGCGACCAGCGGTTCGGCACGCTCTCGGGCGGTCAGCAGGCGCGTTTCCTGGTGCTGCTGCTGGAGCTGTCGGGCGCGACCGTGCTGCTGCTCGACGAGCCGACGGACAACCTCGACCTGGCCTCGGCCGAGGCCTTGGAGGAGGGGCTGCGTCTGTTCGAGGGCACTGTGATCGCGGTCACTCACGACCGCTGGTTCACCCGCTCGTTCGACCGCTTTGTGCTCTTTCAGAACGACGGTGAGGTCGTCGAGACCCCCGAACCAGTTTGGGACGTGCGCTAGCGCGCAGAGCGACGGACCGGTTATGGTCCGAGACGAACAACCCCACGGGAGTCCGGTGCACCGGGCTGAGAGGGGGGCTGACGCGGCCCCCGACCGTCGAACCTGATCCGGATCATGCCGGCGCAGGGAGGAGCGTCCGTTGTCGTTTCCGCGTTTACATATCGTCACCGACTCGCTCGACGTCGTCCGGGGCGTGCTCGGGCACGGCCCGGTGGCCGTCCAGATCAGAGTCAAGACCAACGACCGCGCGGCGTACGCCCTGACGGTCGCCGCTCTCGAGCTGTGCCGCCCGGCCGGGGCGCCCTGCCTGGTCGACGACCGGGTCGGGGTGGCGCTGGCGGCCGGCGCCGACGGGGTCCACGTGGGCGCCGACGACCTGCCGGTGGCCGCCGCCCGGCGCGTGCTCGGGCCGCATGCGATCCTCGGCGCGACCTGCCGCAACCCCTCCGCCGCCCGCGCCGCCGTCGCGGACGGCGCCTCGTATCTCGGCGTCGGGCCGACGTTCACGACGACCAGCAAGAGCGGGCTGCCCGATCCGATCGGTCCCGAGGGGGTCGCGGCGATAACGCGGGCCGTGCCGGGAACGCCGGTGATCGCGATCGCGGGCATCACACCGGAACGGGTGGCTCAGCTCGACTGCTACGGCGTGGCCGCGATCTCGGCGGTCGCCGCGGATCCCGCGGGCGTGACAGCGGAGTTCCTGAAGGCGCTGGCGTCCGATGAGTGACATCGCGATCATCGGGGGCGGCATCATCGGGCTGGCCATCGCCTCGCGGCTGGTCGACCGGGGCGCCGACGTGACGGTGTTCGACGGCGGCGACGAGGGCGCCTGGCACGTTGCGGCCGGCATGCTCGCGCCCGGCGGCGAATCCGAGCACGAGGACCCGCGGCTGATCCGGCTGTTCGAACGGTCGGCCGAGCTGTGGCCGGGCTTCGCGGCCGGGCTGGGCGTCGACGTCGGCTACGACGACACCGGCACGCTCGGCCTCGCCATGACGGCCGACGACGTGGCCGAGCGGTCGCGCCTCTGGAGCGGGCAGCAACTGCCCCTGCTGCGCCCGTCCCAGCTGCGCGAGCTGGAACCGGCGCTTTCTCCCCGCGTACGCCTGGGGACTCTCGCCCGGGCCGAGCGCCAGGTCGACCCGCGCAAGGTGGTGGCCGCCCTCCGCGACCGCCTCGGCTCGCGGGTGGTCACCAAGCGGGTCGACTCGCTGTCCGATGTAGAGGCGCAGACGGTGGTCGTGGCGGCCGGCTGCGGCACCGCCGCGCTCACCGGGTTGCCCGTGCGGCCGGTGAAGGGTCAGGTGCTGCGGTTGCGGGGTGAGCCCGGGCTGCTGCGGCACGTGCTGGACGCGGCGGTCGACGGTCGCGAGGTCTACCTCGTGCCGCGCGCGGACGGCGAGATCGTGGTCGGCGCGACCCAGGAGGAGCGCACCGACCGGCTGATCACCGCGGGTGGCGTCCACGAGCTGCTGCGCGCCGCCCTCGACCTGGTGCCGGCGCTGGCCGAGTTCGAGCTGACCGAGACCACCGTCGGGCACCGGCCCGGTAGCCCCGACAACGCGCCCCTGCTGGGCCGCCTGGACGAGCGCGTGATCGTGGCGGCCGGGCATTTTCGCAACGGCATCCTGCTGACGCCGGTCACCGCCGAGCTCGTCGCCGACCTGGTGCTCAACGGCGAGGCCGATCCCATGCTGGCCGACTTCTCACCCCGGAGGTTCTGATGCGGCTGACGGTGAACGGGCGCAGCTCCGACGGTTTCGTGCGCGATCTGTCCGTACGGGAACTGGTCGAGACGATCACCGAGGCCCGGCGCGGCGTGGCGGTCGCGGTCAACGGCGAAGTGGTGCCCCGCTCGACGTGGGAGGCCATGGCCCTGGCCGAGGGCGACTCGGTCGAAGTGCTCACCGCGGCGCAGGGAGGCTGACGATGCTGTTCGGCAAGTCACGACTGATCCTCGGGACCGGCGGGGCGAACAGTCTGGCCGCGCTCGAGCAGGCGATCGTCGCCTCCGGAACCGACCTGGTGACGGTGGCGCTCCGCCGGGTCGACGCAGCCGGCCCCGGGCTGCTGCCGATGCTCGACCGGCTCGGCGTGCGGGTGCTCCCCAACACGGCCGGCTGCTACACGGCGGGCGACGCGGTGAAGACCGCCCACCTGGCCCGGGACGCCTTCGAGACCGACCTGATCAAGCTCGAGGTGATCGGCGACGAGCGGACCCTGCTGCCCGACGGGATCGAGCTGCTGCGGGCCGCGGAACAGCTGGTCGGCGACGGCTTCACTGTGCTGCCGTACACCAGCGACGACCCGATCCTGGCCCGCCGCCTGGCCGACGTGGGCTGCGCGGCGGTGATGCCGGCCGGGTCGCCGATCGGCTCCGGGCTGGGCATCTCGAACCCGCACCACATCCGCCTGATCCGGCAGAGCGTGGACGTTCCGGTGGTGCTCGACGCGGGCATCGGCACGGCCTCGGACGCGGCGCTCGCCATGGAACTGGGCTGCGACGCGGTGCTGATCGCGAGCGCGATCACCCGCTCCGAGGACCCTGGGGCGATGGCTGAAGCCATGCGGCACGCGGTGATCGCGGGCCGGCTGGCCTTCACGGCGGGACGGATCCCGCGACGGTTCCACGCTCTGGCCTCCACTTCGGACGACGGGCTGGCCCAGTGGTGACGCTTCGCGGGCCCGTGGTGCTGACCGATTCCGTCGAAGGGCCGGTGCGGTGGTCGACGCCTAGCGGGCCCGTGGTGCTGACCGGTTCGGTCGAAGGGCCGGCGCGGTGGTGACGCCGGGCGGGCTCGTGGTGCTCACCGATCGGCGGCTCGCGGCCGGGTCTGTCGTCGAGGTGGTGCGGGCTGCGGTTCGCGGGGGTGCGTCGTGGGTCATCCTGCGCGAACGAGACCTGCCGTACGAGCCTCGGCTGCGGCTGGCGACGGAGCTGCGCGACGTTGTTCCGGCCGGGCGGTTGATCGTCGCCGGGCCTGACCCGCTGGGCGGTGACGCGGTTCATCTGGCCGAGCGCGACCCGCTGCCGACCGGCGGTGTGCGGTTGGTCGGGCGTTCACGGCACGGTCGGCTGTCCGATGAGGACTATGCGACGCTCTCGCCGATCTGGCTGACGGAAACGAAACCGGGGTACGGCCCGGCGTTGGGCCCAGCGGCTGCGGCTCGGCTGGCAGGTGGTGTGCCGTGGCTGGCCCTCGGGGGGATCGACTCGGCGGCCCGGGCCGCGGAATGTGCGGCGGTGGGGGCGGCCGGGGTCGCTGTGCTGGGCGCGATCATGCGATCCGGTGATCCGGAACGGACGGCGGCTGAGTTGACCGAGGGGTTCGCTTCCGGCGTTGCCGGCCCGGGCCGTTCGGGCTGCGATTCGCTGGTCGACGCCGCCGCCCCACCCAGGGTGGGGAGACTATCGGGGCGCGCTGGAAAACGGCTGAAGTTGTCCACAGGCTCGACGGGGCGCCGGTCGGTGAGGTCGAAGTGACGCCGCCGGTGGTGTTGACGATCGCCGGGTCCGATTCCGGTGGGGGAGCGGGGATTCAGGCCGACCTCAAGACGTTCGCGGCGCTCGGAGCGTACGGCGTCTCGGTCATCACGGCCGTAACAGCGCAGAACACGCTCGGCGTCACCGCCATCCACCCGATCCCGATCGACGTGGTGGCGGCTCAGTTGAACGCGGTGCTCGACGACTTCCCGCTGGCGGCGGTCAAGGTCGGCATGATCGGCGACCCGGCGGTGGCCGAGCTGATTCTGGACCGGGCCGACCGGCTGCCCAACCTGGTGGTCGATCCGGTGCTGGTCGCCACGTCGGGAGCCCGGCTGGCTGAGACCGCCTCGGTGGCGCCCCTGGTGGCGTACCCGTGTCTGTTGACTCCGAACCGGCACGAAGCCGCCGCCCTGGTCGGAAGGGTGATCGAGACGGCCGAGGAGATGGCCGTCGCGGCGGAGGAGCTGGTCGGGCGGGGCGCGCGGGCGGTGGTGGTGACCGGTAGCGAGGGGGCGGTCGACGTTCTGCGCTTCGACGGGACGACCGAGGTCTTGCGTGGGGAGCCGGTGCGTACGGAGAACAACCACGGATCGGGCTGCACCTTCTCGTCGGCGATCGCGGTGCGGCTGGCCGCTGGTGATCCGGTGCCGACGGCCGTACGGAATGCCAAGTCCTATGTGACCGCAGCGCTCCTCGGTGGGCGCGACTGGCGGCTGGGCGACGGACACGGGCCGCTGGACCACTTCGTTTTCTAGGGAGTCGGCAAGAGGCGGCGCCGGGGTTTCGTACGCCCGAACGCTGTCTGGTTTGTACCTATAGGGGAGGAATCATGAGGCGCAAGACGTACGTCGAGGGACCGCGGCCCGACATCCAGGTGCCGTTCGTTGAGGTTGAGCTGAGCGGCGGCAACGAGCCCGTCCGGCTCTACGACACGTCCGGTCCGGGCAGCGATCCCGAGGTCGGGCTGCCGCCGCTCCGCAAGCCGTGGGCGAGCGGCCGTACCCAGCTGGCGGCGGCCCGGGCCGGCGAGGTGACCCCCGAGATGGAGTTCGTGGCGGTCCGCGAGAACGTGCCGGTCGAACTGGTGCGCTCGGAGATCGCGGCGGGCCGGGCCGTGCTGCCGGTCAACCGCAACCACCCGGAGTCGGAGCCGATGATCATCGGGTCGCGGTTCCTGGTGAAGGTCAACGCGAACATCGGCACGTCGGCGGTGACGTCGTCGGTGGCCGAGGAGGTCGAGAAGCTGACCTGGGCCACGCGGTGGGGCGCCGACACGGTGATGGACCTGTCAACCGGGCCGCGCATCCACGAGACGCGCGAGGCGATCATCCGGAATTCGCCGGTGCCGATCGGGACCGTGCCCATTTATCAGGCGCTCGAGAAGGTCAAGGGCGACCCGGTGAAGCTCACCTGGCCGCTGTTCAAGCAGACCATCCTCGAACAGGCCGAGCAGGGCGTCGACTACATGACGATCCACGCCGGCGTGCTGCTGCCGCACGTGCCGCTGGCCGCGGACCGGGTAACCGGCATCGTCTCCCGCGGTGGCTCGATCATGGCGGCCTGGTGCCTGGCCCACCACGAGGAGAATTTCCTCTACACGAACTTCGCCGAGCTGTGCGAGATCTTCGCGGCGTACGACATCACGTTCTCCCTCGGCGACGGCCTGCGCCCCGGCTCCATTGCCGACGCCAACGACGAGGCCCAGTTCGCCGAACTTCGTACGCTGGGCGAGCTGACCCACCTGGCCTGGGAACACGACGTGCAGGTGATGGTCGAGGGCCCGGGCCACGTGCCGATGCACAAGATCAAAGAGAACGTGGACCTGCAGGTCGAGCTGTGCGGCGGCGCCCCGTTCTACACGCTCGGGCCGCTGACGACCGACATCGCCCCGGCCTACGACCACATCACGTCGGCCATCGGCGCCGCGATGATCGGCATGTTCGGCACCGCGATGCTCTGCTACGTGACTCCCAAGGAACACCTCGGCCTGCCCGGCAAGGACGACGTGAAGGCCGGGATGATCGCCTACAAGATCGCGGCGCACGCGGCCGACCTGGCCAAGGGGCACCCGGGCGCCCAGGCCTGGGACGACGCCCTGTCGAAGGCCCGGTTCGAGTTCCGGTGGGAGGACCAGTTCGAGCTGGCGCTGGACCCGGGAACGGCCCGCGCCTATCACGACGAGACGCTGCCGGCCGAGCCCGCGAAGACGGCCCACTTCTGTTCGATGTGCGGCCCGAAGTTCTGCTCCATGAAGATCAGCCACGACCTCAAGGCACAGGGCATGGGCCTGAAGTCCGCCGAGTTCGTGGCGGGCGGGAGCAAGGTCTATGTGCCGGTGACCCCGGTCAACGGCCCAGGCCGCTGACCCAGTCCGAGATCTCGCCGTCCGGCTTCTGTGCCTGCGGCGGGGTGAACCCGTCGAACGGGGGCATCGTGATGACGCCCGTGTCGGACGGGCGCAGCTCGTCGTCGGTGCGCTGGGCGGCCACCGCGGCGCGGGCGGCGACGGCGGCCCTCGGGGCCACCGTCGCGCGTCCGGTGGCCGCGAGGGGCGTGCCGCCACCGGGCAGGCCCGGACCGGCCTTGGTGGCCGCCTTGGCGATCGCCGACTCGGGCTGGGCGTCGCGCTGCGGCAACGGCGGGCGGTCGGGAGCGGGCTCGGCGGCGGCCGGCCGGCGGGGGCGGTCGGTTTCCGGGCCGCGGCCCAGCACGGCGGCGAGCACGGAGCCGAGGACGCCGGCGCCGGTGGCGGTGGCGGCAGCCCAGTACGGCAGTTCCTGCGCCCGGGTCGAACCGGGGCCGGCGATCAGGTAGGCGACGGTGAACAGCGCCGGACCGGGCAGGCCGGCCAGCGCGATGGACACTGTGGACAGCTGCCGGCGGCGGGCGATCAGACCCACCGCGACGCCGGCGATCAGGGCCAGCGCGGGCATGGTGAACAGCGAGGCCTGCTCGGCCAGGCCGTCGGGCACGAACCCGGCGTCGAGCACTCCCAGCCGTACGGCGGGAACCTGCCCACCCGACCGCAGCGACGGCGCCACCGACACGATCGCGAACAGCCAGGCCACCGCGCTCATCGTCAGCAGGCTCCAGCGGGCGGCGTTGCGACCCAGGGCAGCCCAGGCGGCGAAGATGCCGGCCGCCGCGCCGAGCACCGCGCAGGCGCCGATCACGAAGACAGCGTCCACGCCGGCAATCTGCGCGCTGCGCGCCGGTTGCATGGTGAGCGGGACGATCGCGGCCGCGCCCAGGCCCGCCGCGACGCCGCCGATCAGCCTGGTGCCGGCGCCCGCTTTCGGGGTGAGGTGCGACCGGGCGGCCAGCCCGCCGGCCGCGGCCGCGGTCAGCGCGAACCACGAGACCCAGGCCAGCTGGGTGGTCCATACGTCACGCGTGGTGACCTCGACAACACGGGAGAAGCTCAGCACGCCCAGCCCGTAGGCCAGGCCGAGCTGTCCGGCCCCAACCAGCGCAGCGGCGCCGAATGCGGTTCCCACCAACTTCGCCCAGGTGCGAAAAGCCATGCCCGGCACGTTACGGTTTCCTCGCCTACGCGCTCAACAGCGGGGGTCGATTCTTAAAATCCCGCTTAGGTATTTATACGGAGAGTGAGTTGTCGGTCAGGCCATCAGGAGGTCGTGGAGAAGGGCGCTGGAACGCGCCACCTCGTCGGAGTGCGCCGTACGCCCCAGGGTGCGGGGGCGGGGGATGCGCACGTCGACGATCTCGCGGACCCGGCCCGGTCGAGGGCTGAGCACGACGACCCGGTCGGCCAGCAGCACGGCCTCGTCGATCGAGTGGGTGACGAAGACGGTGGTCGCTTCCTGCTCCATGTGGATGCGCTGCAACTCGATCGAGAGCTCCTCGCGGATCAGCGGGTCGAGCGCCGAGAACGGCTCGTCCATCAGCATCACCTGAGGCTTTCCGATCAACGCGCGGCACAGCGCCACCCGCTGTTGCATGCCGCCCGAGAGCTCGTGCGGCAGCCGCTTCTCGAAGCCGGTCAGGCCGGTCAGGGCAAGCAGTTCGTGCGCTCGGTCCCGGTACTGCGCCTTGCGCCAGCCGAAGATCTGCACCGGCAGCAGAACGTTGTCGAGCACCGAACGCCAGGGCAGCAGAGCCGGTCGCTGGAACATCATGGACACGTCCCGCCGCGGCTTGACCACCTGCTCGCCGCCCACGTCGACGCGGCCGGCGGTCGGCGGCAGCAGGCCCGCGATCATCCGCAGCAGCGTCGACTTGCCGCAACCGGAACGGCCGACCACGGCCACGAACTCGCCGTTGCCGACCTCGAGGCTGACGTCGCGCAGCGCCTCGACCGTGCCCGAGCGCCCGCTGAACGTGCGGGACACCTGGTCGACCCGGATCATGACGCGAGCCGCCAGCGACCGCTGCGCGCCACCAGCAGGGTCAGCGCCTGCGGCATCAGACCGGAGTGGTTGTCCGGCGTGAGGCGGATCGGGCCGGAGAGCCCGTCGATCTGCGAGGTCTCGAGGATCTCGCGGATCCGCGGGCGGTCGGCGCCGACCCGGGCCACCGCGTCGGCGATCAGGTCGGCCGCGTCGGCGGCGAACGAGGCCACGCCCGAGTAGCTGCCGTACCGGGACGTGTAGTCGCGGAACCACTGCTTGCGGGAGGACTTGGCCGGGGTCGTCGCGATCACGTCGTCGATCGCCAGGATCTGGGTGAACACCATCGTCGCGTTGTTCGTCGCGCTCGCGGCGCTGCGCGGGATGAACAGGTCGCCGGCCGCGGCCGAGTCGAAGTAGATGCGGCCGCCGAAGCCCGCGGCCCGGGCGTCGGTGGCGGCCTGCTGGGCCAGATCGGGCGGGGTGAGCACGACCAGCGCGTCCGGTTCGGTGTCGGTCAGGGTGCCCACCGACTGGGCGATGTCGCTGGCCGCCGGCTTGACCGAGCGGGTCGCCGTCCTCGTGGTGGCGGTGCCGCGCAGCGCGCCGGTCAGCGCCGCGTCGGCGCCCCGGCCGTAGAGATCGTTGGTGTGCAGCACGGCGATCTTCTTGTGGCCGGCGCGGGTGAACTCGGTGACCAGCGCGGCGGCGCTGTCGCCCGAGTTGGGGCCGAGCTTGAAGACGTACTGCCGCTCGCCGACCGGGTTGGTGATCTCGTCCGCGGCGGCCAGCGCGATCGTCGGGATCGTCTTGTCGTTGATCGTCTTCGCCGCGCCGACCACGCACTGGTCGCAGGTGCCGGTGATGATCGCGGCGACGGCCGGGTCGTCGGCGAACGTGCTGATGTTGCGCAGCGACGACGTCGGGTCGTTCCGGTTGTCCTGGGTGCGCAGTTCCAGCTTGCGGTCGCCCAGCTGGCCCGAGGCGTTGATCTGCTCGATCCGCAGCTGGAGGGCGCGAGCGTACGCGGTGTCGACCGCCGACGAGTTGTTGAGGTCGGCCGCGATCACGACGGTGTCACCGCTTGCGGCGGCGTCGTCGTCGTCGGAAGTGCAGCCGGCCGCGCCGGCGAGAAGCATCGATGCCACGGCAGTAGCCGCGGTGATGCGGGGGAGCCGCACTGGAGTCCCTCCTAGAGGGGCGGAAGGCGAAGGGGACGGCAGCATCGTGGTCCGGCGACGGGCACGCCGACACGGACAGCGTGTCCGTTCGATCGCGCCAAACCTTGCCAACGTGAAGGCCCCTGGTCAAGCGGGGCTCCATCGATGGAGCGAGACGCTTGTCTCACATACTGGTAGAAATATGAAGGGTATGCGGTGACCGGCTCGTCACTGAATGTCGTGGTCGACATATTCGTGCACGTCAAAGCGCCATGCCTGTCGAAAGTAGAACTGTCGAGATTGCTTGCAGTCGGACACGAAGTTCGTTTCCGGGTGTTTCCAGACTTCCCAAAGGGACGGCCGTTCTGATGAAATTCCCGGGCCGCGCGACGTCCTGCGGGCGAAAAGCCATGGGGAAGACCACGGAGGAAAAGTCTTGAGCACCGGATCCTCGACCCAGGTGGCGCGTCGTGGTGTCTTTCCTCGTCTGAGAGACGCCCGCATTCGCGCCAAGCTGGCTCTGATCCTGGTCGTTCCTCTGGTCGCCGTCATCGCACTCGCCACCGCCCGCCTGGTCGACGTCGGACAGCGCGCCTCCGAGGCGGGCACGGTCGAGGAACTGACCAAGCTGGAGACCGACATCTCGGGGCTCACCCAGCTGCTGCACGTCGAGCGCATGGCCGCCGCCGCCTACGTGGGCAGCCCGGGCAGCCGGCCGGACAGCTACCAGGCGGCCGTGGGTGCGAGCGACGCCCAGATCCAGGTCTACCGCGCGCATCGGGCCGACATCGAAGACCCGCCGGGCGCCGTACGCGACCGCCTCGCCCGCATCGACGACCACCTGAACACCATGGACGCCACGCGCACGGCGGTCGGCGACCGCAACGGCATCGCCGTCGCCGAGGCGGTGTCCCGCTACAGCGTGGTGATCACCGACCTGGTGGCCTACGGCGAGGCCGTCAGCCAGTACGCCGGCGACGGCGAGGTGGCCGACCGGCTGCGCGCGATCTCGGCGTTCGCCCGGGCCAAGGCCGGCACCGCCGACCAGGAAGCAGTCTCGTACGCCGCCCGGATCACGAACGACCTCAGCGCCGAGCAACGCACCGCGTTCATCGCCAGCCAGACCAGTCAGCAGGAGGCGCTGCTCGCCTTCTCGCTGGTCGCCGATCCGAGCCAGCGCTCCCTCGTCGACAACGTGGTCAGCGGCGACGCCGTCAACCTGGTCGACGGCGTGGCCAGCCGGCTCAGCCGGGCCGGCGGCGGCTCGGTCGAGGCGGCCGAGATCACCCAGTCCTTCGGCGCCGTGGTCGACCTCATGCGCTGGGCCGAGCAGGAGCTCGAGGCCGACGTCGTCGACCAGGCCACGTCCGACCGCGACGGCGTCGTCCGCCAGGCCGCGATCGAGTCGGCGCTGGTCGTGCTCGTGCTGATCGTGGCCGTGGTGCTCGCGGTCATCCTGGCCCGTTCGCTCAACCTGTCGCTGCGCCGGCTGCGCGAAGGCGCGCTGGCTGTGGCCAACCGCGACCTGCCCGACGCCGTGGCCCGGCTGCGCGACGCGCGCAACCTCGGTGAGGGCGGCGCCGACGACATCGTCCGTCAGGTCCGCGACCCCATCAGGCTGCCCAACCGCGACGAGATCGGCCAGGTCGCCCAGGCGTTCAACGTGGTCCACCGCGAGGCCGTCCGCATCGCGGCCGAGCAGGCCGCCCTGCGCACCAGCGTCTCGACGATGTTCCTCAACCTGGCCCGGCGCAGTCAGTCGCTGGTCGACCGGATGATCGGCGAGCTCGACCAGATCGAGCGCACCGAGGAGGACCCGAAGCGGCTCGCGCAGCTCTTCGAGCTCGACCACCTGGCCACCCGGATGCGCCGCAACGACGAAAACCTGCTGGTGCTGGCGGGCGCCGACTCCAGCGCCCCCCGCCGCGAGGACGCACTGCTGGTCGACGCGCTGCGCGCCGCCCAGTCCGAGGTGGAGCTCTACAACCGCATCGAGTTCGGCACCGTCGACACCGACATCTCGATCGCCGCGCTCGCCGTCAACGACGTGGTGCGCCTGGTCGCCGAGCTGCTCGACAACGCCACCCGGTTCTCCCCGCCCAACACCATCGTGGTGGCCGACGGCCGGCGGATCCGCGACTACGTGGTGATCCAGGTGGAGGACCGCGGCCTCGGCATGTCCGAGGAACAGATGGACCAGCTCAACCGCCGCCTGGCCGAGCCGCCGAGCGTCGACGTGGCCGCGTTCCGGCTGATGGGTCTGGCCGTGGTCGGCCGGCTCGCCTCGCGCTACGGCATCCGCGTCGAGCTGCGGGCCAACATCGAGGGCGGCACCGTCGCCCAGGTCACCCTGCCGAGCTCCATCGTCGTGCTGCCCAGCCGGCGCCTCGACCCGCCGGCGCGGCCGCAGGAGCTGGGCACCTCGCCGTACGGTGGCGGCAGCTGGGACGCGCAGGCCGGGCGGGCCGCCACGGCGACGCTGCCGACGATCGCCCCCGAGCCGTGGCGCGAACCGGCCCCGCAGCCAAACACCGCGCACCCGCAGCTGCCGATGTTCCCCTCGCAGCGGCCCCCGTCCGACCCGGACGTGCAACCGACCCCGAACCGGCCGCCGCTGCCGACCCGCGTCACCAAGACCATCGACGCCACGGCCGCCTCGACGACCATGAACGGCTTCGCCGCCGCCTCCACCGTGCCCGCACCGGCGCCGGTCGCACCCGAACCGGTGTCGCCGCCGCCTCCGCCGACCGGCAGTTCCTGGGGCGCCGCGCTGGCCGCGATGCCGCCGGTGCCCGCGCCGACGGCCTCCCCGACGCCGGACGAGCGCAACGACGCTCCGATCTTCGTGAAGATGCAGCAGAGCTGGTTCCGCGATCACGACGCGGCGAGCCAGGAGGAGTGGGGGATGCCGACCGCCGGCTACGCCCCGCCACCGAACAGCTCGTCGGGTCAGGCGAACCCGGCTGCGGCCCCGGCCCCGGCCACGGAGACGGCGGCACCCGCGCCCGCGCCCGTGTCGCCGCCGGCCTCACCGCCGCCCGCACCGCCCGCCGCAGCGGCCCCGGCGGCCGCACCGACGGGCACCGGGCACAATGGACCGTCCGTGCCGAAGCCGCGCCCCGCGGCCGAGGACCGGTGGAGGACATCGGCCGACGAGGGGTGGCAGAGGGCAATGGCAGCGGCGGAACCCGTCGACGCCGGCACCACACGGTCCGGTCTCCCCAAGCGAGTCCCTCAGGCACAGCTGGTGCCCGGCGGCGTACAGCCCGGGCCGCGCAACCAGAACAAGCGCAGTCCCGACGAGGTTCGTGGTCTGCTCTCCGCATACCACCGAGGTGTGCAACGTGGACGGACGGACGGTTCCGCCGAGTCCGCCACCCAGGCTAAGGAGATCTAACGGTGACCAGGCCCCCCACCATGCAGGACATGGGCTGGCTGCTCAACAACTTCGCCAACAGCGTCGCCGGCATCGCCCACGTCGTGGCGGTGTCCGCCGACGGCCTGCTGCTGGCGGCGTCGCGCGACCTGCCGGCCGACCGCGCCGACCAGCTCGCCGCCATCACGTCCGGCGTGGTCAGCCTGACCGACGGCGCCTCCCGCATGTTCAACGCGGGCGCGGTCAACCAGACGATCATCGAGATGGACAGCGGATACCTGTTCCTGATGTCGATCAGCGACGGCTCCTCGATGGCCGTGCTGGCCGCCCGCAGCTGTGACGTCGGCCAGGTCGGCTACGAGATGGCGCTGCTGGTCGAGCGGGTCGGCGCCTCGCTGTCGCCGGTGGCACGCGAAGCAGTCAGTCATTAGTCGCCGGTTCGACGGAAGGGGGTGAACGCGCGTGGGCCAGCCACAGGACCCGAGAGGCAACCTGGTGCGCCCGTACGCGGTCACCCGCGGACGGACGGAGCCGCGTCGGGACATCCCGATCGAGGCCGTTCTGGTGGCCAGCCAGGCCGGTCTGCAGGAAGCCCGGTTCGCCGGGCATGACAAATACCGCATCGCCGTGCTGTGCGAGGCGAAGGCGCAATCGCTGGCCGAGCTCTCGGCGCTGACCCGGCTTCCGCTGGGTGTGGCCCGGGTGCTGGTCGCGGACATGGTGGCCGACGGGCTGCTGTCGTTGCACAGCGCCGCTCCCAAAACTGGGTTCACGGAGCGGATGGATCTGCTGGAAAGGGTGTTGAGTGGACTTCGCAAGCTCTGAGCGGGCGGGGGCGCAACCCAAAGAGATCACTTCGGCGAAGATCGTCGTCGCCGGAGGTTTCGGCGTGGGGAAGACGACGCTGGTCGGAGCGGTCTCCGAGATCGAGCCGCTGACCACCGAGGCCGTGATGACCTCGGCCGGGCAGGGGATCGACGACGCGTCCAAGGTGCCCGGCAAGGGGACCACCACGGTGGCGATGGACTTCGGCCGCATCACGATGGCCGACGACCTGATCCTCTACCTTTTCGGCACCCCCGGACAGACCCGTTTCTGGTTCATGTGGGACGAGCTGATCCGCGGTGCGGTCGGCGCGGCCGTGCTGGTCGACACGCGGCGCATCGCCGACGCGTTCGCCCCGCTCGACTACTTCGAGAACCGTCATCTGCCCTATCTGGTCGCGCTGAACTGCTTCGACGGCGCGCCCCGGTACGAGCCGGACGAGGTGCGGGAGGCGCTGGCCATCCCGGCCCACGTGCCGCTGGTCATGTGCGACGCCCGCCACCGCGACTCGGTGAAGCAGGTGCTGGTGGGGGTTGTGGAGCACGCGATGGCGACGTTGGTCGCCGAGCAGAGCGGTGGATATCGGACGCCGGTTGGTTGACGATCAACCTCAAGGTCAAGGTCCAGACGTCGTAGCGGGGTGGTGGGAGTGTTTTGCTGCTCCTGCCACCTCTCGCTTTCAAGGTCAAAGGCCCGATGTCGTGGCTGGGTGGTGGGTGCAGACCGCTGCTCCCGCCGAGGGCCGCGGCAGGGCGAGCTGGGCGCTGGCGCGCCCATAACGCTCGCCCCGCCACGGCGACCTGCGTGAGCGGTTGCGCTCAAAAGCGGAAACCGGCCGATCCGCACGAATTCGGTGGACGGCTGAGAAACGCCGGCAGCTGTCAGACGGGTAGGCGGTAGCCGCTGTCAGACGGGTAGGCGGTAGCCGCGTTTTACTACTGTCTGGATGACGCCGGGGGCGCTCAGGCCGGCGCGGAGGCGGGCCACGGCCATTTCGACGGCGTGTTCGTCGGCGCCGCGGGGAAGGGCGTGCAGCAGCGCAGCCCGGGAAAGGACGCGGCCGGGAACGGTGGCAAGGGCGCGCAGCACGGCCATGGGCGCGGGCGCCAGGGGGCGCAGCTCGCCGTCGACGATGGCGGCGTGGCCGCGCAGGGTCAGCGAGTGGCCGGCCACCTCGAGCGAGAGCGCGCGCTGCGGCAGCTCGTCGACGATCGTCCGGACCAGCGAGCTCAGCCGGGCCCGGGTCGGCGTGACCACCGGCACGTTGTGGCGGCGCAGCGGTGCGGCCGTGACCGGGCCCACGCACGCGGCCAGGACGTCGCCGCGCAGGGCCTCCAGCACGGCGTCGGAGCCGGGGCCGGCTGTGCGCAGCAGGGCTTGGACGGCCGGGGCGGCGGTGAACGTGACCGCGTCGACCAGCCGGGCGGTGATCAGGTCGACCAGGCGGTGCAGCGGCGCGGGGTCGGTGGGCGCCGCCCAGCGATAGACCGGCACCTCGATCACCCGGGCCCCCGCCAGCTCCAGAGCCTCGGTGTATTCGGGCTGGCTCTCGCCGTGCAGCTGCATGGCCACAGTGAGGCCACTGATGCCACGCGACCGCAGGTGGTCGGCGACCTCCTCGTAGCTCTCACCCTCGGGCGACCACTGGTCGTGCAGGCCGGCCGCCCGGACAGCGGCGCGGGCCTTGGGGCCCCGAGCCACCAGATATGAGCCGGCGAGCACGGCCCGCAGCGGCTCGGCCAGGCCCCAGCCCTCGGCCGCCTCGAGCCAGCCGCGCATGCCGATGCCCGTGTTGACCAGCACGATGTCGGGCGGGGTGTCGAGGCAGGCCCGGGTGGCCGCCTTGAGTTCGGCGTCGTCGGCGATCGGGACGATCCGCAGGGCGGGAGCGATCACCACCCGGGCGCCGCGGCTCTCGAGCAGGTGGGCCAGCTCGTCGCGGCGGCGGTCGGCGGTGACGCCGACCGTGAAGCCGGAGAGCGACGCGGCCGGCTCGGACAGGGCGGCCGCCGTGATGACCGTCCGCTCCGTCATCGGGGCTCTTTTTCCAATATCAGAAGTCGTGGCGCGGCCGTCCGGTCCACCGAAGGGCACGCTCGGAGTACGCCGTCCTCAGCGTCGACCCGCTCCCATGTCACGCCTGCGTTCTCCGCCATACCTCCGGCCGGCGCGCGCCACGACTCCTCTTCGCCGAACCGGGAAGCCGGTCCGGCGGTCACCGTCAGGTCCGTCCTCAACCCTGACGGTGGCTTATCCATAGTGCGTCCTCCGCGCACGCCCGAGCCACGCTGGGCCCGCGTCGTCGAGGTGTCAGCACCATTGGCCATGACGGAAGCGTGCCGGTGAGGAATTTCGCCCTTGCGTCCCGTTTGTTTCGAGCCTGCTAAGAGGTATCGACCTGTGACCTTCCCAACCGCCGATCCCGGTGTCGGGCGCGTCCTCGGGAGCGGGTATGCTTGGCAACGGTTATTCTTGGAGGTCGCGTCCGTACCCACCGGGGTTCGTGTGCGGGGCCACCGATCGTGTTGCTCCGTTGCACGTTTTGACCACGCGCCGCGCAGCCGGGTATTGTTGCCTGCTGTTGTGCGACAGCTGCGAGCCCGCTCCCCGGGGGTAGGCTTGATGCTCGCGTTCGCCGCGACCAGCGCGCGACCCCAGACCGACGACAAGACAAGGTAATTCTGTGCGTACGTACAGCCCGAAGCCGGGTGAGATCGAGCGTCAGTGGCACATTATCGACGCTTCTGACGTCGTTCTGGGCCGGCTGGCCACCCACACCGCGACTCTCCTGCGCGGCAAGCACAAGCCGACCTTCGCCCCGCATGTCGACACCGGCGACTTCGTGGTGATCATCAACGCCGGCAAGGTCGCCCTGACCGGCAACAAGCGGCAGACCAAGGTCGCTTACCGCCACTCGGGTTACCC
The DNA here is from genome assembly GCF_019710575.1 of Paractinoplanes polyasparticus. Classification (GTDB taxonomy): domain Bacteria; phylum Actinomycetota; class Actinomycetes; order Mycobacteriales; family Micromonosporaceae; genus Actinoplanes; species Actinoplanes polyasparticus. Next base: position 218,682 of record NZ_JAHWFK010000013.1, on the reverse strand, counting down.
GGGCGGCCTCAAGCAGGTCGGCTACGAGGAGCTGCTGAGCAAGCGCCCCGAGAAGGCGATCGAGCTGGCCGTCAAGGGCATGCTCCCGCACAACAAGCTCGCGCGGCAGATCATCAAGAAGCTGAAGGTCTACCCGGGCGCTGAGCACCCGCACGCGGCGCAGCAGCCCCAGCCGTTCGAAATCACCCAGATCGCGCAGTGAGCGCGGGAGAAGGCAGCAGCATGTCCGACGTTATCGAGCCCGAGGTCGTCGAGACCGTCGAGGAGCCCGCTGAGACGGTCGTTGTGGTCGAGACGCCCGCGCCGGCCCCGGTCCGCGCCCCGCGTCCCGGTGACCGTCCCATCCAGACCGTCGGCCGCCGCAAGGAGGCCATCGTCCGTGTGCGCCTCGTGCCCGGCACCGGCAAGATCACCTGCAACGGTCGCGACCTCGACGCCTACTTCCCCAGCAAGGTGCACCAGCAGCTCATCCGTGAGCCGCTCGTCACCGCTGAGAAGGAAGAGCAGTTCGACGTGATCGCCAACCTGCGTGGCGGCGGCATCACCGGCCAGGCCGGTGCGCTTCGCCTCGGCATCGCTCGGGCGCTCATCACGAACGAGCCCGACGACCGCCCCGCTCTCAAGAAGGCCGGCTTCCTGACCCGGGACTCCCGCGTCAAGGAAAGCAAGAAGTACGGTCTCAAGAAGGCCCGCAAGGCTCCGCAGTACTCGAAGCGCTGATTTTGCGCCGAGTCTGACACGGCCGGGTTGCGCCCCCTGGTGTTCTTCAGGGGGCCGGCCCGGCCGTTTTGCGTTCCCTCCCCTTCTCAACGCACCCGGCTCGCCTCCCCTGGAGGGGTGAACCGGCGAAAGGAAGCCTCCATGGGGCGTCTGTTCGGCACCGACGGCGTACGCGGGCTCGCGAACGGCGAACTTCTCACCCCGGAACTGGCCCTCAGCGTCGCCGTCGCGGCCGCGCGGGTGCTGGTCGAGAGCGACAGCAGCCACCAGCCGCTCGCGATCGTCGGGCGTGATCCGCGGGCCAGCGGCGAGATGCTCGAGGCGGCCGTGGTCGCCGGGCTGACCAGCGCCGGGGCCAACGTGGTCCGGGTCGGCGTGCTGCCCACCCCGGCCGTGGCCTTCCTGGTCGGCCAGACCAACGCCGACCTCGGCGTGATGCTCTCGGCCTCGCACAACCCGATGCCCGACAACGGGATCAAGCTCTTCGCCGCCGGCGGCACCAAGCTGCCGGACGAGCTGGAGGAGCGGATCGAGCAGGCGGTCAAGGACGGGCACGGGCTGATCGGCCGCCCGACCGGCGCCGGCATCGGGCGGGTCCACGACCTGCTGGACGGCGCCGAGCACTACGTGAAGCACCTGGTCGGCTCGGCCCCGCACAGCCTCGCGGGCATCAAGGTCGTCGTCGACTGCGCGAACGGCGCCGCCAGCGAGGTCGCGCCGGTGGCCTACGAGGAGGCCGGCGCCGAGGTCATCGCGATCCACGCCGACCCGGACGGCCTGAACATCAACGACGAGTGCGGCTCGACCCACCTCGACAAGGTGCGCGACGCCGTGCTGGCCGAGGGGGCCGACCTGGGCCTGGCTCACGACGGCGACGCCGACCGCTGCCTGGCCGTGACCGCCTCGGGCGACGTGGTCGACGGTGACCAGATCATGGCGATCCTGGCCCTGGCCATGCGCGACGCGGGCACGCTGACCGACGACACTCTGGTCGCGACCGTGATGAGCAACCTGGGACTGCGGATCGCCATGAAGCAGTCCGGTATCAAGCTGATCGAGACCAAGGTCGGCGACCGCTACGTGCTCGAAGAGCTGGCCGCCAAGGGGCTGGCGCTGGGCGGCGAGCAGAGCGGGCACATCGTCATGCCCGCCTTCGCCACAACCGGCGACGGCGTGCTGACCGGCCTGCACCTGATGGCCCAGCTCGCGTCGACCGGCAAGTCGCTGGCCGACCTGGCGTCGGTCGTGCACCCGTTGCCGCAGGTGCTGATCAACGTCCGCGTCGGTGACCGGGCCGCGGGCGCCTCGGCCCCGGCCGTGCAGGCGGCCGTGGCGCTGGCCGAGAACGAGCTGGGCGAGACCGGCCGGGTGCTGCTGCGCCCGTCGGGCACCGAGCCGCTCGTCCGGGTGATGGTCGAGGCCGCCACCGAGGAACAGGCCCGCGAGGTCGCCGAGCGCATCGCCGACGAGGTCCGTTCGGCATCCCCCGCCTGACAGCAACGTCGAACACGGGCCGGTCCTTCGCGGGCCGGCCCGTTTCTTCATCCGCCGCGCAAGCGTGGCAATGCTTAACCGCCGCGCAAGCTTGGCAACGCTCATCCGCCGCGCAAGCTCGGCAATGCTTAACCGCCGCGCGGCTTGGCGAGGCTTATCCGCGGCCCAGCTTGGCGAGGCGCTGAGCGGCCTCGTCGATCACGGATTCGCGCTTGCAGAAGGCGAAGCGGATCAGATGGCGGCCCGCGGCCCGGTCGTCGTAGAACACCTGCGTGGGCACGGCGACCACGCCGCAGCGTTCGGGCAGCTCCCGGCAGAACTCGATGCCGTCCGTCCCACCCAGCGGCCGGATGTCGGCCGTCACGAAGTAGGTGCCGTCCGAGGGCTGCACCGCGAAGCCGGCCTCGGCCAGCCCGGCGGTCAGGTGGTCGCGCCGGGCCTGCAACTCGTCGCGGAAGCCGGTGAAGTAGTCGTCGCCGAGGCCCAGCGCCACCGCCACGGCCGGCTGCAACGGGCCCGCGTTGACGAAGGTCAGGAACTGTTTCACCCGCGTCACCGCGGACACCAGGCGCTCCGGCCCGGTGGCCCAGCCCACCTTCCAGCCCGTGCACGAGAACGTCTTGCCGGCCGACGAGATGCGCAGCGTGCGCTCCCGCATGCCAGGCAGACCGGCCAGCGGCACATGCGGCTCGGCGGCGTCGGTGAAGACCAGGTGCTCGTATACCTCGTCGGTGACGGCGTACGTGTCGTGCTGCCGGCACAAGTCGGCGATCAGGCCCAGTTCGGACCGGGTGAACACCTTGCCGGTCGGGTTGTGCGGCGAGTTGAGCAGCACCAGACGGGTGCGCGGGCCGAACGCCGCCCGCAGCTCGGCCTCGTCGAAGCCGTAGCGGCCGCCCGCCACCGGGCGCAGCGTCACCGGCCGCCGGACCGCGCCGGCCAGCGTGATCGAGGCCGCGTAGGAGTCGTAGTACGGCTCGAACGTGACCACCTCGTCGCCCGGCTCGCAGAGCGACAGGATGGCGGCGGCGACCGCCTCGGTGGCGCCGGCGGTGACGACCACCTCGCGGCCGGGATCGCGCGGTAGGGCCCAGAAGCGCTGCTCATGTTCGGCGATGGCCTCGCGCAGCGCCGGGATGCCGGGCAGGGGCGGGTACTGATTGGCGCCCCCCTGAAGGGCGCGCGCGGCGGCGGCCAGCATCTCGGCCGGGCCGTCGGTGTCGGGGAAGCCCTGGCCCAGGTTGATCGACCCGGTGCGCGTGGCCAGGGCGGACATCTCGGTGAAGATCGTGGTGCCGAACGGGCGCATCCGCTCGACCAGTGGGTCACTCGTCATCTGCTCGCCTTGGTCTCTGCTCGCCTGATGTCTGTTCTGCCCGCTCAGCCGGTCGCGCTCAGTCGATCGCGAAGTGGGTGCACGAGGCCGTGGCCACGTTGCTCGCGCTGGACGTGCGCTGCTTGACCTCGGCCCCGTCGACCAGGGCCCGGCAACTGATCGTGCCCTCCGACGTGCCGATCCGCATCGCGACGACCGACACCAGGGCGGGCGTCTCCATCTTGGTGCTGAACTTCCACGGCAGGTCGACGTTCTCGATCCGCTTGGGAGTGTCGCCGAGCTTCTCCACGTACAGGATCTGCGACGCCTTGCCCTCGCCGCTCACCTCGTACGTCACCGAGATCTGGCGACTGTCGAGGCCGGGCCCGGCCGGCAGGCTGGGCAGCTCGGTGGGCAGGTCGGGGATCTGCGGCGCGTTCGAGGGCAGATCCGGGAGCTGGGGCGCGGCCGACGGCAGGTCGGGCAGGGCGTCGACCGCTCGCTCGGCCCGGTCGGCCACGTTGCGCGCGATCAGCACGCCCGCGGTGGCGACGCCGCCGCAGAGCAGCAGCGTGATCGCCACGAGCACCGCCACGATCGGCAGCTTGCTCTTGCGCGGCGGGCGCCCGGGTGGACCCGGCTGGGGCTGCTGCGGCTGATGGCCCGGCGGCGCGTACCCCGGCGGTGGATAGCCGGGCTGGGCGTACTCCGGCGGTGGATAGCCGGACTGGGCGTACTCCGGCGGTGGATAGCCGGACTGGGCATACTCCGGCGGCGCGTAACCGGGCTGGGCGTAACCGGGCGGGGTGTAGGCCGGCGGCGGGAATTGATCCGTCGGGGTGGCCGGGAACTCCGACGTCGGTGGGTAGTCGGGATTCGGCGGCTGCGGTAGCGGCGCGGATCCAGGCGTGAACGACGGCGGGTGCCACGCACCCGGCTCAGAGGTGCCGTCCGGCTGCCGATTGTCGGGCTGATTGCTCAACATGTCTCCCGAAGCGAGCGCGCTGTCGTGGCGCGGTAGCCGACGGTACGCCAATGACGCCAGCCGTCCGAGGGCGCCGTCGGCCTTTCGGTCTGTTCTGCGCAGTCCGTGTGCTCGAAAGGGTGCTTCTCGCGCATGACGGGTGAGCGGTCGTGGGCTAGAGTCACCGCCATGTGTGGCATCGTGGGGTACGTCGGCGGTCGTCCGGCGCTCAGCATCGTTATTGACGGACTGCGCAGGCTGGAATACCGCGGGTACGACTCCGCCGGTGTCGCCGTAGTCGACGACGGCGCGCTTCTGACCGAGAAGAAGGCGGGCAAGCTCGCCAACCTCGAGAAGGCGCTCGCCGAGGCGACCCAGCCCGGCATCGCCGTCGGCAACACCGGCATCGGGCACACCCGGTGGGCGACGCACGGCGGCCCGACCGACCGCAACGCGCACCCGCACGTCTCGCAGGACGGCCAGGTCGCGGTTATCCACAACGGCATCATCGAGAACTTCGCCCGCCTGCGCGCCGAGCTCGAGGCGACCGGCGTCGAGTTCACCAGCGACACCGACACCGAGTGCGCCGCCCACCTGCTCGCGGCCGAGGTGCGTGCGCTGCGCGAGTCCGGCCACGCCGAGGGGCCGCAGCTGCTGGCCGAGGGCATGCGCCGCACGGTGCGCCGGCTCGAGGGGGCCTTCACCCTGCTCGCCATCGACGTGCGGACGCCCGACGCGGTCGCCGCCGCCCGGCGCAACTCCCCGCTGGTCGTGGGCCGCGGTGAGGGCGAGAACTTCCTGGCCAGCGATGTCTCGGCCTTCATCGAGTACACCCGCGAGGCGATCGAGCTGGGCCAGGACCAGGTTGTCCTGATCACGCCGGCCGGCATCGAGATCACCGGCTTCGACGGCTCCGCCCAGCAGGGCAAGGAGTTCCACATCGACTGGGACGCCTCGGCCGCCGAGAAGGGCGGCTTCGACTACTTCATGCTCAAGGAGATCGCCGAGCAGCCCCAGGCCATCGCCGACACGCTGCTGGGCCGGCTCTCCGACCGCGGTGAGATCGTCCTCGACGAGGTGCGGCTCACCGATCAGGACCTGCGCGACGTCGACAAGATCTTCATCATCGCCTGCGGCACGTCCTACAACGCGGGCATGGTCGCCAAGTACGCCATCGAGCACTGGGTGCGCCTCCCGTGCGAGGTCGAGCTGGCCAGCGAGTTCCGCTACCGCGACCCGATCCTCGACCGCTCGACGCTGGTGATCGTGATCAGTCAGTCCGGCGAGACGATGGACACGCTGATGGCGCTGCGCCACGCCAAGGAGCAGAAGGCCCGGGTGCTGGCCATCTGCAACACCAACGGCTCGACGATCCCGCGCGAGTCGGACGCGGTGCTCTACACGCACGGCGGCCCCGAGATCGCGGTGGCGTCGACCAAGGCGTTCCTCACCCAGCTGGTCGCCTGCTACCTCATCGGCCTGCACCTGGCCCAGATCCGCGGCGTCATGTACGCCGACGAGGTCGCCGCCGTGGTCGAGAAGCTGCAGACCACCCCGGACAGCCTGCGCACCCTGCTCGGCTCGATGGAGGAGGTGCGCGCGCTCGGCCGCGACCTCAAGAGCGCCTCGACCGTGCTCTTCATCGGCCGCCACGTCGGCTACCCGGTGGCGCTGGAGGGCGCGCTCAAGCTCAAGGAGCTCGCCTACATGCACGCCGAGGGCTTCGCCGCCGGCGAGCTCAAGCACGGGCCGATCGCCCTGATCGACGAGGGCACGCCGGTGGTCTGCGTGGTGCCGTCGCCGGCCGGCCGCGGCGTCATCCGGGACAAGGTCGTCTCGAACATCCAGGAGGTGCGCGCCCGCGGCGCCCGCACCATCGTGATCGCCGAGGAGGGCGACGACAGCGTCGCCGCCTACGCCGACCACCTGATCCCAGTGCCGGCCACACCGACGCTGCTGGCGCCGCTGATGACCACCGTGCCGCTGCAGATCCTGGCCTGCGAGATCGCCTCGGCCCGCGGCCACGACGTCGACCAGCCCCGCAACCTGGCGAAGTCGGTCACCGTCGAATAGCCCGTCGCACCCCGTGGCCGTCATCGCGCTGTGCCCAGCGTGATGGCGGCCATCGTGTCGAGCGAGGGCGTTCCTCTCTCCCAGTAACCGACGTGGCCGCTGGCCGGATCGCTGGCGAACACCCGGGCGCCGAACCCGGGGTCGCTCGGGTTGGTGCCGAACCACAGGTCGCGCTCGGGTCTTCCGAAGGCCAGCCACGGCCCGGTCACCGGCGCCCCGCCCGCCACCACCAGGTCACGGACGAGCCCGCCGGGGGCCACCGCCGCGTACTGGACGACGTCGCTGCGTGCAGTGGTCGACCACACCTCGCCGTCGGGCATGCGCAGTTCCCGGGCCGATCCGGCCCCGACGCCGGGCGAGCCCACGAAGACGACGCCGTCAGCCGCGAACCCGCCCGCGGCCGCCGCCCGGCCGACCACCAGCGACCCGTAGCTGTGGCCGAGTACCACCTGCCGGGCGGGCGGGCCCTCGTGACCGGCCCGCAGCCCCTCCTGGAACTGCCGCAGCGCGGGCGCCGCGGCCTCGGCCCGGCGCGCGCTCGCTGCCTCGCCGACAAAATCCGGGGCGTCGTAGTCGAGCCAGAGCACCGCGCTGGTCGACGACCGGGGGCTCAGCTCGGCGGCGCGCTCGGCGACCCGCTCGGCGCGGGCCAGTTCGCCGCCGAACGAGGCCAGATCGGCGGTCATGCCCGGCACGTGGGTGAGCACGTTGGTGGCCCGGCCGGGATCGCCGAGCGCCACCACCGCCCGGCCCTCCTCGCCGATGTCGAGGCTCAGCAGATAGGCGCGGGGGCCGTTCTCGTCGGTGAGCCGGTCGCTCAGCGTGGCCAGCCCGTCGCGCACCTCACGCAGGCGATCGCGGTCGCGGCCGGTGGCCGCGGCGATCGCCCGGTCGAGCTCGGCCCGGCGGTCGTCCAGCAGCAGCCGGTTGGCGATGTCGCGGTCGGCGGCCGGCAGCCCGTCGAGCCCGGAGAGCCAAACGGCCTCGGTCGCCAACAGCCAGTTGCGCTCCCCGGCCGCGAGCGCGGACCACCAGCGGCGAACGTCGGCCGGCGGTGTGGTGCAGTCGGGCCGGCCGGCTGCGGGTGGTGGCTGGGCCGGGGTTTGCATGGCCTCGGCCAGCCGAATCAGCCGGTCGGTGGCCTCGGCGTCGGCCCGGGCCGCCAGCGCGAGCGCAGCCGCACGATCCTGGCCGAGCAGCGCACGGGCCCGGGCCAGGGCCGCGGCGAACTCGCTGGCCGCCTGGTCGGCGAGCCAGCAATGCAGCCGGAACAGGGTGAGCCGGCGCCGCAGCTCGCCGAGACGGTGCGCCGCTGCCATCGACGCGGCGCCCCGCCAGACACCGCCGACGGCGGCCACCCGCGTACCGAACTCGGCGGCCAACCGGCCCGCGAGTGCCGCCCAGCGCCGCCAGGACAGGGCGAGCGCCCGCCAGCGCGCCGGGTCGGTGACACGCAGGCGGGCGTGCACGGCCGCGGTGGTCATCGGGTGAGCCGCAGACGGGTGACGGCCCGGGCGTCGGCCAGCTCGTAGGCCGCGGCGGACTCGCTGACCCGGCGAGCGGTCTCGCCGACGTCGGCGCCGAGCAGCGCGAGCTGGGCGCGGGCGGCCTCGGCGGCCTGCTGGGCCGCGTCGGCGGCGGCCCAGCGCGGGATGGCCGGGGCCGGCGGTTCCTCCGCGGTCGCGGCGGTGACCCGGTCACCGGTGGCGGCCATGTCGGACGCGGCGCGCCGCAGCGCTTCGGTGTCGACTTCGAGATCGGGGTTCATCGGACGCCCTCCCTGGATCCGGCGATGGGATGCGCCGACGTTAGGGGTCGCGAGGCGGCTGTGGGGCGACCTGTGGACGACGGCCGCCGGCTGTCCACAGGCCGGGTACGCCGCTCGCCCCCGTGCTAAAGGGCGGCGCCCGATAGGGTTGTGGCCGTGATCGTGGCTGTCGGCATCGATGTGGTCCTGGTGGAGCGCTTCGCCCGTGCCCTCGACCGGACGCCGTCGCTGGCGGTGCGGCTCTTCACCGAGGGCGAGCGGCTGAGCGGCTCCGGAAATCCGCGGTCGGCGGAGTCGCTGGCCGCCCGTTTCGCGGCCAAGGAAGCGGTGGCCAAGGCGCTCGGGGCGCCCGCGGGCATGCTGTGGCACGACTGCGAGATCGTCGCCGATCCGGACGGGCGGCCCTGGCTCACGGTTTCCGGCACCGTCGCCGCGGTGGCCGTCGAACGCGGGATCAACCGGTGGCATCTCTCGCTGTCGCACGACGGCGGCATCGCCTCGGCGATGGTGGTCGCGGAATCCTGACACCGTTCTGACCTGCGCGGGCGCGAAAATGTCGCCCCTGTGCGCTAGAACAGTCGGCATCGTCTCGTCGGAAAAGGCTGGAGGACCGATGCGGCAGGCATGGCGGGTCGCGGATGTGCGCGCGGCGGAACGAACCCTGATGGCGGCGCTGCCCGAGGGCACGCTGATGCAGCGGGCGGCGGCCGGGCTGGCGCGGCGGTGTGCCCTGCTGCTCGACGAGTCCGGTGGCGTCTACGGCGCGCGGGTGCTGCTGCTGGTCGGCAGCGGCGACAACGGGGGCGACGCGCTCTATGCGGGCGCTGCCTTGGCCCGGCGGGGCGCTCAGGTCCGTGCGCTGCTGCTGCGGCCCGACCGCGTTCATCTTGCCGGCCTGCAGGCGTTGCGCGCGGCCGGCGGTTTCACCGTGCGTGAGCTGCCCGAACGCGCTGACCTGGTGCTCGACGGCATCGTCGGCATCGGGGCCAGCGGTGGTCTGCGCCCGCCGGCGGCGGCTCTGGTGCGGCAGCTGGGCGATCTGCGCGGCCGGGCGGGTGTACGGCCCGCCGTCGTCGCCGTGGACGTGCCGAGCGGCGTGGCCGTCGACACCGGCGACGTGCCCGGCGAGGCCGTGTCGGCCGATGTCACTGTCACCTTCGGCTGCCTCAAGCCGGCCCATGTGGTCGGTCCGGCCGCGGTGCGCTGCGGTCAGGTCGAGCTGGTCGACATCGGCCTCGGGCCGGCGCTGCGGATCGACCCGGCGCTGTCCGTGCCCGACTCGGGTGACGTCGCGCGGTGGTGGCCGCAGCCCGGCCCCGAGTCCGACAAATACACCCGCGGCGTGGTGGGCATCGCCACCGGTTCCGCCACCTATCCGGGCGCCGCGCTGCTCGGGGTCAGCGGTGCGCTGGCCGGCCCGGCGGGCATGGTCCGCTACGCGGGCAGCGCCCACGCCGAAGTCGTCCGCGCCCACCCCTCGGTGGTCGCCGCGCCCCGGGTGGCCGACACCGGGCGGGTGCAGGCCTGGGTGTGCGGCTCCGGTCTGGGCACCGACGAACAGGCGCGCACCACCCTGCGCAGCGTGCTGGCCACGTCGCTGCCCGTGGTTCTCGACGCCGACGCGCTGACCATGCTGATCGACGGTAAGCACGCCGAAGACCTGCGCCGGGACGCCCCGATGGTGCTCACCCCGCACGACGGCGAGTTCAAGCGCCTGGCCGGCGAGGCGCCCGGCTCCGACCGGGTCGGCGCGGCCCTCAAGCTGGCCGCCTGGACCAACGCGGTGGTGCTGCTCAAGGGCGACCGCACGATCGTGGCCACCCCGGCCGGCGAGGCGCTGGTCAATCCGAGCGGCACGTCCGCGCTGGCCACAGCGGGCAGCGGCGACGTGCTGGCCGGGTTGCTGGGATCGCTGCTCGCCGCGGGTCTGCCGCCCGAGCAGGCGGCGGCCGCCGCGGCGTACGTTCACGGGCTGGCCGGGCGCCGGGCCGCTGCCGGCGGCCCGGTGACCGCGCCCGACATCGCCGCGGCACTGCGCCCGACCGTCCGGGATCTCGCCTCCGAGCTGCCGTAACAGAATTCGTCATACCGATCAGTAGGCTGGGAACCATGTGGCAGGCCGAGGTCCGGGTTGATCTGGACGCCATCCGGGACAACGTCGCGTTGCTGCGCGCCGGCACCACCGCCGAGGTCATGGCGGTGGTCAAGGGCGACGGTTACGGGCACGGCATGCTGCCGTCGGCGCGGGCCGCGCTGGCCGGCGGCGCGAGCTGGCTCGGGGTGGCGACCCTCGACGAGGGCCTGGCCCTGCGCCGGGCCGGGTTCGAGGTGCCGGTGCTGGCCTGGCTGCACTCGCCCGGTCTGCCGCTCCACGAGGGCGTCGCCGCCGACATCGATCTCAACGCGGGCAGCCTCGAGCTGCTGGGCGAGCTGGTGGCCGCAGCCCGCCGGGCCGAGCGGACGGCCCGGGTCCACCTCAAGATCGACACCGGCCTGGCCCGGGGTGGCGCCACCGCGGCCGAGTGGCCCGCGCTGCTCGAGGCCGCGGCCAAGGCCCAGGTCGACGGCGACATCGAGGTCGTCGGCGTCTGGAGCCATTTCGTCTACGCCGATGAGCCGGGCCACGAGACCGTCGACCACCAGCTGGCCGCGTTCGCCGACGGGCTGGCGGTCGCCGAGCGTCACGGCATCACGCCGCGCTACCGGCACATCGCCAACTCGGCGGCCACGCTGACCCGGCCCGACTCCCACTACGACCTGGTGCGACCGGGCATCGCGGTCTACGGGCTGTCGCCGGTCGCGGGCGAGACTTTCGGGCTGCGGCCGGCGATGACCGCCCGGGCCCGGGTCGCCCTGACCAAGCGGGTGCCCGCCGGTCAGGGCGTCTCCTACGGGCACACCTACGTCACCGAACGCGAGACGACGCTGGCGCTGGTGCCCCTGGGCTACGCCGACGGGGTGCCGCGGGCCGCCTCCAACGCCGGGCCGGTGCAGCTCGGCGGCAAGCGCCGCACGGTCGCCGGCCGGGTCTGCATGGACCAGATCGTGCTCGATGTCGGCGACGACCCGGTGGCCGCGGGGGATGTGGCGACGCTGTTCGGCCCGGGCGACGACGGCGGCCCGACCGCCGACGACTGGGCCGGCGTGGTCGGCACGATCAACTACGAGATCGTGACCCGCTTCGGCAGCACCCGAGTGCCCAGGGTCTACGACGGTGACCCGGGCGGTGCGGCATGAGTCCGGCGAGAAAACCGGCGCCGGTGTCGTCGCGGCGGGCGAAACAGGTTGGCATCGCCGGTGCCGCCGTCGGTGTGCTGGCGGCCGGCCTGGCCACGGCGTTCGCGGTCGAGCGGGTGCTGGTGCGCCGCTCGGTCAACGCACCCGGCGACCCGCACATCGACGAGCCGTTCGGCGATCAGCCGTTCGACAGCGAGCTGACCGTCACCGCGGCCGACGGCACCGAACTGCACGTCGAGATCGTCGAGCCCACGCAGCCCGGCCCCCAGCCGACGATCGTCTTCGTGCACGGCTTCGCGCTCGACATGGGCACCTTCTATTTCCAGCGCAAGGCGCTCACCGAGCAGGGCGACCACCGCCTGGTCTTCTACGACCAGCCCGGGCACGGCCGGTCGAGCCGGCTCCAGTCCGGCGACTACGACATCGCCGCCCTCGGCAAGTCGCTGGCCGCGGTGCTCGACGCGACGGTGCCGGACGGGCACATCATCCTCGTCGGACACTCCATGGGCGGCATGACGATCATGGCGTTCGCCGAGCAGTACCCGGAATGGTTCGGCCGGCGGGTCACCGGCGTCGTGCTCATGTCCACCTCGGCCGGTCTGATCGACAAGACCAGGCTGGGGCTGCCGACGCTCGTGGCCAGGGCCAGCGCTCCGTTCTTCCCGCTCTGGGGCAAGGCGGCCCACCTGGGCGGCACCACGATCGACCGGGCTCGGGTGGTGTCGTCCGACCTGGCCTGGTTGCTGACCCGGCGCTACGGGTTCGGTGAGCCGAAGCCCAGTCCCTCGTTGGTCACGTTCGTGGAGAACATGAACTCCAAGACCTCGGTCGAGACGCTGACGAAATACCTGCGCACGCTCTACACCCACAACCGCTTCCCGGCTCTGTCGGCGCTGCGCGGGGTGCCGGTGCTGGTGATCGTGGGCACGAAGGACTATCTGACCCCGGTGACCCACTCGGAGGAGATCCTCCGGCACCTGCCCGAGGCCGAACTGGTCAAGGTGGACAACAGCGGCCATGTGGTGATGCTCGAGAAGGCCGACGAGGTCAACGCCGCGCTGCTGCCGTTCCTGGAGAAGATCTCGTGAAGCTGCCCACCGTCGACGACACCCGCGAGTTCGGGCGGCGGCTCGCATCGATCCTGCGCCCGGGCGACCTGGTGCTGCTGACTGGCCCGCTCGGGGCCGGCAAGACCGCGATGGTGCAGGGCATCGGGGCCGGCCTCGGGGTGGCCGGGCCGATCACCTCGCCGACGTTCGTCATCGCCCGGGTGCACCGGGGCCGCACGCCGCTGGTGCACGCCGACGCGTACCGGCTGGGCGACAGCCCCGATCCGCGGGCCGAGATCGACGACCTCGATCTGGACGCCTCGGCCGACGACGCGGTCACCGTGGTGGAGTGGGGCGCCGGCCTGGTCGAGCAGCTCAACGACGAATACCTGCAGGTGCGGATCGACCGCCTCGACGACGACACCCGGGTGGTCGAGCTGGTGCCGCACGGCGGCGACTGGGCAGTGCGCCTGTCGCGGCTCACCGGGAAACACTCAGCCGGCTGAGGCAGCGACGCCGTGCGCTCGCGCGGCGGAACAAGGGCCGTGCGCTCGCGCGGCCGACACCGGAAAGGGCGACTGTGAATCTGGCGGAGATGCTGCCGGCCGACTGGCGGGCCGAGCTGGCCGGCTTTCTCGACGAGAAGGCGACGACCGCGCTGGGCGAGTTCGTGGCCGCGGAGTACGCGGAGCACACCATCTATCCGCCGATCGAGGATCTCTTCGCGGCCTACCGGCTCTGCTCGCCCGAGCAGACTCGAGTGCTGATCCTCGGCCAGGACCCGTACCACGGCCCGGGGCAGGCGCACGGGCTCAGCTTCAGCGTGCGCGAGGGTACGCGGATCCCGCCCTCGCTGCGCAACGTCTTCAAGGAGCTGGCCGCGGACGTCGGGGTGGCCCCGCCGAAGGCCGGCGACCTCACGGGCTGGGCCCGGCAGGGCGTCCTGCTGCTCAACGCGGTCTTGACGGTCCGGGCCGGGGCGGCAGCCTCGCACAGCGGCAAGGGCTGGGAGGCCTTCACCGACGCCACGATCCGCGCCCTCAACGCCCGCGACGACCGGGTGGTGTTCCTGCTCTGGGGCGGCTACGCCCGGAAGAAGGCCGCGCTGATCACCAACCCGGCCCACGTGGTGCTGGAGGCCGGCCATCCAAGCCCGCTCAACCGGGTGGGCTTCCTGGACTCCCGCCCCTTCAGCGCGGCCAACAAGGCATTGGCCGACGGTGGCCGCCGCCTCATCGACTGGGACCCGCGGACCGAGCCGGCCGCCGGCTGACCGCGGTGAGGTGGGCGATTACCCAGCACTGACCGGGTGGTCGGTGCGTCGGGCGAGGGTGGCAGCGCGTTAGGGTCGGTGCGTGCTTGTGCTGGCTCTTGACACCGCGACCCCTGCCTCCACCGCCGCCCTGGTCGAGGTGACTGCTGACGGGCTGGTCGGGGTGGCCGAGCGGCGTACCGTCGACCCCCGGGCGCACGGCGAGAAACTCGCTCCCGAGATCGAGGGCGCCCTGGCCGAGGCCGGGGTGCGCCCGGCTGACCTCGGCGCCATCGTCGCGGGCCTGGGGCCCGGGCCTTACACCGGGCTGCGCGTCGGGCTGGCCACGGCGGCAAGCATGGGCCAGGCGCTCGGCATCCCGACGTACGGCGTCTGCTCCCTGGACGGTCTGGGCCGGGCCGCCGGGCCGGGGCGGGTGCTGGTCGCGACCGACGCGCGGCGTCGTGAGGTCTACTTCGCCACCTACCTCGACGGCGTCCGTGTCCTCGGTCCCGACGTGGCCCGCCCAGCCGATGTGGCCGCCGGGATCGTGCGGGCCGGCACCGCGACCACCAGCCGTGCCCGTAACCGCCGGGCCACCGAGGCCGCAGCCTTGGCCGAGTCCGAGATCCTCGAGGCCGCCACGGCACTGGCCGGCGCCGACGCCGCCCGGGTGGCCGCCGCGCTGGCCCGCGCCGAGGCCGACAACCTGATCGGCCAGGCCACCGCCCGCGACGACGGTGTCGACGTGACCGGCCGCGAGCCGGTGGTCCGCGAGTCGAACGTCCACGGGCTGGTCGACCGGGCCGCGGGCGAGGGCGCCCTCAAGTACGGCGAGATCTTCGGCGTACCGGTCGAGGAGCACCTGCTGTACCCGCCCGGCGCCGCCCTCGTCGCGCTCGCCGCCGACCGGATCCGGGCGGCCGCGCCCAGCGAGGCGCTCACCCCACTTTATCTGCGCCGGCCCGACGCGGTCGAACCGGCGGGCCGCAAGCCGGTGCTGACCTGATGCTGATCGAACGTTTCCGCTGGTGGCACATCGCCGAGGTGCTGCCGCTGGAGGCGGATCTGTTCGGCGACGAGAAGTGGTCGGGCGCCATGTTCTGGAACGAACTGGCGCAGCGCAACTTCTACGTCGTCGCCACCGAGGGCGAGGAGCTTCTCGGGTACGCCGGTCTGGCCGCGACCCAGGACGAGGCCTGGGTGCAGAACATCGCCGTCCGCCGCACCGGCCAGCGCCGCGGCACCGGACGCGCCCTGCTCGAGGCGCTGCTGGCCGAGGCGGGCCGGCTCGGAATCAAACAGACCCTGCTCGAGGTCGCGGTCGACAACGCCCCGGCCCAGCACCTCTACGCGATGTACGATTTCGAGCCCGTCGGAGTCCGGCGCGGCTATTACCAACCCAGCAACACCGACGCCCTGGTGATGATGCGCAATGGCTGACGAACCCCTCGTTCTCGGCATCGAGACGTCCTGCGACGAGACCGGTGTCGGCATCGTGCGTGGGCACACCTTGCTGGCCGACGCGCTCGCGTCCAGCGTGGATCAACACGCCCGGTTCGGTGGCGTGGTGCCCGAGGTGGCCAGCCGCGCCCACCTCGAGGCGCTCGTCCCGACCATGCAGCGCGCCCTGGCCGAGGCGAAAGTGACCCTGGCTGACGTCGACGCCATCGCGGTGACCAGCGGGCCGGGTCTGGCCGGGGCGCTGCTCGTCGGGGTCGCGGCGGCCAAGGGGTACGCCCTGGCCGCCGAGAAGCCGATCTATGGCGTCAATCACCTCGCCGCCCATGTGGCCGTCGACACCCTCGAGCACGGCCCGCTGCCCGAGCCGGCCATCGCGATGCTCGTCTCGGGTGGACACTCCTCGCTGCTGCTGGTCGACGACCTCACCAACGGCGTCACTCCGCTCGGGGCCACGATCGACGACGCCGCGGGCGAGGCGTTCGACAAGGTGGCGCGCCTGCTGGGGCTCGGTTTCCCCGGTGGTCCGATCATCGACCGTACGGCGGAAGAGGGTGACCGGCGGTCGATCGCCTTTCCCCGCGGCCTCACCGCGCCGAAAGACCTCGCCGCCCACCGGTTCGACTTCTCGTTCTCGGGGCTCAAGACCGCGGTCGCCCGCTGGGTCGAGGCACGCGAGCGCGCCGGCGAGCCGGTGCCGATCGCCGACGTCTCGGCCTCGTTCCAGGAAGCAGTGTGCGATGTGCTCACGGCCAAGGCGATCGACGCGTGCCGGGCCAACGGCGTCCGGACGCTGCTGATCGGTGGTGGCGTCGCGGCCAACTCGCGACTGCGGGTGCTGGCCGGGGAGCGCGCGGCCAAGCACGGCATCGAGGTGCGCGTGCCCCGGCCGTCGCTCTGCACCGACAACGGCGCGATGGTGGCCGCTCTCGGTTCCCGTCTGGTCGCCGCCGGGGTCGCCCCGAGTCGTCTCGATCTGCCGGCCGATTCGTCCCTGCCATTGACCGCGGTCAGCGTGGCGGGGTAGGAAGCTCGCATGATCGCTCGGATGTGGGAGATACGGGCCTCGCGCAGCGGCTTCGACGATCTGCTGGCGTGGGTCTGCGACGTGGCGGTGCCCCGCATCGAGGTGCTGCCGCAGCACGTGTCGAGCGACATCTACTCGTCCACCGACAACCGCATCGTCGTGATCTCGAAGTGGCGCAACACCCCGCAGGATCTGCCGGCCCCACCGGCCAAGCTGATTGCCCGCGCGCCCCATGTCTGGGACTTCACACCGGTCGATCGCTAGGTCCTTCGTGCGGGCGGAAAAGCCGTCGCAAACTGTCGGACCCCGCCCGTAACGTCGGGGCCACGATGCGAAATCTCCCCGACGCCGACCCCGGCGTCCCCGACGAACGGTCCGCCGTCGCCTACCTGCGATGGCTGATCCGCCGTGCCTGGCGGCCGCTCTACGCGGCTGTCGCGCTCGCCGTCCTCTGGATGCTCTGCCAGGCCCTGGTCCCGGCCATCGTCGGCCGGGCGATCGACGCCGCCACCGGCCGCGACCGCCGCGCCCTCCTGGTCTGGAGCCTGGCGCTGCTGGCGGCCGGCATCGGGCAGGCCGCGTTCGGCATCGCCCGGCACCGGTTCGCGGTGGTCAATTTTCTGGGCGCCATGTTCACCACGGTGCAGGTCACGGTCCGCCACGCCGGGCGGCTCGGGTCGGCGCTCTCCCGCCGCCTCGACACCGGCGAGGTCGTGGCGATCGGCACGTCCGACATCCGCCAGATCGGGTCCGCGATCGACATCACCGCCCGCGGCACGGGCTCGCTCGTCGCGGTCGTCACGGTGACGGTCGTCCTGCTCACCACCTCGGTGCCACTCGGCCTCGTGGTGGTGCTCGGTGTGCCGCTGCTGATGGCGGTGGTCGGCCTGTTGATCCGTCCGCTGCACCGCCGCCAGGCGGCCTCGCGGGAACAGCAGGGCGTTCTCACCGGCCGGGCGGCCGACCTGGTCGGTGGTCTGCGGGTGCTCCGCGGCATCGGCGGCGAGGCGGTGCTGGGCGAGCGCTACCGGCACGAGTCGCAGAAGCTCCGCGCGGCCGGGGTGCGCACGGCCCGGGTCGAGTCGCTGCTCGAGGCGGCCCAGGTGCTGCTGCCGGGCGTCTTCCTGGTGCTGGTCACCTGGCTGGGGGCCCGGTTCGCGCTCACCGGCCGGATCACCGTGGGTCAGTTGGTCTCCTTCTACGCGTACGCGGCCTTCCTGGTCACACCGCTGCGGCAGCTCACCGAGGCGATCGACAAGCTGACCCGCGGCCACGTCTCGGCCCGCCGGGTCGTGGGCATGCTGCGGACAGCTACCGATCTGCCCGATCCCGCGGTGGCTGCCCCGGCCGAGCGGTTCCGGGGCGAACTGGCCGACCCGTCGTCCGGCGTGACAATCCGCCCCGGCGAGATCACCGCGATCGTCGCCTCCGTGCCGGCCGAGGCGGCCGCCATCGCCGACCGGTTGGGCCGCTACGCCGACGGCGCCACCGTCGGTGGCGTTCCGCTGAGCGAATTCGAGCTGGCCACCGTCCGCGAACGCGTGCTGGTGGCCGACAACGACGCCCGCCTGTTCACCGGTCCGCTGCGGGCCGACCTCGACCCGTACGACAGTGGCCGGTTGCCCGCGGCGCTGTACACCGCTGCCGCCACTGACATCGTCGAGGCGCTGCCCGGCGGTCTCGACGGCGAGGTTGCCGAGCGGGGCCGCACGTTCTCGGGCGGCCAACAGCAGCGGTTGCGGCTGGTGCGGGCACTGGTCGCGGATCCCGATGTGTTGATCCTGGTCGAGCCGACCAGCGCCGTCGACGCGCACACCGAGGCGCGCATCGCCGACCGGCTGATCACCGCCCGAGCCGGCCGCACGACGGTTATCTGCACATCCAGCCCGCTGGTGCTCGACCGCACCGACCGCGTGCTCTTCGTCGAGCACGGCCGTGTGGCGGCCGACGGCAGCCACCACGCTCTGCTGACGAACGAGCCCGGCTACGCCCGCACGGTGCTGCGCGAGGAGGACAAGTGACCAACCTGCTGCCGGTGGCCGACAGCACCCAGGTGCGGCGCTATGCCCGCGAGCTGATCCGGCGTTATCCGCGCGCGCTCGGGATCACCCTCGGGCTGCACGTGCTGGCGGCCGTCGCCGGGCTGGTCGGGCCGAAACTGCTGGGCGACCTGGTCGAGGCGATCCGGCACGACGAGGGCGTCGGGGTGGTCGACCGGCTGGCCGTTGCCATCGCCGGCTTCGTGGTGCTGCAGGCGGTGCTGACCAGGTTCGCCCATCTGGCCTCGGCCCGGCTCGGCGAGCGGGTGCTCGCCCGCCTGCGCGAAGAGTTTGTCGACCGGGTGCTCACCCTGCCGCTCTCCACTGTCGAACGCGCGGGGTCGGGCGACCTGCTGACCCGCACGACCCGGGACGTCGACGCGCTGTCGCGGTCGGTGCGCCTCGCCGTGCCCGAGACGATGATCGGCCTGATCACGGTTGTGCTGGTGGTCGCGGCGATGGTGATCACCAGCCCGGTGCTCGCGGTCCCGCTGCTGATCGCGGTGCCGATCATCGTCGTCGGCACGAGGTGGTATCTGCGCCGGGCGCCCGCGGCCTACCTGCGGCAGAACGCGGTCTATTCGACCGTGACCGACGGGCTCGCCGAGACGGTCGAGGGCGCGCGCACGGTCGACGCGCTGCGCCGCCGCCAGCAACGTACAGACCGGTCCGACGCCGACCTGCGCCGGTCCTGGGTCGCCGAGAAATACACGCTGTTCCTGCGCACGGCGTACTTCCCCGTCATCGACATCAGCTATGTGCTGCCCGTGTTCGCCACGCTGCTGGTCGGCGGGTGGCTCTACCTGCGTGGCTCCGTGTCGCTGGGGCAGCTGACGGCGGCGGTGATCTACGTGCAGATGCTGATCGACCCACTCGACCGGCTGCTCGGCTGGCTCGACGAGGTGCAGATCGGGGCCGCGTCGCTGGCCCGGTTGCTCGGGGTCGCGGCCGATGCCGCCGAGCCGGAACCGCACGGGGCCGAGGCGGTGGGCGCCCGGATCGAGGTGCGGGGAGTCCGATTCTCCTATGTGGCGGGTCGTGAGGTGCTGCACGGCATCGACCTGACTCTCGAACCGGGGGAGCGGCTCGCCGTGGTCGGCCCGTCCGGGGCGGGCAAGTCGACACTGGGCCGGCTGCTGGCCGGCGTGCACGAGCCGACCGGCGGCACCATCCGGGTCGGCGGCGTGCCGCTGCACGACCTGCCGCTCGACAGGCTGCGCACCGAGGTGGCGCTGGTGACGCAGGAGCATCACGTCTTCATCGGCACGGTGCGCGACAACATCGCCATGGTGCGGCCGGGCGCCGGCGACGACGAGGTGCGCGCCGCGCTGGCCGCCGTGCACGCGCTCGACTGGGCCGAGGCGCTGCCGCAGGCGCTCGAGACCATGGTCGGTGTCGGCGGGCATCCACTCTCGGCGGCGCAGTCACAGCAGCTGGCACTGGCCCGGCTGGTGCTGGCCGACCCGCACACGCTGGTGCTCGACGAGGCGACCTCGCTGATCGACCCCCGCGCGGCTCGCGACCTGGAACGCTCCCTGGCCGCCGTCCTGCACGGGCGCACGGTGGTGGCCATCGCGCACCGTCTCTTCTCGGCCCACGACGCCGACCGTGTCGCCGTCGTCGAGGACGGCCGCATCACCGAGCTGGGCTCGCACGCCGAGCTGGTCGCGGCCAACGGTCCCTACGCTGCCCTGTGGCGCTCCTGGCACGGCGAGCGTGTCGCCGATCCGGACGATGCCCCGGCGGAACGCACGGCGCAGGCCCCGGCCAGCCGTTGACGGCAGGCCGTCGCGCGCGGCGCTGGCCCGGCCAGCCGCTGACGCCAGGTCGGTTGCGCGTGTCGTGATCGTGGCTCGTTGCGGGGCGTGCGCCGCTTCCGGGCCGGGCCGCGTCGGGTCGGCCGGTCAGGTGCGGATCATGGCGATGAAGACGCCGAGCAGGATCAGGGTCGCGGCGGCCACGGCGAAGAGGATGAGCAGGTCGCGGCCGGGTTCGGCGGCGACGGCGCCACCCGTCGTCTCGGCCGGCAGGTCGCCGGTGATCGCGGCCAGCTCGTCGAGCGTGCGAGCGCTGTGGGCGACCTTCGCCCGCTCGGCGAACTCGTCCAGCGTCAGGCGCCCGGCGCCCGCGTGCCGTTCGAGCGCGGCCACGGTCCGCTGCCGGTCGTCATCGGATGCCCGGATGTCCACGGCCGCACTCTACCGCCGCGGCGCGACCCCCGGCACGCAGCGGAAGTGCGCCCCCGCGCGCAGCGGAAGGCCGCCCCGGCGCGTAGCGGAAGGGTGCCCCGCGCGCAGCGGAAGGCCGCCCCGGCGCGTAGCGGAAGTGCGCCCCCGGGCGCGTAGCGGAAGGGTGCCCCCGCGCGCAGCGGAAGTGCGCACAGGTGGCGATCCAGGCGCGCAGCGAAAGGGGGCACCGGGCGCGACTCTCGGTACACAGCGAAAGGGCGCGTCCCGCACGGGGCGCGCCCTTCCTTGGCGTTACTGGCGGGTCAGAAGCCCGGGCCGTGCTGGTGGCCGTGGCCACCGTGGCTGTGCCCGTGGCCACCGGCCGCGGCCGGCTCCGGCTCGGCCGGCTTGTCGACCACGAGGCTTTCCGTGGTCAGCAGCAGGCCCGCGATCGACACGGCGTTGGAGACCGCGTTGCGGGTCACCTTCACCGGGTCGATGATGCCGGCCGCCGCCAGGTCGACGTACTCGTCGGTGGCGGCGTTCAGGCCGTGACCCCACCCGAGCTCGCCGACCTTGCCCACCACGACGTAGCCGTCGTGGCCGGCGTTCTGCGCGATCCACCGCAGCGGCTCGACCAGCGCCTTGCGGACGATCGACACGCCGATCGCCTCCTCGCCGGTGAGGCCCAGACCGCCGTCGAGCTCCGTGGCCACCTGGGCCAGGGCGGCGCCGCCGCCGGGGACGGTGCCCTCCTCGACCGCGGCCTTGGTCGCCGCGATGGCGTCCTCGATGCGGTGCTTGCGCTCCTTCATCTCGACCTCGGTGGCCGCGCCGACCTTGATCACCGCGATGCCGCCGGAGAGCTTGGCGAGGCGCTCCTGGAGCTTCTCGCGGTCCCAGTCGGAGTCGGAGGCCTCGATCTCTTTCCGGATCTGCTGGACCCGGTCGGTGACCTCGGAGGACTGGCCGCCGCCGTCGACGATCGTGGTGTTCTCCTTGTCGACCACGACGCGCCGGGCGGAACCCAGCATGTCGAGGGTGACCTGGTCGAGCTTGTAGCCGAGCTCGGGGGCGACGAGCTCGCCGCCGGTGGCGATCGCCATGTCCTGGAGCATCGCCTTGCGCCGGTCACCGAAGCCGGGCGCCTTGACGGCGGCCACCTTCAGCGTCTTGCGCAGGGCGTTGACCACCAGGGTGGACAGGGCCTGGCCCTCGACGTCCTCCGCGATGATCAGCAGCGGCTTGCCCGACTGCAGAACCTTCTCGAGCAGCGGCAGCATCTCTTCGATGCTGGAGATCTTCTGAGTCGTGATCAGGATGTGCGCGTCCTCCAGGACGGCCTCCTGCGACTCGGCGTCGGTCACGAAGTTCGGGGAGATGAAGCCCTTGTCGAACTGCAGACCCTCGGTGACCTCGAGCTCGGTCGCCATGGCCGAGCCCTCCTCGACGGTGATGACACCGTCGCGGCCGACCCGGTCCATCGCCTCGGCGATGAGCTCGCCGATGGTGGAGTCCTGGGCCGAGATGGTGGCCACGTTGGCGATCGCCTTGTGGTCGGCGACCTCGACGGCCTTGCCGAGCAGCGCCTTGGAGACGGTCTCGGACGCCTGGTCCATGCCCCGCTTGAGCGCGATCGGGTTGGCGCCCGCGGTCACGTTGCGCAGGCCCTCGCGCACCAGCGCCTGGGCGAGCACCGTGGCGGTGGTGGTCCCGTCGCCGGCGACGTCGTTGGTCTTGGTCGCCACCTCCTTGACCAGCTGCGCGCCGAGGTTTTCGTACGGGTCGGTGAGCTCGATCTCCTTGGCGATGGTGACGCCGTCGTTGGTGATCGTGGGCGCGCCGAACTTCTTGTCGAGGACGACGTTGCGACCGCGCGGGCCGAGGGTGACCTTGACCGTGTCAGCGAGCGCGTTGACGCCGTGCTCGAGCAGGTGGCGCGCGTCGTCCGAGAAGCTGAGAATCTTCGCCATTGTTCAATAGCCCTTCACGCACCACCGCCCTGGCCCGTTCGCACGGGCCAGGGCGATTAGCACTGTCAGTAGATCACTTCTCGATGACCGCGAGGACGTCGCGGGCGGAGAGCACCAGGTACTCCTCGCCGGCGTACTTGACCTCGGTGCCGCCGTACTTCGAGTAGAGAACCGTCTCGCCGACCTTGACGTCAACCGGGATGCGGTTGCCCTTGTCGTCGATGCGGCCGGGGCCGACAGCGAGGACGGTGCCCTCCTGCGGCTTCTCCTTGGCGGTGTCGGGGATCACGATGCCCGACGCCGTGGTCGTCTCAGCCTCGTTCGCCTGGACCACGATGCGGTCCTCGAGCGGCTTGATCGCAACCTTGGTCGCGGTAGTCACGGGCATACCCTCCTGGGTATCGTTTCGCCGGCCAGAGATTGGCCGGCCAGAGCAAACAAGAACTCTGCTGCCTCATGCCACCGGGCGGGGCCGTCGTCGCGGGTGCCGGTCCGCCTGGTGCCTACCGATCGCCCGGGACGGGCGCTCGGCTGGCACCCTCATGTTGAGAGTGCTAATCGGAGATTAGGCCGGAACTAGCACTCCGTCAACCAGAGTGCTAGTTCTGGTGTGCCGTGGAGAATGCCTGCGTGACCGCCGAGTCGACTGCCCGTTTCCGTACCCCCGAAGGGGTGACCGCCCTGGCCCTGGCGGCCGAGACCGCCGGCCGGGACCCGCTCGTCGCCGCCTCGGCGCTGCGCTCGGCCGGGGTCGAGCCCGACCTTGCCGCCGCCGCGCTGACGCAGGTCGATCTGCGCCGCCGTGCGGCCGCGAAGTTCGGCCCCGATGCCGCCGGCATGTTCTTCACCCGGGCCGGCCTCGAGCAGGCGACCCGGGCCGTCGTCGCGAACCGCCGCGCCGCCCGGCTGGCCTCCGCCGGCGTCAGGACCCTGGCCGACCTCGGCTGCGGGCTGGGTTCGGACGCGCTCGCTGCGGCGCGGGCCGGGATCGCCGTGTACGCCGTCGACGCCGACCCGGTGACGGCGGAGTTCGCGGCGGCCAACGCCCGGGCGCTCGGACTGGCCGACCGGATCACGGTGGAGTGCGCCGACGCGACAACCGTGCGCGTCGAGGACTTCGACGCGGTCTTCGCCGACCCGGCGCGGCGGAAGGCCGGCCGCGGGCGGGTCTTCGACCCCCGGTCGTACTCGCCGCCCTGGGATTTCATCGCCGGCCTGGCCGAGCGGGTGCCCCGCACGGTGCTGAAGCTGGCCCCCGGCATCGACCATGACCTGCTGCCGCCCGGCGCCGAGGGGGAGTGGGTGAGCGTGGGCGGCGACCTGGTCGAGGCCGCGTTCTGGTGCGGCCCCCTCGCGGAAGTGCCCCGCCGCGCGTCGCTGGTGCCCGCCGCGAAAGAAGGCGCCGCGAAAGAAGGCGCTGCGAGAGAGGACGCCGCGAAAGAAGACGCTTCGAAAGAAGTTGCCGCGGGAGGGGTGGAGCTGACCGGAAGTGGCGAGCGGACGGCGGAGGTGGGTGGTGTCGGGACGTACCTCTACGACCCGGATCCGGCCGTGGTGCGCGCGCACCTGGTCGCCGAGTTCGCTGACACCGTCGGCGGCCGGCTGGGCGACCCGTCGATCGCTTACGTCTACACCGACCACCCCGTCGATACGCCTTTCGCTCGCCGCCTGGCGGTCACCGACGTGCTGCCGTTCTCGCTGAAGCGCCTGCGGGCACTGCTCCGCGAGCGCGGCGTGGGCCGCCTGGAGATCCGTAAGCGCGGCTCCGCCCTGGAACCGGACCAGCTCCGCAAGGATCTGCGTCTGTCCGGCCCGCAGGCGGCCTCGTTGGTGCTCACCCGAGTGGCAGGCGCGCCGACGGTGATTCTCTGCAGGGCTTGAGGGGGAGCGGAGGCGCGGGGCCCGAGGAGCCGCGAGTACCGTGCGCGGCATGGCTAAGAAGGCCGCGGCCGGCACGCCGGCCACCGCGTTGCTGACCGCCCAGATGGTCGAGCACACCCTGCATCCGTACGACGTCTCGCCCGACGCCCCGAACTACGGCGCGCTGGTCGCGGAGGCTCTCGGGGTGGCGCCGGAGCGTGTCTTCAAGACGCTGGTCGCCGAGGTGGACGGCGGGCTCGTGGTCGGTGTGGTGCCGGTGACCGGCGAACTCGACCTCAAGGCGCTCGCGCAAGCGGCCGGGGGTAAACGGGCAGTCCTGGCCGATCGTGCCGCCGCCGAGCGCAGCAGCGGTTACGTGCGGGGTGGGATCAGCCCGTTGGGCCAGCGCAAGAAGCTGCCCACGGTCGTCGACGACTCGGCGCTGGGTCTCGATCGGATGTACGTCTCGGCGGGCCGGCGGGGTCTTCAGGTCAGTCTGAGACCGGCCGATCTTCTTCTCCTCACCGACGCCGTCGCCGCCACGATCCGGACATAGAGCCCGAAATAGCAAGATGGCCGCGAGCCGTTACGACAACGTTACGCGCCGGGAGGATCTTTCTCTCGAGAACGGGGCGAACCGGTCACGGAGCTGACTTAGCGTCACATGGTGAGCCACGTCAGCGATCGGCCGGAGACGGGGGAACGGGCGTCACCAGGGCCGTTCGACTCCTGTCACCGCCGTGTTGCCGGATTGTTATGCCGGGTTACGAGATCGCCCGCCGACATCGCTTGTGTAACCGGCCGCAACGGGAATACGTTGCCGGACACAACAAACTAGCTCCTGATCACTCTCGATCACTTGGCGTCTCGGGGAGCGACACTCCCGCAGCGCACACCATCGAATCCGATGTAGGCCCGGATTTACCCGAAAGGACACTAGGAATGCGTAAGGGACTGTTCGCCCTTGCCGCGGTCAGCCTGCTGGCGACCGGCAGCATTGCCGCTTGCGGCGACGACAGTGGCAGCGACTCCGGCAGCTCGGGTGGCAGCAGCGCTGCCGCCGCCGGCAAGGTCGGCATCATTCTGCCCGACACCAAGAGCTCGCAGCGCTGGGGCACCGACGACCCGAAGTTCCTGAAGGCGGCGTTCGACGCGGCCGGCGTTCCGGTTGAGATCCAGAACGCGCAGGGCGACAAGACGCAGTTCCAGACCATCGCCGACGGCATGATCTCGAGCGGCGTCGCCGTCCTCATGATCGTCAACCTCGACTCCGGCACCGGTAAGGCCGTCCTCGAGAAGGCCAAGAAGGCCGGTATCGCGACGATCGACTACGACCGTCTGACCCTGAGCGGTGGCGCCGACTACTACGTGTCGTTCGACAACGTGGCGGTAGGCAAGCTGCAGGGCGAGGGCCTGGTCAAGTGCCTCGAGGACAAGAAGCTCACCAAGCCGGTCGTGGCCGAGCTCAACGGCTCGCCGACTGACAACAACGCCACCCTGTTCGCCGAGGGCTACGACAGCATCCTCAACCCGAAGTACGCGGACGGCACCTTCGTCAAGGGCCCGAACCAGGACGTTCCGGACTGGGACAACGCGCAGGCCGGCACGATCTTCGAGCAGATGCTGACCTCGAACAAGAACATCAAGGGCGTTCTCGCCGCGAACGACGGTCTCGGCAACGCGGCCATCTCGGTGCTGAAGAAGAACAAGCTCAACGGCCAGGTCCCGGTCACCGGCCAGGACGCCACCGTTCAGGGCCTGCAGAACATCCTCGCCGGCGACCAGTGCATGACGGTCTACAAGGCGATCAAGAAGGAGGCCGACGCGGCCGCCGAGCTCGCGGTTGCCCTGGCCAAGAAGCAGAAGCCGACCACGGCCACCGGCACCACCAAGGACCCGGAGTCGGGCGCCGACGTCCCCTCGGTGCTGCTCGAGCCGCAGTCGATCACCAAGGAGAACGTCAAGGACGTCATCGCCGACGGCTTCGTGACCAAGGACGCGGTCTGCACCGCTGACTTCGCCAAGGCCTGCACCGACGCGGGAATCAGCTGAGAATCCTCAACTGATCACGGGCTAGACCCGAACTGACGACGGCGCCGCTCACCTCCCCAAACGGGGCTGGGAGCGGCGCCGGAGTTGGGTTTCCCCCCAACCCGCCGCCCCGGCTGTGCCGTGGGCGGCAACCCGGTCACTCAGCGAAGGAGAACCACCGTGGCCGCGACACCCCTCTTGGAGCTAAACGGGATCAACAAGGCCTTCGGTCCCGTTCAGGTCCTGCATGACGTCAGCCTGAGCGTCTATCCCGGTGAAGTCACCGCCCTCGTGGGCGACAACGGCGCGGGCAAGTCGACGATGGTCAAGTGCATCAGTGGCATCTACCAGATCGACTCGGGAACGGTGACCTTCGAAGGTAACCAGGTGGCCATCCACGCCCCGAGCGACGCGTCTGCCCTGGGCATCGAGGTCGTGTACCAGGACCTCGCTCTCTGCGACAACCTGGACGTCGTCCAGAACATGTTCCTCGGCCGTGAGAAGAAGCGCGGCATCGTGCTCGACGAGCCGACCATGGAACAGATGGCCGGCGACGCCCTCGCCAGCCTCTCGGTGCGCACCTTGAAGTCGCTGCGGCAGCTCGTCGCCAGCCTTTCCGGTGGGCAGCGACAGACCGTGGCGATCGCCAAGGCCGTGCTGTGGAACTCGAAGGTCGTCATCCTCGACGAGCCGACCGCCGCCCTCGGCGTCGCGCAGACCGCGCAGGTGCTCGAGCTTGTCCGCCGCCTGGCTGACAACGGCCTCGGCGTCGTGCTGATCTCGCACAACATGAACGACGTGTTCGCGGTCTCGGACCGCATCGCGGCGCTCTACCTCGGCCGGATGGCGGCCCAGGTCAAGACCACCGACGTGACCCACTCCCAGGTGGTCGAGCTCATCACCGGCGGCCGCAGCGGCAACATCGGCCTGCCTCCCGAGAAGCCGGCTGACTTCGGCGGGGACGTCGTCGACATCACGCCGGGAGGCGACAAGTGACCACCACGACCACCACGGCGGGCGGCGTCAAGGTCGTCAAGCCGACCGTCAGCAGCTACATCAACGATTACTGGGGCCGGGTGCGCGGCGGCGACCTCGGTAGCCTTCCGGCCATCCTCGGCCTCATCGTCCTCAGCCTGATCTTCGCCATCGCCCGGGACACGTTCGTCAGTGGGCTGAACTTCGCGAACCTGTTCAATCAGAGCGCGCAGGTCGTGTTCATCGCGATGGGCCTGGTCTTCGTCCTGCTGCTGGGTGAGATCGACCTCTCGGCCGGTTTCGCCAGCGGCGTGTGTGGCGCGGTCGTCGCGATCCTGCTGACGAACCACGGGTGGGACTGGTACACGGCCATCCCGGCCGCCCTGGTCACCGGGCTCGTGATCGGGTTCGTCCTGGGCTTCCTGGTTGCGAAGATCGGCATCCCGTCGTTCGTCGTCACCCTGGCCGCGTTCCTCGGCTTCCAGGGTCTGCTGCTGGTCCTGCTCGGCGGCGGCACCAACATCTCCACCCGCAACGAGTTCTTCAACTCGCTGAACAACGACAACCTGTCGGTGACGTGGAGCTGGATCCTGGCTGTCGTCGCGGTGGCCGGCTACACCTTCGCGCAGTTCAACCAGATGCGCACCCGGGCCAAGCGTGGCTTGGTGACCGACCCGCTGGGCATCGTGCTGATGCGCGTCGGCGGCCTGGCCGTGCTGATCTTCGTGGCGACCGCGATCCTGAGCCAGGAGCGCGCGATCAACCCGGCGATCAACTCGCTCAAGGGCGTGCCGATCGTCGTTCCGATCATCGGGTTCTTCCTGGTGCTGTGGACCTTCGTGCTCGGCCGCACCAGCTACGGCCGGCACGTCTACGCGGTCGGTGGCAACACCGAGGCGGCCCGTCGCGCCGGCATCCCGGTCGACCGGATCCGCATCTCGGTCTTCGTCATCGGCTCGTTCATGGCCTCGATCGGCGGCATCATGGCCGTCAGCCGGGCCAGCTCGGTCGACCCGAACACCGGTGGCAGCAACATCCTGCTGTACTCGGTGGGCGCGGCCGTCATCGGCGGCACGAGCCTCTTCGGCGGCAAGGGCAAGATCATCAACGCCGTCATCGGTGGCGCGGTGATCGCCGTCATCGACAACGGCATGGGTCTGCTCGGCTTCAGCTCCGGTCAGAAGTTCATCTTCACCGGCGTCATCCTGCTGATCGCCGCGAGCGTCGACGCCCTGGCCCGGCGCAGAGCGGCCACAACCGGCAACCGATGAACGAGATCCACCTGGTTCTGGGGACGGCACGCTGATGCGGGCCGGCCCCAGCCAGGAGGAGGTTCGCCGGCACAACCTGGGGACGCTGCTGCGGTACGTACACGTGCACGGCGCCACCTCCCGGGCGGAACTCACCAGCCGGCTCGGCCTGAACCGAAGCACCATCGGGGCCCTGACCGCCGACCTGACCACCGCTGGGCTGGTCACCGAGGCGGCACCACGAGAGACCGGCCGGGCCGGACGGCCATCGCTGGTCGTCCGGCCCGAGTCGTCCAAGGTGTACGCGTACGCGCTGAGCATCGAGGTCGACCGCCTGCGGGCGGCCCGGGTCGGGCTGGGCGGCCGCATCCTGGATCGCCGCGAGACCGACCGGCCCCGCGGCATGCAGGTGCTGGACGCGGTGCAGCCGCTGGCCGGTTTCGTCCACGAGATGCGGGCCGACGTGCCCAGCGACGCCCGCTACGTCGGCACCGGCGTGGCAGTGGCCGGCATGGTGCGCCGGGCGGACGGGATGGTCCGCCTGGCCCCCACGATCGGCTGGGTCGAGGAACCGGTCGGCGCCGCGCTCGGCGCCGAACTCGGTGACGCGGGAAAGCTGACGGTGGGCAACCACGCCGACGTCTCCGCGCTGGTCGAGCACAGCCGCGGCGCCGCGGCCGGCTCCGACAACGTCATCTACCTGTACGGCGACGTCGGGGTGGGCGCCGGCATCATCGCCGACGGGCGCCGGGTGGCGGGTCACGGCGGCTACGGCGGCGAGGTCGGCCACATGGTGGTCAACCCCTACGGCCGCGAGTGCAGTTGCGGCTCGCGCGGCTGCTGGGAGACCGAGATCGGCGAGTACGCGCTGCTCAAGCACGCCGGCCGAGCCGACCGGACGGGACGGGAGGCGGTGTTGGACGTGGTCGAGGCGGCGATGCGCGGCGACAGCCAGGCCCAGTTCGCCGTGCGCCAGGTCGGCGAGTGGATCGGCTTCGGCGTCGGCAACCTGGTCAACATCTTCAACCCGGAGTCCGTCATCTTCGGCGGCACCCTCCGCGATGTCTACCTGGTCGCCGCGGCCCAGATCCGCAGCCGGCTCACTGCCATCGCCCTGCCCGCCTGTCGCGAGCACATCCGTCTGCGCACCCCCGAACTCGGCAACGACGCGGCCCTCATCGGCGCGGCCGAGCTGGCCTTCGAACACCTCCTCGAAGATCCACTGCTGAACTAGACGTACGGGGCCACGTGCTCACCCGAGGCGCCAGGCTGCCGGCGACGCCGGTGGGACACGCGGCACCCGTCAAGATCGTCTATGCTCCCCGCCCGTGACTGTCCTTTTCGACCCTGCGGACGCCTATCCCGAGGTGGCCGCTGTGCGAGCCCGGCTGGCCGCCCACGACTGGGCCGGCGTCCGCGCCTTGCTCGACGGCCTGTCCCCGGCCGGCCGCACCATGGTCATCCGGCACGGCGGGTCCACCGCCGGTGTGGAACCGTTTCTGCGCGAGGTCCTCGACCGCGACCCGGCCGACGGGTCGGCGGCCGCGATGCTGGGCTCCTGCCTCATCGACATCGGCTGGGCGATCCGCTCGTCGGCCCGGGCCGAGTACGTGAGCCCGC
Organism: Paractinoplanes polyasparticus; assembly: GCF_019710575.1. Taxonomy (GTDB): domain Bacteria; phylum Actinomycetota; class Actinomycetes; order Mycobacteriales; family Micromonosporaceae; genus Actinoplanes; species Actinoplanes polyasparticus. Next base: position 188,406 of record NZ_JAHWFK010000013.1, on the reverse strand, counting down.
AGCAGTTCGCCGAGTTCCACGAGTGGCTGCGCAAGGCCGAGGCGGTGCTGATCGAAGGGGCCGCGCGCAGCCCACGTGACCCGGCGATCTGGGCCGTCCGCCTGGTGTCGGCCCGCGGGCTCGAGGTCGGGTCGGCCGAGACTCGCCGCCGCTACGACCGGGTCAAGGCGCTTGACCCGCACAACATCTCGGCGCAGTCCCAGATGCTGCAGCAGCTGTGTCCCAAGTGGAGCGGCAGCTGGGAGCTGCTGCACCCGTGGGCCCGCGAACAGATGCTGGCGGCACCGCCCGGGGCCGTGCAGGGTGTGCTGGTCGCCGAGGCACACATCGAGCACTGGCTGGAGCTGCCGGCCGGCACGGACACGGCCTACCTCAACGGCGGACCGGTCCGTGCCGAACTGCGCGAGGCGGCCGAACGCTCGGTGCTGCACCCGGACTTCGGCCGCGACTTCGGCTGGGTCGCGGCGGCCAGCACCTTCGCCTTCGTCTTCAGCCTGATCAACGACCGCCGCTCGGCCGCTCCGCTCTTCGCCATGCTGGGCGATCGGGCCACCGAGTACCCGTGGCAGTACCTGGGTGGCGACACCGCCGAGCACGTACGCAACCACCGCCGGCGCGCGCTGGCCGGAGCGGCCCGATGATCAAGCAGACCGAGATCGACGGGGTGCCGGCCCTGCTGTCGCCGGCGACCGGGCCCGGGCACGCCGGGTTGGCCTTCCGGGTCGGGTTCGCCGACGAGCCGCTGGCCCGGCGCGGCATCACGCATCTGATCGAGCATCTGGCGCTCTTCTCGACCGGGGTCGCCGACTACCACTACAACGGCGCCACCGGCGTCGAGTACACCTACTTCCACGTGCACGGCTCGTCCGACGAGCTGGGCGAGTTCCTCACCGCGGTCTGCGCCTCGCTGAGCGACCTGCCGATGCATCGGCTGGCCGTCGAGAAGGACCTGCTGCGGGTCGAGGCGAACGGGCGCAACCCGGGCGCGGCCGATCAGATGGCGCTGTGGCGGCATGGGGCGCGTGACTACGGCCTGCCCAGTTATTCCGAGTACGGACTGCCGGCGATCACCGAGGACGACCTGCGGGACTGGGTGGGGCGTTACTTCACGCGTGAGAACGCCGTGCTCTGGGTGGCCGGCGACGAGGTGCCGGCCGGCCTGCGGCTGGATCTGCCCACCGGCGTACGGCGCGAGCCGCCGGCGATGTCTTCGGCGCTGCCCGACACCCCGGCCTGGTTCCCGGGCACATCCGGCATGCTGGCCTGGGATGCTCTCGTACCGCGGGCGCCGCGTTCTGCCGTCTTCGCCGGAGTGCTGGAACGGGTGATGTTCCGCGAGCTGCGGCAGGAGGGCGGGCTCTCGTACGCGGCCCACGCCGTGTACGAGCCGTTCGGTGTCGACCGGGCGCACGTGACCGCCGTGGCCGATGCGCTGCCCGGCAAGCAGGGCGCCGTCCTCGGCGGATTCGTCGACGTGCTGGCCGGGCTGCGGGTGGGCCGGGTCGACGAGGCCGACGTGGCCGCTGTGGTCAAGAAGCAGACCGAGACGTTGCGGCACGCCGAGGAGCAGGGCGCGCGGCTGCCGGGGCAGGCGCTCAATCTGCTTTCCGGGCGCGAGGTGCTCGACGTCGACGAGGTGGCCGACGGCTTGCGCGCGGTGACGGCGGCCGAGGTCGCGCAGGTGGCGGCCGAGGCCTGGAACGCCGGCCTGCTGATGACGCCGCAGGCCCGGGCCGACTGGGCCGGCTTCACCGCCGCCCCCACCGGCTCCGACCACGCGGTGAGCGGCACGGAGTACCGCTCGCTGGAGACACCGGGCGAGAAGCTGATCCTCGGCGCCGAGGGCGTCAGCGTCGTCGGGGAGGGCAACTGCGCGACCGTACGCTTCGACGCCTGCGCCATCGTGCGGGCCTGGCCCGACGGCGGTCGCCAGCTGGTCGGCGACGACGGCATCGTGCTCTTCTTCGAGCCCACCCTGTTCGAGGGGGCCGCGGGCGTGGCAGCCCGGATCGACGCCGCTGTGCCGCCGGCCGTCCGGGTCGCCCAGCCCGCCCGCGACCCCGGCCGGATCCCGCAGCCGGCGCCGCCCGGACCGCAGGACACCGAGGAAGTGATCGACCGCCGCGTCTCCGGCGTGCTGGGTCTGCTCATCCGGGTGCCGCTGACGCTGCTCGGGCTGATCGTCACGCTGCTCATGGCGTACACCCTCACGTTCGACACCGAGGACGCCTGGCTCACCATCGCCGTCGTGATCGTCGGCGCCGGCCTCACCGCGTACGGCGTTGTCGGCGTACGTCGCTCGTACCGCAACTACCGCGGACGCTGATCGAGCATGTGGCGTTGCTTACGGGTTGCTTACCCGATGGCCTGAGCCGTCGCCATCGGCCCGGACCGGGAGCACGATGGGAACGTGAAGCTTTCGGTGGGTGCCGGGCTGGCCGGGGTGGCCGCCGCGGCGGTGGCTGTGGGCACGTCCGAAGTCGTGGCCGTGCTGACCGGGCCGTTGACCGCGCCCGTGCCGGCGGTGGGCGGCGTCGTCATCGACAACGTGCCCGGCCCGGTCAAAGACTTCGGGATCAGCGTGTTCGGGGTGCACGACAAGACGGCGCTGATCGTGGGCACGGGAGTGTTGCTGGCGATCTACGCGTACGGCGTCGGCGTGGTTGCCCGGCGGTCGTGGCGCCTGGGCCTGGCCGGGATCGGGCTGTTCGCGGCCGTCGGCGTGGCCGCCGCGCAGACCAGGCACGACGCGAGTGTCTTCGCCTGGCTGCCGACGGTGGTGGGGGCGGCCCTGGCGGTCTGGGTGCTGCGCCTGCTGCTCGACCGGGCCGGCGCCGGCTCGGCCGCGCCGGTGGTGGCTGAGCCGGTCGTCGCCGGCGTGGCCGGCCGCGGTCCGACCAGCGCGCCGGGCGGCGCAGGGGCCACCGGGCCGGGTCGCGATGCGACCGGCGGGCCCGACGGCGGAGCCACCGCTGGAGCGCCGATCGGTCCTGCGTACGTGGAGGATCGCCGGTATTTTCTGAAGCTGCTCGGCATCGCGTTCGGGGCGGCGGCCGCGACCGGCTTCGGCGGGCGTTGGCTGGCCTCGCGCCGCGCGGTGACCGCGGCCCGTAACGACGTGGTGCTGCCCGCGCCCCGGCAGACCCCGCCGCCGCTGCCGGCCGGCGTGCAGGTGCCGGGCGTGACGCCGTACATCTCGCCCAACAAAGACTTCTACCGCATCGACACCGCGCTCATCCCGCCCCAGGTGGATCCGTCGACGTGGCAGCTGCGCATCCACGGCATGGTCCGCAACCCGATCACCCTCACCTGGGAACAGCTGCTGCAACGGCCCATGATCGAGCGGTACGTGACGCTCGCCTGCGTGTCCAACGAGGTCGGCGGCGACCTGATCGGCAACGCGCTGTGGCTGGGAACGCCGATCCGTGAGCTGCTCGAGGAGGCCGGTCCGCTGCCCGGCGCCGACCAGGTCGTGCAGCGCTCGGTCGACGGCTGGACCTGCGGCAGCCCGACGTCGGTGCTGATGGACGGGCGGGACGCGCTGCTCGCGGTCGGCATGAACGGGGAGCCGCTGCCGGTCGACCACGGCTTCCCGGCCCGGATGGTGGTGCCCGGCCTGTACGGCTACGTCAGCGCGTGCAAGTGGATCACCGAGATCGAGCTGAGCCGGTTCGCCGACTTCGACGCCTACTGGGTGCCGCGCGGGTGGGCCGCGCAGGCGCCGATCAAGACGGCATCCCGGATCGACACGCCGCGCGACGGCGCCTCCCGCAAACCCGGCAGTGTGGTTGTCGGCGGCGTGGCCTGGGCCCAGCACCGCGGCATCGATAAGGTCGAGGTGCAGGTCGACGACGAGCCCTGGGCCGAGGCGACGCTGGCCGCCACGGTGTCGAGCGACACCTGGCGCGAGTGGAGCTTCGGGTGGCCGGCGACTCCGGGTCAACACCGGCTTCGCGTACGGGCCACCGACGGCTCAGGGGTGACGCAGACGAGCACACCGGCCGCGCCGGCGCCGGACGGAGCCTCCGGGTGGCACAGCATCAGCGTCCGGATCGATTGAGTGCCGATTGGTTGAAGGCCGCACCAGCGGTCCGTCGTTCGTGTTCAAGTCGCTCATACGGTGGCTTGCATGTCCACCGATGCGGTTGATGAAGAGCCGTCGAACAACTCGACCCGGCCCCCGACAGGGGACCGGATCATCATGGTGATCCCGGGGCGCCGGCGTCAGGCAGCAGGCGCCTGTCGCTGTGCCGGAACCGCAGACTTGTGGGGCCGGCCCAGCCGGGCCTCGAGCCGGGCAAGGTCGACACGTCCGTGATGGCGGTCGGCGGTGTCCTCCCAACCGACAGCGAGCAGCCGCAGCCGCTCAGCCTCGGTGAGGCCACCCCAGACCCCGTACGGCTCGCGAACCGCGAGGGCGTGGGCGGCGCACTCGGCCCGTACCGGGCACGCGCCGCACATGCTCTTGGCTTTGGCCTCTCGGCGGTTGCGGGACGACCCGCGCTCGCCGTCCGGGTGGAAGAACTGCGCGCTGTCCCGGCCTCGGCACAAACCGAGTCGTTGCCAGTCCCAAAGATCGGCGATGGGCCCGGGCAGTCTGCGAACGTTCGACATGGAACACCCTCCTCCCGCGCGGCACCGCGGAGTGTCGTCATGAGGGGCCTTGCTCAGGCCTGTCGGCGTGTTACCCCGGGAAATCCCGGCTCACACGCAACTTGTCGATGTCTTCTGAAGCCGCATGACATCGGCCTGGCCAGTCATACCGATCTTTCCCATTTTTTCCATCTAAAGCGCGTAATGCTGCGGCCCTCGCGTGATCTCCTCTGAGAGAGAAGGAGGATCACTGTGCGTACCGTCCTCGTGTGCGTCCGTACCCCGCTGGCGGCCCAGACCGTCGCGTCCACCGCGGCCCGGCTCGGTATGACCGGCGTCGTCCGGACGGCGGTCAGCGAGACCGAGGCCATGATCCGCCTGGCTGAACGGCCGGCTGAAGTGGTTCTGGCTGACACCGCCGTGACCCGTCCCGACAGCGTCGGCTTCACCCGGCGCGTCCTGGCCCGCGCGCCACAGGCCCAGGTAGTGCTCTTCGGCGCCGAAGACCCCCGGGTGGCTGCGGCAGCTGTCGCAGCCGGCGCCCGTGGCGTCATCCGCGGCGTCGAGCACGATCTGGTCAGCGTCGTGGCCAAGGCACTGCTCCTGCTGCTGCTCCCGGTACGCCCGCAGGGCATGCCGATCAACGGGGCCAACGCCCAGCCCGCCACCGTGGCCGGCGGGGCCCGCAACAACAACTCGACCGCGGCCCGGGCCGCCTATCAGAACGGCGGGCTCGGCATGAGCGCGCCGAACGCGGCCTCCGTGCCGGCCGTGCTCGGGCCCAACGCGCCGATGGTGCCGGCCCAGCGTGGTGACGCCCCGATCGACCCGGCCACCGGCCGGCCGATGGTGGCCTGGCCCGGCAACGAGACCCAGGTCGGCGTGGCCGACCCGGCGCCCGCGGGGCGGCGGCTCACGCTCACCGAGCGTGAGTTGCAGGTGCTGCGGGGGATGGCCGACGGCAAGAGCAACGCGGAGATCGGCCGCGAGCTCTTCGTCTCGGAGGACACCGTCAAGACCCACGCCCGGCGGCTCTTCCGGAAACTGGGGGCCAGGGACCGTGCACACGCGGTGGCCGCCGGCTTCCGAGCCGGTCTGGTGGCGTAAACGAAAAGGGGGGCCTTCGGGCCCCCTTTTTCAATCTTTGTCTTCCTCGTTGCCCTCGGTCAGTGTGTCGTGCACGCCGTCGGCGTAGCCGCGCGCGTACTCCCACGTGACGTAGTGCTCAGGGTCGGGGTCGTAGGCCGGCTCGTGCACGCGCGGCCGCCCGCTGCTGAGCAGATGGCGCAGGTTGCCACGGAGCAGGTCCCAGTCGAAGTAGTGCGGCTCGTGGCAGTCCTCACACTCGATCACGAGGCCACGGATGCCGGTCGGGCTCAGGAGCGCCTGATAGATCTCGAGGTCGGAAAGATCCTCGATGACGTCCTGCCGTTCGGCGTCGGTCAGCGGTTCGGCCTCGGCGTCCTCGTCGAGGTCGTCGAGCCCGGCCGCCGGGTCGGTGGGATCGCCGTTGAACGGGTCGATCGGCTCATCTTGCACCCCCTTACCGTACTCACTCCGGCCTGATGTGTGCTGGCCCGCACGTGCAGTCCGTCGTGCGAGGGCGCGGCGAGCGGATGGGTACGATGAACCATTCGTCTTCCATCTTTGAGGGATGCTCCGTGGAATCTGACTCGGCCCGCACGGTACCGCTCGGTCTGACCTTCGACGACGTGCTCCTCCAGCCCGGCGAATCGGACATCGTGCCGAGCCGGGTCAACACCCGCACCCGGCTCACCCGGAACATCGAGCTGACCATCCCGCTGCTGTCCGCGGCGATGGACACGGTCACCGAGGCGCGCATGGCCATCGCCATGGCCCGTGAGGGCGGCATCGGGGTGCTCCACCGCAACCTCTCCGCCGACGACCAGGCGGCCCAGGTCGACCTGGTCAAGCGGTCCGAATCCGGCATGATCACCAACCCGGTGACCTGCAGCCCCGAGGCCACGCTGCGCGAGGTCGACCAGCTCTGCGGCCGCTACCGCATCTCCGGCGTGCCGGTCACCGATGGTGACGGCACCCTGGTCGGCATCGTGACCAACCGCGACATGCGCTTCGTCACCGACGAGAACGCCAAGGTCCGCGACGTCATGACCAAGATGCCGCTGATCACCGCGCCGGTCGGCGTGAGCAAGGACGACGCTCTCGGCCTGCTGCAGCAGCACAAGATCGAGAAGCTGCCGCTGATCGACGACAGCGGCCGGCTCCGCGGCCTGATCACCGTTAAGGATTTCACCAAGAGCGAGCAGTACCCCGACGCGACGAAGGACGCGCAGGGCCGCCTGCGGGTCGCGGCCGCGGTCGGCGTGGGCGACGACTCCTACAAGCGGGCCCGCGGGCTGATCGACGCCGGCGTCGACGTGATCATCGTGGACACCTCGCACGGTCACCAGCGCCAGGTGCTCGACATGATCGCCCGGCTCAAGCGCGACACCGCGACCGACATCGTCGGCGGCAACGTGGCCACGTACGCCGGGGCCAAGGCGATGGCCGAGGCCGGGGCCGACGCGGTCAAGGTCGGCGTGGGCCCGGGCGCCATCTGCACCACCCGCATCGTCGCCGGGGTCGGTGTGCCGCAGATCACCGCCGTCATGGAGGCCCAGCGCGCCTGCGCCCCGTTCGGCGTGCCGGTGATCGCCGACGGCGGCATCCAGTACAGCGGCGACATCGCCAAGGCGATCGTGGCCGGCGCCGAGACGGTCATGCTCGGTGGCCTGCTGGCCGGCTCGGAAGAGAGCCCCGGCGACCTCATCTTCGTCAACGGCAAGCAGTACAAGTCCTACCGGGGCATGGGCTCGCTGGGCGCCATGCAGTCGCGGGGTCAGGCCAAGTCGTACTCGAAGGACCGCTACTTCCAGCATGATGTGCCGGAGGAGAAGCTCGTTCCCGAGGGTGTCGAGGGTCAGGTGCCCTACCGCGGCCCGCTCTCGCGCGTGGTGGCTCAGTTGGTCGGTGGCGTGCGGCTGGCGATGGGCTACGCCGGCGCCGAGACGATTCCCGACTTGCAGCAGCGTGGTCAGCTCATCAGGATTACCGCGGCGGGTCTGAAAGAGAGCCACCCGCACGACATCCAGATGACCGTAGAGGCCCCGAACTACCACTCCCGCTAGCCCCAGCAGAGCCTTCCACCCACCCCACCCGCCGCCCAAGAGGCGACCTGAAGGACTGAGTCATTATGCGCGACGTCGTGGAGATCGGTCTCGGCAAGACCGCCCAGCGGGGGTACCACCTGGACGAGATCGCCATCGTCCCGAGCCGGCGCACCCGCGACGTGGACGACGTGTCCACCGAGTGGCGCGTCGACGCCTACCCCTTCAAGATCCCTTGCGTCGCGCACCCCTCCGACGCGACCATGAGCCCGGAATCCGCGATCGCCCTGGGCCGCCTCGGCGGCCTGGGCGTGCTCAACGCCGAGGGCCTGTGGACCCGCTACGAGGACCCGAGCAAGATCCTGGAGGAGCTGGCCTCGCTCGACGAGGACGCCGACGCCACCCGGCGCCTGCAGGAGGTCTACTCCGAGCCGATCCGGCCCGAGCTGATCGCCGAGCGGGTGCGCACGATGCGCGAGGGCGGCATCACCGTCGCCGTCCGGGTGTCGCCGCAGCACACGCTCGCGCTGGCCCCGGTGGTGCTCGACGCAGGCGTCGACCTGCTGGTCATCCAGGGCACCCTGGTCAGCGCCGAGCACGTGTCCACGACGGACGAGCCGCTGAACCTCAAGGAGTTCATCGCCGACCTCGATCTGCCGGTCATCGTCGGCGGCTGCACCGACTACAAGACGGCCTTGCACCTCATGCGCACGGGCGCGGCCGGCGTCATCGTCGGGGTCGGCGCCGACGAGTGGTCGACGACCGACACCGTGCTGGGCATCCGGGTGCCGATGGCGACCGCGATCGCCGACGCGGCCGCGGCCCGCCGCGACTACCTCGACGAGACTGGCGGCCGCTACGTCCACCTGATCGCCGACGGTGGCATCTCCACCTCGGGCGACATCGCCAAGGCGATCGGCTGCGGCGCCGACGCGGTGATGCTGGGCGAGCCGCTCTCGCTGGCCGAGGGCGCTCCGGCCGGCGGCGCGTGGTGGCACTCGTCGGCGAGCCACCCGCAGCTTCCGCGCGGCGGCTTCTGCATCGCCGGCGAGCCCGACGGCACGCTGGAGGAGCTGCTGTTCGGCCCGGCCGACCGCCCCGACGGCCAGCTCAACCTGTTCGGCGGCCTGCGGCGCGCGATGGCCAAGTGTGGCTACCGCGACGTCAAGGAGTTCCAGAAGGTCGCGCTGGTCCTCGATCGCTGAGGTCCTTACCGCGTCCTTACCGCGTCCTTTCCGCGTCCTTTCGGACGACAGCGCTAATCTCGCGCCTATGAGGCGTACGGGTGTTGCTGGAGTTCTTTGTGTCGCGCTGGCGGTGACCGGCTGTTCGGCGGACAACGAGCCGGCCCCGGCCTCGACCCCGTCCTCCGCGCCGGCGTTCGCCCCTGGCGCGGAGGGCATCGGCGACGCCTACTTCCCCAAGTACGGCAACGGTGGCTACGACGTGGCCGGCTACGACCTGAAGCTGCGGTTCGACCCGAAGACCGACGAGCTGAGCGGCACGGCGACGATCACCGCCACGGCCACGCAGGATCTCTCCCGGTTCAACTTCGACCTGTCCAAGCTGGCCGCCCGGAACGTGACGGTCGACGGCGTCCGGGCCTCCTCGAAGGCCGAGGGCACCGAACTGGTCGTCACCCCGGCCCGGGGCATCGTCGACGGCCGCCCGTTCACCGTGGTCGTGGAGTACGGCGGAAAGCCGGGCCAGCTCGGCAACGCCGTCCTGGGCGAGGGCGGCTGGCTCGAGAATCCGGACGGCGCGATCGCGCTCGGCCAGCCCGAGTCGGCCAGCACCTGGTTCCCGGTCAACGACCACCCGTCCGACAAGGCCACCTTCAAGCTCGAGATGACCGTGCCCGAGGGTGTCGAGGCGATCAGCAACGGCGTGCCGGGCCCGTCCACCACCACCGCCGGCTGGACCACCTGGAACTGGGCCGAGAGCGCGCCCATGGCCAGCTATCTGGCCATGGTCGTGGTCGGGCAGTACCGGATCACGACGACCACGCACAACGGCAAGCCGATGGTGCTGGCCGTCGCTGAGTCCCTGCCCGCCAACGGCCCGGCCGCGCAGTCGCTGGCGAAGACCGGTGAGATCACCGACTTCCTGGCCACGAAGTTCGGGCCGTACCCGTTCGACGCCAACGGCGGGGTGGCGGTTGACGACCGGAACATCGCCTACGCGCTCGAGACGCAGAGCCGGCCGGTCTACGGTCCTGCGTTCTTCAACGGCGGCCCGAACGAGTCGGTGATCACCCACGAGCTCGCCCACCAGTGGTTCGGCGACAGCGTGGCCCTCGAGAAGTGGCAGGACATCTGGCTCAACGAGGGCTTCGCCACGTATTCCGAGTGGCTTTGGGACGAGCACAAGGGCCGGCAGACGGTCGAGCAGAGCTTCAACGACGTCTACAACTCGTTCCAGTGGAACCAGCCCGGCGAGGCCGGCGACCCCGGCGCCGCGCGGATCTTCGGCGCGGCCGTCTACCAGCGCGGCGGCATGACCGTCTACGCGCTGCGCAAGACGATCGGGGACCCCGCCTTCGACCAGTTGCTCAAGCGCTGGACCAGCGAGCACAAGGACGGCAACGCGAGCACCGACGACCTGATCGCCCTGGCCGAAGAGGTTTCCGGCAAGCAGCTGGATGACCTCTTCCAGTCCTGGCTCTTCACCACCGGCAAGCCGGCCAAGCCCTGATCACTTGTCGACCAGCTTGGGGTGCTTCGCCAGGTAGGCGGCGGCCCGGCCGTCGGCCACGGCGTCGACGAAGCCCTTGCCCTCGGCGGTGAGCTGCTCGCCGAGATAGCCGCTGCCCCGGCCGACTCCGCGGCCGGGCAGGCTGACTCGGGTGATCTTGTCGGGCGACAGGTTGCGCAGGGCGTACGCGTACTCGAGCGGCTTGCGCCCGCCCACGTAGACGAAGGTGTCGCCGAGCGCCTCGATCAGCGGGCCGACCTTGGCCGGATCGGTGTCGAACCCCTCGCCGAGCGCCTTGGTCAGCAGCGCGCCGACCAGTTGGCGCTGGTGCCGCTGCCGGTCGTAGTCGCCGTCGGGCAGCCCGTAGCGCTGGCGGGCGTAGTCGATCGCCTGCCAGCCGGTCAGGTGCCGGCGGCCGGGCTGGTAGACGGCCTGCGGACCGATGTAGTCGCCGCCGCGCAGCGGGCGCAGCGAGCCGTCCGGCTTGCGGTGCCGCGACTCGACCCGCTGGTCGATCACCAGGTCGATGCCGCCGAGCTCGTCGGTCAGCTTGTCCAGCCCGCCGAAGTTGAGGATCGCGCCCGCCTGGAACTGCTTGATCCCGGTGTACCCGCTGAGCGACCTCGAGAGCAGCTGGTAGCCCTTCTCGGTGCTCGGCTGCTTGCTGCCGGACACCCGGGAGCCGACGCTCATGGCCTCGGTGACCTTGCGGTTGCCGTGGCCGGGGACCTTCACCCGCAGGTCGCGGGGGAGCGAGTAGAGGTACGCCTTCTCCAGCCCGCGCTCGACGTGCAGCAGCATGATCGCGTCGGCGTGCGGCTCCCAGCCGGGGATCGAGACCCGGGTATCGACCCCGATCAGCAGCAGGTCGAGCGGCCCGTCGATGTCGGCGCCGGGCGACGGCGGTGGCGTGGTGGGCTCGGCCGACGGCGTCGGCGGTGCCGCCGGAGCGGGCGTTGCTGTAGGTTTGTCCGACCCCGAACGCACTGCCCAGGCGATGCCCCCGCCCGCGAGCAGCGCCACGGCCACCGCGCCGGCGACCGCGATACCGACCCTCTTGTTCCGCATGCCGGAACAGTAGGGCAGCGGGATCGGCAGCTCAATCATCCGAGATCTCGCAATGTGAAACGGGTCCGTACTTTCCTCGGTTTCGCCGTACGCTGACCGCCGCCAATCAACGGGGGAGGCACGCGCTTCAATGAAGCTCACCAAGCGACGGGTAACCGTCGGTCTCATCTCCACCGCCGTCGTCGTGTCGATGACGAGCGTGACCACCTGGGCCCTGGCCGCCGAAGAGGCCGGCACGACCTCGGCCGCCGCCAACACGCCCGTCCAACTCATCGTCGGTTACAAGGCCGGGATCGCGAAGGCCGCCGCGACGCGCAGCCTGTCCGCGGCCGGTCTGCAGGCCACCGACTCCGGCACCTCGCAGTCGACGCTCGCCGAGATCAACGCCACGCGCGTGACGGTGGCGAGCAGCCGCAGCGCGTCGGCCATGGCCGCCCTGCTCAGCGACCCGAACGTCGCCTACGTCGAGAAGGACGTCCAGGTCAAGGAGTTCGACACCACGCCGAACGACCCGTATTTCGTGCTGCAGAACGAGATGCACTCGGTCAAGGCCCCGGCCGCGTGGGACACCACCACGGGCTCCGGCGTGGTCGTCGCCGTCATCGACACCGGCGTCAACGCCCGGGGCGATCTGGCCGGCGCCACCGTGCCCGGCCATGACTTCGTCAACGACGACTCCAGCGCGACCGACGACCGCGGTCACGGCACGGCGGTCGCCGCGCTGATCGCCGCCCGCGGCAACAACGGCAGCGGCATGGCCGGTGTCTGCTGGTCCTGCAAGATCATGCCGGTCAAGGTGCTCGACAGCAGGGGTTCGGGCACGGCCAGCGACGTCGCCCAGGGCATCATCTGGGCGGTCAAGAACGGCGCCCGGATCCTGAACCTCTCGCTCGGTGGGCCCGGCGCCAAGGTCCTCCAGGACGCGGTCGCCTACGCCAACATCAACAACGCTGTGGTGGTCGCCGCCGCGGGTAACGCGGGCAACACTGCCTTCCAGTACCCGGCTGCCTACCCCGACGTGGTGACGGTCGCCGCGACCCGTCGCTGCACGGCCTACGAGACCCAGCCGACCTGCACCGTCGGCCACCAGACCCTGACGTCGTACTCGTCCCGCAACGCGTCCGGCGCGACGTGGGTCGACGTGGCGGCTGTGGGCGACGTGACGACGATGACCAACGACGGCACCTACGTCGACGCCAGCGGCACGTCCTTCTCGGCGCCGATCGTCGCCGGTGTGGCTGCTCTGGTGAAGACCAAGAACCCGAGCTACACCGGTTGGTCGATCGCCAGCTCGATCTACAAGGCGGCCTCGGCCCGAAAGGTCTCGGGGGTCACGTACGGCCTGGTCAACGCCTCGACGTCGTTCGACATCCCGACCGACACGACTGCGCCGACCGCGACCGGCATCTCGCCCAACGGTGGCTTCGCCCGGGGCAGCATTCCGGTGCGCCCGGTGAACCTGAAGGACGACCGTTCCGGCATTCAGAAGTCGCTGCTCTATGTGAACGGCGTCTACAAGAGCTACAGCCGTAACGCGCCCTACGGGATCACCTTCAACACCGCCGGCTACTCGGGCAAGACGAACATCGAGCTGCGGATCTTCGACAAGGCCAACAACCAGAAGGTCGTCAAGGGCGTAGTCACCGTCGACAACAAGGCCCCGGCCACGAAGATCACGTACGCCCCCAAGAGCGGCACCAAGCTCAAGGGCACGGTGACGATCAAGTTCAGCGGCTCCGACGCCAACGGCATGGGCAAGTGGCTGTTGCTGATCAACGGCAAGGCCACGCAGTCCCGCACCGTCGTCAAGCCGTTCACCTTCGCCACCACCTCGGTGCCGAAGAGCTTCACGGTGCAGGTGCGCGGCTACGACAAGGCCGGCAACTACACCAACTCGGTCAAGTTGACCTACACCCGCTAGCACCCTGACCGCTCCGGACAACAAACCGGACGGTCAAGCAACGGACCGAAAGTGAAGGAGCCGGCCATCGTGGCCGGCTCCTTCACCGTTGCGAGGTCCTCAGCATGCGCAAGCTGGTCGCCGGTCTGCTCGTGGGCGCGTCGATGCTGGTCGCGGCGCCGGCTCAGGCCGCACCGGTCCGCCCCGCCGACCCCGGCTTCGCCGGCCAGTGGGGCCTCACCCAGACCCGGGTCGACGAGGCCTGGTCGTCCACCCGCGGCTCGTCCCGGGTGATGGTCGCGGTGCTCGACACCGGTGTGAGCCCGCTGCCCGATCTGGCCGGGCGCCTGCTGCCCGGGCGGGACTTCGTCAACCACGACAACAACGCGTCCGACGACAACGGGCACGGCACTATGGCCGCCACCGTGATCGCCGCTGCCGGCAACAACCGCACCGGCATCGCCGGTGTCTGCTGGTACTGCCGGATCCTGCCGGTCAAGGTGCTCAACGCCAAGGGTGGCGGCAGCTACACCGACATCGCCCTCGGCATCCGCTACGCGGCCGACCGCGGCGCCGCCGTCATCAGCCTCTCGCTGGGCGGCTCGGACGACAGCCCGCTGCTGCGCGACGCCGTCGGCTACGCCGAGAGCAAGGGCGCGCTGGTCGTCGCCGCGGCCGGCAACCGGGGCGTCTCGACCGCTCACTACCCGGCGGCCATCCCGTCGGTACTGGCCGTCGGCGGCATCACCCCGTCCGGCAGCCGCTACGAATGGTCCAACTACGGCAGCTGGGTCGATGTGACCGCCCCCGGCTGCAACTCGGCGCAGGGACCGACCGGGCTGATCGGGCAGTACTGCGGCACCTCATCGGCCACACCGTTCGTGGCCGGAGTGGCAGGCCTGCTCGCGGCCACCCACCCGGCGCCCTCGGCCGCGCAGATCCGGACCGCGCTCGTCGCCTCGCGGGTGATCCGGTCCGGCCGGATCGATGTGCCGTCCGCGCTGCGGGCCCTGCCCATCGACGGTGACGTCACGCGGCCGGCGGTCGCCTTCGGCCCGGTCGGGACCCTCGTCCGCGGCCGGGTGACGATCACGGCCGCCGCGGCCGACCAGCACGGCGTCTCACGGGTCCAGCTGTACGCCGGGGGCCGCCTGGTCGCCACGGACACCACCGCGCCGTACTCGTTCGCGTGGCAGTCCGCGCCGAACACGGCCACCGTGCCGCTGGAGCTGCGTGCCTACGACCGTCGCGGCAACCTGACCGTGGTGCGCCGCCACGTGCGCGCCGACAACACCGGACCGGCCGTGCGGCTCGCGAAGGCCGGCCGCACCCTGACCGCCCGGGCCACCGACCCGGCCGGCGTGGCCCGGCTGGAACTGGTCGTCAACGGCCGAATCACCGTGCGTAAGGCCGGGGCTTCGGGCCGGTTCGTCGTGCCCGCGAAGGCCCGCCGCGTACTGGTCCGGGCGTACGACCGGGCCGGGAACCTGCGGGTCGTCAACGGTAAACTCGGCGGGTGAGTACTCCCCGCCCGGTTCTCGTCGTCGACTTCGGCGCGCAATACGCCCAGCTGATCGCCCGCCGCGTGCGTGAGGCGCGGGTGTATTCAGAAATCGTCCCGCACTCGATGCCCGTCGCCGAGATGCTGGCCAAGAATCCCGCCGCCATCATCCTGTCCGGCGGCCCGTCCAGCGTCTACGAGCCCGGCGCCCCCGTGCTCGATGCGGGCCTGTTCGACAACGAGGTCCCGGTCTTCGGTATCTGCTACGGCTTCCAGGCCATGGCCCAGGCGCTCGGCGGCACGGTGGCCCACACCGGCTCGCGGGAATACGGCCGCACCCACCTGACCGCTCAGGGCGGCACGCTGCTGCGCGAGCTCCCCGACGACCTGCCGGTCTGGATGAGCCACGGCGACAGCGTCGCGGTCGCGCCCGAGGGCTTCGCGGTCACCGCGTCGACGCCGGGCGCCCCCGTGGCCGCCTTCGAAGACCTGACCGCCAAGCGGGCCGGCGTGCAGTTCCACCCCGAGGTGGCGCACACCGAGCAGGGCCAGCGCATGCTCGAGCGCTTCCTCTACGACATCGCCGGCCTCGAGCCCACCTGGACCCCGAGCAACATCATCGACGACCAGGTGGCCGCGATCCGCGCCCAGGTCGGCGACAAGCAGGTGATCTGCGGTCTCTCCGGCGGTGTCGACTCGGCGGTGGCCGCCGCGCTCGTCCACAAGGCCGTCGGCGACCAGCTGACCTGCATCTTCGTCGACCACGGCCTGCTGCGGTCGGGCGAGGCGGAACAGGTCGAGAAGGACTACGTGGCCGCCACCGGCATCCGGCTCAAGGTGGTCGACGCGTCCGACGTCTTCCTGGGGCACCTGGCCGGCGTCACCGACCCCGAGCAGAAGCGCAAGATCATCGGTCGCGAGTTCATCCGCACGTTCGAGGCCGCGGCCCGCGAGCTCGACGACGAGCGCCACATCGAGTTCCTGGTGCAGGGCACCCTCTATCCCGATGTGGTCGAGTCGGGTGGCGGCACGGGCACGGCCAACATCAAGTCCCACCACAACGTGGGCGGCCTCCCCGACGACCTGCAGTTCGCGCTGATCGAGCCGCTGCGCACCCTGTTCAAGGACGAGGTACGCGCACTCGGGGCCGAGCTGGGCCTGCCGGAAGAGATGGTTCAGCGGCACCCGTTCCCCGGCCCCGGCCTCGCCATCCGCATCATCGGCGCGGTCGACCGCGAACGGCTCGATCTGCTGCGCGCGGCCGACCTGATCGCCCGGGAAGAGCTGACCGCAGCCGGCCTCGACCGCGACGTCTGGCAGTTCCCGGTGGTGCTGCTGGCCGACGCGCGCAGCGTCGGCGTGCAGGGCGACGGTCGCACGTACGGCCACCCGGTCGTGCTGCGCCCGGTCTCGAGCGAGGACGCGATGACCGCCGACTGGTCACGCCTGCCCTACGAGACGATCGCCAAGATCTCGACCCGCATCACCAACGAGGTGCGCGAGGTCAACCGGGTCGTCCTCGACGTCACGAGCAAGCCCCCGGGCACCATCGAGTGGGAATGAGTCAGGCGGGCTGCTAGGCCCAGGGCGCGGGCGCTGTCTCCTCCGGCATCAGGAACCACATGATGGGGTAGGCGAGCAGCGCCGTGCCCAGGGTGACCACCGCCAGCAGGGCGAAGGCCACCCGCACGAGCACCGGGTCGATCTCGAAGTAGCGGCCGACGCCGCTGCAGACGCCAGCGGCGAGACGGTCGTCCAGAGGCCGGCGGAGCTGCTTGTACGGCGCCTCGGAGCTGCCGTGGGGGAGCTGTGTCATGCCTCCATGGTGTCTGCGCAAGGGCCTCGGCAACCTCGGTGAGCACCCGGAGACCGACCCTGATTTAGCCATTACTCAGTGTGGTGGATCACGAGCGCTTTGTGCAGGGAAACGCTCTGATCAGCAATTACGCAGCGCTAACCACCTGTCAGGAATCCGACAGACGTTTTCTGGAGTTCACATATTCCGGGCAGAATGCCGCCCTGTGACCCCCGCACTCGAACCGCTCCGCCGGATCGCCGCCTACGCCGTTGCCACCGACGACGACGGCCGCGTGCTGCTCGTCCGCGCCTCCAGCAGTTCCGGCACGCCGGGCGTCTGGTCGTTGCCGGGCGGCGCCGTCGACCATGGCGAAGACCCCAACCACACCGTCGTGCGCGAGACGGCCGCCGAGACCGGCCTCTCTGTCGCAGTCACCGGGCTCCACGATGTGCTGGCCGACATGCGCGCCCTGCCGCACCGTGGTGTCACCATCCACACCGACCGCCTCATCTACTCGGTCTCGATCCGGGGCGGCACGCTGATCGACCGGGTCGGGCACCCCACCGACCTGGCCCGCTGGTACACGCTCGAAGAGGCCGGGCGCCTCCGGCTCCGGCAGTTCACGGCCACCGCGCTCGGGCTGGGCAGCGCATCAGCCGACCTGCGGCCCGAGCCGGCGCCGACCTTCCCGTCCTTCTACGCCTACCCGGGGCCGGACGGGCTGCACCGGGCTCAGCGCTTCGCGGCCTACGCGATCGCCACCGACCCGCACGACTCCACCCTGCTGCTCACCCGCATCGCTCCGGGCTACCCGGGCGAGGGACGCTGGCACCTGCCCGGCGGCGGCACCGACTACGGCGAGCAGCCCGGCACCGCGCTGATCCGCGAGCTGGTCGAGGAGACGGGCCAGGAGGGCCGGCTGGTCGAGCTGCTCGGTGTGGCGAGCCACCGCGACGCGGCGTCGCTCGGGCCGGAGGGCTATCCGATCGACTGGCACGGCGTACGCGCCTTCTACCGGGTGATCGTGGACGACCCCACCGAGGTCGCCGTCCGGGACGTGGGCGGCTCCACCTCCGAGGCCCGCTGGGTGCCCGTCAAGCAGGTCGCCGACCTGCCCGAGGACGAGCTGACCGAGGTCACGGCCGAGGCTCTGCGCAAGGCGGGACTAATCTAGGCCGGGTGAAGATCAGAAGGGTCGGGGCGTACGGGGTCTGTCGCGACGAGGCCGGGCGGGTGCTGCTCGCCCGGAATTCACCGCTGAGCTCGTTCCCCGGTCTGTGGACCCTGCCCGGCGGCGGTGTCGAGCAGGGCGAGCACCCGGACGACGCGGTGGTGCGCGAATTCGCTGAGGAGACCGGTCTGTCTGTACGGGTCGACGCGCTGCGCACGGTCACCGCTGACGTCTTCCGGCTGCCGACCGGCGAGCTCGAACACACCGATCGGGTCATCTACGACGTCTGTTCGCGGGGCGGAACGCTGGCCCCCGAGGTGTCCGGCACGACCGAAACCGTCGAGTGGCTCACGGCCGAAGACATCGGCCGGCTGCCGCTCATGCCGTTCACGGCGGTCGCGCTCGGCGTCGGGGGCGCGGCCGAGTCGGACACGCCGGACGGCGATGAGGAGCTGGCCCGGCCGCAGCGGGTGCAGCGCTTCGGGGCGTACGCGGCTGCGACCGACCCCGACGGGCGGATCCTGCTCACCCGCATCGCCGCCGGCTACCCCGGCGCCGGCCGGTGGCACCTGCCCGGCGGCGGCACCGACCACGGCGAAACGCCCGAGGCCGCGCTGGCCCGGGAGCTGATCGAGGAAACCTCGCAGCACGGCCGGGTGACCGGCCTGCTGGGCATGTCGCACCGCTACGATCCGTCGGCGCTCGGGCCGGAAGGGGTACCGATCGACTGGCACGTCATCCGCGTCCTGTTCAGGGTTTCGATCGATGTGCCGACAGAACCTTCGGTGACCGAGGAAGCGGGCGGATCCACCGCCGAGGCGGGCTGGTTCACCCTCGCCGAGGCCAAGGCTCTGAACCTCACCGAACTGGCTGCCACGGCGGTAGACCGGGTCGGAGCGGAACAGGCGAGGTAAAATCGCCTCAGGGAGAGGTGAGGCAAGTGACCTGTCCCCTCCGTTGTCCGGTCGAACGTCGTCTGGTCGAACGCAGCGGAGCGAACGGGCCAACGACCGACGATTCGGCTTCTCGCCAAGGTCGACTCGCTGTGCGATGGTGTTACCCGCACATTTCCCGGGCCCCATGTGCGAGGGGCAACCGGGCCGCTGCTCACCGCAATCACGGTGGGCCACCTGATCCCATGGAGGAAACACGTGCCGAGAACCCCTTGGCGCCGGCGTCGCTCGACGGATAGTCCCCGTCCCGCCGGTCGTCGTTGGGCAGGCCGGTTGCGCCGCAGCGGAACGCTCGCGCGGCAGGCCCTGATGGTGCGCGTGGGGCGCCGGGCCGAATCCGGCCGGGCCGCCACCGCCACCCGGGCCGAAGTCATCTACACCGGTGCCGAGCACGGCCGGACGCTCGGTCCGGTCGCCCCGCACCTGGCGGCTCCCGCCACCGTCGAGGAGGCCACCGAGGTCTCGCTCCTCCCCGGTGAGCACACCACGGCCCGCAAGGTCCGCTTCGCTGTCGTGCAGGGCTGCACGCTGGCCAGTCTCGCTCTGGGCCTGACCGCGATCCTGCTCGCGATGCAGGGCGAGGTTCAGCTCGCGGCCGCGTTCCTGGTCGCCTGCGTGGCCTTCGACGGTCTCGACGGCGCGCTGGCCCGCAAGCTGGGCGTCTCCAGCCCGTTCGGCGCCCAGATGGACTCGCTGGCCGACATGTGCTCGTTCGGCCTGGCCGCGCCCGTGGTGGTCTACGCGTCGTTGGCCCACACGGTGCCCACGCCCGCCGCCGCGGTAGCCTGCATGCTGGTCGCCGCCTGCGCCGCGATCCGGCTGGCCCGCTTCAACGTCTCGCCCAAGGACGGCAAGTTCTTCTGCGGCGTCCCGACGACCTTGGTCGCGGCCGTGCTCGCGCTCGCGGTGCTCATCGGCCTGCCGCTGCCCGGCCCGGTGCTTCTCGCCGGGGTGGCGCTGCTCGCCTTCGCCATGGTCTCGAGCTTCCCGTACGCGAAACTCGCTCGCCTGGTCCGGCTGCCCGCCTGGCTCTGGCTGGTCCCGGCGGTCGGCGCCCTGGTCGACGCCCGCCTGACCTTCGTCCTGGTCGTCACGGCCTACCTGCTCAGCGGCCCGGTCATGTGGGTCCGGGCCCGCCGGGTCGTCTAACGCTCTTCAACGAAAGAAGGCCGTCCCTTCGGGGGCGGCCTTCTCTCGTTGAGCTCCGTCAGCTTGTCGGACTCGGACTCGGGCCGGTCGCGCTCGCTCCGACCCGGTTACGGCTTTCCGGCCGGCGCCCGGCCCGTCTGAGGCGTGGCGCCGACCGGAGCAGTGGGTCAGTCGGTCCAGCGGGCGATGATCGACGAGCCGCCGATGACCTTGTCGTTGACGCTGACCAGGGCCTCGGCCTTGTCGGCGGACAGATAGACGTCGGTGCGGGAGCCGAAGCGGATCAGCCCCATGCGTTCGCCGCGGGCGACCAGCGTGCCGACCGGGACGCGCTGCACGATGCGGCGGGCGATCAGGCCCGTCCGCTGGGCCACCACCACCGTGCCGCGGTCGGTGTCGAGCACCGTGTACGCCGCCACGTTGTGCTCCGCCGCGGCGGTCATCGCGTTGGCGTAGCCGCCGGCCTCGACGAAGTAGTCGGCCACTCGCCCGGCCACCGGCACCCGGTTGACGTGCACGTCGAGCACCGACAGGAACACCGCGATCCGCAGGAACTCGCCCGGCCCGAAGCGCTCGTCGCTCATCCGCTCGACGGAGAGCACGCGCCCGTCGGAGGCCGCGACGACCGCGGCCGGGTCGTCCGGCAGCTCACGTTCGGGGTCGCGGAAGAACGCCGCCACCGGCCCCGCAGCCAGCGCCGGCAGCAGCCAGAGCTTCGACTTGGGCCGGGCGACGCGGGCCACGGCGGCCAGGCCGAGCGTGATGCCCGCGGCCACGACGCCGTTGGAGTCGATGTGCATGCCCCGGGTGACCGGGACACTGGAGGGCCGGTAGGCCGGGGCGAGCGTGGCCGCGACCTTCGGGTCGGCCGGAGTGAAGCGCAGCTTGTGCACCCGCAGCGGCGGCTGGTTGCGCACCACGAGGTCGGAACCGATCCCGAACAGCGCGCCCTGCCGGAACAGCTCGGCCGCGGCCCCGCCCGTACGGCCCGGGGTGGCCGGGACGGCCACCGTCACCACGCCGCCGTCGGTGAGGTGCTTGGCGAGGCGGTCGAGCAGGTCGCGCACCTCGCCGGCGGTGCCGCTCAGCGGCTCGCCGACGATCACCACGTCGGCCGGCTGGGCCTCGTCGAGCGACTCGACGACCTGCACCCGGTCGGCGATCCAGCCGCCGAGCCCGTCGATGTGGTCACGGAGCAGGTCGGCCGTGCTGCGCTCGCCGGCGACCAGCGTGAGCCGGTCGCCGGGCAGCAGGGCCTCGACCGCGGCGGCCACCACCGGCGAGGAGTGATCGGCCCCGACCACGATCGCGGACGTGGCCGCGTTGTGTCGGGCGAACTCGGCGGTCAGGGCTCGGGCGGCCGTGACGCCGACTCCGACGATCGGCGCACGGGACACAACGGGGAACGCAGTCATGCTGACGAGCATATTGCGCGGCCCGCCCTACTCCTTGCGCGGCTGGTCGGTCGTCAGGCCCGGGTGTTCCTGCGAGAAGCGGTCGGCGGGGTCGTCCAGCAGTTCCCGGACGATCGACGCGTGCACCTCGGCGGTGAGGTCGCCGGGCAGTTCGGGCTCGGCCGGCTGTTCGGGGGCGGGCGCCGGGCCGGGTGCCGAGCGGGCCGACCGCAGCGCGCCCAGCAGGCCGATCACGCCGAAGACGATCAGGCCGCCGGCCACCAGCCAGCCCACCGCGGGCAGGTGCAGGGTCATCACCCGTGACACCGCCCACCACGCCACGACCAGCAGAAACAGGATGCCGAAGCTGAGCGAGACGCCATCCGTACGATGCGGCCTCATCGGAGCACCTCCACGTTTCCCGTGTCCATCTGAAGGTCGAGCTGGAGCGTGCCCCCGCCGGCGCCGTCGGCTCCGAGGTCGGTCACAGTCTGTCCGTCGGCATCGCGGTCGGTGTACTCCTTGTCGAAGATCACGGCTCGCCCGTTCTCGAGCTGGAGCGTGGTGGTCGTGTCGACCGTCCCCGGCAGCAGCACCCGCAGCTGGCCGACCTTCATGGTGACCGTGACCGCCTGCGTCTGACCGGCGAAGGCGACCTGGCGCAGGTCGAGCGTCGCGTTGCCGGCTGTGAAGTCGTACCGGTCGGCGACCGCGGCCAGCGTGGCGGGCCGGTAGACGCTGTTGCCCACCTCGCTGCCCCACCGCTCGGCGCCGGTCGAGATCAGCAGGCCGATCGAGGCCAGCAGGCCCAGCGCGATCAGCCCACGGGCCCGGCCGAGCCAGGCGCCGACCAGCAGGCCGACCGCGATCGTGGCGACCGCGGCGGCGAAGTAGGCCGACACCGCGACGCTCGCGCCCGCCGTGTCGATCGCGGCGATCACGCCGAGCACCACGATCAGACCCGAGAAGGTCAGGCGGCCCAGCTTGGAACGCTCACGCGGCGGCTTGGGCGGCTTGGCGCGCACCATCGGCGCCGGCGGCGCGGGCGGGTAGGTGACCGGGGTGGGCCGGGCGTAGGGGCCGTGCGGCGCGAACGGCGGCCGGTAGCCGCCCGCCGGCGGCGCGTAGGCCGGCGCGTAGGGCGGCGGCGGAGGCGGCGAGTAGCCGTCGGCCGGCGGTGTGTAGGGCGGCGGCGGTGCTGTCCCCAGGGGCTGGGTCACCGGCTCGGCGGGCGCTGCGGTGGCGGCCGCCGGCGACGCGGTGGGCGGGACGGCGCCGAACTCGGCCGTCTTCTCGAAGGGGCCCGGCTCGAACGGGTTCGGCTCGAACGGCCGGGGCGGCGGAGCGGCCGTGGGAAAGGCCGAAGGCTGGTGTTGCTGGCTGCTGCCGCTGCGCTTGATGAGCAGGATCGCGCCCACGATGACCGCGCAGGCCAGCAGGCTGGCCCGCATGCCGTCCTGCACGATGAAGGCGAACGACAGCACGGCCGCGCCGCCGAGCAGCACCACCGAGACCGGCGCCATGCCGGAGCGGCCCTTGCCCAGCAGCGACTCGATCGGCGAGGCGGCGTCGCCCTCGGCCGGGGTGGCCAGCCAGCCGATCAGATAGAGCAGCACGCCGACACCGCTGATCACGCCGAGCACGGCGAACAACACCCGCCACAGCACCGGGTCGGTGTTCGTGGCGCGGGCCAGGGCGCCGCACACGCCGGCCACATAGCGGCCCTGGCGGGGACGCACCAGCTTGTCGCGCGAGAACGTCGGACCGGTGCCCGTGCCGAACCACGGCGGGGGCTCGGTGGCCGGGCCGTGCTCGGTGGCCGGGCCGGGCTCGGTGGCCGGGCCGGGCTCGGTGGCCGGGCCGGGCTCGGTGGCCGGGCCGGGCTCAGTGGCCAGGCCAGGCTCGGTGGCCGGGCCGGGCTCAGTGGCCAGGCCAGGCTCGGTAGCCGGGCCAGGCTCGGTAGCCGGGCCGCGCTCGGTGGCCGGCGCCGAAGTCGCCGACGGGGTGGTGGGCTCGGCGGCGGACGCCGGCACGTCCTGCGACGGACCGGAGGGACCCCGCGCGGCGGCAGCTTCGTCGTTCATGACATCGATCCTCGCCCCGCGGGCACCCGAATCGCTTCCGGCTCCGACCCTGAGGCCACCCTGAGATCCCGGGGCCGGATACCTGGGGGAGTTCCCCGTGGCCCAGGCCGCCCGAACGTGTGACGATCGGAGGGACACAAGCCGAGGAGGAGTCATCACCGCCGCCGTCACCCCGCCCCCGCGCCGCCTTTACCGGCCGCGCGACCACCGCGTCATCGCCGGTGTCGCGTCCGGGCTGGCGCAGCACCTGGGCGTTCCCGTGCTGGTCGTGCGCATCGCGCTGGTGGTGCTGCTCGGGTTCAACGGCCTCGGCCTGCTCCTCTACGCGGCGTTCTGGGCCGTGCTGCCGCAGCAGGCCGTCACGGCCGACCCGCCCCAGCGCCGCGACAAGGCCATGCTGCTCCCGTTCGCCGCCATCGGCCTCGGCGTGGTGCTGCTGCAGGCCCTCGTCTTCAAAGACAGTGTCGCCGGCACGGTCGGCTGGCTCATCGCCGTCGTCGCGGTCGGCGCGGGCATCATCTGGCACCAGTCCGACCCGAGCCGCCGCACCCTCGGTGGCGCGATGCCGCAGCAGCCGTGGCTGGCCGCGGTGGTGGCCGAGAGCGACCGCCGGTTCTTCCTGTTCCGCTTCATCGGCGGCGGGGTGCTGGTCGCCACCGGCATCATCGGTGTCGTCGCCGTCTACGCCCCGGCCGGCAGCCTCTCGGCCGTCGTCAACGGCGTCATCTTCGCCCTGGTCGGGCTGCTCGGCGTCGGCGTGGTGGCCGCGCCGCTGCTGTGGCGCATGTTCAACCAGCTCCGCACCGAGCGCGAGGGCCGCATCCGCGAGCAGGAACGCGCCGAGCTGGCCGCCATGATCCACGACCAGGTGCTGCACACGCTGGCCCTGATCCAGCGCAACTCGGCCGACATCAAAGAGGTGCAGCGGCTGGCCCGCGGCCAGGAACGCAGCCTGCGCAACTGGCTCTACAAGCCCACCGCCTCGCCCACCGAGCGCTTCGCGGCCGCCCTCGAGCAGGCCGCGGCCGAGGTGGAGGACACATACGCGATCACCGTCGAGACCGTCGTGGTCGGCGACACCGAGTGCGACGACCGGGTCGCGGCCCTGGTCGCGGCGGCCCGCGAGGCGCTGGTCAACGCGGCCCGCCACGCCGGGGTGCAGACCGTGTCGCTCTACGCTGAGGTCGAGGCGGAGGAGCTGAGCGTTTTCGTGCGCGACCGCGGCGCCGGGTTCGACCTGTCCGGCGTGCAAGAGTCGCGGCACGGCGTGCGAGGCTCGATCATCGGGCGCATGCAGCGTCACGGTGGCAAGGCGGAGATCCGCAGCGCCCCCGGCGACGGGACAGAGGTCCGGCTGAGCATGTCCGTGTCGCGCGAGAGCGTGGCAGCGGGGAAGGAGACTGCACGATGACCGAGCCTCAGGAGCCCACGACCGAACGACGGCTGACCGTCTTCCTGGTCGACGACCACGCGATGTTCCGGGCCGGCGTGCGGGCCGAGCTCGGCGCCCACGTCGAGGTGGTGGGCGAGGCCAGTTCGGTCGCCGAGGCGGTCACCCGGATCGCCGCCATCGAGCCCGACGTGGTGCTGCTCGACGTGCACATGCCCGACGGCGGCGGGCGGGCGGTGCTCGACGCGATGCGGCGCACCCATCCCCACGTACGCTTCCTGGCTCTTTCCGTCTCGGACGCCGCCGAGGACGTGATCGGCCTGATCCGGGCCGGCGCCCGCGGCTACGTCACCAAGACGATCTCGCCCGACGAGTTGGCCGCGGCGATCCGGCGGGTGGCCGACGGCGACGCCGTGTTCAGCCCGCGCCTGGCCGGCTTCGTGCTCGACGCGTTCGCCTCCCGGCCCGACGTGCCGGTTGCCGACCCCGAGCTCGACCAGCTCACCAACCGTGAGCGTGAGGTCCTGCGGCTGCTCGCGCGGGGTTATGCGTACAAAGAGATCGCCAAGGAGCTGTTCATCTCCATCAAGACCGTCGAGACGCATGTCTCGAACGTCCTGAGGAAGCTCCAAATGAGCAACCGTTACGAATTGTCACGATGGGCGGCTGATCGTCGCCTCGTCTGACGGTCGGTCGCGGAACGCGCACCGACCGGTATAGTCCCAGTTCAGGGGCCTGCTTCACAGGGTGATCGAAGGGTCTGACTAGTATCGGCTTGATAACGGGGCCTTGGCAGTCGTTGGCTCTGTGTCACAGTTGCTGCGTCTCACACGACCCCCGTGAGCGCCCCTGAAGGAGGCACCCCCCACATGCCTGGGAAAAGCCCGTGGAAGGTGGCGGCCTCTCTGGCCACCATCGCCTTAGTGGCGGCCGGCTGCAGCGGTAGCACCTCGGAAGACACCGAAGTCCTGCCCAACAGCATCAGCATCGGCATCGGCGAGCCCTCGAGTCTGGTCCCGTCGAACGCGGTGGAATCGAACGCCTCACAGGTGCTGGCGTCACTGTTCTACCCGCTCGTGCGGTTCGACCCGCAGAACAAGCCGTACCCGGTCGCCGCGCAGTCGATCACCCACGACAAGGCCAACCGGGTCTGGACCGTCAAGCTCAAGCCGGGCTTCACCTTCAGCAACGGCGAACCGGTCACCGCCGACAACTACATCGAGGCCTGGAACTACGGCGCCTACGGGCCGAACGCCCAGCGCGCGTCGTACTTCTACAGCCGGATCGACGGCTTCGCCGATCTCCAGGCGAAGGACCCCGACGACGACGGTCCTGAGAAGGCGGCCGAGCCCCAGGCCACCAAGCTGCGCGGGCTCAAGAAGGTCAACAACCTGACCTTCACGGTGACGCTCTCCGAGAACTTCGCCGGGTGGCAGTCGGTCATGGGCTACGACGCCTTCCTGCCGCTGCCCAAGGCCGCCTTCTCCGCTCCGGGCGTGCTCAACAAGGAGTACGGCGAGGCGCCGATCGGCAACGGGCCCTTCAAGATGAAGGGCAAGTGGTCGCACGACGAGAAGATCGTCGTGGAGCAGGTGGCCGACTTCAAGGGCACGGTTCCCAAAATCGGCGGCATCACCTGGAAGATCTACCAGGACCTCGGCGCGCAGTACGCCGACCTGATCGGCGGCAACCTCGACGTCGAGACGAAGATCCCGATCGAGAGCCTGGGCTCGGCCTCCGGCGACCTCGGCGACCGCCTCGGTAAGACCCCGAGCTCCGCGTTCTCGTTCATGGGCTTCCCGCTGTACGAGGACAAGTGGAAGAACCCCGAAGTGCGCCGGGCGCTCTCCATGGCGATCAACCGTGAGGAGATGACCGACCAGGTCTTCCTCGGTTCCGAGACGCCGGCCAAGTCGTTCGTGTCGCCGGTCGTGTCCGGCGCCCGCCCGAACAGCTGCGGCGAGTTGTGCGAGTACAACCCGACCAAGGCCCGCCAGCTCTACACGGCGGCGAACGGCCCGAAGGACATCAAGATCGGGTACAACGCGGACGGCGGCCACAAGGCCTGGATCGACGCGATGTGCAACCAGATCAAGGCGTCGCTCGGCGTCAACTGCGCCGGCGCTCCCCAGCCGAAGCTCGGCACCCTGCTCGACAAGGTGCGGGCCAAGGAGGATGCCGGCCTGATCCGCCTCGGCTGGACCATGGACTACCCGCTGATGGAGAACTACCTCGGCCCGCTCTACACCAGCGACGGCTCGTCGAACTACTACGGCTACAAGAACAGCACGTTCGACAGCCTGGTGCGTCAGGGCTCGGCCGCGCCCACCACGGCCCAGGCCGAGAAGCTGTGGCGCGAGGCGGAAGATCTGCTGGTCCGCGACATGCCGGTGTTGCCGCTGCGATTCGGGCAGAACGTCTTCGGCTACTCCGACCGCGTCACCGACGTGACCATGGATCTCTACCAGAAGGTCGACATCTACTCGATCGACTTCGCTGACTGATTGACCGTTCGAACGGTGGTGGCGCCACGGTGGGGAATGACACCGTGGCGCCACCGCTGTCTGCCCGTCCCCTCCGCGCCCAAAAGGCTTCTCCATGTTCCGCTACATCGTGCGGCGACTGCTTCAAATGGTCTTGACCTTCTTCGGGGCCACCTTCGTCGTCTACGCGTTGATGTTCGCCAACATCGACGACCCGCTCCAGGCCCTGGTCGGCGACCGTCCCCTGACCGACACCCAGCGCTCCGCGTTGAACGCTCAGTACCACCTGAACGACGGCTTCTTCACCCAGTACTGGCACTACGTGTCGGGCCTGCTCACCGGTGACCTGGGGCAGTCGCTCACCGGCCGTCCGATCGGCGACATGCTGGCCCAGGCATGGCCGGTCACCATGCGGCTGGCGCTGCTCGCCATCGTCATCGCGGCCGCCGTCGCGGTCGGGGCCGGCGTGCTCTCGGGCCTGCGGCGCGGTGGCGCGTTCGACACCGTGACCCTGGTGCTGACGCTGCTCGTGCTGGCCATGCCGATCGTGGTGCTGGCGCCGCTGGCCCAGCTGGTCTTCGGCATCCAGCTCGGCTGGTTCCCGCCGACCGCGACCCGCGACGCCAACCTCTACCAACTGCTGCTGCCCGCCCTGGTGCTGGGCACCCTGGTCGTCGCGACCGAACTGCGGGTGACCCGCGCGTCGGTGGCCGAGAACCTGCGTTCCGACTACGTGCGCACGGCCCGGGCCAAGGGCCTCGCGCCCAAGCGGGTGGTCGGCGTGCACGTGCTGCGGAACTCGCTGATCCCGGTGGTCACGCTGATCGGTGTCGACATCGGCGTGCTGATGTCCGGCGCCGTCGTGACCGAGGGCGTCTTCAACATTCCCGGCGTCGGCTTCAACCTGCTGCGCGGCATCCGCACCGAGGACGGCCCGCTGGTGGTCAGCTTCGTCAGTGTGCTCGTGATCGTGTTCCTGGTGATCAACCTGATCGTCGACCTGCTCTACGCCGCCCTCGACCCCCGGATCCGCTATGAGTGACCCCAACGCCGTCGTGGCCGCCGAGGCGCCGTCGAGAACGCCGCGCAGCCTGGCCGGCGACGCCTGGCTCGACCTGCGTACCCGCAAGGTCTTCTGGATCGCGGCGGTGCTGGTCGTCGTGGTGTTGCTGATGGCCGTGTGGCCGTCGCTGTTCACCTCGGCCGACCCGCGGGACTGCCTGCTCGCCCGCAAGAACGCCGGAGCGAGCGGCGGCGCCCCCTTCGGGTACGACTTCCAGGGCTGCGACGTCTACGCCAAGACCGTGTACGGCGCCCGCGACTCCATCCTCGTCGGGGTCACCGCCACGCTGATCGCCGGGCTGATCGGCCTGGTCGTCGGTCTCCTGGCCGGCTACTTCGGGCGCTGGGTGGACGCGCTGCTGTCCCGCTTCGTCGACCTCGTGCTGGCCATCCCGTTCATCCTCGGCGCGATTGTGCTGGCCCGGCGGCTGTCGTCCGACCCCGAGAGCGACGGCGTGTTCGCCGTGATCGTCACCCTCGGGGTGCTCGGCTGGACCACCGCGGCCCGGGTCATGCGCTCGGCCGTGATCTCGGCGAAGAACCAGGACTACGTGGCCGCGGCCCGGATGCTCGGCGCGAGCCCGGCCCGGCTGATGCTGCGGCACATCCTGCCCAACGCGATCAGCCCGTTCATCGTCGTGCTGACCGTGCTGCTCGGCATCAACATCGCCGGCGAGGCCACCCTGTCGTACCTCGGTGTGGGGCTCAAGGGCGATTCGATCAGCTGGGGCCTTGCCATTGCCGAGGCCGGGCCGTACGCGCGTACCGTGGCGGCCCCGCTGGTGTGGCCGTCGGTCTTCCTGGCGGCCACCGTGCTCGCCTTCATCATGCTCGGCGACGCGATCCGCGACGCCTTCGACCCGAAACTGCGGTGAGGCGCCGATGACCGACATCACGGCTCAGATGGACGCGCTGCCCGGCATGGACCCGCGGGCGCCGCTGCTGCACGTGGACGACCTGCACGTCGAGTTCCGCACCCGCGACGGCGTCGCCCGGGCGGTGAACGGCGTCAACCTGTGGCTCAACCCGGGCGAGACGCTCGCCGTGCTGGGCGAGTCGGGCTGCGGCAAGTCGGTGACCGCCCAGGCGATCATGGGCATTCTGGACACCCCACCCGGTCATGTCACCGCCGGGCGGGTGCTCTATCGCGGCGTCGATCTGCTGCGCCTGCCCGAGAACGAGCGTCGCAAGGTGCGGGCCAACCGCATCGCCATGATCTTCCAGGACGCCCTCAGCGCGCTGAACCCGGTCTACACCGTCGGGTTCCAGCTCGCCGAGTTGTTCCGGGTCCACCGCGGCGCCTCCCGCCGGGAGGCCAAGCGCCGCGCGGTCGACCTGCTCGACCAGGTACGCATCCCGGACGCGCGACGCCGAGTCGACGACTACCCGCACCAGTTCTCCGGCGGCATGCGGCAGCGCGTCATGATCGCGATGGCACTCGCCCTCGATCCCGAGGTGCTGATCGCCGACGAGCCCACCACGGCCCTCGACGTCACGGTCCAGGCCCAGATCATGAGCCTGCTGGCCGACCTGCAGCGGCAGCGCAACATGGGCCTGATACTGATCACCCACGACATGGGTGTGGTCGCCGACGTCGCCGACCGGATCGCGGTCATGTACGCGGGCAAGGTCGTCGAGGACGCGCCGGTGTACGACATCTACGCGCACCCGGCCCACGCCTACACCAAGGCGCTGCTCGAATCGATCCCGCGGCTCGACCACAAGGGACAGCCACTCAACGTGATCCGGGGCCTGCCCCCGGCCCTCACCGACATCCCGAGCGGCTGCGCCTTCCACCCTCGATGCGCGTACGCCCGGGAGATCTGCCGCCTCGAGCCACCGCCGTCCTACCAGATCGCGCCGCAGCGCGTCACCAGCTGCCACTTCGTCCGGGAGGTCCTCGGTGTCTGACGTCGTGCTCGAGACCCGGGGCCTGGTCAAGCACTTCCCGATCAACAAGGGCATCGTCTTCCGGACGAAGGCGGGCGCCGTCCGCGCGGTCGACGGCGTCGACCTGCAACTGCGGCGAGGCGAGACGCTGGGCATCGTGGGGGAGTCCGGCTGCGGCAAGTCGACCCTGGCCAAGCTGCTGGTCGGGCTCGAGAAGCCGACCCACGGCGAGATCCGCGTACGCGGTGAGGACATGGTGCGCCTCGGCGGCCCGGCCCTGCGCCGGGCGCGCCGCAACATCCAGATGGTCATGCAGGACCCCTACACCTCGCTGAACCCCCGCATGACGGTCGGCGACATCATCGGCGAGCCGTTCGCCATCCACCCCGACGCGGCGCCCCCCTACGGCAAGGCTCGCGCGGTGCAAGAGTTGCTCGAGGTGGTAGGCCTCAACCCCGACCACATCAACCGGTATCCGCACCAGTTCTCCGGCGGCCAACGCCAACGGATCGGCATTGCCCGAGCCCTGGCCCTCCGCCCCGAGATCATCGTCTGCGACGAGCCGGTGTCCGCATTGGACGTCTCCATCCAGGCCCAGATCATCAACCTGCTCGAGCACCTGCAGAAAGAATTGGGCCTGGCGTACATCTTCATCGCCCATGACCTGTCGGTGGTCCGCCACATCTCCGACCGGGTCGCCGTGATGTACCTGGGAAAGATCGTCGAAACCGGCAACCACGCCGCGATCTACGAACAGCCCACCCACCCGTACACGCAGGCCCTGCTCTCCGCGGTCCCCGTCCCCGACCCCCGCCTACGAGGCCGCCGGGACCACATCATGCTCGAAGGCGACGTCCCTTCCCCCGCCGATCCGCCATCGGGCTGCCGCTTCCGAACCCGCTGCTGGAAAGCTCAACCGGCCTGCGCCGACCACGAGCCCCTGCTCGAGATCCGCCAGCGTTCGCCCCACCCCAGCGCCTGCCACTTCGCCGAGATCCGAGACGTGATGCGCCGCTTCTGACCCTCCGGAGGAATGTCCAGATCGTGCCCGGCTGAGAAACTCCCAGGCATGCTGAGACCGTCATCCCGCCGTGGCCTCACGTACGCCGATGCCGTGCACCTGCTGGGCGCGGGCGAAAGCCCGTTCATCGCGGCCCTCGGCCGGATCGCCGGCGCGCCCGCCGCCGTCGCGGCTGCCGCCACCCTCAGTTCGGTCGACCTCCTCGCGGTCCGTACCGAAATGATCCAATGGGGACAGACGACGACACGGGTCCTCCGGGAGAAGCTCAGCGGCCTGAGCCGCTTCGATCGTACGGAGCGGCTGACAGCTGCCCACGCCGTGCTCGTAGTCAGCTCGTTCTTCGAGTCGATGGACTACTCCGGTCCGGAGATCGTGCTTGCCGAGCAAGTCGCGATAGGCGCCGGATCGGCTGTCGAAACTGCCCGGGAAGGCATCGTCAAAGTTCTCGTCGAGGCTGACATTCCCATGCCCTCCGCAGCGGTACCGATTGATCGGCTCGACGACGACTTACGCTCGTATTACAGATCCCTGGCGCATGCGTCACTTCAATTCCTTGCTGGACTCGCGGGCGCAGTGTCACCACTGCGAGCAGCGGAAGACACTGTGGCCGCCGCGTTGGAGCGCTACAAGATCGGTTACCGCTCATTGGCAACCGAAGTACCCGAGTTTGCGATCTGGGCCGCGATGACCGATGCGGCGGCAGGTCGAGCTGCTACCGAGCGGGTAGGCGCCGATCTTGCCACTGGTCTGGCCGGCATCCGGTCAATGCTGGCCGGCCTCACCGGCGTCGCCGACGCTTGCCGCGCTGACCTAGCCGATCAGTACCGGCGAGAACTGTCCCGCCCGATCGTCGAGTTCGGCGACCTCCCGGACGGCGTCCGTCTTCCAGCGACCTCCGACCTCTACGTGAACCCGCGAGCCCGGGCCCGACGCGGCGGACAGTCGTCACCTGTCGCGGCCGAATCGTGGTGGGAAGAACCCGACACCGTCGAGGTCACGGACATCCAGTCTTTTGTGGCGGGTTATCTCACCGGACCCGATGCGACCGCCGCCCCGTTGGTGGTGCTCGGGCAGCCCGGCTGCGGCAAGTCCATGCTGACCCGGGTGCTGGCGGCTTCTCTGCCGCCCGAGGAGTTCCTCGCGGTTCGGGTGGAGCTGCGCTCGGTCGCGGCGGACGCCCCGGTGCAGGATCAGATCGAGGCGGCGGTGTACGACACCATCGGTGAGCGCCCCGGATGGCCGGAGCTGGTCCGCTCGGCGGCCGGCGCGCAGCCGGTCGTCCTGCTCGACGGCTTCGACGAACTGCTCCAGGCTTCGGGGGCCAACCGTGCCGACTACCTCGAACAGGTCCGCGATTTCCAACGCCGCGAGGCTGATCGTGGCCGCCCGGTCGCGGTGCTGGTTACAACGCGGATCGTCGTAGCCGACCGAGCCCGCGTGCCGGAGGGCAGCGTGGTGCTGAGGTTGGGTCCCTTCGACGACGAGCAGATCGCCAATTGGCTGGAGGTCTGGCGAGCTACCAATGAAGCCGGCCTCGCGGTCCGGTCGTTGGAGCCGCTGGCGGCGGAGGTAGCGATCCGATTTCGCGAGTTGGCCGAACAGCCGCTGCTGTTGCTGATGCTCGCTCTCTACGACGCCTGGGACAACGGTCTGCGCAACGCCCGCGATCTGAAGCGGACTGATCTTTACGAGCGCCTGTTCGCCGACTTCGCCCGCCGCGAGCTAGCCAAGCGTGAGCCGGCGGCACCGATCGACGAGCCGGCCATCGCCCGCGAGATCCACCGGCTCGAGCTGGTGGCTATCTCCCTTTTCGGCCGGGGTGCGCAGGTGGCCACCGAGCGTGAGCTGGACGACGGCCTGCGGGTCCTGCTGCGCGACGACAGGGTCGGCCGACCGGACCGGGACCGCCCGCTGAGCGCGGCCCAACTGCTGGTCGGCCGGTTCTTCTTCCTGCACGAGTCGCGGGCCCGCGAGGGCGTCGATCAACCTGAGCGCAGCTTTGAGTTCTTGCACGCCACATTCGGCGAGTTCCTTGTGGCGCGCCTAGTGATCAACACGTTGACCGATCTGGCTGAGGAGCGCCGGCTCCAAGCTCGACGACCCAACCCGAAGCCGATCGACTCAGGTCCGCTTTCGGCGTGGCTGTCGTTTGCGGTGCTCACCGGACGCGCGCCAATCGTTGAATTCTGCCGAGCGATGCTCGTGCGCTTGATCCCGGAATTGCGGTTGGAGTGCGACGCGCTGCTGCGCGACCTGCTCCGAGCGGCGGCGTTTCCGCCGGCGACCTGGTCGCTAGCCGACTATGCCCCGGTCCGCCGGTCCGCATCCGAGCGAGAGGCTGCTTTCACCGCCAACCTCGTCACCCTGCTCGTACTCCTCAACCCCGACGGGCTCGACGCCGACTCGTTGGAGTTTCCGTGGCGTCCACAGGCTCTGCTGTGGGAAAGCCGCCTCTCCGCCGACGGTTGGGACAGCCTATGGACCGTCATGCGGATGAGAGTGGATCCGGTCACACGCAGCTCGACGCTTGTACTCGAAGACGGTTCCGACGTCAGCCTGTGGCACTCGATGCCGTGGCCGGCACGCCAGCCCGATGCCGCCCCTTGGGGCACGTACGAGCTCTTTCGCGATGTCGTGGTTCCGGCCGAGTACCGGGGAGGCGCCTGGTTTCGAGAGGCGGCATTTCGACGGGACCGTGGCTTGCCGCTCGTGCTCGCGCATGGTGCGGCGCCCTTCTGGCGAGAGATAGGCACACCGCTCGGCGCCATCAGTGACGTTGCCACCCGAGGTATCAATCTGGAGGTACTACTCGAGGTGCTGCTGGCGTCGCGCGCCGGAGAGGTGGAGCGTCTGACGATGGCCTACCGGGCTGCCCTCGACGCCTTCCAGCGAATAAGTGCAGGCACCGACGTCATCATGCGACTGCTCGAGGACGACGCGCGGCGCATCGAGACCGATGAGGTTCTGGTGTTGTTGGGTGACGCCGCCCATCCGAGGAATAGCATCCGTAGCTACTTGATCAGGCACGCGGATGGGCCCGCGCGGATATTGGCCATCTGTCACAGTCGTAACGCCGAGCCCAACCTGATCCGCTTCGTCTACGAAAACATCGGCGCTTACACCCGTGTGGACCCCGGCGGGCAGGCCTTCTGCGACCTGCTGCGCCAGGAGTTCGAGGTCCTCGGGGTTCCGTTTCCCGAGTCGTTGTTCGCCTAGAGGGGTCCGCGGCCGGCGCGGAGGATCATCAGGGCTACCTGGGCGCCGTCGGGGCCCATGGCCTCGCGGAAGCGTTCCACGATCTCGCGTTCGCGGGAGAGGACCAGGCGGGTGCCGCCGCTGGCCATGCGGGTCTTGCCGACCGTCTGGGAGAGGCGGGCCCGCTCCTGCCAGAGGTCGATGATCTGCTGGTCGATCTCGTCGATGCGCTCGCGCATCGCGCGGATCTCGTCGGCGGCCAGCGGCTCGCCGGCTCCGGTGTTCTGGTCCATCACGTCGGCGCTCATGTCGTGCTCCTCGGGTGCTGGCGCCCCGGTCGACCCGGCCCGGGCAGCATCAAGCCCCGGGCGGGAAGGCCCGGGGCTCGATGTAGGTCTGTCGTTCAGACGCTAGCTACGGCAGCCGGACATCCGGTGCCATAGAAAAATCGCGTCTGCTGGATCACGAGGCCGAGTATGCCCCCGTCCCGAACGGCTACGCAAGAAAACCGCCCGATCCGTGGGACACGATCACCGCTACGGCTCACGCGACCGTAAAAATGCGGTTGGCGGGGCCGGGGGCGACGGGGGCGCCGGCGCCCAGGTAAGCGACCAGGGCGTCGACGTCGAAGCCGGGGGCGGTTACCCGGCCCGTGCCGGCGGTGAGGGACGAGAAGCCGTCGCCGCCGTTGGCCAGGAAGTCGTTCGTGGTGATCTTGTAGGACGCGGCGGGGTCGATCGGAGTGCCGTTCAGGGCCAGGTTCGAGATCTTGGAGCCCAGAGCGGCCGAGGCGCTCCACGTGTAGGTGAGGCCGGCCGACACCTGCAGGATCTTGGTGGAGGTCTGGCCGTTGTAGCCGATGAACTGCTGCTCGAGCACCTCTTTGAGCTGCGCGCCGGTGAAGGTCTGGGTGACCACCAGGTTGTTGAACGGCTGGACGGTGAACGCCTCGCCGTACGTGATCTCGCCGTTGGCCTCGCCGCCGGCCGACGCCTCGGCGTCGAAGTCGGCCCGGATGCCGCCCGGGTTCATCAGCGCGATCTGAGCGCCCTCGCCCGTGGTGCGGGCCAGCTGGGCGTCCGCGATCACGTCGCCGAGCGGGCTCTCGCCGGCCGGCGTCGCGGTGCGGGTGATGTCGGCCGTGATGCGGCCGACGATGCGGTTGGCGATCGGCGCGACCGCCGTTCGGTACTTGTCGGCGACCTTCTTGGCGGCGGCGTCGGCCGTGGCCGGGTTCTTCAGGAAGACGCCGTTGGCGTCGCGCTGCCAGCCGCCGTTGCCGTCCGGGACACCGTTCTCGACGATCACGTTCTTGGCCGTGATCTCGGCGAAGCGGCCGGTGCGGCGGTCGATCGACCAGTCGGTGTCGGTGACGATCTGGCCGTTGGTGCCGGCGCTGGTGACGACCGAGGTGCCCTTCTTGTTGGGCAGCGTGCACGAGTAGAACCGGTGGGTGTGGCCGGAGACGACCAGCCCGAATTCGGGGTTGAGCCCGGCCACGATCGGCACGATGGGGCCGGTGAAGCCGTTGCAGTCGCTCACGCCGGGTGTCGGCGTCGCCGTGGCCTGCGAGCCGCCCTCGTGCACGAGCAGCACCTGCGCCTTGACGCCGAGCAGCTTGAGCACGCTGCCCCACTTGTTGGCCGTCTCCACCTCGTCGGCGAAGCGCACGTTCTGGATGCCGGCCGGGTTGACGATGGCGGCTGTGCCCTCGAGCGTCATGCCGACGAAGCCGACCGGTACGCCGTTAATGATCTTGATGTCGATCGGCGGCAGAATGGGCAGGCCGGTCTTCTTGTTGATCGTGTTCGCGGCGAGGTAGGTGAACTTCGCCCCGCCGAAGCCGTCGCCGTCCTGGCAGCCGTCGGTCGGGTGGCAGCCGCCGCGCTGCATGCGGATCAGCTCGTTGACGCCCTCGTCGAACTCGTGGTTGCCGACGGAGCTCACCTGCAGGCCGATCTGGTTCATCAGCTCGATCGTGGGCTCGTCGTGGAACGCGGCGCTGACCAGCGGGGTGGCCCCGATGAGGTCACCGGCGCCGACGGTCACCGTCGGCCGGCCCTCGGCCTTGGCCTCGGCCCGCAGCTTCTTGAGGTACGTCGCCAGGTATTCCACGCCGCCGGCGGGAGTGGACGTGCCGGACGCGTTGACGACCGCGCCACTGCCGGACGGCGGGTCGATCGCGCCGTGGAAGTCGTTGTAGCTCAGGAACTGGCCCTTGACGGTCGCGCCCTGGGGCAGGCCGTAACTCACGCTGACGGGCTGGAACTCGGGCGGCGCGGCGGCCGCGGGCGTGGCGGGGCCGGGGGCCAGCGGCAGCGCCGCGACCACAGCCAGTGCCAGGGCCGGTGCGGCGAGGTGACGCAGCACGGTCCGGCGACGGGAACGGTCCATCATGTTCGATCTCCCGATCGTGTGTCCGGTCAACTCCGACAGCCTGGTGCATCGACGCTGGTGGGCGCTACTGGCTGTGGATAACTAGTGGGCGTCTGTGCGGCGGACGATTCTTGTCGGAGGGTCGGCATAGACTTGCCCCCGCGATGCGACCTTCTTCCGAAACCCCCGACGGCACCCTGTTCGCCGTGCCCGCCACGCGCCCTCCCGCCGAGGCGCGGCCACCGCGGAAACACGACCCCGAGACGCTGCTGACCGGCCTCAACGGCCCCCAGCGCGACGCGGTCACCCACGCCGGCTCGCCGCTGCTCATCGTGGCCGGCGCCGGCTCGGGCAAGACCCGGGTGCTCACGCATCGCATCGCCTACCTGCTGGCCGAGCGCGACGTCCACCCCGGCCAGATCATCGCGATCACGTTCACCAACAAGGCCGCGGGCGAGATGAAGGAGCGGGTCGCCCACCTCGTCGGCCCGCGGGCGCGGCTGATGTGGGTGTCGACGTTCCACTCGGCCTGCGTCCGCATCCTGCGCGCCGAGCACGAGCACGCCGGCCTCAAGAGCACCTTCTCTATCTACGACGCCGACGACTCGCGCCGCCTGATGACGCTGGTGATCCGCGAGCTCGACCTCGACCCCAAGCGCTATTCCGCGCGCGGCCTGGCCGCCCAGGTGTCCAACCTGAAGAACGAACTGGTCGAGCCGGAAGAGTTCAAGGACAAGGCCAAGGGCCCCAACGAGCGGGCTGTCGCCGAGGCGTACGAGCTGTATCAGCGCCGCCTCCGCGAGGCGCACGCGCTCGACTTCGACGACATCATCATGACCACGGTCCACCTGTTCCAGTCGCATCCCCACGTCGCCGAGACCTATCGTCGCCGCTTCCGGCACGTCATGGTCGACGAATACCAGGACACCAACCACGCGCAGTACACGCTGGTGAAGGAGCTGGTGGGGGAGAAGGGTGGGGAGGTCGAGCCCGCGGAGCTCTGTGTGGTCGGCGACGCCGACCAGTCGATCTACGCGTTCCGCGGCGCCACCATCCGCAACATCCTCGAGTTCGAGCGCGACTACCCCGACGCCCGCACGATCCTGCTCGAGCAGAACTACCGCTCCACCCAGACGATCCTGTCGGCGGCCAACGCCGTGATCGACCGCAACACCTCGCGCAAGCCCAAGCGGCTCTGGAGCGACCAGGGCGCCGGCGAGCAGATCGTCGGCTATGTGGCCGACACCGAGCACGCCGAGGCCGACTGGGTGGCCCGCGAGATCGACCGGCTGAGCGACCGCGAGGACGTGCGCCCCGGCGACGTGGCCGTCTTCTACCGCACCAACGCGCAGTCCCGCGTCTTCGAAGAGGTGTTCATCCGCGTCGGCCTGCCCTACAAGGTGGTCGGCGGCGTCCGGTTCTACGAGCGCAAAGAGGTCCGTGACGCGCTGGCCTACCTGCGTTCCGTGGTCAACGACGACGACACGGTCAGCATCCGCCGCGTGCTCAACACCCCCAAGCGCGGCATCGGCGACCGGGCCGAGGCCTGCGTCGAGGCGTTGTCGAGCCGCGACCGCGTCTCGTTCGGCCAGGCCCTGCGCCGTGCGAAGGACGCGCCCGGCATCTCCACCCGCGCCGCCAACAGCATCACCGACTTCGTCCAGCTGCTCGACGACCTGCGCGAGATGTCGGCCACGGCTCCGCCCGAAGAGGTGCTGGAGGTCGCCCTCCAGCGCTCCGGCCTGCTCTCCGAGCTGGAGGAAAGCCTCGACCCGCAAGACCAGGGCCGGGTCGAGAACCTGCAGGAACTGGTGAGCGTCGCCCGCGAGTACACCGAACGCGTCGAGGCCCAGGCCGACGAGAACGACGACACCCCGGTCGCCACGCTGGCCGGCTTCCTCGAACAGGTGGCGCTGGTCGCCGACGCCGACCAGTTGCCCGACGACGACCCCGACCACCAGGGCGTGGTCACGCTGATGACGTTGCACACGGCCAAGGGCCTCGAGTTCCCGGTGGTCTTCCTGACCGGTCTCGAGGACGGCGTCTTCCCGCACACCCGCGCCCTCGGCGACAACAACGAGCTGGAAGAGGAACGCCGCCTGGCCTACGTGGGCATCACCCGCGCCCGCCAGCGGCTCTACCTCTCCCGCGCCGTCACCCGGGCCGCATGGGGCCAGCCGCAGTACAACCCGCCCTCCCGCTTCACCGACGAGTTGCCGCCCGAGCTGATCCGCTGGGAGCGCACGGCCGGCTCCTACACCTCGTGGTCCGGCACGGGCGGCGGGGTGGGGGGTCGCGGTGGCGGCGACCGGTCCCGCGGCGGCGGTTTCTCCGGGGGTACGCCCAAGGCCCAGCAGCTGGCGAGCCGCCTCGGCATCGACGGCAGCAAGCTGTCGACCGCGAGCGAGCTGCGTCAGGCGCCCAAGGTCTCGCCCGGCGACCGCGTCAACCACCAGCGCTACGGCCTGGGCCGCGTGATCACCGTCGAGGGCCAGGGCCCCGGCGCCCGGGCCCAGGTCGACTTCGGCGACCAGGTGATGTGGCTGATCCTGCGCCACGCCCCCATCGAGAAGATCTGAGACGCCGCCTCGGGTCGTGCGGGTCAGTCGCAGCCGGGGACGGGCACTCCTCGCTCGCGTAGCCAGGCGGTCGGCTCGATCGGGTTCTTGTAGAGGCCCTGGTGCACCTCGAAGTGCAGGTGCGGTCCGGTGGAGTGGCCGGTGGAACCCTCGTCGCCGATCTGCTCGCCGGCCTCGACCCGCTGGCCCTCGTGTACGGCGACGGCGGACATGTGCCCGTAGTGGGTGAGGTAGCCGTTGCCGTGGTCGATGAGGACGGCCAGGCCGTAGCCCTGCGCGTCACCGGCCCGCACGACGACACCGCCGCCGGCGGCCAGGATGGGTGAGCCGTGTGGCCCCGCGATGTCGACGCCCGCGTGCAGGCGTCCCCAGCGCTGGCCGTAGCAGGAGGTCACCCGGCCCGACGGGTTCGGGTTGACCCAGCCTGTGGTGGCGGCCTGCGTCTTCGCCTTGGCCTTGGCCGGGGCGATCGGGCGGGGCTTGACCTTGCGTGGCGCCCCGGCGGCCGTGCCCGCCGCCGGGGGCTTCCACGGAGCGACCGGCGCCTCGGCGACGGCATCCGGCTCGGAAGCGGAGGTCGGAGCGGGGGCGGGCGCGACGATGGTGACGGGGTCGGCCGATTCGGCGGCGGCCGCGGCGGTGCCGCCGGCCACACCGGTGATGAGCGCGCTGCCCAGTGCCGCGGTCAGCAGCACAGCGCGGCCCTTGTCGCTGCGCAGCGGGCTCGCGACGGAGTGGAACAGCGGGCTCGCGAGGGCGAGGGAGCGCGGAGCGCGGTGCCGCCCGGCCAGTTCCCGGCGATGCCGCCCGGCGGAACGGGTCTCGGCTTGAAACGCCACGCGGCACAACCTCCCAGGCAGAACGATGACTGACATCTGCCTGTCGGCCCGCCACAGGAGTTCTTGAGAGAGGTGGACCCCGGTTCACCCGAGTTGCAACCAAGCGTCGGGCCGTCTCGTCCGCGCGGTGGGCGTTGTCTGCGTAAGCCCCGCCCAACGGTCGTCGTCCGAGGGTGGCTGCGGGGACCCAGCGCCGGACGGAGTCATCCGCCGCATGGACCCGAGTCAGCGAGCGCCGGTCGGCCGGACCACTCGATCGGGGTGGTTCAGGCGCGGACCGAGGGGTAGAAAACCCTCAGCGAGCGCTGCAGGGGGAGATCAGGAAACGCCGGCCACACCGGCGGCGAAGACCGACTCGACCTGGAGCTTGATGTCGACGCCGCGCTGGCGCAGGAACGGGATCGGGTCGGTGGGGGCGCCGTCGACGTGGATCTCGAGGTGCAGGTGGGTGCCGTACGAAGCGCCCGTGTTGCCGACCTGGCCGATGACCTGCCCGGCCTTGACGACCTGGCCCTTCTCGACGAGCACGCGGCGCGAGTGGGCGTAGATGACCTCGTTGCCCTCGTCGTCCTCGATCGTGACCGCGTAGCCGTACGCGCCGAAGTAGCCCGCCTGGGTGACCTTGCCGGCGTGGATCGCCTTGTAGGGCAGGCCCTCGGGCGCCGCCAGGTCGATGCCGGCGTGCAGCTTCTCCCACCGCATGCCGTAGCCGGAGGTGAAGGTGTATTCCTCGAGGGGAAGCAGCCAGACGTCGGCCGCGGCCTCCTCGGCGCTCAGCTTGGTGGTGGCCGCCGAGTCGCGGCTCTCGCCACGGGAAGCGGCGTCGGTGCCGGCGTCACGCTCGGCCAGTGCCTCGGCCGCTACTTGACTGCCTCCGAGACCCTTGAGGGCCTGCGGGTCGACGGTCTTGGCGTCGGGCATGTTCGAGGCGCCCAGGGCGACAACACCGGCCCCGGCGAAAGCGGCGGTGACGGCGACGGCGTAGCGGGAGCGCGGAGGGGTGGGTACGCGGCGACGACCGCGATAACGATCGGGCTCAGACGACAAGCGCTGGCGCACGAACAACCCTCCGTCGGTGGCAAAAGTGCAGGTTCCCGAGGCCGAACTTCCGGTGATTCGAGAGGCATCCGCGCTGTCAGATCAGCGTTAACTGGTTGACAGCCGGGAGCCACGGTAGCCAAACGTCTGCCGGGTCACAAGTCGCAGCGCCAAATCGCTGACAGTTCCTGGTCCGTATTGCACAGCGAATGTCCGAATTGGCGGCCTTTCACGAAGAAGTGTTCGCGCACGCGGAGTAATGGCATCAAAAACAGATAGTGAGGTGACGCAGAATACATTTTCGGTCACCGCAGGTGATCTCCGGTTCGGGGCGGCGACTGTCTCGCGGCGGCCCGGCAGGTTACCGTTCGTTCAGGTGACAACGCGGTCAGTGGCTCGGAGGGTCAGGATGCAAGCACGGATCAGAGTGGTCGTCGCGAAGCCGGGGCTGGACGGGCATGACCGCGGGGCCAAGGTGGTGGCCCGGGCGCTGCGCGACGCCGGCATGGAAGTTGTCTACACAGGCCTGCACCAGACGCCGGAACAGATTGTCGAGACCGCCGTCCAGGAGGACGCGAACGCGATCGGTTTGTCCGTTCTGTCCGGGGCGCACATGACATTGTTCCGGCGCGTCATCGAGCTGCTCGCGGAACGTGACGCGAGTGACATCGTCGTATTCGGCGGGGGCATCATCCCGGCCGACGACATCGCGGAATTGGAAAAGCTCGGGGTGGCCCGCATTTTCACTCCGGGCGCCACTACCGCGTCCATCATTGAATGGGTACGCGCCAATGTCTCTTCGCCGGTGGGCTGACCTGCCGCGACGCGCGAAGCCGGTGGGCTGATCGGTCACGAGGCGCGAAGCCGGTGGGCTGATCGGCCGTTACGCGCCAATCGCAGGCAACGCGAATCAAACGCAAGGGGAGAGGCCGGACGCACCCCTCACACGTCCGGCCCCTCCATGCACGATGCCCCGCCGCCACCCCTCGACCGACAGGGCATCGGCCGCCTTCGCGCCGGTTCGCCTCAGCGTTCCGACACCACACTCAACGAAGCCTCCGAGGGAGGGTTACGCGAAGAACCCCGGGAGTTTCCGGGTCACTCCGGCCTCGCGCGGCGCGGCCGTCACTCGTACCCCGGGTGTGCGGTCTTGCACACCGTGCACCCGCGGCTCCGGAGCAGTGGTCCCGGTCGCTAGTCTGCGAATGATGGCCCGTAGGGCCGGACATTCTTCACGCCGGCGACGCCGCCAAGGCCGCCGCGCAAACAGGTCGGGACGCGGGCGGTGCGGCTTGCCGGCGCATGGCGTCGCGAGCGAAAGGAGACACGTGGACCTGTTCGAATATCAGGGGCGCGACCTCTTCGAACGGCACGGGCTGCCCGTGCTGGGCGGTGGCGTCGCCGAGACCCCGCAGGAAGCCCGGGCGATCGCCGAGCGGCTCGGCGGCAAGGTCGTCGTCAAGGCGCAGGTCAAGGTCGGTGGCCGGGGCAAGGCGGGCGGCGTCAAGCTGGCCGACGGCGCGGACGAGGCGCAGGCCCGCGCGACCGACATCCTGGGCATGGACATCAAGGGCCACACGGTCCACAAGGTGATGCTGGCCGAGACGGCCGACATCAAGGAGGAGTACTACTTCTCCTACCTGCTCGACCGGGCCAACCGCACGTTCCTGTGCATCGCCAGCGTCGCCGGCGGCATGGAGATCGAGACGGTCGCCGAGGAAGACCCGGACCGCGTGGCCAAGGTCGCCATCGACGCCGTCAAGGGCGTCGACGAGGCCAAGGCGCGCGAGATCGTCACCCAGGCGCAGTTCCCGGCCGAGGTGGCCGACCAGGTCGTCGACATCGCGGTCAAGCTGTGGCAGGCGTTCGTCGCCGAGGACGCCACCCTGGTCGAGGTCAACCCGCTGGCCAAGGTGGGCGACGGCCGGGTGCTCCTGCTCGACGCCAAGATCACGCTGGACGAGAACGCGGCGTTCCGGCACCCCGACCACGAGGCGCTGATCGACCAGTCCGCGGTCGACCCGCTGGAGCAGGCGGCCAAGGCCAAGAACCTCAACTACGTCAAGCTGGACGGCGAGGTCGGCATCATCGGCAACGGCGCCGGCCTGGTCATGTCCACTCTCGACGTGGTGGCCTACGCGGGTGAGCAGCACGGCAACGTCAAGCCGGCCAACTTCCTCGACATCGGCGGTGGCGCCAGCGCCCAGGTGATGGCGAACGGCCTCGAGATCGTGCTGGGCGACCCCGCCGTGAAGTCCGTGTTCGTCAACGTCTTCGGCGGCATCACCGCCTGCGACGAGGTCGCCAACGGCATCATCCAGGCCCTCGCCCTGCTCGGTGAGCGCGGCGAGACAGTGACCAAGCCGCTCGTGGTGCGCCTCGACGGCAACAACGCCGAGGCCGGCCGGGCCATCCT
This sequence comes from Paractinoplanes polyasparticus, assembly GCF_019710575.1. Classification (GTDB taxonomy): domain Bacteria; phylum Actinomycetota; class Actinomycetes; order Mycobacteriales; family Micromonosporaceae; genus Actinoplanes; species Actinoplanes polyasparticus. The sequence goes on along the minus strand of NZ_JAHWFK010000013.1, from coordinate 144,684 downwards.
CGACGGCGCGAACAACCCGCTGGTCGAGCGAGTAGACACGATGGATGGAGCGGCCGCGCGGGCCGCCGAGCTCGCGGCTGCGGGGAAGTGACGACATGGCTATCTGGCTCACCAAGGACTCCAAGGTCATCGTCCAGGGCATGACCGGGTCCGAAGGCTCCAAGCACACCCGGCGCATGCTGGCCGCGGGCACCAACGTGGTCGGCGGTGTGAACCCGCGCAAGGCCGGCACGACCGTCGACTTCGACGGCACCGAGCTCCCGGTCTTCGCGAGTGTCGGCGAGGCCATCAAGGAGACCGGCGCCGACGTGTCGGTCATCTTCGTGCCGCCGGCGTTCACCAAGGCCGCCGTGATCGAGGCCATCGACGCCGAGATCCCGCTGGCCGTGGTCATCACCGAGGGCGTGCCGGTGCAGGACTCGGCCCACTTCTGGGCCTACAACTCCGACCGCGGTCAGAAGACCCGGATCATCGGCCCGAACTGCCCGGGCATCGCGTCGCCGGGGGCCAGCAACGCCGGCATCATCCCGGCCGACATCACCCCGGGCGGCCGCATCGGCCTCGTCAGCAAGAGCGGCACGCTGACCTACCAGCTGATGTACGAGCTGCGCGACTTCGGTTTCTCGACCGCGGTCGGCATCGGCGGCGACCCGATCATCGGCACCACGCACATCGACGCGCTGAAGGCGTTCCAGGACGACCCCGACACCGACGCGATCGTCATGATCGGTGAGATCGGCGGCGACGCCGAGGAGCGGGCGGCCGAGTTCATCAAGGCGAACGTCACCAAGCCGGTGGTCGGCTACATCGCCGGCTTCACCGCCCCGCCCGGCAAGACCATGGGCCACGCCGGCGCGATCATCTCGGGTTCCGCGGGCACCGCGGACGCCAAGAAGGAAGCGCTCGAGGCCGCGGGAGTCAAGGTCGGCAAGACGCCGAGCGAGACCGCCCGTCTCATGCGTGAGGTCATGAGCTGATCACGCACCAGCGATCGGCGCGCCGTCGTCCGGGTCCCCGCGACCCGAACGGCGGCGCGCCGCCGTTTTTGCATCGCTCACTCGGCTCCGGCGTGGAAAAGTAGTCGCCGATGCCCAGCACACCCGAGCGTCCCGACGACTCGGACGACCCCTTCGCGGTCGCCGAGGCGACGCAGGTCGCCCACGACACCGAGTCGATCGCCGTCGGGCGCCCGGCCGAGGCCGTGGCCCAGGAAACCGGGCCGGTGTCCCGGGAAACCGTGGACGTGGCCCGGGAACAGCGCACGGTGCTGGTCGACGACAAGGTGCTCGGCAACCGCGAAACCGTCCGGCTGCCCACCCAGCGCCGCCCGCCGCAGCGCCCGCAGAGCCGGGCTCCGCTGCCGGTGGCGGCGGCCTTCGCCACGTTGTGGGCCGCGCTGCTGTCGTACGTCCCGGTCGCCGCCGTCGTCGGTCTCGCCCGCACCCTCGAGGGCAGCGGCGGTCTGGCCGGCGCCGCCCACGCCGGGCTGGCCGGCTGGATGCTCGGCCACGGCGTGTCCATCGGCACGTCGATCGGCGCCCTCGGGCTGGCCCCGCTGCTGCTCAGCATGCTGATCGTGTGGCGGCTCAACCGGGCCGGACTGCACGTCACCCGGGCTGTCGGCGCCCGCCGCACGGGCTCGACGTCCCGCGCGCTGTCGGTGGCCTTCGCCATCGCCCTGACCTACTCGCTGCTGGGCTCGATCCTGGCGCTCGTCGTCGACGGCAAGGGCACCGAGGTCACCGCGGGCCGGGCCGCGCTCAACTTCTTCCTCATCGGCCTGGCCGGTTCTCTGGCCGGGTCGCTGCGCGGCACCGACGCGCTCAGCGTCTGGGCCGGCCGGTTGCCCGGGCCGCTGCGGCACGGCGTACGCACCGGGGTCATCGCAGCCCTGTTCGTGCTCGCGGCCGGGGCGGCGGTCACCGGCCTCTCGATCGCGCTGGGCGGCGGTCAGGCGGCGGACATGATCTCCGCCTATCGCACCGGGGTGGCCGGTCAGGCCGGTATCACGCTGGTCAGCCTGGCCTACGGGGTGAACGGCTCGGTCTGGGCGGCGGCCTATCTGCTCGGTCCCGGGTTCGCGCTGGGCACCGGGTCGATCGTGCGGCTGACCGAGGTGACCGTCGGCCCGCTGCCGACCCTGCCGCTGCTGGCCGGGCTGCCCAACGGGCCGATGGGCGCGGCCGGCACCCTGCTGCTGGCCCTGCCCGTGCTGGCCGGCCTGGCCGCCGGCTGGCTGCTGACCCTGCGTCTCACCCGCGAGGGTAAAGAAACCGGCGAGAAAGAGACCAAGCCGCGGGAGGTCGCCTGGCCGTTCGTGCTCGGCAGCGGCCTGATCGCGGGCCCGGTGGCCGGAATTCTGCTGGGCCTGGCCGCGGAGTTCTCCGGCGGGCCGCTCGGTGACGACCGGATGGCGACGATCGGTCCCGACCCGTGGCAGGTCGGCCTGTTGGCCACGGTCGTGCTCGGAGTTTCGGCGGCCCTGGGCGCGGCGGCCGCGCGGATGTTCCGTACGCCGAAGGCTTGAGCGCGCAGAGGCCCGGCGGAAGACATGAAGAAGGGGGACGCCCGCCTGGGCGTCCCCCTTCTGACAGCTCAGTTACCCGAGTTGTTGGTGATGTCTTCCCAGTTGATGTTCTGACCGGCGGTGAGCGCCCAGATCAGCAGCGCGATGCCCAGCACGGCGCCGACGGCGCCGGTGATCAGACCGGCCATCGCCTGGCTGCGGTTGGTGGCCCGGCCCGCGTTCGCCTTCTGCAGACCCAGGTAGCTGACGATCGCGGCCGCGATACCGAGCGGGATGCCGAGGTAGAAGCAGCAGACCAGCGGGATCGACACGATGCCGAGGATCATGCCGACGAGACCCTGGGTGTTCTGCGGGGCGGCCGGCACGCCACCCGGCTCGCCGCCGGGCGGACCGTAGTAAGGGGGTGGGGTAGTCACGGGCTGTCCTCCAGTTTGCCTATGGCGTTGACCAAAGTGAGTGATTCGAATGTCTGAGGACCGGCAGCGTATCCGATGATCAGCTGTTTCGCGTGCCTGTCGGCTGACCCGTTGTCGGCCGCCCTGCCCTGCGGAGATAGGGTGCTCAAGTGACCGACCCCGCGCCCGCCCGCCTGGTCGTCCTCGTCTCCGGTTCGGGCAGCAACCTGCAGGCCCTGCTCGACGCGTCCGCCGATCCCGCCTACGGCGCGCAGGTCGTGGCCGTGGGCGCCGACCGTGCCGGCATCGCCGGTCTCGACCGGGCCGCCGCCGCCGGCGTGCCCACTTTTGTCGACTCGGTCAAGGCGTACGAGACCCGGGACGACTGGGACGCCGCCCTCGCCGCCCACGTCGCCGAGTTCAAGCCCGACCTGGTCGTCTCGGCCGGCTTCCTCAAGCTCGTCGGGCCGCAGTTCCTGGCCGCGTTCGGCGACCGCTACATCAACACCCACAACGCGCTGCTGCCGGCTTTCCCCGGCATCCACGGCCCGCGTGACGCGCTCGCCTACGGCGTCAAGATCGCCGGGGCGACCCTCTTCTTCGTCGACGCCGGCGTCGACACCGGACCGATCATCGCCCAGGTCGCTGTGCCCGTGCTCGACGACGACACGGAAGAGGCGCTGACCGAGCGGATCAAGGTGGCCGAGCGGGCCCAGCTGGTCGACTTCGTCGGCCGCCTGGTGCGCGAGGGCTGGACCATCGAGAACAGGAAGGTACGCATTCCATGAGCGCCGCCGACGAAGGCCGCCGCCCGATCAAGCGGGCGCTGCTGAGCGTGTACGACAAGACCGGCCTCGTCGAGCTGGCCCAGGCGCTCGCCGCGGCCGGCGTCGAGATCGTCTCCACCGGCTCGACGGCCTCGACGGTCGAGGCCGCGGGCGTCCCGGTCACCCGGGTCGAGCAGCTCACCGGCTTCCCCGAGTCCCTCGACGGCCGGGTCAAGACGCTGCACCCGCGCGTGCACGCCGGCCTGCTGGCCGACCTGCGCCTCGAGAGTCACGCCGCCCAGCTGGCCGAGCTCGAAGTCGCGCCGTTCGACCTGCTGGTCAGCAACCTCTACCCGTTCACGCAGACGGTGGCGTCGGGCGCGAGCGTCGACGAGTGCGTCGAGCAGATCGACATCGGCGGCCCGGCCATGGTGCGCTCGGCCGCCAAGAACCACCCGTCCGTCGCCGTGGTCACGGCCGTCGAGGCGTACGGGCTGATTCTCGACGCCGTGCGGAACGGCGGCTTCACGCTCACCCAGCGCAAGGCGCTCGCGGCCCGGGCCTTCGCCGACATCGCCGAGTACGACGTGGCCGTGGCCAACTGGACGGCGACGACGCTGGCCGCGGAGGCGGACTGGCCGACGTTCGCCGGCATCGCGCTGACGAAGAAAAACACGTTGCGCTACGGCGAGAACCCGCACCAGCAGGCCGCGCTCTACCTCGACCCGAACGCGCCGGTCGGGCTGGCCCAGGCTGAGCTCGTGCACGGCGGCGAGCTGTCGTTCAACAACTACGTCGACGCCGACGCCGCCTGGCGCAGCGCCAACGACTTCGACCAGCCCTGCGTGGCGATCATCAAGCACGCCAACCCGTGCGGCATCGCGGTCGGGGCCGACGTCGCCGAGGCCCACCGCAAGGCCAACGACTGCGACCCGGTCTCGGCGTTCGGCGGCGTCATCGCGGTCAACCGTGAGGTCACCGAGGCGATGGCCCGGCAGCTCGACGGCATCTTCACCGAGGTCATCGTCGCCCCGTCGTACGAGGCGGGCGCGCTCGAGATCTTCCGGCAGAAGAAGAAGCTGCGTGTGCTGGCCGCCCCGGCCTGGAACCCGGCGCCGGCCGAGATCAAGCAGATCGGCGGCGGCGTGCTGGTGCAGATGGCCGACCGCATCGACGCCCCCGGCGACGACCCGGCCCACTGGACGCTTGCCACCGGTGAGCCCGCCACCGCCGACGAGCTGGCCGACCTGGCCTTCGCCTGGCGCGCGATCCGCAGCGTCAAGAGCAACGCGATCCTGCTGGCCTCGGGCGGCGCGACCGTCGGCGTCGGCATGGGTCAGGTCAACCGGGTCGACTCGGCCCACCTCGCGGTCAACCGGGCGGGCGCCGACCGGGCCAAGGGCAGCGTGGCCGCCTCCGACGCCTTCTTCCCGTTCCCGGACGGGCTCGAGGTGCTGATCGCGGCCGGGGTGAAGGCGGTCGTGCAGCCGGGCGGCTCGATCCGCGACGAAAAGGTGATCGAGGCGGCGGCCAAGGCCGGCATGACCGTCTATCTGACCGGCACCCGGCACTTCTACCACGGCTGATGACCGATCTCGTCCAGGACGAGACCTTCAGCGGCCGGGACTGGGCGCTGGAGGAGGTCACCGGCGTCCGCTACGAGGACTGCGCGTTCCACGACGTCGACTGGTCGGAGGCGCGGCTGACCGGCTGCGTCTTCACCAACTGCACATTCGGCAATGTCCGGTTCAACGCGGCGACGCTGGAACGGGTCGCCATCATGCAGTCGACCGTGCAGCGCTGCTCGTTCTTCGACGCGACGCTGACCGACTGCAAGCTGACCGGCACGCAGTTCATCGACTGCGGGCTGCGGCCGATCACCGTCGAGGGCGGCGACTGGGGTTTCGTGTCGCTGCGCGGGCAGAATCTGACCGGGGCCCGGCTGGCCGGCCTGCGGCTGCGCGAGGCCGACCTGCTGGGGGCCGACCTCAGCCGGGCCGACCTGCGCGACGCCGACCTGTCGAACGCCAGGCTGACCGACGTGACACTCAAGGGCGCCGACCTGCGCGGCGCCGACCTCGACGGGGTGGAACTGCGCGGCGTCGACCTCGGCGGCGCCACCATCGACATCGGCCAGGCCGTGCGGTTCGCGACCGCGTACGGTGCGACAGTGGCTTAACTCGCGTTGAGGCGACCGGCCGGTAATACGCCGGTAACCGACTGATAGCGTCCGGAAAAACCGTCCCGGAGACTGGGAGTGGATAGAGCTATGGGCAAGAAGGTAACCGTCGTAGGTGCCGGTTTCTACGGCTCGACGACCGCACAGCGCCTGGCTGAGTACGACATCTTCGACACCGTCGTGCTGACCGACATCATCGACGGCAAGCCGGCTGGTCTCGCGCTCGACATGAACCAGTCCCGGCCGATCGAGGGCTTCGAGACCAAGGTCGTCGGCGTCACCACCGGCACCAACGGCGAGGGCTACGAGGCCATCGAGGGCTCCGACGTGGTCGTCGTGACCGCCGGCCTGCCGCGCAAGCCCGGCATGAGCCGCATGGACCTGCTCGAGGTCAACGCGAAGATCGTGCGCCAGGTCGCCGAGAACATCGCCAAGTACGCGCCGAACGCCGTCGTGATCGTGGTGTCGAACCCGGTCGACGAGATGACCGCGCTGGCCCAGCTGGCCACCCAGTTCCCCAAGAACCGGGTGTTCGGGCAGGCCGGTGTGCTCGACACGGCGCGCTTCACCAACTCGATCGCCGAGACCCTCGCGGTGCCGGTGAAGAGCGTCAAGGCGCTCACGCTGGGCTCGCACGGCGACACCATGGTCCCGGTCCCGTCGCGCTGCACCGTCGACGGCAAGCCGCTGTCCGACCTGCTGCCGGCCGAGAAGATCGAGGAGCTCGTCGTCCGTACCCGCAACGGCGGCGCCGAGGTGGTCGCGCTGCTCAAGACCGGTTCGGCCTACTACGCCCCGTCGGCCGCGGCCGCCCGCATGGCCAAGGCCGTGGTCGAGGACTCCGGCGCGGTCCTGCCGGTCTGCGCCTGGGTCGACGGCGAGTACGGCATCTCCGGCGTCTACCTGGGCGTCGAGGCCCAGATCGGCGCCGAGGGCATCAAGAAGGTCGTGGAGGACAAGCTGACCGACACCGAGCTGGCCGGCCTCAAGGAGGCGGCGGAGGCCGTCCGGGCCAAGCAGGCGGACGTCGCCAACCTCTGAGTGTGCTCGTGAGAAAGGCCGGGGCCGTTGTGGTCCCGGTCTTTCTTTGTACGCGCCATCGCAGCCCTTCGGCGCGGCGGCGCTCACGAGCAATGCAGACAGACAGACCTGTCCGTTCAGTGCGGCACGAACGGCATCCCCAGGTGACTCACCGCCATGGTCGCCCCGCGCGACGTCACCTGCTCGACCATGCGCAGCCGGCTTGCTCGCGCCCCGGCCGGGTCCATGTCGCTCGAGTAGGCCAGGTCGGGGTGCAGCACCTGGATCGCGTGGACCAGCAGGTCGCCCGTGACCAGCAGGCTCTCGTCGCCCGCCTCGACCCAGACCGACTGGTGGCCCGGGGTGTGGCCGGGGGTCGGCACCACCCGCACGCCCGGTGCCAGCACCCGGTCGCCGTCGAGCACCTCGAGCCGGCCCGCCGCGCGCAGCGGCTCGATCAGCAGGTCGTACTGCCCGGCCCACTCACGACTGGCCGCGTAGGCGTCGACATCGGACTGCTGCACCACCACCCGCGCCTCGGTGAACGGCGAGTCGCGCGGGACGGCCCAGCCCATGTGGTCGTTGTGCAGGTGGGTGAGCACGATCGCCGACACGTCGGTGGGCGCGACGCCCGCCTCGGCCAGCGCCTCGGGCAGGCGGCCGGGAACGGGCGCCCAGTCGGCGGCGAGTGAGCCGGCCGGCCCGATGCCCGCGTCGATCAGGATTGCCGGGCCGTCCCCGATCCGTACGCAATAGCTGCGGAACCTCAGCAGCCACTCGCCCTCTCCGGTGAGCGCGTCCGGGTCGAACGCGTCGGCCTCGGCCCACTGGCGCGGTGTGGCCGTCGGGAACGCCGCCGAGCGGGGCTCGAAGAAGGGACCGGCCGCGTCTTCGACGGCGATGACCGTGAGCGGCCCGACCCGGTACGTCAATGACATGCGCCCATTGTGGCCGGAGCGTCAGCCCGGTGTGGTCACCACCAGGACCGCGACGTCGTCCTCGCCGGCGGTGGCGGTGGGGCTGCCGGCGAGAATGGCGTCGGCCAGCTCTCCCGGCTCGAGGCCGGCGTGGGCGAGCAGAGTCTGGTGCAGCCGGCGTACCCCGTCGTCGATCGGGGCCGTCCGGGTCTCGACCAGTCCGTCGGTGTGCAGCACCAGCGTGGCCCCGGCGGGCAGAACACGCGTGTGATTGCGGCGGGAGACGCGGCGCCCGGCGCCCAGCAGCGGATCACGTCCTTCGAGCAGGGACACCTCGCCCCCGATGAGCAGCGACGGCGGCGGGTGGCCGGCATTGGACCAGGTGAGGACGTGTTCACCGGCGGCTGTGGGGTCCAGATAGGCCAGCAGCACGGTGGCTATGCCGTCCAGCCCCAGGGTGCGGCCCGTGTGCTCCAGCCGCCGCAGCAGCGCCGAGGGCGGCTCGTGCCGGTCGATGAGCAGGGTTCGCAGCATGCTGCGGTATTCGCTCATCTTCGCCGCGGCGTCGATGCTGTGCCCCGCGACGTCGCCGATCACCAGGGCCAGCCGGCCCTCGTCGAGGCTGACCGCGTCGTACCAGTCGCCGCCGACGTGGTCCTCGTGGTGCGCCGGCTGGTAGCGCGCGGCCATCCGCAGACTCTCGTGCCGGGGCAGCGCGGTGAGCAGCGCCTTCTGCATCGTGGCGGCGGCGGTGCGGCGATCCTCCAGCAGCTGGACGCGGGTGAGGGTCTGCGCCACGTAACCGGCGAGGGTGGCCAGCGTCGCCTGTTCGTCCTCGTCGACCAGGTGCGGTTGCTTCCAGACGAAGGTGAGCGCGCCGATCGGCCCGTCAGGGCCGGGCAGGGGCAGGCTGGCCGCGGCGTTCCAGCCCATCTCGTCGAAGGTGGCGGCTGCGTCGGGGGTGCGCTCGCCGACCGCCGTACGGTCGGGAAGCAACACCGGAAGGCCCGTGCCGGCGGCCAGGGCGGACGGTGTCGAGCGCAGCTGCGCGTAGCGCTGCCACCGGTGGGCCACGGCGTTCGGCAGCAAGCGGCTGGAGGCCAGGGACAGCTGCCCCGCGTCGTCCAGCAGCGAGAACCCGACGTACGCCGGGTCGAGCGCGCCGGTGACCAGGTCGCGAACCGTGTCGACCACCTCGTCGACCGTGCTGGTGCCGGCCAGCGCCGTGCTGGCGCTCAGCAGCAGGCGGCTGTGCTCGGAGGCCAACTCGGCCCGGTAGCTGGAGATGCGCAACCGCAGGCTGTCCGAGCAGCTCGCGGCCAGCCCGGCCAGCAGGCTCAACTCGGCGGCGGTCCAGTCCCGGGGGGCGTGGTCGATCGCGCAGAGCGACCCGAGAACCTCGCCGCCGGCGTCGGTCAGCGGCATCCCGGCGTAGCCGACGACGCCGAGGTCGTCGATGGCCAGGTTGTCGCGCACCCGGGGGTCGAGGCGGGCGTCGGTGACGATCAGCGGCTCGGCCGTGGTCACGACGTGCTGGCAGAAGGAGTGTGACAGCGGCGTCTGGCGGCGCCCGAGCCAAGGCTCGCCGAGGCCGCAGGCGCCGGGGAAGTACTGCCGGTCGGCGCCGACCAGCGTCACGAGCGCCACGGGCACGTGCAGCACGACGCGGACCATCTCGGCGAATCGGTCGAGCGCCGGGTCGGCGACGGCATCGAGCCTTGTGCGCAGCAGGGCGTCGAGCCGTGCGGGCCGGGACAGGGCGCTGCCGGGCGAACCACCCATCGATCCGGTCACTTGCCCCCTCGTCGTTCTCCCCGGCCGCTCCACATGATGCCATCGCCGCGACCGACCGGACAGGGGCCGATGAGCCCCTGTCCGGGGAGACTATCGGCGCGGCGGGAGAACTCCCTGGTCGTCCTGCGTGTCGAAGGTCGGCCCGGCCGGACGGGCGGCGGGCGGCGGGGCAGGCGCGACGAACACGTCGGCGATGCCGGGGCGGCCCGCCTCGACCGTGAAACGCGCCTCGGTGCGCACCGCGGCGGTCGGCGCCCAGACCGTGTCGACCAGGCGCAGACTGCTGACCATCTCCGTACGGGAAAGGTCGCAGACCACGTAGCCACGCTGGTTGTCGATGTAGCGCCAGTGCGGGCTCTCGGCCATGATCGGGTCGTACGTGGCGTGGAACGACGCGGGGTTCGCGTTGCCGCCCGAGGTGATCGAGGTGCCGGTGATCTCGGCGCCGACGATCGGGGACGACACGTCGTCGAAGTCGGGGCGCAGGTCGCTGACCCACGTGCAGTGCCGGTCGCCGGTGAGCACCACCGGGTTGTCGACCCGGCCGCTGCCGAAGAACTCGAGCAACCGCCGGCGCTGGGCCCGATAGCCGTCCCAGTTGTCGAAGTCGAACGTCTGCCCCGGCCCGGCCTGGCGGTCGTTCTGGGCCCACATCACCTGGTTGGCGAGCACGTTCCAGCGGGTCCCGGAGTGCTGCAGGCCGTCGACCAGCCATTTCTCCTGCTGGGGACCGGTCATGGTCAGCGCCGGGTGCTGAGCGTCGGCCAACGTGGCCGGCTGGTCGCTGCGGTACTGGCGGGTGTCGAGCACGTGCACGCCGGCCAGCGACCCGTACCGGAACCGCCGGTAGAGCTGGAGGTCCAGCCGGCGGGGCAGCGACGACCGTCGCAGCGGCATGTGCTCGTAGTAGGCCTGAAACGCCGCGATCCGCCGCGCCCGGAAGGCCTCGGGCGTCTGCAGGGCGGGGTCCTGAGGGGTCTCGTCGGCCCAGTTGTTGTCGACCTCGTGGTCGTCGAACGTCACGATCCACGGGAACGCGGCGTGCGCGGCCTGAAGATCCGGGTCGGTCTTGTACTGCCCGTGCCGGTTGCGGTACTGCTCCAGCGTGTACGGCTCGCCGGTGCCCTCGTGCTGCCGGGCCGCTGACGCGTTGCGCGGACCCTCGTAGATGTAGTCGCCGAGGAACGCCACGAAGGCGAGGTCCTCGGCGGCCAGGTGCTGGTAGGCGGTGTAGAAGCCGGCCTGATAGTCCTGGCAGCTGGCGAACGCGAAGCGCAGCGCGCGCGGCCGGGCCGCCCGGGAGGGTGCGGTGCGGGTGCGGCCGACGGGAGAGATCTGACCGCCGGTACGGAAGCGGTAGAAGTAGGCCGTGTCCGGGCGCAGTCCGCGCACGTCGACATGCACCGAGTGGGCTAGTTCGGGTCGGGCCGGTGCGACTCCCGTACGACGGCGTCGCGTGAACCGCTCGTCCTCGGCGATCTCCCATTCCACCGGCACGTTGCGCGCGGGCATGCCGCCACCGGTCAACGGTTCGGGGGCGAGCCGGGTCCACAGCACCACCGCGTCGGGCAGCGGGTCGCCCGACGCCACGCCCAACCGGAAGACGTCGGCCGGGAGGGGAAGCGTGGTCTGGGCGTACCCCTCTTCGGGGTGCAGCAGCATGGGCGCGGTCGCCACCGTGGCGCCCCCGGTGAGGAGCAGGCGTCGGCTGATCTTCGTAGATAGTGACATTTCTCGATGCCACCGCGTTTCCGTCACGCGGCGCCGACAAGCGGCCAAACTGGTGTTGGCGATACGGCCAACTCCGGCCCGGGGTCGCCCGGCGAACACGAACGGTCCTGCAGTACGCTCGTACTGCTAAGCATGGTTTTCGGGAGAGGAGCGCCGGCCGCATGGCGAAAATCAAGGTCACAAACCCGGTGGTGGAGCTCGACGGCGACGAGATGACCCGGATCATCTGGAAGCAGATCCGGGAGCAGCTGATCCTGCCCTACCTGGACGTCCCGCTCGAGTACTACGACCTGTCGATCCAGTACCGCGACGAGACCGACGACCAGGTGACGATCGACGCGGCCAACGCCATCAAGCAGCACGGCGTCGGCGTGAAGTGCGCGACGATCACGCCGGACGAGGCCCGCGTCGAAGAGTTCGGCCTGAAGAAGATGTGGCGGTCGCCCAACGGCACCATCCGTAACATCCTCGGCGGCGTCGTCTTCCGCGAGCCGATCATCATGCAGAACGTGCCGCGGCTGGTGCCGGGCTGGACCAAGCCGATCATCATCGGCCGCCACGCCCACGGCGACCAGTACAAGGCCACCGACTTCGTCGCGCCCAGCGCCGGCAAGTTCACGATGACCTTCACGCCCGCGGACGGCTCCGAGCCGATCGAGTTCCACGTGGCCGACTTCCCGGCCGGCGGCGTCGGCATGGGCATGTACAACTACGACGACTCGATCCGCGACTTCGCGCGCGCTTCGTTCCGGTACGGCCTGGCCCGCAACTACCCGGTCTACCTGTCGACGAAGAACACGATCCTCAAGGCGTACGACGGCCGTTTCAAGGACCTGTTCGCCGAGGTCTTCGAGAGCGAGTTCGCCGATCAGTTCAAGGCGGCCGGCCTCACCTACGAGCACCGGCTGATCGACGACATGGTCGCCGCCGCCATGAAGTGGGAGGGCGGCTACGTCTGGGCCTGCAAGAACTACGACGGTGACGTGCAGTCCGACACCGTGGCCCAGGGCTTCGGCTCGCTCGGCCTGATGACCTCGGTGCTGATGACCCCGGACGGCAAGACCGTCGAGGCCGAGGCCGCGCACGGCACGGTCACCCGGCACTACCGCCAGTGGCAGAAGGGCGAGAAGACGTCGACCAACCCGATCGCGTCGATCTTCGCCTGGACCGGTGGCCTCAAGCACCGCGGCATCCTCGACAGCACCCCCGCGGTGACCGAGTTCGCCGAGACGCTCGAGAAGGTCTGCGTCGAGACGGTCGAGGGCGGTCAGATGACCAAGGACCTCGCGCTGCTCATCTCGCGCGACGCCCCGTGGCTGTCGACCGACGAGTTCATGAACGCGCTCGACGAGAACCTGGCGCGCAAGCTCGCCTGATCTTCACGGGAAGGCCGCCGGTCAGCGACCGGCGGCCTTTTTCGTCCCGCAGACATGCGTCAGTTCGCATGTTTGATTCCGTAACCAGTGGTTACCCGCGTCGTTCTTCATGGCAGAACGGATGACGGTCGCGCGCCGAGGGGTCGCCCGCCGGTCCGGCCGCCTTGTCCCGGGCGCCGACCGGTTCTCTCGACGGCTGCCCGTCCCCTTCCCCTGCGGGGGGCTCTGTCCCGAGCCTCCCGCTGTGCTTATGGCCTCGCTGTGCTTATGGCCTCGCTCTGCTCGGCGGGCACTTCGCCCCTGGGAGGTCGACGTCGAGGACACCGAAAAGCACCTCGGCTTCGCCTAGCACTTTTCGGCGTCCTCGACGTCGACGGGGCGAAGTGCGACTTGGTTGGGGAAGGGGTGGGGGATGGGGGGTGGGTCAGGCTGCTTCGCGGAGTAGTTGGGCGGCTTTTTCGGGGACTATGTCGTTCACGAAGAAGCCCATTGCGGACTCGGAGCCGGCCAGGTACTTCAGCTTGTCGGCGGCGCGGCGGATGCTGAACAGCTGTAGGTGCAGGTAGCCCAGCTCGCGGCCCGCGCCGACCACCGCCTGGTGCCAGGCCGAGATGTACGGCATCGGCCGGCCGAACAGGCCGTCGAAGCGGCGCAGCAGGTCGAGGTAGAGCGGCCCGAACGCGTCGCGTTCCTGGTCGGAGAGCGCGGGCAGGTCGGGCACCTTGCGGTGCGGGGCCAGATGCACCTCGAACGGCCAGCGCGCGGCGGCGGGCACGTACGCCGTCCAGTGCTCGTTGGAGCCGACCACCCGGTTGCCGTCGGCCCGCTCGGCTGCCAGCACGTCGGTGTAGAGATCATTTCCCGTACGGGCGAGGTAGCGTCCGGCCGCGGCCAGCATCAGCCTGGTGCGCGGCGGCACGGTCGGGAAGGCGTAGATCTGCCCGTGCGGGTGCTGCAGGGTCACGCCGATCTCGACGCCGCGGTTCTCGAACGGGAAGACCTGCTCAACGCCGGGCAGACGCGACATCTCGGCGGTGCGGTCGGCCAGCGCGTCGATGACGGTGCGCACCCGCGAGGGCGGCAGCTCGACGAACGAGCTGTTGTGGTCGCTGGTGAAGCACACGACCTCGCACCGGCCGATCCCCGGCCGTACCGGAACCAGGCCCGTGACCTCGGTGATCTCGCCCTCTTGAACGCGGTCGCTGAAGGACGGGAACTGATTCTCGAAGACGACCACGTCGTAGTCGGGGGCCGGGATCTCGCCGGCGAACGTCGACTTGGTCGCACACAGCGGGCAGGCGTCAGCCGGCGGCATGAACGTGCGGGTCTGGCGGTGCGCGGCGACGGCCACCCATTCGTCGATCAGCGGGTCGTACCGGAGCTGCGAGGTGGGCGGCGGAGGCGGCAGGCGCCGGGCGTCGGGGTAGGTCGCCCAGTCGGCCGGCTCCTCGTTGAAATAGATCAGCTCGCGCCCGTCGGACAGGCGGATCGCCTCGCGGCTCTTGAAGGTCATTGCGCAGTCACCACAACAAGGTCTCGAACCGTCTCGGACAGAAGTGCGCGGGCCGGCTCGTCCAGCCCGTCATCGGTGATCAGTACGTCCGCACGGTCGAGCGGGACGATCGAGGAGATGCCGACCGTGCCCCATTTGGTGTGGTCGGCCAGCACGACGAGGCGCTCGGCCGCCTCGACGAGGGCCCGGTTGACGTCGGCCTCCATGAGATTGGGGGTCGTGTAGCCGGCGCGTTCGCTCATGCCGTGCACGCCGAGGAAGAGCATGTCGAGGTGCAGCGTGCCGATCGCGGCCACCGCGACCGGGCCGACGAGGGCGTCGGAGGGCGTGCGGGTGCCACCGGTCAACACCACGGTCTGGTCGGGCCGGCCGGCGCGGTAGAAGATGTCGGCGACCGGGATCGAGTTGGTCACCACGGTCAGCGAGGGCACGTCGACCAGGCGCTGGGCGAGGCCGGCGGTGGTCGTGCCGGCCGACAGCGCGATGGCGTCGCCCGGGGAGACGAGCGCGGCCGCGCGCATCGCCATGGCCGCCTTCTCGTCACGCTGGCGCACACTCTTGGCCGCGAAGCCGGGCTCGTGGGCCGAGCCCGGGCTCACGGTGGTGGCGCCGCCGTGTACCTTCGCCAGCAGGCCCCGGTCGGCCAGGGACTCGAGGTCGCGGCGGATGGTCATGTCGGAGACGCCGTATTCCGAGGCGAGCTCGCTCACCCGGACGCCGCCGGCGGCCCGGACTCGGTCAAGGATCGCGGCCTGTCGCTGCTGCGCGAGCATCAGCGGACCGCCGCCGGGAACCGCACTAATTCGAACACGCCCGAACACTACCTTGTGAGTAGGCGTGACCGAAAGAGCGGAGTGGCGTATCCGTTAGATCCCGCGTCCGCGCTTGTGGAGAGCTGAGAGAACGTTCTCAACCTTCACTGCTCCGGTCATCGCCGCAAGGGCGATCGCGGTGCGAGGTTCCTTCCAATTCGCCCGCACGGCCTCCTTGCTGAACTGCCACGCCTGACTGCGGTTGCCGGTGGCGGCCGACCAGCAGGCCAGCTGACCGTAGACGCGGGCCGCCCCGGGGCGGCAGCCGCTGATCTCGGGGTGCCGTTGCATCATCCAGCGCAGGGAGCTGATCTTGGTGGCGTACTCGTACGCGTAGTGCGAGGTGCGGCCCCAGAGGACGCGCACGAGCGGCTCGTCCAGGTGCACGATCGGGGCCCGGCGGGCGGCCCGCAGCAGCAGGTCCCAGTCCTCGTTCTGGCTGCCCGGGGCGTCCTCGGCGACCAGGCCGATCGCGTCGTTGTCGAGCGCCGCCCGGCGGATCAGGAACGACGACGAGTGCAGCATGGCCATCCGGGACCGGGCGAGGTCGTCGACGGTGACCCGGGACCGGCCGGCCAACCGTGGTGTGCACTTGCCGTCGTACTCGACCTCGATCGCACACGTCGCGAACTCGGCGTCGGGCTCGGCCATCAGCGCCGCGACCTGGCGGCGGAGCTTGTCCGGCTGCCACTGGTCGTCGTCGTCGCAGAACGCCACGAACTCGGTGTCGAGAGCCAGGATGCCGGTGTTGCGCGCGCCGGCCAGACCCGACGTGCGCCAGTTGGTGAGCACCAGCACCTGCACGTCCCCGGTCGAGGCGAGCAGGTAGTCGGGCTCGGTCTGGTCATAGACCACCAGCACCTTGACCTCGCCCGGGTAGCGCTGGTCGCGGACCGCGCCGATCGCCTTGCGGACCAGTTCGGGACGGTTGCGGGTGGGGATGACGACGCCGACGGACGGCCAGTTCATCGAGACTCCTCTACTGAGAGCGGGTATCCGTAGGCCCGCAGCATGGGAGCGCAGACCGTGCCGACCAGGCGCCGCTGATTGCGGGGCAGTGAGCGTTTCCAGGCGTCGTCGCGGCGCAGCGGCAGCCGGCCGACGGTGAACCGCATCGGGTTGCCGGCCGCGCTGTGCCCGACCTTCAGGTCGGCGTAACCGTCGCCCAGGAACGCCAGATCCTCGGGCTGAACCCGCAGCCCGGCGAAGTCGCCGACGGACAACAGCGCCGCCCGCGGGTGGGCCAGGAACTCCTCGTAGCGCAGCCGGTGCACAGCCACGCCGCGCTTCGCGAGTAGTCCGAAAGCGGCGTTGTGAGCGTTCCACAACAGTGCCGAGCGCCCGGGCGAGTAGCGGGTCATCTCGTCGGCGCCGTCGGTCTCGGGCCGGGTCACCGTCTTGGTCCAGGAGTACGCCACTCCGCGGGCATCGCGCACCACGTGCACCACGCGCAGATCGATGTCGGGCGCCCACCGCAGCACGTGGGCCAGCGCCGAGTGCTTGGACGAGTCGACCACCACCCGCGCGCCGGCGACCTCCGCCGCGGCGGCGTACACCCGTGCGTAGAAATGCGCGTATTCGTGCACCTCGTCGGGCGCCTCGACGGCGGTGGCCAGCCGGGGGATGTGCCGGGTGCGCTCGACGGCGTCGCGCAGCGCGTGCACCCGGTCGACGTCGACGTTGTGCCAGCCGCCGAACGCGTACTGCCCGACCCGGCGCCAGAACGTGCAGGCCGAGAAGCGGGCGCCGCAGCCGCAGCGCTCGTCGTCGCGGATGTCGCGCTGCCACAGGTGCACGATTTCGCCGAGTGCGCACACGCCGGGCAGCTCGCCTAGCAGGCGCTCGACGAGCGTTGTTCCGCTTCGTCCTAATCCACCCAGAAATAGCACTCGTGCCACTTTGGCCCACCTTCGCTCGTTTCGCTCGTATAACGAGCCAACAACAGTGAAGGAGGCGTCGAAGTGCCAGTCGATGCATTCGACCGGGTCCAGCTCGACGGAACCGGGATCGACCGGATCACCGAGGCCGAGGTGGTGGCTGTCGTCCGGGACGCGCTCGCGCACGGCCGGGGCGGGCGCATCCTCACGCCGAACGTCGACATCCTGCGCCGCGCCCAGCGCGACGACGAGTGCCGTCGCCACCTGGCCGACGCCGACCTGATCGTCGCCGACGGCATGCCGCTGGTCTGGGCGAGCAGGCTGAGCGGGTCACCGCTGCCCGAACGCGTGGCGGGCAGCAGCCTCATCCATTCGCTGTCGGCCGGTCTGGGCCTCGACGGCCGCTCGATCTACGTGCTCGGCGGCGTCCCCGCCACCGACGACTCCACTCCGGACGGTGCCACCCGAGCCGCCGACAAGCTCCTCGCCGCATATCCGGGCCTGCGCCTGGCCGGCACGGCCTGCCCGCCGTTCGGATTCGACCGGGACCCGCTGGCGTACGGCGACTTCTGCGCGAAGGTCGTCGACGCCCGCCCCGACCTGGTCTTCGTCGGGCTGGGCTATCCCAAGCAGGAGCGCATGATCACGCGGTTGCGGGCCGGCCTGCCCCAGGCCTGGTTCCTGGGCTGCGGCGCGGCGGTCAACTTCGTGGCCGGCGACATCGAGCGCGCCCCTCGCTGGATGCAGCGCACCGGCCTCGAATGGGCCCACCGCCTCGGCACCGAGCCCCGCCGCCTGGCCGGCCGTTACCTGCGCCACGACGCCCCGTACGCCCTGCGCCTGCTCGCCCAGGCCCCGGCCCAGCGGGCCCGCTCCCGCTCCTACTTGCCGGAATAGTGCCCGTGACAAGCGGCGATCTCCAGATCGTCGCGCCTGGAAAGCAAGACGTACGTACGGTTTAATAGGTGGCATGTTCGAGCGTCTGCATCACGTGCAAGTGCTGTGCCCGCCGGGCGGGGAAGAGCAGGCCCGTGCCTTCTACGGTGGCGTGCTGGGGATGGCGGAGCTGGCCAAGCCGGCCGTGCTGGCGGCTCGCGGCGGCTGCTGGTTCCGGGGCGGGGGCTGGGAGGTGCACGTCAGCCCGGTCGAAAGCTTCGTGCCGCAGACGAGAGCGCACCCGGGCGTGCTCGTAAACGGTCTCGACGAGTTGGCCGGGATGCTGGAGACCGCCGGCCGCCCGGTGCAGTGGGATCCCCACTTCCCGGGCCACCGGCGGTTCTACTCGCAGGACGACCATGGCAACCGGCTCGAGTTCCTCGAGCCGCTCACGGATTGAAGTACGGGTCCCTGACCATCGCCTCGAGCTCCTGGAAAGCCGGGGGGTCGCCGGTCAGCTGGAACTGCTTCTTCGGGCCGTTGCCCTCGGGGTTCGACTCGAAGTAGGTGATCGCCTTGATCTGCGGGTTCACCTTGAACGTCCGCCGCGCGTCCTTGAGCCACGCCGCCCGGCCGGCCGAGCCCCACGCCCGGGCCACGCCGAACTCGCCGATGACGATCGGCTTGGGGCGCTGCGCGGCCCACGTCAGGAACGGGCCCATCAGGGTGCCGATGGGTTCGAAGCGTTCGCCCGCGTAGACGTCGACGCACGTCCAGTCGACCTGGTCGTCGCCCGGATAGAACGCGGGCGCGTCGCCGCGGATGAAGCCCTCGGCGGTCGGGCACCACACCCACGAGACGTTCTTCGCCCGTTCCTGGCGGAAGATCTCGCGTACGTACTTCCAGGCCGCGATGTAGTCGGGACCCGACCACATCGTCGCGCGCAGGTTGGGCCGGTCCATCTCCCAGCGCATCCGCAGGAGCACCGGCTTCCTGATCTTCCGGATGGCCTTGGCCTGCTTGCGGATGAGGTCGTCGTGCTCGCCGTCCAGGATGGACCGGTTGTCGCCGGTCGCCCAGCTCACCATGAGCGTCGCCCCCCGGGCCAGGAACTCCTTGTCCGACGGGGTGCCGACCATCTGCTCGAAGCGGCGGTACGTGTTGACGATGGTCAGCGACCGGCCCAGGTCGGCCTGCAGGCTGTCGACCGCCGCCAGCCGTCCCACGTGGGTGAGCTCGTCCGGCTTGATCCACGCCCCGAACAGCGCGCCCCGCGTGGGCGCCTTGACCGGGCCGGACTGGAACGGGCCCTTGTTCACGGCCACCGCCCCCGGGGCCCGGGTCAGGTCGGGCGCGGGCGGCGGCGGGGCCGGCTTCTCGTCCTTGCCGAACGAGCAACCGGCCAGCAGCAGCACCGCCGCGATCAGCGCGGCCGCGAAACGCTTACGCGTGGACACGACGCGCGGTGTAGAGAACGTTGACGGCGTACGCGTCGCTGCCCGGCATCCGGCGCATGGCCGCGTCGGCCGCGCGGGCGACCGGGTTGCCGTGCAGCGACGGCGTGATCATCGAGAAGCCGCGGCGCTCGACGATCACGAAGCCGTGCCGGTCGAGCAGGGTGGCCACCTCTTCGTGGGAGAGTTCGGCGAACCAGCGCTCGCCCTTGTGACGGCGGGCCCGCAGATGGCGTACGGAACCGGCGTTGCCGTGGTTCTCGACGACCAGGATGCCCGAGTCGGCGGTGGGCAGCGCGCGGGCGGCGAAGGCCAGGGCCCGGTCGCGGACGGTCTCGTCCACGTTGAGCAGCAGGCGGAACATCGTCACGATGGCCGGGAAGCCGGCCGGCTCCGGGTGCGGCACGGGCCCCTCCGCCGCCACCTGGTGCCAGGTGGCCCGCGAGCCGACCTCGGCCGCCTTGGCCATCATCTCGGCCGACGTGTCGTAGCCGTGCGCCTCGCGCACCAGGCCGTGCAGCGTGCGGATGGCCCGGCCGGTGCCGCAGGCGAAGTCGTGCTGCACCGGCGCGAGCGGACCGAACTCGCGCCGCACCAACGTGCGCAGGTAGTCCTGCTGCCGTTCGTTGATCTGCGACGCGTAGCTGTCCGGCGCGTACGTGATGTTCTCGTACTTCTCGACGGCATCGCTGTCCTGGAACACCTTGGTGTAGTCGGTGGTCAACTCGTCCTCCTCTTCGGTTTGAACGCGCCCAGTGCGAGCGGAACGCGCAACAGCCAGGCGCCGGCCAGAAACACGGGCACGGCGGCGAGCACGGCGAAAGTCCGGCCGGTCACGGTGGTGAGAGCCCACGGGAGTACGCCGAAACAGGCGACCGACAGCAGCGCGGCCGCCCGCGTGCCCGGTCCGAACGGGTGCAGCCCGGCCGACCGCCCCACCTGGATCAGCGGCAGCACGTTGTTGACGACCATCGCGCAGGCCAGCCCGATCGCCGCGCCCAGAGCCCCGTGGGCCGGGATGAGCAGCAGGTCGAGAACGACGGTGACGGCCAGCGCGACCAGCACGTTCACGAGGTTCCAGGAGGTGCGCCCGGCCATCGCCAGCACCATGTCGACCATGCCGCAGCCGGTCGCGACCAGCATCGCGGCGGCCAGCACGGTCACCACGGGGGCGCCCTCGGCGGCGTACCGGTCGCCGAACAGCCGCAGCCAGAGCGGCGCGAAGAAGATCACCAGCAGGGTGATCGGCCAGGTCACGAGCACGAGCCACCCGGTCGCGGTCTGGTAGAGGTGGTTCGCGGTCCGCCGGTCGCCGACGGCGAGCGCCTCGGCCAGCCGGGGCTGGACCGACTGCGAGATGCCCTGGTTGGCGAACTGGATCAGGATGACGAACCGGCCCGCGACGGCGTAGACGGCAGCCGGGGCGAGGCCGCCGAGCGCGGCCACGAGCAGCACGTCGATGCGCTGCAGAGCCAGCTGGGCCACGCTGGCTACGGCGCGCGGGCCGGTGAACCGCCAGAACTCGCGCCGCAACTCGCGGCGTTCGGCCCGGTGGGTGGTCACCCCGGGCGGTTTGCCCGTGCGATAGACCTTCCGCAGGGCGTACGCCGAAAGCACCGTCACCGGCAGGTAGGGCGCCGCCCAGGCCAGCGCGAACGCGGGCAGCGTGCCGACCGTCCACAGTGTGGCCACGCCGGCCGCACCCACCAGAAGCAACTGCAGCACGCTGCGCAAAATCCGGTCGAGCATCACCGTCGGGCGCATCGCCCGGTAGCCGCGGGTCGCCGTGAGGAGCGCGTCGGTCATCGCCTGCAACGGCAGGAACGCGGCCAGCACGCGCAGTCCCGCCGTGTGCGCGTCGACCACGTGGGCCGCCTCGCGCGCCGTCACCTCGGCGATCGCCGGGGCAGCCAGCCACATCGCGACCGCCAGCACCGCCGACAGCACGACGACCGGGCCCAGCCCGGCGCGGAGGCAGGCGCCGAGCAGGTGGTCCCGGCCGGTGGCGCGCAGCCGGGCCGGCCAGTAGACGAGCCCGGTCTGGGTGCCCAGCTTGGCCAGCCCGCCGACGAGCACGAAGACGGCGGTGGCGGCGAAGAACGCGCCCGCCTGTTCGGCGCCGAGCGATCGGGCCACCACCCAGGTGACCGCCACTCCCGCGCCGCCGGCCAGCACCGAGCCGGCCATGTTGGCCAGCCCGCCCCGGGCGGCGCCACGGGTGCCGGCAACGGGTTTGTCCAGTGCCTGTTCCGAAACAGGCACTAAGACCGCCATACCGGCATGCGCCCCAGCCAGCGCGAGAGTGCCTCGTCGTGAGGCAGGTAGTAGTCGGTCAGCTCGCGCCGCAGGTCGGGATTCATGTCGCTCTGCCGGGGCCGGGCGTTGTGCCGCTCGAACGCCGGCCGCTCCAGATAGCTGGGCAGGCCGAGGAATTCGCACACCTCGTCGTAGACCGGCTCGGGGTCGCTGAAGAACCGCTCGCTCTCCACCACGTGGATGCGCTCGCGACCGACGTGCTGAGCCATCACCCCCAGGTAGCGGGCGTACTCGCCGCGCGCCCGGTAGGCGTGGTGCTGGTGGCTGAAGCTGTAGAACTCCGGGTCCTCGGCCAGCTTCTCCTCCTGCTTGTGCAGGCGGGCCGGCTCGAGCGCCAGCGCCGAGGAGAAGTCGCGCTCGGTCTCGAAGCCGCGGGCGACCTCGTGGTGGTGTTGCGAGTAGGCCCGCTCGACCGGGTCGCGCACCAGCACGAGCAGCTTGGCCTGCGGCAGGTCGCGGGCGATCCGGGCCGCGGCCTGCGGGTGGTACATGTAGTAGGGGCTCGACTCGAACGTCTGCGGCGTCACCCCGTACCGTTCGCCGACCTTCTCGGCGCTGCGCAGGAGCGGGAAGTGGCCCTTGTACCAGGCCATTCCGCGGTGGTAATTGGTGTCGAAGTAGTGCACGCCCTTGTGCAGCACGGCCTTGAGCACCACCGGGTGCCCGGCCAGGGCGCGGTAGAGCGAGGTGGTGCCGCAGCGCTGACCACCGCAGATCAGGAAGGCCGGCGTCATCCGGCCCGGCGCGGTCAGCCGGCCGTAGGAGCGGGAACCCAGGTGCACGACGCGTTTCATCGGCGCCGGCAGGTTGCGTACGTCCATGGTTGGTCTCCTCAGAGCTCCTCGACCCGCCGGATCAGCACCGGCAGCAGCCAGGTGCCGAGCACGCCCAGGCGGGCGCCGGCTTCGGCCTGGCGATCGGTCAGGTATCGGGTGGCCAGGTCGACCAGGTAGAGCAGGGCGGTCACCTCGCGGCCGTCCACCGGCACCCCGAACGGCGCCAGCAGTTCGGCCGCACCGCGCACCGTCGCCTCGACTGCTTCCTTGGCGTCGGCCGTCTCCTGGATGCGCTTCTGCAACTCGTGATGCACGGCGTCGAAGCCCAGCGGCACCCCGCTGGCGAACCGCTCCCAGTCCCAGACCAGCAGCGTGTCGGCGATGTTGGCCATGTTCCAGGGGGCCCAGTCGCCGTGCCACGAGCCGTACCGGAAGACGATGTCGCCGGCCCGCCGCACGAGCAGCTCGGCCGCGGCCGCGAGCCCGGCGCCCTCGGCCCGGTCGTTGACCGCCGCCAGACGTCCGCGCAGCTCGTGCCAGTACGTGCTGCCGGCGAGGGAGCCCGTGCGGTAGCCGCAGCAGCCGGCGATGTCGAGCATCGCGGCCACCAGCCGGCGCCGGCTCAGCGGGGCCCGCGGCAGCCAGACCGGCAGCGCCGACTGCACCAGCACCTCGAGCTCGCGCCACTGACCGGAATGCAGCACCCGGGGCACGGTCAGTTTGGTCAGCCCGCTGCCGGCCAGCGAGGCCAGCGCCGCCGTCTCGGCCCGCACGAGCTGCCGGGTGAGCGGCCCGGTGCCGAGCTTGCCGAAGCCGAACGTGTCGCCGTCCGGCCCGATCAGCTGCAGCACCGGCTTGCGGTTGGCCCGCGCGGGTCCGATGTGGACGCTGATCGACAGCTCCCGGCCGAGCGCCTCGCTCAGGTGCCCGTCGATGCTCTCCGAGAACGGCCCGGTGACCCGTACCCGGTCGCGCAGCAGCACATTCGAGGCGCCGGTGCGAACCGCGGCCACCACCGCCTCGCGCTTGAGCCGGGCCGCCCGCGACTGCGGCTCGGCGTACCGGCGGACGGCGGCGGCGGCCACCCGGCGCGAGCCCGACGGCACGAGCAGCCGGGGGCGGCGTGCGTCCGGCACCACCAGATACTCGGCGATGGGCGTGCCGGGTGAGCCGTCGGTGCGGCACGGTGGCGGGTAGAGGAGGTCGAGCACCTCGGTCAGGTACCGCGTGCGCAGCTCGGCGTCCTTCGCGGTCAGTTCGGCGGGCGCGGTCCGCACCGGACTCATGTCGTTTCCCCCTCGGATGAGTTGCGCCAGAGCAGCGCAAACGCCAGAACCATGAAGGCCAGCGGGGTGACCAGCGAGTTGTACCAGAGCATGGCCGAGAACGACGTGACGATCGCGCCCGACGCGGCTACCCCGACGGCACTCCGGTCGCGGCGGAACCGCCACAGGCCGTACGCGAAAAAGCCCAGATATCCGGCCGTGCCCACCGCGCCGTGGGCGAAGAGCAACTGCCACAGCTGGCCGTTGCCGCCGACGGTGAAGTTGCCGCAGCGCTCGCAGCCCGCGCTCTCGCCCACCGTGATGGAGTTCCGGCCGCCCAGCGTGTTGCGCGTGCCGCCGTAGCCGATCACCGGGGATCCCTGGAAGCCGTCCAGGGCGCGCTCGATGAGGAACGAGCGCACGCCGTTGGACTTGCCGTTGTCGAGACGCGCGCCGACGACCGTGCCGAGCGGCGTGGCCACCAGCGACACGGCCAGCAGCGCCCCGGCCACCACGACGGCGCCCAGGATCCACAGCTTGCCGGCGAGCACGTAGCGGACCGCGACGTAGACGACGAGCACGCCGATGCCGATCCACAGACCGCGGTTGAGCGAGAACACCGCGGGCGCGACCGAGACGACGAGGCAGACGACGGCCCAGAATTTCGCCTTGCCGCCGCCGTACTGCCAGGCGGCCACGACGAGCCAGCCGGCCAGCAGGCAGAAGTTGTTGCCCCACGTGTTCGTGTAACCCCACGGCGCGGCCGGCCTTGGTTGGCTGTCGCCGACGATGTCCATGATCTGAGCCGCGTACGGATGGACCAGGGACTGGACGAAGCCCTTGTTGCGCACACTGCCGGGCAGCAGCCACTCGACCGGCGAGGTGAACTCGAAGTTCCCGGCCACCATGCCCAGCAGCCCGCCCAGGACGGTCACCACGAACAGCCAGCCGAGCAGCTTGACCAGGCGGCGCTTGGGCAGCTCGGCTTCGGTCAGGTTGCCGGCGTAGACCAATAGGACGGTCAGCGACACGTACATCAGTGCCTTGTAACCGGCCGGCAGGAGGCGGCCCGTGGCGTGCCCGGCCACCGTGCCGGCCGGGTCGGCGCCGAGCGCGCCGATGCTGACCACCACGGCCACCAGGAAGACGACCCACCACGCGAACCCGGGCGGCAGGCGCAGCAGGCGACCGGCGGCGCGCCGGCGGATCAGCAGGAACAGCATCGGCCCGGCCATCAGCGCGAAGATCAGCACGCCGAGGCCGAGCGCCCACCAGATCGGGTAGAACGCCAGGATGCTCGCCACCGGCCAGGCCGGCAGGGCCGGATTCTTGCGCACGCCGTGTGCCGGGCCCCCGACAGCAACCGTCGGGGCCTGGGACACCGGGGTCACCTCTTGTCGCCGTCCTGCGTCTGGGTGACCTCGGAGCTGTCCAGGCCGGACATGTCGATCACCGCGGTGATCTCCTCGGCGCTGTCGGCGACCCGCTGGCGCACCTGCCCGAGCTCGGTGGCCTGCTCGCCGCGGGCACGCTGGGCCTGCTGGCCGGATTGGGCGGCCTTCTCGCTGCTCGACACGGTGTTGGTCGGGAAGCGCTGGGGCTGCATCAGGTCACGGTCGAGCACCGCGGTCTCGTCCGGGCGGGGCCCCGGCGACGGGGTCTTCGACGGCGGGCTCAGGGTGACGGCCGGGCCGACCGGCTCGGCGGCCCGCAGGTTCGACAGGCGGGGCAGCACGACGGCGCCCAGCAGCGGGGTGCCGACGCGGCGAAGCTGCTCGGCCGCGTCGAGCAGGGCGGGACGGCGGGCGCGGCGCAGCTCGACGGCGAGGATCGCGGCGTCGGCCAGGCTGGCCAGGCTCTGCGCGTCGGCGCTGCTGGCCGTGGACGGCGCCTCGATCACCACGTACCCGCCCTGCCGGCGCAACGCCTCGAGTGTGTCCTTCAACCGCTGCGACTGCATCAGGCCGGCCGCGGTGGCCGCGCCGCCCGTGGTGATGACCCGCAGCGAGGGAATGCGTGGGGTGCGCTGGAGCGCGCGCGCCAGGCCGACCCGGCCCGCCAGCAGGTCGGAGAGGCCCGGCACGGCCGACACGCCGAACATGCGGGCGAGCGGCGCGGCGTCGATCACGCTGTCCGGCAGGTGCGCGCCGATCAGCACGACGTCACTGCCGGTACGGGCCAGGGCAGCGGCCAGGTTGGCGGCGACCAGCGTGCTGGCCGAACCGCGGCTGGCCCCGGTGACCACGATGATCCGGTCGCCCTGGGGCATGGTGGCCAGCACCTCGTTGCGCAGCCGGTTGAAGACCCGGCCGCCGGCGCCGTAGGGCTGCAGCACATCGTCGAAGTGCGGGGTGGTGCGCTCGTCGAGGGCGGCCAGCACGTGCATGCGGCCGCGGTCGCGCACGTCGGCGGCTGAGCGCAGCCGGCGGTCGTACCGCTCGCGCAGGAATCCCAGGCCGAGCCCGAGCAGCAGGCCGAGCATGCCCCCGGTGGCCAGGTTGATCATCGGGTTGGGACTGACCGGCTCGTCGGGCAGCCGCGCGTCGTCGATGATGCTGCCCGCGCCGATCGTGGTGGTGGTCAGCTCGTTGAGCTTGCCGGTCATGCCGTTGAGCTGGTTCTGCGAGTTCTGCCGCAGGCTCATCAGGTTGCTCTCGTCGGAGCTGCCCCGGGTGGCGCGGGCGAGCCGGGCGTTGATCCCGCCGAGCGTGGTGGTGAGCTGCCGGATCTTGGCGGAGAGTGTCTTGATCTGCTGGTTCAGGCCGTTCTGAGCGGTCTCCTCGCGGTTGCGCAGGTACGCCTCGGCGAACGCGTGCGAGCCGGCCTGGGCCTCCTCGGGCTTCCCGGCCTTGAACGTGACCATGAGGACCGTGGTGTTGGCCGGCACCTCGACCGACACGTCCCGGGCCAGCTCGACCGGGGAGCGGGGGCTGCGCAGCAGGGCGGCCGCCTTGGCTGCGACCGTGCCCGAGCCGACCAGCTGGGCTTCGGTGTCCAGGTTGACCATGCCCTTGGTGCGGCCGCCCTGGGCGTTGGTGTCCTGGTCGACGGCCTGCACGAGCACGGCGGTGGAGGACTGGTAGACCTTCGGCATGGCCGAGGTCAGGCCGGCGCCCGCCCCCAGCCCGGCGCCCGTCGCGAGGAGCGCGATCCACCAGTGGCGGCGGAACACGCCGAGATAGTGCGAGACATCGGCCGGGCGAGACGCTTCCATCGGTTGGCGGCCCTTTCGGGGGTGGAGTGAGAAGGGTGCATGCAATCGGGCGTTTCGCCCCCGAGGGGGTAAACGGCTCACTCCCGCCGACGTGATGGCTTACTGGATTTTCGGCTCCACCCACCCGTGCTCGATGAGATAGGAAACAACGATCTCGATGGCCTCGGGGACCGTGATGGTCGTCGTGTCGATGGCCAGTTCGGCGTCCGCGGGCTCCTCGTACGGGTCGTCGATGCCGGTCATGCCGCGCAGCTGACCGGCCCGGGCCCGGGCGTAGAGGCCCTTGCGGTCACGCTGCTCACACACCTCGAGCGGGGTGTTGACGTGCACCAGCACGAAGCCCGCACCGGCCTCGACGGCCATGGCCCGGACAGCGGCCCGCGCGTTCTCGTAGGGCGCGATGGGGCAGGCGACGGCCATGCCCCGGTGCCGGCCCACCTCGGCCGCCACCCAGCCGATCCGCCGGACGTTGGCGTCCCGGTCGGCCTTGCTGAAGCCCAGCCCGGCCGAGAGCTCGCGGCGCACCACGTCGCCGTCGAGCAGGGTGATCGTGCGTTCGCCGGACTCGCGCAGGGAGTCGGCCAGCCCGCGGGCGATCGTCGACTTGCCCGAGCCGGAATAGCCGGTGAAGAAGACGACCAGGCCGCGGTGGCGCCGGGGCGGCCGGGCGCGGACCAGCTCCTTGGCCACGGCCGGGGGAGTGTGCCACTCGGGCAGCGGGAAGCCCCGGTCGAGCAGGTCGTCGACCTCGGCCGGGGTCATGGCCAGGCGGCGGTTGCGCGGCGGGATGTCGTCGCGCCCGCGCCACTGGCCGTCACGGTTGTCGTACGCGAGATCGCGCGGCACCAGCACCCGGACGTTCCCGCCCGAGAGCATGTCGCCTGTGGACAGCACGTGGGTCACGCCGTAGGAGCCGGCGACCCGGGCCCGCAGCAGGGCGTCGCGCATCTCGTCGCCGCGGGTCAGCAACGGGACGGCGACGATCGTGGCCGGGGGCATCCGGTCGCGGGCCGCGAAGATCGCCCGGACCAGCGCCTCGGGCGGCAGGCCGTCGGGGCCGGGACCGCTGACCGGAATCATGATCAGCAGATG
Source organism: Paractinoplanes polyasparticus (assembly GCF_019710575.1). Lineage (GTDB taxonomy): Bacteria > Actinomycetota > Actinomycetes > Mycobacteriales > Micromonosporaceae > Actinoplanes > Actinoplanes polyasparticus. The sequence goes on along the minus strand of NZ_JAHWFK010000013.1, from coordinate 116,783 downwards.
GGCGCCCAGGGTGCGGGCCGCGTGCGCGATCTGAGCCAGCTGCGGGCGGTGCAGTGGCCGGTCGGCGATCACCCCGAGCACCCGGCCCGGTGGCAGCAGGGCCCGAACCTCTTCGGGCGTACGCCGCAAGCGCTGGAACGGGCCGTGCCCGCCGTCGCCCATCGGGCGCACCGTGCCGCCCACGCCGTAGCGGCGCTCGGCCGTCGGCCAGGCGTCGGTCACCTCGAGCGCGGCCACCGGCGCGCCCTCGGGGTCGGTCAGGACGATCGTGCGGTGCAGCGGGTCCTCCAGGACCAGCCGTGTCGCGATGTCGTCGGGAATCTCCAAAGTGACCGCAACCGGCCACGGAGTGTTGTCGGCGAGCCGTCCACGCCGGCGCAGCGCATGGAGATCGGCGCGACCCAGAAAACCGGTCAGCGGCGCGTACGCGCCGGAGAGCAGGAGTTCCAGATCCGCGAGCTCGTGCGGGTGCGGGGTGTACGACGGGGCGTCGCGCAACACATCCTCGGGCAGCACCGAACCATTCACTTCCGTATCCCCCTGCGGCCGATTAGGGGACAGTTTCTCAGTCCCGCTGATCGCGGTCGAGACGGGTGCCCCTCCATCATTTCCCGTCAGGTATTAGACAAAACGGACCTTTGTCACAATACTGGCTGATCGTGAGTCCACGTCCCCGCCGTTTCCGGCTTCTCCAGATAGCCGCCGTTCCCACGGCCTTCGTACTTTCCGTCGCCACCACGCTCGCTTGGGCCTGGACCGGCGGCGTGGATCAGATCGGACTTCCGGTCGGGACGTTCGGTGACCCGACGGTGTCCGTCCCTGTGCTGTCGCCGTCGGCGCAGCAGCCCGGAGTCCCGGACATCCTGGCCCCGGCGCGACGGTCGTCCTCCTCGGCGCCCGGCTCGCCGGCGGCCCCGGCCGCGCCGGTGGTGGTGGCGCCCAGCGCTGCCGTCCCCGGTTCACCGGCCGCTCCGACCAGCCCGTCGCTGGCCCGCCGGGCCGCGACCGTCACCCAGCCCGACCTTCAGCAGCGGCGCGGGGGCCGCTGCTACACCGGCCACAAACTGGTGCCCACCTGCGGTGTCCTGTGGGGAGTCGCGCCCGGCGCGCACACCGAGAGCCGCGGCGCCTCGGCCCTGGCCCGCTTCGAGCGCAAGACCGGCCGGCACCAGGCGATCTACCACGCCTATCACGGCGGGACGCGCCAGCTCTTCCCGACCGAGCAGGAGATCAGGATCGCCCATCAGCCGGGCCAGCGGCGCATCCTGTTCCTCAACTGGAAGCCGGAGTCGGCCTCCTGGGCCAGGATCGCCCAGGGTGACCGGCGGACCGACGCCTTCATCGACCGGCTCGCCGCGCACATCAAGAAGAACTTCCCCGAGCAGTTCTTCTTCGCCGTGCACCACGAGGGTGAGAACGACGTCCGCGAGAAGGCCGGCTCCGGCTACACCGCACGCGACTACGCCGCGATGTACCGGCACGTCATCAAGCGGCTGCGGGCCAGGGGGGCCGACAACGTCGTGAGCGTGCTGGTGCACATGACCTACGTGCCGCACGCCCAGAAGAGCTGGTTCAGCCAGATGTACCCGGGCGACGACGTGGTCGACTGGATCGGCCTCGACACGTACGCCTACAGCGATCCCGGCTACGGCCACGGCCAGTTCTCCGAGGTCTTCAACCGCCGGCTCGAGGGCAAGCGGGCCTGGCCCGGGTTCTACAACTGGGCGTCGCACCGGCATCCCGGCAAGCCGCTCATGCTCGCCGAGTGGGGCGTCTGGTCGTCCAAGCGGAACCCGAGGTACAAGGCCGAGTTCTATCGCCGGATGGGCAGCGAGATCCGGGAGTTCCCGCGGATCAAGGCGATGGTGCAGTTCGAGACGCCGAGCAACCAGAAGGGGCAGGACTCGTCGGTCGACAGCACGCCGGCGGCGCTCGATGCCTACCGCAAGCTCGGCCGGCTGCCTATCTTCCAGGTCGAGGTCACGCCGCGCCGGTAGGGCTACTTCAGGGCGATCCGGGCACCGGGCGACGAGGACGACTCGTGCAGCACCAGCGACGCGAGGGTGGTGCCCGACGGCACGTCGAAGACCAGCGTCCCCTTGACCTGGCTGCCCGGATTGATCTGATCGAGAAAGTTCTGCGCGTTGGTGTTGACGAAGACCTCGGCCTGCATGTCGGTGTCGAACTCGGCGCCCGCCCCGTCGTACGCCTTCTGGGACGTGCTGTCGAAGTACTCGGGCGTCGTCCCGCCGTTCTTCACCAGCACGTCGACCAGGCAGTAGGAACCCTGCGGCTCGAGGTCGACGAACTCGTCGCCGACCTTGGGCACGCCGCAGCGGACGGCCGAGACGGTGAAGGCGAACGTGCCGTCCCGGACCGCCTTGTTGAGCTCACCGCCGGTGGTGGCCACGGTCTGCTGCGCGTCGCCACCGTCCCGCAGCACGAACCAGTAGACGCCCGCCGCGGCCAGCAGGACGACAAGAACGCCGGCCACCCACGGCCATCGGCTGGGCCGCGGGTGGGCCGGCGTTTCCACGTCTGCGAGCGGTGCTTGCGCGGGCTGCGTCATGAGGGAATCCAAGCCATCCCCGTCACTGTCCGCAGCAGGCCGATCGGCCAGAAGTGACTAAGATTTCTAGCTGGTTTCGCCGGCCACGCTGAACGAGCCCAGCCGGTTGATCGCGTAGATCGTCCCGCCCAGGGCGAAGATCACGCTCATCACGATGGCGACGGGCACCGAGACCTTGCCGTCGAGCATGCCGGTCGGCGCGATCTTGTCGGCGATCGTGATGACGTACTGCTCGATCGAGAGCACCCGGGTGCCGCTGACGAACCGGCCGAGCAACCCCTCCCACACCAGGATGTACGCGAGCCCGAGCAGCACCGGGCGGCGGGAGACCAGGCTCAGCAGCAGGAAGAGGGCCGAGTAGGCGATGGCGCCGGCCACCGCGCCGACCGCGAGGGCCAGGCCGAAGCGCACGGAGTTGGCCAGGGCCCCCACGACGAACAGCGGCACCGCTGCCGTGACCGCGCTGACCCCGGCCGCCACCAGCAGCTTGGCCAGGATGATGTCGCGGCGGGCCAGCGGCTTGGTCAGGATGTGCACGATCGTGCCGTCGTCGACTTCGGAGCCGAGCACGCCGGTGCCGACGATCAGCGAGATGACCGGCAGCACGACGGCCAGGCCGAGCCCCACGACGACCGGCTGACCCCACTGGTCGGGACTGACGTCGTACGCCTTGCAGATCAGCGCCAGGCCGACCAGCAGCAACGGCAGGGGCAGCAGCAGAAGCACCCGGCGGCGGCCGAACAGGCCGCGGGCGGTGATGTAGGCGACCGTGGACATCATGCCTCCAGCAGGTAGGAGAAGACGCTCTCCAGGGATTCGTCGGACGGCAGCACCTTGCGCAGCCGGATGCCCTCGCCGAGGGCGATGCGCGGCAGCGCGCGGGTGAAGCTGCCGTAGTCGGCCGCGCGCACGGTCAGGCCGGTCTCCTCGACCTCGATGCCGCTCACCGACTTCTCGCCGATCAGCGCGACCGCGAGCCGCCGGTCGTCGGAGCTCTGCACGGCGAACACGTGCGGCCGGTTGGTCATCAGCCGCCGGATGCGCCGGTAGTCGCCCGAGGCGGCCAGCCGGCCGGCCACGATCACCTGGACCAGGCCCGAGAGCTGCTCGACCTCCTCGAGGATGTGCGAGCTGAACAGGATGGTGTGTCCCTCGTCGCCGAGCCGGTGCAGCAGTTCCATCATGTGCACGCGCTGGCGCGGGTCCATGCCGTTGAAGGGCTCGTCGAGCAGCAGCACCTGCGGCTCGTGGACCAGCGAGGCCGCGACCCGGGTGCGCTGGCGCATGCCCTTCGAGAAGGTGCCGATCCGCCTGTCCTGCGCGCTGGTCATCTCGACCAGCTCGAGGGCCCGCCGGGTGGCCGCGGCCGGGTCGGGCAGCTTCTGCATCTTGGCGCAGGCCAGCACGAATTCGTACGCGGTGAGGAAGCTGTGCACCGCCTCGCGCTCGGCGACCAGGCCCAGGGTGCGGTAGATCCCGGGGTTGCGCCAGGTCGGCGCGTTGTCGATGGTGACCGAGCCCTTGGACGGGGCGAGGAAGCCGGCCATCATGTGCAGCACCGTGGTCTTGCCGGCGCCGTTCGGGCCGAGCAGGCCGGTCACGCCCGGTTCCAGGGTCATGCTGATGTCGTTGACCGCGACGACGTTGCCGTACCAGCGGGAGACGTTCTCGAGTTGGACGACGCTCACAGCGAGGCCACCTTCCGGTAGCGGGCCAGCAACAACAGCATGGCCGCGAAGACCAGGCAGAACAGCTCGATGCCGTAGATCACGCCGAACTCGCCGATGTCGAGGTCCAGGTCGTTCCGGCCGCGCAGCCAGGACTGCACCCCGACGAGCAGCGACATCGGACTGGCCAGGCCGGCCAGGTGCTGGGCGGTGGTGGACGGCAGGATGCTCAGCACGCCGACCACCGGCGCGGTCATCAGGAAGAAGGCGACGATGCCGCCGGCCGCGAAGGCCCGCTTGCCGGTGACCGAGGCGATCAGCAGGCTGATCGAGGCGAACAGCACGGCCCAGAGCAGGCTGTAACCCCAGCCGGGCACCAGGTCGAGGAACTCGTTCCACACGCCCTTGGCGCCGTCGTCGGTGGTGAACGCCCCGCCCAGGAACATGATCAGCTGCGGCACGCCGAGCAGTAGGAACACCGCGGTGGCGAGCGCGACGAACTTGGCCCCGATGTAGTCGAAGGCGCGCAGCGGGCGGCTGAAGTAGAGCGGCAGAACGCCCGAGCGGATGTCCCGGGAGACCAGTTCCGGCGCGACGATGGCGACGAAGAAGATCACCAGCCAGCTCATCGTGTCGTCGAACGAGAAGTAGTCGAACAGCACGATGTTGGCCTGGGCCTTGACCGCGGCGTTGATCACCGCGACCAGCAGGACGATGCCCGCCACCAGCCACGGGAAGATCTTGGCCTTGGCCGAGCGGCCCAGCCCGAACGAGGCGCGCAGCCCGTGCTGGTAGATCGAGCCGAACACCGCGGTGCGGCCCAGGCGCGGGCCCTCGTAGCGCTGGTACCCGATGTCATGGATGACGCCGGCGTCAGACATCGGCCGTCTCCTTCGCGGTGAAGAGCTCGGCCACCCGGTGGCGTCGCTGGTCGAGGCGGTGCAACGGCAGGTCGAGCTCCGCCACGGCACGCAGGATGGCGTCGTAGTCCGATTGCGCCGTGAGCGGCACCAGCAGCAGGCGGCCCTCGCGGGTCACCGTGAGCTGCAGCTGGGTCAACGCCTCGGCCAGCTCGTCCGTGCCCTCGCTGACCTCGACCGCCAGCACGTCGGAGACGCCCGTCATGGCCGAGATCCGGTCGGCCCGCAGCAGGCGGCCGGCCTCGATCGCGATCAGCGAGTCACAGATGCGCTCCACCTCGCCGAGCAGGTGGGAGCAGACGACCACGGAGATGCCGAACTCGTTGCCGATGCGGTGCACCAGGCTGAGCATGGCGTCGCGGCCGGCCGGGTCGAGGCCGTTGGTGGGCTCGTCGAGCAGCAGCAGGTCGGGGTCGTGCACCAGGGCCTGAGCGAGCTTCACGCGCTGCTTCATGCCCGTCGAGTAGCCGCCGATCTGGCGGTACCTCTCCTCGTAGAGGCCGACGTGGCGCAGCGCCTCGGAGGCTCGTTCACGCGCGGCCGTCTTCGGCAGCCCGCTGAGCCGGCCGAGGTGGGTCACGAACTCGGCGGCCGACACGTCCGGCGGCAGGCAGTCGTTCTCAGGCATGTAGCCGACCCGCGCCCGCACCTGGTCGGTCTCGGTCACCGGGTCGAGCCCGAACACTCGCACGTCCCCGCTGGTGGGCGCGGTCAGGCCCAGCATGATCTTGATAAACGTGCTCTTGCCGGCCCCGTTGGCGCCGACCAGCCCGATCACGCCCGCTTCGACGTCGACGGTGAGCTCGCTCAAGGCGGTCACCCCGCCGCCGTACGTCTTCGTGAGCGACTGTGTCGCGATGATGGTCACGGCACTCAGCCTAGGAAGTCGACGCACCCGATCGGATCCGGCGAAACCCTGAGACACCCTCAGGCTCTCTCAGCTTGCTCTCAGCTTTCGCATCGGTACGGGGCCCGGTGTTGTATCCATAGCCCGTAGTCGATAAATTGCTCCCGGCTTGATAGATCGACGGGGGTAAAAGAAAATGCGGATCCTTCCCTGGGTCGGCGCGGCGACGGTTGCCGTCGCCGCGGGCGTCCTGGTCACCAGCAACCTCGCGCAGGCGGCGGACGAACCGCCGTCACTGGTCGAGGACTACGTGCACCCGGGCAGCGAGCAGATCCTCGCGCAGTACGGGCTCAAGGTCTTCAAGGGCGACGGCCACATCATGTTCACCGAGCGCAAGAACATCGACGTCGACGGCCAGTGCGCCACGGCCGAGATCCAGATCGAGCAGATGGTCGACGTCGACCCGTACAGCTATCTGTACTGCTTCAAGACCATCGGCACCAGCGGCTTCCTCACGCTCGAGGTGCCGAGCACGTTCGGCGTCCGCGCCGGCAACGTCCCGGTCGAGGCCACGGCTTCGACGCCCGAGGGCGAGAAGACGTACGACGTGCCGGCCAACCGGCCCGTCCCGATCTATCCGGGCACGGACGACGAGCTGCCGCAGGCTGTCCTCGTCGAACTCCGTCTGAACGGCTGACCGACCGTACCGAGCAGGTCCCGGGTCCTTTTCACCCGGTGATGATTTCCACGGGGGAAATTCATGAACGACGTCGCACTCCCGCGCGCCCGGCGCGCGGGAGCTTCCTGGCTGCGCCGGATCGCCTCGGTGGCCGCCCTGACCATGGCCGCGCAGCTGCTGACCGCCCAGGCGCCCGCCTGGGCCGACGAGCCGCGGTACGACCGTTCCGTCGTCGTCGACGACATGATGGACGGCGGCCCGTCACTGAGCCGGGCGGCCGAGGCCGTCCTGCTCGGCGGTGACGCCGAGTTCCAGGCCTACCAGGACGGCGCCCGCGAAGCGGCGGTCGAGGCCGACCTGCGGGCCGGCGCCGAGGTGCTGGCCGGCATGGACGGCCCGTCGACGCGGGCGGCGGCGCTGCAGGCGCTGTCGGGCGACGTCGACGACATCCGGGCCTTCGTGCAGGGCGGCTACGACGCTCCCTGGAAGGCGGACGAGCGCGTCCGCGTCTTCCGGGTCGCCGAGTCCGGCGGCCCGACGACCAGGGCCGCGGCCCAGCGCGCGCTGGCCGGCACGCCGGAGGAGCTCAACCAGTTCCTGTCGTCCGGCCGCGAGTCGGCCGAGCACGCCGACGACCGCCTGGCCGCGACGCGGATGCTGACCGGCGGCAGCAACAACAGCGGGCCGATCCTCGACCAGGCGGCCCAGCGCGCGCTCGCCGGCACCGCCGAGGACCTGACCGAATTCCTGGCGACGGGCCAGTTCGTGGCCCGGGCCCGCGACGCGGAGCTCGCGTCCGTCACCAAGCTCACCGAGCAGGCCAAGGAGGCCGGCGAGACGACGGCCCGCGAGTCGCTGGCCGCTCAGGAGGCCTCGACGCGGGCCGTCAACGCCGCCGCCGAGGCCAAGAAGCAGGCCCAGGTGGCCGCGGCCGAGACCAAGGCGGCCGGCCGGGACGCGGCGAAGGCCTCGGCCGCGGCCGGACGAGCTGCGGACGCGGCCGCCGGAGCCGCCGAGGCGGCACGGGAAGCAGTCAGCGCGTCCAACGCGGCCATGCGGGCGGCCCGGATCGCGTCCGACGCGGCCCGCAAGGCGACCACCGCCGCCTCGCTGACGGCGCAGGCGGCGGCCCGGGCACAGCAGGCGGCCGCCCTGGCGCGCACCGACGCGAGCAAGGCCGCGGCCGCCCGGCAGGCTGCGCAGCAGGCCCGGGACGCGGCCGCCAAGGCGCGGCAGCTCGACCAGATCAAGGCCGAACGCGACCGGGCGCTGGCCCAGGCCGAGGCCGCCGGGCAGGCATCGAAGGACGCGAGCGGGCAGGCGGCGGCTGCGGCCACCGCCGCCGCCGAGGCCGGCAACCAGTCCGGCGTCTCGGCCGCCCAGGCCCAGCGGGCCCGGGACGCCGCCGAGCGGGCACGCCGGCAGGCGGCCGCGGCCGGCCGCGCCGCCGACCGGGCGATCTCGCTCGCGCGGGCCGCCGCCAAGGCTTCCGACGAGGCGTTCCGCTTCGCCGAGTCCGCGGCCCAGCACGCCGAACGGGCCGCAGCCGCGGCGATGGAAGCGGCCGACTCGGCCTACGACGCCTCGAAGGCGGCGTCCGAGTCGACCCGGCACGCCGCGGCGGCCATCGAGGCTTCCAACACGGCCGTGCAGGCGGCCAACCAGGCGGTGGAGCTCGAGAAGCTGGCCCGCCAGGAGGACATCGCCCGCCTCGCGGAGGCGACCGAGCAGGGTGTCGAGGCCGCCGAGGACGCGCTCGCGGCCGATCAGGCAGCGAAGGCCGTGGGCGGCGAGATCGCCGAGTGGAACCGGAACCTGACCTGGGACACCCCCGAGGAGGACCGGGTCAGCCCGGCCACCCGGGCGCTGCTGACCACGGCGAGCGCGGTCGGCGCGCCGACCGCGGTGATGATGGAGCACGGTCGCCGGGCCGCCCTCGACCTGACGAAGACCGGCGGCGACTGGTCGAAGATCGCCGCGCAGGACGTGCTGTCCGGCGGCGAGGTCGAGATGCGCTCGTGGCTCACCGAGGGCCGCCGGCTCGCCTCCGGCCAGGACGACCGGGCCCGCGCCTGGCGCCTGATCGACACGCTGCCCGACGGCGCCGAGAAGACCGCGGCCCGCACCGCGCTGGCCGGGGACGACGCCACCGTCGACCGCTTCCTGCGCACCCGCAACTACGCGGGCAAGACCGTCAAGGACCGGGCCGAGATCTACCGGATCCTCGAGACGGCCGGCGGGAACGTCAAGGCCGCGGGGGAGCGGGCGCTCGGCGGCACCAGCGCCGACATGCACCAGTTCCTGCGCAGCGGCCAGTTCACGGCGCGCGCGGCCGACGAGCGGTTCGAGGTCTACCGCGTCATGGAGACCGGCGGCCCGGAGGTTCAGGCGGCCGGACAGGTGGCGCTGGCCGGGCCGGCCTCGTACATCTCGTACTTCCTGAACGTGACGCGCTACAAGGCGGCACAGCGGGACGCCGAGCAGGCGGCTCACGTCAGCACCGTGCGGGCGCTGATCGTCCAGGCCCAGCAGTACGCCGAGACCGCGCTCGCCGACGCGGCCGAGGCCAGCCGGGTCGCGGCGGTTGCCCGCAAGGCGTCGGCCGAGGCCGAGTCGTGGCGGCAGAAGGCGGCCGCATCGGCGACGAAGGCCGGGGAGTACGCCGAGGACGCCCGTCAGTCGGCCAACGCGGCCAAGGCGTCGGCCAACCAGGCGGCCCAGTCGGCCGAGACCGCCAAGTCGGCGGCGAACCGCGCCCAGGCCAGCGCCGAGAGCGCCGCGCGATCGGCGGCGACGGCCACCGCGGCCTCCCGCCGGGCGGCCGGCGACGCGCGGAACGCGGCCAACGCGGCGTACGACGCGAAGCAGTCGGCCCTCGCGGCCGGCCGGGACGCCGCCGCGGCCGACCAGGCCGCCAAGGAAGCGTCCGCGATCTACACGCAGGCGCTCAAGGAGGACGAGGCCCTGCGGCGCAGCACGCAGGCGGGCACCGCGTTCGGGGGCGACGGCGCCGCGCTCGACGAGCACAAGTCGTGGGGCTGTCTCGCGTCCACGGACGCGCTGAGCGCCAACTGCGTCGGGGTCTACAAGGACTTCGCCAAGGCGCTCGTCAATCCGCAGCAGTGTGCCTCGACGACCGAGCGCAACCTCGGCTGCGACATGCTGAAGGACCTCAACACCTTCGTGCAGGACAACCCCGACCTGCTGATGGACATGCTGCAGTTCGTCCTCGGCCTGTGCGGGATGGTTCCGGGCGTCGGTGAGGCGTGCGACGCGGCCGACGCGGCGATCTCCTTCGGGCGCGGCGACGTCCTGGGTGGCCTGCTGTCGGTCGGTGCGGCCGTGCCGGTCGTCGGCTGGCTGGCCTCGGGCGCCAAGATGCTCAAGAACTCCGACAAGCTGCGCAACATCAAGAACATCGTGCGCACGCTGATGGGCGGATGTAAGAACAGCTTCACCGAGGACACGCCGGTCGTCATGGCCGACGGCACCGAGCAGCCCATCGACGAGGTCGAGAAGGGCGACGAGGTGCTGGCCACCGACCCCGAGACGGGGCGGAGCGGAGCCCGGCCGGTCACCGACACCATCGTCGGCTCGGGGACCAAGAGCCTGGTGGCTGTGAAGGTCGCCGGTGGCGGCGCGGTCACGGCGACGTCGAACCACCCGTTCTGGGTGGCCGACCTGCGGGCCTGGGTGCCGGCCGGCTCCCTCGAGGCGGGCCAGTGGCTGCGCACCGCGAGCGGGACGTGGGCCCAGATCGAGGCGGTCGAGCCGCGGACGGCCGAGGCGCGGGTCTTCAACCTGAGCGTCGCGGGCATCCCGACCTACTACGTGAAGGCCGGCGCCACCCCGGTTCTCGTCCACAACTGCCAGGGAAGCGACCTCGCCGCCGCCTACCGGGCGAACCAGAACAACGGCGCCGGCATCGACCGCAACATCGCCGTGGCCCAGCACGACCTGTTCGGCGAGATGGACACGCTCTACAGCGTGAGCGGCAAGCACCGGAACCCGGGCACCGTCGAGGCGCCGGCGGCGCGCCAGTTCTCGACCCCGCCCGGCAAGGAGTGGGACTCCGAGGCTCAGATCCTGGAGCACTACGCGTCGTTCCTGCCGGCCGACGCGCGTGGCACGATCAAGCTCTACACCGAGGCCGCGCCCTGTCCGAGCTGTTCGTCGGTCATCCAGCAGTTCAAGAACAAGTACCCCAACATCAAGCTCGACATCTCGTACACCTGGGAGACCCCGGAAGAGATGCAGAAGGCCCTGAGGGACAAGCGAAAGCCCAAGTGACGTCGTTCGAAGCCCTGGCCCGGGTGATCATCGAGACGGGCGGACGAGTCAGCGGCCTCACCGCTGACGAGATCCGCGAGATCACCCTGGGTCAGGGCCTCGACCGGCTCCCGGCGAGGTACGAGGAATACCTGAGGTTCCTCGGCGGGCCGAAGAGCTTCAGCCTGATCGCCGGCATCGAGAGCTATCCGTACCTCGTCGAGCTCAAGGACGAGGCGCGGGCGCTGCTGGAGACCGAGGGCCACCCCGAACTTCTGCCGGACACCGCCGTCGTCATCGGCATCCACGGTGGTTACGCCGTCCACTGGCTGACCGACGCGGCGCTCGACGATCCACCGGTGCAGTTGTACGAGGAGGGCGACGCCGGCGTCGCGGCCGAATGGCCGAGCTTCACCGCCTGCGTCGAGGAACACGCTCGGGTGGCCGGATTGCCGTGGGGCAGCAGCCCGGGCTGAACCCACATCCTCGACAGCGGTCGAAGCGTTCCTCAACACATGGGGCATACGTCTATGTGGCCGGGTGGGGTCTTCCTCTCGTTCGGCCTCTGGCCGGGACGGGATCTGGACGAGCCCGCCCTGGCCGCAGTCGCCGACGTCCTGGAGCAGTGCGGCGGGACCTACAGCGGCGCGATGTTCTTCGGGCCGACCGGGCTCGCGTTCTCGCGGGTGCCGGATGCGCCGGGCATCTCGTACGCCGGGGCTCGATCGGCCCGGGAGGTGCGCCGCGGTCTGCGCGACGGGTGCGCGTACCGGGTCGCCATGAGCCTGCCCGGCGTGGGGCAGGCCGCGGTCTCGTTCGAGGCGACGCCCGGTGAGGAGCTTCCGGCCGGGCAGCACCCGGTGGACGTCACCGTCGAGGCGGGCGCCTTCGCCCTGCCCCGATCACTCTGGGACGAGCGGGAGCGGGACGCCGCCGAGGTCCGCGAGGAGGTCGTGCTGCGCTATTTCGAGGCTTGCTGCGCGGCGCTCGACCCGGCCTACGCCGTCCTGCACTCGGAGGGTTCGACCCCGACCCCGGCCGCGCTCGCCGGCGGGCGGCAGCTCGGCACCGACGTCTACGTGTCGCGGCGGCTCGGCCTCGGCGCCCGGCTCAACCAGGTGGCCCGGCTGTCCCAGGTGCGGGAGTGGACGACCGGCACCTTCTACTCCGGGTGGTTCCTGACCGAGACCCCCGACCTCGACGCCCTGCTGGCCGCCTGGACCAGGCCGTCCATCGTGATCGGCGAGCGGCTGATCCGGGAACACGTGCGCCCCGGGCCTGGTGGGAAGCCCGGGGCGCACGTGGTCTGAGGCCGATCAGAAGTTGTCGGCGGTCCGGATGCGGCTGCGCAGGTAGGTGCCGGACTCGGTGAGGACGCCCGTGCCGGCGTAGGTCGGGCCGCCGCACGTGCCGGGGCGGAAGGCGGCGCTGCTCTCGTCGGCGTCGGAGTACGTCCAGTTGGCGTAGCCGATCTGCAGGCGGTCGAGCAGGTCGAGCCAGGTGGCGGTGCTGGCCAGGTCGACCTGGCCGCCGCCGGTGTAGGTCACCGTGCCGAACTCGGTGACGAACAGCGGGAGCGAGGCCGCGGCGCGCTGCACCTCGGCGCGGTAGTTGTCCTTGTGCGAGGCGGCGTAGAAGTGGAACGCGTACATGATGTTGGACGCGTTGACCGGGTTCGCGGTGATCTCACTCGAGGTCGCGCCCTCCGAGACACCCAGCGAGGACCAGCCGCGCGAGCCGACGATGACCACGGCGTCCGGGTCGTTGGCCCGGATCACCGGGATGACCTGCTCGGCGTAGCTCTTGATGCCGGCCCAGCTGACGCCGTTGGGCTCGTTGGCGATCTCGTAGATGACGTTGTTCTTCGAGGCGTGCCGGGCCGAGACCTCGGCGAAGAACATCTTGGCCCGGGCCAGGTTGTAGTTCGGGTCGCCCGGGGTCAGCGTGTGGAAGTCGATGATGGAGTAGAGCCCGCGCTGGGTGGCCTCCTCGACCAGGTTGTTGACCTGCGCGGTGAAGCCGGCCGGGTTGGTCTCGTAGCCGCCCTCCTGCACGTACATCGAGACCCGCAGCAGGTCGGCCTTCCAGTCGTCGGCCAGCGCGTCGAGCGAGGCGTCGTTGTAGCAGTCGGCGAACCACTGCAGGCCGTGCGTGCTCATGCCGCGCAGCTGGATCGCCTTGCCGGCCGCGTTGCACAGCTTCACGCCGCAGACCCGCAGCTGCCCGTTCTGCGCGACGGGGGTGGTGCCCGCCGGGGGAGTGGTGGGCGGCGTGGTGGGCGGTGTCGTGACGGGCGGGGTGGTCGGGCCGGACGAGCCGTCACAGCTGGCGCCGTTGACCGAGCACGAGGTCGGCCGCCCGGTGCCGTTGGCGATGAAGCCGAACGAGGTGGAGGCGCCCGCGGCCAGCGTGCCGTTCCAGCCGGCCGGCGTGAACGTCCAGGTCGAGCCGGACGCCGACTGCGTGGCGCTCCAGGAGTTGACGATCGTGGTACCGGCGGGCAGGGTGAGCTGCACCCGCCAGGTGTTGATCGTGGACGACGTGTTGTTCCGGACCTCGACCTGGCCCTGGTAGCCGTTGCTCCACGAGCCCGTCACCGTGAAGGCGGCGGTCTCGGCGTTGGCCGGCTGGGCGATGACCGTGGCCACCGAGGCGGCGGCGATCGCGACTGCGACGCCGGCGGCAAGTCTCCATCTGCGCATGGGGATCGGGGCTCCATCGGGGAGGGGAAAGGGGACGTGGGAGCGCTCCCAGGTCGCACCATAGCCGTCTCTCGATGGCTCCGCAAACGCTGAACGGGCCCGGGATCAACTCCCGGACCCGTTCAAAGTGCACCAAATCAGCCGGTGTTGCGCATCCCCGCGGCGATGCCGTTGACCGAGGTGAGCAGGGCCCGCTCGAGCGCCGTCGAGTCGGACACCACCCGCCGCGAGCCCGGCGCCACCACGCTCTGCCGGTCTGCCTCGCCCGCTTCGCGGTACTGCCGCAGCAGCGCCACCTGCAGGTGGTGCAGCGGCTCGAGGTACGTGTCCCGCACGTCGAGGGTGCGCTTGAGCTCGGGCTGGTTCTCGAGCAGCGAGGCCTCGCCGGTGATGGCCAGGATCTCGCGCACGGTCAGCTCGTACTCCGCCTCGATCGTGGCGAAGATCGGGCGGAGGTGTTCCGGCACCAGGGTCTCGACGTAGCGCCGGGCGATGGTCAGGTCGGTCTTGGTCAGCATCATCTCGACGTTCGACACGAACGTCTGGAAGAACTGCCAGTTGCCGTACATCTCCTGCAGCGTCTCGGTGTGGCCGGCCTCGCGGGCCGCCTTGAGACCGGTGCCGACGCCGAACCAGCCCGGCACGATCTGCCGCGTCTGGGTCCAGCCGAACACCCACGGGATGGCCCGCAGGCCGCCCAGCCCGGCGTCGGCGTTGGGCCGCTTGGCCGGGCGGGAGCCGATGTTCAGCGCGCCCAGCAATTCGGTCGGGGTGGCCGCCCAGAAGTAGGCCGCCAGGTCCGGATTCTCGACCAGCGAGCGGTAGGCCGTGAACGCCGCGTCCGAGGCGGCGTCCATCGTGGCGTCCCAGCGGGCCAGCCGCTCGAGGTCGACCGACGGCGAGGTGTGCAGCAGCGTCGCCTGCAGCACCGCGGCCACCGTGAGCTCGAGGTTCTCGCGGGCCAGGGCGGGCAGCGTGTACTTGTCGGAGATGACCTCACCCTGCTCGGTCACCTTGATGGCGCCGTCCAGCGTGCCGTACGGCTGGGCCAGGATCGCCTCGTGGGTGGGGCCGCCGCCCCGGCCGACGGTGCCGCCGCGGCCGTGGAACAGCCGTAGCCGCACGCCGTGACGGGCCGCCACGTCACGCAGGGAGCGCTGCGCCTTGTGGATGCCCCACTGGCTGGTCGTGATGCCGCCCTCCTTGTTGGAGTCGGAGTAGCCGAGCATGACCTCCTGCACGTCGCCCCGGGCCCGCACGATCTCGCGGTAGGCCGGCAGCGACAGCATCTCGTCGAGCAGGTCACCGCCCGCGTCGAGCTCGGCCGGCGTCTCCAGCAGCGGCACGATGTTGACCCGGGCACGCCCGGTGTGGATGTCGACCAGGCCGGCCTCACGGGCCAGCACGGCCGCCGCCAGCACGTCGTCGACGCCCAGGGTCATCGAGATGATGTACGTCTCGATGACGTCGGCGCCGAAGCGGTCCTGCACGTCACGGATCGTGTTGAACACGTCGAACGTCTTGCGGGCCGAGTCCGTGAGCGGGGTGTCGGCGCTGCTCAGCGGCCGCCGCCCGGTCAGCTCGGTGGCCAGCAGCTTGGTGCGGTCGGCCCGGTCGAGCACGGCGTAGTCGTCCACCTCGCCGACCTGCGTGTACATCTGCTGCAGCACCTCGTGGTGCTTCTCGGCATGCTCCCGCACATCCAGCGTGGCCAGCTGCAGGCCGAAGGCCGACACCGTACGGATCGCCGTAGCCACCACGCCGACCGCCGTGAGCTGGCCCGAGTTGCGGGCCAGCGAGGCCCGGATCAGCTCGAGGTCGCTGATCAGCTCGTCGCTGCCCAGGTAGTCGCGGCCGGGCACGTGGACGGTGCCGTTGCGCAGCCGGGACCGGGTGTTGGCCAGCTTCGCCTTGATCGCCCGCACCTTGAGCCGGTACGGCTCCTCGGCGTTCGTGCGGCGGAACCGCGGCGCCACCTCGGGCAGGTTTTCGAGATCCTTGGCGAGCGACGCCGACAGGTCGAGCGAGACCCCGCGCAGCCGCCGCGACACCGACAGCATGTCGATGAGCTGGTCCATCGCGGCCTCGGTGGCCTGGATGCCGTGCTCGTGCTGGATCATCAGCACGTCCCGGGTGACGGCCGGCGTGACGAACGGGTTGCCGTCGCGGTCGCCGCCGATCCACGACCCGAAGGTCAGCGGACGGGCCGTGGGCGCTGTCTCGACCCCGAGCTGGCGCAGCGTCTCGGCCAGGTCGGCCAGCACCTGCGGGGCGGCCTCGGCGTACAGGTCGCGCAGGTAGTAGACGGCGTTGCGCGCCTCATCGGTCGGTTCCGGCCGGTCCAGCCGCAGTTCGTCGGTCTGCCACAGCAGGTCGATGAGCTCGGCGAACTTGCGCGTCGAGGCGGTGGTGTCGGCCTGGCCGTAGAGCACGGCGGCGGCCGCCTCGGCGTCGAGCGCGTCGGCCAGCTGGCGCAGCTTCGACAGGATCGAGCGGCGGGACGCCTCGGTCGGGTGGGCCGTGAAGACCGGGCGGACGGCGAGGCGGCGGGCGGCCGCGGCGATCTCGTCGGCCGGCACCCCACGCTCCGCGATCAGCTTGGCTGCCTGGTCGAGCCAGCCGCCGTCGTGCGCACGCCGCCGGCGCAGGTCGCGCGAGCGGTGCACCTGCTCGGTGATGTTGGCCAGCTGGAAATAGGTGGAGAACGCGCGGGCCAGCTTGGTGCCGGTCGTGACGTCCATGGCGGCCAGGCGGTCGGCCGCGGCCTGCGGGTCCTGCCGGACCAGGGCGCGGATCTCCTCGACCAGGTCGAGGAGGGGGCGGCCTTCCTGGCGGGCCAGCGTCTGCCCGAGCAACGTGCCGATACGCCGGATATCTGCGCGTAGAGCGGCATCGGGGCCGTCGGGGTCTAGCTGGCCGTGCTGGTCGGGCATATGCTGCTGCGCGCTCATTATCGGGGGCGCTCCTTCGCCTCAAAGGTGCTCCAGGACAGCGCTGTCCCGACTTCGCCGATCGTATCGGCGTACCCCCACGGAGGGGGAATTTGAGGTAAGTCTCACCTACGCCTCTTATCTGGCGAGCCCCAGGGCGTACGCCGGAAACCATCGGCCGGCGGGCGGGTGGCCCGGGGCGCAGGCGCCATCGGACTCCCCGGGACGTTTCACCCACAGGTACGCGTCGACCAGTGAGAAGCCGGTGGAAAGGGTCGGCACCGGCCCCAGCCTGCGCCCGGGCGGGTTGCACCAGTGCCGGTCGCCCGCCCCACGCTGGGCCGGCCCGTTCCCGTTGCGGCTGGTGTCGACGACGAAGTGCTTGCCGCCGACCGTCCGCGACACGGCCAGTCCGTACCGCACGTTGTCGCCCGTGGTCTCGAAGTTGGCCACGTTGAGCGCGAACCCGGCCGCCGCGCCCACCCCGGCCGTGCGCAGCGCCGGCCCGATCTCTGCGGCCGGGATCCAGGTCGGGTTGCCGGCGTCCAGATAGACGCGTACTCCGGGCGCGGTCCGCAGGGTCGCGATGGCGTGCCGCAGCAGGCCCAGGCGTTCGGTGCGGCGGGCCGGGGTCAGGCACCCGCGCACGGCCTGGGCCAAGGCGTCGGGCTCGAGCACCACGATGGCGCGGTGGCCGCGCAGGGCCCCGGCCAGCGCGGTCACCCACCTCCGGTACGCGACGGCGTCGGCCGCCCCGCCCGCCGAGTGACCCGAGCAGTCCCGATGCGGAATGAAGTAAAGCGTCAGGACGGGCATCCGCCGGGCCGCCGTGGCCGCCGCGGCCAGCCGTCGCGCCCGGTCGGCGTAGCCCGGCGAGTCGTCGGTGAACCAGACCGCGGCCGGCTGGTCGGCGATGCGCCGGATGATCGTCGCCTCGGGCCGTCGGCCGGCCCGCTCCAGCGCGCGGGCAGCCGCCACCGCCGCGCCCGACGGGTCGACGTAGAGGTGCGGGCTGACGGCGCGCGGCGGTGGCGGGGTCAGCAACTCCGGGTCGCGCTCGCGGGCCCCGGCGGCAACGGCGACGGTGCCGAGCCCGACGAGCGCGGCCGAGACGATCAGGGACACCCGTATGCGGCGGGCCATCACCGGACCCGGATCCAGCGGGCCACCGACGGTAGCCCTCGGTCGTCGACGAGGAAGAGCATGTACCAGCCGGAGGGCGCGACCCCGGGCTGCCGGGGCACCCGCAGGTCGAGGCGGCCGTCCTTCCGGGTCAGGCCGAGGGCGACCGAGCGCTGGTCGGTGTCGGTGCCGTGGGTGACCGAGCTGGGGCGGACCAGCCGGGCCGAGGCCACCCGGGCCGCGTCGGGCGAGCCCACTCCGAAGATGCTGCCCCGTGCGACCTCGCCCGGCGCGTGGCCGATCGCGGGTCGCTTGCCCCGGAACAGGTAGGGCGGGCTGTAGACCTCGATGCGCTGCTCGAACGTGCCCGGCGCCCGGCCCGTGCGGTCGTAGAGCGGGTCGCTGCCCATCGTGATGACCCGGCCGTCGGGCAGCAGGATCGCCTCGGAGTGGTAGTTGCGCCCGACCGTCGACTCGGCGGCGGTGCGGAACGAGTTCGTCGCGGGCACGTAGAACTGCGCGTTGAACAGGTCGCTCCGCTTCGCGCCGCGGTAGGGGCCACCGCGGTAGCCGGAGGAGCCGCCGCTGGTGAAGACGGTGTCGTCGGGCAGCACGACGGTCGACAGGTAGCGTGCCGGCTTCGGCAGGTCGGGGCCGGGGCGGTAGACCGGCTTCTTGTCGCGCAGGTCGACGATGTCGGTGCGGGCCGTCGAGACCGGCGAGTCGCCGACCCCGCCCCCACCGAAGATCATCACCTGCTGGTTCTGCACCGGCGGCAACATGACCGAGGTGGCCGTCTCGTTGAGTTCCGGCTGCCGCAGACCCGGCACGGGCTGGAAGCGGTTGCCGTCCAGGTTCCAGACCCCGGGCGTACGGCCCTCCTTGTCCGAGCCGTAGCCGCTGTTGGCGCCGGAGTAGAACAGGCGGCCGTCGGCCATCCCGTGCAGGCTCGGATAGGTCGGGAAGTAGCGCTGGAACTGGGGCGCCGCCGACCAGGTGCGCGTGCGGGAGTCGTAGACCTCGTTGCGTCCGGGGATGATCCGGCCGAACTCGTCCAGGCCCGAGACCGCGAGCACGTCGCCGTCGGTCAACGTCACCAGCGTCGGGTACCAGCGGTGTTCCTTGAGGTCACCGGTCTTGTGATAGCGCTCGGTGCGGGGGTCGAACTCGTACGACGTCTTGTCGCCGCCGTACTCCTGCTTCTCCCGCGTGATCTTGTCGGCCACGCCGTAGACGTTATTGGCGTCGGGGCCGGTCAGACCGGTGATCCGGTATTGCGCACCCTCGCGGACGACGGCGGCGTCCCCCGGGCGTACGGCGTCGACCCAGACCTCGACCTCGCCCGCCGTGACCGCGACGTGCGGACCGTGCACCACCTTGCGGGCGGCCGGAACCGTGAAGGCGGTGCGGCTGGCGTACTCGTGCCCGGCCGCCGAGCGGAACCGGGTGCCCTTGCCGAAGGCGCGCGGGCCGTGATCGGGCGACTCGTTCTTGACCTTCATGACGCCGCCGGCCCGCTTCACATCTTTCTCGAGCACCTCGTACGACTTGGTGCCCCCGGCGATCAGCAGATTGCCGTTGGGCAGGAAGCTGTGCCCGGCGCAGAACACGTCGGTCGGCGTCGGGACCTCGCTGAACTTGTCGGCGCGGGGGTCGTAGAGCACCGTCCGGAAGGTGCCCGCCTCGAACCGGTCGCGGTTGTTGCCGCTGCCCGCCACGATCAGCACCTTGCCCGTGCTGAGCAGGGCGGCGTGAATGGCGTTGACCTTGAAGCCGGACGGCACCGGCAACCGGGCCCAGTGCCCGAACTTCTCCTTGTAGGACTGCCGGTTGATCGAGTAGTTGTGCAGCGCCTCGGATCCGGCCGCTAGGACCGGGCGGTTCGCGAAAGCGACCACGGCGAGCACCACCACCGCGACTGTTCCGCTGGCCATCCGGCGCGCGAGACTGGGGCGGGGGCGGGGCTTCATACGGTGGACTCCTCAGGTCTAGTCCGGCGGCGCAGGACGTACCAGAGCGCCGGCGGGGTCAGGCAGATGAGCAGGTTGAGCGCGGGCCAGACGAACATCGCGTTGTCGACGTGCCCGGTGACCTCGGCGATGATCAGCAGCACGACGAAGAACACCGCCCAGCGCAGGCCGGGCGCGAACGTCGCGAGCCGGTCCGGGCTGGTCGAGTCGCCCTTCGGCGTGACCACGAAGCCGGCCTTACGGCGCAGCACCGCGCCCACGAAGGACGAGACGTAGATCGGCGTCGACAGGGTGGACGCCACCATGCCGGTCAGCCCGGACGAGCCGGCCTCCTCGTGCGGGCTGGTGTTGTGCCGCCGGTTGAAGACGTAGAGCCCGATCTGGAAGAGCGCGGCGTCGATGTAGAGCATCAGCCACACCTCCTGCGGCACGTGCACGCCCTGGGCGCCGAGCGCGAGGTAGCAGAACGCGTTCAGCGCGCCGAGCAGCCAGGCCAGCGCGGTCAGCGGGTAGTACGACATCAACAGGCCATAGTGGAGCGCCCGGCCCGGCCCGAGCTTGCGGACCAGCCCGGCGAATTTGCTCAGCACCACCTCGTCGGTGCCGCGCGACCAGCGGTGCTGCTGGGTGAAGTAGTCGGTCCAGGACGACGGGCCCTCGCCCACGGCCAGCACGTCCGGCGTGTACACCGACCGCCAGTTCGCGGCGTGCAGCGCGAGGCTGGTCGCCATGTCCTCGGTGATCGAGTCCTGCAGGCCGCCGATCGATTTCAGGGCCGAGATGCGTACGGCGTTGTTCGTCCCCACCAGCATGGCGATCCCGCGCCGGTTGCCGGCCCGCTGCAGCAGCGAGTGGAACAGGTACTGCTGCGACTCCGCCCAGCGCGTGACGAGGTTGTCGTAGTTGCCGTAGATCTGCGGCCCCACCACGAATCCCACCGCCGGGTCGCGGAAGTAGCCCAGCAGCCGCTCGCAGAAGTTGGGCAGCGGCACGTGGTCCGGGTCGACCGAGACGAACACGTCGTAGTCGTCGCCGTGCACGTCGACCCACGAGTTGTAGTTGCCGTGCTTGGTCTTCGCCTTGAAGGCGCCCGACGGCGTGTTGAACTTCTCGATGCCGCGCCGGCTGAAGTGCCGCACCCCGAGCCGCTCACACATGGCCTTGACCTCGGGGTCGTCGCCCTCGTCGAGCAGCCACACCGCGTACGTGCCGCCGTAGCGCACGTTGCGGGCCGCGCGCAGCGTCCGCTCGACCATCGCCACCGGCTCCTTGCCGGGCACGATCGTGGTCAGGAAGGCCACCCGCAGCCTCGTGTCCGGCACCACCGGCACCGGATCGCGCGCCCACCACGTGGCCAGGCACAGCGTGACCACATTGACCAGACGGAACAGCTCGATGGTGGCGGTCGCGCCGATCATCACGATGGCCCCGCCGTAGAGCACCGGGTTCAGCCGCCGGTCGGGAACCTCGATCGACGCGATCAGCCAGCCGAAGAACGTGCTCTCGAAGGCGAACGCGAACAACGTGATCAGGACGGCGAGCACCGGCCGGCGCCGGGACAGGCGCTTCATGCGTACGGAATAGGCCTCGCCCTCCGCCGGCGGCGGATCAGCCGGACCGGCGAGCACGCTGTAGGCGCTGTAGTTGTAGCGCGCGGGCAGCAGCATCGTGGCTGCCTGGAGCGCGGCGCTGACCCGGACCCGGCCGGTGGGGACCTTCTTCTGGAGCGTGCTCATCAGGCGGACAGGGGCACAGCAGGGCGCACCGCGAGCTGGCGGCTCTCCTTGGGCGCGATCCGGCTGACGTTGGCCGGGATCAGCCGCAGGCGTTCAGGCGTCTCGACCGGCTGCGCCTTGGTCACGAAGTCGTGCCGCGCGGCGGCGAACCCACTGCGGTCGCCGAACATGTCCCGGCTCATCTCGGCCAGCTCGCGGGCCTCGTAGACCTCGAGCGGCACACGCTCGCCGGCCAGCCGCTTTGCCTTGGCCTGACGGCGGCGGCGGGCGGTGCGGGGGTCGCTCTCCCGCTCGGCCAGGGCAGTCAGCCATTCCGCGTACGCCTCGGGGTGGCGCGGCCCGACCTCGTCGACCAGCCCGATCCGGGCCGCCTGCTCGGCGCTCACCGGCAGCTTGTCGTCGACCAGCCGCTGCGCCTGCTCCTCGCCGACCCGGCGGGGCAGCGTGAAGGTGTGCAGCTCGGAGCCGTACAGGCCCATGTCGTAGTAGGGGTTGAGCACGATGCCCGCGCGCGCCGCCACCAGGTCAGCGCCCAGGCCGAGCATCACGCCGCCGGCGCCCGCGCTGCCCGCGTACGCCGCCACGACCACCTGCTTGGTGCAGGTCACGAGCTCGCGGCACACGTCGTTGATGGCCCGGATGTTGGCCCAGGCGCTCCCGGCCGGGTCGGTCGACGCCTCGATCACGTTCAGGTGGATGCCGTTGCTGAACGCGTCCGTGCCGCCGCGCAGCACCAGCACCTCGGTGTCCTGGGCGGTCGCGTGCTGCAACCCGGCCAGCAGCCGCCGGCAGTGCCCCGGCGCCATCGCGCCGTTGTAGAAGTCGAAGGCCAGCCAGCCGATCCGGCCCGTGCGGCGGTAGCGCACCTGGCGGTACGCGGACGGGGACTCGGGCTCGGTGCCGACCGGCAGGGGCGAGTTGGGCACGCCGCGCAGCCGCGAGCCGAGCAGGGTGGTCGCC
The DNA here is from genome assembly GCF_019710575.1 of Paractinoplanes polyasparticus. Lineage (GTDB taxonomy): Bacteria > Actinomycetota > Actinomycetes > Mycobacteriales > Micromonosporaceae > Actinoplanes > Actinoplanes polyasparticus. The sequence continues at coordinate 94,412 of NZ_JAHWFK010000013.1, read as the reverse complement.
GGCAGTTTGATGCCGGCCTCGGCGTCCCGCAGATGGCCGATCCAGAGGCTGCCGTCGCCGGTGCCGACGAGCACGGCGCCCTGCCGGCGGCCGAGCATCTGGCCCGGTCGCGCCGCCCGGGCCAGGCCGGGGGTGGCGTCGTACGCGAAGACCGGCCGCCCGGCAAGCACGGTGCGCACTCCCGGGGCGCCGTCGGCCGCCCGGATCTTGCGCAGGATCCGCTCGGTCGGGTCGGACCAGTCGAAGGCACGGTCGTCCTGCTTCATCAGCGGCCGCGGGCGGGCGCCGGGCGCCTCGGTCGGCGTCTGGTCGGCCGGCACCGGCTTGAAGCTCTTGTCGGCCGCCTTCGCCACCGTCTCGAGGATGCACTCCATCGCGGCGTCGGCCACCGGCCCGTTGTAGAGCGACGACTTACGCGGGGGAGCGGCCGGCATGGGGAAGGAACGGGTGGCCCAGATGGGTCCCGCGTCCATCTCCTCGACGGCCTGCAGCGCCGTGACGCCCCAGGTGCGCACGCCGTCGGCGATGGCCCAGTCCAGCGAGGACGGACCGCGGTCGCCGACCGGACCGGGATGGATGATCACCGTGCGCCGGTTCTTCCAGACCTCGGCCGGCACCCGCTGCTTGAGGAACGGGCACAGGATAAGGTCGGGACTCGTGGCCCGCACCGCCTCGATCATGTCGGCCGCGCCGGTGGCCAGCTGCACTCCGACGTCGTGCCCGGCCTCGCGCAGCGTGCACCAGGCGCGCTGGCTCAGGCCGTTGAACGCCGTAACGAGCAGCAGGATACGCACGTTGCCTCCCCAGGGAATGCTTTCCGCCGCTGCCCACTATTGCCCCGGTATCGATGCATATGTCGGACGATTTGTGCGTCGCTCATAAATGTCGGTGGCACGGACTAAACTTGTCGACGTACCCCCGCCCTTCAGGGCGACTGGGGTTTTTCGACGTGTTCGAGGTGTTTGAGTTCATGCAGCTGTCCGGTCTCATCCCCGCCGCTCTTCGCGATCGTGGTCTCGCCCGGGCCCGCGATCTGGCACGCCAGAGTTTCGCCGAGTCCGACGCGCTCGACCTCACCGCGCCCGCCTCGCTGCGCCCGTTCGTCGTGGCCGCGGTGGCCGGCTCGTCCGACTTCGGCGGTGCCGGTAAGCCGGTGCTCGCGGTCACCGCCACCAGCCGCGAGGCCGACGACCTGGCCGACGCGCTGGGCTGCCTGATCAGCCCCTCCCGGGTGGCCGTCTTCCCCTCGTGGGAGACCCTGCCCCACGAGCGCCTGTCCCCGCGCTCCGACACGGTGGGCCGTCGCCTGGCCGTGCTGCGCCGGCTGGCCCACCCCGGCTCCGAGCCGGTCCAGGTGGTCGTGGCCCCCGTCCGGTCCCTGCTGCAGCCGCAGCTGAAGGGTCTCGGCGACCTCGAACCGGTCGAGCTGACGACCGGCGGCTCGGCGGAGCTGGAAGAGGTCGCGCGGCGGCTCACCGACATGGCGTACGCCCGGGTCGACCTGGTCACCAAGCGGGGCGAGTTCGCCGTGCGCGGCGGCATCCTCGACGTCTTCCCGCCCACCGACGAGCACCCGTCCCGGGTCGAGTTCTGGGGCGACGAGGTCGAGGAGATCCGCACCTTCGCCGTCGCCGACCAGCGCACGATCGATCCGGTTCCCACTCTGTGGGCGCCGCCCTGCCGCGAGCTGTTGCTGACGCCCGACGTGCGCCGCCGCGCCGCGGAACTGGCTGCCGAGCACCCCGAGATCGCGGAGATCCTCGACAAGCTGGCCGAGGGCATTCCGGTCGAGGGCATGGAATCGCTGGCGCCCGCGTTGCTCGACGGCACCGACAGCATGGAGTTGCTGATCGACACCATGCCGGCCGGCGCCCATGTGCTGCTCTGCGACCCCGAGCGCATCCGCACCCGGGCCCACGACCTCACCCGCACCTCCGACGAGTTCCTCGAGGCGTCGTGGGCGGCCGCGGCCGTCGGTGGTCAGGCGCCGATCGACGTGGGCGCCGCCGCTTTCAAGACCCTGGCTGACGTACGCTCCCACGCCGCCACCCTGAAGCAGCCATGGTGGACGGTGTCGCCGTTCGGCCTGGCTGACTCCTCGCCCGCGCCGGCGGATGATCAGCCCTGGCTCGAAGCGCCGTCCGTCGAAGTGAGCCCGGATGCCGGCGACGCGGTGGCCGTGGCTGCCCAGCCCGTGCCGCTCTACCACGGCGACACCGCCAAGCTCGCGGCCGACCTGCACGACTGGTCCACCGCCGGGTGGGCCATCGCGCTGGTCTTCGAGGGTCATGGCACCGCCCAGCGGGCCACCGAGGTGCTGCGCGACGCCGGCCTCGGCGTAACCCCGACCGATTCCATCGAGTCCGCCCCCGAGTCCGGCCAGCTGCTGGTCACCTGCGGCGGGCTCAACCACGGCTTCATCGACGCCGGCTCGCGGCTGGCCGTCATCACCGGCAACGACATCACCGGCGGTCGCGGCGCGTCCACCAAGGACATGCGCAAGATGCCGTCCCGGCGGCGCAACACGATCGACCCGCTCGAGCTCAAGCCGGGCGACTTCGTGGTGCACGAGCAGCACGGCATCGGCCGCTATGTCGAGCTGGTGCAGCGCACGGTCAACGGCGCCGACCGCGAGTACATCGTGCTCGAATACGCCGCGTCCAAGCGGGGCCAGCCCGGCGACCGGCTCTACGTGCCCACCGACCAGCTCGACCAGCTGTCCCGCTACGTCGGCGGCGAGTCGCCCGCGCTGCACAAGATGGGCGGCTCCGACTGGCAGAAGAGCAAGGCCCGCGCTCGCAAGGCCGTGCGCGAGATCGCGGCCCAGCTCATCCAGCTCTACGCGGCCCGCCAGGCGTCCAAGGGCCACTCGTTCGGCCCCGACACGCCGTGGCAGCGCGAACTGGAGGACGCGTTCCCCTACCAGGAGACGCCCGACCAGCTGTCGGCGATCTCCGAGGTCAAGCACGACATGGAGCTGTCCGTCCCGATGGACAGGCTGATCTGTGGCGACGTCGGCTACGGCAAGACCGAGATCGCCGTCCGGGCCGCGTTCAAGGCGGTGCAGGACGGCAAGCAGGTCGCCGTGCTGGTGCCGACCACGCTGCTGGCCCAGCAGCACTTCAACACGTTCACCGACCGGATGGGCCAGTTCCCCATCACGATCAAGCAGCTGTCCCGCTTCCAGACCCCGTCCGAGGCCAAGCAGACCCTCGAGCAGGCGGCCGACGGCACGGCCGACATCGTGATCGGCACCCACCGCCTGCTGTCCAACTCGACCAAGTTCAAGAACGTCGGCCTGATCATCGTCGACGAGGAGCAGCGCTTCGGCGTCGAGCACAAGGAACAGCTCAAGGCCCTGCGGGCCTCGGTCGACGTGCTGACCATGTCGGCCACGCCGATCCCGCGGACGCTCGAGATGGCGATCACCGGCATCCGCGAGATGTCCACCATCGCCACCCCGCCCGAGGAACGGCACCCGGTGCTCACCTTCGTCGGCGCCCAGGACGACAAGCAGGTCGCCGCGTCCATCCACCGCGAACTGCTCCGCGACGGGCAGGTCTTCTACCTGCACAACCGGGTCGAGTCGATCGACAAGGCGGCGCGCCGGCTGCGCGAGCTGGTGCCCGAGGCCCGGGTCGCGGTGGCGCACGGCCAGATGAGCGAGGACCAGCTGGAAAAGGTGATGGTCGGCTTCTGGGAGAAGGAGTACGACGTCCTCGTCTGCACCACCATCGTCGAGTCCGGCATCGACATCCCGAACGCCAACACGCTGATCGTCGAGCGGGCCGACCTGCTCGGCCTGGCCCAGCTGCACCAGATCCGGGGCCGGGTCGGCCGCGGCCGCGAGCGGGCGTACGCCTATTTCCTGTACCCGCGCGAGAAGCCGCTCACCGAGCAGGCCCACGAGCGGCTGGCCACCATCGCCCAGCACACCGAGCTCGGCGCCGGCATGTACGTGGCGATGAAGGACCTCGAGATCCGCGGCGCCGGCAACCTGCTCGGCGGCGAGCAGTCCGGCCATATCGAGGGCGTGGGCTTCGACCTGTACGTGCGCATGGTCGGCGAGGCCGTGCAGGCGTTCAAGGGCGAGCGCCCCGAGGAGGAGCCCGAGGTCAAGATCGATCTGCCGGTCGACGCGCACCTGCCGGTCGACTACATCTCGGTCGAGCGCCTGCGCCTCGAGATGTACCGCAAGCTCGCCGAGGCCCGCGACAACGCGAAGCTCGACGAGGTCGTGGCCGAGATGACCGACCGCTACGGCGAGCCCCCGGCCCAGGTCGCCAACCTCATCGCGGTCGCCCGCTTCCGCCAGGTGGCCCGGGCGTACGGCCTCACCGACGTGTCGATGCAGGGCAAGCACATCCGGTTCAGCCCGGTGCCGCTGCCCGACTCGAAGCAGCTGCGGCTCAAGCGCTACCACCCCGACTCGGTCTACAAGCACGCCACCGACCAGGTCAGCGTGCCCCGGCCCAGCACCCGCCGGGTGGGCGGCGAACCGCTGCGCGACCAGGCCCTGCTCGAGTGGTGCGCCCAGCTCCTCAAAGATGTTCTGGGTGAGGTCCCGGCGCCGGCTTCGGCCGGGGTCGCGTGATCTCCCTCATACCCGACGTGAGAGAGTCAATGTCATGCACCGTGCTCGCCGACTCGCATCCATCGCCGTCGTTGCGTCCCTCGGGCTGAGCGGGCTCACCGCCTGCCGGTCCGAGCCGTCCGTGGCCGCCTACGTCGGCGACGACACCCGGATCACCGAGAAGCGGGTGCAGGAGGTCTGGGACGACGCGTTCGCCGCAGTGCAGACGGCCAACGCCGACGCCGAGGCCAGCGCGCCGCCCGCGACCCTGTCGATCACCCGGGCCGACATCGTGCGCACGCTCGTCAGCAACAACGTGCTGACCGAGGTGGTCCAGCGCGAATCCGTGACGGCGCCGGCCGAACTGCCGCTCGGCGACTACGCGACCCAGCTGCGGCTGCCGCAGGACGCGGAATACGTGCGGCTCTACGCCGAGTCCGACGCGCTGATCCGGGCGCTGCGCACCAAGGTGCAGGCGGCCGCGGCCGACGTGACCGACGACGACCTGCGCGAGGTGTTCGACGTGCTTCTCTCGGCCCAAGAGGTGCCCGCCGGCACGACGTTCGAGCAGTTCAAGACGCAGCTGCCGGCCGAGAACCTGGCCCTGGTGAAGACGGCCGCGGCCGTCCGGGCCGAGGTGGCCGAGACCACCGACGCCATGAAGATCACGGTGAACCCGCGCTACCAGCCGCTCACCATCCCGGTCCTCGAGTTCCAGACCCAGAACGGCGCCCTGAAGCCGTTGGTGAGCGTGCCCCTGGGCGCCACCCCCGACGGCAACCCGGTGACCGACGTCTCATAGCCACTGCCTGTGGACAACTCGCCTCCGTCCCCTTGACAGGCGATAGCGTGCTGCCACCTTCTCTCACCCTTGGGTGGGCGGGGGAGGCGGTGGCTCACGGGCTGGCAGAGTTGCGACCATGACCGCTCGGATCGTTCTGCTCGTCACGTCGCCGCGCCTGCCCGCGGGCCTGCTCACCGCCGCCGCCTGGGACGCCCTGCGGGCGTACCCGGTCTTCGCCGCCGGCGATTCGGAACAGGCCGGAGCGCTCCGCAGCAGTGGCGTGCCCGTCACGGTCATCGAGAGCGACCCCGAGCTGCTGCTGGCCGAGCTGGCTCGCAGCGGCGAGGCGGTCGTCTGGCTGGCCGGGCCGGCCGGCGACGAGGGCTTCGCCCGCAGCCTCGGCCTGCGGCTGGCCCGCGAGCCCGGCCTGGCCGAGCTCGAGCTGATGTACGGCTCGTGGGACCCGCCGGGCGCCCGCCTGCTCGACGCGGTCGCGGTGATGGACCAGCTGGTCTCGCCCGGCGGCGACCCCTGGAAGCGGGCCCAGAGCCACCGCAGCCTCGCGCCCTACCTGCTCGAGGAGAGCTATGAGGCGTACGACGCGATCGAGGCCGGCGACACCGACGCGCTGCGCGAGGAGCTGGGCGACGTGCTGCTGCAGATCGTGCTGCACTCGCGGCTGGCCGAGGAACTGCCCGAGGACGAGGCGTGGACCATCGACGACGTGGCCGGCGGGCTGGTCGACAAGATGGTGCGCCGCAACCCGCACGTCTACGCGGGCGCCGAGGTGGCCGGCCTCGAAGAGATCACCGAGAACTGGGACCGCATCAAGAAGGCCGAGAAGTCCCGCGACTCGGCGCTCGACGGCATCGCCCTGAGCCAGCCCGCCCTGGCCCTGGCAGCCAAGATCCTTCAGCGTACGCATCGAGCAGGTCTCGACGTGCCGCTGCCCGCCGGCGCCGATCTCGGGTCTCGCCTGCTCCGCATCGTGGCCGAGGGCGGCGATGCCGAGCAGGAACTGCGTCGCGCGGCACTGAAGTACGCGGAGGACGTGCGAGCGGCGGAGCCGAAAAATGTCGGACGGGACGAGTAACTTTCACGGCATGCCGGAGTTCGTACCCCTCGCCGAGAGCATCGTCGACGCCATCCTCGAGAGCTCGCCCGGGCTGGCCACCTACACCGGTGACCACCGGTTCGACGACCGCCTGCCCGACCTGTCGCCCGGCGCGACCCAGGCCCGCCTGGCCATGCTGCGCGACGCGACCGATGCGCTCTCCGGCGTCGACGCCGACGCGCTGCCGCCCGAAGATCAGGTCGACCACGCCATCCTCAGCGCCCTGGCCGAGCGTGGCCTGTTCGAGCTGAGCGAAGTGCGCGAACACGAGTGGAACCCGCTCGACCACAACCCCGGCCCGCTGCTGCACGCGTTGATGGCCCGCCCGTTCGCCCCCGTCGACGAACGCCTGACCAGTCTCGCCGGCCGTCTCGCGGCCATTCCTGACGCGCTCGCCACCGCCCGGGCCCAGCTGCGAGACGTTCCCCGCATCCACGCCGAGACGGCGATCGGCCAGTTCGCGGGCACGGCCGCGCTGATCCGCGACGAGCTGCCCGCCCTGCTCGACCAGGCGCCCGGCCTGCGCGCCCGGGTCGAGCCCGCGTCGGCCGCCGCCCTCGCCGCGCTCACCGAGTTCGACGGCTGGCTGCACACCCTGGTCGACAGCGGCGAGCCCGGCCGCGACCCGCGCCTGGGCCGCCGCCTGTGGGAGGCCCGCCTCTGGCACACGCTCGACACCGAACTCCCCGCGGCCGAGGTGCTTTCCCGGGCCCGGGCCAACCTCGAAAGCGTCGGCGAGCGCCTGCGCGCGGCCGCCGCCGAGCTGACCGGCGGCCCCGCCACCGACGAGACGGTCCGCCGCGCGCTCGACACCCTGGGCGCGCAACACCCCACCAACGACACCATCGTCGCCCTGGCCCGGGCCACGATGGACGAGGCGACCGGCTTCGTCGGCAAGCACGACCTGGTCACCCTGCTCGACGACCCGTGCCTCATCGAAGAGATGCCCGAGTTCGCCCGCGGCGTCGCCGTCGCCTACTGCGACCCGCCGGGCCCGCTCGAGACGGCCGAGCTGCCCACGTTCTACTGCATCGCGCCCACCCCGTCCGACTGGTCGCCCGAGCGCGTCGAATCGTTCTACCGCGAATACAACGACCACATGCTCCGCGACCTCACCGTCCACGAGGCGATGCCCGGCCACTTCCTCCAGCTCGCCCACAGTCGCCGCTTCCGCGCTGCCACCCGCGTGCGCGCGCTGGGCTGGTCCGGCCCGTTCGTCGAGGGCTGGGCCGTCTACGCCGAAGAGGCGATGGCCGACCTGGGTTTCGGCGGCCTTCCCACACGCCTCCAGCAGCTCAAGATGCAGCTGCGCATGAGCATCAACGCCATCATCGATCAGCTGGTCCACTGCGAAGAGATGGAAGAGCGCGAGGCCATGGCTTTGATGACCGGGCCTGGCTTCCAGGAGGAGGGCGAGGCCGCCGGCAAGTGGCGCCGCGCCTTGCTGACCTCTACCCAGCTCTCCACCTACTTCGTCGGCTACACCGAAGTCGCCGCCATCGCCGCCGCCCGGCCGTTCGGCGCTACCCCGAAGGCCTGGCACGACGCCATGCTCGCCCATGGCTCCCCGCCGCCGCGCCACCTCCGCACCCTCCTCGGCGTCTGACCCAGGCGGATTGCTGTTCGAAACCGCGGCTTTCTTGCGCTGGGACGGCCGGGGCCGAGGGTGCCCACGCCAGGCTGAGAAGCAGTTACGCCTTGCGTGGGTACCCTCGGCCCCGGCCTTGCCGGGGCTTCACCTCGCTGTGCGTGAATGGTCGGCGCTTCTCTGGCTGCCTGGCCGAGCTTGGGAGACCCGTGCGGCGATGCGGTCTGGCTTCCGCGTTGGGGACGAAGCCAGGCGGCTTTCCTACTCGGGCGGGTCTTCGTCAAGGCTGTGTCGCGGGCGGCCAGTGAACCCTCGTATCGCTTCTATCGGCGGGAGGCCGTCGCCTTGGCGGCGCTGCCGGCGAGCGCTCCGGCGCCGGTTCTGGTGGGCTCGGTCGAGCTCGACGGCTGGTGCGCGTTGGTGATGTCGGTCGCCGAAGGGGTTCCGGCTGGGCCGCCGTGGAGTGATGACGGGGTTCGGCTGGTGACTGCCGCCTGTGAGCTGGTCAGCTCTCTGCGAGCACCGGCTTTGGTGCCGGCGATCGGGCAGCTGCTCACTGACCTCGACGGCTGGGAGCGTCTGGCCGCCGGTGAACCCGCGTTGCTCGACGGATGGGAACGCCAGCACATCGCGACCCTGGCCGGCCTGGCCGCCGGGTGGCCGGAGTGGACGGCCGGGACAACGCTGGTCCACCAGGACGTGCGAGCCGACAATGCGATCGTCGACGTGCCGGGCGGCCGGGCTGTGCTCGTCGACTGGAGCTTCGGCTGTGCGGGCGCGTCCTGGCTCGACCGCGCCCGCCTCGCCGCTGACATCGTCTGCGGTGGGCACCGTGACGGGCCCGCTGCCGCCCTGCGATCCGCGAGCAGGGTCCTCGAAGGCCTGCCGGACGATGCCGCCCGTTTCGTGGCCGCGCTGGCCGGCATGTGGCGTTACCGATCCACGCTGCCGGCCCCGCCCGGGCATCCCACTCTGCGTCCGTGGCAAAGCGAACGCGCTCGTCTGGTCCGCCCGCTCCTCACGTCGTTGATCTGACCGCTGGCCGCGTACTGCCGACGGACTCTTCACCCGCCGGCTTCGGCCGGGCGCCAACTGCTGACGCCTGGTCGCGGACAGCGGCCGGCAGGGCTGAGGGCGATCGTCAATCGGAGCGGCGCAGGTTGCGGACGGCCGTCACGGAGCGCCGGCGGGTGGTGGCGTATCTGCTGGGCTCATTCGGCGAGTTCGGCCCGGCGACGCAGCAGGGCGGCCCGGGCCCGCAGCGCTACGGCCAGATTGGCCGCCGCCGTCACGCCCATCGCGCACCCGACGACGATCAGCCAGCCCGGCACGGAGGGGGCGAGCAAGAGGGCTCCGACCGCGAACACCATCCAGGCGGCCAGTCCGAGCCAGCTGGCGACCACCCGGTCGCGGGCGAACAGTGGCGTCCGGCGCGTGACCGCCCAACCGCCGAAGATTGCCCACGCCGCCCCGATGACCACCAGCACCCCGAACGACACCTGGGTGCGCGCCGGCAGGTGCGGCTCGGTCGCCCACAGAACTCCGATCAGGGCACTGCCGGCCAGTCCGGCGAAGGCTACTGCGGCGTACGCGATACGCCTGCGAAACGACAGCTGGGCGTCGAGGCGGCCGAGCAGGTCTTCCGGCGTCATCCCTCGTACCCCTTTCGCAGCAACTCTTCTCGCAACAGCCGGCGGCCCCGGTTGAGCCGCGACTTGACCGTGCCGACCGGTACCGCGCAGATCTGCGCGCACGTGTCGAGCGACAGGTCCTCCAGGTGGAACAGCAGCAACACTTCCCGCTCCCGGGGTGGCAGGGCAGAGAGCGCCCCGGCCACCAGTTCCCGGTCTACGACGGCTGCGGCCTCGTCGGGCCCGTCCTCGACCGGCAACGGCTCGGGGCTCGCGTAGGCGTCCCGCAGCCGGTTCATCACGGCCCGCCGGGCGATAGCGAACAGCCACGGCCCGAACCGGTCGGGCTGCCGCAGCCGGGGCAGGCCCTTCACGACGGCCAGCCACACTTCTTGCACCACGTCGTCGTCGGCTCGGCCGAGCATCCGCCCGACGTACCGCTCCACCCGCCCGTGCCAGTGCCGGACCAACTCGGGGAAGGCGTCGCGCTCACCCAGCTGGCACCGCACGACGATCAGCTCGTCACTCATCCGGCACCGATCGCCGTCGAGAACTCGTTCATGCGCCCCTCCTCACCCTGTCCAGTCGCGCGCCGGCGAAAGAAGGTTCACGGGCGAGGCGGAGAGGGCGGCGGGCTACTTCGTGTCCGCGGACTCGTCGGCCAGGGTGGCGCCCGTGGGGACCAGGAACGCGTCGGGTGGGACGGTTTCCGAGTAGGCGGTCAGGGCCTGGTCGATGCGCTCGCCGTCGATCGTGGCGGCGAAGCTGGCCAGGATGCCCTCGTTGGTCACGCACAGGTCGAACGACGGGGTCGGCGTGCCGTGCACCTGGCGCAGGGTCAGGCAGGTGGCATGGCGGCCGGTGATCGTCGTGTCGTGCTGGTCGGTCTGGACGCCCGGGTCGAGGGCGGCCGTCGCCAGCATCGCCTGCACCGCCTCGGGCGAGACCAGCGGCGCCTCGGCCAGGGCGGCCGCCGCGGCCGGGTCGGCCGTCGTCGACGTACAGGAATTGCCGGCGCAGCGGATCGTGACCGTCGTCGTCGTGATGAGGCGGCCGCCCGGATAGACGTACGAGGCTCGGGCCGGTTTCTGGGCCCGGCTCACGGTTGCCGTCTCGCCGCCCGCTACCTGGTATTTCGCGGTGTAGCTGAGGGCCGCGCCCGCGGCCAGCTGGCCGGCTGTCTCGGTGATCAGGTTTTCCCTGGTCAGCGGGGCGGCACTGGCCTCGTCGAGGTCACCGCAGCCGGACGTGCCGAGCAGCGCCGTACTCAGGACGGCGAGACCCGCGAGCGTCAGGCGTGGAACGGAGGACACGCCTGACACCTAAGCCCATGGGCGCAACCCGGAGCAAACGAGATTCCTGTTCAGCTACCGCGGGCGGCGGCCCGGGCGTTCAGCTGCTGCGAGAAGATGTATCGCCGGATGATCCGGGCCTGGTGCTCGTCCGCCGTGGTGAAGACCGCCACCAGTTCGACGATCAGGGGGCCGCGCCGCGGGATCTGCTGCCGCACCGAGTTCACCTTGACCGCGCGGGCCGGGAACTCGACGATCTCGTCGCCCACCTGCATACGCAGAGTGATGTCGTCGCCGGCGGCCACCTCGACGTCGGTGAAGTGTGCTCGCACCGCGCCCTCGCTGAGGTCGTGGATCGTGCCCTCGGCGGCGGCCTGACCGGGCAGGATCAGCACGATCGGCTCGCCGCCACCCCCGCGTACGTAGTCGCGGCTCTGCTCGATCGCGGGCTCTCCGGACAGCGTCACCCGCACCCGGTTCCCGTCGACGGCGGCCACGTTGCCCGCGACGGCGTACCGGCCGCGCGGCGCCGCCGCCCAGCGCAGCGTCACCTCCGCGTCGGCCGCCGGCAGGTCGTCGAGGGCCAGGGAGAGTGTGATCATCGCGGCCGTGGCCTGCACGACTCGCACATCTGGCAGCGTTTCGCCGTACGAGGTCAGCTCGATGTACGAGCCGTCGGCGGGAAGCATGGGTGTGCTCATAGTGACTCCGAGATCGGCAGCCACGGGGCCGGCTTGAGGAGAAGTTCACCGGCCGCGCGTACGACCGACATCGCGGGTCGATACGCTCAGTGTCGTGGTCGGCCGCAGGGTCGCGGTCGGTGAACTGCAGCCTTAACAGAGGGAGCGACACGACACATGGCCACCATTGAAGCAATCGTCGCCCGCGAGATTCTCGACTCCCGGGGCAACCCGACCGTCGAGGTCGAGGTCGGGCTCGACGACGGCACGGTCGGCCGCGCCGCGGTACCGTCGGGCGCCTCCACCGGCGCTTTCGAGGCGATCGAGCTGCGTGACGGCGACAAGGGCCGCTACCTGGGCAAGGGCGTCGAGAATGCCGTCTCGAACGTCGAAGACAAGATCGCCGACGAGCTCGTCGGCTACGAGGCGAGCGAGCAGCGCCTGATCGACCAGAAGATGCTCGACCTGGACGGCACGGCTGACAAGAGCGAGCTGGGCGCGAACGCGATCCTCGGCGTCTCGCTGGCGGTGGCCAAGGCGGCCGCGCTCTCCGCCGAGCTGCCGCTGTTCCGCTACGTGGGCGGCCCCAACGCGGCCGTCCTGCCGGTGCCGATGATGAACATCCTCAACGGTGGCGCCCACGCCGACTCGAACGTCGACGTGCAGGAGTTCATGATCGCGCCGATCGGCGCCCCGACCTTCCGCGAGGCCCTGCGCACCGGCGCCGAGGTCTACCACGCGCTCAAGTCGGTGCTGAAGAAGAAGGGCCTCTCGACGGGCCTGGGCGACGAGGGCGGCTTCGCGCCGAGCCTGCCGTCCAACGCGTCGGCCCTCGACCTGATCGCCGAGGCCGTGCAGGCCGCCGGCTTCACCCTGGGCAGCGACATCGTGCTGGCCATGGACGTGGCGGCGACCGAGTTCCACAAGGACGGCGCGTACGTCTTCGAGGGCAGCCCGAAGTCGACCGACGAGATGATCGCCTACTACGCCAAGCTCGCCGCCGAGTACCCGATCGTCTCGATCGAGGACCCGCTCGACGAGGAGGACTGGGCCGGCTGGAGCGCGATGACGGCCGAGCTCGGCAACAAGATTCAGATCGTGGGCGACGACCTGTTCGTCACCAACCCGACTCGCATCGGCCGGGGCATCGCCGAGAACGCGGCCAACGCCGTGCTGGTCAAGGTGAACCAGATCGGCTCGCTGACCGAGACGCTCGACGCCGTCGACCTGGCCCACCGGGCCGGCTTCAAGACGATGATGAGCCACCGTTCCGGCGAGACCGAGGACACCACGATCGCCGATCTGGCCGTCGCGGTCGGCAGCGGCCAGATCAAGACCGGCGCCCCGGCCCGGTCCGACCGGGTCGCGAAGTACAACCAGCTCCTGCGCATCGAGGAGCAGCTGGAGAGCGCGGCCCGGTACGCCGGTGCGGGCGCTTTCCCGCGTTACCGCACGGCGTGACGAACGCCCGCTAATCATGGAGTTGTGGCGTCCGCCGAAACGGGCATAGGTTTCGAGCGGGCGCCACAGCACATGACGGAGGGGTCAGGGTGACACAGCGACGAGCACCGAGCGGTCAGGGCCCGGCCCGCCGCCCCGGTTCGTCGCGTGTCCGCACCACCGGAGCCGTCCGCACCCGGGCCGTGCGTAACACGGGTTCGGTGCCCAAGAAGAGCAGCCGGAACAGGCGTACGGTCACCGGCAGCCGGGGCGCCGCCAAGCGCACCGCGGCCCCGCGAGCGAGAGCCATCACCGGCCGCACGATGGTGCTGATCGTCGTCTTCGTCGCGCTGGCGCTCGCCTACACCTACCCGCTGCGGGTCTATCTCGCGCAGGAGTCGCAACTCGCCCAGCTCGAGGCCGAGCAAGCCGAGGAGAGGCAGCTCATCGCGCAGAAGTCGCAGGAGCTGCAGAAGTGGAAAGACCCGGAATACCTGCGGGCCCAGGCGCGGGAGAGACTCTTCTACGTGCGTGAGGGCGAGGTTCCGCTCGTCGTGCGCAACGATCCGGTCGGCGCGGCAGCCGAGGCCGGTCAGAAACAGCCGGCGGCCGCACCCGACCGCTGGTACGACACGCTGTGGAGCAGCGTCCGAGCCGCCGACGCGGAGTCCCCGAACCAGTGAGCACTGAGCCTAACCGCGGCGGAAAACCGAAAGAAACCATGGATGAGCCCACAGAGGCCGACCTCGACATCGTGGAGGTCCAACTGGGTCGCCGTCCGCGTGGCACCCGAGCGGTCGCGCACCGCTGCCCCTGCGGCAACCCCGACGTCGTGGAGACGTCGCCGCGTCTCGACGACGGCACACCCTTCCCGACCCTGTTCTATCTGACCTGCCCGCATGCCACCGCCGCGTGCAGCCGGCTCGAGTCGGCCGGCGTCATGCGCGACATGCAGGAGCGCCTGTCGACCGATCCCGAGCTGGCCGCTCAGTACGCGAAGGCCACCGAGGACTACCTGGCCCAGCGCAAGGCGATCGAGGACGTGCCCGAGATCGCCCACGTGGCGGCGGGCGGCATGCCCGATCGAGTGAAATGTCTGCATGTCCACCTCGGGCACGCGCTGGCTGTGGGCCGGGGCGTGAATCCTTTCGGGGACGAGGTCCGCGACGCGGTCGAACCGTGGTGGGCCGATGGCCCCTGCGTGGGAAGAGCCGAATAAGTGGAGATCCGCCGCGCGCGCACCACGGACATCCGGGCGATCCGGTCGCTGGTCGACGAGTACACGGCCGACCGCCGGCTGCTCAGCAAGGCGACGGTCACCCTGTACGAGTCGGTGCAGGAGTTCTGGGTGGCCACCGACGACCACGACCGGGTGCTCGGCTGTGGCGCCCTGCACGTGATGTGGGAAGACCTGGCCGAGATCCGCACGGTCGCGGTCGACCCGGCCAGTCGCGGTCAGAAGATCGGTCACCGGATCGTCGAGCGCTTGTTGGACGTCGCCCGCGAGCTGGGGGTGGCCCGGGTCTTCTGCCTGACGTTCGAGACCCGGTTCTTCGGCTCGTTCGGGTTCACCGAGATCGACGGCGCCCCCGTGCCGCACACGGTCTACGAGCAACTGCTGCGCTCGTACGACGAGGGTGTGGCCGAATTCCTCGACCTGGAACGGGTCAAGCCCAACACCCTGGGGAACACTCGAATGCTGCTGCACCTATGAGAGTCGCCGGGATCGACTGCGGCACCAACTCGATCCGCCTGCTCATCGCCGACAGCAATGACGGCGGTCTGACCGACGTGGCGCGGCGCATGGAGATCGTGCGCCTGGGGGAGGGCGTGGACCGTACGGGCCGCCTCTCCGAGGGCGCGATGGCGCGTACGAGAAAAGCTCTGCTCGGTTATGCCGCCGAGATCGCGGAACTGGGCGTGACCCGGGTGCGGATGTGTGCCACCTCGGCGTCGCGGGACGCCGAGAACGCGCAGGAGTTCCGCGACATGGTTCGCGGTGTGCTCGGCATCGACCCCGAGGTGATCAGCGGCGACGAGGAGGCGAGGCTCTCCTTCACGGGCGCCGTCGCCGGCCTCACCGCCGAGCGTCCCTACCTGGTGGTCGACATCGGCGGCGGCTCGACCGAGTTCGTCACCGGCGCGGCCGAGGTCGACCACGCCATCTCGATGGACATCGGCTGCGTGCGGATGACCGAGCGGCACCTCCACAGCGACCCGCCCAGCGCGGCCGAGATCCACAATGCGGAGCGCGACATCACGGCCGCGGTCGACATCGCCCTGACCGCCGTTCCCGGCCGCGACGCCAGAACGCTGGTCGGGCTGGCCGGCTCGGTCACCACTGTCGCCGCTCTGGCTCTTGACCTGCCCGCGTACGACTCCACGCGCATCCACCACAGCGCGGTGAGCCGGGCCGACGTGTCCCGGGTGACCGCCGAGCTGCTGGCCATGACCGTCGAGCAGCGGCGTGCGTTGCCGGTGATGCACCCGGGCCGGGCCGACGTGATCGGGGCCGGCGCCCTGATCCTGCGCACCATCATGGAGCGCTCGGGCCACGACGAGGTCGTCGCCTCGGAGCACGACATCCTCGACGGCATCTGTCACAGCCTCGCCTGACGCCTGTTCGGCACAAGGCCGGCGGTACTGCGCTCTTGACGGTATTTCGCATTGCGAAGTACTGTCCATCGCGTGGATACCACTCAGCTACTCAAGGGTGTCCTGGACCTGGCCGTGCTCGCCGCCCTGCGCGACGGTGACGGCTACGGCTACGACATCCTCCGCCGCCTGCGGGCCGCCGGTCTCGACGAGGTCGGCGACGCCTCGGTCTACGGCACCCTGCGTCGCCTGTTCGCCGGCGGCTTCCTGAACACCTATGTGGTACCCAGCGACGAGGGCCCCCACCGCAAGTACTACGGCCTCAACGCCGCCGGCCACGCCGAGTTGCAGCGGTCGGGCAAAGTGTGGCAGGGCTTCGCATCCACCATGGACGATCTGCTTCGCGAGCGGGAGACGGCGTGAACTCCACGGCACAGGACGAGATAACCGAGTACGTCGAGCGGGTCCGCGCGGCGCTGGCCGACCTGCCCGAGGCCACCCGGGCCGAGCTGCTCGAAGATCTGCCCGAGCACCTGGCCGAGATCCGCGCCGAGGACACGGTCACCCTGACCGACCGGCTGGGCACCCCCGAGGCGTACGCGGCCGAGTTGCGCGCCACCGCGGCCGCCTTCGTCGGTGGCTTCCCCGACCCGCCCAAGCGCCGGTTCGACCCCCTTCTCGCGGCCCGGGCCGACGTGATGCGGGTGCTCGGCAGTGCCGACGTCCGGATCGGCCCCGTGCTCGGCTACCCCAAGGCGAGCGACTTCCTTCAGCTGCTGCGACCCGCCTGGTGGGTGCTGCGCGGTTACCTGGCCGCGATGGCCCTGGCCTACTTCGTGGACGGCCAGTCGACCCAGGTCGGCCTGCTGCCCCGCATCGGCAACAGCACACTGGTCGCGCTGGTGCTGCTGGCGGGCTGCATCGTCGTGTCGATCGCGGTCGGACGGCGCCGCTTCGAGCTGGCCGGCTGGAAGCGGCTCGCGCTCTACGGCGGCACGACGGTGCTGGTGTTCTTCGCGATCGGCGGCTTCTTCAGCGCCGACAGCGACGTGCGCGACACCGGTTACAACGACGTCGGCTATTCCAGCGGCGGTAACCCGTACGACTACATCCAGGACGTTTTCGTGTACGACAACCAGGGCCGCCCGGTGCCGGGCGCGCGCCTGTTCGACCAGGACGGCCAGCCGATCACCATCGGCAACGCCTACTGCACCGATCCGGACACCGGCGAGGTCGACCACACACGCAGCATGGGCTACCCGTACTGCCCGGACGCGGCGCCCTTCGCTTCGGCCCGGCCGGAGCCGACGGCTACCGAGACTCCGGACGAGCGCCCGGCCCCGGACGAGCCCTCGGCCGCTCCCATCCCCACACCCACGAGCGCGTCCCCCTCGAAGTAGGCGCAGACAGGGTCGTTACTGTTCCCCCGGCGACCGGCCCCACCCCCTCCGGCCGGCACTCGAGAGGAACAACTGTGACCAACCCGGTTGACCACCCCGGCTTCCCGCTCGCCACCGACGTCCGGCCCGAGGCGCCGCCGAAGAAGGGCGGCGCCGGACGGGTGATCGTGGCGGTGGTCGTCGCGATCATCGTGGCGCTCGGCGTCTATTCGCTGTCGTCGCTGCTGCTCGGCGGGGACGACGCGAGCGACGCCAAGGCGGGCGACTGCATCGCCTCCGACCAGGACGTGAAGGACCAGGGCACCACCGAGACCGGCGCCGAGGTCGTCGACTGCGCCTCGGCCGACGCCAAGTTCACCGTGGTCGCCCGGGTCGACGGCGAGGGGTCGACCCAGAGCAAGGCCTGCGACAAGTTCTTCAAGGCGGAGGAAGTGTTCTACGTGTTCGCCAACAGCGCGGGCGACGGCTACGTGCTCTGCCTGCGGCCCCAGGCCTGACGACCCCGGCCGGGGTGTTTTGCTGTCGGGGTGGGAATTTCGCGTACGCCCGAAGAGGTCTCCGCTGCGGCGGCCGCCGCAGCGTCGCTCAGCGTGCTGGACGCCGGGATCGCGGACTGTTTCGCCTGTCCGCGCCTGGTCGCCTGGCGTGAGGAGGTCGCGCTCACCAAGCGGGCCGCCTTCCGCGACCAGCACTACTGGGGCCGCCCGGTCCCCGGCTTCGGCCCGGGTGACGCCGAGATCGCCATCCTCGGGCTGGCCCCGGCCGCGCACGGCGGTAACCGCACCGGCCGCATCTTCACCGGCGACCGCTCGGGTGACGTGCTGTTCGCCGCGCTGCACCGGGCCGGGCTGGTCAACCAGCCCACCAGCGTGTCGGCCGACGACGGTCTCGCGCTGACCAATCTGCGCATCTTCGCCGCCGTCCGCTGCGCCCCGCCCGACAACAAACCGCTGCCGGCCGAGCGCGACACCTGCGCGCCCTGGCTGCACCGCGAGCTGGAACTGATCCGCCCGACCGTGCGGGTGGTGGTCGCGCTGGGCGCTTTCGCCTGGCAGGCGTGGTGGCCGGCGATGACCCACGTGTACGGCGTCAGGCCGCCCGTGCCCCGGCCGAAGTTCGGCCACGGGCGGCTCGTCAGCCAACCGGGTGTGCCCGATCTGCTCGGGTGCTTCCACGTCAGCCAGCAGAACACCTTCACCGGTAAGCTCACCCCGGCCATGCTCGACGACGTCTTCGCCGAAGCGAAGCGGCTGGCTCGTACTTAGGACCGAACTGATGGCTCTCGCAGTGGTGCGGCGGTGGTGGCCCCTGGTCGCCGTCCTCGTGCTGCTCTGCGCCACCGCTCTGGCCGCGACCAGATCCGAACCCCAGCTCGACCAGATCGCCCGCGACGAGCCGGCGGGCCGGGCGCCGCTGCTGCCCACCGCGACGCCGTCGTTCCAATCGCCGCCGCCCCCGCCCGAGCCGGCCCGGGGCCTGCCCGACTGGATCGACAAGGTGGCCCTGGTCGTCGTCGGCCTGATCGTCCTGGTCGTCGTCGGCCTGCTGCTCTACTCCCTGGTGCGCGACCGCCGCCGGCGCTCCGGCAAGAACAACCGCCGCCGGCGCCGCGACAACCAGCCCCGCACGGCCGAGGAACTGGTCGCCGCGCTCGACGCCGGCCTGGAAGAGCTCTCCGACACCGACCGCGACCCGCGCCGCGCCGTGATCGCCTGCTGGGTCCGCCTGGAACAGGCCGCTGCGGCCGCCGGCACGCCGCGTCACCCCGGCGACAGCCCGACCGACCTGGTCGGCCGCCTGCTGCGCGAGCAACAGGTCGACGCCCGGGTGCTGGCCGCCCTGCTCGAGGTCTACCGCCAGGCCCGCTACGCCACGCACACGGTCGACGACCAGATGCGCAGCCAGGCCCGCTCGGCCCTCGAACGGCTGCGGGCCGACCTCGGCGCGGGGGTCAGCGCGTGAGCGGCGGTGGCCTCGACGATCTCTTCGGCGGCCAGCGGGAGGAGATCCCGGTCGCCGACGAGCCCGCCCCGCCGCCGCGCGAGCGCTCGTGGGTGGGCTGGGTGCTGCGCAACGTGCTGCTGATCGGCCTGGCCACCGCGGTCGTGGTGGCGGTGCTGCGTGCGGCCGACACCCAGATCTCGATCCTGTTCGTGGTGGCCGCGCTGGCCGGGCTGCGGCTGGTGCTGCTGGCCGTGGCCGAGGTCCGCCCGCCGCCCACGCCCCGGCGCTCCGTGCGGGGCGGCAGCTCCGACGGGACAGCCGGCACCGATTCGATGCGCGCCGCCGTGCGCCGGTGGGAGCGCAGTCTCGAGCGGGCGCAGGCCGACGACGAATCGTATGCGCGTACCGTTCTGCCGGTGCTGGCCGAGCTCGCCGACGAACGGCTGCGGCTGCAACACGGCATCACCCGCCATTCCGACCCGCGGCGGGCCCGTGAGCTGCTCGGTGACCCGCTCTGGGCCGCGCTGCACGACTGGGGCCGCCCCCGGCTGCGGGCGCGCGACCTGGAGTCCTACGTGGACGTCCTGGAACGACTATGAAAGGTGCCATGGTGACGGAGTCAGGCGTGCAGGCCCTTCCCCCGTACGAGGTGGGCCGGCTGGCCGGCGCGGTGCTCGATTCGGTGGGCAGCGTCGTGGTCGGCAAGCGCGACTCGCTCGAGCTGGTGCTGGCCGGCATCCTCGCCGGCGGCCACGTGCTGCTGGAAGACCTGCCCGGCCTGGGCAAGACGCTGACCGCCCGCTCGTTCGCGCAGGCGCTCGGTCTCGACTTCCGCCGCCTGCAGTTCACGCCCGACCTGCTGCCGGCCGACGTGACCGGCTCGTTCCTGTACGACCAGCGCAAGGGCGACTTCGCCTTCCGGGCCGGTCCGGTCTTCACCAACATGCTGCTGGCCGACGAGATCAACCGGACGCCGCCCAAGACCCAGTCCGCGCTGCTCGAGGCCATGCAGGAGAAGCAGGTCTCGGTCGAGGGCGTCACCTACCGCCTCGACCCGCCGTTCCACGTTCTCGCCACGGCCAACCCCATCGAGTACGAGGGCACGTACCCGCTGCCCGAGGCCCAGCTCGACCGGTTCATGCTCCGGGTGTCCTTCGGCTACCCGACCGCCGAGGAGGAGTGGGAGGTCCTGCAGCGCCGCATGAATCGTCGCCAGGAAGAAAGTTTCCTGACGCCGGTGGTCGACGCGCGCACGCTGCAGTCGATGCAGGCCGCGCTCGAGGAGGTCACCGTGGAGGACTCGATCGGCCGCTACATCGTGTCGCTCACCGCGGCCACCCGCGAGCACCCCTCGGTGCTGGTCGGCTCGTCGCCGCGCGGCTCGCTCGCCCTGCTGCTGCTGTCCCGGGCGCGGGCCGCGATGGCCGGGCGCGATTTCGTGGTCCCCGAGGACGTGAAGGACGTGGCCGGAAACGCGCTGGCCCACCGCATCACGCTGCGCCCCGAGATGTGGCTGCGCCGCGTCGACCCGTCCTTCGTGGTCGACGAGGTTCTCCAGGCCACTCCGGCGCCGGCCAGCGGCGCCCTGCCCACGTACGCGTCCGGCCACACCACGGCGTGACCGTGCCCGAGCCGCTGCTGCGCCGAGCCGTGCCGCCGGCCGCGTCGGCCGAGACCGGCAACGGCCCGGCCTGGGCGCCGACCCGCGCGCTGGGCCGCGCTGTGCTGCTCACCGGCCTGCTGCTGGTGCTCGGCGTCGCGCTGGGCCGGGTCGATCTGGTGCTGCTGGCCGCGCCGTTCGCGATCGGCGCGGCCATCCACCTGCGCCGGATGCCCAGGGCCACCCCCGAGCTCACCATCGACGCCGACGAGGAGCTGCTCGTCGAGGGCGGCCAGGTCAGCGCCTCGGTGACCGTCACCAACCCCGACCGCATCCCGTACGACCTGGTGGTCGTGCGCACCCGCACGTCGCGCTGGCTGAAGCTGGAGCACGCCGACCGGCCCTTCGCCCTGGCCGTGGCGGCCGACGGGTGGGCCGCGGTCGACCTGGCCGGCGACGCGCTGCGCTGGGGCCGGCAGGACGTCGGCCCGGCCGCGGCCCGGGTCGCCGCCTGCGGCGGCCTGCTCGCCTGCCGTCCGGTGCTCACCCCGGCCCACGGCGTGCGGGTCTATCCGGTCACCGACCCGTTCAACGCGATCGAGGCCATGCCGGCCGCCGCGGGCCTGGTCGGCGCGCACCGATCCCGGCGCATGGGAGAGGGCGGCGAGCTCGCGGGCGTGCGCCCCTTCGCCCCCGGCGACCGGCTGCGCCGCATCGACTGGCGGGTCTCCCTGCGTACGCGTGACCTGCACGTCGCCTCGACGCTGTCCGACCGCGACGCCGAGGTGGTGCTGCTGCTCGACGTGCTGGGCGAGGTGGGCCTCTCGGGCGGGATCGGCGGCAGCGCCTCGGTGCTCGACACCACCGTCCGGGCCGCGGCCGCGATCGCCGAGCACTATTTGCAGCGCGGCGACCGGGTCTCGCTGCTCGAGTTCGGCGCCTCGGCCCGCCGCCTGCGCCCCGCCACCGGGCGCCGCCAATACCTGACGGTGCTCGAGTGGCTGCTCGACGTGCGGGCCGACCCGATCGAGCACGAGCACGACTTCGGCGCCCATCACGTGTCGTCCGACGCGCTGGTCATGGTGCTCACCCCGCTGATCGACCCGCGCTCGGCCGACATGCTGGCCTCGCTGGCCCAGTTCGGCCGCTACGTGGTCGCCGTCGACACGCTGCCGGTGGGTGCGGCGCCCGAGGTGCGCGGCCCGTGGACGCCGGTGGCCACCCGGCTGTGGCACCTCGAGCGGGGCAACGTGCTGGGCCGACTGCGCGAACACGGCGTCCCGGTCGTCGACTGGGCCGGCGCGGGCAGCCTCGACCTGGTGCTGCGCGACGTGTCCCGGCTCGCCTCGGCCCCTCGGGGGCGTTGATGCTCGCGATGATCACCCGCCGGGCCGGGAGCGCGCGCCGTGCCTTGTCCCGGGCCACCGTGCTGCCGTTCCTGGTGCGCTGCGCCATCGGCCTGTGCGGAGTGGTGGCGATGTCGGTGGCCTGGCCGTTCGAGCTGTTCGCCACGCAGTACTCGGTGCCGCTGGTGGCGGTCGCCCTCTATCCGGCGTTCGCTCCGCGGGGGCGCGGCGCCACCTTCGCCGCCCTGACGGTGATCACCGGGTGGGTGCTCGACACCACCTTCCGGGACTCGCCGGTCGTGTTGTGGCGGGTGCTGGCCATCGCCGCGGCGCTCTATCTGGGGCATTCGCTCACGGCTCTCGCGGCGGTTCTGCCGTACGACTCGGTGGTCAACATCGACGTGCCGGGGCTCTGGGTGGCCCGGGCGCTGGCCGTGATCCTGATCTCGGCCGTGCTCACCGTGCTCGTTCTGGCACTCAGCGCCGAGCTGGTGGGCAGTCCGTTCCTGATCGCCACCGTGGCCGGGCTGGCCGGGGCCGCGGCCGCCACGCTCCTGATAGCACGCCTCATTCATAGGCCGTGAAATATCCCGGTAATTTGTGTGTCATAGCACTTGACAAAGGGCTTTGGCGTATATCACACCAGGAGGCGCGGGGACCCCGGAACGCGCGACAATGCGAGGGTGAATCCGCAGCGCATCGTCGTCGTCGGTGCAGGGCACGTCGGTCTATACGCCGCCCTGCGCCTGTCGAAGAAGCTCAACCGGCGCCGGGCCGAGGTCGTAGTCATCGACCCGCAGCCGCACATGACGTACCAGCCGTTCCTCCCCGAGGCGGCGGCCGGCAACATCTCCCCGCGGCACAGCGTCGTGCCGCTCCGCCGCGAGCTCAAGAAGTGTCGCGTGGTGGCCGGTGAGGTCACCAAGGTGGAGCACGCACGCAAGACGGTGACCATCCAGCCCATCGAGGGCCCGGCCACCGAGATGAGCTACGACCACATCATCGTGGCCCCGGGCTCGGTTTCGCGTACGCTGCCGATCCCCGGCCTGAGCGAGCGCGGCATCGGTCTCAAGACCATCGGTGAGGCCATCTATCTGCGTAACCACATCCTCGACCAGCTCGACGTCGCGGCCGTCACGCCCGACCCCGAGGTCCGCAAGGCCGCCTTGACCTTCGTCTTCGTCGGCGGCGGCTTCGCCGGCATCGAGGCGCTGGCCGAGATGGAGGACGTCGTCCGCGACGCCATGCAGTACTACCCGGAACTCGACAAGGGCGAGCTGAAGTTCATCCTGGTCGAGGCGACCAACCGGATCCTGCCCGAGGTCGGCCCCAAGATGGGCGCGTACGCGGCCCGCCAGCTCGACAAGCGCGGCATCTCGCTGCGCCTGGACACCCGGCTCGAATCCTGCGTCGACGGCGAGATCGTGCTCTCCGACGGCGACGAGTTCCGGGCCGAGACCCTGGTCTGGACGGCCGGCGTGAAGCCGTCGCCGATGCTCGACCACACCGACCTGCCCCGCGGCCCCAAGGGACACGTCAACTGCCTGCCCACCCTGCAGGTGGCCGACAGCGACGGCAACGTGCTCGAGGGCGCGTGGAGCGCCGGCGACAGCGCCCAGGTGCCCGACCTCACCAACCCCGGCGGCTGGTGCTCGCCGAGCGCTCAGCACGCCGTGCGGCAGGCCAAGGTGCTCGCCGACAACATCCGGCAGGTCGTCCTCGGCGGCGAGCCCAAGGAGTACAAGCACAAGTACATCGGCAGCGTCGCCGGCCTCGGCCTCGGCAAGGGTGTCGCGCACGTCTACGGCATCAAGGTCAAGGGCTGGCCCGCGTGGTTCATGCACCGCTCGTACCACGTGAGCCACATCCCGTCCTTCCACCGCAAGGCCCGGGTGGTCGCCGACTGGACGCTCGCCATGCTGTTCAAGCGCGAGACGGTGGCCCTCAACCAGCTGCACGCCCCGCGTGAGGAGTTCACCGAGGTGACCCCGCCGGTTCCGGCCCAGCCCGGCCGCGACAAGGTGGGCGCCGGGTCCCGCTGAGGCGGTACCCCGTCCTGCCCTCCGGACTTATAAGGTGTCCTGGGAGCGCTGCCGCACGGTAGCGCCCCCAGGCCCGCCCGGGTGGTGGAACGGCAGACACGGCCGCCTTAAAAGCGGCTGCCTCACGCAGGCGTGCGGGTTCGAGACCCGCCCCGGGCACCCTGAGCAGTCGCTATCCGCCGTTGCTCTCGAGCAGTGCGGCGGCGTACCGATGCAGTTCGCCGGCGCCGTAACGGACGACGCCGTCGCGTCGGACGGATCCGCACGGGCCGGTGTCCAGGTGCACCACCACCGGTGGGTTCTCGCCCTTCAGAACCAAGGCGACACTTCCGCCGGCGGGCCGGGCGGAACAGTCGGCCGCGGGCGGCTCGCTGGGAAGGTCGTTGAGGCGGGCCACGATCTCGGCCGACGTGCGGCTGCTGATCGTACGGATCGCGGTGCGTTCGCCCGAGGGTGACGTGGCGCCGGGACACAGCTGCACGCTGAGGTACCGCTCATCCGGAACCAGAGGTCCGGCGGCGGGTGTCGCGGTCGGTGACTCCGGTATTCCGGGACACCACGAGTATCCGCCATCGATCACCGGCAGCGTGGTCGACCAGGGCGACCATGCCACGACAGCAGAGGGCACAGCGACGGCGGCCGTAACGACGCCGACGGACATCAGCCGTCGCCGGTGATTTGACCGGCGACGCGGACCGGTCATTACGGCCACCTCGCGTGGTTGTCAGTCGGTGGTGATGAGCGTACCGCCGAAGGCTCCGAGGATACGCGGCGTCTCCGTCCAGCAGATCCTCTCGTGGCCGCCGTCGAGCCACCCCAATAGGGAGCCTCGTCGTCGTAGCGGGACAAGCTGACGGGTGCCGGTTTCCAGTCGACCTCGACGTCGACGCGTCAAACGTTCGGCGGCCGTGTCGACTGTGTTCTGCACCGGGCTGCGCGCCGAGGTCGACGGGCCGTCGAGGTGAACCGTCAGTGGGGCAATCTGGCGGCATGCGTGGAGGCGGGGCCACTATATTGACACGTGTCAATATAGTGCGGTAGGTCGTGTGGCAAGAGGGCCTGAAGTGGTCCCCGGTTCAGTTCGACGGGCTTACATTCAGCCTGTTCACAGCTATCCGAGGCTTTCCTGATCAGCCGCACGCCGTACGCTGGTAGAGCACGCCAAACGTGCCTCAACCTCAAAGGGAGGCTGGACACAGTGAAGACTTCCAACCCGGTGCTCTCGCGCCTAGGCCAGGCGGCCGAGCGGGAGCGTACGGCCGGGTACGGGGTGCAAGGCCCCGCCGGTGCCGCCCCGGGTTACGGTCAGCCGTATCCCGGCGCGTCGGATTACCCCGCCGCTCCGCCCGCCGTCCGGCCCATGACGGTCGACGACGTCGTCGTCAAGACGGTCACCCTGCTCGGCATCACCGGCGTCTCGGCCGTCGTCGCCTGGAACGTGATTCCGGCGTCGTCGACCACCGTCGCCTGGATCGGCGCCGCGGTGATCGGTCTGGTCCTGGGCCTGGTCATCTCGTTCATGCGGATCGCGAACCCCGCGCTCATCGTGGCCTACGCGGTGGTCGAGGGCGTCTTCGTGGGCATGGCCTCCAAGGTCTTCGCCTCGATCGCCGGCTACCAGGGCGTCGTGCTGCAGGCGGTGGTCGCCACCTTCGGCGTCTTCTTCCTGACAGCCTTCCTCTACAAGGCCAAGGTCATCCGGGCCACGCCGAAGTTCCAGCGCGGCATGATCATCGTGATGGGCGGCCTCTTCGCGGTCATCCTGATCAACCTGGTGCTGTCGCTCTTCGGCTTCAACACGGGCCTGCGCGACAACGGCCCGCTCGGCTACCTCTTCAGCATCATCTGCATCGTGGTGGCCGCGCTCAGCTTCATCCTCAGCTTCAACGAGGTCGAAGAGGGCGTCCGCATGGGCCTGCCCCAGCGCTACTCCTGGGTGGCCGCCTTCGGCATCCTGGTCAGCCTGGTCTGGCTCTACATCGAGATCCTGCGCCTGCTGAGCTTCCTGCAGGGCGGCGACGACTAGCCGCACTCCGCCTGACAAAGCGCCCGGCCGTCCTATGACGGGCCGGGCGCTTTTCGTCACGGCGTCGCCCCTGCGCGCCGAATCCTTGCGCGCGGAGTCCTTGCCGGAGCCGTTGCGTGCCGACTCCTTGCACCCAGCTGTCGTCGCACGCTGAGCCGTCGTGCTGGTGAATCAGGCACCCTTTCCGGGCGGCATCTCGCGCGCAACATTCACGCAAGGCGCCCTTCCATCGCCCCGGCCGCGCTTCTTTACGCTGGGGCCGTGACCGATTTCGCGACGTCGATCGACCGGCTGCTCAACCAGGTCCGTTTCTGGGAGCAACCGCGCTGGCGGGCTGACGATCGGGGTGACCGCGCCTACGCCCTGGTACAAGTGCTGGCCGACCTCGGAGCTGACGCCGAGGGCCGGCCGCGCAGGCCCGTGCCCCGCGAGCACGACATGATCCTGCCCGACCAGCTGCGGGTGATGGCCGACGACCTGCTCGCAGCCGACCCCTCCGCCACAGTGCTCGACGAGGCGACCGCGGCCGTCGACGATCTACGCCGCACCCTCGACCGCAAGTGATCGCCGCCTCCCAGCACCCGCGAGACGAGCCGTCTCGTCTCGCGGAAATGACTCCGCCGAGCCCGGCCGCTCGTGGCAGACCGGACCCGGCGGAAGCTTGCGGGGGCTAGCTCAGGCGCTCGATGATCAGCGCCATGCCCTGACCGCCGCCGACGCACATCGTCTCGAGGCCGATGCTCTTGTCGTGCCAGTCGAGCGAGTTGAGCAGCGTGCCGGTCATGCGGGCGCCGGTCGAGCCGAACGGGTGGCCGATGGCGATCGCGCCGCCGTTCACGTTCAGCTTCTCGATCGGGATGCCCAGCTCCTGGTACGAGGGGATGACCTGCGCCGCGAAGGCCTCGTTGATCTCGACCAGGTCGATGTCGCCGATGCTCATGCCGGCCCGCTTGAGCGCCTGCTTCGAGGCCTCGACCGGGCCCAGGCCCATGATCTCGGGGCTGAGCGCGGTGACGCCGGTCGACACGATCCGGGCCAGCGGGGTGATGCCCAGCTCGCGCGCCTTCGTGTCGCTCATGATGACCACGGCCGCGGCGCCGTCGTTGAGCGGGCAGCAGTTGCCGGCGGTGACTCGGCCGTCCGGGCGGAACACGGGCTTGAGCTGCGACACCGCCTCCAGCGTGACGCCGGGGCGGGGGCCGTCGTCCTGCGACACGACCGTGCCGTCGGGCAGCGTCACCGGGGTGATCTCGCGCGCCCAGAAGCCGTTGGCGATGGCCTTCTCGGCGAGGTTCTGACTGCGTACGCCGAACTCGTCCATCTCCTGCCGGCTGACGCCCTTGATCTCGGCGAGGTTCTCGGCGGTCTGGCCCATCGCGATGTAGACGTCGGGCAGCGTGTCGTCGTCGCGGGGGTCGTGCCAGGTCTGGCCGCCCTCGGCGAACTTCGCGGTGCGGGCCCGGGCCTCGTCGTACTTCGGGTTCTCCCAGCCGCCGCCGACCAGCGCCTGCGCCTCGGAGGGCAGTCCGTCGGAGCTGCCCCGGGCATACCGGGAGACGGTCTCGACGCCGGCCGAGAGGAAGATGTCGCCCTCACCGGCCTTGATCGCGTGGAAGGCCATCCGGGTGGTCTGCAGCGAGGACGAGCAGTAGCGGGTGACGGTCGCGCCCGGCAGGCCGTCCAGCCCGAGCTGGGTGGCGACGACGCGGGCCATGTTGAAGCCCTGTTCACCGCCGGGCAGCCCGCAGCCGAGGTAGAGATCCTCGATCAGCGTGCGGTCGAGCTGCGGCACCTTGCTGAGGGCGGCGTCGATGATGGTGGTGGCAAGGTCGTCGGGACGCAGGTCCCGCAGGGATCCCTTGGCTGCACGGCCGATGGGGGATCGGGCGGTGGCGACGATGACAGCTTCCGGCATCTGCCTAATTTAACTGGCCGGTAACTTAGCCGGAAGTACAACTTCGTCACACACGCGTCATGGTCGACTACGCACCCACCACTGCCTGCGTTCCCTGGGCTGGCAAAGGGGCATTCGCCACTCGGCCGCCGCGCGGAACGAGACGTCTTGTCTCGCGTGAGAGCCGAGACGAGACGAGACGGTTCGTCTCGTCGTCAAGGCGTTGGGCTGCTGCTCCGCAAGCGTTGGCGGAAGCGGGCAGCCTTGTTGTCTCAGCCGGCCGGGGTCATCGCGGCTTTGACCACCGCCGGGTACAGGGCGTGCGCCCACACCCGGTAGCCGTCAGCCGACGGGTGGAAGCCGTCGTAGCAGAGCGTGCCTGCGTCGGCCCGGAACACGGCGCCCGTCTCGTCGCCGAGCTCGACGACCGCGCCGCCGGCGGCCGTGACCGCCTTGACCTGTGCCTTCGCCATGCGGCGGCCGAGCACGCCGGCGATCTGGCGCAGCGGTGGGGCGATCGCCCGCAGGGCGCCCAGGTCGGGGCAGGTGCCGACGACCACGCGTACGCCCGCCTCGCGCAAGCGGCGCACGGCCGTTCCCAGCTGGGCCGCCGATTCCTCCGGGCTGCGCAGGCTGGTGGCGTCGTGCGCGCCGATCAGCACGACCGCGACGTCGGGGCGCTCGCCGAGCAGCGCCCGCGCCACCTGGGTGGCCAGGTCGGACGAGCGGGAACCGGCCACGCCCACGCTGGAGAGCAGCACGTGCCGCTCACCGACCTCGGCGCTGCCCTCGGCCAGCAGCCGGGCCAGGTGGCCGCCGACCGTCTCGCTCAGCCACTCGACCCCGACGCCGATCGCGGCCGAGTCGCCCAGCAGCACCAGACGCAGGGGAGGGGCCGAGACCCGGCCCATCGACGTGCGCAGGGCCAGGCCCATGGTGGGCTTCGCGTAGCGCCGGGCCTTGGCCGCGAGGATCTCGCCGACCAGCAGGGCCGCGCCGCCCACCGTGCCGGCGAGCAGACCGGTGGCCGCCGCTTTGCCGATCCGTGCGTTCAGACCCGCCATCCCACTCGCCTCCCTGCGTTATGAAGCCGCGCTGCGAAGCACTGCCCTGCCTTACGGAGCCGCGCTGCGAAGCACTGCCCTGCCTTACGGAGCCGCGCTGCGAAGCACCGCACCTACGTCACGAAGCATGCTGATGATCCTCTGGTGTCCACCCTACGGCGCTGGACGCCGAGCGGCCGCCGGGAACGGACTGCCCCTCTGCCCCGGGGGTCGCCGTCGCGCGGTGGCCGAACCACGTGCGCGGCTCGCCGAACCACGGGTGTCGGCGCAGCACCGCCCAGCGCCCGGCCGCACTGACCTCGGTGCCCGGCGCCTGGACCGCTTCCTGTGCGGCTTCTTCCAGACTTCGTACCCCTTCACCGCCGGTCAGAACCGTGCGGTCGTCCTCGCCGAGGGCGGCCATCAGGGTCGGCAGCACGACGGCGGCGGCCCGGGCATACCCCTCGGCCGAGGGGTGGAAACGGTCGGAGCTGAACATGCGTACGGGGTCGGCCTCGAACATCGGCCCGAGCAGGCCACCGATCGACACCGTACGGCCGCCCGCCTCTACCACCGCGATCGTCTGCGCGGCCGCCAGGTCGCGGCTCCACTTGCGGGCCAGCCAGCGCAGCGGCCGCTTGATCGGCTGGATCGCGCCGATGTCGGGACAGGTGCCGACGACCACCTTGCAGCCGGCCTCGCGCAGCCGGCGCACCGCGTCGCCCAGATGGTGCACGGCCGAGTCGCGGCCCGAGGCGTGGGTGACGTCGTTGCCGCCGATCAGGATGATCGCCACGTCGGGCGCGTGCTCCAGGGCCGCGTCCACCTGATAGGGCAGGCCGGACGACATCGACCCGACAACGGCCAGGCGGTGCAGGCGCACCGGCCGGTGCAGGCGGCGGGACACGCCGGTGGCCAGCAGCGCGCCCGGCGTCTCGCGGGGCCGGTGAACGCCGTAGCCGGCGGCGGTCGAGTCGCCCAGGATGACCATGCTGATCGCCTTGCCGCCGAACTTCCCGCCGTACAGGCCGTCACCGCGCGGAGGCGGCGCCTCGGCCATCGGGATGATCCGGCGAGCGTCTGCGGCCTGGCGCAGCAGCACGCCGGCCGACACGGCGGTCACCGTGGCCAGCGTGCCCGTCACGCCGGCGAGGATCTGACCGGCCAGTTTGATCCGGCGCCAGTCCTCCGCGGAGATCTGAATGGTGCTCACGGGCTCCCTCGCTGTCGCTCGCGCTCGGTGAAGATCGGTTAACAGTGGGGAATTCGAGGCTATCGCGCGGCTGCGACAAGCAATCATGGCGGGCACAAGTCATGCTGGTATGACCGGAAGGAGAACAGCATGGCGAAGACCCTGAAACGGACGGCGGCATTCACCACGCTCGCCAAGGCCCTGATGGCTGGGGCGCGCGGGGGCCCGTCCATCTCCACCCGCATCGCGGCCATCCCGCGCATGATGAAGGCGACCACCAAGGGCCAGTACGACGGCGGGATGCGGCTGGCCATGATGGCAGCGGCCACGGCGTACGTGCTGTCCCCGATCGACGTCGTCCCCGAGATGTTCCTGTTTGTGTTCGGTCTGGCCGACGACGCTGTGATGGTCGCCTGGCTGGCCGGCGCGGTGCTGGCCGAAACCGAGCGCTTCCTGGAGTGGGAGAGGCAGCGGGACCACGTCGTCGTAGTCTGAGGTGTGCGCTATTACGACAACGTCGTCGACATCATCGGGGACACCCCCCTGGTCAAGCTGAACAAGGTCACCGAGGGCATCGCCGCCACCGTGCTGGCCAAGGTCGAGTACTTCAATCCCGGCGGTTCGGTCAAGGACCGGATCGCCCTGCGGATGGTGCTCGACGCCGAACGCGACGGGCTGCTGGGGCCGGGCGGCACGATCGTCGAGCCCACCAGTGGAAACACCGGTGTGGGCCTGGCCCTGGTCGCTCAGCAACGCGGTTACAAGTGCATCTTCGTCTGCCCCGACAAGGTCAGCGAAGACAAGCGGAACGTCCTGAAGGCGTACGGGGCCGACGTGGTGGTCTGTCCCACCGCGGTGGCCCCGGAAGATCCGCGTTCCTACTACAACGTCTCCGACCGGCTGGCCCGCGAGGTGCCCGGCGCGTGGAAGCCGGACCAGTACAGCAACGCTGCCAACCCACGCTCCCACTACGAAGAGACCGGCCCCGAGCTGTGGAAACAGACGGACGGCCGGATCACCCACTTCGTGGCCGGCGTCGGCACCGGGGGCACGATCACCGGGGTCGGGCGCTATCTGAAAGAACAGGGCCCGACTGTACGGGTGATCGGGGCCGACCCCGAGGGCTCGGTCTACTCCGGTGGCACGGGCCGGCCCTACCTGGTCGAGGGCGTGGGCGAAGATTTTTGGCCCACCACGTACGACCGTGAGATCGCCGACGAGATCATCGAGGTCTCCGACTCCGACTCGTTCGAGATGACCCGCCGCCTCGCTCGCGAGGAAGGCCTGCTGGTCGGCGGCTCGTGCGGCATGGCGGTGGTGGCAGCCCTCGAGGTGGCTCGCCGCGCCGACCCCGGCGACGTCATCGTGGTGCTGTTGCCGGACGGCGGCCGGGGCTACCTGTCGAAGATCTTCAACGACGAGTGGATGGCCCGCTACGGCTTCCTGCGCACGGTCGAGGGCGCTCCCACGGTGGCCGACGCCCTCGAGGGAAAGGGCGGAACGATGCCGCCCCTGATCCACGTCCACCCGACGGAAACGGTGCGCGACGCAATCGACTACATGCGCGAGTACGGCGTCTCCCAGCTCCCGGTGCTGAAGGCCGAGCCGCCGGTGGTGACGGGCGAGGTGGCCGGATCGATCGCGGAGAAGGCCCTGCTGGACGCCTTGTTCACCGGCCAGGCACACCTGCACGACACGATAGAGCGCCACATGGGCGACCCCCTCCCGATGATCGGCGGCGGTCAACCCGTGAGCGAGGCGGTCTCGATGCTCGAGAACGCCGACGCCGCGATGGTCCTCGTCGACGGCAAGCCGGCCGGGGTTCTCACCCGGCAGGACCTGCTCGCCCACCTGTCCTGACCACTTGTGCCGGCGCGGTTCGCCGCGCCGGCCGGGGCAGAAGGCCGGTGCGATACTTCCCGACATGATCGAGCCCGGAAAGGCGATCGAGCCCGGCGTGGCGATCGACAAAGGCGAGGCCGTCGACAAAGGCGAGGCAATCGACAAAGGCGAGGCGGGCAGCAGCCTCCTGCTGGTCGCCATCGTGGACATGTCGCCGCCCCACGTCGCCGAGGGCAGAAGCTACGAGGACGCGGTGCTGGCGCTGCTCGCGCGGCATGACGGCACGCTGGAATCCCGGCTGCACAGCACGGACGCGGCAACGGAAGTCCACATGATCCGCTTCCGCTCCCGCGCCGGCTACGACGCGTTCATGGTCGACCCGGACCGCCTGGCCCTGCGCGAACGACTCGGCGCGGCCGCGCCCACCACCCGGGTGATCGAGGTCGCCGAGCCGCATTAGCGACGCGCAGCGGTCAGAAGCGGCCACCCCCGCCTCGGCGGCCGCCGCCGCCGCTGCTGGTGCGGCGGCCCCGGGAAGCGCTGCCGCCGAAGCCGCCGCCCTGCCAGCCGCCGTGGGAGCGCCCACCGCCGGAGAGGATGCCGCCCAGCACGGCGCCGGCGAAGGCTCCGGCATCGAAGCCGCTCTGGTGTCCGCCGCCGAAGCCGGAGCCGCCGCCCCAGCGCTGAACGTCCAGGTTGGCGGAGCGGCCGGCGTTCGCGGCCAGCCGCCGGGCCTGGCGGGCCTCGGCCAGAGCGGTCGCGGGATCGGTGGCGGCGACGCTTTCGGCGACCGAGAGGTGGCGGACCGCCTCGGAAAGCGTTGCCCGCGCCTCGGAACGGACGGCACCCCGGCGGGTGGTGATGAAATCGTTCGTCGCGGCCACCTCGGCCCGGGCCACGGGCAGTTCCTGGGCCAGCAGGCTGCGGTCGTGGGCCAGGCGTTCCGCGACGTCGCGCGCCTCGGCCAGGGCGGCGTCGAGCGCGGCGTCGGCCGTCTGCAGCCGGGCCACGGCCCCGACCGGGTCGGGGCGGTCGGCCGAGAGCGCCGCGCGTACCTCGGCCAGTGCCTGTTCGCCGCCGGTGATGGCTGCGGTCAGGCCGGCCGGCGCGACCGCGTTGCCGGTGAGGGCGGCCCGGCCGGCGGCGATCTCGCCGGTGATCTCGTTGATCAGGGAGTCGGCCGCGGCCCGGGCGGCGGGCAGGTCGGCGGCGGCGCGATCGACGGCCCCCACCAGCTGGCCGGCCTGGTCGACGGCCTGTTCGGCGGCCCGCACGGCCAGCGCGGCCTCGGCCGGGCCGCCGCCGGGGACGCCCGACCCGGACGTCGTGGGTGTGCCCGGACCGGCCAGAGCCTGACGGGCCCGGATCAGCGCGGCATCGGCGAAGGCCAGGCGTTCGCGGGCCTGGCCGGCGTTGGCGGTGATCGCGGTGATCGTGCCGCCGGAATAGGCGGCGGCCAGCTGCTTCGCGGTGGCCTCGGTGGTCGGCAGGGCGGCCTCGATCGCGGCCCGGCGCTGGTCGATCTCGGTGGCGGCCTCGGCGGCCCGGCCCTCCAGGTCACGCAGGCGGTCGAAGGCCTCCGACTCGGCGTCCAAGCGGGCGTCCGCGCCCTCGCAGAGTGTGATGATCCGGGTCAGGGTGTCGCGCCGCTGGGTGGCGTCGGGGCCGGGCGTCTCGTCGAGCGTCATGCGCAGGCGGAACGCCTCGGCGACATCCTGCCGGGCGGATTCGAGCGCGGCCTGGAACGGGGCCGTCGCCTCCGCGCCGTACTGGGCGGCGGCCAGGGCCAGCTCGCGTTCGCCGGCCCGCAGGTCGTCGTCGAGCTCGATGAGCAGGGCGTTGGCCCGGGCCGTCAGCTCCTCGGCGGTCGGGCCCGCGGGCGCCGGCGGCGCGCCGGCCGAGCCGGGCCGGGTGTGCGAAGCCGAGCGGCGCTTGCGCAGCCACATCAGGACGAGAACGACGACGACGATGATGCCCAGGACCAGGAAGATCCAGCCGAAGCTGCTGGAACCGGCGGCGGCGTCGGTGTAGCCCCGCGCCCCGGCGATCACCGCGCCCGACCAGTCGCTACGGCTCAGCGCCGGTTCGATCTCGTTCGCGGCGACCTCGGACAGCTCGCGGTCGCTGATCCGCGAGTCCTCGGGGAACGAGTAGGCGTACGCCCGGTCGGTGGTCGCCACCGCGAGCAGCGCGTCACGGTTGCCGAGGTCGCTGAGCCGCGCGGTCTCGTCGGTCCACTGCTGGGCCGGCGTGCCGTCGAACGAGTCGACCATGACCACGAACAGCTGGATGCCCGTGCGGCGTTGCAGCTCGGCCAGCGCCGCGTCGACGCCGGCGCGGTCACTGAGGACGCCGGCCGGATCGGTCACCTGGGTGGCGAGCCGCTCGGGCGCCTGGGCCGCCGCGGGCCCGGCCACCAGCGTGACCACCCCGAGGGCGGCCAGCAGCAATACGACGCTTCGGCTCAGCTTCGATGTCACCAGCCCAACCTAGGCGGTGACGGCCTGGAAGTCCGTAGCGATCCCGGCCCGGTCGACAAGAAAGCGCCCGGGTGCTCGATGGGGAGCACCCGGGCGCAGGCAGGCCGGCGGGGCGGGCCGGCCCGGCGCCGCTCAGCCGGGGGAGGATCGGCGGAGCGGCGGAGGGGAGGTCAGTTCATTTCGGCCGGGACGGTGACGACGTCGACCAGGGCGTTCTTGCGCAGCAGGGTCATCGGCAGATCGGCGCCGATGGCCGGGCCGAGCATGAGGCGCTGCAAGGCCTGCACCGTCGTGGTCGGCCGGCCGCCGGCCGAGATGATGATGTCGCCCAGGTAGATGCCGGCGCTTCCGGCCGGGCTGCCGGGCACCACCTCGACCACGCGCAGGCCGAGCTTCTGACCCAGCCGCCCGGCCAGCGCGGGCGGCAGCGGAACCGGCACGCCGGCGACACCCAGCCAGGCCCGGCGGACCCGGCCGTTCGCCACCAGGTCGCCGACGATCGAACGGGTGGTGGCGTTGACCGGCACGGCCAGGCCGAGGCCGTATCCGGCCACCGCCGTGTTGATCCCCACGACCGTGCCGGTGGAGTCGGCCAGGGCGCCGCCGGAGTTACCCGGGTTGAGGGCAGCGTCGGTCTGGATGACGTTGTCGATGATGCGTACGCGCCGGCCGTCGCGGGCCGGCAGCGAGCGGCCCAGGCCGGAGACGACGCCGGCCGTCACCGAGCCGGCCAGGCCCATGGGGTTGCCCACGGCCACGACGAGCTGGCCGATCTTCAGGTCGTCGGCGTTGCCGAGCGGGGCCGCGGGTGCGCCCGGGTTGTGCACCCGGACCACCGCGAGGTCGGAAAGGGGGTCCGCGCCGACCACGTCGAAGCGGGTTTCGGTGCCGTCGGCGAAGTCGGCTGTGCCGCCGGTCGCGCCGGCGACCACGTGCGCGTTGGTCAGCAGGAATCCGTCGTCGGTGAAGGTGACCGCCGAGCCGGCGCCCTGGCCGCGCGCCGTGCGCACGGAGAGGGCCGCGACCGACGGCAGCAGGCTGGTGGCGACGCCGGTCACCACACGGCTGTAGGCATCGAGCGCCTGTGATTCGACACCCGTGTGTTCGGTATCCATGGACCGTTCAACGCCGTCCCCAGCAGCATCGATGCCCGTGCGTCGTCCGCCCAGGGCGAACAGCGACCGGCCCTGGCAGTCACGCTGGGTCGCGAGAATCGCACAGAAAGTCCGACCGGCGGATGGCCGCGCGCTGTTGTATGGGTTGTGACGGACGATTGACGACCCGACCGCCACCCACAAAGCCGACGAAAGGGTAGGGGAATGGTCATCGCCGACGAGACCACACCGGCCGACATTGTGGACCGCCTGCTGTGGCGGGATGCGCAGCAGATGCTCGGCCGGCACGCGGAAGCGGGCGTCGACGGCAACTGTGTCTGGTGTGGATGGCGGTGGCCGTGCGCGCCCCGGCGTCTCGCTCAGCGGGCCGAAATCGCGTCCCGGCGGCCCTGGCGCGAGGCGTGGACCGTACGGCACGACCTGAACAGCGTCCGGGCCATGCGCGGCCCCGATGAGTATCGGCAGCCGTCGCCCAACCGCGGTTATTTTTCCTGAAAAGGGGCCGAACAACTGCACAGAACCACCGACGTCGCCCGACAGCTTGACCTCCCCCGGCAGGCATGGCTACCCGGCCCGGGCCGGCGTCGTCCCGGCGGTGAGTCCGCTGCGCCCCGCCAGCGTCGCGACCTCCCGCCCGCAGGACCCGCCCTCGAACCGAATCAAGGACCGGCATGCCTCCGTCGGTCCAGCGTCTCCGGCCAGACGCGCCCCCGGTTCGGGCGGGATGGTTGGCGGGAGTGCGGGACCACAGGTTCCCCCGTTCCATCAGGTCTCGCACTCCCGCCCAGCCAAGACGCAAGACGGACAAGGAGCGATCCGGCGCGCCCGACCCGGCAGGACCGGGCGCGCCGAACCATATGGCGATGCGCCTGGGCCGTGACAGCGGCGGCGCACCACCCAACCGACTTCGCCCTGACGTGTGGCGGCCTGGGCGGCATCGTAGTTAGGGCAGGCTAACCAAGGCTCAGGCGAAGGTCAACGAGTATCTGAGCTGGTCGACCGGTTCGCCGTTCACCGGCTCGTTGCGAGTCTGCCCGTCGGCCACCCAACCACCCGCCTCGTAGAAGCGCCGCGCTCGTGAGTTGTCCGCCAGCACCCACAGCACGGCCCGCGAGCCGCCGACCTTCGCCAGCTTCCCGAGCGCGTCGACCATCAGCAGTCGCCCCACACCCGATCCGACCAGCGAGGGATCGACGTGGATCGCGTACAGCTCGGCGGCGTCCGGCGTCTCGGACGGTCCGACGTACGTGAAGCCGACGATCTCGGAATTCCGGTCGGCCACGGTCAGCACGTGGGTGTCGCGCTCCCAGCGGTACCGCTCGGTCCACCACTCGCCGAAGGCGTCAGCGGTCCGCAGCTCCAAAGTCTCGGGGGAGAGGATGCCGGCATAGGCCGCGACCCTCGAACGCTGGTGCACCGAGCCGACCGCCATCAGGTCAACTTCTTCCGCCGTACGCAGGGAAACGTGCATCAGCCGACGGTAGCCTCCCGCCGCGGGGGCACCGGTACGCGTCCCAGGTCCTCCGCGACCACGATCTCGCCCGCGAACGACTGCCGCGCCTCGTCGAGGAAGCGCGACGGATCCGGATAACGCTGCGAGAAATGGGTCAGGACCAGCTTCCGTACGCCCGCCTCGCGCGCCACCGCACCGGCCTGGGCCGCCGTCAGATGTCCCACCATGGCCGCCATCGCCGCGTCCTCGGTCAGGAACGTCGACTCGATGACCAGCAGGTCGACCCCGGCGGCAAGCTCGAACACGTTGTCGCACAGGCCCGTGTCCATGATGAAGGCGAAGCTCTGGCCGGGCCGCTCGACGCTGACCTGGTCGAGCGTCACGTCGCCGATCCGGCCCGCGCGGTTCAGCTCGCCGACCGCGGGCCCGGTGATGCCGTGCGCGGCCAGCAGCGACGGGACCATGCGGCGCCCGGCCGGTTCGTCCAGCCGATAGCCGTACGTGGGAAGGGAGTGCCGAAGAGGCAGCGCCGTCAGGCGCCCGGCCGGGATCGGCTGCGAGAAGCTCGCGCCCTCGATCGGCGAAGCCACGATCTCGGCGTTGTCCCAGTAGCTGGTGGCGTGCCGCAGCCGGTCGTAGAACTCCTGGCCGGCGCCCGGATAGTGGACCGTGACCGGGTGGGCCACCTTGTCGAGCGAGATGCGCTGCAGGATGCCGGGCA
This sequence comes from Paractinoplanes polyasparticus, assembly GCF_019710575.1. Lineage (GTDB taxonomy): Bacteria > Actinomycetota > Actinomycetes > Mycobacteriales > Micromonosporaceae > Actinoplanes > Actinoplanes polyasparticus. The sequence continues at coordinate 56,617 of NZ_JAHWFK010000013.1, read as the reverse complement.
GGCCGAGGCTGTGGTCGCCGTGGAAGTGGGTGATGCAGATGCGCTTGATCGGGGTGACCGCGAAGCCGGCCAGGAGCATCTGGCGCTGGGTGCCCTCGCCCGGGTCGAAGAGAATCACCTCGTCGTCCCAGCGCAGCAGGTAGCCGTTGTGGTTTCGGTGCCGCGTGGGCACCTGGCTCGCGGTGCCCAGGACGATCAGCTCGCGCACGTCAGGCCGCCCGATAAAGAAATCACGTCAGGCCCCCGGTGGAGAAATGAAGCGACCCCTGGGGACTTCCGCACACGCATGCGCGGTCCGGTCGGACAAGGCCGGATCCCCAGGGGTCGGGTGGCTATCTGGTATTCGCCGCACCGCTGCCACACGGTCTCGACGTATTGCTACGAAGCTGTCGAGGACAGCGGCTAGCGGACAGCCACCTCACGAGTCCCGTTGCTATACAACTTCGGACCACCTCCCTTCACGTGTACGGCCACGTTAACCACCGGAGGCGGTGCTCGCCAACACTTTTTGAATCACTACAGACGTGGGAATACCCGGGGCGACATCTCGGTGCCCTCCACCGCCAGTGACGCCGGCCCGACGATCAGCGGATCGGGCGTGCCGACGATCTCGGTGTCCTTGTTGTCGTAGTCGAAGCGGTTGAGGACGTGCCGCATCGCCTCGAGGCGGGCGCGCTTCTTGTCGTTGCTCTTCACCACGGTCCACGGCGCGTCGGCGGTGTCGGTGTAGAAGAACATCGCCTCCTTGGCCTCGGTGTAGTCCCCCCACTTGTCCAGGGAGGCGAGGTCGTTGGGGGAGAGCTTCCACTGCCGCACGGGGTCGACCTGCCGGATGGCGAAGCGGGTGCGCTGCTCGCCCTGGGTCACCGAGAACCAGAACTTCACCAGGTGGACGCCGGAGCGCACGAGCATCCGCTCCAGCTCTGGGGTCTGGCGCATGAACTCCAGATACTCCGCGCGGGTGCAGAAGCCCATGACCCGCTCGACGCCGGCCCGGTTGTACCAGGACCGGTCGAACAGCACGATCTCGCCGGCGGACGGCAGGTGCTTGATGTAGCGCTGGTAGTACCACTGGGTGCTCTCGCGCTCGTTCGGCTTCTCGAGGGCGATCACCGAGGCGCCGCGCGGGTTCAGATGCTCCATGAACCGCTTGATCGTGCCGCCCTTGCCGGCCGCGTCGCGCCCCTCGAAGAGGACCACCAGCCGCTCACCGGTGGTCTTGCACCAGTTCTGCAGCTTCAGCAGCTCGATCTGGAGCAGGCGCTTCTGGTGGTCGTACTCGGCGCGGGGCATCCGCTCGTCGTACGGGTAGTCCTCGCGCCAGGTGTCGACCGGGCTGCCGTCGGCGTTGAGCAGCACGGGGTCGTCGTCGTCATCGTCGGCGACCCGATAGCCGCCCAACTCCGCGACCGGTCCGTCGTAAGGACTCGTGGTGAGGTCCTCGTGGTGACCGTTGTGCTGTTCCGGCTGTTCCTGGTGTTCCTGCTCCGCCTCGGACTGCATGGCTCATTTACTACCCAGAACGGGTGACCATTCAACGAGCCGGAAGGTGAACAATCAGCCCAGCCACTGGCGGAAGCGAGCCTTGCGCGAAGTTTCCACAACCACCGGCAACTCGGCGTACGTCTCCCGGCCCACCTGCTCCTGCCGGGCCCACAGCACGCCGAACCAGAAGCTGTCCTGCCCCAGCTCGTGCAGCAGCTCCCGGGCGACGACCGAATCCTGGTGCGCGCCGAGCACGTCCTGCAGCTCGGTCAGCGCGTCGACCAGCTTCTTGGCGGGCTTGCCGGCCGTGGGCTGGAAGACCTCGACCGCGTACCGGGCCCGCTTGTAGGCCTTACGGGCGTCGTGCAGCTCGTGGTCCTCGCCATGGGCCAGCGCCTCGTCGAGCAGCCCGTCGGCCTTGGCCAGGCTCTTGGCGGCCCGCCGGATCGGGTCGGCCTCGGTCGTCTCCTGCGCGGCGAGCTGATCGATGCGGTCGAGCAGGGTGAGGTAGCGCTCGCTCTCGAGCGCTTCGTCGAGCGCGGCCCGGCCCTCGGCCACCTGGGCGTCGAGATGCTCGCGGATGCGGGCGGCGACCGGGCGGAACTGCTCGCCGGCCTCGTCCAGCCCGGCCAGCAGCTTCCCCTCCTGCACCTGGCCGTCGCGCACCTGGCCCAGCAGGTCGGCCAGCCACTTCAGCTCGTCGTTGAGGTCGGCCGCGTCGGGGAAGGTGCGCTTGAACGTCTTCAGGGTGCTGCGCAGGCGCCGGGTGCCGACGCGCATCTTGTGCACCGCCTCCGGGTCGCCGCGACGGACACCCGGGTCGTAGCCGGTGATGGCGTCGTGCTGCTCCCGCACGTACTGAAGAACCGGGCTCTTGGCCTTCTTCGGCGCGGCCGGCTCGGGCTGGCCGCCGACGGCGCGCGAGACCTTGGACGGGCCCTCGGCCGGGGTGGCGCCCGCCTTGAACAGCACCTTCTCGACGGCGGCGAGCAGCTTGGGGCTGCCGTCGACCAGCTCGACCTCGACCTCCTGCCAGCGCTGCTCGCGCCCGTCGGTCTCTGCGGTCACCTGATCCTGCGCGACGAGGGCGAGCGTGTTGCCGTCGGCGTCGCGCAGCGGAGTCTCGACCCGATGGGTGCGCAGGCGAGCGATCGGCCGCAGCCCCTGACGGCGCACGATGGCGCGGACCTGGCCGATCAGCTCGTCCGGAACGGTTTCGGGCCTGCCGTTGAGGGGAAGGCGGTGCTCGGTGCGGTTCGCGCCGTCACCGGGCGTCTTCAGATGCCAGCCGGCATCGCCGCCGCCGGTGCGCCGCCGGAGCGTGCGGCGGTGGCGCATGAGGGCGAAGTCGTCGGTATCGAAGTAGGTGGCGTCGAGGTCGTGCGTCTCGGCGCCGTCGGTGCTGCTGATGCCGGCCTTGCCGGTCAGATCGGGAAGCCGAAACTCGGCGGGCACGTCGTATTTACGCTCTGTTTCGGTGGCGATCTCCATGCGTTAATACTGCCCGAACGGGTGACCTTCATACAGGCCAAGTTCTTGGCAGGTTGTGCACAGCCGGACCACAGATACCGCTGGCACCGTGGTCCCATGGAGAAGTCAGAACGCCGGCCCGTCTCGCTGGCCGGCCTCGGCCTGATCAGCGCCGGCGCAGTGCTCGGCCTCGCGCTGGCGGGGCCCGCCGCCGCTGCCCCGTCGTCGTCCTCGCCGCCGGCGCAGCCCGCCGGACAGTCCCAGTCGGCCCCCGACGACGACAAGAATTAGGCCGCCATCGGGCGCCCGCCCAGGCTGCGCAGATAGAGCGCACGCGAGTAATGGGCCGAGGCAGCCCCGTAATACATGGTGGCCAGCCCGACGTAGAAGCCGTTGTTGGTAATGGCATTCTTCGCATTGGTCGAGGCCGACCAGCGGATCTCCGCGTCGGACTCGCTGATCCCCTTGCGGATGCAGCGCAGCCGGTTCATCTCCTTGCCGGTCTTCCAGGTCTCGAGCGCCGCTTCCGCCTCGCGCATCGACTCCTCCGCCTGCTCGGCAAGCGACTCGGCAAGACTCCAGGCGCGCCGCTCCTCGTCGTTGTAGAAAATCGGCATGGCTTCACCTCCCGCACCACCGCTGACCCTTCCCAGTGTGCGAACGATGTCGGGACATGTCGATCTTTTACACTCCGAGGCGTGAAAACAGCCCCCGGCAGTTGCCGGGCGCGGAACGGTCCTGGATCGTCCGCAGGAGTTCCGGGGAAGCGTTCCTCCCACGCGCGGTGCAACTCGGCTGGCAATCGACCGCGTAAGGTCTTCGATGGGAATAACCTCCGAGATTTCGCCGAATTTGTCGAGGAACACTTCCACCGATTGAATCCGCCGGCGTCTGCCATGACGCCGCAGGATTGGGAGCGACCATGAACGTCACCGTTATCGGTTCCGGCAACGGAGGCATGGCTGTCGCCTTCGACTGTGCTCAGCAAGGCCACCGGGTCTCGCTGTACTCCCGAGCCGAACACGCTCACGAGAACATCGAGGCAGTCGGGGTAAAGGGCGGCATAACGAGCCAGGGACGGCTTGAGGGCTTCGCCCCGGTTGCGTACGCCGGTACGGACATCGAAGCCGCCATGGAGGGCGCCGAGATCGTCTTCGTGGTCGGGCCCGCGTTCGCCACCGAGCCCTTCGGCCGTGACCTCGCACCTCACCTGCGTACCGGGATGACCGTGGTGATCTGTCCCGGATCCTGCGGCGGTGCCCTCGCCTTCAAGCGAGCCGCGGGTTTGGCGGTGCACGACGACAACATCATCGTCGGGGAGACCAGCACCCTTCCGTACGCGTGCCGGGCCGACGGCCAGGGCAACGTCCACGTATTCCACAAATTCGACACGGGCCTCTTCGCCGCGGCCGTCCCTCGGTCGGGCAACGGCAAACTGCTGGAGATCCTCAGGCAGGTCTATCCCTCGGCCACCGAGGCGGCCACGGTCCTCCAGACGTCTCTGCAGAACGGCAACCCCGTCATCCACCCCGCGGTGACGCTCATGAACGCCGCCCTGCTGGAGCGGACCGGTGGCGACTTCCTCTTCTACGAGGAAGGTGTCACCCCGGCTGCGGGCCGTCTGATGGAGGCTGTCGACACTGAGCGTCTCGCCATCGCGACGGCGCTCGGCGTGACGATCCTGTCCGAGCCGGATATCGGTGTGGAGCAGGGCTACATGACCGAGAGCAACTACACGACCGGGTACTCCCGCGCGCCCGGCTTTCGCGGCATCAAGGCCCCGACTGCCATCGACTCGCGGTACCTCACCGAAGACGTCGGCTACAGCCTGGTCTTCTTCACCGACCTGGCGCGCCGACTCGCGGTGCCCACCCCGACGATGGACGCGATCATCGGGATCACCTCTGTCGTCCTCGCACGCGACCTCCGTGCGGAAGGAGCCCGCACGATGAGCTCTTTGGGACTCGACGACCTGACCGCCGAGCAGCTGGCCAGCCTTTGAGGGCAGGCGCCGAGGCCTCATCTCTGGCCGGTCAGCCGAGCCGGCATGAGCGTGCGGATCGAGGCGGGCCCGGCGATCCGGCCCGATCTGGCAACTCATGCCGGACGGCGCGCTTCTGGTGGTACCGGCTGGTCGACCCGGCGAACGACAGCGTGATCGAGGGCGACGGTCCTGGACCCGGTCCGCGGAGTTCCGGGAAGCGTTCCTCCCGCGCGCGGCGACCCGACCATCGTCGCACGAGACGGGCACCCGATGCGGATGCCCGTCCGTTGCCGGAGGTCAGTTGGTCCTGGCGACGCCGATCGGGCACGTCATGCCGTTGGGGCCGTGGTTGCAGTAGCCGTACGGGTTCTTGGCGTCCGACAGGTACTGCTGGTGGTAGTCCTCGGCGTAGAAGTACGCGCCGAGGGGGCGGATCTCGGTGGTGATCTGGCCGTGGCGGGCCGCGGTGACCACCGGCTGGAAGGCCTCCAGGGACTGCTGGGCGATGCGGGCCTGGTCGTCCGTGGTCGTGTAGATCGCGGAACGGTACTGCGTGCCCACGTCGTTGCCCTGGCGCATGCCCTGGGTCGGGTTGTGGTTCTCCCAGAAGGCCTTCAGCAGGTCCTCGTACTGGATCTTGCTGGGGTCGTAGACGACCTGAACCACCTCGGCGTGGCCGGTGGAGCCGGAGCAGGTCTCCTCGTAGGTCGGGTTCTTCGTGAACCCGCCCGCGTAGCCGACCGAGGTCGAGTAGACCCCGGGCAGCTCCCAGAAGATGCGCTCGGCGCCCCAGAAACATCCCATTCCGAAGACCGCGACCTGGAAGCCGGCCGGCCACGGTCCCTTGAGCGGGGTGCCGAGCACGGTGTGCTTGTCGGCGACCGGCATCTCGAGGGGGCGGCCCGGCAGGGCCTGGTCGGGGGTAATCAGTTCGAGCTTCTTGTGCCGCAGGAACACGGTCACTCCCTTCATCCGCCTGGTGTAACGCCGGGGGCGGCCGCTTCCTTACCCGAGTTCTTTCGCGATGCGCGAAGCAAACGACGACGCCTCGTCGTCGCTCGCGTACTTGTGTCGCGGCCAGAAGAAGCCCCGCAAACCGTCGCCCTTGGTCCGCGGCACGACGTGGAAGTGCAGATGGGCCACCGACTGCGAGACGACGTTGTTGTTCGCCACGAATGTCCCCTGCGCCCCCAGGGCTGCCGGAACCGCGGCGGCCACCCGCTGCACAAGCCCGAAGAATCCGGGCAGATCCGCGGCCGGAAGGTCGGGCAACGTCACCACGTGGGCGCGCGGAACGATCAGCACGTGGCCCTTGAACACCGGCCGGGTGTCGAGGAACCCGACCCCGTCCGGCGAGTCGATGACCTTGAAAGCGGGCACCGAGCCCGCCACGATGTCGCAGAAGACGCAGGATGCCACCAGGTGAGACTAGCCTTGCCGAGCATGACGGCTAACGACTACGGGTTCGACACCCTCGCCATCCACGCCGGCCAGGATCCGGACCCCCGGACCGGTGCGGTCGTGCCTCCGATCTACCAGACGAGCACGTACGCCCAGGACGCCGTCGGCGCGCCCCGGCTCGGCTACGAATACAGCCGCTCCGGCAACCCCACCCGCGACGCCCTCCAGGAGTGCCTGGCCGCGATCGAGGGCGGCCGCCGCGGCCTCGCCTTCGCGAGCGGTCTCGCGGCCGAGGACACGCTGCTGCGCGCGGTGTGCCGGCCCGGTGACCACGTGGTGATCCCCGATGACGCGTACGGGGGAACGTATCGCCTCTTCTCGAAGGTGGCCGAGAACTGGGGTCTGGACTGGACGGCCGTCGCCCTCGACGACCTCGACCAGGTGCGAGCCGCTTTCCGGCCCGGCGTGACCAAGCTCATCTGGGCCGAGACGCCGACGAACCCGCTGCTCAACATCGCCGACATCGCGGCGCTGGCCGGCCTGGCCCACGAGTACGACGCCATGCTCGTGGTCGACAACACGTTCGCCTCGCCCTACCTGCAGCAGCCGCTCGCCCTGGGCGCCGACGTGATCGTGCACTCGACCACGAAGTACCTGGGCGGGCACTCCGATGTGGTCGGCGGCGCGCTGGTCACCGCGAACGACGAGCTCGGCGAGCAGCTGGCCTTCCACCAGAACGCGATGGGCGCGGTCAACGGGCCCTTCGACGCGTGGCTCACGCTGCGAGGCATCAAGACCCTGGGCGTACGGATGGAAAGGCACTGCGACAACGCCGAGCGCATCGTCGGGTTCCTCCGTGAGCACCCGGCCGTCACCGAGGTGCTCTATCCGGGCCTCGAGACGCACCCCGGCCACGAGGTCGCGGCCAAGCAGATGCAGCGCTTCGGCGGCATGGTGTCGTTCCGCGCGGCCGGCGGCCAGGAAAAGGCCATCGACGTCTGCAACCGGACAAAGCTCTTCGTGCTCGCGGAGTCGCTGGGCGGGATCGAGTCGCTCATCGAGCACCCCGGCCAGATGACACACCTGTCCGCTGCGGGTTCGGCGCTTGAAGTCCCCGCCGATCTCGTGCGACTGTCTGTCGGCATCGAAACCGTTGACGATCTGCTCGCCGACCTGGAGCAGGCATTGGGCTGAGGTAAACGGAGAGGCAATGAGCGACGGTACGACCTGGGTAGGCGCGACAGCCAAGCAGATCTCCCGTGCGGTGCGGCGCGGTGACGCGACCGCCACCCAGGTCGTGGCCGACCACCTGGAGCAGATCGCGATCACCGACCCCACCCTGGACGCCTTCCGGGTGATCCGGGGCGGCGAGGCCATCACCGAGGCCGAGAAGGTCGACGACCAGGAGGATCTGGCCAACCTGCCGCTGGCCGGGGTGCCGGTCGCGGTCAAGGAGAACACCGCCGTCGCCGGCCTGCCGACCTGGAACGGCTCGGCCGCGGCGCGTACGCCCGAGGTGGCCGAGGACGACCACGAGGTGGTCCGGCGGCTGCGCGGCGCCGGGGCGATCGTGGTCGGCACCACGCGCATGCCCGAGATGGGCCTGTGGGCGGTCACCGACGAGGGCGAGGGTGTCACCCGCAACCCCTGGGACCGCGACCGTACGCCGGGCGGCTCCTCCGGCGGGGCGGCGGCTGCGGTGGCGGCCGGGCTGGTGCCGATCGCCCAGTGCAACGACGGGCTCGGCTCGATCCGAATCCCCGCGGCCTGCTGCGGGCTGGTCGGCCTGAAGCCCGGGCGCGGCGTCGTCCCGTCCGACCTGGGCATCACCAACTGGTACGGGCTGGTCGAGAACGGCGTGCTGACCACCACGGTCTCGGATGCCGTGCTGGGCTTCTCGGTGCTGGCCGGTCGCGATCCGATCAAGCTGGTCGAGCCGAGCCGTCTGCGGGTCGGGGTCTCGGTGAAGTCACCGCTGGCGGGCGTACGGCCCGACGAGCCCAACGCCTCGGCCGTCACCGCGGCCTCGAAGCTGCTGGTGCAGGCCGGGCACGACACGGTCGCGGCCAACCCGCCGTACCCGCAGACGCTGGGCATCGGCACCCTGGCCACCTGGTTCGCGTCGGCCTACCGCGAGTCCGCCGACTACCAGCTGACCCAGCTCCAGCCACGCACCCGGCAGCACATCCGCCTCGGCAAGTGGGCCCTGCGGGCCGGCCTGGTGCGCCAGTCGCAGCGGGACGCCTATCGCGAGGCGGCGATCCGGTTCTTCGCCGACAACTCGCTCGACCTGTTGCTCACCCCGGCCCTGGCCGGCGCGCCGCCGCTCGCCGAGGGCCACGCGGGCGGGTCGTGGCGGGGGAACATGTCGGCCAGCATGAGGTACGCCCCGTACGCCGCCCCCTGGAACGTCGCCGGGCTCCCCGCCATCGTCGTCCCGGTCGGCACCCGGCCCGACGGCCTGCCCCTGGGCATCCAGCTGGTCGGCCCGCCCGACTCGGAAGCCCTGCTCCTGGCCGTGGCCGGCCAGTTCGAGGTTCTCAATCCCTGGCAGCGGGTCGCCTTCGTGTAGCAGGCGCCGGCGAAGTGGCAGCATTCGGGGAATGAATGGTGCTCCCCACCCGCTCGATCTGCTCGCGCCGGCCGACATCGAGGCCGCGCGCGAGCTGCTGACCGGCGTGGCCAAGAAGACCCCGCTGATCCCGTCGCGCCCGCTCTCCGAGATCACCGGCACCCCGGTCTGGCTCAAGTGCGAGAACCAGCAGCGCGCCGGCTCCTACAAGGTCCGCGGCGCGTACACCCGCATCGCCCGGCTCTCCGACGCCGAGCGGGCCCGCGGGGTCGTGGCGGCCAGCGCCGGCAACCACGCGCAGGGTGTCGCGCTGGCCGCCGAACTGCTCGGCACGCGGGCCACGGTGTTCATGCCCGAGGGGGCGCCCCTGCCCAAGGTCACCGCGACCCGGAACTACGGCGCCGCGATCGAGTACGCGGGCACGGCCGTCGACGACTCGCTGGAGGCGGCGCGCGACTTCGCCGACCGCACCGGCGCCGTGCTGATCCATCCCTTCGACCACCCGGATGTCATCGCCGGTCAGGGCACCGTGGGCCTCGAGATCCTCGAGCAGTGCCCCGAGGTGACCACGATCATCACCGCGGTCGGCGGCGGCGGGCTGATCTCGGGCGTGGCCGTCGCGGCCAAGGCGTTGCGGCCGCAGATCCGGGTTGTCGGGGTGCAGGCGAGCGGCGCCGCGGCGTTCCCGCCCTCGCTGGCCGCCGGCTCGCCGCAGAAGCTGGCGCGGGGCGTCACGATCGCCGACGGCATCAACGTGCTGCGGCCCGGGGAGCTCACGTTCGCGCACGTCAGCAAGCTCGTCGACGAGATCGTGACGGTCAGCGACGAGGATCTGTCGGCGGCGCTGCTGGTGCTGCTGGAACGGCACAAGACGGTGGTCGAGCCGGCCGGGGCGGCCGGTGTGGCGGCCCTGCTGACCGGCGCGTACGCCCCGCTCGAGGACGGCCCGGCGGTGGCGATCCTGTCCGGCGGCAACATCGACCCGATGCTGCTGATGCGCGTGATCGAGCACGGGCTGGCCTCGGCCGGCCGCTTCCTGCGGCTCGCGGTGCGCTGCACCGACCGGCCGGGCGAGTTGGCGCGGCTGCTGGGGCAGATCGCCGCCCAGCGGGCCAACGTGGTCGACGTGGCCCACTCGCGGCAGAGCCCGCGGCTCAGCTTCGGCGAGGCCGAGGTCGCGCTCTCGGTCGAGACCCGCGGCCCGGACCACTCGGCCGCGCTGATCAGCAGCCTGCGTGACCTGGGCTACCGGGTGGCGCTGCTGGCCGACCACACGCCCTGACGAAAATGGCCCGCGGCGCATCGCCGCGGGCCTCTCGCCAAGCTCTCAGCCCTCGAACGGGCCGAACTTGACCACGGTCACCTTGATGTCGGAGCCGCTGGGCGCCGTGTAGGTGACAGTCTGGCCCTCGGCCGCGCCGAGGATGGCCGTGCCGAGTGCCGACTCGGGGCTGTAGACCGTGAGGTCGGTGGTGGAGGAGATCTCGCGCGAGCCGAGCAGGAACGTCTCGGTGTCGCTCTGGTCGTCGTCGAAGTAGATCGTGACGACCGAGCCGGGGCCGACCTTGTCGGCGGTGGGAACCTCGCCGACCTCGGCGTTGCGCAGGAACTCCTTCAAGTAGAGGATCCGGCCTTCCTGCCGGCTCTGCTCCTCGCGGGCCGCGTGGTAGCCGCCGTTCTCGCGAAGGTCGCCCTCTTCGCGACGCGCGTTGATCTCCGCGGCGACGGCCGGACGCGCGGCGATCATCTCGTCGAGCTCGGTCTGCAGCCGGTCGTGAGCGTCCTGAGAAAGCCAGGTCTTGGGCGCCTCTGAACTGGCCATGCGCGATCTCCTTGCTGGAACGGGGGACGTCATTAAATGGAAAACGCTCAGCACCCCTGGACCGGATGCTGAACGGAGCGAATCACTAACCTTACCAGCGGTATGCACGCCGCCGGTTTCGTGCGATCTTGTGCGGATTCCTCAGGCCGGTGGCCGGCAGCTCAGGACATCCCCGACGCTGGCCCGGGCCGTGGTGGGCACCGTCTCCTTCGCGTCGATTGTCGTTTCATTCCCGGTGGGTCGTACGACGACTGTCCGCCGCCCCACCTCGAAGCCGTCGTAGTCGCGGGCGCGCAGCACGCACTCGGCCGGTTGGCCGGCCGGGACGCGCACCTTGAACTCGATGTTCAGCACGGCGGCCGACGGCTCGTCCCAGCCGACGATCTGCGGCTCGTAGTCTGTCCGGCCGAACTGCTGGAAGAGCCGCACCGAGAGCAGCAGCGAGGCTGCCACCACGACAATGAGCACGACGAGGGGCAGCACCGATCGGCGGCGGCCGGACCGGCGCCGTCCGTAGCGGCCCGGCGGGAACACCGGGTCTGTGGTGCGCGTCTCGCTCACCTCGGCACCTCTCGTGCGTTTCTTGTCGGGGGGATCCGCAAGAATGGCAGGGTCCATCTTCGCAGCCGACACCGGCTCGCCTGCCGCGGGTCAGGTACAAGGAGTTTCTGTGGCTGAGCAGTTGCGTCTCATGGCGGTGCACGCGCACCCCGACGACGAATCCAGCAAGGGCGCCGCCACCATGGCGCGTTACGTCGCCGAGGGCGTTCGGGTGATGGTCGCGACGTGTACCGGCGGCGAGCGCGGCAGCGTGCTCAACCCCAAGATGGACCGCCCCGACGTGCTCGAGAACATCACCACCATCCGCCGCGCCGAGATGGACGAGGCGCGCGCGATCCTGGGCGTCGAGCAGTCCTGGCTCGGCTTCATCGACTCGGGCCTGCCCGAGGGCGACCCGCTGCCCCCGCTGCCCGAGGGTTGCTTCGGCCTGCAAGATCCGGAAACGGCCGCCATCCCGCTGATCAAGCTGATCCGCGAGTTCCGTCCCCACGTCATGACCACCTATGACGAGAACGGCGGCTACCCCCACCCCGACCACATCATGTGCCACAACGTCTCGGTGGTGGCCTTCGACAAGGCCGGCGACCCCGAGGCGTACCCCGAGCTGGGCGAGCCGTGGCAGCCGATGAAGCTCTACTACAACTCGGGGTGGACCAGGGCGCGCATGCTCGCCCTGCACGAGGGCATGCTGGCGGCCGGGCTCGAATCCCCCTACGGCGAGTGGCTCGAGAAGTGGAACGACCGGGAGGACCGGGGCGACAAGATCACCACCCGGGTCGAGTGCGGCGAATACTTCGAGGTCCGCGACAACGCTCTGCGCGCCCACGCGACCCAGGTCGATCCCGACGGCTTCTGGTTCAAGATTCCGCTCGAGCTCCAGCAGAAGGTGTGGCCGACCGAAGACTTCGAGCTGGCCCGCTCCCTGGTCGACAGCCCCGTTCCCGAGTCCGACCTGTTCGCGGGCATCCGCGAGTCGGTCGAGGCCCGCTGAGACCCCTTCGGCCACCCGCCCGCCGCCCGTCAGCAGTCCGAAGGCCTAAACTCGGCCCATGGACATCACCGTCGCGGTCAACAACTTCGGCGACACCCGCTCGGGCGGCCTGGCCGGCCCGATGGGGCTGTTCGTCATCGTGCTCATGTCCATAGCGACTGTTCTGCTGATCCGCAACATGAACAAGCGCTTGCGTCGGCTTCCCGACAGTTTTCCTGACGTGAAGCAGACGCAGCGTGAGGCCGAGATCGCCCGGCTCAATGCCGATCTCGAACGTTCCGGCGCCGGTGAGGCGGCCTCAGACGTCGAAGCGGATCGATCCTCGACGGCCGGCGCCGCCGCGGATAACGAGGTCACGGGCATTACTACGCAGGGTGACGGCGACTCCGCCGACGGCGACAACCGTCGCGTTTGACCACGTCGCAGGCGGTTCTCGCTCGACGGTGGACGACACACACCGTATTGGTCTGACGTAAGGGCGATACGCGTCGTGCGTCAAGCCCTGTTCTGTTCATCGGTATTGATTTAGCCTTCCGCCGGGGGCTTAACCGCCCCTGATCCCTGCGCGGAAGGGGGCGCCGAAAATGACCATTCCCCGCCCCCCGTTTTCTCCACTGCAGATGCACGTGCATCCGCGAGTGCCACTGCTCAAGTGGGGTTTTCCGTGACCGCCCGGCCGGTCAGGGAGGCCCCCGTCCGCCGCTCCTTCAGCGACGCGGCGGGCCTCGCCGGTCGCTCGCGCGGGGTGCGCGCGCTCACCGTCACGGTGATCAGTTCGGCCGTGCTGCTGGCCGTCCTCGGTGTCCTCCTGCCGCTCGACCGTCCGGCCGACCGTCCGATGACTCCGGTCGTCGGCGCCGCGCTCGCCGTGGTCGTGATCATCGCTGGGCAACTGGCCCGCCTGCGCTTCCGGCTCGGCCGCGGCATGGTGTCGGTCAGCTGGGGTGAGGCCGCCTTCATCATCGGCTTCGTGGTGGCGCCGCCCGGCTGGCTGCCCGCGGCCACTCTGGCCGGCGCGCTCCTGGCCTGGGCACTGCTGTCCTGGTGGGATTCGCACCGCAACACCGCCGAACTGGCCCACCTGGCTGCCTCACTGAGCCTCGGGGCAGCCGGCGCCACCGCGGTGACGGTTCTGGTGGCGGGCGACGCGGCGGTGCTCAGCACGCGCATGACGATCGGCCTGCTGGCCGGCGCACTGACCTACCTGCTCATCACGTTCGGCCTGGCCACGCTCACCCTCAGCCTGCACCGGGACGCCACGGCCCGGCAGATCCTGCTGCGGGCCTCGTACGCGAAGATCCCGATGTTCGTGGGCAACGTGGTGGTCGGCCTGGCCGCGGGCCACGCCATTGTCGACGGCCCGCTCTGGCTGCTCGCGTTCGCGCCCGGGCTCTGGCTGCTCCAGCGCACCTACCGCTTCCACCTGCGCGCCGAGGAGGAACGCCGCATGTGGGAGTCGTTCTCGGCCGCCACAGCGACGCTGCCCGGCGGCACCGAGGCCGAGGTGGCCCGGGCCGGTCTGACCGCGGCCCTCGAAGTCTTCGGCGCCCGCCGGGTCGAGATCGAGGTGCGCGGCGGCGACGGCGACGGCGAGCGCCGCTACGCCGAGGACGGACCGGGCCTCGACAACGCGATCGCCGGGCTGCCCGGCCCCGCGATCACCCGGGCGATGGCGGTGGCCGGCGACCCGGTCGGCGAACTCACCGTCTGGCTGTCCGGCCCCACCCTGCCCGCCCCGCGCGACGAGGCTGCCATCTCGGCCTTCGGCGACGCTCTGGCCGGGGCTCTGCACGACGCGTCCACCCGCAGCCGGCTGGCCGGGCTCGAACAGCAGATCACCCAGGACCTCACCAAGGACAGGCTGACCGGTTTGCTCAACCGCAGCACGCTCCTGACCGACGGCGACCGGCTGCTGCGCTCCTTCGACCGGCAGCGTCCGGTCGCGCTGCTGCTGCTCGACATCAACGACTTCCGCGAGGTCAACGGCACCCTGGGCCACCGGCACGGCGACGAAGTGTTGCGTGTGGTGGCCGAGCGGCTGACCGAGCTGGCCCGCGCCGGCGAGCTGGTGGCCCGCACCGGCGACGACGAGTTCGCCCTGCTCATCCCGACCGTGACCGCCGTCAGCGACTCCGCTGTGCGGCCGCACGAGCAGCCCAGCCCGCTGCCGGCGGCCCTGCGCCGCGCCCGCGAGCTGGTCGAGCATCTCATCCGGCCCCTGGAGGTCTCCGGGGTGCGGCTCGCCGTCGAGGTGGCGGTCGGGGTGGCGGTCAGCCCGGCCGGCGGCGTCGATCTCGGCGAGCTCGTCCGGCGGGCTTCGCTCGCCCTCAACCAGGCCAAACGGCAGCAGCTGGCGGTCAGCGCGTTCGACCCCGGCCAGGACGCGGTCACCACCGACGCGCTCGCCCTGCTGGCCGAGCTCCAGGACGCCCTGGCCGCCGACGACCAGATCCTGCTGCACCTGCAGCCCGCGGTCGACCTGATCACCGCCGCGCCGACCGGCGCCGAGGCCCTCGTACGCTGGCGGCACCCCCGCCGCGGCCAGCTCTCACCCGGCGATTTCGTACCCGCCGTCGAGCACTCGGCCGAACTGCAGACGGCGTTCACGGCGCGGGTGCTCGACCTGGCGCTCGAAGCCGCGGGCAGCTGGCAGGCCGTCGGCATCGACGTGCCGGTCTCGGTCAACGTCTCGGCCCGCAGCCTGCTCGACCCCGGCTTCCCGGCCCAGGTCGCCGAGGCGCTGCGCCGCCACCGCGCACCGGCCGCCTACCTGGTTCTCGAGATCACCGAGTCGGTGGCGGTCAGCCAGGAACGCATCGTCGACGAGGTGCTGGCCGAACTGCGCGACATGGGCGTCCAGCTCTCCCTGGACGACTTCGGCACGGGCTACTCCTCCCTGGCCATAGTCACCCGCGTCCCGGTCGACGAAATCAAGATCGACCGCTCCTTCGTCGACGACATGATCGAGTCCCCGGCCGCCGAGGCCGTGGTCCGCGGCGCCGTCGAACTGGGCGCCCGACTCGGCGTCCGCGTGGTGGCCGAGGGCGTCGAGACGATCGAACAGCGGGCCGCCCTCATCGCCCTCAACTGCCCCACCGCTCAGGGCTACCACTTCTGCAAGCCGATGCCCGCCGACAAGATCGTCCAAGCGCTCACCGCCCTGGCCGAGGCCGCCCCGGCCAACATCCGCCCCCTACGCGCCGACGACGCCTCGTAGGATCATCAGCGCTGCCTTATGAGTTCAGCCGTGAATCGGAGTTGCCAGTAGGTCGGGCAGCGAGCGCGGCGGTGACTGAGCTGCACTCCTCGATCCAGAGCCGAATCGTCGGGCAGATCCATTCGGCTATCTGTAGCGAAGTTTGGTACAGGCCGGCTAACGGTCGGTTGAACATTGGCTCGTGGTGTGCCATGCGGTTGCGTGCTTCGTGTAGCTGACCAACCGCGTCGAAGACGGTCACACGCCTCTGCCGAGAGAATGCCCTGTGCAGACACGGGTGCCAAAGCCCACGGTCATACCGGCGAGCTAGAAGAAACCGCCAGAAACCAAGATTGAGTTCCGCGACAACACGCCCAGGCGTCTCTGGCCCTGCATTACGTGCGGCGCGAGTCCTTGCCTTGGCGATGTCTCCGAGGGCTTCGGCGAAGAGAAAACCGTTCGGCCGGGTTCGTGATGGGGGGTTGAGGTACCAGCGGGGCTCCTCGAACGTTCGAGCGGACCAAGCCTCAAGTTCTTGGTGGAGGGCGTTTCGCAACGTTACTTCGACATGGCCGATGGTCGACGCGAGCGCGGCTGTGACCTCGGCGTTCCACCGGTAGAGCGCAAGAGCCGTTTCGAGGCTGCCACCGCATGCACGCTTGTACGGGCCGAGGCGCTCGGGTGACAGACGTTGCTCAATCATCGCCAGGTCGGCCGCCCGCACGTCTGTCTCCCTCTTGTCGTCAAACCGCGCTATGCTTCGGCAGAAGACCCCGGTTCGCCTCTGCCCGCGAGGGCATGCTGCCGGGGTTTTGCATGCATGGGCTGAGGGGCTGCGATACGGCCCACGAAGCCATCTCGCCGACCCGAGCGCGCGGATGTCTTAGACGATCTAGCCCGCCAATGCTCCAAATCGTAGAGTCTGGAGATTGGGAGCGCAAGCTCAATCCTGTCCAACTTGAGCGCGGAGTTCGTAGAGTGACCGGCCACTAGGCACGTGGACGTAGAGCCAGCCGTTGATCGTGGTGCCTGTCTGCTCCGCGAGAGCCCGCGACGGAGTCGAGAACTGGCTGCCGTCCGGCAGTTCCAACCAGCCGCGGCTGGTGACGGTCGCCTCGTGAGCCATGCGTCGTCTGGGTTGTTCGTGTCGCAGCAGGTCGCCGGCGGCGACGACGCCGGCATTGAGCAAAGGCATCAGGGCCCCGGGTCGTCGCCGCAGCCGTTTCCTGGGGAGTGCAGTCTTATGCTGAGGGTCTTCAACCTCTGCGTTGAGTAGTAGTCGGCGTAACACATCGTTGGGAGTGTCAACCAGCGGTTCGCAATGCTGCTGCAAGAAGGCGAACACCTCATCGTCGACTTCGATAGTCCGGCCTGTCATCGCGCTCCCTCCCATCTCCTAATCGCCATACTACTGGGAGAGCGCAGAGATTGGGAGATTGCCCGGCTTCGCGTACAGATCGCCGAGGTGGAGCTGCGATGTGGCAAGGTTGGCCTATGAATCGGCTCGGCAACGCGACTTCGCCGTACCTGCTTCAGCACGCCGACAATCCCGTCGACTGGTGGGAATGGTCGCCGGAGGCGTTCGCCGAGGCGAGACGGCGGGATGTGCCGGTGCTGATCTCGGTGGGCTACGCGGCCTGCCACTGGTGTCACGTGATGGCGCACGAGTCCTTCGAGGACGAGCAGGTCGCCCGGCTCATGAACGACGGCTTCGTGGCGATCAAGGTCGACCGCGAGGAACGGCCCGACGTCGACGCCGTCTACATGACCGCCACCCAGGCCATGACCGGGCAGGGCGGCTGGCCGATGACCGTCTTCGCCACGCCCGGCGGCGACCCGTTCTTCTGCGGGACCTATTTTCCCAAGGCCAACTTCGCCCGCCTGCTCGACTCGGTCCGCACCGCCTGGCGTGACCAGCGTGAGCAGGTGCTTCAGCAGGGTGCGAGCGTCGTCGAGGCGATCGGCGGGGCGCAGCTGGTCGGTGGGCCCAAGGCGCCGATCTCGGCCGAGCTGCTGGCCGCCGCGGCCAACGGGCTGCTCAAGGAGCAGGACACCACCAACGGCGGCTTCGGCGGGGCGCCCAAGTTCCCGCCGCACATGAGCCTGCTCTTCCTGCTGCGCCACTATCAGCGCACGGGGTCGGAAGAGGCGCTGGAGGCGGTGCGGTTCGCTGCCGAGCGGATGGGGCGCGGCGGCATCTACGACCAGCTCGCCGGTGGTTTCGCGCGCTACTCGGTCGACGCGACCTGGACGGTGCCGCACTTCGAGAAGATGCTCTACGACAACGCGCTGCTCCTGCGGGTCTACACACAGCTCGCGCGCCTCACCGGGGACTCGTTCGCCCGGCGCGTCGCCGACGAGACGGCCGAGTTCCTGCTGCGCGACCTGGGCACGCCGGCCGGCGGGCTGGCCTCGGCGCTGGACGCCGACGCGGCCGGGGTCGAGGGTCTCACGTACGCCTGGAAGCCCGAGCAGCTCACCGAGGTGCTCGGCGACGACGGGTCGTGGGCGGCCGACCTGTTCAACGTCACCGCCCAGGGCACGTTCGAGCACGGCAGCAGCGTGCTGGTGCTGGCCCGCGACATCGACGCCGCCGAGCCGGCCCTGGTCGAGCGCTGGCGTGACGTACGCGAAAGGTTGCTGGCGGCCCGGGCCGCCCGCCCGCAGCCCGCGCGCGACGACAAGGTGGTCGCCTCGTGGAACGGCCTGGCTGTGACCGCGCTGGCCGAGCACGGCATCCTGACCGGCGCCGAGTCGTCCCGGGTGGCCGCGATCGAGATCGCCACCGTGCTGGCCGAGCGTCACGTGGTCGACGGCCGCCTGCGCCGCGTCTCGCGCGACGGCGTGGTGGGCGAGCCGGCCGGTGTGCTCGACGACTACGGCTGTGTCGCCGAGGCGTTTCTGGCCGTGCACCAGCTCACCACCGACGGCGCGTGGCTCGATCGGGCCCGCGAGATGCTCGACGTGGCGCTGGCCCACTTCGGCACGGGCGAGGGCGGGTTCTACGACACCGCCGACGACGCCGAACGCCTGGTCACCCGCCCGGCCGACCCCACCGACAACGCCACGCCGTCGGGTCTGTCGTCGGTCTGCGCGGCCCTGGTGGCGTACGCGGCCCTGAGCGGCGAGCCCAGCTACCGCGAGGCGGCCGACGCCGCCCTGGCGACGGCCGGGCCGGTGATCGGCGGGCACCCCCGCTTCGCCGGCTACTCGGCGACGGTGGCCGAGGCGGCGCTGACCGGCCCGTACGAGATCGCCATCGCCGCCCCGGCCGGTCAGGAGGGCCCGCTGCTGACCGCGGCTCACCGTCACGCGCCGCCGGGCACCGTGATCGTCGCCGGCGAGCCCGACCGCCCCGGCGTACCGCTGCTGGCCGACCGGCCTCTGCAATCCGGCGTTCCGACCGCGTACGTGTGCCGTGGTTTTGTCTGCGATCGCCCGGTGACCAGCCCGGACGATCTGGTGGCGCGCCTGACTCGGTAGGCTGGACGAGCGATGGATACCCGAACCGGTCTGCCTGTGGTCGGCATGGTGGGCGGGGGCCAACTGGCCCGGATGACCCACCAGGCCGCGATTTCTCTCGGTCAGTCACTGCGCGTGCTGAGCGTGTCGCCCGATGACAGTGCCGCGCTGGTCGCGGCCGATGTGCGGATCGGCACACACACCGATCTGGCGACGCTGCGCGAGTTCGCCAAGGGCTGTGAGGCGGTCACCTTCGACCACGAGCATGTGCCGACCGGGCACATCGAGGCGCTCGAGGCCGAGGGCGTCAAGATCTTCCCCGGCTCCCGGGCTCTGGTCTTCGCGCAGGACAAGGGCCTGATGCGCGAACAGCTGGCTGAGCTGGGCGCCCCGGTGCCGCGGTGGGGCCGAGTCGAGTCGGCCGAAGACATCGAGACCTTCGCGGGCGGCGTCTGGCCGGTGGTGGCCAAGGCCACCCGCGGCGGGTACGACGGCAAGGGCGTCTGGATGCTCGGCGGCCCTCAGGAAGCGGCCGAGCTGGTGGCCACCGGCACGCCGCTGATCGTCGAGGAGCGGGTGCCGCTGCGCCGTGAGCTCGCCGCCCTGGTCGCTCGCTCGCCGTTCGGGCAGGTCGCGGCGTACCCGGTGGTCGAGACAGTGCAGCGGGACGGCATCTGCGTCGAGGTGCTCGCGCCCGCGCCGGGCCTGAACGAGGCGCTGGCGCTGAAGGCCCAGCAGCTCGCGATCGACCTCGCCCATGAGCTCGGCGTGGTCGGCCTGCTCGCCGTCGAGCTGTTCGAGACGGTCGACGGCATCGTGGTCAACGAGCTCGCCATGCGCCCGCACAACTCCGGCCACTGGACGATCGAGGGCGCCCGCACGTCGCAGTTCGAGCAGCACCTGCGGGCCGTGCTCGACTACCCGATGGGCGAGACGTCGCTCGCCGCGCCCGCGGTCGTGATGGCCAACGTGCTCGGCGGCGAACCGGGCGGCATCTCGATCGACGAGCGCCTGCACCACCTTTTCGCCACCGACCCCGGCGCCCGCGTGCACCTGTACGGCAAGCTGGTCCGCCCGGGCCGCAAGATCGGGCACGTCACGGTGCTCGGCGACGACATGACCTCGGTCCGGGCCCGCGCGGCCCGGGCCGCGCAATGGCTCCAGGAAGGCCGGTAAATGGCACCGCTCGTCGGAATCATCATGGGCAGCGACTCGGACTGGCCCACGATGGAGGCGGCGGCGCTGGCCCTCGCCGAGTTCGAGGTGCCGTTCGAGGTGGGCGTCGTCTCGGCCCACCGCACCGTACGCAAGATGGTCGACTACGCCGAGACCGCGGCCGACCGCGGCCTCCAGGCGATCATCGCCGGGGCCGGCGGCGCCGCCCACCTGCCCGGCATGGTGGCCGCCCTGACCCCGCTGCCGGTGATCGGTGTGCCCGTGCCGCTCAAGCACCTCGACGGCATGGATTCGCTGCTCTCGATCGTGCAGATGCCGTCCGGCGTGCCGGTGGCGACGGTGTCGATCGGTGGCGCGCGCAACGCCGGCCTGCTCGCCGTGCGCATTCTCGGCGCCGCCGACCCGCTGCTGCGGACGAAGATGGCGAATTTCCAGGCCGGCCTCGAGAAGCTGGTCGCCGAGAAGGACGCGGCGCTCCGTGAGCAGCTACTCGGGTAACCTCGCGACATGACGCGCCGCTGGCAATCGACGACCTTCCTGGTGGCGATCGGCGTCCTGGGCGGGTTCTGGATCGGCTCGCTGCCCGGCGTGGCTTTCTTCGTGGTTCTCGTCGTGCTCGCGGCCCTCGTGTCACCGCGCGCCTTTCCCCGCTCGATCACCGATGCCGAGGCGCGTGCGGCCCAGGCCGCCGACGGCCGCCCGATCATCTACTGGCGGACGGGGTGCCCGTACTGCCTGCGGCTGCGCGGCTCGCTGGCCCGGCGGGCCGGCCGCTACCACTGGGTCGACATCTGGAGCGACCCCGACGGCGCGGCGACAGTCCGCTCGATCGCCGACGGCAACGAGACCGTGCCCACGGTGGTGACCGTGTCCGAGTCCTTTGTGAACCCTTCACCGCAGCTGGTGCGAAACCTTAACTGAACGTTCAGGGGGCCCTCCCAGGGTCGGCCCATCGACTTCTGGTGGAGTGTGGCGCTCGCGACCCTGGGTGTTGTCGCGCCCGGCATCGCGGCGATATACGAGTTCCTCGTCAAGGGCCGCAAGCGGCTCGGCTACCGCGTGCAGATGGACACGACGGCCAACGACGTCGGCGACATCGCCGCGCCGGGCGCGCTCGGTGAACTGAGCAACAACGGCGTCCCGCTGGTCGATCCGAGCATCGTGCTGCTGCGAATCGAGAACACCGGCCGTACGAACATCGACGAGCACGACTACGCCGTCCGCGACGACGACAAGGCCGGCATCCGGGTGAGCTTCCCCGGGCGGCGCACGATGGCATTGATCGCGTTCCTGGCCGTTCTGGTCGTCGCGCAGTCCGTCGTCTTCTTCCGCAGCGACAACGGCACGCCCCTCGACTGTGCGTCCGGCCGGCTGACCCTGACCGGCTCGACGGCGTTCGAGCCCGTGGCGCGCGAAGCCGCCCAGTCCTATCAGGACGTCTGCACCGAGGCGACGTTCAGCTTCGAGATGCGCGGCAGCGGCGAGGGTCTGCTGGCGCTCGCCCGGGCCCGGCGAGAACGCTGACATGCTGGCCTTCTCGGACGGCGACAAGTCCGACGGCATGCCCGGCCTGGTCGCCCGGCCCCTCGCGTTCGTGCTGTTGACGCTCGTGGTCAACGCCGAGACCGGGGTGCGCGACCTGACCACGGAACAGATCCGCCGGTTGTACGGCGGCACCATCACCAACTGGAAACAGATCGGCGGACGGGACGTGCCGGTGCGCCTGATCAGCCGCAACCCCGGCTCCGGCACCAGGGCCGCCTTCCAGCGCCGCGTCCTCGGCGGCGTCCGCGAGCCCGGCAGCAACCCAGGTAGGAGCCGACATCATCCGCGCCCACGGCGACCGCCCCTGCGCCGAACTCGCCAACCCCCAACTCTGTCGCCCGGCCCCCATCTCCTGATTCATTTGCCATCGCCCATTTCGATGGGCCGCAATGGCGGAGAGTGTGGGGGAAGGCCAGGATCTCACCTCCGAAGTGGCCGAGGCCGGCCGATCCGGAACACGAGTTCATGAGTCATTCCTGGGTGGCATCCTCGGCTCGGTCGATCAGGTCGGTGAACCAATCCGCGTCGGTGGCGGGGACGAAGTCGGTTGTTGCCCAGAAGCGTTTCGCGATCTCGGCGTCCGTCGATTTCAACGCCGCGTTGCTGTCGGCGGTGAAGTAGGCCGTTGTCTGGTGGAGGGCTACGTCGTCGGGCGCGGGCCGGATCGGTTTGCTGCTGCGTACGCAGATGGCGTGCGACAGATCAGAGACGTCGGTGCAGGTTGAGGTGGGGCCGGCGGCGAACTCGACCACGACGAAGATGCGGGCGTTGCCGGCGCTGAAGCGATAGCCGTCGAGCAGGGCGCCGTTCCCTGATCCGCGGTGGGGGCCGCCGCTCAGGTTGGGCGGGTTGCCGGGGGAAATCTCGATCAGACCGGGCGGACGGGACTCCGGCACATAGGTGAAACCGACCGGATTGCCGAACCGGCGCCAGTCGTCGACGTACAGAACGCTGTCGAGCAGCTTGGCCTCTGGCGTGGAGGGGTCGACGCTTCTGGGCGTCGGCGCGATCACTCCGGCGGCGGCCTCGTCGGCCGGCCAGTGCCGAACCGTCAGCCCGGCCGCGACGACCAGGGCGATCGCCCCGGCCACCCAACTGCGTGGTCGCACTTCGTACTCCCGTCGATCTTGTTGCCGCAGGCTAACCGATGCCGGGAAGTCCGTGCCGGTCGCTCACCGCTCGTCATAACCCGTTCTCCGTTACCAAGCTGGCCGATCTCGGCCGCGCCTTGCGGCTGCGCCCGGGCCTGACCATGCTCGATCTGGCGTGCGGCAGCGGCGTGAGGAGTTCGACACGGCGCCGCTCAACCATGTCCGCTATCAGCGCCGCTATCTGGGCTGGGGAGTCTTCGTCCTCAAGAAGCGCTAACTCAAATGCGCGACGTCGTTCAGGGCGACGATCGCGTGGTTGTGGAATCGGTCGTCCTCGCGCAGGGTCGTGATGCCGCCGGGGGAGAAGCGGAACGCCAGCCGGCCCGCTGACTCGAGCGGCATCTCGATCCAGGCCGCGAGGACGAAGGTGGCGGCCATCCCGTGCGTCACGATCACCTGCTCGGGCGCGTCCGACTTCAGGATGCGCTCCACCGCCGCATAGACGCGGACGGCCAGGTCCCACTTCGTCTCGGCGCCGGGCAGGCCCTCGTCGTGGCGCATGCGCTCGCCGAACTCGGGCGGTGGCACGAAACGCTCGTCCAACCAGGACTGTGGCCGGCCGCCGGCCTCGCCGAACGACTTCTCGCGCAGGTCTCTGTCGAGCACCACCACCGTGCCCAGCCGTGCGGCGATGACCTCGGCCGTGCGACGGGTCCGCAGCAGGTCCGACGAGTAGATCTCGGCCTCCGGCGCCCGTGCGGCGATGACGGAGGCGACCCGTGCGGCCTGGTCCAGCCCGCGCGGGGTCAAGTCGGAGTCGTGCCAGCCGCCGACCAGCCCTTCGACGTGGTGGGTCGCCTCGGGGTGGGTGACGACGTGGATCGTCCGCATCAGCGCATCTTGACCAGGGCGCCGCGCAGGCCCTCGCGGGTGCGGCGGCGGTTCTCGTTGGTGGCGCCGACCCAGAGCAGGATCACGCCGAGCGGCACCAGCACCAGCCACGGGCCGACCAGCGTGCTGGCGAAGTGGATGGCCGCGAAGATGGTCGCCACCGCGCCCACGACCACGGGCGCCTGCTGGCGGTTGCGGGAGCCGACGATCAGGGTGGCCACCGCGGCCAGCAGCAGCAGGACCTCACGCGTCTCGCCGCCGTTGCCGGCCAGGACGATGCCGATCGTCGGCACGAACGCGGCCAGCAGCGCCGGACCGTACGCGGCCCAGCTGCTCAGGTCGGGCCGGTCGCGCGACTCGATGACGCCGACCAGTAGGGCCAGCGCGGCGAACGGCAACGTGTACGCCTCGGGCAGCGCGACGTCGGCCAGCGCGACGAACAGCCACACGCCGACGATCTCGAAGCCGACGGCTGTCCAGAACAGCGCCCGCCGCTGGCTGGGCGGGCGGCCGACCCGCGCCGCGGCCAGGCCGAGGACGGCGCCCCAGGCGGCCAGCAGCGCCGCCAGGTGGGGCGGGGAGTCGAAGGCCATCACACCGGCGATCAGCGCTGACGCATAGCCGCTCCACTCGACGGTGGACGCCTCGGCGCGGTACTGCGGCAGACCCAGGCGCGGCACAGTGGCCTCGAGGATCAACAGCGCGGCGCCGACGGCCAGCACGCCGAAGGCCGCCCAGGGGCGCTCGACGCCGGCCGCGATGGCCGCGGTGAGCACGAAGAGCTGGCCCATCACCGCGGCGAACACCCAGCCCAGGATGCGGGCGAACCGGCTGCGCCCGCCGAGCGCGGCGACCAGCCCGACCAGGATCGCGCTGCCCAGCGTGAACAGCGTGAGCCGCTGCTGGGCGAGGCTGCCGGCCAGGCCCGCGTTGCCGGCGAGCAACCCGATCACGAAGACGATCGTGCGGGTCGTGCCGAGCAGCGACGAGCGGCGGCCGGCCGGCGGCGGGGTGAGCGCCAGCCCGAGCATCGAGATCGTGAACACGACCAGGGCGGCCGTGGTGGCGGTGGGGTATTGCGCGTGCAGGGCGATCGGCGCGATCAGGATGGTGATGGCCACGCCGGGCAGGATGACCGGCACGGACTCCGACGGCTTGCCGCCGAAGCCGACCGCGGCCAGCGCGGCCGCCCCGGTGAGCAGCACGATCGCGAGGACGCTGGTGCCGTCGACGTAGCCGGACGACGGCTGCGCCAACGCCGGGATCGGACCGTCCCAGATGTGGGAGAGCTGGCCCAGCGGGTCGACCAGCGCGGCCCGCAGCGCGGGGGCGATCGAGAACAGGGCGAGGATCGTCGGCACCAGGGCGAGCACCACCGCGCTGGTGGCCGGGTCGACCAGCCAGCGGCCGCTGAGGCCCAGCGGGCGGGCCGTGGTCCACCGGCGTGGCTGGTAGCGGCCGGCGCCGGTGAACACGCCCTCGCGGGCCAGCGTGATGCCGGGCGCCGGGATCGAGCCGCGCAACAACTCGGCCATCACGCCGAGCAGGGCCGCTGCGGCCGCGTACAGGGCCGTCGGGTGCGGCGTGGGGATCGACGCGAATGCGGTGATGGTCGCGCCGAGGACCAGGCCGACCGTGGCCCAGGGCAGGAACTGCGGGATGTAGCGGCCGGTCAGCGCGAGCAGGGCCAGGCTGAGGCTGGACGCGGCGAGCGCGCCCGTCAACACGACCTGGGCGCCGTGCTGTTGATCGGCGGCTACCGAGGCCAGCACGCCGGGCAGGGCCAGCATGATGGCGCCGGTGGCGGCGCCGCCGATCTGGGCGCGGTGACGGGGCAGGCCGGTGTCGTCGCGGGCCAGGTCGGCCTCGGTGACGGTGGAGGGCGACCAGAACCGGCCCGGCGGGGGCAGGGGGGTGCCCGGCGGCGGGCTCTCGATGGTGGCGACCGGGGTGCGCGCCATGACCGCGGTCAGGGCGCCGATCATCACCACGAGCAGCAGGGCGAGCGCGGTCGACCAGGGCCGGGCCAGCGACGAGACCACCGCGTGCAGCAGCACGGCGGCGGCCGCACCGGCCCGGCAGAGCGCGGCGGCGGGCTCGAGGGCGGCGACGGCGGCCATCGCGTACGCCACCGCGACCGCACCCCCGATCAGCAGGGGTGACCACCAGGGCAGCCCCAGCGCGAACGGCGCGCCGATGGCGGCCGCGGCGCCGGCGATCGCCGAGAACAGGTGCGACCACGGGCGGGGCGCTGCGATGGCGGCCGCGATCGAGACCACGACGAGGGCGAAGGGAGCCTGCCAGGCGCCCGGGCCGGGGGCCGGGAGGGCGGTCAGGTCGGCGTCCCACAGGTCGGCTGAGACGGCCAGCATGCGGATCGCCCCGGCCAGCGCCAGGTAGCCGGCGATCGCACCGACGACCACGCCCGCGACGGCCAGACCGCGGTTGGGGCCGCGACTCCACTCCGCGGGCAGCACAGCCACGCCGAGCGCGACGATCAGCACCACCACGCCGGCCACCGCGAGTGGCGCCTCGGGGAAGGCGAGCGCGAACACGCGGGCCAGCGCGCCGCAGATCGCGACGGTGGCCGCGGCGGCGGCGATGTCGGGGCCGTCGAGCACCCGGTCGCTGCGCCGCCCGTTGTCGATCGACTTCGAGAAGAACAGCAGACCGGCCGCGACCAGCAGAAGCGCGCCGACCCAGACGTCGGGCGCGGTGGCGCCGGGCGAGAGCAGGGCGGCCAGGGCCAGCGCGATCGCGCCCAGGCCGGTGCCGGCGGTCAGCGGCAGGCTGATGTCGCGCCGGGCCACCTGGAACACCGCGGAATAACTGAGCGTGGCGGCTACGGCGAGGAAGCCGACGGCCAGCGCCGGCACGGTGACCTCTTCGGTAGCGGGCGGGCCGCTGCCCTGGTCGGCCACGGCGAGCGCGGCGGTGACCACGGCGCCGGGCAGGGCCAGCGCAGTCGCGCCGGACGCCCAGTCGCCGACCAGCCAGGCGTACAGCCGGATCGGGATCTGCCGGGCGGCCACGGCGATCATCACGCCGGCGCCGGCGATCGCTGTCAGCACAGCGGCGGTCAGCCAGGCCGCGCCCAGGGCAGCGCCGGCCCCGAACAGGCCGACCACGCCGGCCGCGGCCACGTGCACGATCGCTATGCGGCGGGTGGTGGCGGCCAGACCGGCGGCGCCGATGCCCACCGCGGCGATGACCAGCGGCCAGGGCGCCCCGGACCAGTCCAGGCCGAGCGAGGCGGGTACGGCCAGCGCGGTCAGCGCGATGCCGACGACCGCGCCCTCGTGCCGCACGCTGGGCGGCAGGGCGAGCGCGGCGGCGATCGTGACCAGCAGCGCGCTGAAGGCCAGCAGCCACCCCAGGTCGCCGGCGGCCTCGGCCATCCGCTGGGTGTAGCCGGCCGGATCGGCGTGCCAGACCGGGCGGGCGGCCTGAAGGAGCTCGAACGCGGCGCGCAGGCAGTCGAGCACCAGGACCAGGCCGATGATGGCGAGCGCGACCGCCGAGGCGATCTGCGGGCCGCGGCGCACCTCGGGCGGCACCAGGGCGACGACGGCGCCGGCGACCGCGACCGCGGCGGCGGCCACAGCCAGCGTCCAGTGCGGCGAAACGACATCGGCGATGCGGGCCGTCGCGCCGATCACCGAGATGGTCAGCACGCCGCCGGCGATGTTGCGGGCGGTCAGGTTGTCGAGCAGCCAGGCGGCGGCGAAGCCGGTGAGCGCGGCCAGCACCAGGATCAGCCCGGACCGCAGCGCGTCGGGCAGCACGCGAGCCTGCAGCAGCGCCACCGACGAATAGAGCAGGGCGCCCGCGCTGGCCACGCACAGCAGCGCGAACGTCAGCTCGCGCAGCCAGTCGGCGGACGGCGGGGTGGCCGGCGGCGCGATCGGCACCGAGCCGGCCGCGGGCGCGCCGGCCGGACGCGGGCCGGGGAAGATGCGGGTCCGCAACCAGCCCTTGCGACGCCGGGTGGAGACGCCGTGCAGGATGAGGTCGGGTTCCTCGGGCGCCGTCTCGGGGCGCTCGGGCGCGTCCTCGGCCAGCAGCACCGGGTCCTGGTGCTCGCGGTCGGCGGCCACCGGGCGGCCCCACGGCCACTGGGGAAGCAGCCGGCCCCGGCGGATGACGGTGGTGAGCAGCAGCAGGTCGAGTACGGCGACCACGGTCAGGGCCATGCCCCAGCCGGCCGGGCTCTGGACCATCGGCTCGGCCAGCAGCAGCGGAACCGGCTGCACGGCCACGACCGTGGCGTACCGCGGCGCGGCGAGGCGGGTGGCGCCGGCATACGCGAAGCTGGCGACCGCGGTGATCGCGAAGGTGATGCCCAGGTAGAGCGGGACCGGCACGCCGGTGCCGCCGGTCAGCTCGCTGCCGTGCAGGGCGAACAGGGTGAGCGGCAGCAGGATGAGGCCGACCCAGCCGACCGTCTCGCCGGTCGAGCTCAGGCCGCGGCGCGCGATGCCGGGCGCGGCGACCAGGGCGGTCGTGGTGGCCAGGGCGAGGATCAGGGCCCGGGCGAACGGATTGGTGACGGCGACACCGGCGAAGACGACCGCCGCCACGCCGATGAGCAGAGCGCCCAGCGCCAGCAGGATGTTCTGCACCGACTGGGAGGACGCCTCGGGCGGGTGGTGCTCGGCGCCGGTGAAGCCCGCGGTGCGGCGCGGCGGCGGCGCGACCCGCTCGGTCGGCGGCGGGTCGTCGACGAGCATGGTGACGCCGTCGGTGGCGACCCCGGGCGGCCCGGTGTGCGGCGAGCCGGTCGGGGCCCAGTCGGGCCGCGGACCGGTCCTCCGGGAGGAGGACGGTGGCGGTGGCGGCGGCTCTTCCTCCGGGCCACCCGTCGGCGGGGGCGGCGGCGCGAACTCGTCGGGCCCGCGCCGCCGTACGCGCCGGGACTTGCCGGTCTTGGTGGCCTTCTTCTTGGTGTTGGCGTGGGCCAGGATGTCGCGCTGGAACTGCGCCGCCTGGATCTTGGCGGCGATCTGGGTGCGCTCCTTGGCCGCGGCCATGTCGCGGATCTTCAGATCCGCGATCGAGGCCTCGATGCGGGCCAGCTCATCGTCGTAGCTGTCGGGCTGTTCAGCCTGCGCCACGGAACCTCCTCGACCTGCCGGCCACACCTTGTCTAGAGCATGCCGGTCCGACACCTCATTAGAACAGGCTCACCGGGGCCGACATCTATAGAAAACGCCCGCGGCCCTCATACCCAACCTCTGGTCGGCGTACCCTACGCGCCAGTAACATAGCGGCGGGACTGCACAACCGAAGGGGCCAGGCCAATGAGCGAGTTCGACGTCTACCAGCTGCCGGAGGACCACGAGACCATCCGCGCCGCGGTGCGCGAGGTGTGCGACGCACGGGTGGCGCCGAACGCGGCCGAGGCCGACGAGACCGGGGAGTTCCCCAAGGCCTCGTACGACGCCTTGCGCTCGAGCGATTTCCACGCCCCGCACATCCCGGTCGAGTACGGCGGCGCCGGGGCGGACGCCCTGGCCACCGCCATCGTGATCGAGGAGGTTGCCCGCGCCTGCGGCTCCTCCTCGCTGATCCCGGCGGTCAACAAGCTGGGCACGATGCCGCTGCTGATCGCCGCCTCCGAGGAGCTCAAGCAGAAATACCTGCCGAAGGTCGCGTCGGGCGAGGCGATGTTCTCGTACTGCCTGTCGGAGCCCGAGGCCGGCTCGGACGCGGCCTCGATGACGACCAAGGCCGTACGTGACGGTGATCACTGGGTGCTCAACGGCGTCAAGCGCTGGATCACCAACGCCGGCGTGTCGGAGTACTACACGGTCTTCGCGGTCACCGACCCGTCCAAGCGGTCCAAGGGCATCTCCGCCTTCGTGGTCGAGAAGTCGGACGCCGGCGTCAGCTTCGGCGCGCCCGAGAAGAAGCTCGGCATCAAGGGCTCGCCGACCCGCGAGGTCTACTTCGACAACGTACGCATCCCGGCCGACCGCATGATCGGCGACGAGGGCACCGGCTTCGCGACCGCGATGAAGACGCTCGACCACACCCGCGTGACGATCGCGGCCCAGGCGCTGGGCATCGCTCAGGGGGCGCTCGACTTCGCGAAGGGCTACGTGAAGGAGCGCAAGCAGTTCGGCAAGCCGGTCGCCGACTTCCAGGGCGTGCAGTTCATGCTGGCCGACATGGGCATGAAGCTCGAGGCGGCCCGCCAGCTCACCTACGTCGCCGCCGGCAAGAGCGAGCGCGGCGACGCCGACCTGACCTACTTCGGCGCCGCCGCCAAGTGCTTCGCCTCCGACGCCGCCATGGAGATCACCACCGACGCGGTCCAACTGCTGGGTGGGTACGGCTACACCCGCGACTACCCGGTCGAGCGCATGATGCGCGACGCCAAAATCACCCAGATCTACGAGGGCACCAACCAGGTCCAGCGCGTCGTCATGGCCCGCCAGCTCCTCAAGGACTGACTGCGGTCATCCACAATTCGAAGTTGTCCACAGGGACGCCTCGGCCGAGTTGGCCGGGGCGTTTCTGGGCTTAGGATGAATGGCATGAGCGCCGAAACCATCGGCAGGAACTTCCCGCCCGTCGTCACGCTCGACGACCTGGCGGTGATGAATGACGTCGACGAGAACGGCCATCGCTTTGAGCTGAGCCCGGAAGGAGTCCTGTCAGTCATGCCGCCGTCCGGGAGTGACCACGCTGTGGTCGCGAGCAAGCTCCAGGTATGGCTGTTCATGGCTGGCTGGCCGGCGGAACAAGTCCTCCAGGCGCTGGGAGTCCGCATTCCGGGGCCGATGAGCGACGGCGGGCGGATTCCCGATCTGACCGTGTGGGCACACCCGATTCCATCGACGGTCTGGCTCGGTCTCAACGACCTCATTCTCGCGGTCGAGATCGTCTCGCCCAGCTCCGTGACGATGGACCAGGTCATCAAGCTGCGGGAATACGCGGCGGCCGGCGTTCCGCGTTACTGGATCGTCGACCGGGATGCCGCGCAGACTGTCATCCAGCACGTCCTCGGGCCGGACGGCACCTACGAGGTGGTGTCGAAGACGCCTCTGGCCTGGTTGTTGCAGACGGATCCGGCCGAGCATCTCGGCCGCTGAGCGATGTGGCCAGGCCGTGAGGGGCCCGGCCACATCAGGTTCGTCAGCTGGCGCGGACGACCGCGGTAGCCGGGTCGCCGTCGACGGCCTGGGCGATCTGGGGGACGAGCTTGTCGAGCAGGTACGGCAGGCTCAGCACCGAGATGAACGACGTCGCCGCGCCCACCTCTTCGAGGTTCTCGACGTAGAGGTCGCGGGCCTCGGTCTTGACCTTGAGCTTCGAGTAGAGCGGGTCGGCCTGCACCTTCGCCTTGTCGGTGTCGTACTTGTCGACGATCCAGACGAGCATGTCGACGTCGAGCAGGTCGGTCCGTTCCTTCGAAAGGTTGGCGCCGAACTCCTTGCCGGTGATCTCGTCGAGGCCGGCGGGCAGCTTGAATCCGAGGTCGGCGAGCAGCCGGCCGCGGGGGTCCTGCGTGCCGTACACCCAGTAGCCCTCGTACGTGGTGGCCATCAGGCCGGTCTTGCCGGCGAACTCGGGGTGGTCCTGCTTGACCTTGGTGAACAGCGCCTCGGTGTCGGTGACCAGCTTCTCGGCCTGCGCCTTGCGACCGACCGACTCGCCGACCGTACGGGTCAGTTGCTGCCAGCCCACGCCGTAGTCGACCTGGCCCTTGGGCTGGGCGACGGTCGGCGCCATCTTCGACAGCTTGGCGTAGTCCTCAGTGGTCAAGCCGGAGTAGACGGCCAGGATGAGGTCGGGCTTCAGCGCCGCGACCTTCTCGAACTGGATGCCGTCGGTGAAGGTCAGCACCTCGGGCCTGGTCGCCGAGCCCAGCGCCGCCGTGGCCCACGGCCAGATCGCGCCCGGCTTCTCGCCGAACCACTCGGTCGTCGCGACCGGGACGACGCCCAGCGCCAGCAGGGCGTCCTGCTCGACAAGGCCGACGGTGACGATCCGCTTGGGCTCGGCCTTGATCTCGGCCGTGCCGAACTTGTGGGGGATGGAGACGGGGAAGGCGGCGGCGTCGGCGCCCGCCGAGGCGCTACCGGCGGAAGTCGCCGGCTCGTCATTTTCGCTGTTCGGTCCGCACGCGGCGAGCGCGAGGAGGAGCCCGGCCGCCGCCACCGTGGCAGTCCGCCGGATATTGAAGAGCCGCACGGGCTGTTCCCTTCTGCAAACGCGAGGCCCCGGGACGGGTGACCTCGAACGCGAGTGTAGGTTAGCCTCACCAAACGCAGAACCCATGGAGCCCACGTTGACCGCCGTCATTGCGGCCCCACCCTCCAGCGCGCACCGGAGACGGGCGAATCGGCGCTGGATCGGCTTCGCGGCGGCCCTGGCTGTCCTATTTGTCGTGATAGCGCTGAGCATCGCGATCGGCAGCCGCACGATCTCGTTCGCCACGGTGTGGCAGGTGCTCTGGCACCCCGACAACTCGTCGGAATCGGCGATCGTCCACGATCTACGCCTCCCGCGGACGCTGCTCGGCGTCGGGGTCGGCGCCGCCCTGGGTCTGGCCGGCACGGTCATGCAGGCGCTCACGCGCAACCCGCTCGCCGAGCCGGGCCTGCTCGGCGTGAACATGGGCGCCTCGACCAGCGTGGTGTTCGCGATCGCCTTCCTCGGCGTCACCACCGCCTCCGGCTACGTCTGGTTCGCCTTCGCCGGCGCCGCGCTCACCTCGGCCGCGGTCTTCGCGCTGGGTGGCGCCGGACGGCATCCCACGCCGGAGCGCCAGATCCTGGCCGGGGTCTCGATCACGGCGGTGCTGGGCGCGGCGGTCTGGGTGGTCCTGGTGCTGCGCCGCGAGGCGTTCGACCGCTACCGGCACTGGGACGTCGGCTCGTTCTCCGACCGCGACTCGGGGACCGTCCTGCGGGTCCTGCCGTTCCTCGCGGCCGGCATCCTGCTCGCTCTGGTGCTGGGCCGCCAGCTCAACGCGCTCAGCCTCGGTGACGACTCCGCCAAGTCGGTCGGGGCTCATCCCGTACGCATCCGCGCCCTCGGCCTGCTGGCGGTGACCCTGCTGTGCGGCGCCGCGACTGCCGCCGCCGGTCCGATCTGGTTCCTCGGGCTCGCGGTCCCGTACGCGGCCCGCATGATCGTCGGCTCCGACTACCGCTGGATCCTGGCCTACGCCGTCCTTCTCGGCCCGGCTTTGGTGCTCGGGGCCGATGTGCTGGGCCGGGTCCTGGTCATCCCGGCCGAGCTGCCGGTCGGCGTGGTCACTGCCTTCCTGGGCGCGCCCCTGTTCATCGCGCTGTGCCGCCGACCCCGGTTGAGTTCGCTGTGAGAACGGTCATCCGCGGCGCCGGCCTCTCCGTACGCGTGTATCCGCGCGCCCTTCTGGTCAGCGTCCTGCTGCTCCTCGCCGCGCTGGCGGTCGCGCTGGTCAACCTGACCACGGGCGACTTCCCGGTCCCGGTGGCGGACGTGCTGCGCAGCCTGGCCGGCCGGGGCGACGCCGGCACCGACTTCATCGTGTACGAGCTGCGCCTGCCCCGGGTGCTGGTCACCCTGCTCGTCGGCGCGGCCCTGGGCGCCAGCGGCGCGGTTTTCCAGAGCCTGACCCGCAACCCCCTGGGCAGCCCCGACTTCATCGGCCTGACCACGGGCGCGGCCGCCGGGGCGCTCATCGTCATGCTGATCGCCGGGGGCGGCGGCGTGCAGGTCGGAGCGGGGGCGATCGTCGGCTGCGTCGTCACCGCCGTGGCGGTCTACCTGCTCGCGTTCCGCCGTGGTGTGCAGCCGTTCCGGCTCGTACTCATGGGAATCGGGGTTTCGGCGCTGCTGGAGGCGCTGAACTCGTACCTGATCTACCGGGCCCGCCTCAACGAGGCCATCGCGGCCCAGGTGTGGCTGATCGGCAGCGTGAACGGGCGCGGCTGGACCGAGGTGGTCATCGTCGCCGTCACCGTCGTCCTGCTGCTGCCGACCGTCATCTACTTCGGACGGAACCTCAAGCTGCTGGCGCTGGGCGACGAGATGGCCGTTCTCCAAGGCGTGCCGGTCGAACGCAGCCGGGCCATCCTGGCTCTCGCCGCCGTGGGGCTGTCGGCCGGCGCTACGGCCGCAGCCGGCCCGATCGCGTTCGTGGCTCTGGCCGCCCCGCCGCTGGCCGCCCGCTTGAGCCGGTCGCCCGACGCGGGCATCCTGCCGGCAGCCATGATGGGGGCGGCGCTGCTGTCCGCGGGCGACTGGGCCGCGCAGAACGCCCTGCCCGGCAACGACATCCCGGTCGGCGTCATCACCGCGGCGCTGGGCGGCGTCTATCTGACCTGGTTGCTGTTCCGCGAACGAGGAGCGAGACGATGACCGATCCCCGCCTGCGGGCCCAGGACCTGACACTCGCCTACGACAAGCGGGTCGTCGCCGAGAAGCTCGACGTCGGGATCGCCGACGGCTCGTTCACGGTCATCGTCGGCCCCAACGCGTGCGGCAAGTCGACCCTGCTCAAGGCGCTCGCGCGCGTGCTCAAGCCGCAGGCCGGGGCGGTCTGGCTGGACGGGCAGGCCATCGCCTCGTACCCGTCCAAGCAGGTCGCGAAGCAACTGGGCATGCTCCCGCAGTCGCCGATCGTGCCGGGCGGCATCGTGGTCGAGGAACTGGTCGCCCGCGGCCGGTTCGCCCACCAGCGGCTGCTGCGGCAGTGGTCACCCGAGGACGAGGACGCCGTGACCGAGGCGATGCGCCTCACCGAGGTGTCCGACTTGGCCGACCGCTTCGTCGACGAGCTCTCGGGCGGTCAACGGCAGCGGGTCTGGCTGGCCATGGCGCTGGCCCAGCAGACGCCGATCCTGTTGCTCGACGAGCCGACCACGTTCCTCGACCTGTCACACCAGTTCGAGGTGCTCGACCTCTGCGCCGAGCTGCACGAGCAGGGCCGCACGATCGTCGCCGTGCTGCACGACCTCAACCACGCCTGCCGCTACGCCACCGAGCTCATCGTGATGAAGGCGGGCGAGGTCGTCGCCCAGGGCCCGCCGGCCGAGGTGATGACGGCCCAGCGGGTCGAGGACGTCTTCGCGATGCCGTGCCGGGTCATCGACGACCCCGAGACCGGAACCCCGATGGTGGTTCCGGCCGACCGTCATCGACGGCGCGGCGTCCGTACACCGGAAGCGGCTCGCGCGTGAAGCCTGCGCTCACGAAGCAGCGCCGGCTGATCGCCACCGGCGCGCTGCTGGCCACCCTGCACCAGGCGGGCGAGGTGTCCGTGCCGTTCCTCATCGGCGTCATCATCGACCGGGCGGTCGACGGCGGCGTCGGCGACCTGTTCCTCTGGCTGGGCGTGCTCGGTGCTGTCTACATCGGACTCAGCTACAGCTTCCGCTACGGCGCTCGGGCCGGTGCCCGCGCTTCCGAGCAGACCGCCCATGACCTTCGCCTCCAGGTGACCCGCCGAGTGCTGCACAACCGTGGTGGCGCCGAGGAGGGCCGGCTGCCCGGCGCCCTGGTCTCGATCGCCACCAGCGACACGGCCCGGGTCGGCGGGGTCGCGGTCGCGATCGTCTACGGCACCGCGGCCGTCGTCGCGGTCGTCTTCACCGCCGTGCTGCTGCTCTGGATCTCGATCCCGCTCGGCCTGCTCGTGCTGCTCGGCCTGCCGCCGCTGATGTGGCTGAGCCAGTTCATCGGCAAGCCGCTGGAGGAGCGCAGCGAGACCGAGCAGGAACACGCGGCCGAGGCCTCCGGAGTCGCAGCCGACCTGGTCGAGGGGCTGCGCGTGGTCAAGGGCCTGCACGCCGAGGAGGCCGCGGTCTCGCGCTACCGGCAGCGCAGTCAGATCGCGTTGGCGGCCACCGTGCGGTCGGCCCGCACC
The DNA here is from genome assembly GCF_019710575.1 of Paractinoplanes polyasparticus. Classification (GTDB taxonomy): domain Bacteria; phylum Actinomycetota; class Actinomycetes; order Mycobacteriales; family Micromonosporaceae; genus Actinoplanes; species Actinoplanes polyasparticus. The sequence continues at coordinate 21,107 of NZ_JAHWFK010000013.1, read as the reverse complement.
GAGGCGGCCTACCAGGGCGTGGTCCTCACCATCAGCGGGCTCTTCCTCGCCGTGATCGCCACGGTCGGCGGCATCCTCGCGGTGCGGGGCGAGATCACCGTGGGCCAGCTCATCTCGTCCGTCGGCCTGGCCCAGTTCCTGGTCGGTCCACTCTCGACGTTCGGCTGGGTCGGCGCCGACTTCGCGCAGGCTCGCGCGTCGTCCCGGCGTATCGAGGCGGTGCTGTCGGCGCCCGTCGCGGTCACCGGCGGCGACGCCACCCCGGTCACCCCGGTCAAGGGCCAGATCGATCTGCGCGTACGGGATGTGGCCCTGAAGATCGCCGCCGGCGAGACCGTCGGGATCGTCGCCACCGACGCGGCCGCCGCCGCCGAACTGCTGCGCCTGCTGAGCCGGTCGTCCGACCCGGCCGACGGCGTGGTGGAACTCGACGGCGTGACCTTGGCCTCGCTGGAACCGGAGGACCTGCGCGCCGCCGTCCTGGCCGTCGAGCACCACACCGGGCTCTTCGACGGCACGATCCGGGCGGCCGTCTCGCTCGACCGCGCCGAGCCGGCCACAGTGGACGCGGCGATGGCCGCGGCCGACGCCGACGAGGTTGCCCGGGGCCTGCCCGACGGCCTCGACGCCGTGCTCGGCGACGGCGCCCGCACGCTTTCGGGCGGTCAGCGCCAACGGATCGCGCTGGCCCGGGCACTGGCCACCGAGGCGCCGGTGCTCGTGTTGCACGACCCGACCACAGCCGTCGACGCCGTGACCGAGGCCCGGATAGCGGCCCGGCTGCGGCAGATGCGCGAGGGCCGCACGACAATCCTGGTCACCACCAGTCCGGCCCTGCTCGCGGTGACCGACCGGGTGGTGTTCCTGCACGACGGCGCGGTCCGCGCCGAGGGCACCCACGGCGACCTGGCCGCCGGCGACGAGACGTACCGGGAGACGGTGCTGGCATGACGACCACCCTGCTGCCGATCGCGACCGGGGCCCGTACGCGCTCGGTCGTCCTCGGATTTCTCCGCCCCCAGCGGGCCCGGCTCGCCGGGGCGCTCACGCTGCTGGTCGCCGGCACCATCGCCGGCCTGGTCGCGCCGCCGCTGCTCGGCCACATCGTCGACCTCGCGACCAAGGACGGCAGCACGGGCGACTTCGTGCTCGCGGGCGCCGGCCTGGTCGGCGCCGCCCTGTTCGAAGCGGTCCTGGCCGGTCTCGGCATCGCGCTGCTGGCCCAGGTCGGCGAGGACACCCTGGCCCGCCTGCGCGAACGGTTCGTGGAATCGGCGCTGCGACTCCCGCTGGAACAGGTCGAGAAGGCGGGCGCGGGCGACCTCACCTCGCGCGTCACCAACGACGTCGCGGTCGTCGCCGAGGCCGCCCGCACCGCGCTGCCCGAGTTCACCCGCGCGCTGCTGACCATCGTGCTGACGCTGGGCGGCATGGCCGTGCTCGACTGGCGTTTCCTGGTGGCCGCGCTGCTGGCGGTGCCCGTGCAGGCGTACACGGTCCGCTGGTATGCCCGCCGGGCTGTGCCCCTGTATGCGCGACAGCGGGTAGCTGTCGGCGCTCAGCAGCACCAGCTGCTGGCCACCATCGACGGCGCGACGACCATCCGGGCCTTCCGCATCGCCGGCGAACACAGCGGACGGGTGGCTGCCCGCTCCCAGCAGGCGGTCGACCTCCTGCTCCAGGGCGTCGCGTTGCAGACCCGCTTCTACGCCCGGCTGCACGTCGCCGAGTTCGCCGGCTTGGCCGCAGTGCTCGCGACCGGTTTTTTCCTCGTACGCGGTGATGCCGTCAGCATCGGCACGGCCACCGCCGCCGCCCTGTACTTCCACGGACTGTTCAACCCGGTCAACGTGGCCCTCGCCCTGGTCGACGACGCCCAGGCCGCCGCCTCCGGCCTGAACCGCCTGGTCGGCGTGGCGTCCCTGACCACTCCGGCCCGGGCCGGGTCCGAGTCGTCCGACGCGCCGTCGGCCATCGAGGTCCGCGGCCTGACCTTCGGCTACCACCCGGATCGCCCGGTGCTGCACGAGGTCGACCTCACCGTGGCCCGAGGCGAACGGGTGGCGGTGGTCGGCTCCACCGGAGCCGGAAAGACCAGCCTGGCCAAGGTGATAGCCGGCGTCCACGACCCGCTTTCGGGAAGCGTCGCAGTGCCCGCCGGCGAGGTCGCGCTGATCACCCAGGAGGTCCACGTCTTCGCCGGCCCCCTGGCCGAGGACCTGCGCCTGGCCCGTCCCGCCGCCACCGACGAGGAACTGTGGGCTGCCCTGGCCGCCGTGGACGCCCTGGACTGGGTGTCCAAGCTCCCCGAGGGGATCGAGACGGAGGTCGGCTCGGGCGGTCACACCCTGACGGCCGCCCAGTCCCAGCAGCTGGCCTTCGCCCGCCTGATCCTGGCCGACCCGCCGGTGGCCATCCTCGACGAGGCGACGGCCGAAGCCGGCAGCGCCGGAGCCCGCATGCTGGAACGAGTGGCTACTGCGGCCCTGCAGGGTCGCACCGCGGTGATCGTCGCCCACCGCCTGACCCAGGCCGTGACCGCCGACCGGGTAGTTGTCCTGGAAAACGGCCGGGTGGTCCAGAACGGACCGCACGAAGCCCTGGTGGCCGAGCCCGGCCCCTACGCCGTTCTCTGGCAGGCCTGGTCCGGCCAGCGCACTCACTGATTCACGGTCAGTCGCCCGCGGCGGTCTGGAACAGGATTCGCCCGTTCAGTGCGATGACCATGTTGCCGTCGGCTCGCAGGATCAGGACGGCGCCGGGGTTGCCGGCGGTGCCGCTGCTGAAGGCGGTGCCGTTGTCCGCGTCGTAAAGGACCAGATGGCCGTCGTTCTGCATGACGAGCTTGACGCCGTTGTCCGTGCCGGTCTGCCAGACGGTCCGGCCCTGGTCCCGCAGGACGAGGTTGCCGCCGGTGGTCACCGTGAGCCGGAGCCGGTTGGTCGACCAGCTCTGGCCGGTGGTCAGGACGCTGGTGGCGGCGATGACTTTCTCGCCCCACCGCGGTGTCTTCGGCGGTGTGGTCGCCGGGGGACGGGCGGTGCGCCTCTTGTCCGTGGGCGTTGCGTCGGGCGTCGAGGTTGCGGCTGACGGCGACGGGGGCGGAAGGGTCACGGAAGGGAACGCCGAGGGATCGGGCGTGGGCGCAGATCGGGCGGTCTCCGGGCGCGAGGGGTCGTCGCGGGCGATCCAGAATCCCGCGTACCCCGCTGCTCCCATGCTCAGGATGACGGCGGCCACCGCAGCGATCGCCGCCCCGCTGACATTCCGGCGCTCGTTGTCGGTCATGCGTCCTTCCTGGTCGGGCCTGCACAGCGACGCTACGTCGGGCGACGGGCGCCGGGATCGTCCACTCGGCCGGATGATCCCGGCTAGTCAGTCTCCCTGCTAACCAGGTAGCCTTCCTAGCCATGACTCCACGGCCCTGGCTGCACGGGTTTCTCGATCTCTGTCTGCTGGCGATGCTGCGGGAGCGGGCCGACTACGGCTACGGGCTCTCGCAACGGCTGGCCGCGGCCGGTGTGGCCGATGTGCCCGGCGGCACCCTCTATCCGGCTCTGCTGCGACTCGAGGAACAGGGGCTCGCCACGCCCAGCTGGGCGCCTTCCGAGGCTGGGCCGCGTCGCAAGTACTACGCGATCACCGGCGTCGGGCGGGATCTGCTCGACGGTCAGGCCGCCGACTGGCGCCGGTTCCGCGACGGCGTCGACGCGCTGCTGAGCGCCAGCGAGGTGCGCCATGACTGACTGGCCCTCGGCATTCGAGGCCGAGCTGTTGCGCCTCGGGGTGCAGCCCGCCCGGGCCCGGCGGCTCGCCGATGAAACGTCGCTGCAGGCAGCCGAGACTGCGGACGCGCCCGGGGAAGTCTTCGGGCCCGCGCACCTCTACGCCCGCCATTTGGTGGCTGAGCTCAGCGCGCCGGGTGCGGCTTCCCCGCGTACGAAATTCGAACCCGGCCCGATCCTGCTGAGCCTCACCGGAGTCAGCAAGCGCTATCGCCGCCAGACCGTCTTCACCGGCGTCGACCTGACCGTGCGCGGGGGCGAGGTCGCTGCCATCGTCGGCGCCAACGGCTGCGGCAAGTCCACGCTGTTGCGCATCTGTGCCGGGCTGACCAGGCCCAGCGGCGGCACGGTCAAGCGCACCCGGCGGGTCGGCTTCGTTCCGCAGGACGGCGGGACGGCCGGCTGGCTGACCGCCGAGGAACACTTCACCCTGTTCGGCGCGGCGGCGGGCATGGTGCCCGGGCGTGCCCGGTCCACCGGCGTCCACCTGGCCACCCGCCTCGCCTGGCGGCCGGGCCGGCAGCAGCGCGCCCAGCAGATGTCCGGCGGCACCCGGCAAAAGCTCAACCTGGTGCTGGGCGAACTGCACGCGCCCGATCTGCTGCTGCTCGACGAGCCCTACCAGGGCTTCGACCAGGGCACCTATGTGGACTTCTGGCAGCAGGTCTTCGCCTGGCGCGACGCCGGCCGGGCCATCGTGGTGGTCACCCACCTGCTGCACGACCTGCAGAACGTCGACCACGTGCTCGATCTGGGGGAGCGATGACAACACTCGTGGTGGCCGGCCTCTCGACCCGCGAGGTCGGGCGGCGGTGGGCCGCGCTGGCCCTGGTGATCGCCCTGCCGTTCTGGTTCTACCTCGTCCGCCGCGACGCCACCGGCCAGTCCATGCGCATGCTGGCGCTGGGCATCGGCTGGGCGATCTCGACGCTGACCCTCTTCGTGGTCAACGCGTCCCGCGGCGTCGATCCGCGGCTGCGCCTGACCGGGGCGCCGGTCATCAGCATCATCGGCGGCCGGCTGCTCGCCATGACGGGGGTGGGTGTGGCGCTGGCCGGCGGCTACTGGATTCTCACCTGGCTCGATCAGGACGTGCTGCACCTGGGCGCGGCCGCGCTGATGATGCTCGTCTCGGCCGTCGTCGCGGCCCCGCTCGGCAGCCTGATCGGCGCCCTGCTGCCGCGCGAGCTCGAGGGCGCCTTGGCCCTGCTGAGCGTCGTGGCCGTGCAGATGCTGGCCGACCCCGCGGGTCTCACCGCCAAGCTGATGCCGTTCTGGTCGGTGCGCGAGATCGGCACGTACGCCGTGGACGGCGGCAGCTTCGACATGGTGTGGCACGGTCTGGCGCACGCCGGGGTCACCTGGCTGATCTGCGCCGGCGGCACCCTGGCCCTGTTTCAGTGGCGCCTGCGACTGGCCCGCTATCCCGAACCGTGACCTGCCAAGATGGGATCATGAGCCGTCAATGGTCCGTGCTGGGAGTTCCGTCGAGTGCCGGGGCGCACACGCCCGGCCTGGAGCAGGGGCCGGCCGCTGTCCGGGCCGCCGGCCTGCTGAGCGATCTGCGCGCCGCCGGCCTTCAGGTCGACGACCGCGGTGACGTGCCCGGCTTCCGCTGGCGTCCCGACCCCGAGCGGCAGAACGGCCAGAACGCCGCGGCGGTGGCTGCGGTCGCCGACGATGTGGCGGCGGCCGTGGCGGCCGTTCTCGGCGAGGGGCGTACGCCGTTGGTAGTGGGCGGCGACTGCAGCATCACCGTCGGCGTGATGGCCGGGTTCGCCCAGGCGGCGCGGGATCCGGCACTGCTCTACATGGACGGTGGTCCCGACCTGTTCACGCCCGGGACCAGGTCCAACGGCAACCTGGACGCGATGGGTGTGGCCCACCTGCTGCGACTGCCCGGCCACCTGCCTGAGGTCGCCGCCGTCGGCCCGCCGCTCACGCCCGACCGCGTGGTGTCCTATGGGGACGCTCTGCCCGCGGAGGGCCCGGACGTCGAACGCGACCTGCTGGAAGAGCTGGCCATCACCCGCATCTCGGCGCTCGACGTGCACCGCGACGCCCACGCGGCCGCCGCGAAGGCGCTGGCCGCGGCCGAGTCCGCGGGCGAATCCTTCGTCCTGCACTTCGACGTGGACGTGCTGCGCTTCGCCGCCATGCCGATCGCCGACGTCCCCGACTCCGGCGGCGAGCCGATCGGCCTCTCCCTGCACGAGGCGATGACCAGCGTGTCGATCTTCGCCCGCAGTCCACGCCTGGCCGCCGTCGTCCTCACCGAGATCAACCCCGACCACGCCCCCGACTCCGAAGTTCTGAGCGACTTCATCACTGCCCTGGCCACCGCGCTGGCCGCCTGAGCCGTTGCGCCGCTGAGTTGCTGAGCCGCTGAGTTGCTGAGCCGCTGAGCGGCTGAGGCGTTGCGCCGCTGAGTTGCTGAGCCGCTGAGCGGCTGAGCCGTCGCGCCGTCGCGTCGCTGAGCGGCTGAGCCGTCGCGCCGTCGCGTCGCTGAGCTGCTGAGCCGTCGCGCCCTCGCGCCGCTCCGCTTCCGTGGCCGGTAGCCGTTCCGTGCGGTGTAGCCGCATCCGCGCCGCGTAGCCGCTCTTATTTCTCGCGCTGCTCCAAATTCCCCGCGCTACGCCGCCGTCTCCACAACGCGAGCGGTGACGCTTCAGGGGGCTCGCGGACGGTGTGACCGGCAGCACAAACGGTCAGGCAAGATCAGCCGAAAGTACGTATGAGCCTCTCCGTGTCCTTTGCGTCCGATATGCCACGATCTGTGGCGTAAGGCAGGAACCACTTGGAGGTTGAGATGAGCAAGACTGCTCGGATGTTCACCATGCTGGGCCTGGGCCTGATGGCGGGCGCGACGATCGGCGCCGGCCCGGCGCTCGCCGCGGGCAGCGCGGACGCGCCGGCCGCCAAGCCCGCGACCACGACGAAGGTCCAGAAGCACGGTGACCGGGACCGGGTCGCCGGCTACTTCCGCACGCGGAGCGCCTGCGAGCGGGTCGGCCGCATCGGCGAGTGGCGTGACCGCTGGGACGACTACGACTGCGACCGGGTCCGCTTCGGCTTCAAGCGTGGCCTGTGGGCCCTCGAGGTCGAGCAGAACTGGCGTGGCGGCGGCCACGGCCACGGCCCGTTCGGCGGTCACGGCGGTCACGGCGGTCACGGCGGGTTCGGCGGTCACGGTCGCTGACCTCAGTGTCAGCCGCTGGAGAGTTCAGCAGCCGTGACGCCCCGAACCGTCACGGCGTGAGCCTTCCGGCATGACAGGTAGCGGGTTCGAGAGTTCCGTCCATGCTCTCGATCCCGCGCCTGAACCACCCCGGTACTCGGGCCGCATCGCCACGATGCGGCCCGAGCGCATTTCCGCCCGGCGCGGCAACCCTCCACTGTGCCGGGTCGGACCCGGTGGAGAACGGTGACCGGCTTGCTCGGGTTGGACCCGGTGGAGAACGGTGACCGGCTTGCTCGGGTTGGACCCGGTGGAGAACGGTGACCGGCTTGCCCCGGGCCGGACCTGGCGGAGAACAGTGACCGGCATGCCCGGTCGGGTCCGGCGCGGAACGGTCACCGCCTCGCCTGGTCAGACTCGGCGCAGGACGGTGACCACCTTGCCGAGGATGACGGCGTCGTCGCCCGGGATGACGTCGTAAGCCGCGTTGCGGGGCACCAGCTCGATGTGGCCGCCGGTGCGCTGGAAGACCTTGACGGTGGCCTCGCCGTCGATCATCGCCGCCACGATGTCGCCGTTGTCGGCGACCTGCTGCTGGCGCACCACGACGGTGTCGCCGTCGCAGATGGCCGCCTCGATCATCGAGTCACCCTTGACCTTCAGGGCGAACAGCGTGCCGTGGCCGACCAGGCTCAACGGCAGATTGAGCTCTTCGTCGACGTGCTCGTCGGCAAGAATCGGCGTGCCGGCGGCAATCGTGCCCAGGACGGGAACGGGCACATTGGCCTGCTCGCCCGGAGTGCGTACGTCGATCGCGCGCGAGCCGCGGGCCCCGCGCCGGATGTAGCCCCGCTCTTCGAGCACCTTGAGCTGGTGGGCCACGGACGAGGGCGACTCGAGCCCGACGGCGGCCCCGATCTCGCGGATGGTCGGTGGATAACCGTGCTGGTCGATCCACTCACGGATCATCGAGTGGATCTGCCGTTGCCGCTTGCTCAGAGGCACGTCGTCCGTGGACATGCGAGGATGATACTACATTCTTCGATCATTTGTACGACTCGAACGAATGACTCTCAGCTCGGCTCGCGCTGGGCGGGGATCGCCGGCTCGTCCTCGGGCGGCCGCTCCATGCTCATCACGGTCAGCCCCCGCTCCTCGGTCGCCGTCCCGGCCCCGTCCGGCGGCGTGACGCGGCCGGACGGATCCTCGGCGTCGGCTCGCCCTCCGGCCCGCCCGGGCACCGTGGCCTTGCCCTTGGCCGCGAGCCGCACGATCTCCGTACGCTCGCCCGGCGGCTCGACGGTTCCCGTCCGCGCACTCTGCGTACCATCCGGACCGAACCGGATCACCTGCGTCTCGTCCCCGCCGATGTCCCCGGTGTGGCTGACAGCCGCGGTGTTCTGCCCCGATGCCCGCCCCGGATGAGCAGCGAGGTCGGCCGGCAGTACCGGCGGCAGCAGATGCAGCGGCGCCGCCAACTCGGCGACCTTCACCAGATGCGTACGCTCCGGGTCCGGCGCATCCAGGGGCTGGGTGACCGCTCCGTCGACCACAGTGATGGCCTGCGTCCGATCCGGGTCGGGCGCACTGAGCGACCGCGTCGTCTCCTCGCCGTGCGCCGTCCCACCGACCGCAGCAGCCGTGTCGTCGGACGAAACGACGACGATTCTCTGTGTGCGTTCCGGGTCGGGCGCGCTCAGCGACCGGGTCGTTTCCCCATCGTCGGATGTGCTGCCGGCGGCGGTAGGTGTTGCGTGGTCGGTCGGGATGACCGTGATGGTCTGTGTGCGGTCCGGATCCGGCGCGTTGAGGGACCGGGTGGTTTCCGCGTCGTCGAAACTGTCGCCGGTCGGGCTGACCGCGATGGTCTGCGTGCGGTCGGGGTCGGGCGCGTTGAGGGACTGGGTGGTTTCCGCGTCGTCGGTTGAGTCGCCGGCGGCGGTGTGTGTTGTGTGGTTGGTCTGGCTGAGCGCGATGGTCTGTGTGCGGTCGGGGTCGGGCGCGTTGAGGGGCCGCGTGATCTCCGCATCGTCGGACGAGACGACGGAGATGGTGTGAGTCGTGTCGTGTCCGGCGCCTTCCTCCGGTACGGCGGGGGTTGTTTGTGCCGTTCCGGAGTCGGGCGCGTTGAGCGACTGGGCTGTCGCCACGTCAGCGGCAGGCGGTTCGTCAGCCGAGGTGAACACCTTGATGGTGCGGGCCCGGTCCGGGTCGGGCGCGCTGAGTGACCGGGTGACCTCGACCCCGGAGAGGTCCGGCCCGGTCGGTTCGGGCGCGGCTACCGTCGCCCGTGCCCGCACCGGCTCGTTGACCGCCTCGACTTCGTCGCCCCCGGCCGGAGTGACCTGAAGCTTCGTGGTCAGCTCGCCCAGGTTGATCGCCCGGGTTCGATCCGGATCCGGCGCTTCGAGCGACCGGGTCTCCTCCAGCTCCGGCGGCACAGCGCGCGTGTTCGGAGCCGGCTTGGCGCGCCCGACAACAAACAGATCGGCAAACTCGTCGGAGTCGGAGTCGGAGTCGGAGTCGGAGTCGGAGTCGGAGTCGGAGTCGGAGTCCGAGTCCGAGTCGGCATCGGCATGCGTCGCCATCTCGGTTGCAGCCGTCGAGCCCCGTTCCTCGATGATCTCTGTCGCACGCTCATCGTGGGCGGCTGTGTCACGGTTCCCGGAGTTCTCGGGCCCGGCCGGGCCAGCGGCGCCATCCGCCACCACCGCGACGTCGAGGTCATCGCTTGGAGCGGTCGACTCGCTCCCGACCCGAGCAGCAACAACACCGCCGTCGACCGGAACCTCAACGGCCCCTTCCTCAGCCGCCGTCACCGCCGCGCCGGCTGGTCCGCTGCCGAGTTCGACGGGCTCGGCCGCTTCGCCATCCTTGACTTCCGACGCCGCAACGGCGTCCGACCCCACCACCGATGCTTCAGCGGCGTCCGGTTCCCCCAACGGCTCAGCACCAATCTCTGGTTCGATCGGCGGTGTGGCAAGGGCGACTGGTTCGATCGGCGGTGCTGGAGCGGTTTCTGGTTCCACCGGCGGGTCAGCGGCGGCCGCTGGTCCGGTCGGCGGTGCTGCGGCGGCTTCTGGTTCCAACGAGGGTGTTGCGACGGCTTTCGGCTGCGCCGGCGGCGCAGCAACCGTGGCTCGGCGGGTGGACGCCTGCCCGTTGTGCAGCGCCGCCACAGTCGCAGCCTCATCCCACGAGACCACAACCGCTGTCTGCCGTTCCTGCCGCAGAGTCAGCACCGCGATGGTCGCCTCATCCTCGGGCGCCACATCAACGACTTCGCCGATCTTGAACGGCTCCTCGGCCGCCAGCGCCGCAACCGCCTTGTCGACAGCGTCCTCGCCCCGAGCCGCCGCAACAGAATCGTCCGTGGCAGCTGCGGCCGCAACGCTCGCGCTCTCAGCTGCGCCGTCAGCGACCGGCGAAACCGTGGAGTCTCCGGAAACTGTCCCTGGCGTCGCCGCGTCCCGTTCGACCGGATTGCCGGCAACCGCACTACCGCCGGTCGCGCCCACCGCTGTCAGCGCAGTTGTGTGCTCATCGGCGGAGTCCGAGGAGTCCCTGAAGTCAGCCGGATCCGAGGAGGCGACCGAGGCCGTCTTCTCGTCGACGGCCGTGAGCAAGGCAGTCCGCTCATCCTCGGCGTCGGCCGGGATCGCCGCGCTCTCGACGGTCTTCTCCTCCGGCCGGGCCGGCGCGTTTTCGGCCGTTCTCCCGTCCGGGAAAGGCGTCGCGGCGGAAGGAGTCGTGGCGGAAGGCGTCGCGGCAGGGAGCGCCGTCCCGGCCGAGGCGGGCTCGCCCATCGCCGTACCCGAAGCGGTGGACGACGGCAGGACCGTGGTGGCGTCGGGATCGAAGGCAGGACGGCCGCCGGCCAGCACGGTTGTCGTGTCGTCGGAGGCGGGCGCCATCATCGGCAGCCGCATCACCTTGCTCGGGTCGTCCTCGTTCAGATGCCGGGTCGATGCTGCGGGCGGCATCGCCACCTGGCCCCGCGCGCGCCCCAGCTGCCCGATCAGCGGCAGCACCGGCGGCTCGTACCGGGCCCACCGTCGCGCGCTCAGAGCCGTACAGATCAGCGGAAGCGCGAGCAGCGCAGCCAGCCCGTAGCCCGGCCGGCTGAGATCGAAGCCGTCCTTGGCCACGGATTCCGGCCACACTGCCGCGTACGATTCCGGCGCGGCCAGGGCCCACGCCGAGACGCCCAGGTAAGCCAGCCCGCCGAGGAACGGCCCGGCCGGCGAGATCGGGGCGAACAGCAGGATGGCGTACGCGGCCCCGGCGAGCACGAGCAGCAGCAGACCGGCCACCGACTCGACGGCGAAGTCGTCCTGCCCCCGGGCGGTCAGATCATGTGTGAAACCCACGCCCGCGAGCACCCACACCGCCGGTGCCAGCACGAGGGCATACAAGATCGACCTGAAGTGGCGCACGCTTTCTCTCCCCGAATCCCGACTGCCGTCGCACCGTACCGTCGCCGGGCAACCGGGCGGAAGGACGACGTAACGTACGCCGCATGAATGAGCAGCTCCCCGGCCGTCCCACGAGTCATTCCCGGGTCACTCTGAGCCGCATCATGACAGCGATAGACGTCAATCTGTACGGGACCGTGCACGGCGGTGTCCTGATGAAGTTCGTCGACGACGTGGCCGGCGCCTCGGCGGCCCGGCACAGCGGCGGCACGGCCGTCACCGCGGCGATCGACGAGATCGTCTTCGTCGAGCCGGTGCGGGTCGGCGATCTGGTGCACGCCTACGCCCAGGTGAACTGGACGGGCTCCAGCTCGATGGAGGTGGGTGTCAAGGTGGTCGCCGAGCGCTGGGACGTCGTGCCCAACGAGCCGGTGACCGTCGCCACCGCCTATCTCGTCTTCGTGGCCGTCGATGTGTCCGGTCACCCGCGCAACGTCCCGCCTGTGTTGCCGGAGAGCGTTGAGGACGAGCGCCGCTTCCGCGAAGCTCTGATCCGGCGGGAGCATCGCCTGGCCCGCCGGGCCGCGATCCAGCGGGCCCGGGCCGAGGGGGAGAAGGCTGAATGAACGTTAAGGTGTGGGCATGACGGGCGCAGTGTTGTGGGAGCCGCCGGCCGACGTCCGGCAGACGTCCCGGATCGGGCAATATCTGTCGTGGCTGCAGCGGTCGCGCGGCCTGGAGTTCGCGGACTACGCGGCGCTCTGGCAGTGGTCGGTCGACGACCTGCCCGCGTTCTGGCAGTCGATCTGGGACCACTTCGAGGTCATCGCCCACGACCCGCCGACGGGTGTGCTGCCCGGGGGCGCCGGGATGCCGGGGGCGAAGTGGTTCCCCGGCGCGACCGTCAACTACGCCGAGCACGTCCTGCGCATGCCCGGGCTGACCGACGACGAGCCGGTCGTGCTCGCCCACAGCCAGACCCGTGCGCCGATCACCCTGACCGCGGCCCAGCTTCGTGAGCAGGTCCGCAATGTCCGCGCCGGCCTGCTGGCGCACGGCATCGGCCGCGGCGACCGGGTGGCGGCCTACGCGCCCAACATCCCCGAGACGTACGTGCTGATGCTCGCCACCGCCAGCCTCGGCGCCGTCTTCTCGTCGTGCGCGCCCGAATTCGGCGTACGCAGTGTGATCGACCGCTGGCAACAGATCGAGCCGGCGCTGCTCGTGGCCGTCGACGGCTACCGCTACGGCGACAAGGCCGTCGACCGGCGCGAGGAGGTCGCGGCCGTCACCGCGGCGCTCCCGTCGCTGCGGCACGTCGTCACCATCGGCTACCTCGATCCCGCCCGCGACACGTTCCACGAGCTCGGTGGCGACGACCCGATGGCGTACGAGAAGGTGCCGTTCGACCATCCGCTTTACGTGCTCTACAGCTCGGGGACCACCGGCCTGCCCAAGCCGATCGTCCACGGTCACGGCGGCATCCTGCTCGAACACCTCAAGATGCTCGCCCTGCACCACGACCTGGGCCCCGGTGACCGGTTCTTCTGGTTCACCACCACCGGCTGGATGATGTGGAACTTCCTGGCCAGCGGTCCCGCCGTCGGCGCCGCGATCGTCATGTTCGACGGCAACCCCGCGTACCCGGACATGTCGGTCCTCTGGGATCTGGTCGACGAAGCCGGCATCACCTATTTCGGCACGTCCGCGCCCTTCCTCATGGCCTGCCGCAAGGCCGGCCTCACCCCGCGGAAAGACGGGCTCAGGGGCATCGGCTCGACCGGCGCGCCGCTGCCGCCGGAGGGTTTCGACTGGGTCTACGAGGCGGTGGGCACGCGCCTGCAACTGCAATCGCTTTCCGGCGGTACGGATGTCTGCACCGGCTTCGTCGGTGCGGTGCCCCTGCTCCCCGTGGTCGAAGGCAGGATCGCCTGCCGGGCCCTGGGCGCCCGGGTCGAGGCGTACGACCCCGCCGGTCACCCGGTGGTCGACGAGCTCGGCGAGCTGGTCATCACCGCGCCCATGCCCAGCATGCCGGTCAGCTTCTGGAACGATCCCGACGGCAAGCGCTACCGCGAGGCCTACTTCGACTACTTCCCCGGCGTCTGGCGCCACGGCGACTGGATCACCATCGCCACCGACGGCTCCTGCGTCATCACCGGACGCTCCGACGCCACCCTCAACCGCGGCGGCGTCCGGCTGGGCACCTCGGAGTTCTACTCGGTGGTCGAGAGCCTGCCCGAGATCGTCGACTCGGTGGTGGTCCACCTGGAGCAGGACGACAACCCCAACGGCGAGCTGCTGCTCTTCGTGGTGCTGACCGACGGCGTGGACCTCGACGACTCCCTGCGCAAGCGGATAGCCACCGAGCTGCGCGCGTCGCTTTCCCCCCGCCACATCCCCGACGAGATCCACGCCGTACGAGCCGTCCCCCGCACCCTGTCCGCCAAGAAACTCGAAGTCCCGGTCAAACGCATCCTGACCGGCACCCCGGTCGAATCAGCCGCCGCGAAGGGCGCCCTGGCCAACCCGGAATCCCTGCTCGCCTTCGAGGACCTGGCCCGCAAACGCGGTTAGGCAACCACCAGGGTGACCTTTTCCGAGCCGGCGCGGGCGTCGAGCTTCGTGCGGTCGAGGTGGGCGCAGAGGACGATTGAGGCGCCGGCGACCAGGGGCGCCAGCAGCCAGTCGATCGGGTCGGGGTGGGTGGTGGCGTCGAACAGCACCCGGCTGCCCGCAGTGAGATCGAGCTCGGCGGCGCGGCTGGTGGCGGCGGCCAGGGTTTCGGCGTGGGTGCGGCCGTTGAGGGCCGGGTCGGCCTCCGTGACGGGCGCGCCGGGGAAGTAGTCGCCGAACTGGCGCACCTCCAGGACGAAGTCGGCGAAGCCGGTGGGCAGCTCGCGGAGGGGCATCGCGAAAGGCAGCAAACCGGTCGCGTAGCGGTCTGAGGCTTTTGTCGTTGTGCTCTGATCCGGGGTCGTGAAGAGGGCGTCGGCGGACGCCGGATCGGTCGTCTCGGCCTCGACGCCGGCCGAAACGACGCCCAGGAGGATCGCGGCGGTCTGCCAGTGCGCCGGCATGGTCACCGCGACGGTGTCGCCGTTGCTCAGGCCCAAGCCGTCCACCAGCAAATTCGCTGTCTTGGAGACCCAGTTGTCGAGCGTCGCGCCGGAGAGCTCGGTGCGATCGCCGCCGGCGTCGTCATAAAAAGTCAGCAGGGGGCTTGCCGGGTCGCGGCGGACGGCGGCCGCCAGCACCTGCGGGATTGTGTTCTGCACCGGTAACACGATAGTTCCGTCCTGGTGGCACCGATGGGGTGACTGTGCGTAGTCATCCCTGAGCGGGCGATGAGAACCGGGAAACGAGGCGGACACGGCGGTGTCGCGGTCACCTGCCTGATGCATTCCGGGCGTACGCTTGCCAGTGGTCTGAATTACAACCTCTTTGGGAGTTGCCTCGTGACCGCCGGTCGCCCCCCGCGAGTGCTCGTCGACGCCACCAGCGTCCCCGCAGACCGAGGAGGAGTCGGCAGATACGTCGACGGCTTGCTCGGCGCCCTCGGGCGGATCGACCCGGACAGGGTCGATCTAGCCGTTGTGGCTCAGCGGTCGGATGCGGAGCGTTACAGCCGCCTGCTCGACAACCGCGCCGAGGTGATCGCCGGCCCGGCCGCCGTCGCCCACCGGCCCGCCCGGCTGGCGTGGGAGCAGACTGGTCTGCCCCTGCTCGCTCAGCAGGTCGGCGCCCAGGTGCTGCACTCGCCGTTCTACACGTGCCCGCTGCGCGCCGGTTGCCCCGTGACGGTGACCGTGCACGACGCGACGTTCTTCACCGAGCCCGAGCACTACGACAACACGAAGCGCACGTTCTTCCGCAGCGCGATCAAGACGTCGCTGCGCCGCGCGGCCCGGGTCATCGTGCCCAGCAAGGCCACCCGCGACGAGCTGATCCGGCTCCTCGACGCCGACCCGACCCACATCGACGTGGCCTATCACGGCGTCGACCAGGCGGCCTTCCACGCGCCCACCGAGGAGGAGAAGGCCCGCGTACGCGCCCGGCTCGGCCTCAACGACGCGGGCTACGTCGCTTTCCTCGGGGCCAAGGAGCCGCGCAAGAACGTGCCCAACCTGATCCGGGGCTGGGCCCGCGCGGTCGCCGACTGGCCGCGCCCGCCGGCGCTGGTGCTGGCCGGCGGCCAGGGCCACGACGACGAGATCGACCGTGCCGTGGCCGAGGTGCCGTCCCACCTGCGCCTGCTCCGCCCGGGCTACCTCCGGTACGCCGACCTGCCGGGCTTCCTCGGCGGCGCACTCGTGGCCTGCTACCCGTCCTTCGGTGAGGGCTTCGGCCTGCCGATCCTCGAGGCCATGGCCTGTGCGACGCCGGTGCTCACCACGCCGCGGCTGTCCCTGCCCGAGGTGGGCGGCGACGCGGTGGCGTACACCACCGAAGACCCCGACCGCATCGCGACCGACCTGGCCGACCTGCTGCACGACGAGCCGCGCCGCCTCACGTTGGCCAAGGCGGGGTTCGACCGTGCGAAAGAGTTCACCTGGGCGTCCAGCGCGGAGGTACACGTCACAACCTGGAAACGGGTAGCGACCCCCTGACCTTTACACTCTGTGCGCATGAGCGATCAACTCGACGGACTGTACGGCGTTGTTCTTGCAGGCGGCACCGGAACCCGCCTCTGGCCGCTGTCCCGAGCCGGTCACCCCAAGTTTCTGCACCCGCTGACGGGCACCGAGGCGTCCCTGCTCCAGGCCACAGTGTCCCGTCTCGACCTGCTGGCCCCCATGGACCGCGTGTTCGTGGTCACCGGGGTCGCCCACGCGGCGGCGGTCTCGCGGCAGCTCGACACCATCCCTGAGGCGAACGTCCTCGTGGAGCCCTCGCCCCGGGATTCCTGCGCGGCGATCGCGCTGGCCGCGGCGGTCATCGCCCGGCGTGACCCCGAGGCGATCATGGGATCGTTCGCCTCGGACCACCTGATCGCCGACAAGGAACGCTTCACCGAGGTCATCCAGCAGGCGATGGCCGGCGCCCGCAAGGGGCTGCTGATGACGCTGGGCATCACCCCGACCCGGCCCGAGACGGGCTACGGCTACCTCCAGTGCGGCGGCGAGACCGGCGACGGGCCGGTGCTCGCGGTCGAGGAATTCAAGGAGAAGCCGACGTACGACGTGGCCGAGGGCTACGTGAAGTCCGGCAACTACCTGTGGAACGCGGGCATGTTCGTCTGGCGGGCGGACGCGTTCCTGGCCGAGTTGTCGCGCCAGCAGCCGCAGCTCGCGGCCGGGGTGTCGCGCATCGCGGCGGCCTGGGAGTCGCCGGAGCGCGAAGAGGTGCTGGGCGAGGTCTGGCCGACGCTGCCGCGCATCTCGGTGGACTACGCGGTGATGGAGGGCGCGGCCGCGGTCGGCCGGGTCGGGACGGTTCGGGGCGACTTCGGCTGGAACGACGTCGGCGACTTCCACACGCTGGGCGCGGTGCTGGCGGCCGACCCGTCGGGCAACGTGATCGTCGGACGCGACATCTCGCAGAAGTCCGGCGTGCTGCTGCGCGACACGGAGGGCCTCGTGGTGGTGCCGACCGAGGGTCGTCTGGTCGCGGCCATGGGCGTACGGGATCTGGTGATCGTCGACACGCCGGACGCCGTGCTGGTGATCCCGCGCGAGCGGGCGCAAGAGGTCAAGCACCTGGTGGACGAGCTCAAGGAGCTCGGCGAGCACGGTTACATCTGAGCCGTGAGCATCGAAGACCTGCACGCCGACGCGATGCGGCGGCTGAACGCGTGGGCGGCGACCTCCGACGAGGCCGAGCGGGGACGTCAGCGCACCCTCGAGCTGCTGGACGACGGTCCGGTCGCCATGACCCGGGCGCATCGTCGCGGTCACGTGACGGCCAGCGCCCTGGTCGTGGACGACGAGGGCCGGGTGCTGCTCTGCCTGCACGGCCGCCTGGGCAAGTGGATGCAGCTCGGCGGACACTGTGAGGCGAGCGACTCGAGCCTGGCCGCGGCCGCGCTGCGCGAGGCGACCGAGGAATCGGGCATCACCGGTCTGCTGCTCGACCCGGAGCCGATCGACGTCGACATCCACGAGGTGCGCTGCGGCCCGGCCGACGGCCTGCCCGCCGAGCCATCGGTCCACTTCGACGTACGGTTCCTGCTCCGCGCTCCGGCCGGCGCTCAGGAGCAGATCAGCGACGAGTCCGCGGACCTCGGCTGGTTCGCGCCCGACACTCTGCCGGCCCCGCTGGCCTCCGGCACCGTCCGCCAGATCGCTCCCGCGCTGGCCCGGCTCAGCTGAACGCGTCGCCCGGCTCGCCAAGAAGGCGCCGCGGAGCCGTCGATGCGGAGGTCAGGAGGCGGAGAGCTCCAGGCGGACGCCGTCCTCGTGGGGGAGGGACAGCGTCACGATGGACTCGGCGGCCAGGGCGGCTCGCAGGCGGTGCGCGTCGGCGCCCAGGCGCATGAAGCCGATGGGCGTCTTGTCGAGTGTGCCCAGGTGCAGGGCGGCGGTTGCGCCGCTGCCGGGGATCACCTCGGCCGGAGCCACCGTTGTAGCGCGGGAGAGGTGGTCGGCCACCGCGGCGGCGGCCCGGTCGACTGCGTCCGGGTCGACCGGTAGGCCGGGCAACGCCGCTTCGGGTCCGTCGGGCAGCAGGGCGGCCCGGCGCAGGCCGTCGGCGCGCGCCTCGGTGGTGCCGAGGCTGAACATGTCGGAGGCGGCGTCGCGCAGCAGCACCGAGGCGTCGGCCGCGTCCCGGATGCCGGAGCGGGGGTAGCCGCGGACAACAGCCACCGGCGTCTGGTCGACCTTGCCCTTGACCAGCTCGCCGGCCGCGGCCAGCTCGTCGATGACGGCCATCTGGGTGATCTCGAGCTCGTTGCCGTACGGGTCGGTCTCGCCGCGGTAGTCACGGATCGGCTCGATGCCGGCGGCGCCCAGGGCCACATCGGTGAGGCCGTTGCGCCAGGCCCGGCCCATCGTGTCGGAGATGATGACGCCGACGTCGAGGCCGCGCTTCACCAGGTCGTCGCGCAGGCGCCGGGCCGACTCGTCGGGATCGGCCGGCAGCAGGACGAGGTGGGACTTGTCGACGTTGGAGGCGTCGATGCCGGCGGCCGCCATCACGAAGCCGTGATGGGTCTGCACGATCGTCGTGGGGCCGCGGCGGGCAACCACACGGGCCGTCTCGGACTCGAGGGCGGCCGCTCGCGCCCGGTCACGTTCGGGGCCGTCGACGGGCACCTCGACCAGCCGGCCCTCGGCCTTGGACACGATCTTGCTGGTCACCACCAGGACATCGCCGTCGGCCAGCCAGGGCGCGGCAGCGGTGATGACGTCGGCCAGCTCGTCGCCGGCCACGATCTCGCCGATCCCGCGCACCGGCAGGATCTCCAACCCGTCCGTCACCACGGTCGCCCCCTCGGCGGTGAGATGTTTCGTTCAGCTTGCCCGCCCGCCGCGGCCGACGCGACACCGCCCCCGAGTAGCGCTGATCACGTCGGTTGCGACCCCGGGCTCGCGACGCCCGCGAGGGAGAGGGCGTCCTTGACCATCTGGGCGGTGGCCTCTTCGGAGGACATCCACAGCGGGACAGCCCGGGTGGGGACGCCGGGCACCTCGGTGGCGGCGTCGGACGAGTCGACCAGCCAGCCGTCGAGGATGCCGCCGGCGGAACGAGGGCCGTAGAGCGCGCCGACCCCGGCCGCCGTGACCGCGACGTCGACCGTGGCCAGGCACTTGTCGGCCATGCCGCGGATCGGGGCGTCGCCGATGATGGGGGACACCCCGATGACGGGGGCCGAGCCGGTGGCCACGGCGTCGCGCACGTCGGCCACGGCCAGGATCGGCGCGATGCTCACTACCGGGTTGCTCGGGGCGACCAGCACCACATCGGCCGCGGCGATCGCCTCGAGGACGCCGGGGGCCGGCTTGGCCGCCTCGGCGCCGACGAAGACGAAGCGGTGGGTCGGGACCTCGCCGCGGTAGCGGACCCACCATTCCTGGAAGTGGATGGCCTTGCGCTCGCCCTCGACGTCGACCACCACGTGGGTCTCGAGGCGGTTGTCGGTAGCGGGCAGCATGGTGATGCCGGGCTGCCAGCGGGCGCACAGGGCGGCTGTCACCGCGGAGAGCGGATAGCCCGCGGCCAGCATCTGGGTGCGTACGAGATGGGTGGCCGTGTCCTTGTCGCCCAGGCCGAACCACGACGGCTCGGCGCCGTAGGCGGCCAGTTCCTCCTTGACCACCCAGGACTCGCCGACCCGGCCCCAGCCGCGCCCCGGGTCGTGGGCGCCGCCCAGCGTGTACATGACGCTGTCGAGGTCGGGGCAGATCTGGAGGCCGTGCATGCGGACGTCGTCGCCGACATTGACCACCGCGGTCACCTCGGCGCCGAGGGCACGAGCCTGCGCGCGCACGCCGACGAGAAACTTGGCGCCGCCGATGCCACCGGAAAGGACCACGATCCGCATGCCCGTATCCTCCCGCACGGGTATGACGGAACTTTCCGGTGGGTATCGATGCAGCGTGCGGGGCCGGACTACCCTGAGCCTCCCGCACCCGACTTCGTCTTGGAGAATTCCGTGACCAGCCAACCGCAGCCCACGCCGGGCGAGGGCAGATCGGCCGGCCAGTTCCTCCGCCCGCTGCGCGACCTCGCGGCCTACGCGCTCGTCGGCGCCCCCGCCCTGTTGCTCTTCGTGGCCGTGATCCGGCTGATCCCGGACGGTGAGAACCAGTTCGGCTACCGCACGCAGGACAGCTTCTACGGCTTCGTGAACACCGCGACGGTGTTCATGCCGCTGGCGGCGGTGCTGCTGGCGCTGCTCGTGCCGCCGCTGCATCCGAAGGCCCGGCTGATCACGCTCGTGGCGCTGGTCGAGTACGCCGTGATGGCTTTCTTCGGTGTGCTGTTCGGCCTGCTCATCGGCCTTATCAACCACGCGAGCAACAACGGCGCGCGGATCGCGTTCGAAGAGCTTCTGGTGCGGGCGGCCTGGCTCGGGGTGTTCGCAGTGGCCGCGTACGCGGTGTTCCGGCTCTGGCAGGGCCTGTTCCACGTGGCCAAGCCCAAGGCGCCGCCCGGCGTTTACGGCCAGCCGGCGTACGGCCAGCCGGGCACTTACCCGGGCCAGCCGGGCTACGGTCCGCCGCCGCAGGGCCAGCCGGGCTACGCTCCCGGCGGCTACCCGCCGCCCGGAACGCCTCCGCCGGGAATGCCGCAGCCGGGCGCCCAGCCGGGCGCGCAGCAGTTCGGCCAGCCGTACGGCCAGCCCTACGGTCAGCCGCCCCAGAGCCACCCGCAGCAGCCGCCGACCTGGAACCAGTCGGCCATGCCCATCCCCGCGTCTGCCCCGCCCGCGGCCCAGGCGTTCCCCGCTTCGGGCCCGCCGGCCCCGCCGTCCGCGGCGCCGGCGTTCTCCGAGCCCACCCAGGTGGTGCCGAACACCGCGCCCACCGGCGACGAGCGCACCGAGAAGATTCCCGACGACCGCCCCGGCTTCGGCCCGGCCGGCGAGGACTCGCCGCGGCGGTAGCACCGGCCGAGCCAAAGCTCTGACGCCGATGAACCCGAGGCTCTGACGCCGATGAACCCGAGGCTCTGACGCCGATGAACCCGAGGCTCTGACGCCGATGAGCCCGAGGCTCTGACGCCGATGAGCCCGAGGCTCTGACGCCGATGAGCCCGAGGCTCTGACGCCGATGAGCCCGAGGC
>NZ_JAHWFK010000129.1 GCF_019710575.1 Paractinoplanes polyasparticus | reverse complement strand
GCGACAGGGGCAGTAAGTCATACCGGACCGAGCGACCGAGCAGTCCCCGGCTGGGGACGATCAAAAAGGTAACGGGGGCCGACCGTATGTCTTCCGCGCGGCGGACGGGCCGCGTCATCCACAGGCGGCCGCGCAAGCGGCTCGAACCGGGTGCGCCGTCCACAGGCTGCGGACCGTCGAGTTGCGGGGCGTCGCGGTGGGCCGACGAAGGTCGTGCGAGCGACGTGACGCGCGCCATGGGGGGCCGATTTGGCGGTCGGGCGAACAGGGGGTAATGTTTTCCGAGCCGCCAGGGAGACGGGCGAGCGAGCGGGACTCTTCAGAGGCCCGGCGCGGCCGTCCTGGAGGAAACCATGAAGATCTAGCAGGGTTGAGTCGTCGTGCCGTTCGCGGCCGTGACGGATTCTGCGGTATTTGTGGTGCCCAAACCTTTTCGGTTTCGGCGAAATTCGGGCCTCGACCCGGATTTGGCGAAACGGAAAGCGCCGGGTAAAGTAGTTGAAGTGCCCCGGAGCGGTTGGCCGGGTGTGGTTGTTCTTTGAGAACTCAACAGGGTGCTTGATAAGCCAGTGCCAATTA
>NZ_JAHWFK010000128.1 GCF_019710575.1 Paractinoplanes polyasparticus | reverse complement strand
CCGTTGTCGATCCTGATCGGGGTGTTCATCGCGGCTCGTAAGCGTTATCGCGAGTTCCTGGCGGTGTTGTTCTTCATTCCGTTGTTGCTGAGTTCGGCGGCGATCGCGATCACGTACAAGTCGTTGCTCGACCCGAACTTCGGGCTGGGTTCCGGTTTGGGGATCGCGGCGCTGAATCAGGACTGGCTGGGTAACGCCACCTTGGCCATGGCGACGTTGATTTTCATCGTGTCGTGGCAGTTCATCCCGTTCCATTCGCTGATCTATCAGGGTGCGGTGCGTCAGATCCCGACGTCGATGTACGAGGCGGCGCAGATCGACGGTGCGGGCCGGTGGAAGCAGTTCTGGAGCATCACGCTGCCGCAGTTGAAGTACACGATCATCACGTCGTCGACGTTGATGGTGGTCGGGTCGCTGACGTTCTTCGACCTGATCTACGTGCTGACCGCCGGCGGTCCCGGCGACGCCACCCGCGCCCTCGCCCTGCTCATGTATCAGCAGGGTTTCCAGGCCAACCTGATGGGCCCGGCCAGCGCGATCGCCGTCATCCTGGTCCTGGTCGGACTCGGGCTCTCCCTGCTGCTGCGGCGGCT
>NZ_JAHWFK010000127.1 GCF_019710575.1 Paractinoplanes polyasparticus | reverse complement strand
CTGCGCGACCGGGCGATCGAGGCGTGGCTGCCGCTGGCCCGCCACCTCGCCCACCGCTACTCCGGCCGCGGCGAGCCCACCGACGACCTGATCCAGACCGCCACCGTCGGCCTGATCAAGGCGGTCGACAAGTTCGACCCCGAGCGCGGCGTCGACTTCGCCGGCTACGCGATCCCCACCATCATCGGCGAGATCAAGCGCCACTTCCGCGACCGCACCTGGTCGGTGCGGGTGCCCCGCCGCCTGCAGGAACTGCGCCTGGCCATCACCGAGGCCAACGCCACCCTGACCCACAGCCTGGGCCGCTCCCCGACAGTGGCCGACGTCGCCACCCACCTGGGCGTGACCGAGGAAGACGTCCTCGAAGGCCTGGAAGGCGCCCGCGCCTACAACGCGACCTCGCTGTCCACGCCGATCAGCGCCGACGGCACCACCGAGCTCGGCGACACCCTCGGCGGCGAGGACTACGAGTACGAACTGGCCGAGACCCGCGTCGCCCTGGGCCCCGCCCTGGCGACCCTGGACGAGCGCGAGCAGAAGATCCTCACGCTGCGCTTCTACGGCAACCTGACCCAGTCGCAGATCGCCGACCAG
>NZ_JAHWFK010000126.1 GCF_019710575.1 Paractinoplanes polyasparticus | reverse complement strand
GACCAGTCGGCGTGGATCGGCATCCGCAAGGACAACGGCGTCACCCGGGTCTCGATGACCAACGGCCTCACCATGTCGACCAGCGGCTGGACCACCACGGGCACCGGTGCCGAGGCTGCCGGCGCGAACGTGTCCGGCGGCACGGTCTGGCTGCGAGTCAGCGCGGACATCCGACCCGGATCCGGGCGTACGGCCACCTTCTCGTACAGCACCAACGGCAGCACGTTCACCAACCTCGGCCCGGCCTTCACCCTGAACAACAACTGGCAGTTCTTCATGGGCTACCGCTTCGGCATCTTCAACTACGCCACGCAGGCCCTCGGCGGCTCGGTCACCGTCAACCGGTTCGACCTGACAGCCCCCTAACCCCGCACGCACGCCCCCATCCCCGCTCCCGAAGGCAGTACCCAAGATGATCACTACTGTTCCGCCCGGCCACCGATCACGACCGTCCCGCTGGTGGAGAGCCCCCTTCGCCGCGGCCGCCGCCGCGCTCATCGCCGGCACCACGCTCGCCGTCGCCAACCCGGCCGAGGCCGCGAGCACCCTGGGCGCATCGGCCGCCCAGTCCGGCCGCTACTTCGGCGCCGCGATCGCCGCCGG
>NZ_JAHWFK010000125.1 GCF_019710575.1 Paractinoplanes polyasparticus | reverse complement strand
GGTGCGCAGCAAGGTCGACATGCGCGAGCAGGTCGTCTCGTTCCCGCCGCAGCCGGTGATCACCTCCGACAACCTGGTCGTGTCGATCGACACGGTTCTGTATTTCAAGGTCGTCGACTCGGTGCGGGCCACCTACGAGATCTCGAACTTCCTGCAGGCGATCGAGCAGCTGACCGTGACCACGCTGCGTAACGTCATCGGCTCGCTCGACCTCGAGCGCGCCCTGACCAGCCGCGAAGAGATCAACCGCCACCTCTCGACGGTGCTCGACGAGACCACCGGCCGCTGGGGCATCAAGGTCACCCGGGTCGAGATCAAGGCGATCGAGCCCCCGCCCAGCATCCGCGACTCCATGGAGAAGCAGATGCGCGCCGAGCGGGAACGACGCGCCACGATCCTCAACGCCGAGGGCCACAAGCAGGCGGCGATCCTCACCGCCGAGGGCGAGAAGCAGTCCCAGGTGCTGCGGGCCGACGGTGACCGGCAGGCCCGCATCCTGCAGGCCGAGGGCCAGGCCAAGGCGATCCGTACGGTGTTCGACGCCATCCACACGGCCAACCCGTCCCAGAAGGTGCTGGCCTACCAGTACCTGCAGGCCCTTCCGCAGATCGCGAACGGCACCGCCAACAAGGTGTGGATCGTTCCGACCGAGCTGACCAAGGCCCT
>NZ_JAHWFK010000124.1 GCF_019710575.1 Paractinoplanes polyasparticus | reverse complement strand
TGGAACGACACCTCCGGTCCGTTGCCGGGGGTGACGTTCCCGGTGTTGTTCGAGGAGCAGGTGCGGCGGACGCCGGAGGCGACGGCTTTGGTGTTCGGTGACGGGTTTGTGGGTTCGTTCGCGGAGGTGAATGCGGCGGCGAATCGGTTGGCGCGGGTGTTCATCGATGCGGGGGTGGGTCCGGAGTCGGTGGTGGCGTTGGTGTTGCCGCGGTCGGCGGAGATGGTGGTGTCGTTGCTGGCGGTGTGGAAGGCCGGTGGTGCTTATCTGCCGGTCGATCCGGGTCTGCCGCCCGAGCGGATCGAGTGGCTGCTGCGCGATGCCGGTGTGGTCCTGGCCGTGACGACCGAGTCTGCTGTGGACGTCGTACCGGACGGGGTCGAGTCCCTGCTGTCCGACAGCGCGCGGACGGCGGGTCTGCTGGCGCAGATGTCGGACGCCGACGTGACCGACGCCGACCGGCTCGCCCCGCTGCGGGCCGAGAATCCGGCCTACGTCACCTACACGTCGGGCTCGACCGGGGTGCCGAAGGGCGTGCTGGTGGAGCACCGCGGTGTGGTGAACATGTTCCTGCACCACCGCGACGGCTACGCCGCGGCGGCGGGGATCCGGCTGCGGGCGGCGCTGAGCGCCTCGTTCTCGTTCGACACCTCCCTGGAAGGCGTGCTGCTGCT
>NZ_JAHWFK010000123.1 GCF_019710575.1 Paractinoplanes polyasparticus | reverse complement strand
CGGCCGATCGCGTAGAGCAGGACGATCGGGACGGTCGTGAGCACGACCGAGGCGGCGATGGCGGGGATGTTGATACCGAACTGGCCCTGGAAGGCGGCCAGCGCGAGCGGGATGGTGCGCTGGTCGGGGCTCTGGGTCAGCACCAGCGGCAGCAGGAAACCGTTCCAGATGCCCAGCCCGTTGTAGATGATCACCGTGACCAGGGCCGGGCGGGTCAGCGGGAACGCCAGCCGCCACAGGGTGCCCCACTCGGTCGCGCCGTCCATCCGCATCGACTCGAACAGTTCCTTGGGCACGTCACGGATGAAATTGCCCAGCACCAGCACGCTCAACGGGATCGCGAACGCGATCGAGGGCAGGATGATCGCGGCCAGGGTGTCGTACATCTGCAACCGGATGATGATCAGATAGACCGGGATGATCACCGCCTGCAGCGGGATGGCCAGGCCCAGCAGGAACAAAGCGTTGACCCCGCGCAGGAACCGGTTGTGCACACCGCGCACGATCGCGTACGCGGCCATGAAGCTGATCACCGTGGCCGGGATGACCGCCCCGATCGTGACCACCGCGCTGTTGAAGAAGTAGCGGATGAAGTCGTTCTCGATCACGGTCGTGTAGTTCGCGAACGTCAGGTCCGACGGCGGCGCCAGCGGGTTGGTGATGAAGTAGTTGTCCTGGGTCTTGAAGCTGGTGATCACGATCCAGTACAGCGGGATCATCACGATCAGCAACCACACCCAGGCGAACGAACC
>NZ_JAHWFK010000122.1 GCF_019710575.1 Paractinoplanes polyasparticus | reverse complement strand
GTGGTCATGGACCGCGGCCCGGATCTGGTGGCGGCCCTGCTGGGCGTGCTCAAGGCGGGCGCGGCCTACCTGCCGATCGATCCTGGTTATCCGACCGAGCGGATCGCGTTCATGCTGGCCGACAGCCGCACGACCGTGCTGCTGGGCCACTCCGACGTGCTCGACGACCTGCCGGTGGGCCGGGTGCCGCTGATCGCGATCGACGACCCGGCCGTGGCCGGCCACCCCGAGACGCCGCCGGAAACCGTGCTCGACCCGCTGAGCCTGGCCTATGTCATCTACACCTCCGGTTCGACCGGGACGCCCAAGGGTGTCGCGCTGACCCACGCGGGCGCGGTGAACCTCGCCACCGCCCAGATCGAGCGGTTCGCGGTGACCGCGGAGTCGCGGGTGCTGCAGTTCGCCTCGCTCGGCTTTGACGCGGCGACCTCGGAAGTGCTGATGGCGCTGGGATCGGGCGCGACGCTGGTGACCACCTCCGCCCAGGACCTGACGCCCGGCGGTGGCCTGGTCGAGGTGCTGACCCGGCACGAGGTCACCCATGCGACGCTGCCGCCGGCCGTGCTGGGCGTGCTGGACCCGGCGGCGGTACCGGCGGGCACGATCGTGTCGGCGGGCGAGGCGCTGGACCGCAGCCTGCTGGACCGTTGGGCGACCGGACGGCGACTGATCAACGCGTACGGGCCGACCGAGGTGACCGTGTGCGCGTCGATGTCGCAGCCTCTGGCGCCCGGCGGTGCCCCGGTGATCGGCACGCCGATCGCCAACGGCCGCGTCTATGTGCTCGACGACGGGCTGAG
>NZ_JAHWFK010000121.1 GCF_019710575.1 Paractinoplanes polyasparticus | reverse complement strand
GACATCATCCGGGTCGGGGACGCCTACTACTACTCGGCGTCGACCATGCACTACTCGCCCGGCGCGCCCATCCTGCGCTCGTACGACCTGGTCAACTGGGAGTACGCCGGGCACTCGGTGCCCCGGCTCGACTTCGACTCCACCGCCTACGACCTCACCGGCGCCCGCGCCTACGTCAAGGGCATCTGGGCCTCGGCGTTCAACCACCGGCCCAGCAACAACACCTACTACTGGCTGGGCTGCACCGAGTTCAACCGCACCTACGTCTACACCGCCGCCGCGGTCGACGCCGCCTGGTCGAAGAAGGCCCGGATCAACAAGTGCTACTACGACGCCGGGCTGCTGTTCGACAACGACACCCCGTACGTCGCCTACGGCAACGGCACGATCAGCGTCGCCCAGCTCAACACCGACCTGACCGCCGAGGTGCGCTCCCAGACGGTCTACCAGACCCCGTCGAACATCGGCACGCTCGAAGGCGCCCGGATGTACAAGCGCGGCAACTACTACTACATCTGGCTGACCCGCCCCGCCAACGGCCAATACGTGCTGCGCTCCACCAGCCCCTGGGGCCCCTACGAACAACGCCAGGTCCTGCTCGACCTGCCCGGCCCGATCTCCGGCGGCGGGGTCCCGCACCAGGGCGGCCTGGTCCAGACCCAGAACGGCGACTGGTGGTACATGGCCTTCACCGACGCCTACCCCGGCGGCCGCATGCCCACCCTGGCCCCGATCACCTGGAGCGGCGACGGCTGGCCGGTCCTGCAGACCGTCAACGGACGGTGGGGAGCCACCTATCCG
>NZ_JAHWFK010000120.1 GCF_019710575.1 Paractinoplanes polyasparticus | reverse complement strand
TTGTTGCCGGAGCCGTCGAAGAGCAGGGGGTTGTCGTTGCGCCAGGAGTCGGTGTCGCGGATGCCCCAGACGGTGATGCCGGTGCAGCGGGCTACGGCGAGGCAGGCTCGGGTGACGGCGGCGTAGATGTTGGCTTGGTTGCTGCCCTGCTGGACGTCGAGTTCGGTGATCTGGACGTCGACGCCGAGGTCGGCGAAGCGTTGGATGTTGGCCTGGTAGGTGGAGTCGAGGGTGGTGCCGAGGTGGGATTGCAGGCCGACGCAGTCGATGGGGACGCCGCGGGCTTTGAAGTCGCGGACCATGTTGTAGATGCCGGTCGATTTCGCGTTGATGCCGTCGGTGTTGTAGTCGTTGTAGCAGAGTTTGGCGGCGGGGTCGGCGGTGCGGGCGGCGCGGAAGGCGGCTTCGATCCAGTCGTTGCCGGTGCGTTGCAGGTTGGAGTCGCGGCGGGCGCCGCTGCCGCCGTCGGCGAAGGCTTCGTTGACGACGTCCCAGGTGTGGATTTTGCCGCGGTAGTGGGTGGCGACCTGGGTGACGTGGTTGATGGCGGCGTTGCGCAGGGCGGTGCCGGTCAGGGTTTGGGCCCAGCCGGGTTGTTGCTGGTGCCAGAGCAGGGCGTGGCCGCGGACTTTGGCGCCCATGGCGGTGCCTTGGTTGAGGATGCGGTCGCCGTTGGTGTAGGTGAACCGGCCTTGGGACGGTTCGGTGGCGTCCCATTTCATTTCGTTCTCGGCGGTGACGGAGTTGAATTCGGTGGTCAGGATGCGGGTGTAGGTGGCGTCGCCCAGCCGGCCGGCGGCGATCGCGGCGCCGAAGTAGCGGCCGGACTGGGCGGCCGATGCGCCCAGGGTGCTCGCGGCCTCGGCCGG
>NZ_JAHWFK010000012.1 GCF_019710575.1 Paractinoplanes polyasparticus | reverse complement strand
TCTGACGCCGATGAACCCGAGGCTCTGACGCCGATGGGATCGTGGCGCCGAGGCGATAGCACCGACGACGGGGTGCGCGCAGTGGGATAGACCACGGCGCGCACCCCGTCCCGGTCGGGGCAACGCGCGCCATTCCGGCCTAGGCTGCTGGGGTGACAGAGGTCAACACGGTCGACAGTCAGCCCACGGAAGCGAGCATCCGGCGTGCCCTGCGCCGGGCGGCCGACGGCAAGGCAGTGGACGCCGGCGAGGCGACTGCCCTGCTGGCCGCGACCGGCGGGCAGTTCGACGAGCTGCTCGCGATCGCCGGCGGTATCCGCGACGCGGGCCTGCGCGAGGCCGGGCGGCCGGGCGTCGTCACGTACTCGCGCAAGGTCTTCATCCCCCTGACGCGCCTGTGTCAGGACCGATGCCACTACTGCACCTTCGCCACCGTGCCGCACCGGCTGCCCGCCGCCTTCCTCGAGCGCGACGAGGTCCTCGAGATCGCCCGTCAAGGCGCCGCCCAGGGCTGCAAGGAAGCCCTGTTCACCCTGGGTGACCGCCCCGAGGAACGCTGGCCCGCGGCCCGTCAGTGGCTCGACGAGCGCGGCTACGATTCGACCCTCGACTACGTGCGCGCCTGCGCGATCGCCGTGCTGGAAGAGACCGGCCTGCTGCCACACCTCAACCCCGGCGTGATGAGCTGGGCCGAGCTGCAGCGCCTCAAGCCGGTCGCCCCCAGCATGGGCATGATGCTCGAGACCACGGCGACCCGGCTCTGGTCCGAGCCCGGCGGCCCGCACTTCGGCTCGCCCGACAAGGAGCCGGCCGTACGCCTGCGGGTGCTCGACGACGCCGGCCGGGTGGGCGTCCCGTTCACCACCGGCATCCTGATCGGCATCGGCGAGACCCCGGCCGAGCGGGTCGACGCGCTGTTCGCAATGCGCCGTGCCGCCCGTGAGTACGGCCACATCCAAGAGATCATCATCCAGAACTTCCGCGCCAAGCCCGACACGGCGATGCGCGGCATGCCCGACGCCGAGCTGCGCGAGCTGGCCGCCACGGTGGCCGTGGGCCGCATCATCATGGGCCCGCGGGGCCGGCTGCAGGCCCCGCCCAACCTGATCGACACCGAGTTCGGCCTGTTGCTGCGGGCCGGCATCGACGACTGGGGCGGCGTCTCGCCGGTGACCCCCGACCACGTCAACCCCGAGCGCCCGTGGCCCCGGATCGACTCCTTGCGCGAGCACTCGGCGGCGGCCGGGTTCGAGCTGCGCGAACGCCTGACGATCTATCCCGAGTACGTCCGCCGCGGCAACGAGGGCTGGCTCGACCCGCGTCTGGCCGCGCACGTGGCCGCGCTGTCCGGCGAGGACGGTCTGGCCCGCGAGGACGCCGAGGTGGTCGGCCGCCCCTGGCAGGAACCCGACGACGCGTACGCCTCGGGCCGCACCGATCTCTTCGCGACGATCGACACCGAGGGCCGCTCGGGCGACCGCCGGTCCGACTTCGACGACGTCTACGGCGACTGGGACGAGGTTGCCGCTCACATCACCACCGAGGCGCCTTCCAGTCTGCCCAGGGATGTGCTCAACGGCCTCAAGCTCGCCGCGGACAACCCGGCCGCCCTCCTCGAGAAGCAGCACGAGGACGCGGCCATGGCGTTGTTCAACGCCGACGGCGAGGCCCTCGACGAGCTGGCCCGCATCGCCGACGACCTCCGCAAGCAGGTCAACGGCGACGACATCACGTACGTGGTCAACCGGAACATCAACTTCACCAACGTCTGCTACGTGGGCTGCCGGTTCTGCGCGTTCGCGCAGCGGGAGCGGGACGCCGACGCCTACCGCCTCTCGGTCGACCAGGTCGCCGACCGGGCCGAACAGGCCTGGCAGGACGGCGCCTCCGAGGTCTGCATGCAGGGCGGCATCGACCCCAAGATGCCCGTCACCGCGTACGCCGACCTGGTCCGCGCCGTCAAGCAGCGCGTTCCCGGCATGCACGTCCACGCGTACTCCCCGATGGAGATCGTCACCGCCGCGGCGAAGGCCGGCGTGCCCGTGCGCGAGTGGCTGGCCGAGCTCAAGGAGGCCGGCCTGGGCACGATCCCGGGCACCGCGGCCGAGATCCTCGACGACGACGTGCGCTGGGTGCTCACCAAGGGCAAGCTGCCCACCAGCGCCTGGGCCGACGTGGTGACCAACGCCCACCAGCTCGGGATCCGGTCGAGTTCGACCATGATGTACGGGCACGTCGACCACCCGCGGCAGTGGCTCGGCCACTTCCGGGTGCTGGCCGGCATCCAGGACGTCACCGGCGGCTTCACCGAGTTCGTGGCGTTGCCGTTCATCCACACCAACGCGCCGATCTATCTGGCCGGCCTGGCCAAGGCCGGTCCCAGCTGGCGGGAGAACCGGGTCGTCCACGCGATGGCCCGGATCCTGCTGCACGGCCGCATCGACAACATCCAGTGCTCCTGGGTGAAATTGGGCGACGACGGCACCCGGGTGATGCTCAACGGGGGTTGCAACGACCTCGGGGGCACCCTGATGGAGGAAACCATCTCCCGCATGGCCGGTTCCGAGCACGGATCGGCTCGTACGGTCGCTGAGCTCAAGGAACTTGCGGCGGCGGCCGGTCGCCCGGCGGTGGAGCGGACCACGACCTACGGTCGACGGTAGATCACAAAACGGGTTAAATTGGACGCGATGGAACGGGATCGCGTTACCTACCGGGGCTCCGGAGAGATAGGGCAGGAACGGGACCCTGTCGCGCCCGCGGGCGCGATGAGGGAAACGGGCCTATTTATCAGGTTCGGCTTGACGACGCACGTCTTACACGCGTGTAATTTCGGTGGGGTTGTGAGCTGAAGCGCAACAAAATGCGAAGTTCGCTCGCAAAAAACACGCTGCGTGCGTGGGGGGTCAGTGCCGGCATTGCTGCCGGCGCGGAAATTGGGAGGCACGCCGATGGAAGCGCAGGTTGAAGGGGTCGACCTGCTCGGGGACGCGCCCGAGTGGCAGGAACGGGCGCTGTGTTCGCAGACCGATCCGGAAGCTTTCTTCCCGGAAAAGGGGGGGTCCACCCGGGAAGCGAAGAGGATCTGCGGCCGCTGTGAGGTCAAGGCCGAGTGCCTCGAGTACGCCCTGGGGCACGACGAGCGGTTCGGCATCTGGGGTGGACTGTCCGAGCGCGAGCGCCGCAAGCTGAAGCGACGGGTGGCCTGATCGCGCTCAGCGCTCAGGACAGTTCGTCGGGATCCACCCCGAGCAGGTTGGCTACCTGCTCGATGATCACATCGTGGACGAGGTCGGCGAGGTCCTCGCGGTCCATCGCCCGGAATTCCAGCGGCCGCCGGTAGAGCACGATCCGCGGGGGGAGCTCTTGCCGGCCGGGGCGGCCGGGAAGCAGGCGGGCCAGTGGCACCTCGCCGTCCTCGAGCACGTCGGAGTCGTAGACGTTGAGGTCGGGCGGCACGTCCTCGACGGCGAACTCGACGCCGGCCAGTTCTTTCGCGTAGCGCCGTTCGAGCCCCTCGACCGTGTCGAGCACCAAGTCGTCGAAGATTTCGGCCTTGGTGCGGGCCAAGGGGACTGTGGCCGGGACGAGCCGGCCCCGCAGGCCCCGGCCGTGCCGGTCGCGACGGGCCGGATGCCCCGGGCCGGCCTTACGCGCCGGTCGCGGGTCGGTGCGGCGGCGTTCGGGACTGGTGGTCACGCCGCAACTCTAGTCCTCCGACGGTGTGACACGTTGTCAGACGTGTTTCGGCCGTGTTGATTCGCCCCTTCGGGGCGATACGGCGGTAATTCGCCCCATCGGGTGCCGCGTGTCGGGTGGGCATGACCGAATCGTGATGCATCGTGGGTCGGCGTGTCGCGGGGTTTCCGCGCCCGTGCGGGCCGCCGGAGCGATAACGTGCCGCCGTGAGGTCACCACGGCGTTGCTCCCGGAACGGCTGTCCCCGACAGGCTGTCGCCACGCTGACCTACGTCTACAGCGACTCCACGGCGGTTGTCGGCCCCCTGGCAGCCTTCGCCGAACCCCACACGTACGACCTCTGCGAGCCGCACGCCCGCAGCCTCACCGCCCCCCGGGGCTGGGAACTCGTGCGGCACGACGGCGATTTCGCCCCGCCCCCGCCCACCACCGACGACCTGGTCGCCCTGGCCGACGCCGTCCGTGAGGCGGCCCGCCCGGCCGCGCCACCCCCGCGGGCCGACGAGACAGAGCGACTCCCGGGCCATCAGACGGGCCGCAGAGGCCACTTGAGGGTCATCCCCCCGCCCCACTGAGGCCGAGGCCGGCTAGGGCAACGCGATCAGCGTGTAGCGTTTCTTGAGCCACGGAATGAGCTTCCTGTACGCGGCGATGGTGTCGGGCTGCGCGTAGTCGTGCGACAGCACGATGGCGCCCGGCCGGCAGTGCTTCTCGATCTGCCTGACCACCTTGGCCTGGTGCGCGGCGCTGGTCTCGCCCTTGCGGTGGCTCCAGTCGCGCGGGTCGACCCGCCAGTAGATCGAGGTCATCCCCAGCTGCCTGGCCGTCGAGACCAGTCGCGGCGTGAAGTTGCCACCGGGCGCCCGGAAGTATTTGATCTTCGCGCCGGGCGCGGCCCGGTGGATCGCGGCGTTGGTGCGCCCCAGGTCGGCCTGGATCTTGGACGCCGGGTCCTTGCCGATCTTCAGGCTGTGGTTCCAGGTGTGGTTGCACAGCGTGTGACCCCGGGCCACGATCTGACGAACGATCCCGGGGTGCCGCTCGACCTGCACGCCGACCAGGCAGAACGTCGCCTTCACGTGGTGCTTGGCCAGCAGGGCCAGCAGCTTGGGCGTCTCGTTCGGGTCGGGACCGTCGTCGAAGGTGAGGGCGACACCCTTGGAGCCGGTCAGCATGTGGCTGCCGGCGGGACCGCCGAAGCGCGGGTTCTTGATCGCCCGGGCCGTCGGCTTCACCGTCGGCTTCGGCTTGGCGGCCGGCGACGAGGGCGCGACTGACGAAGCGGTGAGCGTGCCGACGCTGTCCTGAGCGGACTCCGCCGACGCGCGCCCGGTCAGGCCGACGGCGATCAGCACCACGCCGAGCAGGACCGCCTTCTTGGCCCGCGACAATCGCATCAAACCCTCCCTGGACCGACCGGCTCCCGACATTGCCGTCCGGAACCCCCGGATCGCCGCGCTTCGCAGCGATTCGGCACGGTCGGGGGAGACACGACCGAGGGCCCAGGTGATGGCCCGCTGGTCGAGAGCGGTCAGAAAGCGGAGGAGGCGAAGGAGGGGGGTGGGCACGGGGTCCTCGGGGTAGGCAACACGGTCTCGGGCCGGCGACAGGGCCGCGCTGAGTGACGGCGAACCGCCGCCGCCCCTCATTGATACGGGACGACGGCGGTGCACGGATCAGTCTGTGGCCGAGATCAAAGACCGGGAAATCCCCCTTTTCAGGAGAGTTCGATCAGTTCCTGCTCGGTGAGCAGGCGCGAACGGATGAGAAAACGCACGCCCTCGGGGGCTTCCAGCGAGAAGCCGGAACCCCTTCCGGGGACCACGTCCACCGTCAGGTGGGTGTGCTTCCACAGCTCGAACTGCGAGCCCGACATCCAGAACGTGATCGGCTCGTCGACCCCGTCGATCTTCAGGGACTCGAGCAGCACATCGGACTGGCCGGTGCGGAACTCGCCCTCCAGATAGCACATCGGGGAGCTGCCGTCGCAGCACCCGCCGGACTGGTGGAACATCAGTGGACCGTGCTGCCCCCGCAGCTGCCGCATCATGTCGGCAGCCGCGGGAGTCACGTCTACGCGCGTGGCCATGGCCTAGAAGAAGCCCATCGCCTTGGGGCTGTACGAGACGAGCAGGTTCTTGGTCTGCTGGTAGTGGTCGAGCATCATCTTGTGGTTCTCGCGGCCGATGCCGGACTGCTTGTAACCACCGAACGCGGCGTGCGCCGGGTAGAGGTGGTACGAGTTCGTCCAGACCCGGCCCGCCTTGATCGCGCGACCGGCCCGGTACGCGGTGTTGATGTCCCGGGTCCACACGCCGGCGCCCAGCCCGTACAGCGTGTCGTTGGCGATCTTGATGGCGTCGGCGTAGTCGGCGAACGAGGTCACCGACACGACCGGCCCGAAGATCTCCTCCTGGAAGATCCGCATGGCGTTGTTGCCCTCGAAGATCGTCGGCTGCACGTAGTAGCCGCCGGACAGGCTGCCGCCGAGGTCGGCCCGGGCGCCGCCGGTGAGCACCTTGGCGCCCTCCTGCCGGCCGATGTCGAAGTACGACAGAATCTTCTCGAGCTGGTCGTTGGACGCCTGCGCGCCGACCTGGGTGTCGGTGTCGAGCGGGTTGCCCTGCTTGAGGTTCTCGACCCGCTTCACGCCCGCGGCCAGGAAGTCGCTGTAGATGCCCTGCTGGATGAGCGCGCGCGACGGGCAGGTGCAGACCTCGCCCTGGTTGAGCGCGAACATCGAGAAGCCCTCGAGCGACTTGTCATAGAAGTCGTCGTCGAGCCGGCTGACGTCGTCGAAGAAGATGTTCGGGCTCTTGCCGCCCAGCTCGAGGGTGACCGGGATCAGGTTCTCGGAGGCGTACTGCATGATCAGCCGGCCGGTGGTGGTCTCACCGGTGAAGGCGACCTTGGCGACCCGGTTGGACGAGGCGAGCGGCTTGCCGGCCTCGACGCCGAACCCGTTGACGATGTTGAGCACGCCCGGCGGCAGCAGGTCGGCCACGAGCGACAGCCAGTAGTGGATCGAGGCGGGCGTCTGCTCGGCCGGCTTGAGCACGACCGCGTTGCCGGCGGCCAGCGCGGGGGCGAGCTTCCAGACCGCCATCAGGATCGGGAAGTTCCACGGGATGATCTGGGCGACGACGCCGAGCGGCTCGTGGAAGTGGTAGGCGACCGTGTCGTCGTCGATCTCGCCCGCCGTGCCCTCCTGGGCCCGGATGGCGCCGGCGAAGTAGCGGAAGTGGTCGATCGCCAGCGGGATGTCAGCGGCCAGGGTCTCGCGCACCGGCTTGCCGTTCTCCCAGCACTCGGCGACCGCGAGCTTCTCCAGGTTCTGCTCCATGCGGTCGGCGATCTTGTTGAGGATGTTCGCCCGCTCGGCGGTGGAGGTGCGGCCCCACGCGTCGGCGGCGCCGTGCGCGGCGTCCAGCGCCTTCTCGACGTCCTCGGCCGTGCCCCGAGCCACCTCGCAGAAGTCCTGGCCGGTCACGGGGCTGGGGTTGGCGAAATACTGCCCCTTGGCCGGCGGCACGTACTCGCCGCCGATGAAGTGGTCGTACCGGGACTCATAGTTGACGATCGCGCCGTCGGATCCGGGCGGGGAATACACGGTCATGGCAGCCTCCGTACCTCTGGGTACGGAGGACGTTAGTTACGACCACGTTGCAACGACGTTGCAAACTGTGCACCCGGCTTCGCCTCCGGCTCGCGAGGGCTGGGCCCCCACGAGGCCGGTGTCGGGGGCGCCGAAAATGCCCTCAGCTTCGCCTCGCCATCTTCGGCGCCCCCGACACCGGCGGGCCCAGTCCGAATTCAATGTGAAGCTCGCGGACGCGGGTCAGCGCCATGGGGCGGGCTGGGGCGGTCGGGGGGAGCAGGCGTGCGTACGCCTCCCAGACTTCCAGGTCGTCGGCGCCCCACGGGGAGTGCAGCCAGGTCTGGAGCAGGGTGCGGTCACGGGCGGCCAGCAGCGCGGAGCGGAGGCGGTCGTCGACCAGGCGGCGCAGGCGCGCCACGCCCGGGGCGTCGGAGCTGGGCAGAAGCGGTCCCGCGTACGCCTCCAGCGCGTCCGCCACCCGGCCGTGCTCGAGCAGCGCGGTGACCGTACGGAAATCCGCTTCGACCTCGGCCCGCAGCCGGTAGGGCCGGGACTCCATCAGCTCGGGGCCCAGCGCCCGGCGCAGACGCGACAACTCCGCGCGTACGGTCACCGGGCTCGCGTCGTCGCCGTAGACCCCGAACGCCAGCTCGTCGCCCGTGCTGCCCTCGGGGTGGGCCAGCAGCATCACCAGCAGCTCGGAGTGGCGGCGGCCCAGGCGCCACTGCCGGCCCTCGAAGGTCAGCAACGCCTCGTTGCGCCCGAGCGCGACCACCGAGCCCGCGGTCGCCGGCGCGCTGAGATGGCCGCGTAGGTAGGCCTCGGCGGCCAGCGCGGTGGCGCGGACGAGGGCCAGGCTGTGCGGGTTGGCCAGGTGGTCGCCGCCGGTGACGTCGATGGCGCCGAGCAGCCGGCCGGTGCCCGGGTCGTGGATCGGCGCGGCGGCGCAGGTCCAGCGCTGCACACCCCGGCTGAAGTGCTCGGTCGCGAAGATCTGCAGAGGATGGTCGACGGCCAGGGCCGTGCCCGGCGCGTTGGTGCCGGCGTGGGCCTCGTCCCAGCGGGCGCCCGGCACGAAGTTCATGCGTTCGCCGGCCCGCAGCACCTTCGCCGTTCCCTCGACCCACAGCAGCCGGCCGTAGGCGTCGCACACGGCCATCAGGTGCTCGCCGTCCTCGGCCAGGCCGCCCAGCAGGTCGCGGAAGATCGGGAGCACGCGCGCCAGCGGGTGCGCGGCGCGGTAGGTCTCGAGGTCGTCGTCGCTCAGCTCGATCGGGGCGGTGGCGTCGGGCCCGGGCAGCGCGACCGCCGAGCGCCGCCATGATTCCGCGACCACCGACCGCATGGCCGGGCCGTCCTGTTTCTGCCCGGCCAGGAACAGCTCGTGGGCGCGTCCGACCTGCCGCATGCGCTCGACGGGGTCGGCGCCGGCGTCGAGGGCGAGCCACGGGTTGGGCACGGAGGCACCTCCAGACCCCCATCGTGACCCCCATCACGCTCGACGACAAGCTTTGTTCGGCTGACGCTGCATCGTTGCTGATATGCCGTTCTCCTGCCTCCGGTAATCTCGGCGGGTCACCGGCGACGGGCTCGAGGGGGAGCAGTGTCTGATCTGTCCAAGATCGTCAAGGCGTACGACGTTCGGGGAGTCGTCCCGGACCAGTTCGACGAGGCGGTTGCCCGGGCTCTCGGCACCGCGTTCGTCGAGATGTTGCGCGAGTCGGGCGACAACGCCGACGAGATCGTGACCGCGCACGACATGCGGGAATCCGGCCCCGGCCTGGCCGCCGCGTTCGCCCGGGGCGCCAACGCCGCCGGCGCCGCGGTCGTCTCCATCGGCCTGGCCTCGACCGACGAGCTCTACTACGCGTCCGGCTCGCTGGGCCTGCCCGGCGCCATGTTCACCGCCAGCCACAACCCGGCTCAATACAACGGCATCAAGCTGTGCCGCGCCGGTGCCAAGCCGGTCGGCCAGGACAGCGGCCTCGCGGTCGTCCGGCAGCGCGCCGAGGCCCTGCTCAAAGACCTGAACGCCGAGGCCGACGGCCCGTCCCGGCTCGAGACGCGCGACCTGCTCGGCGCCTACGCGGCCCATCTGCGCTCGCTGGTCGACCTGTCCGGCATCCGGCCGCTCAAGGTCATCGTCGACGCGGGCAACGGCATGGGCGGCTACACCGTCCCCGCCGTGCTGGGCGACCAGGTGCTGCCCGCACTGCCGCTCGAAATCGTGCCGATGTACTTCGAGCTCGACGGCTCGTTCCCCAACCACGAGGCCAACCCGCTCGACCCCAAGAACGTGGTCGACCTGCAGAACGCCATCCGCGAGCAGGGCGCCGACATCGGCGTCGCGTTCGACGGCGACGCCGACCGCTGCTTCATCATCGACGAGAAGGGCGACCCGGTCTCGCCCTCAGCGATCACCGCCCTCGTCGCCCGGCGCGAGCTGGCCAAGTTCCCCGGCAGCACGGTCATCCACAACCTGATCACCTCGCACGCGGTGCCCGAGATCATCACCGAGGCGGGCGGCACGCCGGTGCGCAGCCGGGTCGGCCACTCGTTCATCAAGGCCGAGATGGCCCGGTCGAACGCGGTCTTCGGCGGCGAGCACTCGGCGCACTACTACTTCCGGGACTTCTGGTTCGCCGACACCGGCATGCTCGCGGCGATGCACGTGCTCGCCGCGCTCGGCGGCCAGGACAGGCCGTTGTCCGAGTTCGCCGCCGAGTACGAGCGCTACAGCGCCTCCGGCGAGATCAACTCCACGGTGGCCGACGCCGCCGCCAAGACCGCCGAGGTGCGGGCCCACTTCGCGGGGGCCGGCTTCGACGAGCTCGACGGTCTCACCGTGCAGCTGCCCGACGGCGCCTGGTTCAACCTGCGCGCGTCCAACACCGAGCCGTTACTGCGGCTCAACGTCGAGGCCCCCAAGCCCGACCGCATGGCATCCCTGCGCGACGAAGTGCTCGCCATCGTCCGTAGTTAGGATCAGGTCGCAGTAACGCCCGCATATCTAGAAGGAGCCGCGCGGTGGCCCTCGATCCCCAGCTGTTGGACATTCTGGCCTGTCCGGACACGCATCACGCGCCGCTCACCCACGACGCCGACGCGCAGACCCTCACCTGCACCGAGTGTGGGCGCATCTTCGACATCCGCGACGACATCCCGGTGCTGTTGCTCGACGAAGCGCGCCGGCCCGGCGACGGCTCCGGCCCGGGCGGGGTGGCCTGATGGCGGGCCCGCTCGAGGGTGGCACGGCCGGCGTCGCCGGGCACCGGCACGCCGACGAGTCCCTGCTCGACGACGAGAAGTCGATGCTGGCCAACGACCCGGGCGGCATGCTGCGGGCCACGGCGTCGGCCGGCGCCCAGGTACGCGAGGCGGCCGCGCTGGCCGCCGAGACCGACCTCAGCATGCTGGCTGACGAGGGCCGGCCCCGCGCCGTTGTCGTCGCCGGCATCGGCACGGCCGGCCTCACCGGCAGCATCCTGTCGACTGTGGCCGGCCCGCGCTGCCCGGTGCCGATCATCGGCCACCGCAGCCCCGGCCTGCCCGGCTGGGTCGGGGCGGCCGACGTGGTCATCGCTGTCTCCGCCTCCGGCCGCAGTCCCGAAGCCCTGGCCGCGGCCGAGGCGGCAGCCCGTCGCGGCGCCCGCCTGGTCGCCGTGGGCAACCCCGATTCCGAGCTCGAGGCGATGGCCGCTCGGGCCCGCGCGCCGTTCTTCGCGGTTCCCCGCCGCGCACCCGCCCGGGCAAGCCTGTGGGGGCTCGCCGTGCCGGTGCTGCTCGCCGCCCGCGCGATCGGCCTGGTCAAGGTCAACGAGGCCGACCTGGCCGAGACCGCGACCCGGCTCGACGCCGACGCCGAGCGCTGCCGTCCCGGCGCCGACTCGTTCGTCAACCCGGCCAAGGCGCTGGCGCTGGGTCTGGCCGGCTCGATCCCGATCGTCTGGGGTTCCTCCCCGCTGGCCACCGTGGCCGCCCGTCGCTTCGCCGACACGCTCGCCGCGAACGCCCGCTATCCGGTGATGGCGGGCGCGCTGGGCGAGGCCGGCCGGGGCCGGGTGGGCCTGCTCGACGGCGTGTTCGGCGGGCTCGCCGAGTCGTCCCGCGACATCTTCGCCGACTCCGACACGGAAGAGACCGACGCGACCCGTCTGCGTCTCGTGCTGTTCCGCGACGGCGGGCTCAACCCCGAGGAGGACGCGGACGAGCCGGTCGCCGTCGAGGAACGCCGGGCCGACGCGGTACAGACGCTGGCCGAGCGCCGGGGCGTGCGCTGCGACGTGCTCACCGCCGAGGGTGGCTCCGCGATCGAGCGGCTCGCCTCGCTCACCGCGGTGCCCGACTTCGCCTCGCTCTATCTGGCCCTCGCGCACGGGCTCGACCCGATGGCTGTGCCGGCAATCAGTGAGATGAAAGAGCTTTCAAACCCGTTGCCCGAGGGAATGCAGTGACCGCTTCCGGCGGACGTCACTGCGGGGTAGGGGTATGAGCGCTGAAGGTGGGACCAAGGCGATCGTGGCGGCGCTCGTCGCGAACCTGGGCATCGCCGCCACCAAGTTCGTGGCCTGGTTGCTGACCAGCTCGTCGTCCATGCTGGCGGAGTCGATCCACTCGGTCGCAGACTCCGGCAACCAGCTTCTGCTGCTGCTCGGGGGCAAGCGGGCGAAGAAGCAGGCCACCCCGGAACACCCGTTCGGATACGGGCGCGAGCGCTACATCTACGCGTTCATCGTCTCGATCGTGCTGTTCAGCCTGGGTGGTCTGTTCGCGCTCTACGAGGCGTGGCACAAGATCAGTGAGCCGCATCCCATCGAGAGCTGGCAGTGGGTGCCGATCGTCGTGCTGCTGTTCGCGATCGGACTCGAGACCTATTCGTTCCGGACGGCGATCAGAGAGTCCAACCGCACCCGGGGCAACACGTCCTGGGTCGACTTCGTGCGCCGGGCCAAGGCGCCCGAACTGCCGGTGGTGCTGCTCGAGGACTCGGGCGCGCTGCTCGGCCTGATCTTCGCGTTCTTCGGTGTGGCGCTGACCCTGATCACCGGGAACGGCGTCTGGGACGGCGTGGGCACCGCGGCCATCGGCCTGCTGCTGGTCGGCATCGCGGCGATCCTGGCTGTCGAGACGAAGAGCCTGCTGCTGGGCGAGGGCGCCGACCCCGAGGCCACCCGGCGCATCGAAGCGGCCGTGCTGGCCGGCGAGGGCATCGAGCGGATCATCCACATGAAGACGCTGCACCTGGGGCCGGAGGAGCTCCTGGTCGCCGTCAAGATCGCCGTGCCGGGTTCGGAGCGGGCCGACGAGGTGGCCCGCCACATCGACGAGACCGAGATCCGCATCCGCGAGGCGGTGCCGATCGCCCGGGTGATCTACATCGAGCCGGACATCTACCGTCCGGCAGAGTCGACGGTCACGCCCGGGTAGTTTCACGACCATGAGCGTTCTTCCGCTGACCGGGGTCGTCCGCCCGTACGCCTGGGGCTCCCGCACCCTCATCGCCGAGCTTCAGGGCCGGCCCGCCCCCACCGACGAGCCGGAGGCTGAACTGTGGCTGGGCGCCCACCCGGGCGACCCGGCCACAGTCGCCGCCAAGGACGGGCCCGTCAGCCTGGAGGCGCTCATCGCGGGCGACCCCAAGGGCCAGCTGGGCGAGCCGGTGCTCGAGGCGTTCGGGCCGCGCCTGCCCTTCCTGCTCAAGGTACTGGCGGCGGCGGCGCCGCTGTCGCTGCAGGCGCACCCCGACCTGGAGTACGCGAAGCAGGCGTACGCCCGGCAGGAGGCCGATTCCAGCTTGCCCAGGAACTACACCGACGCCAACCACAAGCCCGAGATGCTGGTGGCGATCACACCGTTCGAGGCGCTGTGCGGCTTCCGTGAGCCCGCCGTCGCGGCCGAGGCGCTGGACGCGTTCGGCCTCGCGTCGCTGGCCCCGGTGGTCGAGGCGCTGCGTGGCGGAGATCTGCGCACCGCCGTGCGGAGCCTGCTGACGTGGCCCGCGGACGGCCGTGACCAGCTGGGCGGCGTGGTCGCGGCGGCAGCCCAGCGAGCCGGCAGCCACCACCCGCAGGCGGCCTCGCTGGCGCTGGCGGCCGATCTGGCTCAGCACTATCCGGGCGACCCCGGCGTGCTGGTGGCGCTGCTGCTCAACCACGTGCGCCTGGCTCCGGGCGAGGCGATCTGGATGCCCGCCGGCAACCTGCACGCCTACCTGCGGGGCGCCGGCGTCGAGCTGATGGCGGCCAGCGACAACGTGCTGCGCGGGGGCCTGACGCCCAAGCGGGTCGACGTGGACGAGCTGCTCAATGTGCTGCGCTTCGAGGTCCTCGACGACCCGATCCTGCGCAGCACCGAGGTCGCCCCGGGCGTCTCCGCCTGGCCGGTGCCGATTCCCGACTTCCAGCTGCTGCGGGTCGAGCTCGACGGCGCCCGTCCGCCCGTCGAGGTGCCCGCCACGGGCCCGCGCATCATCCTGGCCACGGCGGGGGACGTCTTCGTGGGGGAGAGCGTGGACGGCACCCCGGTCGAGCTGACGCCCGGCACGGCCGCCTACGCCTCGGCCGGCGCCGGCGCCATCAAGGTGGCCGGCACCGGCCAGGCCTTCGTGGCTGCCGTCCCCGCCTGATCCCGCTCCCCGCTTCTGCGCACCGGCTGGCTACGCGTGAACCCCTTCAAAATAGGAAATTTCCGGATTTGCTTGACAGGCATGTGTGCGGAGTGTGAATCTATAAACACGCAGCGTCATTGGTGATCGGGGGGTCCCACGGACGCGCGCGGTACCAAACCGGGGGGATGAACGGGGCGGTGGGTCCAGGCCCGCCGTCCCGTTCGCTATGTTCCGCCAGGGTGGGTCAAGCATGGGCCGGGGCCCGTCCGCAGAGATGCGGGCGGGCCCCGTTTCCGGGTCGGTGGTGTTTGCCGCCACCCCGAGCCCGTGGTCCGTTTCCATTACGGCACGATGTCTGACCTGCATGCAAGTGCATAGGGTGGGGTGCAAGTTGCAGACAGCGACGGGTGCACCGTTATGGTGTTCTCGTGGCTAGGGCGACGTCGACCGCACGACGCGAGCTCGGGAACGAGCTGCGCCGTCTTCGTGCCGACCGCCGGGCGGCCGATGTCGCCACCGCGCTGGGCTGGTCCGAGTCGAAGCTGAGCCGCATCGAGACGGCGCACACCGGCATCACGGAGCCCGACCTCGACCGTCTTCTCACCTCGTACGGCGTACGCGTGGAAGACCGTGACCGCCTCCGTGAGCTGGCCCGCCGGGGCCGCGCCCGCGCCTGGTGGGCGCCCTACCGGTCCTCGGTCCCCGACCCGTACGACGAATATGTCGCCCTCGAGGCCGAGGCCGTGCTCATCAGCGAGTGGGAGCCGCAGGTCGTCCCCGGCCTGCTCCAGACCGACGAGTACGCGCGCGCCGTGATCGAGGTCGGGGCCGATGTCGGCGCCGCCGAGACCATCCAGCGCCGCCTCGCGCTGCGCATGGCCCGCCAGGCCGTGCTGACCCGCGACCCCACCCCGGTCCTGCGCATCGTTCTCGACGAGGCCGTGCTCCACCGCGAGGTCGGCGGCCCCGAGGTGCTGCGCCGCCAGCTGGCCCGGCTGATCGAGGCGAGCGAGCGCCCCGGCGTCGAGCTCCTGGTGCTCCCGTTCACCGCCGGCGCCCACGCGGGCATGACCGAGCCGTTCATGGTTCTCGAGTTCGAGGCGGGCACGCGGGCCTCGGTCGTGCACAGCGAGGGCCTCACGGGCGGTCTCTTCCGGGTGAAGCCGGCCGATGTCGACGTCTACCGCGATGCCCTCTCCGACCTGCGGGAACGCGCGATGTCGGCAGAGATGAGCCGAACGGCCATCGCTGAAAGGGAGGAAGCGCTCCGCCTTCAGACCGCATCGTGAGCTGAAATGGAGGCGCACAACCTCCTGGAAGGGGACCCACGATGCAGGACGCCACTCTCACCTGGCGCAAGAGCACTC
The DNA here is from genome assembly GCF_019710575.1 of Paractinoplanes polyasparticus. Lineage (GTDB taxonomy): Bacteria > Actinomycetota > Actinomycetes > Mycobacteriales > Micromonosporaceae > Actinoplanes > Actinoplanes polyasparticus. The sequence continues at coordinate 38,090 of NZ_JAHWFK010000012.1, read as the reverse complement.
GAAGCGGAGCCGCCGGCCACTGCGTCGAGGTCGCGACCGTTCCGTCGACCGTGCTGATGCGCGACTCGAAGGACGTCGCCGGCCCGGTGCTCGCGTTCGGCGACACCAATTGGGCCGGGTTCATCGCCGGCGTGCGGGACGGGGAGTTCGACCGGCCCCGCGCCTGACCATGAAGGGCGGCCTCCTGCCGGGGCCGCCCTTTTAGTCCGGCCTGCCGCATGTATCCCGACTTCCGGTCCCTTAAGCTGAGACTTGTTTTACGCAAGATCGCCCCCGGGGTACGTGGGGTTCGGGAGGACAGTGCAATATTGGACCGCATGAGAGCCCGGGTACTCGTCGTCGATGACGATCCAGCGCTGGCCGAGATGCTCGGCATCGTCCTGCGGAGCGAGGGCTTCCTGCCTTCCTTCGTGGCCGACGGGGAACGCGCTCTGGCCGCCTTCCGGGAAAATCGGCCCGACATCGTGCTGCTCGACCTGATGCTGCCCGGCATGAGCGGGATCGACGTGGCCCGGGCGATCCGCGCCGAGTCCGGCATTCCGATCGTCATGCTGACCGCCAAGAGCGACACGGTCGACGTGGTCCTCGGCCTCGAGTCGGGCGCCGACGACTACGTGGTCAAGCCGTTCAAGCCCAAGGAGCTGGTGGCCCGCATGCGCGCCCGGCTGCGGCGGGGCGAGGACGCGGCGCCCGAGATGCTGACCATCGGCCCGCCCGGCAACCAGATCACCATCGACGTGCCGGCGCACACCGTCGCCCGCGACAGCGAGGAGGTCAAGCTCACCCCGCTCGAGTTCGACCTGCTGGTGGCCCTGGCCCGCAAGCCACGTCAGGTCTTCACCCGCGAGGTGCTGCTCGAGCAGGTGTGGGGTTACCGGCACGCCGCCGACACCCGGTTGGTCAACGTCCACGTGCAGCGGCTGCGCGCCAAGATCGAGCCGGATCCGGAACGACCGGAGATCATCCTGACCGTCCGGGGGGTCGGGTACAAGGCCGGCACCGGATAAGCAGCGCGAGCGGCTAACCTTGCCGCGTGCGCGCTCCGGCCTGGCTTCCGCTTCCGGTCCGCCGCATCCTGCGGGTGGTGCGGCGTTACTGGCGTGTCCTCGTGCGCCGGTTCTCGGTCTGGGCGTCCCCGGCCCACCGCGCCTGGCGCCGCTCGCTGCAGCTGCGGGTCGTCACGCTCACCCTGGTCGCGTCCAGTCTGCTGGTCGCCGCGTTCGGCTGGTTCATCGCCGACCGCAGCGCCAAGATCCTGCTCAGCCGGGCCCAGGACGAGGTCCAGGTCTCGATGCGCAACAAGGTCGGGTACGCGGAACAGCAGCTCACCGTGCACCCGCAGGCGCGCGATCCGCGGCTGCCGTACACCTTCACCACGATCGTCGGGCAGCTGGCCGACGGCGACCCGGCCGAGTCCGGCGGCTCGGTGGTGTCGATGCGGGCCGGCCAGAATCCGGAGCTGCCGTCGATCACCTCGCCCAACGTCCCCACCGAGGAGCTGATCACCGCCGACCTGGTGCGCCGGGTCTCCGACGACGGCAAGGTGGCCAACCAGATCGTCACCGCCCGGGTCAACGGGCACACTACGAAATACCTGGTCACCGGCTCGCCCGTGCCCACCAGCTTCGGCCACGTCGAGCTCTATTACATGGTGCCGCTGACCACTGAGGACAGCGCGGCCAACCAGATCCGCACGACCGTGCTGGCCACCGGTCTGGCCCTGGTCATCATGCTCGGGGTGATCGCCGGCCTGGTGACCCGGCTGGTCGTGACTCCCGTCCGGGTCGCCGCCCGCACGGCCCAGCGGCTCAGCGCCGGCCTGCTCGACCAGCGTATGAAGGTCGACGGCGAGGACGATCTGGCCCTGCTCGCGGCGTCCTTCAACCAGATGGCGGCCAACCTCCAGCGCCAGATCGTGCGGCTGGAAGAGCTGTCCCGCCTCCAGCGCCGGTTCACCTCCGACGTGTCCCACGAGTTGCGTACGCCCCTGACCACCGTCCGCATGGCGGCCGACCTGATCTTCTCCGAGCGCGACGAGTTCGACCCGGCGGTGGCCCGCAGCGCCGAGCTGCTCCAGGCCGAACTCGACCGGTTCGAAAGCCTGCTGACCGACCTGCTCGAGATCAGCCGCTTCGACGCCGGGTTCGCCGCCCTCGACGCCGAGCACACCGACCTGGTGCCGATCGTCGAGCGGGTCGCCGACCGGCTGACCGGCCTGGCCGAGCGGGTGGGGGTCGAGATCGAGCTGCGCCTGCCCGACACGCCGGTCATCGCCGAGGTCGATCCCCGCCGGGTCGAGCGGGTGCTGCGCAACCTGGTCGGCAACGCGGTCGAGCACGGCGAGGCCAAGCCGGTGCAGGTCACCCTGGCCAGCGACGACGCGGCGGTGGCGGTCACCGTGCGCGACCACGGCATCGGTCTCAAGCCGGGCGAGGAACGCCTGGTCTTCAACCGGTTCTGGCGGGCCGACCCGTCCCGGGCGCGGCAGACCGGCGGCACCGGCCTCGGCCTGTCGATCAGCGCCGAGGACGCGCGTCTGCACGGCGGCTGGCTCGAGGCCTGGGGCGCGCCCGGCGAGGGCGCCCAGTTCCGGCTCACCCTGCCGGTGCGTTCCGGCGACAGGCTGCTGGCCGCGCCGCTCCCGTTGATCCCGCGCGACCGGGCCTCGGCGCTGCCGGCGCCGGAAGAGGCGGCGGCCGAGGAAGTGAAGGCGGAGGTGGTCTGATGAGGCGCCTGCTCTGCACGGTCGCGGTGGTGGCCACGATGCTGGCCGGTGGCTGCGGCATCCCGGCCGAGAGCGATGTGACGATCCTCGGCGACGGCCCGCCCAGCGGCGTGTCGGTCGACGACGACGGCAGCCCGCCTGTCCAGTACGCCCGTCAGGACACCACCGACCTGGAAGAGTTCGCCGACAACTACCTGGAGGCGGCGGCCGGCGACCCGGAGACGGCGCTCAACCGGGTCAAGGCGTTCCAGGCCCCCGAACTGGCCAACCGGTTCCCGACCGGCAACGACATCAAGGTCATCCGCGAGACGGAACGACCGCTCTACTCGCCGGGCGACTCCGAGATCACGTTCATCGTGCAGGTCGTCGGCACGCTACGGGCCAACGGCGTGCTCCAGCCGGCCGACACCACGTCGTCCCCCACCCAGTACAAGCTGCGCATCGGCGAGATCGCGGGCGAGGACGGGCTGTTCGTGCTGAACGCTCCGCAGGCCATGCTGATGACCGACGAGACGCTCAACCTGTTCTACCAGCGCCGCACGATCTACTGGTGGAACAACGAGAACACCGCGCTCGTGCCCGACCTGCGCTATATGCCGCGCAGCGTGCCCACCGTGCAGCAGCCCACCACTATCCTCGGCTGGCTCACCGGCTCGCCCGCGCCCTGGCTCAGCGACGCCGTCAACAGTCTGCCCACGGGCACCCAGGCCGCCGACAACGTCCCGGCGATCACCAACGACACGCTGGAGATCAGGCTCAACGACAAGGCCGTCCCGCAGGGCGCCGACCCGGAGGCCCTCGACCGGCTGCGCCGCCAGTTGCAGTGGTCGATGCAGCCGGTGCCGCGCACGATCTCGATCGCCATCGGCCGCAACGAGCCGGTGCCCGTCACCGATGGTGAATTCTTTGAGAGCAACCGGGCGTACCGTCTCGACGAGGACCCGGAGCGGTTCGCGATCCTGGGCGGCGGCATCCGGCGGCTGAAGGGCTCGCCGCGGGCCGACGAGGACGTGCCGGTGATCAAGCCGGCGGCCAACCGCGACATCGCCTCGGCCGCGATCAGCGCGTCGCCGACCCGGGCCTACATCGCCGTGGTGACCGGCCCCGAGGGGCAGCGAAGGCTGCGGGTGGCCGACGCCCCGCTGGGTGAGCAGGCCGACATCACCGAGGTGGTCGGGCTCTCCGGCCGGCTCGGCACCCCGGTCTGGGCCCAGCTGCCCGCCGGTGGCGAGGCCACCCGGACGATCGGGCTGATCACGATGAACGGCCACGTCTACGCGTTCGGCGGCGCCGGCTCGCGGGCCCAGCGGGTGGAGTGGCAGGGCGATCCCGGCCCGGTCACCGCGCTCTCGGTGGCGCCCGACGGGCACCGGCTGGCCGTGGTCAGCGGCGGGCGGCTCTATCGCGCGGCGCTCAACACCAGCGGCGACGGCATCACGCTGGGCCTGCCCGAACAGGTTCTGCCGCCCACCCTCAGGGTCGTGACCGCGGTCGCCTGGAGCAGCGAGGACTACCTGGTGGTCGCCGGCGCCCGGCGCGACAACCGCTATGCGGTGCTCGACGTGACCGTCGACGGGGCGCTCTCCACGGTCCGGCTCGACGACATCGGCGCCGAGCGGGTGACGTTCCTGTCGGCGTACCCCTCCAATCCGGTGAACGGCACCGAGCGTTCCTCGTCGGAGTCGTACGTGGCGGGCGGCGAGGCCTGGGATGTGCTGAGCGCACCGGACCGCATCACCTCGTCGCGTCTGGCCGGCCCGCCGGTGCCACCCCAGTCCGACGCCGTCCCGACCGCCCCGTTCTTCCTCGACTGAGCCGGACGTGCGCATGGCCGGCCTGCTGGGCGATCTAGCCGATCTCGTGCTGCCGGCCCCGTGCGCCGGCTGTGCGGCCGAGCGGGTGCCCCTGCGGTACGGCGTGTGCGCGGCCTGTGCCGCCGGGCTCGAGGCGTTGCGGCCCTTCCGGCGGGCGCCGGAGCCGGCGTCGTCCGGACTGCCCGCCTGTGTGGCGGTGGGGGCGTACGAGGGCCCGATGCGCGGCGCGCTGCTGGCCTACAAGGAGAAGGGCCGGCATCGGCTCGCCCAGCCACTCGGCAGCCTGCTGGCCGTGGCGGTGACCCGGCTCGCGCCCAGGAACCGGCCGGTGACACTCGTGCCCGTGCCGTCGACGGCCGCCGCGGCGCGCGAGAGGCACGGCGATCACATGTTGCGTCTGGCCGCACACACCGTGCGGCGGTTACGCGCCGCCGGTTGGGAGGCTGATATCAGTCCTCAGCTCGAAGCGTTACCTCGTCCCGACTCTACGTCACTGAGCGTGGCTGGTCGGCGCGCCGCAGCTGAGGATTCGCTGCGAATTCGGCGGGCCCGAATCGGCGTTCCGCGGCGCACCGCGCCCCGGAAAGGCACGCTGGTGGTAGTCGATGACATCGTCACCACCGGAGCCACGCTGGCCGCGGTGACGCGTCGGCTCGAGGAGGCAAAGATGCAGGTCGATGGGGCTGCGGTGTTGGCCGCGACACAACTCCGCGGAACGTCTACTTCCGGTTTCGGCGGTTTCCCGCCTGACGGCACAGAAAAGGTGAACCTCGGGCATCTGGTATCCCGAACGAGGGGTGACGCGGGAGCATCGGCACGTTAGCGTCTTGGTGACGAGGGTATGAGATCCGTCTCGACCCGCTCCATCCTCCAGGCGCAGCGCGTCCGCGATCCGCCGCACCGGAAAGGAGTCGTCCCCTTCGCGATTGGTCACGCACGGTGAGTTGACCATCAGGCCGACCACGGCGTCACCGCGCAGAATTCACCGCCGCATCATCACCACGGCATCATCACCACCGCGTCGCAGTTCGGCGCCCCCGGCACCCCGTCGATCGGGCGCCTGCAAGACAGAAACGTTGGGGGAGGTCACGAGTGGACATTGTCGTCAAGGGCCGCAACGTAGAGGTTCCCGACCACTATCGGGAACACGTCGCCGACAAGCTGAGCAAGGTCGAGCGTTACGACCAGAAGCTGATCCGGGCCGACGTCGAACTGTTTCACGAGCGCAATCCGCGCCAGTCCGACAACTGCCAGCGAGTTGAGATCACCGTCGTGACGAAAGGCCCGGTCATTCGAGCCGAGGCCTGCGCGAAGGACTTCTACGCAGCCCTGGACTGCGCCATCACCAAACTCGACGGCCGGCTGCGGCGTTCCGCCGACCGCCGCCGGGTGCACCGAGGGCGTCACGCGCCCCTCTCGGTCGCAGCGGCCACCGCCGGTCTGCCCACCGATCTGAGCCTGGCCCAAACGGCCGAGGAGACCTCAACGGTCGCCACCGCCCTCGCGGAACACGACGAGGACCTGCCGTGGCGCATCGTGCGGGAGAAGGAACATCCCGCTGATCCCATGACCGTCGACGACGCCCTCTTCCAGATGGAGCTCGTCGGCCACGACTTCTACCTGTTCCTCGACAAGGACAGCGGTCGCCCCAGCGTCGTCTACCGCCGGCGTGGCTACGACTACGGCATCCTGTCGCTCGGAACCACGGGCTAGTCACCCGAATCAGCCGGGGGCCTTCAGTCCAGGAGGTCCTCGGCGAGGAGGACGTACTGCACGTCGTCGGCCCGCTTCCCGGCCGGGCCGGGCAGCCGCGCCCGTAAGTAAGCCTCCCGGTGGAATCTCGCCTTCTCGAGCACGCGCTGCGAGGCCACGTTGTCCGGCGCCGCGCCGGCGATCAGCCGCACCACGTCGGTCTCGGCGAAGACCCACAGCGACAGCAGCTGGGCGGCCCGGGTCGGAAAACCTCGTCCGCGGTACGCCGGGAGCATGCTGTAGCCGATCATGGCCTGCTGCGTGAACGGGTCGTCGTAGAAGAGCCCGATGTCGCCGACCGGCTCGCCCGTGACCGCGTCCTCGATCACCAGGTCGGCGCGTGTGCCGCCGAGCCACTGTGTCTCGGCCCGGTCGCACCGCCGGCGGATCCGCTCCGCAGTCGGCGGGTCCGGCGGCACGCTCGTCGCGATCACCTCGGGCAGATTGAGCAGTTCGGTGAGGAAGTCGTAGTCGCCCGGCCCGAGCGGCCGCAGGCGCACCACGCCGTCGGAGAGCTCACCGCCGGGCAGATCCGGCAGCAGCCGCGGCTCGGGCGTCTCCGGGTCGCCGGCGAGGCGGGCGAAGACCACCATGTCGTCCCGGGCGCCGTCGCGGCCGGGCTGAGCGCCGCGGCGCAGCCCCTCGCGCCGGAAGGCGGCGGCCATGGCGACCCGCTGGCTGACCGGGTTGTCCAGGTGGGTGAGCAGCTCGAGCCGCTCCAAGCCGTGGCCCAGCGCATGCGTGCTCAGCGCCCGCAGCGCCGCCGTGGCCACGCCGCGCTGCCGCGCCCACGGTCCCACCCAGTAGCCGACCTCGGCCTGCCGGCGGATCGGCACCACCTTGTCGACGCCGATGCCGCCGAGCAGCTCGTCGGTCTCCGGATCGGCGATGGCGTAGAGCGCGCCGCCCTCGGCCGAGGTGGCCACGACGTGCTCGGCGAGGTAGCGCTCGGCATGCGCGACCGTGTACGGCGACGGCAGTGGCGGCAGGAAGCGCCGCGAGAGCGGGTCGTCGAATGCGGCGGCCAGCGCGTCGGCGTCGTCGGCGCGAAACGCCCGAAGGCGCACGCCGGTGCCGTTGATCTTCGCTATGGTCTCGCCCTCTCTCGTTCTCCCGGCCTATCCTGCCGGAATGGCTCCGCTCTGAGCGAACTTGATGCGAAGTTTCCCACCGTTTGTGCGGTTAACCCGAGGCTCGGGTCACAGCTCCGGCCGAGGGGTGCCTACGATGGTTCGGCAGACTGTCTAGGGGAGCGCTGACCCGTGTCGATTTTGGAAAAGGTCCTACGTGCCGGCGAAGGCCGCATGGTGCGCCGGCTCAAGGCGATCGCAGACGCGGTCAACTCGATCGAGGACGACTACGTCGACCTCACCGATGACGAGTTGCGCGAGTGCACCCAGCAGTTCCAGGAGAGGGTCGCCGACGGCGAGTCGCTGGACTCGCTGTTGCCGGAGGCGTTCGCCGTCGCTCGCGAGGGTGCCAAGCGCGTTCTCGGCCAGCGGGCGTACGACGTCCAGCTGATGGGTGGCGCCGCCTTGCACTTCGGCAACATCCCCGAGATGAAGACCGGTGAGGGCAAGACCCTGACCGGCGTGTTCCCGGCCTACCTCAACGCGTTGAGCGGCAAGGGCGTGCACATCATCACGGTCAACGACTACCTCGCCCAGCGCGACGCCGAGTGGGTCGGCCGGGTGCACGTGTTCCTCGGCCTCACCGTCGGCGTGATCCTGCCCAACCGGCCCGCCGCCGAGCACCGCGCCGCGTACATGTGCGACATCACGTACGGCACCAACAACGAGTTCGGCTTCGACTACCTGCGCGACAACATGGCGTGGTCGAAGGACGAGCTGGTGCAGCGCGGCCACAACTTCGCGATCGTCGACGAGGTCGACTCGATCCTGATCGACGAGGCCCGCACCCCGCTGATCATCTCCGGCCCGGCCGAGCACTCGGCCCGCTGGTACGGCGAGTTCGCCGCGCTGGTCGGCCGCCTCCAGCGCGGCAAGGAGGGCGAGGCCGACTACGACGTCGACGAGGCCAAGCGCACCATCGCGATCACCGAGCGCGGCGTGGCCAAGGTCGAGGACCGGCTCGGCATCGACAACCTCTACGAGTCGGTGAACACCCCGCTGGTCGGCTACCTGAACAACGCCATCAAGGCCAAGGAGCTCTACAAGCGCGACAAGGACTACATCGTCGACGACAACGGCGAGGTCCTCATCGTCGACGAGTTCACGGGTCGCATCCTGCACGGCCGTCGCTACAACGAGGGCATGCACCAGGCCATCGAGGCCAAAGAGGGCGTCGAGGTCAAGCAGGAGAACCAGACCCTGGCCACCATCACGCTCCAGAACTACTTCCGGCTCTACGACAAGCTCGGGGGCATGACCGGTACGGCGCAGACCGAAGCCGGCGAGTTTAACAGCGTCTACAAGGTCGGCGTCGTGTCCATCCCGACCCACCGGCCGATGATCCGCATCGACCACCCCGACGTCATCTACAAGACCGAGAAGGCCAAGTTCGAGGCCGTCATCGAGGACATCGCCGAGCGGCACGCCACCGGCCAGCCCGTCCTCGTCGGCACGGTCTCGGTCGAGAACTCCGAGATCCTCTCGACGTTGCTGCGCCGCCGCGGCATCCCGCACAGCGTGCTGAACGCGAAGTTCCACGCCCAGGAAGCGACGATCATCGCGCAGGCCGGCCGCAAGGGCGGCGTCACGGTGGCCACCAACATGGCCGGCCGCGGCACCGACATCCTGCTCGGCGGCAACCCCGAGTTCCTCGCGGCCAACGAGCTGCACCAGCGTGGCCTCGACCCGGTCGAGAACCCCGACGAGTACGCGAAGGCGCTCGAAGAGGTCCTGCCGGTGTGGAAGGAAGCCTGCGAGGAGGAGGCGTCCGACGTCACGGCGGCCGGTGGTCTCTACGTGCTCGGCACCGAGCGGCACGACTCGAGGCGGATCGACAACCAGCTCCGCGGTCGTTCCGGCCGGCAGGGCGACCCGGGCGAGTCCCGGTTCTACCTGTCGCTGCAGGACGACCTGATGAAGCGGTTCCGCGCGGGCGCCGTCGAGGCCGTCATGGAGCGGTTCAACATCCCCGACGACGTGCCCATCGAGTCCAAGATGGTGACCCGGCAGATCCGGTCGGCCCAGACCCAGATCGAGGGCCAGAACGCCGAGATCCGCAAGAACGTCCTCAAGTACGACGAGGTGCTCAACAAGCAGCGCCAGGTCATCTACGCCGAGCGCAAGCGCGTGCTCGACGGCGAGGACATGCACGACCAGGTCGAGCACATGATCGACGACGTGGTCCACGACTTCGTGGTCGCCGCGACCACCGACGGCTACGCCGAGGACTGGGACCTCGACCAGCTCTGGGCGAACCTGAAGCGGCTCTACCCCGTCTCGATCACCATCGACGACCTGATCGAGGAGTCGGGCGGCGACCGTCAGGCGGTCGACCAGGAGTTCCTCTCGGCGCAGCTGAGGGAGGACGCGCTGGCGGCCTACCGGACGCGCGAGGAAGAGCTCGGGCCGGAGGCTCTGCGCGAGCTCGAGCGTCAGGTGCTGCTCAGCGTCATCGACCGCAAGTGGCGCGAGCACCTCTACGAGATGGACTACCTGCAGGAAGGCATCAACCTGCGGGCGTACGCCCAGCGCGACCCGGTGGTCGAATACCAGCGCGAGGGCTTCGACATGTTCAACCAGATGATGGAGGGCATCAAGGAGGAGGCGGTCGGGTTCCTGTTCAACCTGGAGGTCCAGGTCGAGGAGCAGCCCACGGTGACCGTCGACCCCAGCAAGGCGGTGCCCCTGCCGGCCGCCGGCGTGCTGACCGAGGCCGGCGAGAACACGACCGACTCCGACCGTATCGAGGTGCGGGCCAAGGGCCTGGGCGGCAGCCGTCGCCCACAGAACCTGCAATACACCGCGCCCGCCATCGACGGTGAGGCCGGCGAGGGCTCCCCGGTGATCCAGCCGGCGCAGCAGCAACAGCAGGCGCCCGCGCTGGGCATCGGCCCCGGCGGCTCCCCGCTTCCGGCCGGCCCGGCCCACACCACCGGCCGCCGCCAGTCCCAGCCGGCCGCCGAGTCGAACGGCCCGTCCCGCAACGCCCCGTGCTACTGCGGCTCCGGCAAGAAGTACAAGCGCTGCCACGGAGCTCCCGGAGCAGTCTGACCAACCCTTCAACGGCGGCCCGCCGGCGGACAAACTCCGCCGGCGGGCCGCCGGCGTTTCCAACCGCCGCAGTCGCCGCCGCAGTCGCCGTCTTTCCGGCAGTCGTCGTCGCCGCAGTCGCCGTCGTTCCAGCAGTCGTCGTCGCCGCCGCAGTCGCCGTCGTTCCAGCAGTCGTCGTCGCCGCCGCAGTCGCCGTCGCCGCCGCAGTCGCCCGCCGCCTCAGTCGTCGCAGCCGCCGCAGTCGCCGTCGTTCCAACAGCAGCCGTCGCCGTCGCAGCCGTCGCCGTCGCAGCCGTCGCCGTCGCAGCCGTCGCCGTCGCAGCCGCCGCTGCAGTCGCCGTCGTTCCAGCAGCCGCCGTCGCGGCCGGCCGCCGCGGCGCCCGGCGTTGATCGGGTGCTGGCGGTCGCCCGCTGAGGGTCAGGCCCGGGACGCCCGCTGTGGGCGTGGTCGGCAGGCGCCCCGGGGGTCCAGGTCAGATCAGCCGGAGGATGGTGGCCCGCCAGTCGTCCTCGTGCAGTTCCAGCCGCAGAGCCAGGGCCCAGGTGCGGTCGGCGGTCAACAGGGCCACAGCGGCCTCCACAGCGCCCGGGCCGGGCTCACACAGACGGATGCGGAGCACCGCCACCGGCGACGGGCGGTCGCCGGCCCGTCGGCTCGCGGCGCGTCGCGCCGGCCGCTTGACCGATTCGCGGATCTCTCGCACCCGGTGGGCCGCTGCCACGCCCTGAGCGACGACCGCCGACGCCTCCATGGGGTGGGACAGCCGCCGCAGATGGGCGGCCGGGCGGTGGCCGTCGATGACCTCGACACACGTACGGACGAAGCGCTTGACCGCGAGCTTCGCCTCGGCCGAGACGCCGGCGGCGGGGGAGTGCTGCGGCAACCCGGGCTCACCCTCGGGCGGGCCGGGCGGCGGGCGCCGCGAGGGCCAGTTGAGCGACAACTGATGCGCCGTGGCCCAGAACGACGGCTCGAGCTCGTCGTCGAAGGGCGGCTCGCAGCGTGGGGTGGGACGCAGGCTGATCGTGGGCGGGGACTCAGGCGCCCTGGGCCGGGTCGCCTCCAGCGTCCGTCGCATCGCGGCACCACCTCATCCGTTGATCTTGCGTTTGCCTTCGTTTGCCTGTGACAGCCAGTGTTGCCGGGCCCGATTCGAGCGTCAACGAGCGGCGAGATCGAACCGGACCAGGCGAGAAGACGGACAAACCTGGCAGCGATCCGCAGCGGGAAGGCCGCATCGAGTGGTTGGCGGTGCGCCATGTCGGCGTCGGCGTCGGCGCTGGCCGGAGCCGGCGCGCCCAAGAATCGGGCGTCGGGCGTCGGGCGTCGGGCGTCGGGCGTCGGGCGGCAGGCCTGGGGGCTTTGTCAGGCGTACGCGCGAACGCGGTGGCTACTCGGGATCGGGCGTGATGAGCGGGTTCTGCGCCACCCAGGCCGCGGTCTCGGCGTACTTCTCCTCGATGTACTGCTCGAGGCGGACGCGCTCGACCCGCCACTGACCGCGGCCGCCGATCTTGATCGCCGGCAGCTCACCGCTGCGCACCATGTGATAGACCTGCGACTCCGAGACGTTGAGCTCGGTGGCCACGTCGGGCAGCGGCAGGAAGCGCGGCTCGGCCATGACACCTCCGGTGGACTCGGTATGCTTCAGTTTGCCACCGATCGGCCGCGGTGGCGTCACCCGGGAGCGGAAATGGCGCGTCCGGTCAGCGGGCTCGAATAGACGACGCTGGTGGTGACCGCGCCCAGCCCGGCGATGCGCCCGGTGACCTCTTCGAGGTGCCGCATCGAGCGGGTGAGCACCTTCAGCACGAAGCAGTCCTCGCCGGTCACGTGGTGCGCCTCGACAATCTCGGGCGTGCTGTCGAGCAGCGCGTGGAACGGCCGGTAGTTGCCCGTCGGGTAGCGCAGCCGGACGAACGCCATCACCTGCAGGCCCAGTCGTTCCGGGTCGAGGCTGGCCCGGTAGCCGGCGATCACGCCCGCCTCTTCGAGCCGGCGGATGCGCTCGGCGACGGCGCTGGGGGACATCGCGACGGCGCGGGCCAGTTCGGCGTACGGCGACCGGCCGTCCTTCTGCAGCTCGGTCAGCAGCTGCCAGTCCGTACGGTCCAGCGCGATATCCGTGGTCATGGCGGCCAAGTAAACGCGTTTCCCCGGCCGGGCGCCAGATGTGCCGGGGAACGGCCATGTAACGGCGGCGTTCTCGCACCTAGCGTGGTGTGTCATGACGATCACCCCTGTGGGACCGGCCACCCGGAACGACGCCCGCGCCGCTGCCGCCTTCTTCGCGGCCCGGCTCGCCTTCCAGACCGACGTGGCCGACGTCCGGGCGGCGCTGTCGACAACCCAGCCCGGCTTCATCCTGATCGACTCTCGCTCGGAAGCGGCCTGGGAGCAGGGTCACATCCCCGGCGCGGTCCACCTGCCCACCGCCCAGATCCCAGCGCGCGCCCTCGCCCTGCTGAACCCGGACGTCCCGGTGGTGACCTACTGCTGGGGCCCCGGCTGCGACGGCGCCACCCGAGCCGCCCTGGCCCTGGCCGAGGTCGGCTTCTCGGTCAAGGAGATGATCGGCGGCGTCGAGTACTGGATCCGCGAGGGTTTCCCGCTGCGCACCCCGGCCGGCGACGTCACCGCTGCGGCCGACCCCCGCACGGCGCCCGTGGCCGATGCCTGCGGCTGCTGACCCGGCGGGCCACGATCCGGGCACGACTGGTGGAATGGTCCTTCCCCGCGCCGCGGCGACGGTGTACTACGGGGACGGTTCTACCGCTGGAGGAGACGTGCCGATCACCGAGCTGGTCCGGGTCTATGTGCCGGCCACCGTGCCGATGCTCACGGCCCTGCGGGCCGACGGCCGGCTGGGCTCCGGCCCGCTGGAGGCGCACGCCGTGACGCCGGCGCTCCGCGAGTGGTACGCCGAGGGCGACGAGGAAGAGCTCGAGTACGTCGCCTTCACCCGGGCCGCCCAGGGCGCGTTGCACCTGTTGCGCCTCGATCCGCGCGCCCCGCGCCGCCGCGTTGTCATCTCGGCCGACGTGCCGTCGACGGCGCTGGTGCGGGAGGATGTCGAGCTCGGTTCGAGTACCGTGCGGCTGCCGCAGCCGGTGTCGCTCAGCGAGGTCGCCGCGATCCACGTGGACAGTGCGGACGCCGCCGAGACGGTCGGCGCCGCGGCCGAGGTGGTCGACGAGGCGGCCGCGGGCGACCCGGACGCCCAGTTCACGGTCGACAGCGCCGAGGATCACGAGCTGGAGTGGTATGCCGTGTCGGAGCTGGACGAGCTCGTCTAGGGCTTTTCCCGGGACGCCGCCGCCGGCGTCCCCTCCTCTTCCGCGTCGTCCGGCGCGGGCGCGATGGTGCGGCCTACAGCGATCGTCGCCGTGATCGCGCCGACGAACAGCACGATCAGAGCGCTGTTGAGGCGGGCGCCGCTGAGCATCTGCTGCACCACGAGTTCCAGCTCGCTGACCTTGCCGGCCAGGTCGAGCACGCGGCTGCCCGCGGTGCGGGTCAGGATCTCGGCGATCACCAGCAGCAGCCCGGCGCCGGCGCCGGCCAGGCCGTAGAGCGGCCACGGCACGTCGAGCCCGTCGGAGCGCCGGCGAGCGCGGCGCAGCACGAAGTAGGCGATCAGGCCGGCCGCGAGGCCACTGAGGAACCCCTGGCCGTACGACAGCCATTGGGACGCGTCGGCCCGGGACTGTGCCTGGCTGGAGCTGAACGCGTCGAGCAGCGGGCCCTGGAACAGGTTGAGCACGAGCCCGACGAGGAAGACGGCCACCGAGGCCCAGCCGATCGCGGTGACGACGCGGGGGATGCGGAAGCCGGCCAGCGCGCCGCCGATGGTCGCCGCGGCCGCCACCGTGCCGCCGACCACCGCGTACAGCCAGCCCTCGGTGTTGATCGTGACGATGGTCAGCGCGCCCAGCACGCCGATGATCAGGCCGCTGCCCGTGGCGATTGCGAAGCGGGTGCTCGCACCGGTCTCGCGCCGGCGGCCCAGCAGGGAGAGTGCGGCCAGCGCCACCGTGGACCCGGTGATGAGGCTGGCCGAGATGGCGCCGGGCAACGCGTACGCCGTGGACGTGACCTCCATCTCGACGTCGACCCGGCCGGTGATGGTGGCGCGGGCCGACCACAACATGGCGGCCATCCACACCAGCGTGACGCCGGCCAGCACGAGACCGCTCGACGAGGCGGCCGCGGACGGTTGCGGGGCCGGTGCGACCTCCTGCTCTGTCATGCGGCTCAGGGTACGCGGCGATTCTTCGCGACCGGACGGCCGTCCACAGGGCACTCGCGCGGCGAAACGGAGTCGATTGTCGGAATTAAGGGGAACGCTGCCGTTTCCGACTGTTGATCTGTCCATTTTTCGGGTGGTTCATGCCCGGCATCGCCGTCTGACCGTTTGGCTAGGGCCATTTTAGCTGCTCAGGCTGCATTTTTTCGGCAGAACGCGCCGTCTCGACCCTCGTGGTCGGACAGTCTGTGCGGGACAGTCGCTTGTGGAGACGCAAACTGGACGGATCGGGCGAAATCCTGGACGTCGGCGCGACAAAGTGGCAGCTTAGAAGGCATGCCCGACTCTCAAATCAATCCCACGGCTGCCGCTCTGCTCGGCCTGCTTCACGAGGGGCCGATGACCGGCGGTCAGCTAATGGCGGCTGCCGAACGCCGCCTCGGGCCATACTGGTCGATGACGCGGAGCCAGGTCTACCGCGAATTGCCGGTTCTCGCCGAAATGGGCTACGTCCGTCTCGGCAAACCCGGCCCCAGATCCAGCCAGCCCTACGCCATCACAGCCGCCGGCAAACGAGCCTTCAGCCGGTGGCTTGCCGAGCCCGCGGGCCGGGACGCCTTGCGCAACCCGATCGCGCTGCGGGTCGCCTTCGGCGAGCAGCACAGCGGCAATCAGCTGCAGACCCTCTACACCGGTGCCAGCGAGTACCACTCCGAGGCCATGGCGATGGCCAAGGAGCAGGCGAAGGAAGCAAAGAAGGCGGGCGACCAGTACGGCGCCGCGGCCCTCGAGTTTGCCGTCGCCTATCACAAGGCCGCACTGAGCTGGCTCAAGGTCGCCCCGACGACCTGACGGACGTGCGCCCGCCCCGGCCCTTTCCGGCCGGGGCGGCGTAGTCTTGAGTGTTGTGACTGCTGCCGACTATCCCGAGCAACTCAAGACACTCGACGCCACCCTGCGCAACATCGAGAACGTCCTGGACGTCGACAAGCTGCGCCGGGACAAGGCAGACCTCGAAGAGCAGGCGTCCGCGCCCGATCTGTGGGACGACCAGGCCCGCGCTCAAGAGGTCAACAGCCGCCTTTCCTACATCTCCGGTGACATCGACCGCATCGAGCGCCTCCGCTCACGGCTCGACGACGCCGCCCTCCTGCTCGAGATGGCCGAGGCCGAGGGCGACCAGGGCTCGGTCGACGAGGTCGGCAACGAGCTCGTCGCGCTGCACAAGGCCGTCGAGGAGCTGGAGGTCCGCACCCTGCTCTCCGGCGAGTACGACTCCCGCGAGGCACTGGTGGCGATCCGGGCCGGCGCCGGCGGTGTCGACGCCGCCGACTTCGCCGAGTCGCTGATGCGTATGTACCTGCGCTGGGCCGAGCGCCACGGCTACCCCACCGAGGTCTACGACACCTCGTACGCGGAAGAGGCAGGGCTCAAGTCGGCCACCTTCGCGGTCAAGGTCCCGTACGCCTTCGGCACGCTCAGCGTCGAGTCGGGCACCCACCGCCTGGTGCGCATCAGCCCGTTCGACAACCAGGGCCGCCGGCAGACCAGCTTCGCCAGCGTCGAGGTGATGCCGGTGGTCGAGCAGACCGACCACATCGAGATCCCCGAGAACGAGTTGCGGGTCGACGTCTACCGTTCGTCCGGTCCCGGTGGACAGAGCGTTAACACCACCGACTCCGCTGTGCGCCTCACGCACATTCCGACCGGCATCGTCGTGACGTGTCAGAACGAGAAATCACAGCTTCAGAACAAGGCCTCGGCCATGCGCGTGCTCCAGGCGCGGCTGCTCGAGCGCAAGCGTCAGGAGGAGGAGGCCAAGATGGCGGGCCTCAAGCAGGACACCACTGGATCATGGGGCGACCAGATGCGCTCGTACGTTCTGCACCCCTACCAGATGGTCAAGGATCTGCGCACTGAGCAGGAGACGGGCAACCCGTCGTCGGTCTTCGACGGCGACATCGACGAGTTCATCCAGGCGGGCATCCGCTGGCGCAAGCAGACCGAGAAGGCCGTCTGAGACCCGGTCCGCGACCGGCTCGGCACGGACGGCGACGGCGCCTGAACGTTCGGTCAGGCGCCGTCCGTACGGTCCAAGTTTTCTTTACTGTTGATGCAGATTCGCGGACCCGGCGGACTTGGCGTTTCCGTTACACCGCGTAGACTGCCTTCCCGTGATTCAGCTCGAGAACGTGACGAAGACGTACCCCAAGGCGTCTCGGCCGTCGCTGGACGATGTCAGCGTCGGTATCGAGAAGGGTGAGTTCGTCTTCTTCATCGGCCCCTCCGGTTCCGGCAAGTCGACGATCATCAAGCTTCTGCTGCATGAGGTCTCCCCGACCCAGGGCAAGGTCATGGTGAACGCCAAGGACGTGACCTCGATCCGGTCGTGGAAGATCCCCCACTTCCGTCGTTCCATCGGCTGCGTGTTCCAGGACTTCCGTCTGCTGCCCAACCGCACCGCGTACGAGAACGTGGCCTTCGCTCTGGAGGTCATCGGCAAGACCAAGGCCGTGTCCCGGCGGGTCGTGCCCGAGGTTCTCGAACTGGTCGGTCTCGGTGGCAAGGAACACCGCTATCCCCACGAGCTCTCCGGTGGTGAGCAGCAGCGTGTCGCGGTCGCCCGGGCGTTCGTGAACCGCCCGCTGATCCTGCTCGCCGACGAGCCCACCGGAAACCTCGACCCCGACACCTCCATCGAGATCATGCGACTGCTCGACCGAATCAACCGGACGGGCACGACGGTCGTGATGGTCACGCACGACTCCAACATCGTCAACCAGATGCGCCGCCGGGTCATCGAGATCGAAAGCGGCCGTATCGTTCGCGACCAGGCTCGCGGCGTCTACGGCTGAGCTCCGCCCGTTTCCCCCTGAAGAAGTAATGCGCGGAGTCCCGGAAGGAACCCCCCGATGCGCTTGAAGTACGTCCTCAACGAGGTCCTGGTGGGCCTGTGGCGAAACGTCACCATGACGGTCGCCATGATCATCACCATGGCGGTCTCGCTGACCATGCTGGGCGCGAGTGTGCTGCTCTACATGCAGGTCGACCAGATGAAGAACTTCTACTACGGCGAGATCGAGGTCTCGATCTTCCTGCGCTCGGACGTCACCGACGCCCAGCGCTCGGCGATCGACTCCGCCATCTCGGCCAACCCGCTGGTCGCCCAGAAGACCTACGAGACCCGTGAAGAGGCCCTCGAGCGGTTCCAGCAGCTCTGGAAGGACTCGCCGGAGTTCGTCAAGTCGGTCGGCCCGAACAGCCTGCCCGAGTCGTTCCGGGTCAAGCTGAAGGACCCGGAGACCTACAAGACGTTCACCGACCAGATGACCGGGATGCAGGGCATTCAGGACATCATCGACCAGCGTGCGCTGCTCGACAAGGTGTTCAACATCTTCAACGCCATCCAGGTGGGTGCGCTGGTGGTCGCAGGGGTGATGGCGTTGGCCGCGCTGCTGCTCGTCGGAAACACCATCCAGGTCGCCGCGTACAGCAAGCGCCGCGAGGTCGCGGTGATGAAGCTGGTGGGTGCATCGAACTGGTTCATCCAGGCCCCGTTCGTGCTCGAGGCGGTGGTGGCCGGCATCATCGGCGCGGTCCTCGGCTTCATCTTCCTGTTCGTGAGCAAGATCGTGCTGCTGGACACCAAGCTCCAGGCACTCACGAACATCCTGACGCCGATCGACAACGGCAACGTGTGGCTCATGCTGCCGTTGCTGGCCGGCGTCGGCGCTCTGGTCAGTGCGGCCACGGCGTGGATCACGCTCCGCTTCTACCTCAAGGTCTGACACCCTCGACGCTGACTCACAGAACGGCCGCGCCTCCCTGCCGGGAGACGCGGCCGTTGGGCGTTTTGGGAGGTAAGACGCCGAAGGTAGGGTTACGGTGCTCTTCGTGTGGCCCAAACGTCGACATCGCCGGAAATATGCTCTTCCAGCTTTTTTCGCAGGTCTGCTGCTGATCGCACCCCACCCGGCCCAAGCCGCCCCGGGCGACGACCGGGACCGTGCCGGCAAGGCAGTCCAGCGCGCCGAGGCCGTCCTCGAGCACGCCACCGACCTGGCCCGCTCCGCCGCCCGCAACCTCGAGACTGCGACCGCCGCGATGCCCGCGGCCCAGCGGAAGGTCGCCACCTCGCGCGGAGCGGTCGCGGCCGCCCTCGCCTCGGCCACGTCCGCGAGCCGCAAGGCGAAGGCGGCCCGGGCGGCCTACGAGAAGGTCGCCGGCCGCTTCGTCCAGGCCCGGGAGCGCGTCGACGACGCCCGCGAGCGGGTCGACGAGATCGCCGCGGCCAGCTACATGGGCAGCAACTTCGCGCGGCTCAACGTCCTCGTCGACGCGTCCGGCCCGGCCGACATGATGGCCCGGCTCAGCATCGTCGAACAGATCATGCAGAGCCAGCAGGAGGACGTGGGCACCCTGGTCGTGGCGAGGCGCGAGGCCCGTACGGAACAGGACCGGGCCGGACTCGCCAAGCGCGCCGCCGAAGAGGCCGAGGCCGCCGCGCGCGACCGCCTCACCGCCGCCCGAGCAGCGCAGTCGGCTGCCGAGCGGGCCCGCCTGGCCCTCGAGAAGCTCACGCAGACCCGCTACGCCGCGCTGAAGGTGGCCAACGCCCAGCGCTCCGTCGTCCTGGCCCGTTACGAGGCGGCCAAGGCCGAGGAGGCGCGGATCGCGGCGGCGCTCCGCGGGTACTCGCTCAAATCCGGGGACGCGAAGTACGGCGGCGGCCGGCTGCTCATGCCGGTCACCGGCTGGAAGTCCAGCGACTACGGACAGCGCTATGACCCGTACTACCGTGTGTGGCAGTTGCACGCCGGCATGGACATCGCCGCAGGTGGCGGCTCTCCCATCCGCGCGGCTGCCTTCGGACGGGTGATCCGGGCCGGGTGGGCCGGCGGCTACGGCAACTTCACGTGCCTCAGCCACGGCAAGATCAGCGGCGTCGGCTTCCAGACCTGCTACGGGCACCAGTCCGCGATCCTGGTCAGAGTCGGCGAGTACGTGCGCCGCGGCGAGGTGATCGGCCTGGTCGGCACGACCGGCGCCTCCACCGGCAACCATCTGCACTTCGAAACCCGCTTCGACGGAGCGCCCCGCAACCCGGCGAACTATCTGCCGCGCTGTCTGTGTTGAGTCTTCAGTAGCATTGTGAAGTTCCATCACTCATCCACAGGGGGTTCGGCGGCATGCCACGCGAACAAGGTCGCAAGGTCGTCGCCTCCAACCGCAAGGCCTACCACGACTACGCCATCCTCGACACGTTCGAGGCGGGCATGGTGCTCACCGGCACCGAGGTGAAGTCGTTGCGGGCCGGGCGGGCCTCGATGACCGACGCGTTCGGCCACGAGAACAACGGCGAGATCTTCCTGCACGGTCTGCACATTCCGGAATACACCCAGGGCACCTGGACCAACCACGAGCCGCGGCGGGTCCGCAAGCTGCTGCTCCACCGCGACGAGATCCTGAAGATGCGTAACAAGCTGCGCGACGACGGTGTCACGCTGGTGCCGCTCCAGGTCTACTTCCACAACGGGTACGCCAAGGTCGAGATCGGCCTGGCGCGCGGCAAGAAGAGCTACGACAAGCGTCAGGACCTGGCCAGCCGCGACGCGCAGAAGGAAATCAGTCGCGCCGTGGGCAGGCGTGCCAAAGGCATGGAGTAGCAGGTACCCTTCCCCGCCGGCACTTTTGATCATCGCCGGTGCCGTCGTGGGGGAGGGATCACAGGGTGGCTGCCAAGCACTCCGTGCGCGTGTTCGGAACAGCCCGGTTCATCCTGAGCTTCGCCGTGGCCGTCCTGGTGCTGCTGGTCGTGTGGACGGCCGTACGGGCCGTCGGCCCGGCCGAGGCAGCCAAGCCGCCCACGGTCGTGCTGCCCTCCGTGGCGCGCGTGACGATCGATCCGCCGTCGCCCTCCGTCTCCCCTACGCCGTCCAAGTCACCCACGCCGTCGAAGAAGCCGACGGCGACGCGCGCCACCACGGCCGTACCGGAGAAGACCCGCAAGCCGACCACCAAGCCCCCGGTCAAGACGACGCCACCGCCCCCGCCGACGGAGGTCGAAGCCACCCTGGCCGTGACCGCGAGCTGGGAGTCCGGCTACGTCGCGATGGGCCGGGTGACCAACGAGGGCGACCGCCCCGTCCGCTGGAAGGTCACGGTCAGCCACGCCGACCTGCGCGACCTCAGGCTGCGCGGAGTGTGGAACGCGACCGGGAATCTCACCGGCGACAGCATCGTTATCACCGGAGGCACGCTGGACCCGGGCCGCAGCGCCGACTTCGGCTTCCGAACGTCGAAGGACGGCCGCGGCGACGCCCGCCCGGCGGGCTGTAATGCGGTGGGCGGCACTTGCCGCATCAGGTAAGATGGCACAGTTGTTACGCAGTGGATTGTCCCAGGGGGTGACTGGTTTCGACTTCGAATGTGGAGACAGGGGAAGCGAGCCGAGGAAGCCGACGTCGTCTCGAGAATCGGTCGTCGGAAAACAACAAGCGCCGATACTAAGCGCAACGATTTCGCACTCGCCGCCTGAGGCGAGTAGCTAAATCTGTCGGACCGGGAGTACCTCCGTCCCGGATTTCCGGCATCAGCTAGGAGGTTGGCCAACAGGTCCCGGTCGCGGGGACCTTGCGGCGAGATTAATCAGCGACTGGGCCCGTCACAGGAACTCGCTCACGTGATTCCAGGGGCCGAGTAGAGGCACAGTGAGCTGCGCTCGGAGAAGCCCTGACAAAACAACGAAGGACCCGGGTTCGATTCCCGGCACCTCCACCAGTCGAGGCGGCCTGTGTTCGCGGACAGCGCGAACCAGGTCGCCTCGTCATATCTGCTCAGGGGGCCGAGCCCCCTGAAACCCCACGGTGCGGTCTGTTGCGTCGGGTGAACAAACCCCAGCTCAATGGCGGTGGAGTCGTTCAACAATCGGTGGAATGTCAGCAAGCCCGCGCGTCGCAGGAATGTCTGCCGTCTTCCAGGGCAAATCTGGCTCTGGCCAGAGTGAGCAGGCTGAGGTCGCCCCAGATGTCGCGGGCGGAAAGCCTCTCAGCCGGCCCGGCCCAAAGTCACAGTGCGGGATCCAGGCGCGAAGTCACCGAAGGACTGTGGCCAGGACTCGCTGGGCCAGTAGTACGTCACACGGCCCTCGATGGGCTGGTAGCGGGCTGTGTAGAGCGTCCTCGACCCCTGTTCGTCGACGGATCGATAAAGCGGCGGCTTCAGCATCGCCGCCACATCCGTGCCCGCGGCGCGGATGGCTCGCAGCCGCTCCTGCGTCCGCATGGCCCGTTCCTGCTCGTCGGTCACCGGCAGGTGCTGGTGATTGGCGGCGCAGGCGTCCGGTGCCACCGTCGGCGAGATGTCCGGCCCCACGAACACCGTCATCGCCTTTTTGGGATCGACAAGGGTGAGGTTCTGGGGGACAGCGACGGGTAGGAACCGCAGCCTGTCGACCGCCTCGTCGACGGTGTCGCACGTCTCCAGCAGGTAGCGCACGAGGATGAGAATGGCGAAGCCGCGTCCGTAGACGGAACGTCCGCCCCAGGTGAGCGAGACCGCGAGACCGGCGTCGTTCATCCCGTCCAGCAACCCCCACAGCATGTCCTGCATCCCGATCACGGGGCGCAGGAAGCAGGAGGAGACGA
The DNA here is from genome assembly GCF_019710575.1 of Paractinoplanes polyasparticus. Classification (GTDB taxonomy): domain Bacteria; phylum Actinomycetota; class Actinomycetes; order Mycobacteriales; family Micromonosporaceae; genus Actinoplanes; species Actinoplanes polyasparticus. The sequence goes on along the minus strand of NZ_JAHWFK010000012.1, from coordinate 15,725 downwards.
TGGTCCCTTCGCACTGGTCGGGCCGTAGGTCGTAGTTGCGCAGCAGAGTGCCGTTCCTGCCGATCTGGGTGCAGCCCTGCGAGAACGGCCGCAGTGCCGCGTGGCTGAGGAAGGCTTCCGCCTCGGGCCGGTCGAGTTGACCGGCCAGGCGGTCCAGAACCGGGACCAGTTCCGGCATGTGCGTACGGAACAGCGCCCGAACACGATCCGCGCCCTCCGGAGTCCGGCCCTCCTCGGTCAGCAGGCCCTCCATCTCCTGCCACAGGCCACGGGCATGGGCGGCCCACCGCCCGTCGCCGCCGTCGCCGACCTCGATCGCCTGGAAGGTTTTGCGCTGTTGCCGCACGACTGCCACTCCCCTACGAGGATCGGATGAGGTGAGAGCAACCTAGCCAATCAGGCGACTCGTGACTGGTCAGGAGCGCTTGACGGCGGCGACGGCCGTGCGCAGAGCGGCGTGGAATGCCTGCCCCGCCGGGTCATCGCCCAAGGCGATCACGTACGACGAGGCGTCCGATCCACTCCAGCGCGCCCGTACATGAATGCTGGAGTCGATGGCGTACGCCGGGTCGGTCTGTTCGATGAGGTCTACGTCGGCCAGCCGGGTCGACAGCACGGTGGTACCGCGTTGCTCGCCTGTGGTCGCCGCGATCAAGGTCGTCGGCGTCAGTACGGCGAAGGTGTGGTGCTCAGCCTCGGACTTCCGGCCGCCGAAGCGGGCGAGGAAGCTTGGCTTGCGCGAGCTCACCGAGTGCGTCGCCACGCACGCGACGGCCGTCTCCGCCACGGGTTCCAACAGCCGCTCGGCGGTGTGGGCTTCGATCGTGGCCAGGACGTCGGGCCGGATGTCGCTCACGGCGATCGTTCGGCTGGTTCGGTCGTACAGACGCTCGCTCATGCCGACACGATGCCAGCCGAATCATGATGGGCAAACCCTCAGCGTTAATCCGCGTCCTGGAAGCTCACCTACGGTCGCATAGCGCTCGGTCACCATGGCAGCGTCAGCGGCTTGAACGACGACGAAGTCGACGTCGTCCACCGCATCTCCTACGGCAACTCGTCGGCCAACTCGGAGCGGTGGTGAACGCTCACTGTCCTACGGTGGCGAAGGTTCGGCAACCACGCTGCCGGCAGGCTGTGAGATTGCAGTTCGGCGAGCGCCTCGCTGGATGAAAGGCGTCCTCACCGGGGTCCAATAGGCCGACAGCAGGACTACTCTGGCGGCCCTCTGTTCGCGGAAAGCGCGATTTCGTATTACTGCCCAGGGGTCGAGCCCTCTGCAGGTGTGCCGGCGGCGGGTGGGGTGGGGCAGAATGCGGCGGTGCGAAGGATCTCCGCGGAACTTGTTCATCGGGTCGAGGGGCTTCGGCCGGGGCATGAGCTGGTGCCGGTCGGTTTGGGGGTGGGGGCCCGGTATCGGCTGGATGGCGGGACTGTCTGTGCGCTGGATGGGCAGTTGCGGGTGGTTCGGCGGCGGGACGTCGAGGCTGTGGAAGATGCCGGGCTGTTGAATGCCACTCCGGATCTGGGGGTGGTGGTGCTCGGCTACCGCGACCGGCTGGTGGTTCAGCTCGAGGGGCGGGCACTCGAAGTTGGCATCGGGTCCGCTGACGCTGCGGTGTTCACGGGGGACGGGCGGCTGGTGGTCACGGCGCCGGTGGACGAGAGTGTCGAGGATCAGGGCACCTCGTACGACTCTGAGGGTGACCATCTCGTTCGGCTCGTTGACCTGAGCAGTGGCGCCATGGTGGACACCGTCGTGCTGGGTGTGGCCGACGCCGGGATCTTCGCGGTGCCGCATCCGCATGACGGGTCGATCGTGCTTGATGCGGGGATGGGGCAGGACGGCAGCGCCAGCTTCGTGGTGCGGGTTTCGGGGGATCGGCTGGTGGTCGAGCCGCTGCGGGAAGATGTGGTTGTCTCGGGGTTCGATCCGTCGGGTTCGCGGTTGCTGTTGACGCCGCACCCCAGTTTCGACGATGTGGCGACGGTGCTGGAATGGCCGAGCCTGCGGACGGTCGCCGAGCTCAGCGGGGCGGAGCTCGACTTCGACGACGGTGGCATCGACATGTACGGGAGCTTCGTCTCCGACGACTACATCGTGTTGCAGGCCGGTGAGGTCGAGGCGAACGGCGTACTGCTGTGCACCGCTGACCTGGAGCCGGTGGGCTGGCTCGAGTTGGACCCGGCCCCGGACGGTGAGTCCGAGTTGAGTTCGATTCTGGGTGTGGGGCCTGGCCTGTTCGTGGCCGAGGTGTGGGTCGACGGCGAGGAGTCGTCCGCGGTGTGGCGCGTGCCCGGCGAGATTTCCTCACTTCGGGTGTAACCGGATCGAGGGCTGCGGTGTGTTCATTGATGTGCAAGCCAATGACAGCGCCGACTTCGACGCCTTCTACGCGGTCACGATCCGGCGGGTGGTGCTCTATCTCTACGCCGCGTGCGGTGATCGGGCCGAGGCGCAAGATGTCGCCCAGGAGGCCTTCGCGCGCGCCTGGCAACACTGGGGCCGGGTCAGCGCGTACGAGGAACCGGAGGCCTGGGTTCGCCGGGTCGCCTGGCGCCTGCTGGTCAACCGGTGGCGCAGCCTGCGTCGACGGCTCACCGCCCGGGCGCGGATGGGGACGCCGGACGTGATGACGGCCGGTCCCTCGCCGGACCGGGTTGCCGTCGTCGCCGCGCTGCAGCAGCTGCCTAAGGCGCAGCGGCAGGTCATCGCCTTGCACTACCTGCTGGACATGCCGGTCCACGACATCGCCGCGAGCATCGGAGCCCCGGAGGGCACGGTCAAGGTGCGGCTGTCCAGGGCCCGGACCGCTCTCGCCCGGCTGCTCGACGACCACGATCAGGAGATCAGCGATGCCCCGACCCGTACCTGAACGCCTGCGCGACCTGGAAGCCGAGGTTCACGACCTGCGCGTGCTGCCGGCCGTCTCCGTACGTGCCCGCGGCCGTCAGCGCGGCCGCCGCCAATTGGCCGCCGTGGCTGTGGCCGGCGCCGTTGTGGCTACCACCGCGGGCGTGGCGTTCGCGTGGCCGCGCTCCACGCCGACGCCGATTCCGCTGCCGGTGGCCGCCGCGCCGTCGCTCACCTGTTCGCTGGCGCTCCCGAGCAGCCCCGCCGAGGTGCAACTGCGGGTGCACGACGGGGGAGTGCCCGCCGCCCGCTTGGCCGCAACGATGGCCGATCTGCGCGCCCGCACCTTCACCGTGCTGGAGGGCCCGACCGATCCGGCCGGTACGACCGTCGTGCGCTACGGCCCGGCCTCGATCGGCGCGGCGGCGCTGGTGCGGGCCGGGCTGCACGGCGATGTTGCGATGCGGTTCGACCCTCGCCGCACGGACAAGACCGTCGACGTGGTGCTCGGGCCGTCGTTCGACCGCCTCGCCACCCCCACCGAGACCAACAAGAACCTGGTGGCCGGCGGCCCGCCCACGGCGCCGGAGGGATGCTGAGGCGCTAACTCCCGCGGCGCTCGAAGACGATCACTTCCCGGCTTCGCGTCGCGACCGGAAATCCGGCCACGGATCGACCGGCCAGGAGGGACTCGATGAAGGGTGATTCTGACTGGACTGTTTTTCCGCTGCCCTCGTCAAGATCTGGGTACAGGATCAAGTACCGGCAGCGGTATTTTCTCATCACGTTCGCAATGGTTGCCTCGTCCCACCTGAAGGCGCTGTATCGAGACTCGGACATGCCGACGACTGGCCGGTGCAGGGCGTATGACGTGGCCTGGCTGTCCGCCGCCATCACCGGCGCCTCCGGCCCGATTCGGGCGGCCAGCCAATCCCTGACGCGCGACCCGTCCGCCAACGGTGCGGCCAATTTCTGGTCCACGCCGTCGTGGGGCGGACGGTAGGGCAAATCAATGGTCGTGCAACCGGCAACCAGGTAGGCGCAGACGCCAAGGGCTGCCCATGCCGGCCGGGGGCGCCGTTTCGGCATGCGCCCCATCAGCATTCCTCCCGTCAGCGCGATCAGCGGCAGCACCGGAAACAGCAGGCGGGCGCCGATATCGATCGGCGATCTCAGGGCGGCCACAACGATCGCCGCGATATAGACGGCAATAACCGTCGCCGCCACGTTCAAGTCAGGATCGCGGGGCCAATTGCGCAGTTTCGCCAGGACGGCGACGGCGAATACCGCGACGGTGACTTGTGCGACCACGGCGACGGTGCTCGTTCCATCGCCGCCGGCCAATCGAACCAGTCCGGCGGCTGTCTTCAGGAGCGTCCGCGCGGCCCCGTCCGCGCCGGCCACTGTGTTCCCGCCCTGCCAGGTGCCCGCGAGAAGGACGTTCCGGGCGATCAGCGGCGCGATGATCAACCCGGCCGGGAGAACCACCGCCAGCAGACTGTTGACGGCCCGGCGCGTGCGCGCGGTGGCCAGGACGATCAACAGGGCGAGGACGATTCCCGCAAGGACGAACAGGCCGGCGTACCGCACCCATGTCGCGACCCCCGCGGCCGTGCCACCCAACGCAGCAATGGCGTAGGCGGTGCGGTCGCCGGCAACTCTGCGCGAGATCAGGACGGCCAATACCGCGACGGTGACGAGCAGGGTGAACAAAGACTCCGAGAGGGCGCTGATCGAGTACGTCAGCGTGCTGGCATTGGCGGCGAAGGCGAACAGGACATAGCGGGCTACGACCGAATCCATCTGCAGGCGCCGGCAGATGAGGCCGAGCGTCGCCACCGTCAGGGCGCCGGAAACGATCGACACGACCACGGCCGCCGATCGGGGCCCCAGAGCGAGGGCCTGCAGGGCGGCGACGGCGATCGGATAGCCGGGCGGGGCCGTCGTCACGGGCGCCGGAATCACCCCGTGCCGCAGCTCGCTTTCGAAGAACGGGATGTCGGTCGTCACCCCGTGTCCGCCCAGGATGTTGGAAGCGACACTGAAGTATTGGTAACTGTCGTTGGAGAGCAGTGGCTGCCCCACGACAAGCAGCATTACCGCATGAAAAGCCGCAGCGGCCAGCGCCCAGGCAAGAATTTCACGTTTACTCGTACGGGTTCCGCTCGGACGTGCCAACCGCTGGAGAGCAGGCGTGGCCTGCAATCGTGTGTTCACGACCCGACGGACCTCATTTCGGCATCGAAAGCTTGGCCTTGCGCAAGGTGGTAGCGCGGGTAATCGAAACACGAAGAATGGTTATCGGACGGCACCGGCACGCCGTGGGCCGGGCCGCCGCGCCGCCGGAATGCCGAGAGCCGGTGGAATCCGCATCCACCAACTGGTTGATTCGGCAGTCAGCTATTGCGTCACCTCAGGCTCGTGACCTGCTGTTTCAGGATCCCGGGGCCGCCGCGCTGACTTTTCCGGCGCTTTACGGGACGCCCGCGCGAATCATGATGGGTGAATGACGCGCATCACAAACATTCTGTCGTACCGGTCCAGCAATTCCATTCTGAGCGTCTGCTCGAAGGACTCGATCCTGTCGGTGGGCTCCTACGGCTCGATCCTCTCAGTCGCGTCCGTGGGCTCGCTGCTCTCGATCCTGTCGGTGGCGTCGATCGGCTCGATCCTGTCGGTCGGCGCGTTCGGTTCACTGCTGGCTGTCGGCGCCTTCGCCGCGCTGCTGGCCGCCGGGTCCTACGTCCTGGCCGGCATCGTCGCCGCCCTGGTGCTGGTCGGCCTGCTCCTGCTCACCCTGACCGGTCGCGCCCTGAACGCGAAGCCTCGGACGGCAGTCAAGTAGTTAGTAGTGGCCGTTGTTCTGGAGGAAGCTCCAGCACGAGGAGATCGGGCCGTGTATGCGACGGGGCCGGCGTTCTCCAGCTCTTGCGTTCCTTGGCGGCCTTCTTGTCGGCCGCCACCTGTGTCTCGAGCTTGTACGCCCGCCGGCTGCCTGAACCGCCGCGGCCGCTTTGGCGGCAGCGGCGCCTTCGGCCTCCCGCTTCCAGGCGCGGGCGGCAGCGGCGCCTTCGGCCTCCCGCTTCCAGGCGCGGGCGGCGGCGTGCCGGGCCTCGTGCTGCTCGAGATACTGGAGGTCCAGGTCAGCCTGCGCGGCGTTGGCCCGCGCGACCCCGCTCGGGGGTTCGGCCTGCCTGAACTCCAGCGACGGCGACGTGATCAGCGCCCGCCGAACGCACGCGCTGGTCGGTGGTCTCTCCGTAGATGTGCTGGTCGGCCATCTGACCCCGGCCGAGATGACCACCCACCTCGACGAGCTCACGGTCTGACGGTCGGCGCCGTGCATCGGCGGTTGCCGGCTACCTGTTGGAAGCCTCGATCCCGATAGATGCGCCGTCGGGCGGTTATGGTCGGCCATCGCCGCGACCGCCCTGCAGCCGCCACCGGGCAGCTCGCCTGGTTGCCACGAGCCTGGCCAAGCAGCAGATCGGTCGCCGCCTCGGGCCGGCCCATGCGCCGTCGACAAGAATCTGCGAAACGCGTTCGGAAGCTCGGTGGGCACAGCGGCTTCGAGGCCGTGGTGAACCTGGTCTGTACGGGTCGGCGCCGATCGCGCGGGTGAGTCGAGACCGAGATGGCCGAACGCCTTTGCTTTGTGACCGTGGCGCCCTTCGGGGCAGATGGTCGGGTTAGCCCTCACCGGTGTATTCCGGGCGGCTCCGCTTCGCTCGGCCGTATCGTCCGTCACCGGGTTGGCGAGGCCTCGTTGATCAACTTTGAAGTAGACCGTCCGTGAGCGATTACCACCCGTCTCTCGGTCGGTGAGGTCTGGAAAGAGCTGTCGCGAATATGACTGGCAAAGGCACCTGAATAGTAACGGCCCGGTGCGATCAGAATGATCTACTCCGGGTCAGGGCTCGACCTTTGAAGCTTCGACGGGGGATTGAAGAATGAGAATTCTGGTAACTGGCGGGGCCGGGTTTATTGGTGCCAATCTGTGCAACGAGCTTCTTTCGAGACCCGAAGTCGGAGGCGTCACGGTTCTCGATGATTTCAGTACCGGAAACGCCTCCAACATCGATTTTCTTCGTGTCGAGGTGGTCAAGGACACCATTCTCAGTCGGGACACCGTGGCTGAACTCGTCAGTCGGAGCGACGCCGTTGTTCATCTCGCCGCGCAACCCTCTGTTCCTCTTTCAATCATGGACCCCGTTTCGAGTCATGAAGTGAACATGAACGGGACTGTCGGGATTTTGGAAGCCTGTCGCAACTTCCACAAGGCTTTTATTTTCGCCTCGTCGTCGGCCGTGTACGGCCAGACCCAGAAGTTGCCCATCAACGAGGATGACGCGGCGGCGCCGGCGAGTCCCTATGCTGCCAACAAACTGGCCGCGGAGTCGTACGCGCTGGCGTACGCCTCGACATACCATTTCCCCGTAGCTGCCTTCAGATTCTTCAACGTCTATGGCCCGCTTCAAACGCCGGATCATCCGTATGCGGCGGTCATCCCGTCCTTCATCGACGCGGCTCTTCACGGACGGCCCCTCGTCATCTATGGCGACGGGAGTCAGTCCAGGGACTTCACGTACGTTGGCTCGCTGGTGAAGGTTCTGGCTGACGCGGCTCTGAAGAAAGTTGCCAGCCCGTCGCCGGTCAACCTGGCCTTCGGCAATCGAACGACAATTATCGACCTCGCCAAGAAGATTGAATCGATCATCGGACGATCAATTGATCTCCAATTCTCCGGTCCCCGGCCGGGCGATGTCCAAAATTCGCAGGCGGATAACAGCCGGTTGCGCGCGCTGATGCCCGAAGCCCGCGATTCTGCACTGGATGACGGACTCCGGGCGACGATCGACTGGTTCAGCCTCGGAAATTCCGTCCGGTCTCTGCCGACGGCGGTTGCTCGCGTTTAACCGACATGGCTGGTCACACCCCGGGCGTTACCGGCGACCGTAACCCGTCGGCCGGAGTCAAGCGCTCAAGGCGCTAAGCGGTCATGGGTGGAGTCGGCGGTTCGGCTGATCCCGGCCGAGTGAACATGAGGCGACCTGGCTATTGCCGGCGGCGTCGGCATGCACAATTCCTCGAAAGCGTCGACGCCCGGCTCGTAAGCCATTCATCGAGCCGTGCCCCAGAATCGGAACCAGGAGTACATCGCTTTGCGAGAACGATTCCGCAGTGCGTTGGGCGTGGAAGGCATCGAAATGGCGCCGCTCGTCTCGGTGGTCACGATCGGGCTGGCCGCCATGACCCAATCGCTGACCTGGTACGAGACTCCGGCTGTCACGGCCGCCATGTGCGCATCCGTCTTGATCATTCGCTGGGGTCGTCCCTTCGCCTATTTCCTGCCCTTGGCGAAGCGGCTGGTGCCGGCCAGCGCGCCGATGATGATCCTGCTGATGACGCTGTTCTCGGGCCTCTTCGCGCAGCGGGTGCACATTCCGTCGCGCGAGCTCGCGCTGCTCTGCCTGGTCGGCAGCCTGGGCATCGTCCTGCTGTCTTTCCGCCGGCAGCCGAAAAGCAAGGCGGTCCGCATCGCGCTCCTGGGCCACCCGGAGTTGGCGGCGGTGCTGGCGCAAGAGCTGGCGGTCCATCCTTCGTCCGGGCACATCGTGGGGTACGTCAGTGAGTGTCCGGGCGATCCGGTCGATGGTGACGACTACCACCTGGGGCCCCGAAGTGAGTTGCCGGCGATTGTCGAGAGGAACGGGATCGACCTCCTTCTGGTTTCCTCGGAAGAAGCCCGTCGCTCCGTCTTCGAATTTCTGGCCGCCGGCTGTCCCGACCCGAAGGTCCGGGTGCTGGAACTCGCCTCGTTCTGCGAGGACATGTTCGGGCTGACGCCGCTGGCGGCGATCGAGCCACGTTGGCTCGAATCGGTTTTGCACCCGGGTTATCGACAGGGAATCCCCTGGAGCAAACGGATCATCGATGTGGTCGTCTGTCTCGTCGCCGGCCTCGTCGCCATACCCGTAGTCATCCCTCTCGTTCTTCTGGTGAAACTCGACGGCGGTCCAGCCCTTTACCGTCAGATCCGGGTCGGTGAGCGGGGACGGCCTTTCGAGATCCTGAAACTGCGTTCCATGCGCTCCACGCCTTCCGCCGGCGAGCGCCAGCAATGGTCGTCCCGGTCGGATCCGCGGGTCACTCGGATCGGGCGGTTCCTGCGTCGCACTCACCTTGACGAGCTACCGCAGATCGTCAACGTGCTTCGCGGTGACATGAGCATCGTCGGCCCGCGACCCGAACAACCGGACCTGGTTGAAAATTTGCGGCTGACGATTCCCTACTATGACGTACGGCATCTGGTGCGGCCGGGCCTGACCGGCTGGGCCCAGGTGCGTGGCGGTTACGCGGGTTCCGAAGTCGGATCGGCATTGAAGGTCTGCTACGACCTCTACTACATCAAGAATCGCTCGCTCTCCGTTGATTTTGTCATTCTGTTGGAGACCCTCCGGACCTTGGTATTCGATAGTCAATGGCAGCACGCCGGCGATTATCGAGCATTGGCCCTCCGGGGCAACCCCGGTGTGCTCTCCAGCGAGACGACTCCCCTTCCCCCCGAACCTAGTCGAGTAGGCGCGCCCTAGTGATCAACCAACAAGTCAAGGACAAGCCGAGTACGGTGGCTCGAGGCCGGTCGGTCTCGAACCCTGACACGGCGCCGGTGTCGGCACCGCTGCTGGACGAGATCGTCCGCCACTGGAAGTTCATTGCCGTGATCGTCACGGCATGTGTCGCGGCGACGGCCGGCTATGTGTACATCGTGCCGCAGCGGTGGGAGGCTTCCGCTCGCGTCCTGGTCGCGCCGGCCGGGGCGGATGCTGACCTGGCCGGATTGGGACTGATCAGCGGGTCCGCCGATCCCGCACGATCGCTGCAGACGGCCGTCGCGCTGCTCGACACACCGGCTGCCAACGCTGCTGCTGCCGCCAGGTTGGGCTCGCCCTGGAGCTCTGTATCCGTCGATCGAAGCATCGTTCTGGAGCCGCTCGGAGAGAGCTATGTCGTCAACGTGAAGGCGCAGGCGGATTCGCCCTCTGCCGCCGCCCGTCTGGCAACGACGTACGTTGAGAGCGCCCTTGCAACAAGGAATTCGACGATCAAGCAGCGGGCCACTGCCCTTCTCGCGCTGCGCACCAGTCTGCCCGCGAGCACGAGGAGCGAACTGAATCCGATCACCGGGACGCGGCTCCAGATGATCGCCCGGGGCGGCGATCCCTCGCTGTCGATGGCTCAGCCCGCGGTTCCGCCGACTTCTCCGGTCGGGTTGCCGACGCAGTACAAGATTGCGCTGTCGGTCGTCCTCGGACTCTGCCTGGCGATCGCCGCAGTATGGGCCCGAGCCCGCGGGAGCAGGCCCGACGACGGAATGCGGGTGCCGGCCCAGGCGCCGGACGACAATGGTTGGAACAGGTGACGTCGGCTCTCAGCTGGCGTCCCGCACAACTCCAGGGCGTGGCTTCGGCCGCCGTCGTGACCTGCGCAGCGGTGGCCCTCGGCGGGTTGGTCGGGTTCGATGAGCGGATCGCGTTCGGTGCAGTGGGCGCGTTGGCCCTTGCGGCCTGCTGCTTCCTGAAGCCGACCGCGGGCCTGCTGTGCTGGATGCCGGCCGTGTTCGTCCCCGCCAGCGCAATCGGTGGCGCGCTGTGGAGAGCGGGCTTCCTGCTGTCTGTCGCGGCGTGGGCTTTCGACGCGATCCGGCGCCGGTCGATCACGGACGAACGGCTTCGCGAATTCCGTTGGCTGCTCGCCCTCATCGTCGCGATGTTCTTGTGGTTCGGGGCGACCATGCTCTGGGCCTCGGACACGACGGCCGCCTTCCAGGAGTACCGGTGGTGGCCGATCCCGCTGGCCTACTTCGTACTGCTCCTGACCCGTATCACCGCCACCAGGCATGTGCTGCTCGTGGCCGGCGCATTTGTCGCGTCGGCGACGCTGGCCGCCGTGACCGGTCTGGTCGTTTTGCGATCGACCGCCTCCGCATCGGCGAACTCTTTGACCAGTCTGGACAATCGTGTGTCGGGCGGCGCCGGGGACCCCAACTATCTGGGTGCGGGCCTCGTCGCTGCGGTGATCCTGGCTTTCGGTCTGGCCTGTGCGGTCCGCCGGGTCTGGCTCCGGTCCGCCACCGTCGTAGCGATTTTGGTCATGGCGGTGGCCGCGGCCGGAACGGCGTCGCGGATGGTGCCGATCTCGGCCGGCGTCGCGCTGGTCGCGGCGTTGGTGATCTTCAGACACGTGATCGGACGGGTGCTTGCCGCGTCGGTGTGCGTGATCCTCCCGGCCGGATTGTGGTTCTTCTGCTTCCCGCCGGCCTGGGAGCGGATAAAGGCGTCCGGCGACGGTGGCAACGGTCGTGAAGATCTGTGGGCGGCCGCGATCCACCTGGCGCAGGAGAACCCGATCGTGGGTGTGGGGGTAGCCAACTTTCAAGTTCGGAAACCGGCCGTCGCGCTGCAGATCGGCGAGGTGAAGAACTCTTCCGTTCTCGCGGAACAACCGTTGGTGGCTCACAACACCTACCTGCAGCTCTGGGCGGATACCGGAGTGATCGGCCTCGTGCTGTTCCTCGCGATTGCCGTGTTCTGCATCTGGTGCTTTCCGCGTGCCGCTCGCGAATTCGTCGCTGCCGGTCGTCGCGACCTGGCGGTGCTGAGCCGCACCGCGGCGGTCGCCGCCGTGTCGATGCTCGGGTCGGCCGCGTTCATCACCATTCCGCGCGACCTCCGGCTGTGGCTTCTGCTGGCCCTCGGACCGATCCTGCTGTCGCTGGCCCGGGCCGGAACACAGCGGTTTCGCGGACACCAGGTGGAAAGCATGCCGGTCACCGAATCGTGCCCGGCTTCGTGAAGAGCGCACAGACCCCGGTGGTGGACCACCGGCCGCCGATGCTGCGCGCGGCGATTCAGACGTACGGGTCGTACATCGCCGCGTCGGCGGGTGGATTGATCAACGTGGTGTTGACCGCGCGCATGCTCGGCGTCAGCGGCCGCGGCGAGCTCGCCTTCCTCATGAGCGCCACGGGCCTGATCGCGTTCCTGGCCTGCCTCAGCGCCAACGAGGCCTTGATCAACATAAGTGGGGCGCGCCCGGGCGAGCGAGCTGCTCTCGCCGGTGCCGGTGTGTTGCTCGCGGTGGTGCTGGGCACGCTCGGCGCGATCACGGCCTGGATCGTCTTCCGAGCCGTCCCGCTCGCCGGGATTCCGTTGGAGAACACCGACATCCTGCTCGCGATCAGCGCGATACCGATCTGGATCCTGCAGCTCAACTTCTTGTATCTGGCCCGAGGCTCGTACGACCTGGCAGTGGCCGCCGTCGCGTGGGTCAGCGCACCGCTGGCGACCCTGGCCTGCAACGTGCTTTTTGTGGTGGCGGACCGCATGACGATGCGCGTCGCCGTCATGGACTGGGTCATCGGACTCGCCGTCTCCGCCGCATTGGTCGTCATCCAGGTCGGCCGTACATCCGGATTCGCCATTCCATCGGTGCGACTGCTCCGGGAGATCTTGAGGTTCGGAGTCCGCAGCCATCTCGGCGGCGTCATGATGACCGGCACCTACCGGATCGACAACTGGCTGCTCGGCGTGCTCGGGAGCGCCCGCGATGTCGGCACCTACAGCGTCGCCGTGGCTTGGTTCGACGCCATTCTCCACCTGTCCCGGGCGGTGAGCCTGACCTTCCGGCCCGACCTGCTGCGGGCCTCGGCCGAGGACGCCGGTCGGCAGGCGGCTCGCATCTTCCGGATCTGTGCCGTCCTCGTGCTGATCGTCACGGTCGGCACCGTACTGGCCGCCCCGGTGCTCTGCGTGATGGTCTTCGGCCCCGAATTCGAAGATTCTGTGCTCGACCTTCGGATCCTGGCCGTTGGCGCTTTCGGAGTGATGGCGTTGAACATCTTCGGCACCACTCTGGTCGCCCAGCGGCGGCCGACTCTCGAGTCGGCGGTGAACGGTGTCGGATTCGCTGTCGCGATCGTCCTCTACGTGGTGCTGATCCCGCCGTTCGGCGCGTCCGGGGCATCGCTCGCCTCGGCGATCTCTTATCTGCTGTGCGGAGCCGTGGCCATCGCACTCGTCCACCGAACCTTCGGCCTGCCGTACCAATCGCTTCTGCCGCGGTGGTCCGACACGGCAAATCTGCAACAGGCGTTACTCAGACGGAAAGGATGACATGCTCCGGAGCGATGGCGATCCGGCGGTATCGGTGCTGGTGCCCGTCTTCAATGAGGCGTCACACATCGAGGCCTCGCTCGCGAGGATCTGCGACCAGAAGGTGCCTGGCGGACTTGAGATCCTGGTCATCGACGGGGGATCCACCGACGGGAGCCGTGAGATCGTCGAGAAGGTCTCGGCCCGGGATCAGCGCATCAGGGTTCTGGCCAACCCGGCCCGGCAGATTCCGACCGCGCTCAACATCGGTCTACGGGCGGCCCGAGGTAGCTATATCGCGCGAATGGATGCGCACTCCCTGTATCCACCGGAGTATCTGGCGGTCGGGGTGAGTCGCCTGCAAGCCGGGGACGTCGCGTGGGTGAGCGGACCCGCGCTCGCGGCCGGCGACGGCCGATGGTCCAGGCGTGTGAGCATCGCGCTCAACACCCCGATGGGTATCGGCGGCGCCACTTTCCGGAAGGCCGGCCCGGAACGGGAGGTCGACACCGGGTTCACCGGCATCCTGCACCGGACAACCCTGGAGAACGTCCAGGGATGGGACGAAGACTGGCCGGTCAACGAGGACGGCGAACTCGCCGCCCGCGTACGGGCAACCGGCGGCCGCATCGTGTGTCTTCCCGAGATGGCGGCTACCTACGTTCCCCGGAACAGCCTGCCGTCACTGGCTCGTCAGTATTGGCGTTACGGGCAGTACCGGGCCAAAACCAGTCGTCGCCATCCGACGAGCATGCGCCGGTCACACGTCCTGCCACCGGCGTTCGCGCTCGTCACCGTCCTGGCGTTCCTGCCTGGACCCTACGGCTTACTGCCGCGGGCCGGCGTCGCGATCTGGATCGCGGCCGCGGCGATGATCGCCGGCCGCGAGATCGGTCGCGGCCGGCGCCTGCGCGACTGTGCGCTGCTGCCCGTGGTCTTCGCCGTTATGCAGCTGGCCTGGGGTGTGGGTTTTCTGGTTGGTTGTGGCCGGTTCGGCCCGCCCCTCGGCGCCTTCGCACACCTCGCCGTACGGCTACCGATCGCAGCTCATCGGAGTTGATCGAGGAACCCCTCGTCGTGGCTGAGCGTCCCGATATTCTTCGCCCGAGGAGGTCGGGTCTCAGACCTCAGCATGTGTCCGGGTGTCTGCGGCGAGGAAGGCGGCCACCGCCGCGGAAGTCTTTTCCAAGGTTCGCATTTCCGCGAGTTCTCGCCCCCGTTTGACCAGTCCGTACATGCGGTCGGGGTCGTCGACCAGTTTTTCCAGCGACTCGGCCAGCGCCGCCGCGTCGCCGGACGGCACCACGACGCCGGCCCGGCCGTTGTCGAGAACCACGCCGACCGCGCCGACATCCGTTGCCACGATGGGGAGGGCGTTCGCCTGCGCCTCGATGAGCGCCTGGGGCAGGCCCTCGGTGATCGAGGAGAGGACGAACAGATCGGCGCGATGGAAATACTCCATCAGCTCCGGGCCGATCGGCACGAAACCCGGAAGCGAAAGGACATTCTCGAGACCGAGCTCGGCCGCCCTCTCGAGGATGGCCGACCGCATCTCGCCGTCGCCTACCCAGGTGAGCCGGAACCGTCCGGGGTGACGCGAGTGCAACATGGCGAGCGCGTCGAGCATGATCATCGGATCTTTCTCCGGTGCCAGCCGGCTCGCCGCCAGGAGATTGATCGGACCGGTCAGCCGAGGCAGGGGGACGGCCGGCCGGAGGTCGCTGCGTCGCATGAGCGAAACGCTCATCTGGTGCAGATTCGCCCGCGGTCCTCCGTACTCCTCCTCGAGGCTTGGGCCGACGACCGTGGTCGGCAGCTTTCGCGCCAGCAGCCGCCAACATGCGTCCATCATCCGTAAGGCGAGCGTCAGCCCGGTGTGGCGGGCTCCCGGCCGCATGCGGCTGACGAAATAGGGCATGGTCTCCTGCCGAACGCCGAGCGTCACCCTCCGGCGCCGGACAGCTGCGAGGGCCACGAGCAGGATCCCGAAGGGATGCGGCCCGAACACCCACAGGTGATCGACATTGTCGAGATGCCGCCACATCGCGCGGGCGGTGGCCAGGGCGTTGGTCGCCAGGGCACCCGGTGAAACGGCTGGATAGTAGGGCAGGCCGGCGACGGCAGGATTGGTCGGCAGCGGGAAATCGGCGCCGCCGTTGCTCGACTGCCGCGCAAATATCGTCAGGCCGGGGAAATCTGATCCGACCTCGCAGACGAACGTCAGAAACCCCAGGGCGGGCCCATTGGTCCGGACAGTGCCGTGGTCGACGTCGACCACCGCGTCAACGTATACGCCGAGGCGCGGGCGGCCAGTTGTCATCCGGCGAACGGTAAGCGTCACCGTTGATCAACGAAGCCTCCGCAGGCCAGGTGACGGGACGGCGTCTGCTGCTACCGGAGCGCACCCGGCGGGGAACCGCAGGTGCACCGCCCGACCCTGAATCTCTTTCACATGCCCAGCCGAGTCGCGGCTGGAATGGGGGAGGGTAACGAATTGCGTCGTCAGAGGCTGCACAAGATTCGCCCGGTGCTGGCAACCATGCTCGCAGTGGCAAGCGCGGCCACTTTCGTCCCTCGTAGCGCCGAGGCGGCCGGCGCCGGCACTGCGGCCGCGGGGTCGCAATTCCAGTCGGCCGCAGCGGATCCGCGTATTGGTGGTCGTCTCTACTCTTCGACGAGCCCGTTCAACCAGCTCATTCCGGCTAATCCTCAGCTGG
>NZ_JAHWFK010000119.1 GCF_019710575.1 Paractinoplanes polyasparticus | reverse complement strand
TGAGCCATTTTCATCCTGCGTAACGCGGTGACTCGACGTGGTGCAGGACGAGGATGGCCTGCACGATCGCGGTCGCGCGGCGTGGGCAGCAGCGCAGCTTGGCCAGGATTTTCCAGGTCTTGAGGGTGGCGATGGCGCGTTCGCCGCGGGCGCGGATCTTCGCGTGGGCCCGGTTGACCGCCTTTTGACGGCGTGACAGCTTCGGCCGGAACCGTCGCCGTTTGAACGGGGTGCGGATGCTTCCGCGGGCGCCTTGATACCCCTTGTCGGCGAAAGTCATCACGTCTGCGCTGGTCAGCGCGTCGATGATGCCGTGGGTGCGGGCGGCAGTCAGGTCGTGGGCCGAACCGGGCAGTGCGGCCGAGGCCCACACGAGACGGCCGGCCGCGTCGGCGATGACCTGCACGTTCACGCCGTGCCGTTTGTGCTTGCCGGAGTAGTACGGCTTCTGGACGGCGACCCTGTCGATCGGGATGAGCGTGCCGTCCAGGATCGCGTACGCCAGCAGCCGGATGCGCGCCATGGTGGTGTCCAGGTCGTCGGCGGTCGCGCTGAGCAGGGCGATCGCTTCCTGGACGTAGCGCCATGCGGTGGCGACGCCGATTTCGAAGCCGGCGGCGAGGCGGATGTAGGTGTCGCCGTTGCGCAGGTGGGCCAGGGCCAGTAGCGCCTGGCGGCCCGGGTTCAGTCGTCGCCATCGGGATTTGCGCTGCTGGCGGTGGCCGCGGATGCGGTCGGCGAGGTGATTCAGGGTCCGGCTGGACAACGGGATCGTGGCGGGGTAGGACAGCATGGCGAGGCTCCCGGTCGGGGCATCGGGTTTTGGTCGATTTGCTGTCCTATCTGGAGCCTCGCACCTCTCGATCACCGGGTCCGCCTCACCGACCCTGAGCTGCAAGATCAGCTTGGAAAAGGCTC
>NZ_JAHWFK010000118.1 GCF_019710575.1 Paractinoplanes polyasparticus | reverse complement strand
ATCACCGTCTGGGGCATCCGCGACACCGACTCCTGGCGCAACGACAACCCCCTGCTCTTCGACGGCTCCGGCAACAAGAAGGCCGCGTACACGTCCGTGTTGAACGCCCTCAACGCGGGCGGGCCGACCACCCCGACCAGCCCGCCGACCAGTCCCCCGACGAGCCCGCCGACCAGCCCGCCGACAGGCGCATGCAGCGCCACCGTCTCCCTCAACACGTGGAACGGCGGCTACGTGGCAACGGTCCGGGTCAACGCCGGGTCCACCGCGGTCAACGGCTGGAACGTCACCGTGCCGTTGCCGGCGGGCAGCGCGATCACCGGCGTCTGGAACGCGACCGGTAGCGGCACCTCGGGCACGGTCAGCTTCCGCAACGTGGCCTACAACGGCCAGATCCCGTCCAGCGGCTACACCGAGTTCGGCTTCCAGGGCACCGGCTCCGGTCCGACCGGCTCGCTCGCCTGCGCCGCCTGATCGCCCGCGTCCCGCCGGCCTCCCGGGCCGGCGGGACTTCACGCATCGTCCGGAGGGAGAGGGGCGTGTCCCGTACGCGTAGGCGGGCCTGGCTCGGCGCGGGCCTCGCGGTCGCCGTCAGCATGGCCGGCGCCGCCGTCGCCACCGGCGCCCAGGCGGCAACGGGCTGCCGGGTCAGCTACTCGGTCACGAGTCAGTGGCAGGGCGGGTTCGGCGCCGCCGTCACGATCGACAATCTCGGCGACCCGCTCACCGGTTGGCAGCTCGGGTGGTCGTTCGCCGCCGGCCAGACGGTCACCCAGCTCTGGAACGGCTCGGTCGCCCAGTCCGGAGCCCAGGTGACCGTGACCAACGCCGCCTACAACGGCAACGTGCCCACCGGCGGCAGCGCGTCGTTCGGCTTCAACGCGACGGCCGGGCTGAGCAACCCCGTGCCCGCGAGCTTCAGCCTCAACGGCGTCGCCTGCACCGGCGGAACGACCCCGACGCCGACAACGCCGGCACCGACCACTCCGGCGCCCTCGGCACCCACCACGTTCACCAATCCGGTGGTGTGGCAGGACTTCGCCGACGGTGACATCATCCGGGTCGGGGACGCCTACTACTACTCGGCGTCGACCATGCACTACTCGCCCGGCGCGCCCATCCTGCG
>NZ_JAHWFK010000117.1 GCF_019710575.1 Paractinoplanes polyasparticus | reverse complement strand
CTAGAGCCCTTTTGGGGTGGGGGTCAGGGTGGTGTTGGTGGAGGTAGACCTGTTCCGGTGAAGTAGCCGTCGATCAGTCCGTGGCGGTATTGCATGCGGTTGAGGCGGTTCTTCACCGCGGCGGTGAGTTCGGTGGCGGTGCGGACGGCGAGGTTGGCGAGGCTGCCTTTCATCGTCGACCAGACCTTCTCGACCGGGTTGAGTTCCGGTGCGTAGGCCGGTAACTCGTAGACGCATAGCCAGGACCGTGCGGCGATCGCGGCCCGGATCGCGGGAGTTTTGTGCAGCGACAGGCGGTCCCAGATCAGCACGATCGGGGCTTGTAGTTGTTGATGGGCGGCGTCGAGCAGCCGGATCAGGTCCGGTTCCCGGAATCCTTTCGGTTCGCCTTTACGGCCGCGGTAGGTCAGGGTGCGGTAGATCAGCCGGGACCGGTGGCCGGGCCGGTAGCAGCACAACCCGGCCACCGACACCCGCACGGTGCCCTTCGCGGTCACTTTCACCACCGGTGTCACGCCTTTCGGCGCCCAGGTGGTGGCCTTGTGCGCTCTTAACGTCTGGCCGCACTCGTCGGCGAAGCAGATCCAGGCGGATGTGCGGGCGGCGACTCTTTTACCGCCGGCCACTGATACCGGCGCCAGTGCGTGATCGCCGGCTCGTCGCGTTCGATCGCCCGGTGGATCGGCATCTGTGGGGTGTAACCGAGCCGTTGCATCGCCTGCCACGCGGTCGTGACCGAGACCCGGACATGGAACATCGTGGCAATCAGCGCCACGATCCGGGCGAGGGTCCACCGTTGGTCCTCACCGTGACCGGCGGCGGCCGGACCTTGCTCGAGGCGGGCCTTGAGCCGGGCCAGCTGCTCGTCGGACAGTTTCGGGTCCGGCCCGGCCGGACCACGCGAGGCGAGGGCCTGCACCCCACCAGCTTTCCAGGCCCGCCGCCATTGATACGCCGACTTCGTGGAAACCTCGAGCGCGCCGGCGACCTCCACCGCCGTCCTGCCCTGCGCAAACAACACGGCCGCTCGCTGCCGCACTCGTTCCCGTCGGACTCGTTCCGCCTGGTCAACGCCGCCACCGTCGCCATATCGCATGTGACCAGCAGACCCGACCCCCACCGGCCGTGACGATCACCCGCAGGCGTCACAGTGGATCAGACACAGACCCC
>NZ_JAHWFK010000116.1 GCF_019710575.1 Paractinoplanes polyasparticus | reverse complement strand
CCCACCCTCCCACTGACTTCGGGTCCTGCATGGGATTTGTCGGCTCCGGACGGGAGGTGCTCGTGCACTCACCGGACGTGGCGTTGTGACTTCATAGGAGCCTGGCCAGAGGCCCCATCTCTGTCTTGTCCGCGTCGCCGGCTGGTGCGTGCCGCCCTGCCCCGCAGCCACGCAACGACAGGACGACGATGCTGTCCATTACACCCGACACCGCGGCGTTCGAGGTCGCCGGTGGCGTTGACACTCATCAGGACACCCACACCGCCGCGGTCATCGACCTGCTCGGGCGGGTCCTGGGCACTGAGCAGTTCCCGGCCACAGCGGCCGGCTATCGCGCTCTGCTGACCTGGATGAACGGCTTCGGCCGGTTACACCGCGTCGGTGTCGAGGGAACCGGCGCCTACGGCGCCGGCCTGACACGCCGGCTGCACGCCGAACAGGTCGAGGTGATCGAGGTCGACCGGCCCAACCGCAAGACCCGCCGCTTCCAGGGTAAATCCGACCCGATCGACGCTATCGCGGCGGCCAGGTCGGCACTGGCCGGGGAACGGACCGGCACCCCCAAACACCACCACGGCCGCATCGAAGCCCTGCGCAACCTGCGGGTGGCCCGGCGCAGCGCCGTCAAGCAACGCGCCGACACCCAACGCCAGATCAAAACCCTGATCGTCACCGCCCCCGACGCCTTACGCGCCCAGCTACGCGCGCTGAGCATCACCCAACTGATCATCATCTGCGCGAACCGGCGACCCGACTACAGCGACACCGCCAACCCAGCCACGGCCACCACGATCGCCTTACGGTCACTGGCCCGCCGCCACCAGCAACTGACCACCGAGATCACCGACCTCGACAAACTACTCAAACCGCTGGTCACCGCCATCAACCCCGCCCTGAGCGCCACCCACGGCGTCGGCACCGACGTCGCCGGGCAACTACTGGTCACCGCCGGCGAGAACCACAACCGCCTCACCAGCGAAGCCGCATTCGCCATGCTCTGCGGCGCCGCCCCGCTACCCGCCTCTTCCGGCAAAACCACCCGCCACCGGCTCAACCGAGGCGGCGACCGCCAAGCCAACGCCGCCCTCTACACCGTCGTGCTCTCCCGCCTGCGCTGGGACCCCCGCACCCGCGACTACATGCAACGACGCACCAAAGACGGCCTCTCCAAAAAAGAGATCATCCGCTGCCTCAAACGCTACGTCGCCCGCGAGATCTACCAACTCATCACCTCAGAGCACCCAAAACCCGCCACTTGAAATCCATAGGAGCATCCC
>NZ_JAHWFK010000115.1 GCF_019710575.1 Paractinoplanes polyasparticus | reverse complement strand
CTAGTGCGGTGGCCACGAACGTTCACCGGGTCGGCGACACACCGGGTCACGTCCGCCGGTAGCTGCTGGCGAGGGCTCACTCTCAACGACAACTATTTGTCGTTGAGAGTGAGGTGGCAGGTTGGCCGAGCCGGTCAGAGCACGGCGGCTGACTCAAGAAGAGGGCCGTAAGCTGCAACAACTCGTTCGTCGAGGCAAGCATGATTCGGTTCGGGTGCGCCGGGCGCTGATCATCATGGCGTCGGCGTCCGGGACACCGGTCTCAGCGATCGCGAACCTGATCGCCGGTCATGAGGACACCGTCCGCGACGTGATCCACTCATTCAACGAGATCGGTCTTCGCGCCCTGGACCCTCAATGGGCGGGCGGCCGTCCCCGCCGGATCAACCACGACGATGAAGCGTTCATCGTCGCGACGGCCAAGGCCCGCCCGAGCACGCTCGGGCGGCCCTTCACCTGCTGGAGCCTGCGCAAACTCGCCGACTACCTGGCATGCGACGCCGATCGGCCAGTCGTGGTCGGCCGGGAACGGCTGCGGCAGATCCTGCGCCGTAACGAGGTCAGCTGGCAACGGACCCGCACGTGGAAGGAATCGAAGGACCCGGACTTCGACGCCAAGCTCGACCGGATCGAGGAAGTCACCACCAAGTTCCCGAACCGCTGTTTCGCGTTCGATCAGTTCGGGCCGCTGTCGATCCGCCCGCATCACGGCCGCGGCTGGGCCCAGCGGTCGCATCCGGACCGGCTGCCGGCGACGTATCACCGCACGCATGGCATCCGCTACTTCCACGGCTGTTACAGCCTCGGCGACGACCAGCTCTGGGGCATCAACCGGCGCCGCAAAGGCGCGGACCACACCTTGGCCGCGCTGAAAACGATCCGCAGAACGCGGCCGGACGGCGCACCGATCTACGTCATCCTGGACAACCTGTCGGCGAACAAAACGCCGGCCATCCGGGCCTGGGCGGCCCGCAACAAGGTCGAACTGTGTCTCACGCCGACCAGCGCGTCCTGGGCCAACCCGATCGAAGCGCAGTTCGGGCCGCTGCGCATGTTCACCATGGCGAACTCGAACCATCCCAACCACACCGTCCTGACCAGCAAGCTGCAGAAATACCTGCGCTGGCGCAACGCCAACGCCCGCCACCCCGACGTCCTGGCCGCGCAACGCCGCGAACGAGCCCGGGTCCGCAGCGAACGCCAGCAACGCTGGGGACGGCCTCGGCTCAAGGCCGCCTGACCACTCAGACCCGGCAAACGTTCATGGACAACGCACTAG
>NZ_JAHWFK010000114.1 GCF_019710575.1 Paractinoplanes polyasparticus | reverse complement strand
CGGATTTCGACATCCAGGATTTCTACCGCCGCTACGTCGAAGTGATCAACGCGCACCAGTGGGACCGCGTGGGCGAGTTCATGGACGACACCGTCCTGTACCACGGCGAGCCCGTGACGCGCGAGCAAGGAATCGCCAACTTCGAAAGCATCACCGATGCCATTCCCGATCTCAAGGTGGAGGTCGTGCGGACCGTCATCGCCGGCGACACCATCGGCACTCACGCCATCCACCGCGGCACCCCGGTGAACGAATGGCTCGGGGTGGCCCCCAACGGCAAGCCGATCGAAGTTCACGAGATCACGACCTACAAGGTCCGTGACGGCAAGTTCGTCCAGATGTCCAACGTGTGGGACATCGACGCCTTGCGCAACCAGCTGTCGAGCTGAACAGGGAGCGCTTCAACCGCTACGCCGAGAGGCCTCGCGATTCCGGAAAGCCCCCGGGACCGTGAGGCCTCCGGTTCGAACCTCGCCATCCGGGCCGACCGGCCTTACCAACTCAACGATGATCTGGAACCGAAGGGACAGGCGATGTCCAGCAACAAGAGTCGTACGCGCGTGTTGGTCCATGGCGCTCCGGAGACCTCGGCGATCTGGCGGCCACTGGTGGGCGAACTGGCCGCGCTCGGCGTCGAGAACGTGGTCCTGCTGAGTCCGCCCGGCTTCGGCGCACCACTGCCGGAGGGATTCGATGCGAATCTCGACGGCTACCGGGACTGGTTGATCGGTGAGCTGACAAAGTTCGACGCGCCGGTCGACCTCGTGGGCCACGACTTCGGCGGCATTCACGCGGCCTGGGTCATGATGGAGCGTCCCGGCCTGATCCGCAGCTGGGTCAACGATGTGCTCGGTGTCCTGGAGCCGGACTACGAGTGGCACGAGACGGCCAAGATCTGGCAGACCCCGGAGGTCGGCGAGGCGTTCAGCAAGGAAGTGTTCACCGGCACCGTCGCTCACCGGGCCGACCTGCTGCGGAAGGCAGGCATCCCGTCACCGACAGCCGACCAGGTGGCCCCGGCCCTGAACGCCGACATGGAACGCGCGATCCTGTCGCTGTACCGTTCGGCCGCCCAACCCGTGATGGCCGAGCGGGGCCGGAGCCTGCCCAAAGCCGGCACCCGGCCGGGTTTGGCCGTCATCGGCACGGCCGACCACGCCGTCGGCTCGGTCGACCAGCGCCGCCGGGCCGCCGAACGCGCCGGGGCCAAGGAGATCCAGGTGATGGAGGGTTCCGATCACTGGTGGATGCTCGAGGACCCGAAGCGAGCCGCCCTCATGCTGACCGCGTTCTGGGCGACGGTCTGACGCCA
>NZ_JAHWFK010000113.1 GCF_019710575.1 Paractinoplanes polyasparticus | reverse complement strand
CCCTTCGAGTGGCTGATGGTGACAGATGTGGGTTGATGTTGGTGTCGTCGGGAGATGGACACTGCGCAGGTGCAACGGCTCGGTGATGATCTGGCCGAGTATGTCGGGGACGTGTTCGCGTCGCTGAGGTATGCGGGCTGGCAGGATCGGGCCGGGCATTATCTGCGCGGGTTGATGCTGGACGGGCGGCGTAAGTCGATCCAGCCGATGGCAGCGAGGTTGCATGGCCCGCATGAGCAGGCGTTGAACCATTTCGTCACCAACAGTCCGTGGGACGTGACCCCGGTGCGCCGCCGGATCGCCGAACGTATGAGCGAGGCGATGGACAGCGTGGCGTGGGCGATCGATGACACTGGCCTGCTCAAGTACGGCAAAGCCTCGCCGTGTGTGGCCCGGCAATACACCGGCACCGCCGGGAAGATCACGAACTGTCAGGTCGCGGTGTCGGTCAGCCTGGTCACTGAGACTGCGTCCTGTCCGGTGGATTGGCGATTGTTCGTGCCTGAGTCGTGGGACCCGGCGTCCCCGAAAGCAGCCACTGACGCCGTTGAGCGACGTCGGCGGGCGCAGATCCCGGACACGATCGGATACACGCCGAAGTGGCGGCTGGCCCTGGCGATGGTCGACGAACTGCTCGGCTGGGGCTTACGACCCCGTGTGCTGGTCGCCGACGCCGGCTACGGCGACGCCGGACAATTCCGTCAAGCCCTGGCCGAACGCGGTATCGACTACGCGGTCCAGGTCGCGCACACCGTCACCGCCTACCCGCTCGATGTTCAACGCACGACAGTGCCTTACCGAGGTGACGGCCCTTATCCGAAACAGATCTATCGGCAACCGGCACCCACGATCCGCGACCTGCTGGCGACAGCCGGGCCGAAGGCTGCACGACCAGTGACCTGGCGCGACAGCTCCCGCCACCGCAACGGCCGGCCGGTCCCGATGAGCTCGAAGTTCGTGTTTCAGCGCGTGCGACCAGCCGGGCCGGCCATCCGCTCGGCCAACCTGGGCCACGATCTGCCTGAGGCCTGGTTGATCGCTGAATGGCCGGCCGGCGAGCCTGAACCGGTCAAATACTGGTTGTCGAACCTGCCCGCCACCACGGCGAAACGCACCCTGATCCGGCTGGCGAAACTACGCTGGCGCATCGAACACGACTACCGCGAAGTCAAGACCGGGCTCGGCCTGGACCACTACGAAGGCCGCACTTGGCAAGGCTGGCACCACCACACCACCCTCGTCAGCGCCGCCCACGCCTTCCTGACCCTGCAGCGCCTCGACCCAAAAACCCGTGCGCCGGAATGACTCTCTACGCCGTACTTCGACGCCTGCAACATCTGCTAGCCCGACTGATCGGCACCTGCCCCACCTGCCAAACCCACTTCCCGCAACGCCTTCGGCGCGCGGGCAGAGGACCA
>NZ_JAHWFK010000112.1 GCF_019710575.1 Paractinoplanes polyasparticus | reverse complement strand
GGGGGGTGTCCCTATGGTTTTTGTCAAGCAGCGAGGGCGAGCTTTTCTGCCGGTTTGTGCTGGTAGGGGGTGTGGGTGCGGAGCATGGCGTGCAGGACGTCGACGCGGCGACGGGCGAGGCAGATGAGGGCGGCGTTGTGTTTCTTGCCTTCAGCCCGTTTGCGGTCGTAATAGGCCCGGCTGAGCGGGTCGGCCAGGGCGGCGAACGCGGACAGGAAGAACGCGCGTTTCAGCTGCTTGTTGCCGCCTTTAGGTGGGTGTTCTCCGCGGATGCTGGTGCCCGATCGACGGGTGACCGGGGCCAGGCCGGCGTAGGCGGCCAGGTGGCCGGAGGTGGGGAACGCAGCGACGTCACCGACTTCGAGCAGGATCCGGGCTGCGGTCCTGACCCCGACACCGGGCATCGAGATCAGGACCGAGGAAAGAGGGTGCGCATCAAGCATCCCCTCGACCTGGACGGCGATCTGGTCGCGTTGTTTTAGCAGTTCACGCAGGCTGTCGGCCAGTCTCGGCAGGATGGTCTCGGCAGCGGCCGTGCCAGCAACGACCACGGTCTGGGCGTCCAGGGCGGTGAAGATCTGCTCGACGAGACGGGCGCCCATGCGCGGTGCCCGCGGTTTGACGATCTCGGTGAGTTTCGAACGGCCGGCCTTGCGCAGCCCGGCCGGGCCGCCGCACCGCGACAGCAGTTCCAGCACGGCGGTGTGCTGGACTTTTGGGCCCAGGACCCGTTCCAGCGGCGGGTGGATCTGGGTGAGCAGACCACGAATGCGATTGCTGATGCGGGTGACTTCACCGGCGAGGTCGTCGTCGTAGCCGACCAGCATCTCCAGTTCGGCGAGGGTGTCATCGCCGGCATCGACGCGGCGCAGCGTGTGCGGCAGCGTGCGGGCGGCATCCGCGATCACGTAGGCGTCGCGGGCGTCGGTCTTCGCGGTGCCGGGATGCAGGTCGGCCAGTCGGCGCATGACCAGGCCGGGCAGGTAGGCGATCTGATGCCCCGCGGCGCGGGCGACCGCGACCGGGAGGGCGCCGATCGAGGATGGCTGGTCGACCACGGCCAGGATCCGGCCGTGCCGGGCCAGCTTGTCGAACAACTTGCGCAACCCCGCCTCGGTGTTCGGCAACGCCGCATCATGCAGCCTCTTGCCCGCCCGGTCCAGGGCGACCGCGTGATGGTCGGTCTTGCCGACGTCCAGGCCCAAAAACACGCCGTACTCGTTGGTCACGCTCGCCTCTCCCACGATGTCCATCATGGGCTCGGCCGCTGATCAGGCGTCGGACTGCCGGCAGCCACGTTACGGAGAGACCTGCCCAGAAAGCGGGTGGCCGGGTCCCTATCAGCGGTCTCGCCGACGCCACCCGGCCCGGCGACAACACCCCCCGGATCATGCGTGCGACAGGGGCAGTAAGTCATACCGGACCGAGCGACCGA
>NZ_JAHWFK010000111.1 GCF_019710575.1 Paractinoplanes polyasparticus | reverse complement strand
GGCCGGCCGGTGACCGGCTCGATGGCGTGCGCGAACGCGTCGTGCGGCGATCCGTTCTACTCGGTCGTGAGCAGATGGTACGTGCCTTGCTGATTCGGCAGCCGGATCTCGGCGGTCAGGCCGCCGTCCGCGCCGGGGCGCAGGCGGAGCCGCCAGCCGTGGCGAGCGACGATGGCGGCTATCAGCGTGGCGCCGAGACCGCTGCCTTTGGTTCGCAGCCGCCCGGCGCCCCGGCGGAACGGCTCGACGATCTTGGCGACCTCATCGGGGCTCATCCGGGTGCCGGTGTTGGCAACCGAAAGCATCAGCTCCGGCCCGGCGTCGTGCAGGCTGAGGTCCACCTGGCCACCGCGGTGGTTGTGGCGAATCGCGTTGTCGAGCAGGTTGCGCACCATGAGCCGGAGCAGGCTCGGATCAGCTTCCACAACGGCCGGATCGAGATTGACGCGGACCGTCACGTCGTGCTCCTGAGCGGCTGTCCGCTGGTTGTCGACTTCCTGACGGACGAGGAGTGCCAGGTCGGTCTGCTCGGGATGGCCTGTGCCGCCCTCGGTCTCTGCCAGGTCCAGCAGCGTGCGTACGGTCCGGACGCTGCGGCTGTTGAGGCTGCGCAGGTCCTGCAGAAGGTCACGCGTCGGTCCTGGTCGTGCCTCGGCCAACGCGTCGTCGAGCGCGGCCTGGGTCACCGCCAGCGGCGTCTGAAGTTCGTGGGAGGCGTTCGCGGCGAATCGGCGTTGCGCCTCGAAGGCGGCGTCAAGCCTGGCCAGCATGAGGTTGAAGTTGGCGGCCAGGTCGGTAACCTCGTCCCGTCCGCGTCCGACCGGAACGCGAGCGCGAAGGTCCGTGCTCCCGGCCTGCCGGGCCGCGGCGACCATCGCGTGCAGAGGTGCGAGCGATCGTCGCACGATCCAGCGCACCGCGCCCGCGCCCGCGGTGATCACGACGGCGAGGGCGACCGCGGAGAAGACCAGCAGCCGTTCGACCTCCTGCCGGGGCAGCACTTCCGCGGGCACGCTGGCGGGTGGCGGTGGGGGACCATCCGTGCTGCCGGGCGTGACAGCGAGCGCGCCGCCCACGATGCTGTCTGGAACGTACGTCATCAACAGCGTGATGGTCCCGGCCATGACCAGGGCCAGTACGGCGATGACCGCGACCATGCTGCCGATGACACGAGTACCGATGGAACCGCGGGAGGCGGATCTGCCCCTGTCAGGTTTGGACAACACGGTACCCGGCGCCGGGAACGGTCTCGATCGGCCATGGTTTGCCGAGCTTCTTGCGTAATGTCGAGATGACCACCCGGGGCGAGTTGGTGAAGGGGTCGGCGTTCTCGTCCCAGGCGCGCTGCAGCAGTGTCTCGGCGCTGAGCACGCCGCCCTGGGCGCGTAGTAGTTGCTCGAGGATGCGGAATTCCTTCGGGCTGAGCGCGAGCAGGGTGGTGCCGCGGAACGCCTGCTGGGTGAACGGATCGAGACGAAGCTGCCCGAACCGCAGTTCTGGCGGTGCCCGATGACCGGACCGGCGCTGCAACGCACGCAGCCGGGCGACGAGCTCAGGAAATTCAAACGGTTTGACGAGGTAGTCGTCGGCCCCCAGCTGCAGGCCCGCGACCCGGTCCACCAGCGCCGCCGACGCGGTCAGCATCAACACGCCGACTGAGGGGTGGTGGGCGATGAGGTATTTGCACACCTCGTCGCCCGGCAGCAACGGCAGGTCACGGTCGAGCACGACGGCTTCATACTCCTGGGTCCGCAGGAGTTCGATCGCTCCCGGCCCATCGTGAACCACGTCGACGGTCATGCCGGCGCGGTGCAGGCCGTTGCGCACGCTTCGGGCGAGGATCTGCTCATCCTCCGCCAGCAGGACTCTCACGCGAGCTTCCCTCCTATGCCGACACTCTAGCGTCAAGACCTGGCGCCGGCGGGCCGTCCCGGCCCACCGGCGCCAGGTCTACTTGGCCGGCTTCGCTTCCTGGCCCTTCTCGACCGTCACGCCGGCCGGAGGCCGGTCTCCTTCCTGGCC
>NZ_JAHWFK010000110.1 GCF_019710575.1 Paractinoplanes polyasparticus | reverse complement strand
GCGGTGTTCGCCGGCATCTACTTCTGGTTCCCGAAGATGTTCGGCCGAATGCTCGACGAGCGCCTGGGCAAGATCCACTTCTGGCTGACGATGATCGGCTTCCACAGCACATTCCTGGTGCAGCACTGGCTGGGCACCGAAGGTATGCCGCGGCGATACGCCGACTACCTGGAAAGCGACGGCTTCACGGTGTTGAACACCGTGTCGACGGCGGGGTCCTTTCTGCTGGGCGTCGCGACGCTGCCGTTCATCTACAACTGCTGGAAGTCATACAAGGTCGGTCCGGTGGTGACGGTCGACGACCCTTGGGGTCACGGCAACTCGCTGGAGTGGGCGACCAGCTGCCCACCGCCGCTGCGCAACTTCGACCGGATGCCGCGGATCCGCTCGGAGCGGCCAGCGTTCGACGCGAAGTTCCCGGAGCTGGCAGCCGGCGAGCAGTCGATCGCGGGACCGCCTGAGGGCGGCGCGCGCCCGCTGACCAAGGAGTCTGACGGCGGCGCGACCTACGCGGAGGACATCGGCTCGGATCGCGACCGATGAACTACCGGCGTGCCAGCCTCGCGGGCCGGTCGAACCAGCGCGGCACCGCTCAGGTGGTGCGACCTGCCGGGAGGCCGGTTTCCGGTTGGAGTTTTGTATCTGAGTTACACCGTTGTGCCCGGTGCCGCGCCCCGAAAGCCTCTATCCTTTAGTGGAGGCGCGTCCTTGTGCCACGAGACCCAGATCGGTAACCGGCGGAGGCCTGACGTGAGCCATGCAATCGACCGTCAGCAGGCTCTGTTCCAGGCCGCCGAAGCTGCGAGGTACGCACCGTCCGTTCACAACACTCAGCCGTGGCGTTGGGTCGTGTCCGCGGATCGACTGGAACTGTTCGCGGCCGCCGAGCGGCAACTGCATACTCAGGATCCAGACGGTCACATGCTGCAGCTCAGCTGCGGTAGCGCCCTGCACCACGCCAGGCTGGCGCTGGCCGCCGAAGGTTGGCAGCATGAGGTCGAGCGGCTGGCTGACAGTCCGCTGGCGGTGATCCGCCCGACGCGGCACGAGCCGGCTCGGCCAGAGGCAGCGCGGCACTTCCAGACACTGCACGTGCGGCACACCGACCGGCGAACGGTGAGCGACGAGCCCGTCAGCACGGACACCGTGGAGGCGTTCATCCACGCCGTTGAGCGCGAGGGTGCCCGGCTGCATCTGCTCAACCGTGACGAGGTCATCGAGCTGGCCGTCCTGGTTGAGCACGCACAGAGGGCTCAGGCAACCGATGTGCGTTTGCAGGCCGAAACGGCTACCTGGGTCGGTGGTGAGCGAGCGGACAACGCTGGGGTGCCCAGTAGCGTCCTTCCGGCAGAGCAGCCACGAACGACGGTAGCCGAACGAGACTTCGGCACGTCGGGAACACTTCGGGCGGGCGAAGGCCACGACACTGCGGCTACCTACGCCGTTCTTTACGGAAGCGGCGACGAACCCGCCGACTGGCTCCGCGCCGGCGAGGCACTCAGCGCTCTCTGGCTCACCGCCATCGAGCGCAGCGTCGGCGTGCTTCCCAACAGCAGTCCGGTTGAAGTTCCGTTCACCCGACACGAACTGCGTCGCTTGATCGGCGACCTCGGCTTTCCGTACCTTGTCCTGCGTCTGGGGACCTTCGGATCCGAGCATGCCGGTCCGGGCCGGACACCCCGGCTCCCCGTCGAACAGATCATCGAAGTGCGATCCTGACGCCTGGTACGACGTACTCTGCTGTCACCGGTCGAGGTATAGAGGCGCGGTTGCTGCTACGTCGATCCCTCGAGCCGGCAGGGTCGCCGGTGTCGCGCCTCCGGAGTCGAGCTCCGATCCCGAGAGTTCGCGGAGCGTCATCCAAGGGGAGCGGACTCCCACTCGGCTACCGAACCCACAACCAGGCCCATCTGCGCAGGTGACGGTACGAAGCGCGACGGCTCGCCGGCGACGCCAGACTGTGTGGGACGGTTGCGGCGAAGCTACAACGCCGGTGGCAACTTTGGCTACGACCTATGAGCTGGCCGTCATGAGCAGCGACGCCTGCCCGATCGCCGCCGTCACACCCTGACCTCCACTGGGAGCCGCCCGCCTTACTCCACCGTCCAGCAAGCAGTCCTTGCTGAAGGGCCTCAGGGTCAGACATCAACGACGCTGCGCTCGGCAATACCGCTATCGTGCGGTGGAATGTCAACGGCGGCTGAATCTGGACCCCTCTGGGACGGTTGAAAACGGACCCCCCCTCGTGTGGTTGATCTTGTTTAG